>CAWALS010000017.1:0-275860 GCA_963782865.1 uncultured Gammaproteobacteria bacterium | reverse complement strand
TTCGGCCGGGCTGCCCGCCGCGATTGCAGCCGGCGGTGGCAAAGCCGTTGGGCTGCCCGAACACCTCGTCGGCAACGGTGTCGCCGCCCGCCAGCGGCTTGTCATACTCCAGCACCCGGCTGTTGCCCGAGTCGGCCACGTAAACGTTGCCCGCGCCATCCACCGCCACCCCGAAGGGCTTGCACAGCGAATTGGCGCTCGGTCCCCGGTCCGGTATCATTGCATCCGCCCGTATTGAAGCGGTCATTCTGCCCCAGTACCACGTCCGCGGTGGTGTCACCCGAGCCGGTAACCGCGGTTTTGGTCAGCGGCGTGAAATAGATCAGCACCCGGCTGTTGCCCTAGTCGGCGACGTAGAGATTGTTAGACACATCCAGCGCCACCCCGGCCGGAGTGCGCAAACAGTCGGCGCTGGCAAAACCCGGCGTGGTGCAAGCGGCGCCGAAGCCGAAGGTCAGATGCGCGGCCTGACCCGCGCTATTGCCGCTGCTAAAGGGATGGTTGTATTCGAGGACGCGGTAAGCGTCGGCGACATACAAGTTACCGCTGCCATCGACCACGACGCCCATGGGTTGGCACAAGGATGACGGATTGTTCGCCGCCGAGTTGTCGCAGCGGTTGGAGATGAAGTCGGATTGCCCGATCACGATGTCGGCCGGCGCGTGGGTGGTGAACGCCGCGACAGTGGACCATCCCAGCACCCGGTTGTTGTAGGTGTCGGCCACCCAGATGCGATTGGGACTGACGCTCTTGTCGATCGCCACCGCGCCGCGCGCCGAATACGGCGTAGCGAAGCGGTCGGCAGCAGCATATCGAAGCCCAGGCCATCGACCAGGTTGGCAGTGTTGTTGGTGAAGTTGAGCTGCCCCAGCACCAGGTCGGCGGTGGTATCGCCGGGCGAGCCAGGCACGGTCGCCGGCGCCATGGGCGCCATGAATCCACCCCCGCCCCCCGCCCGCGCCATCACGATCCCGAACACCACCGCCGCCAATCCCGCACCGCACGCAGCGAGGATCAGACGTACGCTGCCCGCTGGCGTCCTCACCCGCCATCGCGTTCCGGACGCTTGTTCCGCTTGCGGCCCCATCGCCATTTTCAGCTCCTCCCGTTGAGAACGCCGCCGGCGCCGGGGCCTGACGAAAACCGCATAGGCGGGATGCTTTACGACCAGGTCAGATAATGATTGCCGAGTTAAAGCAAGCAATCGATGTGCCACAGTTGTGCCTGGCCGGCAAACTGTCCGATTCTTGGACTTTGCTCTGATCGTGATGACAATTCGACTTGACTCGTTATGGAAGGGCGGGCACGGATACTCGACCCGCAGGTATTCCAGCGTATCCAACGGAGTCACAATTAATTGAATCTTTTGGGAACATAATGGCGGGGGTCGCGCATTGGGCCCAGTGAGGCAACGGCGATCGGCGCGAGCGATTCTGTCTTTGCGCGGACGTTCCGGCAAATCGCTTCGCGTAAGATCCTGCGACTCCAGCCTCCTTCGCTCAAGGATGACGCCAAGAGAGGGTCCTGGATCCTGAACACCAGCGCACCCTCAACGCGCGCGGCTCTGATGGGCACGCAGCGTGACTCTGGTACTTGGTACCGGGTTTCCGGCTAGTGAAGACGCGGCCCACGGCGGATGCCGCGGGCCGCGGTTGTTCAATCCTGGCGTGAGCTTGCCGGTTAGCCCAGCGAGCTGCCGACCACCGAGACGAAGCTGACGCAGCGGCCGGGCGCGCCGCCCAGGTTGTGGGTCAGCCCGAGCTTGGGATTGTCGATCTGGCGCGGGCCCGCTTCGCCGCGCAGTTGCAGCCACATCTCGTACATCATGCGCAGGCCCGACGCGCCGATCGGATGGCCGAACGATTTCAGCCCGCCGTCGGGATTGACCGGCAGCTTGCCTTCCAGTTCGAAGAACCCCTCCATCACGTCGCTGCCATGCGGTGCCGCGCGGGCTGAAACCCATATCTTCGTATAGCACCAGCTCGGTCGGCGTGAAGCAGTCGTGCACCTCGGCCATGCTGATCTCGCTCGCGCGGATTCTTGATTCCCGCCTGCGCGTAGGCGTCCTTGGCCGACGCGACGACTTCAGGAAAAGTGGTGAAATCGTACTCCTGCGACATCGGCCCTTCGCCGGGACCGGCGATAAAGGACAGCGCCTTGATGTAGATCGGATCCTTGCGGTACTTGTGCGCGTCTTCGGCCCGCACCACGATCGCCGCCGCCGAGCCGTCCGACACGCCGGAGCAATCCATGATCCCGAGCGGATCGGCGACTTTCGGCGAGTTCCTGATCGCCTCGATCGGCACTTCCTTCTGGAACTGCGCCTTGGGGTTTTTGGCGCCGTTGCGATGGTTCTTCCAGGCGATGCGCGACAGCACATCCTTACCCTTGTCCGCATCCAGTCCGTACTTCTTGAAGTAGGCCGGCGCGAGCAGCGAGAAGGAGCGCGGGCGGCGTGATGCTGCTCAGGCGTGCCGTCGTTGGGGGCGGTGCCAACCACCAGCCCGGAGTATCCCGAATCCTTCAGCTTCTCCACCCCGATCGCCATCGCGATGTCGTAGGCGCCCGACGCGACCGCGTAACAGGCCTGGCGCAGCGACTCGGAGCCGGTGGCGCACAAGTTCTCGACCCGGGTGACCGGCTGTAGCGGATCTTGAGCGGAGCCGAAAGCGTCAACCCGGAAACGCGAGCCCATCGTGCCGAGCCAGTAGGCGTCGACGTCGTCGGGAGCGACGCCGGCGGACTCGTAGGCGTCGTAGGCGGCGTCGATCAGCAGGTCATCGACGCTTTTGTCCCAATGCTCGCCGAACTGGTGCATCCCATTCCGATGATCGCGACGCGGTCCTTGATACCGTTGCTTGCCATAAGTTGCCTCCGGTCAGCGCTTGGGGCGCGCCTTCCAGAAATAGTTGTGAACGCCGTCGGCGGTAAACAGCCGGCGGAAGGTCATCTCGACTTCATCGCCGATCGCGATCTTTTCCGGCTCGCAGTCGGTCATCTCGCACAGAAACCTGCCGCCGCCCTCGAAATCCAGCACCACGTTGACGGTCGGCGGATTGAGCGAATAGGCCAGCCGATCCAGCGCGAAGGTGGCGATCGCGCGCGGAGCGATCCGCGAACGGATACGGCTCCATCTTATCGCGCGCGCGGCATTTGACGCATATGCGCTGCGGCGGAAGTTGCGGGGTGCCGCACGCGGTGCATCGCGAGCCGACCAGGCCGAACTTCCAGCGCTCGGAGCGAAACATCGGCGGTCCCGCGGGACGCTCGGGATCGGGCCGGCGCGGCGGCTCGGTGGGCAGAATCTCGCGCCATTTGAGATAGTTGCGCGTACGAAACGTCGCCCTTGGATTCGATCATGCCGCCCGACCGAATGGCGCGGGCGATAGTTCGCGACCGCCGGCGTCACGCGCAACAGCATCGCGTCGGCGCCGTCGCCCCCGGCGGCGACCAGGATCCGGTCGCCGGGCTTGGCGGCGGGCAGCACGCTGGCCAGCATCAGTCCGGCGTGAGCGGCGCCGGTTTGTCCGATCGTCGCGGCGAACGGTTCGGCGAATTCGCGCGGGATCCAGCTTGAGCGCGCGCGCGCTCTCGTCGACCGCGCGCGGATTGGGCGCGTCGATCACGATTTTGGCGAGATCCGCGGCCGCAACCTTGGCTTTGGCGAGCAGGTTGCGGATCACCCGGTCAGCAGCGGCGCGTGGGCCTGGGTCAGCGCGAAACGTTCCTCCCAACTGTGCGCGAAGCGCTCGCCAGGCGCGCGCCAGGTATCGAGGAACTCGCGCGTGACCGAGCGCTCGCCTCGATTTCGGCGATCACATTCTGCGCGCCGACGATGAACGCCGCGGCGCCGTCGCCGTTGGTCTGCTCGGCCTTGCCTTCGGGCGCGCCGAGCCGGCAATCCGCCATCGCGACCGCGGCGCGCGACGCGCCGCCATTGACCGCGTCCGCCGCCTGCAGCAGTCGCGGAAAGGCCGGCGCGGACCGAGCCGGTCAGATCGGCGGCGCGGATCTCGGCGGGCAGCTGCGCCGCCGCGCCGACGATCGCGGCGTTGAGCTTCTCCGCGTAGGGCGGCGTGGTGGTGGCAAACAACAGCGCCTGCACCGCCGGGCCGGGCGCGCCGCGCAACGCGTCGCGCAGCGCCTCGACCGCCATCGAGACGCTGTCCTCATCGAAGCTGGCAACCGCGCGCTCGCCCTTGCCGGCCGCGACGCCGAGCACCTGGGCAATCGCGGCGCGCTTGAGCCGCCGGTAAGGGACGTAGGAGCCGTAAGATACAATTCCCGCCATGACTTTGAGTTAAGTCCACCATCGGCGCTCAAGTCAAATGCAAACCGATGGCGCCGCGATCCAAGCTCCGGATGTCTCGAAACTGCGCTTGATTCTCCGCGGCTTACATTCGACTATGGCACGTGAGAATTAATTCGGATACGACGAGGACGAACCTGATGGCTTTCTTATCTCACGTTGGACTGACCGTTAAAAATCTGGAACGCTCGCTGACTTTCTACCGCGACGTGGTCGGGATGGATGCGGGAGCGATTCTCGAGGGCGGGAACCGGATGAAAATGGTGCACGTTATCGCCGGCTCTTTGTCCTTCAGTTCCTGGAGTATGTGTCCGGCGGCGGCGAGGTTTTGAGTCTGCGGCAGGAGAACGTCGGCACCACGCATTTCTCCTTCTATGTGCCCGACGTGGACGCCAAATACGCCGAGGTAAAAGCGCGCGGCGATGTGAAAATCAGCAATCCGGTATCGAACATCGGACCCAGCCTGCGCGGCTTTTACGTCGAGGACCCCGACGGATTGCCGGTCGAGTTCGTGCAAACCGTCAACAAGTTCGGGAACATCAGGCCGAGGACCCCGACCGCGTCCAGAGTCAAGTTCCCGCCAAGGATCACGAAGCTATCGCGGCGTCAGAGGAAGCTTGGCAACTTTTTCGTGGACACGGTCAAAGAGTTGTCCTCGCCAATACCGCTGGCGTCGCCTTCATCAATGGCGGTCCGCAGCGCGGCAAGCTTTGCCTCGTATTGCCTTTCCTCGCGCTCCCATGGGTTCGCAGCGCGGCGCGGACGACTTCCTGCGTTCTCCCACATGCTCACACGTGGCGCGCGAGGAAGTCCATCGTCAGGCTCAAGCCCTCCGCGCATCCCGATACCATCCAGATCTGCAAGAACGCGTGGGGCATGTTTTCCAGGACATGGACTTCGTGCGGGATCTCGGCTTTGCGCAGCAACTCCGCCATCGCGTAGGTGTCGGGCACCAGGTTGTCGGCGGTGCCGACCAGCAGCAGCGTCGGCGGCATGATGCCGGGCTTGATGCCGTTGAGCGGGGTCACGCGCGGATCGTCGATCAGCTCCTGGCGGTCGCCGAGGTACGCCTTGATCATCATCCTGGTGATTTCCGGATTGCCGTCGGACGCCTTGAGTGCGCGGGGAATATCCAGCATCGCATACAGCAGCAGGGCGGCCTTGAACTTGGGCGCATCGGACTGACCGGCCAGACTGATCAGCGTCGCCGCGGTCAGATTGCCGCCCGCCGAGTCACCGCCGATCGCCATCCGATCGGCGTCGCCGTTCCATCGCCTCGCATTCTCGGCGGTCCACTTCGACGGCGAAAACGCAATCGTCCAGGCCCGCGGGGAACGGATGCTCGGGGGCCAGGCGATAATCGACATTGACCGTCAGGTAGCCGGCCGCCGCGAATTCCATGCACAGCTTGGTGTGGGTCTTCGAGGTGCCCGAAACCCATCCGCCGCCATGCAGATAGACCAGCGTCGGATGAGGACCGGCGCCCTTGGGCACGCAGATATCGGCGCGCAAGCCGGGACGCAATTCAACATCGGGATGATAGGCGCCAATCTCCGGCGGCTTGGCGTTGAGCGCCTTGGCGTTGCCATTGACGAAGTCCCGCATCTCGGGAATTCCGCCCTGGAATTCGAATTTCTTTGCCCGCTCCAGAATTTCACGTTCAGTCGCCATGCTGATCTCCGTGGATTGCGTTAACGCATCCTTTAATCGGTTCGCCGCGACGGCAAGCAGTGGTTCAGCGCTGGAACCACCAACCGCAGGGAGACCTCTTTGAGGTTGTTCAAATCTCGCATTGTGATTTACAATGCAAACATTGTTAAACTTGAGGCAGCGATATGGCCAAGTCCATCACCTTGCCGCACGCGTCATGCTGAGCTGGATGCCGACTTGGAGTTCGCCGCGGCCACCGGCCGCACCAAGTCACGGCTGATTAGCGAAGCCCTGCCCTCTTATGTGGCCACTGAACAGCAATTCCTAAACGCCATTAAGGAAGGAAAGAAGGCCCTGCGCGAGGGCAAGGTCGTCGACCACGCGACCGTGGTCGCGGCGTTCGAGCGATCTGGGCGCGCGCTGTCAATCGGTAGACATAAGTAAAGGCATTTGTCTATACTCAACGAACGTAAAAAACCGGGCCTTTTCAGGGTTCGCCTGGGACAGCGGTAACCGTGAGAAATGCCTCAAACAGGGTGTCTCCATTGCCGAGATTGAGCATGTTCTTACTCATAGCCAGGCGTTGATCATGCCCGATGTCAAAGGTTCGGGCACTGAATCGCGCTTTATCGCTATCGGACGGACGCCGAGAGGGCGATACACCTTTGTCGTTTTTACGCCGAGGCAGGGGACTGGGTGGAACTGTTCTGAGGCCTATCAGCGCACGTTACATGCATCGAAAAGAGATCAAAAAATATGAGCAAGAAATTGCCCGTCTTCAATACCGATAAGGAGGCGGAAGACTTTCTCGAAAAGGACCTGTCGGATTACATCAACGCCGACAATCTTGCGTCGTTCCCGTTCGAGTACCGGCCGAAGCAGAAGTCGATAAATCTCCGAATCTCCGAAGAACTGTTGAGTGCCGTCCGGGCGGAGGCGCGGCGGCGGCGGATTCCGTATCAGCGCTATATCCGGCAGGCGCTGGAGGCCTCGTTGCGCGGTACCAAGCAAACAGCGCGCACCGACGTCCGCGCCGCTGAGATTTCGCCAACTGAAGCGCGATGACTTACCAGCGGATTACCTGGCCGGGGGTTGCGCCGGTGTACTTGGAGTCTTCATAGATCGGCGTGCCGTTGACCATCGTATGGATCGACGCCGTGGGCCGGCATCACCAGGCGTTTGCCGCCGCCGGGCAAGTCGGCGCGCATCTCGCCGCGCTGCGGGGAACCGACGGTATTGGAGTCGAAAATCGTGATGTCGGCGGCGGCGCCGGCAACCAGCCGTCCGCGTCCCTTGATTCCGAAGAAATCCGCCGGCTCCGAAGTGATTCGCTTGACCGCGTACTCCAGCGTTATCGCGCCTGCGCTCGCGCACCCAGGTGCCGAGCAGGAAGGTGCAGTAACCCGCGTCGCACAGCATGTTGACGTGGGCGCCGCCGTCGGAAAGTCCGATCAGTGTGCGCGGATCGTTGATCAGCTTGCCGACGCGCTCCGCGTTGATATTGAAAGCCGGGCGCGAGAACCACATCTCCAGGTTGTCTTCCAGCGCCAGCTCGACCATCACGTCGAACTCGGCGTCCGGCCTTGCCGCGCTCGCGCGCGATGCTGCGGCCAGGTTGCGGTTCTCCATATGGCCTCAGATCGGGATTCGTGACTTCGGTGACGGTGACCTTTTCCCAATCCCAGCCGGCGCGCTTGATGTCCGCCGCCAGCGAATCGCGGAACTCGCGGCTCGGCAAAAAGCTGGCGCAGCACCTCGACCGGCTGATTGTAAGCGCGCTTCCATGCCGGGAAAGTCACAAAGGCGATCGCGCGCCGCATGCTGAATTCGGAGATGAACGGCCGGCAGGCCACCTGCGGCACGCCGCCGCGCTTGATCAGCGGGTCGGTCCGCGTCAGGGTCCGCTGGCTCGCTTCGGGCTGATCGTCGCGATCGAAAACCGCCAGCCAGGTAACGGGCCGTCCGCTCTCGGTGAGCAGGAAGTCGAGCAGGTCGTATTCATGGTCCGCGATATTGCCGAAATCCTGGGTCAGGGTGATCTCAATCACGCCCTTGCCCAGCTTGCCCAACGCATGCGCGTAGCTGCTCAGTTCCTCGCGGCTGGCCAGGCGGCAGGCCAGCGGGCCGGCCCTTGTAGCCGACATGCTGGCGGCCGGTGGTGGTGGAAAAACCCACGCGCTCCGGCCGCGACCGCTTCGCTGAGCAGCGCGGTGATGCGCGTCGGTCTCCTCCGGCGTCGCCGCGCGATCCATCGAGTCCTCGCCCATCACGTAATGGCGAAACGGCGTCAGCGGCGCCAGGAATCCCGAGATTGAGCGAGCTGCCGCGCTTGGCCGCGGCATCCATGTAGCTGGGAAAGCTCTCCCAATCCCAGGTGATGCCCGACCGCAGCACCCGCGCCGGGATCCCTTCGACATTGACCAGATCCAGCGTCGCGATCTCATGCACGTCGGGCTTGCACGGCGCCAAGCCCACTCCGCAATTGCCCATCACCACGGTGGTGATGCCGTGCCACGACGAGCAACTGACCTGCGGGTCCCAGCAAATCTGCGCGTCGTAATGGGTATGAGGATCGACGAAGCCGGGCGCGACGATCAGGTCCGGAAGCGTCGATCACCTTGCGCGCGCTGCCGCTGACTTTGCCGATCTCAGCGATCCGGCCGTCGGCGACCGCCACATCGGCCGCAGTAACGCGGCGCACCGGTGCCGTCCACCACGGTTCCGTTCTTTATCAGCACGTCGTATGACATTGGAATTTACCCCTTGGGAGTTGCACCATCACGCTGGCACGGAACGGGCGTTCAAGCAAGTTTGCGAATGGCATCTCACGCGGCACGCTGCCTTGAACAACGAAGTCGGGACCTGAGGTCTCGAGAAGACTTCGAGGGGCGCCAGTAGCGCGCCCCTCAAGGCACAGTTACGGATTTATGACCGCTATGATCTCAGAACGGTGCCGGGCTTCGCGCCGGTGTACTTTGCCGTCTTCGTACACCATCGTGCCGTTGACGACGGTGTGCTGCACGCCGCGGGCCGGAACCACCAGCCGGCGGCCGCCGCCGGGCAGGTCGTTGCGAATCTCGCCGCGCTTGGGCGAGCCGATGGTGCTGTAATCGAAGACCGCCACGTCAGCCGGATTGCCCACGGCGAGGCGTCCGCGTCCGCGCAGATTGAAGAAGTCGGCGGGCTCGGAGGTGATCCGCTTGACCGCATGCTCCAGCGTCATCGCGCCTCTTGTCGCGCGCCCAGGTGCCGATCAGGTAGGTGCAGTAACCGGCGTCGCACAGCATGTCGACATGCGCGCCGCCGTCGGACAGTCCAATCATCGTGCGCGGATCGCAAATCAGTTGCGGAATCCTGCGACTCGTCGGCATTGAGCAGCGGCAGCACGAAGTTGACCTGCAGATCGTCTTCAATCGGCGAGATCCAGCAGCGCGTCGACCGCGTCGGTGCCGCGCTCGAGCGCGACGTCGGCCAGCGATTTGCCTTCGATAATGCTTCAGCGCGGGATTGCCGACCTCCTGCACCTCGATCACGCGGCTCTTGGCCATGATGTTGACGCCCGGGACTCTTGTTGAGCGTGGCGCGGAAGGCCTGGCGGAATTCCGGATCGCGATAAATCTCCTTCTGCTTCTCGGGCGGCTGATTGAAGACCCTGTTCCACGACGACATCGCCGCGAACAGGAAGGGATTGCGCATGTTGAGCTGGAAGATCAGCGGCCGGCAGGTGACCTGCGGAACGCCGCCGCGCTTGATCAGCGGCTCGACCTGGTCGAGCGTCTCCATGCTGGCGTCGGGACGCGCGTCATTGTTGAAAATCGCCAGCCAGGTGACCCGGCGCTGACTTTCGGTGAGCAGGAAGTCGAGCAGTTCGTATTCGCTCTCCGACATGACAGGGCGGATTCTGGGTCAGCGAGATTTCGATCGCGCCTTTGCCCAGGTCGCGCAGCGCGTTGCAGTAGGACTTAAGCTCGTCGCGGCTGGCCAGACGGCAGGCCAACGGACGGCCGCGATAGCCGATATGCTGGCGGCCGATCGTGGTCGAGAAACCCAGTGCTCCGGCAGCCACCGCTTCGCGCAGCAAAGCCGTGATGCTGAGCGGTTTCCTCGGCGGTAGCCGCGCGATCCATCGACTCCTCGCCCATCACGTTGTGGCGAAACGGCGTCAGCGGCGCGATAAAGCCAAGATTGATCGAGCTGCCGCGCTTGTCCGCCGCGTCCAGGTAGCTGGGAAAGCTCTCCCAATCCCAGGTGACGCCCTTGGTGAGCACCTCGAACGGAATCGATTCGACGTTGACCAGGTCCCAGGCCGCGATTTCCCGCGCCTGCGGCTTGCACGGCGCGATTCCGACTCCGCAGTTGCCCATCACCACGCTGGTAACGCCGTGCCACGATGAGACACTGATTTGCGGATCCCAGCAGATCTGGGCGTCATAATGGGTATGCGGATCGACGAAGCCGGGCGCCACGATGAGGTCACTGGCGTCGATGATCTTGCGGGCGCCGTCGGTCACCTTGCCGATTTCAGCGATTCGTCCGTCAGCGATTGCGACGTCGGCGCGGTAGCGTGGCGCCCCGGTGCCGTCAACCACGGTGCCATTGCGAATCAGAAGATCATAAGACATGCCAGTGTCCTCCTATTAGCGTGTTTACTGCCGAACGGATCATTCAGTCAACCAGCGAATGTTCCGGGGCGACGCCGATCAAATGCGCCAAACACCATCGTTGCCGGCAGCAGCCGGGTCCGGCAAGAGAAAAATTACCCCGACGACCTGACTCATGTATATCATGGATTCAGGGGCCGACAGTCATGTTGACGCGAAACGGAACCTGAGGCGCAGCATGGCGAATGACGAATCATCGGTCGTGGTCGGAGTCCCGATTTCGCACCCTGACAAAGAGCTGTGGCCCGATGGCGGCGACGGACTACCCGTCACCAAGCTGGAATTGGCGCGCTACTACGAAGCCGTCGGTCCGTGGATGATGCCGCACCTCAAGGGCCGTCCCTGTTCGATCGTCCGTGCCCCCGAGGGCATCGGCGGAGAGCAGTTCTTCCAGCGCCACGACATGCCGGGGATGTCGCGCGTGCTCGAGTTGGTCAAGGTTTCGGGCGATTCCCACCCCTATCTCGAGATCGACCGCCTTGAAGGCCTGGCGGCAGTGGCACAGTTAGGCGGCGTGGAACTGCATCCTTGGAACTGCCGGCCCGGCCAGCCGGATGTACCGGGCCGTCTCGTATTCGACTTCGATCCCGCGCCCGACGTGGAGTTTGCGGCAGTAGTCGAGGCGGCGCGAGAGATGCGCGAGCGGCTGGACGAGCTTGGCCTGGTCAGCTTCTGCAAGACCACCGGCGGCAAGGGTCTCCATGTGGTGACGCCGCTGGCCGATTCCAAGAACGGCGGTCTTGGCTGGCCGCAAGCCAAGGCCTTCGCCCGCGAGGTCTGCAACTGGATGGCCGCTGAGAGCCCGGACCGCTATCTGGTGAAAATGACCAAGAAAGCTCGCGCCGGCCGCATCTACCTGGACTATCTGCGCAACGACCGCACCGCAACCGCGGTGGCTCCGCTATCCCCCAGAGCGCGCGACGGAGCACCGGTCTCGATGCCATTGACGTGGGCGCAGGTGCGCTCGGATCTCGATCCCAAACGCTTCACCATCCGGACCGCGCCGGACTTGATCGCAAAAAGCACGCGCGTGGCAGGAATATTCTGATTCCGAGCGCGCGCTGAAACCGGCCGTCGAGCGGCTGGCGCGCGCCAAGCCAGCCTGAGCAAGATCGGGAGCAACTGGTCTTTGGCGCGGAAAACGCGAACTTGACACATTGTCGATTGGATTCTAGTTTGGCCGCGGTGCCCAAGACCTAAAGCGACTAAGTCAAACGACGGTACAGTCTGCACGCCGAACGAAGCGATTTTAGGGCCGCGCAGGAAGCACCGTTTAATCCGCTGACCAGCCGAGGAGCGCGAGATAGATGAGTTTCACCGAAAGTCTCGTCGATGTGGCCGGAGGCAAAGTGCAATTGCTCAAGGGCGGCAGCGGTTCGCCGGTGCTGGTGCTGCATCATGACGTGGGCAATCCGGGATGGTTGCCGTACTACATGGAGTTGGCGGAAAATCACACCGTGTATGTGCCCGTCGCATCCGGGATTCGGCAAGTCGGAGCGGCCCGAGTGGGCGCGCAACGTGCGCGACATCGCCTGCATCTATCAGCGTCTGCTCAAGGACCTGGGGCTGAATTCGACGGCGGCGGTGGGGCTGGGCTTCGGCGGCTGGATTGCTGGCCGAGATGGCGACCATGTGCCATCACGAGTTCAGCCACCTGGTGCTGGTCAACGCGATGGGGATTCAGCCCACGCGCGGCGAGATCATCGACCAGTTCCTGATCAGCACGCTGGATTACGTCGAGGCGGGATTCGCCGACCAGGCCAAGTTCGCGGAGCTGTACAAGGAGCGGCCCGACGTTGACCAGTTGGTGACGTGGGAGATCGACCGCGAGATGACGACGCGCATCGCGTGGAAGCCATACATGTTCAACCAGGCGATGCCGCATCTGATCAAGACGGTCACGGTGCCGACGCTGGTGGTATGGGGCAAGCAGAACCACGTGGTGCCGCTAAGCTGCGGCGAGCGCTATCAGCAGGCGATGCCCAAGGCGAAGCTGGAGATTATAGACGGCGCCGGGCACTACCTCGAAGTCGAAAAGCACAGCGAACTGGCCCGCCTGACCAAGACCTTTATCGGCGGCAAGTAAACGCGCGGTTGGTCTGGCCGCGCCGTCTCCCTGGGAGCGGCGCCGGCCGGCTGTTCAAAAGATCGCTCACACCTTAAACCCGCCATCCACGTAAACGACCTGGCCGGTGACGGCGCTGCCGGCGTCGGAGCACAGCAGTACCGCCATCGGACCGAGTTCATCGGGCTCGATCACGCGCCGTTGGATACTCTGGCTGTTGGCGAACTGCTTGGCGCCCTCAATCGTGGTGTTCATCCCCTTGGCGATGCGCTCCCAATCCACCATCGCGGTGTTGGTCCATCCGGGATTGATCACGTTGGCGTTGATGTTGTGCCGCGCGACCGCGTACGCCAACGAGCGCGTATAGCCGATGAGCCCGTGCTTGGCGGCGGTGTAGGACAGAACCGAACCGCCGCGCGCGGCGGAGCCCGAACCGGTGTTAAGGATCCGCCCCCAGTTTTGCTTGATCATGTAGGGCAGCGCGGCCCGGGTCACGTAAAACACCTGGGTCAGGTTGAAGAACAGGTTGTCCTCGAAGGTCTTGGGATCGTGGTTGATCGGATCGAGCTTGGCCGGGTCGTCGGCAATCGTGCCGCCCGCGTTGTTGACTAAAATCTCCAGCCCGCCCAGTTGTTGCGCGGCCTGATTGACCCGTTGCTCGATATGGTCGCGTTTGGTCAGGTCGATCTCAAGCGCGAAACCGCGCTGCCCCAGCGAGTTTATCTCGCCCGCCACCGCATCCAATTGCTGCCGCGTGCGCGCCGCCACCGCGACGTCGGCCCCGGCGCGCGCCAACGCCAGGGCAATCGAGCGGCCAATACCCCGCCCGCCGCCGGTTACGAGCGCATGCTTTCCTTTCAGTGGCTGGTCCATCATTGAAACTCCGATCAGGAACTCCAATCAGCTCGGGGCCTGGTATTTCACCAGCACCCGCTGCGCATACAAGTCGGCGATTTCCGCGTCAGACAGATCGAGCACTTCGCGCAGAACTTCCTCGTTATGCTCGCCCAGGCGCGGAGCTTGAAGATCGGTGCGATCGCCGGGCCAGGCGGAAAACTTCGTCGGCATCCCAGGAAGCTCGAAATCGCCCAGGCCCCGATCATGCGCCTTGCGCACCGTTTGCCGGCCCACGATATGCGGATGGCGCATCGCGTCGCGCAGTTCCAAAACCGGCGCGCACGGGATATGCGCTTGGCCCAGGAGTTCAACTGCGGCCTCGACGCTGGGCTGCTGCGCGAGCCATTGCTCGACGATCTCGCGCAAGGCGTCGTTGTTCTTCAACCGCGTCCGCATCTCCTTAAAGCGCGGGTCGTGCTCCAGTTCCGGCCTCCCGATCGCCTTGGGTGAACCTCGGCCATTGGTGGCCCGTAGCCATCAGCACGATATAACCGCCATTGGCACGGAAGACGCCGGGCGGATAGACCGTGGAACGCGAACCTTCGCGCCTGGGATGATACTTTGGACGCATCGCGACCGCCGGCACGTCCATCGCATGCATGTGGAAGTAGGTGTCGAGCAGCGAGGCGTCGATATGCTGCCCCTCGCCGGTGCGCATCCGATGAATAATCGCGACCGCAATCGACATCGCTGCCGCGACCCCGGTGGAGACATCGCCGAGCGCCATCGGCAATACCGCAGGCGGACGATCCGGTTCGCCGACCAGATCGGTCACGCCGGCATATGCCTGGCCGATCACGTCGAAGCCCGGCTTTTCGGCCAGCGGTCCGGTCTGACCCGCCATCGAAATCGAACACATGATCAACGCCGGATGAACCGCTTTGAGCGCGGGATAATCCAGGCCCATCCGCGCCATCACACCGGGAGTGAAGCTTTGCACCACCACGTCGAACTTCGGCACCATCGCCTTGACCAGTTCACGGGCGCGCGGCTTGGTCAGATCCAGCGCGATGGCGCGCTTGGAATGGTTGTGCTGGAAGTAATAGGTGCTCATGCCGTCGCGGACGATCATCATCGCGCGCGAGCGATCGCCGGTCGGCGCCGGTTCGATCTTGACCACGTCGGCGCCCAATTCGGCGAGCATCCGGGTACAGGTCGGACCGGCGACGAACTGGCAGATGTCCAGAACCTTGTAGCCCTGCAGCATCCGGGGACAGCGCCCATCTACCTCATGCGAGAACTTCGAGCGCCGCGGCACAGCTCAGTTCCCGAGCGCTGTCAACGTGGCTCTTTGACCAGCACCTTTTGCTCATATAGCTCGCGGATCTCGTGGTCGCGCATCCCGATCAGTCCGCGCAGGATGTCGTCGTTGTCCTGGCCCAGCAGCGGAGCCTTGACGTCGGTGCGGTTCTCCCAATTCTCGAACCTGACCGGCATCCCCGGAATATCGAAATCGCCCATGATCGGATCGTGAACGCGCCGCACGGTCTTGCGCTGGCGATGATGCGGATGGTTCATGGCCTCCTGCACGGTGAGCACCGGCGCGCAGGGCACGCGCTCCTTGTCCAATGCCTCCAATGCGGCTTCCACGCTGGGAAATTCTTTGAGCCAACCTTCGACGATTCCCGTCAGTTCGTCGCGATTTTTGACTCGCAGGCGCTCTTCCTTGAAGCGCGGATCGCCGATCAGCTCCGGCTTTCCCATCGCGCGGCAGATGGCCGGCCATTGATGGGGCGTGACGCAAATCATCACGTAGCCGCCGGTGGCATAGAAAATTCCGTAAGGCGAGGAGGGCTGATACATCCGGCCGTTGCGCTTGGGCTGGAACTTGTCCGGCCGCAGCGACAGCACCGGCACGCTGAGTTCGTGCATATGGAAGTAGTTGTCGAGCAGCGAGGCGTCGATGTACTGCCCCTGGCCGGTAGTCTTGCGATAGAGCAGCGCGAAACCGATCGCCATCGCCGTGGTGACCCCGGTTGAAATATCGCCCGAGCGCCAGCGACAGCATCGCCGGCGGCCGGTCGGGCTCGCCAACCAGGTCGGTCACGCCGGCGTAGGCCTGGCCGATAAAGTCGTAGCCGCCCTTGAACGCCAGCGGACCGGTCTGCCCCGCCATCGAAATCGACGCCATCACCAGCCGCGGATTGATCGGCCTTGACCGTATCCCAGTCCATGCCGATGCGGCCCATTACGCCCGGCGCGTAGTTCTCGACCAGGACATCGGATTTGCGCACCAGTTCATGAAAGATGGCTTTGGCCTTGGGATGGTGGGTATCGATTGCAAGGCTGCGCTTGCTGTGATTGTGCTGAAAGAAATAGGTGCTGGTGCCGTTGCGCCGCAATCCGAAGGTGCGCGCGCGGTCGCCCTCGGGCGCGGGCTCGACCTTGATCACCTCGGCGCCCATCTCGGCGAGGATTCGGGTGCAGGTGGGTCCGGCCACAAACTGGGTGAAATCGAGGACGCGGTAACCCTCAAGCATTCTGGGTTTTTCGGCCATGTGTTGATGCCTCCTGAAGGATTGGCCTGAATTGTAGGGGCTGTTCCCAGCGTATCAGGTATAGACCCGCCGGGCGAGCTTTTTCAAAACCCGGCAGGCTTGCACCCGCGCAGGCGTGCTGGAAGTCCGCGCTACCTGTGGCTAGGCGCTTTCGGCTGAGCGCTTGCGGCATTCGGGGCAGCGTCCATAAAGCTCCAGCCGATGGCGCGTGAGCGATACCCCGAGCTCCCGCGCCACGGTCTGCTGGATCCGCTCCATGCCGCTCGTTTTGGAACTCGATGATGCGGCCGCAGTTGCTCGCAGATGAAATGGTCGTGATGGCGCTGCTCGTCGATGATCTCGTAACGGCCCTGCCCGTCGTCGAAGTGCCGTTCGGAGACCAACTCGCATTCCTTGAGCAGCTTCAACGTGCGGTAGATGGTGGCGTAGCCGACGTGAGGGTTGACCTTCTTGACCTCGGCGTACAGCTCTTCGGCACTGACATGGCGGCCCAGCGCAAAGAATACCCGCGCGATATCGTCGCGCTGGCCGGTGGACTTCAGCGCCCGCTCCTTGAGGCGGCTGTGGAACATCTCCATCCGCTCGTCCGGACTGACGCGCGGACGCCCCGGGATGGTCGTGTGTTCCGTGATCTCTCCGGTATGCGGCATGAGACGGCTGAGCCCTGCGGCCAACGGCTAACCCCTTTCTTCCTGCAACAGCCTGCGCGCCGCCGGCGATACATACAGGCTTTCGAGGTCCTGACCGCGCAGTGCTTCGGCCAGAACCTCGACCTGCTCAGGGGGCGCGAGGGTGCGGTCGAGGATGACGAGGTTCTTTTGTTTGACCTTACACGAACCGCTTCTGGCGCGGTAGCCGATTTCGCGCAACAGCTTTTCGTGCCTGACCTCAATACCACAGCGTTGGGCCAGTTCTTCCAGTTCGCTCACCAATTGTGCGGTTCGGGTACCTTTCACCTGACTAATCTGCCCTCTTGAGCGGCGCCCTGCCGGCTACCGCTGCGCGTCACCGTTATTCTATCCTTTGAGGACCCGCGCTTGAATGATACCGCAGCTACCACGCTCCTTGAAAGCCGCCCGGACCCACTCGGATGCGTGACCTTGCGTGGGGCGGTTAATTGGGCACTAAAAAAGACACGGCTACCGCTTGAGATATTACGCTATACGTTATACTCTGCAAGATGAAAATCGACGTGCGGGGCCGTCGTGATCAGAACCTTCAAGTGCGGGGACACCAGGCGCCTCTTTGTCAGACAGTTTGTGGCGCGATTTCAGAACATCGAAACGGCCACACGACGAAAGCTGCTGTGGCTGGACGCGGCCAAGCAACTATCGGATTTGGCGAAGCCACCCGGAAACCGGCTTGAGGCACTCAAAGCCGATAGGACAGGGCAGCACATTGTGCTTTGAGTGGAAAGCGGGCGACGCCTACGAAGTCGAAATAGTGGATTACCACACCTGAAAGTGACTGGTTCGATTCCTCGATGAGGGTGGGGATCCTCGATCAGAAGGGTAGAACGATGACGATAAAGGACAAGAAGCTTCCTCCGATTCACCCGGGGGAGATTCTATTTGAAGAGTTTATGAAGCCGCTAAACCTTAGTGCAAACCGGTTGGCGCTGGATCTGCGTGTGCCGGGCACGCGGATCCACGCGATCGTCAACCGAAAGCGAAATATCACGCCCGACACGGCGATGCGGCTGGCCCGATATTTTGGTACCAGCGTCGAGGTGTGGCTGAACCTGCAGCTGCGCTACGATGTGGAAAAGGCCGAGGACGACAATCGCGAGAGGGTAGATCGTGAGGTTCTTCCGATGCGCCAGGAGCGGGGCGCCCAAACCTGATGCGGATGTTTTTGACCGTTCTGTTCTACGCTGGGTGGCGGGCTCCATCCTCTTGGGGTTACGGCCGTTCACAGCAAACGCCAAGATCGTCTTTGAATCATGAACTCCGCACGCCGTCCAATCTTTCGCGCCGGGGTGATCGACTTCGGCGTCGAAACCACCACGCTGCCCAATGGTCTCACCGTTGAATTGCCGATTATCCGCCATCCCGGCGCTGCCGCGATTGTCGCCCTTGACCGCGATCTAGCGGGTCGCGATGCTCCATCAGTATCGCCACGCGGTGGGCGGAACCATCTGGGAAATCCCGGCGGGATGCCGCGGGCCGGGCGAGAGCGGGCGTCAATGCGCGCAGCGCGAACTGCTCGAAGAGGCCGGCGTCAGCGCCGACCCGCTGGGACCATCTGGAGTCGCTGGTGACGATTCCGAGTATCTGCGACGAGCGGATCGAACTCTACCTGGCGCGCGAGCTGAGCCACAGCGCTACCAGCCATGAGGCCGACGAGGTGATCCGCGTGGAGTGGCTCGAATTAGCCGCGGTTATAAAGATGATCCGCAGTGGCGACATAATCGACGCCAAGACGATCGCGGCAATCTTATCAGGCCAACGCGGTAGTCGCCGGCGAAAATCCCTGACCGCCGCCGTCACGAATCAGCTACAGGCCACCAGCACCTTGCTCTGACTGCCGCGATCGCTGGCGAGTCCGTCGAAGGCCGTCTGCATCTGGTCGATACCGACGCGGCCGGTGATCAGCGGCCGCACGTCGAGTTTGCGCCTCGAGACCAGGTTAACCGCGCGGCGAAAGTCGACCGCATCTGGCCCAAAAGCTGTGGATCAGGTCGATCTCGTCGCTGACGAAGCGATTAGGACGATAGGGGACGTCGCGGCTTTCATAAACCGCAACCACCACCATCCGGCCCTGCTTGCGGACCAGCTTGCTGGCGGCGTCGAAAGCCCGGCCAACCCCGGCGACCTCGAATATCACGTCCGCCCCGCGTCCGTCGGTCGCATCCATAATCGGCCCGTGAATCTCTTCGGCGGGGTCCAAAACCAGGTCGGCGCCGTATTCCTTGGCCAATTTGCGGCGTCCCGCGACCGGTTCGACCAGGGCCACCCAGTCGGCGCCGCCCAATTGGGCCAGCTTCATGATCAGCAACCCCAGCGGTCCGCCGCCAAAAACCACGGCGCGCTCGCCGACGCTTATTTTCGAGCGCCGGATAGCGTGGACCGCGACCGAGGACGGCTCGATCAGCGCCGCTTCATCGGCCGGGGTGCTTGGCGGGAACATGGAACAACTGGCGCGCCGGAACCGTGATGTACTCGGCGAATGAACCGTTACGTTCGTTGATGTTGACGCCGCGCAGGTCGCACAAGCGTGAAATCACCCTGGACGCAGTACTCGCAGCGGCCGCAACTTGGATAAATCAGGCCAACGGCGCGGTCCCCGGCCGCAAAGCCGCGGGCCTCGGGACCAACTTCGACCACCTGAGCGGAAAATTCATGGCCCAGCACCGCCGGCAGTTTCATCATCGGCGGATCGACGGTGAAGACGTGGAGATCGCTGCCGCAGATACCGGTGTATTCGACCCGCAGTTTCAAGTCGGAGGGACCCATCGGCGGTTCGGGATAAGCGCGGTCCAATTCGAAGGATCTGGGCGATTTGAGGACTGCCGCACGCATAAGCTCACCTCCGTGGTGGTCTCAACAAGCGGCCATATTACGGCAGCGATGCGGCGCGGACAAACTCGCGCCCGCACCGCGCTTCAATCGACGATTATTTCATGTGGAAAGACGAAGGTTGTGGCGCCGTCTTCAAACTGAACCAGGTACATGACGCGATCGAGGTTGCGCACCTCGCGAATGATTCGTGGGCGTTCGCCAAAACGGGACTGTCCTTCACGGTCGCGGACCGGTTTAAGCAGTCGGCAATACCTTCCCACAACCGTCCCATCCTGCCTGTCTTCTGCCGATGAGTTCACTGATTTGCCCTTCTCTTTGGATGGCTTTCCGCCTGTGGCCCAAACCCATCGCAGCACCTTTGCCATACCTGATAATTAGACGAGTTGGGCTCACGTTAAAATTCATCACTCCGATGCCAGAGCCGTTGTCTCCGAGGATCGAGAACCGAGCAGGTGTCACCAGTAATTTTACGCACGGTGGCATTCAGTAGATTTCGCACTCCATCTCATTTATAGCATAGTTGGGCTAACGATTCGCATTCGACAACAGGAAATTTCATCAACATGCCAACTCTTTATCCACTGGTAATGGGCGGGCACGCGATGATTGCAACCGAGCATTACCTCTCGGCGGCGGCGGGCGCGCGAATGTTTGCGCTGGGTGGCAACGCGATTGACGCCGCCGTCGCCGCCACGTTTGTGGAAGGCATCGTCAATCCACACCTGAACACGATCGGCGGCGAAGCGCCGATCCTGGTGCGGCCGGCCGGCACCGACGCGGGTACTGGCAATCAACGGCAACACCGCCGCGCCGGCCCGCGCCACCATCGACTACTATCGGTCGCAGGGTCTGAACCTGATTCCTGGGCAGGGCCTGCTGGCCGCCGGCGTTCCCGCCGCCTTCGACGCGCTGGTGACCGCGCTGGAAAACTTCGGCACCTTCAGTCTGGCCCAGGTCCTCGAACCGGCGTTGGAGCTGAGCGAGGAGGGATTCCCCGCTCATGATGGTTAATCGGAAGCCCGGATGCCAAAGCCACCCTTTTGACCGGCACCATGGAAATGGCCACGTTGCGTGCCAACGCGCATCACTTCCTGAAGCGCTGGCCCACCACCGCCCAAATTTACCTGCCGCAATGGACGCGCTCCGGAACCGGGGGAGCGGATCAAAAATCCGGCGCTGGCCAATTTTTTCCGCCGCTTGCTCGACGCCGAAGCGCGGGCAAAAACCGGCGGCGACCGCAGCGCCGGCTTAAATGCGGCGCGCGACCGCTTCTACAGCGGCGATATCGCGGCAGAAATTGTCAATTGGTCGGAGGCCAATGGCGGGTTGCTCGCCACCGAGGATCTGGACCGATTCAAGACCAAGATCGAAGATCCGTTGAAGATCGACTATCACGGCTATTCGATCTTCAAATGCCGGCCGTGGTCCCAAGGGCCCGGTTTTTCTCCAGCAACTGCGCTTGCTCGAAGGATTTGACCTGCGTGCGCTCGGGCACAATTCGGCCCAGTACCTTCACTATGTAATCGAAGCCGCCAAGCTCGCTTTCGCCGACCGCGAGGCCTACTACGGTGACCCGGACTTCGTCGACGTTCCGATCAACGGGCCTGCTCTCCAAGGAATACGCCGAACTTCGCCGCCGGTTGATCGACCCCGCGCGGGCCCTGGTCGATGCCGGCCCGGCCCGGCGACCCGCTGCGGCATGCGCGCGCTGGCGGATACTCCGATCCAGGCTCGAAGCTGGGGCCCCGGCACCGTGCATGTCGACGCCGCCGACCGCCATGGCAACGTGATCGCAATCACCCCGAGCGGAGGATGGATCCCGAGTTCGCCGGTGATTGATACCCTGGGCTTCCCGCTTGGAACACGCCTGCAAAGCTTTCACCTCGACGAGACCCATCCCAATGGACTGGCTCCTGGCAAACGTCCCCGGACGACCCTGACGCCGTCGCTGGCGACTGGCGCCCGACGGGCGATGTATCGCCTTCGGGACCCCGGGAGGGGACAATCAGGACCAGTGGACGCTGCAATTCTTCCTTAACCTGGTTCACTTTGGAATGAATCTGCAGGAGGCGATCGAGGCACCCGCGAGTCGCCTCCGCGCATATGCCAATCACCTTCTATCCGCATGTGGCGCAGCCCGGTTTGATGCGGGTGGAAGAACGGATCGAGCAAAGCGTGCGCGACGATCTGGCAAGCCGCGGTCACATAATCCAGTTGATGCCCCCATACTGCGAAGGATTCGTTCTGGCGGTCGAGCACGATCCGGCACACCGGCTTGCTGCGCGGCGGAGCCGATCCCGCGGGGTCAGATCGGACGCTGATGCCGGCCCAGGTGATTGGCTGGTAGAAGACGCGAGTCCGGCGCCGGTCGGAGACTTCTTCCGCAGCCTGCTTTGCAGGCGGTCAGCGGTCTTCAGTTTTGAGCACCAAGCCGAGGGCCATGCCAGTCATCGACACTTCAAAAATCGTCGATCTGACCTATCCATTGGACCAAAACACCATTCATTGGCCGACGGATACCGAGTTTGATCATCGATGGGAGCAATACGGGATGACCCCGGACGGCTACTTTTATGCCGCGGGCCATTTCGCCTCGCCCGAACATGCGGGGACACATATGGACGCGCCCCGGCATTTCAGTCGCGACGGTGCCACGGCCGGCAGGTGGCGCTGGCGCAGACTATCGGCCCGGCCGCGGTGATCGATTTCTCCGGCCGCGCGGCCAAGGACCCCGACGCCGTTCTTGGCGTGGTGGATATCGAACAGTATGAGCTCAGCTACGGCCGGATTCCCGACGGCGCCATCGTGGTGGCGCGCTCGGGATGGGGACGGTTTTGGTCCGACCCTAAACGCTACATGGGCACGGACCAGACCGAGACGCGCGAGGCTGCGCTTTCCAGGTTTTTCCGTCGCAGCGGCCGGCTTTTTGCTCGAGCGCGACGTGATCGCGCTTGCGATCGACACGGCGAGCATGGACCCGGGAAACAGCCGGGATTTTCCGGTTCATCGGCTATGGCTGGGCGCCAATCGGGTCGGGTTCGAAAATTTGTGCAATACGGACAAACTTCCACCCGCTCGGAGCAATCAATTTTTTGCGCGCCGCTTAAGATCGGCGGCGGCAGCGGGAGCCCGGCGCGGATTTTCGCTCTATTGCCGTGAGATTATAAGGATTGTGGTCCGTTTTTTGCGTGTTTTACGCATCGTGCGTGGTTGAGCCAAAATTTGCCCTAAGTGTGTTCCGCATTCACGATGCTCTGCTAATCTTGAAATGTGCGCCGATGTTGAAAGGCAAAGCAAGCTATAGCGAACGGATCCGACGGCCCCGAAATCAATTTCGGCTCCCGGGCCTGCTGATACCGGGAGGGAGATTTCAATGCCGCGCTTGATTTGGACAATTATTTGTACGCTGGTCTTGGCCATGTTTATGACCGCTTGCAGCGGAAGCCAGCCTTTTAGTACCCGAGAGGAGGGAACTCTTGGGGGGGGCCTCCTGGGCGCCGGCACGGGCGCCATAATCGGCGCAGCCGTGGGACATCCTGGCGCCGGCGCCGCGATCGGCGGCGGATTGGGTGCAGTGGGTGGATTACGCGGTCGGCAACTCGATGCAGAACCAGGAAAACCAGCAGCAACAAACCCAAAGTCAGATCGAGCAACAGCAGCAGGAAATCGAGCAACAGCGGCGTGAGCTGGAGCAGATGAAACAGCAACAGCAAACCGAATGAGATTTCTGCTCCGTCCCCTTGTACGTTTGGTCTTAATTGAGACGGATCACCCCTGGATCACTCCGCTCTCTCACAAATGGAGAAGGTCGAAAAACGACTAAAAGGCAACGCAAGGTCGCTTTGGCAGCGCTGCCGCGCAATAGAGGCTTGGTTCTTTTCCCTCGCCCACATTCAGTTGTGGGAAAGGGCGAGGGTGAGGGTTCTGATACACCTCAAGTAATACCAAACGCGGCGGCGCACAATAAGAATCTACGCTTTTTCGCAGGCCAGGCTGCGAAAAAGTGGCCCCTGCGGGGCAGTTTGAAGTCGCGGGTGCAGTACTTGTAGCTTGCCCTCCATCATGGATGGGCTGAGCACTTCATATCAGGATCTGCTGAGCGGCAGCTACGATTGCGTGGATCGGATCGTGCTGAACGCTTATTTTCCGATGGGGCATAATCCCGGTGGGTTCCGCTGGTGGTGGCGGGCGTTGACCGGATCTGACGACACGCTGCACAACGTCTACCTGATGCGCATGGCGGGCCGTTTCAGCCGTCGGGTGCGCGCCTATGCTAAAGCCCACGGCATTCCGGTCATCGACTGCTCGATGGGAGAGCGCAAGCACGACCTTGCCGAACAATACCTGAGCAAGACCCAGGTCGCCCGGGGCCTGTTTGTGATTTTGGTCGGCCGCGCTCGGGTGCCGGTGTGGGACGTTGGCGCCAACCATCACCTCGAGCGCAAGACTCCGATGCCCTACGTGAACCACTACTCCTTTCACATCCTGGATCCCGATTGGGGCCACATCACCATTAAGATGAGCGGGCCCCCGCCGTTCCCCGCCCAGGTGATGCTCAACGGGCATGAGTACGTCGCCTGTCAGGCCCGCAAAGCGGGAATCAACTTCACCAAGGAGGCCAACTGCTTTACCCATATCTCCAACCCCACGGGTCTGGCGAAGATCGCAGACACCTTGTCCCAGCCTGGGACTATAGGGCGGCTACGCCGGCTGTGCGAGCGTTGGATCTACACCACCTGCCTGTGCTTCGCGCTCGACCTCGAGGAACAGCGGCGCAGCGGGTTCCGTTACCAGTACTCGAACTATCAGCTCGAGTACAGCCGCAACCTGCTGTTTGAAATCGGCGGCCACATGGAGCAGGTGTTCCAGGCCCTGATTGACCGCAGCCGCGTGCTACTGGACATAAAGACCATCAAGACCATCGTGGGCTACAAGCACCGGCCCAAATATCGCCCGCGCAAGAACAAGCGCGCCCAATGGGAAGTAGCGGTCGAGAGACCTGTGTATGATCTGACGATCTTCAAGCTGCACTGCGGCCGGTTGACTCTGAAGATCTATACCAAAGGCGAGCGCGTACTTCGCATTGAGGCCGTGGCCCATGATGCCAAGGAACTGCGCTGTGGACGTTCGTTGGAGAACTTTGCCCGCCTGGTCGCCGCGCTCAAGGGTATCCTGCAGCGCTTCATGGATGCGCTGTCCTGCATCGATCAATGCTTCATCGCCGATGACCTGCTGGAGCGTTTGCCGGCTGCCGCGCAGGTGGGCAAGACCAAGGTTGGCGGAATCGATCTCAACCAGCCGCGCATGTGCCTGGTCGCCCAGGCGGTGATCGCCCTGTCGGCCTCGCCCGGTGGCTTCACCGTCTCCGAATTGGCCGCGCGGGTCCGGGCCCTCGGTAAACACTGCCAATCCCAGTACGGTACCAGCCGTGCCGCCTACGATCTGAAGAAACTGCGCGGCAAACAGATCGTCCGCCGCATCGGCCGCACACGTCGGTATGAGCCGATCCCCACAGGTCTGCGGGCGCTGACCGCGCTGGTCGTGCTCAGAAACAAAGCCATCAAACCTCTGCTCGCCGCCGCTGAACCACTCAGGCCGCCGCGCGGAGCACAAAACCCACGGGCAATCGACCGACACTACGAGGCGATCCGACTCGCCATGCAAGGGGTATTTGACGAACTCGGGTTAGCTGCCTAAACATCGCAAATCTTTTTTTCAAAAGTTGCCGGCAAGCGCCTAAAGCTTTTGACACGCTATAAAAAGCTGAAGCTTTTGACAAACGGGTTAGGCTGGGTAGCTTCCCATCTATTCGACGACGGCGCGTCGTGGTGGCCCTCGGTAGTCGCGTGGCCATATTTCGGGAGGATGTTGTGATAGACCAAACCGGGATCAAGAGGCCTGTCGATCTCGGCCGTGCGGTTGTTCGTCACCGGGTGACACACGCGGCCAGCGGCACTCGGTACGGGGATTTATGTTTGCGCCTACGCAGAAATCCCATTGCTTTCCCGCTTCCACATCGACGTAACATAATGTCCTTTATGTCATAACAGAAAATCAGGGCAGGGGCAGGAAAAAAGTGGCGACGACTGGCTTGCAAACCTCTGGATTATCGTGGGACCGTACCCTCAGGATGCTAAATTTATAAGCTACCTGATACCGAACATCAGGAGTCACACCAATGAAACCGGTTTTCGCGCCCGATCAACTTTCAACGCCGGAAGTCATCGCCGATCCGTATCCTGCGTATCGGCAATTACGCGATCAGTCGCCGGTCAACTACGTGTTCATCCCCGCAGGGGCTCTCCCCGACCTCGACGAACCGATCCGGGCATGGGCATTTCTCAAGTACGACGATGTCTATAGTTCGCTGCGCGATCATGAAACATTCTCCTCGGTCCGACCCGCCAGATTGGCCAAATACTGGCCGCCGCTTCTTCTGATAGAAAACGATCCGCCGCGCCACACACGGTTCCGCCGCCTGGTCAACAAAGCGTTCACGTTGCGCCGCATCGAGGCATTGACGCCGTGGATTATTGGTGTGGTAAACGCACTCTTGGACGGCTTGAGCGTCGGCGAAAACGAACTCGTCCAAAGTTACACGATCCCCCTTCCGGTAAGGGTGATCGCGCGCTTGCTCGGGATACCCGGTGACGAATTCGAAACCTTCAAGCGCTGGAGCGACGCGTTTATCTCGTTCGCTCCCGCTGATCCGGTCGAAAACAAGCGCAAGGTTGACGAGATGGTAGCGTACTTCGGCAAGATGGCGGCGATTCGGCGAAGCCACGGCGCCGACGATTTGCTCACCGCACTGGTCGAAGCCGAAGTGGAAGGCGAGAAACTGGAGGATTGGGAAATCCTGGGTTTCAGCATGTTTCTATTGCTTGCAGGCAATGAGACCACGACCAACCTTCTCGGGAACACCCTCAACATCCTGAGCGAACGACCAAGGTTATGGTCGCAGCTACGCGAGGATCGCAGCCTTGTTGAGCAGGTAATCGAAGAGAGTCTGCGTTATGAAAGTCCGGTCCAACAACTTGCGCGTTACACAACCAGGGAAGTGGAGGTTTCAGGAGTCCGGATCCCGGCCGGCGACCGTGTGAACGTTTACTTTGGATCAGCGAATCGTGATCCGAAAGAGTTCCCGAATCCTGACGAATTCCAGCTGAATCGTGATCTGCGCAGCCATCTCGCCTTCGGATCCGGTATTCACTACTGCATGGGCGCGCCGCTTGCGCGAACCGAGGCCAAGGCGACACTAAACGCATTCCTCGACCGCTACGCGGCCATCAAGCGCGCATCGACGCCCGCGGTTCGACAAGTGTTCACGTCGCTCGGACTAGGTTTTCAGCAATTGCCGCTCGTACTGGAACCTGGCCGGTGAGACGCACCTTGTAGTCGATCACAAGAAGTGCGACAGGGACGGCCCTCCCGATCCAAGCCCTTCATGGCGTCGGGTTATCGCGAGCCTCGCGCTTGGATCTCTTATGCTCCCGCCTCTTTCTAGAGAAGAAAATGTATTTTATCATGTTAGAAATCAACCCCAAATTTTAGGGTTCATTTCCGGCTCGAAACGGTGAGTTTCAGACTTCTCGATTGTCCACCCGTCGAGCCGCTGGTACCGGATGAAGCTCAACAGCGTTTGGAGCGACGTCGCTCTGGTCGTGTCCGAAGTCGAAGAAGCCGACGTCGGTGACTTCGATCAGCGCCCCCGATTTTCAGCGCTGGTTGTCCCTGGTTGAGCCGTTTCCAGCTGGGTAAACGTCTTGCGCGCCCGCGGCAGATCTGCAAGTTCCGGCGAAACAGTCGCACCCGGCATCGACCATCTCGGCGATCATGAGTCGGCCCGCAATGGCGGCAGGATCAGCCCAAATGGGATCGTGGGAGCGCTGATCGGTTGGCCTGTTGCTTTTCAATACCCGTGATATATATCGGTCTCCGCAACGTGGTTTCCAATCCAGGAGGGAGCAGCGATGGCTGAAAACGTACCAATCGGCGGAACCTGCGAGACACGTTTCGATCGGGTCAGAAAGGCATTTATCGATAATTTCGAGGCGCGTAATGAGCTTGGCGCGGCGGTGGCGGTGACCCTCGACGGCAAGCCGGTGGTGGATCTCTGGGGAGGTCACACTGACAAGACCAAGACCGTGCCATGGTCCCGGGACACCATCGTCAACGTCTTCTCGACGACCAAAGGACTGACCGCGATGTGCGCCCATCGGCTGGTCGATCAGGGCAAGCTCGACCTTGACGCGCCGGTGGCGAAGTATTGGCCGGAGTTCGCGCAGGCCGGCAAGCAAGACCTTCCGGTGCGCTACCTCCTGAGCCATCGCGCGGGACTGCCCGCGGTCAGGAAGCCGCTTCCCACCAAGGCGTTATTTGATTGGGCGACGATGACCTCCGCACTCGCCGAACAGGAACCATGGTGGAAGCCTGGCACCCGTCACGGCTACCACGCGCTGACCTACGGATGGCTGGTCGGCGAGGTGATTCGCCGGATCACGGGCAAGAGCCTGGGCACCTACTTCCGCGACGAGATTGCACAGCGGCTCGGCCTGGACTGCCATATCGGTCTGGACCAAAAGCACGACCATCGCGTAGCCACCTTGCTGCCAGCGCCGCCCCCTCCTCCAGGCGCACCCAATCCGTTCCTCGAAATGATGAAGGACCCGGAATCGGTCGCCGCCAAAACCCTGTCCAACCCGCCCGACCTGCTGGCGCCAAAGACCGTCAACTCGCGCGAATGGCGCGACGCCGAGATACCGGCCGCCAACGGTCACACCGACGCGCGGGCGCTGGCGCGGGTTTATGGCGCGCTCAGCCGCGGCGGCGAAGTGGACGGGATACGAGTCCTGACACCAGCAAGTATCGAGCGCGGCTACACCGAGCAGTCGTGCGGCGCCGACGCAGTACTGACGATCTCGACGCGCTTCGGGCTCGGCTTCATGTTGTCGCAACCGTTGCCCGGGTCATCGTTCGGACCGAACCCGCGCACCTTTGGCCATCCCGGCGCGGGCGGCTCTCTGGGCTTGGCCGATCCCGACACGAAGATTGGCTTTGGCTACACCATGAACCAGATGGGAGCGGGCCTTTTGATCGACCCGCGCGCCGAGGCGTTGATCAACGCGGTCTACCAGTCGCTGGGCTGAAGCCGCGCTATTCGATCGTTGCGTCGATGCTGGTGCCAGACGCCGGCCGCTTCAACAGCAGGCAGGATGGCGCCACGATCATGAGGATGAACATAAGCCTGCGGTAGATGTCATTGTAGGTTAACAGCCAGGCCATGGGTCGGACTGCATTAACGGCTATCGCCGGGTCGGCGCCGGGAGCCAGATGATTCATCGCATGCGCGGTGAGCTGGGTGAGATACGTGTGGTGCCCCACGGTCAGCATACTGCTGAACAGGGCGATGCCGGTAGCCGAGCCCAGGTTGGCCATTATGTTGAACAGCGTGGAAGCAAAGCCTAACCGTTCGTGCGGAATTTCGCTCATCCCGGCGGCGGTGAAGACGGAGTAGGTTCCGCCGACCGCGAACCCGAACACGAAGATCGGCCAAGTCAAACCGTAAATACCCGTATCCAGATGCCAGTGCGACATCACCCACAGCTCATACGCGGCGATCCACAAACCGATCGCGGGATAGTAGCGCATATCCAACGCGCGTCGTGACAATTGTCCAACCAGCACTAACCCGATCGCCAGTCCGATCGCGCGGGGCGAGACCAGCAACCCGGTCTTCTCCGCATCGTAGCCCAGCACTTCCTGAATGAAGAGCGGGTTGAGCACGTTAATCGTGAACACGACCGCCGTATAGATCGGCACCAGGAAGGTGGCCAGCGAGAAGCTGAATATTTTGAGCAGCCTGAGATCGATAATCGGGTGGGGAAAGCGCAGTTCATGGCGCACCAGCAAAACCAGCAACAGCGCGCAAAGGGCCGAGCAATAGCTTACCCATGGGGCGGCGAACCAGCCGACGTTCTGGCCGCGGCTGATGACGAATTCGAACAGTCCGAAAGCCGCGGTAATGTAGATCAGGCCCATATAGTCGATGCGCTCGTCACCGGTGCGCTTGCGCAGGTGCGGCGGATCGTGCACGAAGGTGTAGACCATTACGGCGGCGATCGCGCTGACCGGCACATTGATGTAGAAGTTCCAGCGCCAGTTCAGGTTCATCGTGATCCAGCCGCCGAGCGTGGGACCGAACACCGGCGCCATCACCGAGCCCAGCGACAGCGTGGACATCGCCAGCGTGTGCTCGTAGGGCGGAAATGTTTCGAGCAGAATCGCCTGGGCCAACGGCATCATCGCGGCGCCGGCCGCACCCTGGATGAAGCGCGCAACCACGATTTGCGTCAGGGTTTGCGCCGCTCCGCAGAACGCCGAAGCCAGCATGAAGGCGGTGATTGATGCGATGAAATAAACCCGGCGACCAATCCGGGTCGCGATCCATCCGGTCATCGGCAGGACCACCCCGATTGCGATCAGATAACTGGTCACGACCCAGGTAATCTGGTCGACCTTGGCGCCGAAGCTGCGCTGCATATGGGGCAGCGCCACATTGATGATCGAGATATCCAGGGACTGCATGAACGAGCCCAGCATCACCGAAACGGCGATCAGCCATTTGCGACTGGGATGGCGCTCGTCTTCGGCGATGGCGTCGGACAGCCGGGCCGCCGCGGCCGAATCTACCTGGGAAACCTCGCTCACACTCTCGCTGCTCACACTCTCACCACAAGCCGCAGTCGCACGTCAGTCAGCCTACGATATCCCGTCTAACAGGGTGCGGAAAAACGGATGCAGAGACCGACTGGTTGCCCGATGGGAGTAGCACCCTGCATAAAAGTCGGCTTCCTTCCTCAATCTTCTCCCCCTGGCCGGGGGGAGATAAGAGAGAGGGAGCAGGCTGCGGAGACTCTTTCCGCAGCCTGCTAACGCAGGCCGGTAAAGTTCCGCATCCAGGTACGCCGTTGCGAGCCATCGGGCCACTGCGGTGCGCTTGAATCCAGAGCATGAAACTTCGGTGTGCTGCCGGTCATCTTACGCTGGCCAGTCTGTATGGGATGCCGGGTTATGTCAAATTTCGCCCGGTTACGAGACCTTCCATCCAGGCCAGCGTCGACCCCGTTTGCCGCCTCAATCGACGACCAGCCGCTCAACACCTGTGCCGTGACCGGTATTCGTCCCCCACCGGAAGGTTCGCAAAAGTCGAATCTTAAGGTAAACAGAAATCATGCGCGGGGAATCGCAATGGTATCGCGAACTAACCGCATGACGCCGTGGATTGGCTGAGGTTCGATGGCTCAGACACCTCAAAGCGTCCCGCTTGAGCCGCAGTCAGCGGCTGCGTCAGACGGCCATCGCTCTTGCGCACGGGCCGATCCTTGGCGGCGTGGCCACGGGCGCCAGCAAATGGTTGATCGCCGCCTCGGTGATGCTCGGGACGTTCATGTCGGTGATGGACGTCACCGTGGTCAACGTGGCGATGCCGCACATGATGGGCACCTTCGGCTCGGACCTGCTCACCATCACCTGGGTCTCCACGGCTTACAGCATCGCCGAGATCATCATGATCACGATGAGCAGTTGGTGGAGCACGCTGCTGGGCCGCAAGCGCTTCTTCATGTTCTCGATGGTCCTGTTCCTGATCGGATCATTTATGGCCGGCGCTTCCCATTCTCTGACCCAAATGATCGTCTCGCGCATCCTGCAGGGGATCGGAGGCGGCGGCCTGATTCCGTGTTCCCAAGCCATCGCGCGCGAAACGTTTCCGCCCGCCGAGCAGGGCATGGCGATGGCGATCTTCAGCATGGGCGTCATTTTGGCGCCGGCGCTGGGGCCAACGCTGGGCGGATGGCTGGTGGATAACCTGAGTTGGCAGTGGGTTTTCTATATCAACCTGCCGATCGGAGTCATCGCCCTGGCGATGGTCAGCACCTTCGTCCATGATCCGCTCTACCTCAAGCGCGGATTCCAGAATATTGACTGGGTCGGCATCATACTTCTCACCATCGGGCTGAGCACTTTCCAACTGGTGCTCGAACGGGGCGAGGAGGTTGATTGGTTTTCCTCGAACTGGCTCGTGATGGGGGCCGTCGTCGCGTCGGTAACCCTGCTGAGCCTGGTGTTGTGGGAGCTTTACACCGACGAACCGGTGATCAATCTGCGCCTGCTCGCCAACCCCCAGCTCAGAACCGGCACGACGCTCAACGCCGTGATCGGCTTCGTCCTGTTCGGGTCGAGTTTCGCGCTGCCGCAATGGACCGAAACGCTGCTCGGCTATCCCGCCTTTCAGGCCGGCCTGGTGCTGCTGCCGCGTCCGATCACGATGATGATCATGATGCCAATTATGGGCCGGCTATATAACTACCTTAACCCGCGAATCCCAGTGACCCTGGGCGCATGCTTGCAGATTTTCGGGGTCTGGAGCCTGGCGCATTTTCCCCTGGCGGTCGGATTTTCGAATTTCGCGCCGATCCTGGTGCTGATGGGATTAGGGTCGTCGTGCTTTGCAGTGACGATCGGAACGATTTCGCTCAGCACGATGCGTGCGGCCGACATGACCGGCGCTTCGAGCATCTTCACCGTTTTTCAACGGGTGTCCGCCAACGTCGCCTACGCGGTGCTGGCGACCCTGCTCGCGCGGCGCACTCAGTTCCATCACCAACGCCTGGTGCACGACATCAGCTCGCTCAACAGCACCTATCGGCAGATTCAGCAGGACTTCCTTCAGCAGTTCATGCATCGCGGCGCCATATCGCCCAACGCCATGGTCTCCGTCGTGATGAATTCGAGGCTTACCCGCCAGGCCACGATCATGGCCTACAACGACATCTTCATGCTGATGGTGTGGCTGTTCGTGGTGGCGCTCTGCCTAATTCCCCTGCTGCCGACCCGTCCGCCGCACCTGTCGGGCGACGTGGCCGCCCACTGACGCAATCAAAATTCGGGCCATTCGACCGTCTCACTGATGGAAAGAAGCCGGATGAGGCTGCTGCGTCTTAAGACTTCACCGATTCCTTGAATTTTGGCATGACCGACTATCCGTACCGCGGCCATCCCTTTCAGGGCGTGGTCGCGGAGCTGGCGGAGCGCGCCGACATTTCCGACCAATCCAAGAAGAAAATCCTGGCCGGCAACGTCGTCAAGACGTTCAAGCTGTAGCACCCGCCAGCGATCGCACAGACGCGGCTCCGGCTAACGTCCCTGGCGGATGAAGTCCGCGATTCGCTCGCCGATCATCATGGTGGTCAGATTGGTGTTGGCGCGGATGCAGTCGGGCATGATCGAGGCGTCGGCGACGCGCAGATTGCGCAGCCCCCGCAACTTGCCATACTGGTCCACCACCGCCATCGGATCGGAGGCCGGACCCATCTTGCAGGTGCCCGAAATATGCATCGCGGTGGTGGCGTTGGCGCGGGCAAATTCTTCCAGGGCCTCGTCGCTGCGCAACTCCTCCTCGGTGGGTTCGACGCGCTCCACCGTGATCGACTTGAAATCCGGATGTTCGCCCAGCCGCACCGCCAGGCGGATGGCCTCGCGCATCCGGGTGCGGTCGAACTCTTCTTTCAAATATCCATAGTCGAGCGACGGCTGGATGTCAGGATCGCCGGACTGCAGCCGCAGTTCGCCGGTGCTCACGGCCAGATCTATCACGGCCAAGATGCGGGTGCCGATTGGTGCGTAGGTGCCGGTTTTGAGGTCCTGGGCGTAGCTGAACATCAGCAATTGCATGTCGTTGCGCAGCTTCGAACCGGTCGCCGTCCAGCGCATCGCCATCTGCATCCTGGGCGTGAGCGGGTCGAGGACGAAATCGTCGCGGGTGCGCCAGGTGACGTTGCAATAGGGATGGTCGCGCAGGTTCTGGCCCACTCCCGGCAGATTGCGCACCATCGGGATACCGCAACTGCGCAACTGATCTTCAGGTCCCACGCCGGACAGCATCAGCAGATGCGGCGAGCAAATCGCGCCGGCGCTTAGAACAATCTCCGCGCCTTCCACCACGAACTTCTCGCCGCCGCTTATCACCTCCACGCCTGTGGCCCGGTCGCCGTCGAAGATGACGCGCCGGACCTGGCATTGCGGCCTGATCGTCAAATTAACGCGGTGGCGCGCGGGATTCAGATAGGCCAGCGCGCTGCTCCAGCGAATCGCGTCGGGATTGTTGAACGGCACTGGACCAACGCCGGATCCCTGCGGATGGTTGAAGTCGGCGCACTCGGGAAATCCGGCCGCGCGGCAAGCGTTGAAAAACGCTCTCTGGTCGGGCAGCCACTCCGGCGGTTTGAAGCGCCGGACAATCATCGGCCCGCTGGACCCGTGAAAATCATCGCCACCGAAATCCCTGTCGCTTTCAAGCTTACGGAAATAAGGCAGACAGGAACTGAACGTCCATTCGTCATTGCCCCTGGCCGCCCAGGAGTCGAAGTCTTCGGGAATACCGCGCAGGAAAACCTGTCCGTTAATCGCGCTGCCCCCGCCCGTCAAACGGCCCGCCGGGACCAGCATCGGCTGCTCGCGATCGGTCGCCTTGGCGCTGAACCATCGCACATGTTTGTCGCTTACCATGACGTCGGCGGCGGTCGCGTAGCCATACTTGATTTCGTCTGGCAGACGGTCGAAATCGGGGTAATCCGGTCCCGCTTCGATGAGCAGAACCGATCGCCGCGGATCCTCGCTCAGCCGTGACGCGACGATCGCCCCTGCCGAACCGCCGCCCAAAACGATGTGGTCGTATTTCATCGAGTAATGCCTCTGCGGTGCGTGCACCGAAGATCACGCCCGCGGGATTTTTCATCCGCCCGGAATCAAACCACAGTTCGTATCGGCGTGGTAGTCATGGATTTGCTCCCCCGCGGCGCCCGGCTGCATATAATTGTCAGCAGAGGCGCTGACGAATGGCCAGGACAATCGTGATGGGCGATCCGCGATACTTCTCCGTGCGAGGAGGCGCCAATCCTCATACCCGCAACGTGCTCGGGATGCGCAAGAAGGTCGACCCTGAACGGGCGCGCCAGCAATGGCATGCGATGGCCAAGGCGCTGCTCGCTCATGGCGCCGAGGTGTTCGTGGTCGAGCCCCATGAGGAGTCCCCCGGCCTGGTCTATCCCGCCAACGCCGGTTTCCTGTATCCGCTGGACGGATGTCTCGCCGCGTCGAAAACTTTCTATCTCGCCAACTTGCTGCCCAGCCGCGCTGCGGAGCGTGAGGTCTATCGTCCGTTCATACAATCATTGGGCTTCACGACCCACGATATCGAGAGCCGCTTTGAAGGCGAGGCGGACTTCTTTCCGGCCGGAAGCTACATGCTCTTCACTCATGGACGCATCGAGCGCCAGCGCTTTGTGCCGGCGTTTGCGCTGCCACCGTGGCGGCGCGTTTACGGCTTCCGCTCCGACACCAGCGCGCTCGGCGAATTGATGGCGATCGCGGGAAACCGCGAAATTCTCAACCTGGAGTTGATTCTGGAGTCCTATTATCACGGCGATACGGTACTCTGCTCGTTCGGCCCGAAGCGCGAGTTCCTGCTCGCCTATCTGGACGGTCTAAGCCCGCAGTCGCGCAATCGGCTGCGCGACGGGTTCGGAGGCGGCCTGATTGCATTGCGTCCCGACGATGCCGCCATATACGCCGCCAACTCTTTTCAAATTGAACACCGCGGCCGCCTCTACCTGCTCATGCCGCTGGGCATCAGCGACGAACTCCAGCGCGCGGTCCGCGAACGCGGCGTGGAACCGGTGTTGGTCAACGTCAGCGAGTTTCTGGCCAAAGGCGGCGGTTCAATCAAGTGCATGCTTCTCGATCTCGGACCCGCCAGCGAGCAACCAGCCAGCGAAGCCGCCACGGCATTCCGCACCGGCCACAGCTATCAACAACTATTCGGCCCGTAGGATTTTCTGTTCCCTCGCCCACTTTTCCGTGGGAGAGGGTGACTGACGCCTTTCGAGTAACACCGCACGCACTGGGCCACAATGCTTTTGGTATCCGCAGCCTGTTGCGGACCACCCGGCTCCTGTTTACTGCCCACCCCCTCCACCCGGTTGCGAACCAATGTTGGGCGGAATCACCGTGACGTTTTGGACGTCTCCGTACTGATCGTAGGCCACGCGATAAATCGTGAGCTGATTCTGCTCGATCACGTTGCGGCCGGCTTTGACCGCCAGCGAAATTCCGCTGGTGAACACGGCGGCTGCGATGGTACCGGCGGTGATTTGTGGGTCAACGTACTTGTCGCCGTTGGGATAGAACGCGAACAGGTCTTCCTGCATCCCATTGACGTTCTGAGTGCCGTTGGGATTGCCGAGCACCGCCAGCACTTCGTCGCGCGGCGTACCGGGCGTGAGCGCCGAGGGATCGTACTGAATCGAGGGATTGCGGTTGGTCATCTGGTTGCGGAGGTTCTGGAGTATTCCCCCACCATTGCCGCTGCCGCCTCCGAGCAGACCACCCAACTGAGCGCGCGACTGATCCGGAAATGCAATCAAAAGCGTCAGCGCCAGAACTGATAACAACAACCTTCTTTTCATTTCCACCGCACCATATTCATCTTCCGAAAACGATTGTTGGCAATTTCCAGGGCAAAGGCAACCGGTTCCCGATTGCGGATCTTCCCAGCGCGCGCCCGGGCGCGATTATCACAACCATCCGCACTTGCGCACCACCGTCATTTTTGGGAGTTTCGGTCGAGCGCTCAACGCTCTCGCAGAAAAGGAACATGGGATGAAGTTTTTCACCTTGATCAGCGCCGCGCCGGGACAGGACAAAAAGCAGTTCCAGGAATGGTTTCTGAAGCAGCACGCCCCGATGGTGCTCGAGCATGCGCGCGGGACTCAGGCGCTATATCGTCAACCTGGTGGACACGGAGCCGCCGCCGGTCGAGAACATCGGATTCGTCGCTCCGGAGGCGGAAGCTCCCTACGACGTTATCACTGAGATGTGGCTTGGTTCTCCCGGAGAATTCAAGGATCGCACACAACTCTATGGCTCGGCGGCGAATGCAGACGCGGTGGAAAAACATCTGTCCGCAAAAGCCGGACAGATTTTCTCCTACCGGGTGACGGAGATCATCGAGAAGGACCAGGCTGCTCTCGAGCGCCGGACAGCGGACGCCGGGGCTCAAGAGCATCATCCCGCTGTTCTGGCAGCCCGGATTGTCCGACGACGAGGGCCGCAACGGATGGCAGGTTCACGCCACCATCGCCTTGCGAACCCATGTCGGCATGTCCAAGTACGTGCGCAACCTGGTCGAGGAGGTGCTGACCGAGGGCGCGCCGGCCTATCCCGCAATCGGCGAGTTACATTTCGCTACGCGCCGACGACATGCGCTATGGCCTGATGCCCACGCCGCATTCCCTGGAGGTAATCGCCTTTGATACCGCGCGATGGCTGGGGCCGGTGGCCCAGCACTACAGCAGCGAGTGGGTCCTGAAACTGTAACGTCGTGCACGTCAGGAGAACCGCCGATGGTCAAATACTTTACGCTTGATAACGGCAGGATCGAACCAGAACGCCGCCGAGTTTCGTCAATGGTTTTTGCGCGAGCATGCACCAAAAGTCCTGCGGCATTGCCCGGGCTTGCGGCGATATGTCGTGAATCTGCGGGAGCCGGCGCGGCGATAGAAAATATGCCGCAGCTTGCCAACGGGCGGCGGCCCGCGGCGGCAGTTCCAGGTGATCACCGAGATGTGCTTCGATGCGGCTGAGGACTTCACCGACCGCGAGCGGTTGTACGATTCGGCCGCGGCAGGGCAGGCCCTGGAGGAAGCGCTTGCAGACCCGCGTCGGCGAGTCCTTCACTTATCGGGTAAGCGAAAATGTCGAGAAGGACACGCATCCCAGCCTGCATGGCGAGCGTTCGCCTGGGAGTAAAGATGATGCGCTGGCAGGATGGAAACAGGGTCTGACGGACCGGGAAGGCCGCCTGGCATGGGAGGTCCACGGACCGCTCGCGCTGCGCACGCATATCGGTCTCTCCCGCTATGTGCGCAATGTGGTGGAAGAAACGCTGACTGCTGGCGCGCCGGATTATCGCGGCATCGGCGAGCTTCAGTTCCTGACCATGGACGACGCCGTCCATCGCTTCTTCCCCAGTCCCGCCGCCGCGCGGATCATCGAATTCGATACCGCGCGCTGGCTGGTCATTTACAACGCGGCTTTTTATGGTGAGTATGTATTGAAATAGAGTTAACTGTGAGGCGAGAATAATTCCGCGCAGTTGTTGTGCGAAATGTGAGTGGTCGTAGGCTAAACGTGTGTCTGGATCGGAACGTGTAACCTCTCCCTCACCCTCACCTAACTCAAAGCGAGAATAATTCTGGGTAGTGGTTTCGCGCAAGGTCAGTGGCCGTAGGCGAAATCTGTGTCGTGGACCGTAGCGTGTAACCTCTCCCTCACCCTCTCCTAAGATAAGGAGAGGGAACAGAAAAGAGACTCTGCCCGTATGCGTTTGCGCTCTTGGCCGATGGATTCGTTCCGCTTGGGATTAACCCGGACCTGCAAGCATCCGCCTCGCGTTGGGTTGGGGGTGCCCGGCCATGGCGCGGGGCCGGTAGGGAGTCTCCAGCGCGGTATTTTCTTCCGGCGTCAATACCAGATCGACGGCCTTGATCGCGTCATCGATATGGCTCAGCTTGGTCGCGCCGACGATCGGCGCGGTGACGCCGGGAGCGTTGATCACCCACGATAGCGCCACCTGCGCGCGCGTAACCCCGCGCGCCTCCGCCACCTTCGCGACCGCGTCGATTACCGCCTGATCGTTGGGAGTCGTGCGCATCGGTTGTACATCCTTTGAGCGCACGGTCCGCCGCGTCGGCGCCACGCGCCAGGTTGCCACCCGCCAGCGGACTCCAGGGGATGAGGCCGACTCCTTCATCCACGCATAGCGGAATCATCTCGCGTTCTTCCTCGCGATAGAGCAGGTTGTAGTAGTTCTGCATCGAGAAGAAGCGATGCCATCGCTGCGCGCGCGCCAGGTGCAGAGCCTTGGAGAATTGCCAGGCCGCCATGCTGCTGGCGCCCAGATAACGGACCTTGCCGGCGCGCACCAATGAGTCCAGCGCGTCGAGGGTCTCCTCGATCGGCGTGGTGAAGTCCCATCGATGGATTTGGTACAGATCGATGTAATCCATGCCGAGCCGGCGCAGCGAGTCCTCGCATGACGCGATGATGTGCTTGCGGCTGAGCCCGCCCTGGTTGGGCCCCGGACCCATCGGACTGAACACCTTGGTGGCGACGACCAACTCGTCCCGCCGCCCCATCTCGCGCAGATAGCGGCCCGTGATCCGTTCGCTCTCGCCGTTCGAATAGTTGTTCGAGGTGTCGAAAAAATTGATCCCGGCTTCAATTGCGCGCGCATAATGCGCGCGCGCCTCGTCCGCCTCGATCACCCACGGCATCCATTTCTTGCTGCCGTAGCTCATGCATCCGAAGCAGATTCGCGACACGCTGAGTCCGGTCTTGCCCAGCTTGACGTATTTCATTCAGCTACCTTTTCATTCCACGGATCCGCAGCGCCGCGAGCGCCCGGTTCACTCGCGCATGAGCGCCGCGACGTTAACCTTGCCGACCATGTCGTCGAAGTCGACCTCGAGGGTCTCAAGCAGCCGCGCGACCAGGCCCCAATAGCCAATGGTGAAGATCAGCTCGATTATCTCGCGTGGACTCAGATGCTTCTTCAACCCCTCCAGGGTCTCGCGGCGGCCTTTGACGCCGCGGCTCAGCTCGTCGGTGAATTGCAGCACCAGTTTCTCCAGCTCGCTGAAAACCGCCGCGCTATGCCACCATCCATTAATGGCCTCGATCTGCTCTTCAGTCACGCCCGACGCCTTGGCGGCGGGAATATGCGCGACCCACTCGTAGTGCGCGCCGCAATTGCGCGCATTGCGCAAAATCGCCATCTCCCGCAGTTTCGGGCTGAGCGCGGCGTGCCGGAGCAGCGCGTTGCCGAGTTCCTGGCCCGCCAGCGCAACCGGCTCCGAATTAGCGATCATCAGGCTGACGTTGAGCGGCCGGCGCGCCTTGTAAAGGTCCTGGAGCTCCTGGCAGCACTGCTCTACGTTCGCATAGGGTAACAGGGCCATCGTGATATCACCTCGCCTTGATAAGTGTCGTCGCCGTCTTTATAACCGCCCGCGGGATGAAGGCCAAATCACGGACTGCACTGCTGTTCGCATCGGGTGGGTCTCTTCTACGGCGATCGCACCCTCGATAGAGTTATACTGACCGTTCGTACGATCCGGTCATAGCGCGCGCCCAATGCTGCCCGGAATGGCGCGACGGTAATGCCGATGAACGACCTGCAACGCGAACTGGACGAATGCAAGCGGCTCAAGACCGCGATCTTCGAAGCCTCTTCCGACGGGCTTGCGATCCTCGACGCGAACGGCCGCTTTATCGACGTCAACCGGGCCTGGGAAAGAATCATGGGGATGAGCCGCGCGGAGGTGCTGGGCCGCACCGATTTGGAAATGTATCGCGCGGTCGGCTACGAAGGGCCGATGATGTGGAAGAAAATCGGTCCGGATTTCTCGCCCGCCGCGGTGCTGATGAAGATCAACGGCGATACCGTGCTGGTCGCGGCCAAGACCGATCGCGGACCCAACGGCGCAATCCGGCACGTGATCGTGACGGCGCGCAATCTGACCCAGCTCAACGACCTCAAACAGCAGCTCGAGCAGCACGGCATCGGCGATTACCGCAAGGTCGAGGAATTTCACACCGCGCAGTTGAAATCGGTGGTGCAGGCCGCGGGCCTGGGTGAGATGGTGGTGGCGGGCGCCGCGATTCGTAACGCGGTGATGCTCGCGTCGCAAGCCGCGCGTTTCGACGCCACCGTCCTGCTCTACGGAGAAACCGGCACCGGCAAGGGCCTGTTCGCCAAGCTCATCCATCGCCTGTCGGCGCGCGCCGCCAAACCATTCATCGAGGTGAACTGCGGCGCGCTCCCCGAAGGTCTGGTCGAGTCCGAGCTGTTCGGCTATCACGGCTGGAGCCTTCACCGGGTCGCTGCGTTCAGGCAAGAAGGGACAGATTGAGCTGGCCAATGGCGGCACGCTGTTCCTGGATGAAATCAGCGAACTGCCACTGGCCTCGCAGGTCAAACTGCTCAAGTTCCTCGACGACAAGGTGATCTTCCCGCTCGGCGGGCAATCGCCGCGCACGGTGGACGTGCGCGTGGTCGCGGCGACCAACTCTGATTTACGCATGCTGGTCAGGCAGGGCAGGTTCAGGGAGGACCTGTTCTACCGGCTCGAAGTGATACCGCTTTCGATTCTGCCGCTGCGCCAGCGGCGCGATGAGATTCGCCCGATGGTGGAATGGTTTGCGGGGCGATTCAACCAGGAATTCGGCGAGGAGCGGACGATCACGGCGCAGGCGCTGTCAGTGATGGAGGCGTACGCATTTCCGGGCAACGTCCGTGAACTGCGCAATCTGATTGCGCGCCTGGTGGTGTCAGCCAAAGGGCCGCGAGATCGGCGTCGACGACCTGCCCGACAACATCCGCACCGTGGCGCCCGCCGAACTCCGAATCGAGGAGAGCAACGGCGCGCCGCAAGAGCGCCACGCGCCGGCCGCGACCAGTCTGAAGGAAGCCTTCGCCGGCAGCGAGCGCGATATCCTGGCGCGCTACGCCGAAACCTGCCATTCCGCGCGCGAAATCGCCCGCCTCACGGGATTGCATCACACCACCGTCCTGCGCAAGCTGCGAAAGTATCGCATCCGGCTGATGCCACCGGAGATTCCGGGCTGACGTTTGCGTTCTTCCCAGGTGGTCCGCTAACGATTATAAAATGCGCGGTCGCATTCAAGCAGCGCCGGATCTTAACGCAAGCAGTGCAGCCCGTCCCGAACTACAAACTACGGTGTCTGCTGAAGGTTGGCTCGCAGCCAGTTGGCAAGCTGATCGAAAGTAAAATCGTTGGTGTCGTAAAGCCCGTGGATAAAGCCGAACGTGTCCTCGGCACTCGCGGTGAGTTGCGCGCCATTGATGGATAAGAAAGTGTAGGTGGCGGCAAACGCCGTTCGCTTGTTGCCGTCGATGAAGGGATGGTTCTGTGCAAGGCTCTCCCAGAGAGCCGCGGCTTCTTCAACCAGGTCCGCGTAGTAGCCCGTCTGGGGCCGGTAGAGAGCGGCCTCCAGCAATCCTTGGTCCCTGACGCCATGCGTGCCGCCGTAACGTTCGATCTGATCGTCGTGGATCGCCAACACTTCCACCATCGTGAGATGGTCGCTCATTCAGCGAGCTTTTTGTAAAGCAGAGCGTATTTTTCGTGGCTGGCGAGATACGCGCCCATGACGTGAGGTCGCGGCCGGGCATTCTTATGCTTTTCGATCAGATCCGAAAGCGCCTCATCCATGAGCGCCTGAAGCTGGCGGCCTTCTTCTTCGGCCAGCTTGCGCACAGTCGCCAGGATTCCAGAATCGACCTGTGTTGCGAATTTTTGCCGCTTCAGTGTCATAAAATATCTTCCTCTTTTCATCTTGTCATGATAGATCATGAAATATCAAGAAATGCCTTCGGTTGTGGTGCAGATTGCACCACTGGTGTAATCTGCACCGATGCGCCACCTGCGACATTCCGCACCAAGCCGAAACATATGGACTTCGCGCGCGGTACAGAGCTTGCTCAGTAAGCCCAAAAGCAATCGCCGTATTTGGAGGTACCCAAGATTTGACCACCCAGGCGCAGGGAAAGTTTTATTCGGCCGACGGTCATGTGATCGAGCCGGCCGACCTGTGGATGGCACGGCTTGACAAGCGCTTTCGCGACCGCGCGCCCCATGTCGAAGCGGGCGAGAAATTCGACGTCTTTTGCGTGGACGGCCTGCAACCGTTCGCGGGCGCCGATCTGGGCGGCGTGATGGCCACCTTCAAGGTCGAGGGCAGGCCGATCGAGGATCGCAAGCATAATCGCAAGGCTGAGGTGCGCGCCGGCGCTTACGATCCCGTCGGCGCGGCTCAAGGACCAGGACCTCGACAATATCGGCGCCGAAGTCATCTACCCGGGCGACGCCTTGTTCCTGTTTGCGGCCCCCGATCTCGACTACAAGTCCGCCTGCATCAGAGCCTACAACGACTGGCTGGCGGACTTCTGCTCGGTGGCGCCCAAGCGGCTGCTGGGCGCGGCGATGCTGCCGGTCGGAGGCCCGATCGAGGCGGCCGTGGAAGAGGCTCAGGCGCGTGCGCAAAAAGGGGCTGCGCACCGTGTGCATCCCCTGCGGCCTCCCAAGATTCCCTTCGGCGACGCCGTACTACCAGCCGCTATTTGCGGAATTGCAGGAGACCGGGATGCCGCTTTCGATTCACAACGCGGCCAACGAACAGCAGTTCGCGAACATTCCGGTTGCGGCCGGCGGCGCCACGATTACGTTTTTGGAAAACAAGTACGTCGACCATTTCCGCACCCTGACCAGCCTGATCGCCTCGGGCGTGCCGCAAGCGTTTCCGCGCCTGAACATCGTCATCGTCGAAGGCGGAATCGGATGGGTCGCCGCAGTACTCCATACCATGGACCATTGGTGGGAGGACCATCATCTGTGGCTGAAGCCGCAACTGGACGAAAAGCCCAGCTTCTATTGTAATCGCCAGTTCTATTTCACCTTCGAAGAAGATCGCGCGGGATTGCTGACCCGCGAACTGCTCAATGTCGATCATCTGATGTGGGGTTCGGACTATCCCCACACCGAGGGAACCTTTCCGCGCTCCCGCGAGCAGGTCGCCAAGGACTTTGCCGGGCTGGAACAGGGCCTGATCCGCAAACTGGTGAGCGATAACTGCCGGCGCCTGTACGCGCGCGGCTGAGCCGCAGTGAAAAAAACGCGTTGGCGAATTAGATCCAACTAGTGATGGTCGGGCGGGAATGCTTGGGGCTGCCCACAAAGGAGGACTGCGATGCGTCTGAAGGGGCAGGTCGCGCTGATCACCGGCGCCAGCCGCGGAGTCGGCAAGCGGATTGCTCTACAGTTAGCTGAAGAAGGCGCCACGCTGGTACTGGCGGCGCGCACCGTCAACGCCGGCGAAGGCGCCTATCCGGGCTCGATCGAAGAGACCGCCGCCGAGGTGCGAAAGCGCGGCGGCACCGCGATGCCGGTCAAATGCGATCTGACCGTCGCAGCGGAGACCGAAAACCTCTGCCGCACGGCGCTCGAGCGTTTTGGCCGCGTCGACGTGCTGGTCAACAACGCGTTTTACAACAACGACCAGCATTACAACATGTTTCTGGATATCGATCTGAGCACCTGGGACAAATGCTGGATCGGGAATGTGCTGTCGCCGATTATCGCCTGCCGGACGCTGCTGCCGCAGATGATGGAGCGCAAGCAAGGTATCATCATCAATCTCACCTCGCCGGTGGGATGGTCCGATACGTCCGCGCCCGGATTACCTGGCCAAGGGCGGCGTCGCGGTTACCTACGGCACCACCAAGGCCGCGCTGCATCGTTTTACGCATAACCTGGCCAAGGAGACCAAGCTGCACAATATCGCGTCGATTATTCTTGACCCCGGCTTCGCCGTCACCGAAAGGATGCGCGTCCAGACCGCGAGCCGGGGCGGAATCCCGATGGCCGGCGGTCATACGGCGGACGTTCCCGGCGTCGCGGTGCGTTACATCTGCACCTGTCCCGACCCCTTGGTGTTCAATGGCAAAATGATTTACTCGCCGGATTTCGTGCTGGAACACTTTCTGATGAGCGAGCTGAGACCGCCGGACTAATGCTCGCCGAAGGTCTTTCCTTCAGTCCCGTCCTTCTCAGGGATGCTTGCGCTGAAGCCACGTCCAAGGCAGGTGGCTGCAATCCTACTTTACCAATACTCTGCCAGGACATCCGCGGATGAGAATTTATTTTGTCGGATCGAGCACCACCTTGATCCAGCCCTCGCGGCGCTCGTCGAAGTTGCGGAAGGCGGACGGTGCGTCGTCAAGCGGTAGCCGATGGGAAACGATGCGGCCGGGACGGACGCGGCCGCTTATGATCAGATCGCGCAAGAACAGGTTGTAGCGTTCGTCATGATCGCGGCCCAGGCCGACCGCGATCCCTTTGCGGAATAGGCTGCCCCAGGGCGCCGCCAGCTTCCCGTTGCGCGCCAGTTCAGTCGCCGCCAGCGGGTCATTTTCCACATAAACTCCGATAATCCCCAGGCGTCCGGCCGGATTAAGCAGCCGCACCAGGTCATCGATCACTTTCCACGGCGCCTCGCGTCCCGGCTGCTCACGGTCCCAGGCTTGGAAACCGGCCGCGTCGATGGCGCACGTTACGCCGTCCATCACGCCTTCGCCGCGCCATGCCGATGGTGTGCGCCGGCGCACGCGCGCCAGCAGTTCCTTGATCTGCTCGACGGGATCGCCATGGCGGTAATCGATCGGAACCGCGCCGAGTTCCGCCGCCTTTGCCAGCCGCGATTCGATCGCATCAACGACAAACACTTGCGCCGCGCCCCGCAGCAGCGCACAAGACGCCGTCAGCAGGCCAATCGCGCCGGCACCAAAGATCGCAACCGTATCGCCAGGCGCCATCGCAACCAATTCGGTGGCGTGGTATCCGGTCGGGAAAGCGTCAGCCAAAAGCACAAAATCGTGTTCCCACTCATCTCCGGGCTCGCCCGGCAGCCGCACACAATTGGCGTCGGCAAACGGCACCCGGACCAGTTCCGCCTGCGCGCCCTTATAACCACCCATATTCGGATAGCCATAGGCGCCGCCCCACGAGCCCGGATTGACGGTGAGACAGGCCGCGCTCAGCCCACGGACGCAATTGGCGCAAAATCCGCAGCAGATGTGCGTCGGGACCACGACCCGGTCCCCCTTCGCGATGGAAACCACCGCCGCGCCGACGTCCTCCACCACGCCCAACGGTTCGTGGCCAATCACCATTGCGACGGCATTCATCCGTCCGTCATAAAGATGGAGGTCGGTGCCGCAGATCGCGCTCGAGCTGACCCGCATCAGGATATCCGTGGGCGCCTCGATACGCGCGTCGTCCACCGACTCAACCACGACTTCGCGCAGACCTTTTTGTACGACTGCTTTCATCATCCCGTATCTCGCGCCGACGCGAACGCGAAGATTTCTCTTGCGCGCCACGGTTGTGGGTCTTGATCGGGGCGTAGCAGAAATTTCGAACTCACGTCTTCCTAAAGTGAGGGTCGCACAACCGGAAGACTTCGTGCTGCGCCGAGGGGACAGGGTCAGTCGCCAGCCAACAACCGGTTGACCGCGCTCTCCACGGCCGTGCCCTTGAAGAAGTCGGGATTGACCGCAGTCCACAGCCTGACCGCGTTGGAGAAGACGAATTCCTTGAAGTCGTCCTCGGTGATCATCTCCTCCTCGACCATTTCATAGGCTTCGGGAAGCACTTCGAGCATGTCGGGGACGTCGAAATGGCCGATGTCGGAGCCGAACACCACGTTGAGTTTGGCCTTGAACGGATTGCGCCTGGTGTCGAAGGCTGAAGAAGTAACCGGGTCATCCGCTTCGCAGCCGAAGTAAAACGGCGGCACGAACAGGTCGCGGATATCCTGCTTGCGCTCGATTTGGCAGCGCACGAAGTCGTCGACGTTGGCCGGATCTTCGGCCCGCGACAGCAGCATCGCGGCTTCGCTGCCGGCGGCCAATTCGCGGATCATCTTGCCGCCATAACGATGGTACAAAGCGGAGAACTGCTCGCGGTCGATGCGGCGCGGATCGTAATTGTAGACGGCGTCGCGGTTACGCTTTTCCCAATGGCCCTTGATATCGCCGAGCAGCGAGCGCGCCCAGCCCACTCCGCCTTCGAGGAACAGGAATTTCAGTTGCGGGAAGCGCCGGGTTACGCCGCCCAAAAACAACGACTTGCAGACCGCGTCGTTGGCCGAGGCGAAGTGGCCCATGTGGTTGTAAACGTAGTTTGAAATCGACTGGCGGCTGCCCCATCCTTCGCCCGGACCGTGGAAGGTCGGGACCACCTTCAGCTCCTGGCATTTGGCCCACACCGGATCGTAGTCGTACTCGCTGTCGATGCCGAAGGTATCGAGCCGATACGCGTAGCGCGCCGCCTCCGGATACTTCTTCGCGATCGCGGGAATCGGCCGCTTGATCGTGCTCGGCATCATCACCACGCGGAAGCCGCGCTGGCCCACCGCGTATTCAAGTTCATCGATCGCTTCTTGCGGCGTATTCATCGGGATCACGGCGACCGGCGTAATCCGATCGGGATGATCCATGAACAAGTCGGCGTAGTAGTTGTTCACGGCCCGGCAAGTGACGCGCCGAATGTCGTCTTCGAGAAAGTTCTGCGCGACCAGGGCAAGCCGGGATACAGGACGGCGAAGTCCAGTCCAATCTCGTCCAGCCGTTCGCAGAGCAGTTCGGGAAAAATCGAGGTCGCCAGGTCCAGCGTGTTGACCGCCGGGCTGCCGAAGAATGCCGGACGCTTGGACCACACCTCCCGGCGCTCGCTCGGGGTCAGATCGTGCCACTCCATGCTCAGGAAAGTGCCGGCGAACGCCTTGCCGAAATCATCCACAGCGCTCTTCCCCCCGGCCGCGGTGATGTATTCGGTCGACCACCGGCAGGTATTCGGAGGAGTGGCCGTCGGAATCGATCACGGGATGTTTGAGACGGGCGCGGATTTCCGCGGTCTTCGATTTGCCTGACATATCAACTCCCCTGAGACTCAGAGTTTCATCGGTCAATCTAGCCGCTCAAAATCCTGCTGACAAACCAGCGCCTGCGCGGCAACAAAGTTTCATCCCAGCGTGTACAGTTCGATGGCGTTGCCCGCCAGCAGCTTGGCGCGGGCGTCAGGCGCGACCCCATTCATTTGCTTTTCGATATACTGCCGGGAGTTCGGCCACGTGGTCACACTGTGCGGATAGTCAGACGCCCACATCAGGTTGTGCGTCCCGGTGAAGCCCAGATTGGTGCATCCCACCGTGTCGTCCATGAAGGTGACAAAGATGTTGCTGCGAATAATCTCGCTGGGCGGGCGTGTCACCGGCAGCTTGGCCCAATGGCGCTGACGTTCCCATTGATCGTCGCAGGCCTGCATGAAGAACGCCAGCCAGCCGCTGTCGCTTTCCGCCGATACCACTTTGAGTCCCGGGAAGCGCTCGAACACGCCGCTGAAGAGCATGTGCGATACCGGTTCGATCGCCGCGAAAAAGCGCAGCACGATACCGGCCACGAAGGTTCCCGGCTGCTGGGTCAACGACATGCCGGCAGGAACGTTGCGGCCAATCGCGCGATGGAAATGAAGCGGGGCGCCCAGTTCCTGCGCCGCCGCCCACAATGGATCGTAGTCAGGTTCGGCGAATGATTTGTCGGGATAGGTGGGCAGGATGCCGCCGCGATGTCCCTTGCGCACCGATCGCCGCAACTCCGCGATCGACTCGTCAACGCCGTCGTCCACCGGCAGCATCGCCAGGCCGATGATTCGCTTTGGATTGGCGCGCCACAAAGTCTTCGACCAGCCAGTCGTTGTAGGCGCGGATCGAGGCCATCCGCACGTCCTGATTCTTGAGCGCCGGGATGATCATGCCGTAGCCGGGATAGATGACGCTGGCATCAACGCCGTCGCGGTCCTGGTCCTTCAGATGCTCGATCGGATCGTAATTGCCGGGCAGGAGATCGGAGAATCGCATGCCCGAGAATTTGTAGTCCTCGAACCGTTTGCCGGCCAGCGAACCGATACCGAATCCCGCCGGCTTGCGCCCTTCGCAGGTCCACCCCTCGCCGCCGTCGGGAGTTTCGACGATGCGCGGCGCGCTATCCTTAAGATGAGACGGAAAGCGGTCGATGAAACAATTTGGCGGTTCATTGACGTGGGAGTCGGTCGAAATAACGTGATATTCCATCTTCGGTCTCCTCGTGACCGCAAGCCATCAGTCCTTTACCCCGGAGCCGCCGCGATGCTGTCCCTGGTAGCGTTGGATCTCGCTTTGCACCGCTTCTTCAGCCGCGGTCAAAAACCGGGCGCGGTTGGTTCGGCAGTAGTCAAAGCTCACACGGCGGGAGTTAAGCTGGCCGTTGAAGGCCGGCATGACATAGCGGGCGATCAGCTCAAAACTGCGCCGGGTCTGCTCCCAATCGGCCCAGTCGTGAACTACCAGTAGCAGCGTGCCGAATTCGCCGGTCGCTTGCCAAAGGCGCTGGAGATGGCCAATCGCGTCGTCGGGCGAGCCAATCACGGCAAGGCCGCTGTCGATCATGAATTTGGCCGAATCGGTGATCCCCTGCGGCATCGCGCCGAAAGTCGTGACTTCGGTCAGATATTCCATGAACGCGTCGAGGCCGAATTTTACCTCCTCGAACGCCTTCTCGCGAGTCTCGGCCACATGCATCGAGGCCACGATTCCCAGCTCGCGCCGGTCGGCGCGATAACCGTTTTGCGCCGCGCAAGTCTCATACACCTGCCAGTTCGAATTGAAGTATTGCAGGGCTTCGTCAGAGGTGCCACCGATCGAAAGCATCCCCAGGCCCCATCTACCGGCCGCCGACGCGCCCGCCGGAGATCGCGCCGCCGCCACCGCCATATCTATATGCGGACGCGTGTAGGGCGGAAGCTGAAGGCGCGCCTCGCGCAACTTGAACCAGTCCGTCTCCATCGAAACCGTTTCGCCGCGCAATAGCCTGACGACGGCTTCCAGCCCTTCGTTCATCCGCCGGCGCTGGTCGGCGGGATTGATTCCCATCATCACCGCGTCGCTGACCAGCGCACCCGGTCCGACCCCCAACATCGCACGGCCGCGAGTCATATGATCGAGTTGCGTCATGCGATCGGCCACCATCAGCGGATGATGGTAAGGCAGGGAGAGAACCCCGGTGCCGAGACGGATATGCCTGGTTTGCCCGGCCGCGGCGGCGATGAACAACTCCGGTGAGGCGATGATCTCAACCCCACCCGAATGATGTTCTCCGATCCACGCCTCATCGTATCCCAGGCGGTCCAGGTGCAGCAGCAGTTCCAGATCGCGCGTCAAGGTGTCCGTCGGATCCTGGACCACGGCGTTGTATGGAGCGAAAAAGACCCCCAACCGCAGACGATCTACCATCGGTCACCTCTTAAGATTCCCGCGGACTCCGGGGCTTGCGCACCGAAAGCCCTACAGCTTGGTAATCATCAGATTCAGGAACGGATCCACTTCGACCTGGTAACCCGGCGGACAGATTGTAGTGGAATCCGGCTCCTCCAGGATCGCCGGACCATTGACGCGATCGCCATGCTGCAGGGCGGTGCGGTCGTAAACCTGGGTTTCGACAAAATCACCGGCTTCGGCGAAATAGGCCTTGCGCGACCCCTTGACGGCACGCGACGCTTTCCCATCCCCCTTGGGCGCCTGAATGATTTGAGGCTTGCTCGCCACACCGATCACGCGCACGCCGAAGTTGACAAACTCGACCGGGTCGGCGGGCCTGACCTTGAACAGATCGAAGTACAGGTCGCGGAATGCCTGCTCGGTCATCCTGACGGTTTCCCCGGTTATCGGACCCGGCGGAACCGGAATATTGATTTCATGCTTCTGATGGACGAAGCGGGTATCGATGGAACGCTGGACTACCAAGTCCTGTTCCGCCAGTCCTTCATTAAGCAGTTCGCGCCGTCCCGTGTCCTCGAGGTTCTGGAAGATGTCCCGCAACTCGTCGATCCTGGCGTTTTGGCTGTGCACGATATGAGTCTTGACGTTGTCGTGCGCGAGGTCGGACATCAGCAGGCCGAACGCGGACGCCACGCCCGGTGACGGCGGCACGATCACGGTCGGGATGTTGAACTGCTCGGCCACCTTGACGATATGAATCGGGCCGGCGCCGCCGAAGGCCATCACCGCGTATTCGCGCGGATCGATACCGCGCGACACCGTGATCAGCCGCACCGCGCCGCCCATGTGGATGTTGGCCAGTTGGTAGATGCCGTGGGCGGCCAGCACCGGATCGAGGTTGAGCTTCTCGCCGATATTGCGCGCAATCGCTGCGCGGCTCTGGTCGGGATAGATGGTCATCTTGCCGCCCAGGAAGTAGTCCGGGATTGAGATAGCCCAGCACGACGTTGGCGTCGGTCACGGTCGGCTGAGTCCGCCCAGAGCCGTAACAGGCCGGTCCGGGCGCGGCGCCCGGCGCTGCGTCGGACCAACCTGTAGCAGTCCGCCGGCATCGATCCAGGCGATACTGCCGCCGCCGGCTCCGACTTCGGCGAGATCGATGACCGGAATCTTGATCGGCTCGCCGCTGGCTTTGGCCTCCGCGCTTACTCGCCGTGCCGACGCGGAAATCGTGGGTGATGGTGGGCTTGCCGTGCTGGATCAGTCCGACTTTGGCGGTGGTGCCGCCCATGTCGAACGAGATCAGGTTGGCGCGGCCGATCGCCAGGCCCAATTGTGCGGTGGCGATAACTCCCGCCGCCGGTCCGGATTCGACGCTGTAAACCGCCTTGCGCGCCGCCATCGACGCCGGCATCACCGCGCCGCTGGATTGCATGATCTGCAAGCTGCATCCGACTCCGGCCGTGCGCATTTCCTGTTCGAGCCGGCCCAGATAGTCGGCCAGCATCGGACCGACGTAGGCGGAGATCAGCGTGGTCGAAGCGCGCTCGTACTCCTGGAACTCGGGCCAGACTTCGGAGGACAGGGCCACGTAAACCCCGGGCATCTGGCGCTGGAGCATCTCGCGCGATTTTCCGCTCGTGCGCGGGATTGGCGTAGGAATGGATCAGGCAGACCGCGATTGCGGCGGGCTTTTTCGCCGCCAGATGCTTGATCGCGGCTTGCGCCTGGGCCTCGTCAAGCGGGGTCAGCACCTCGCCGCGGGCGTTGAGCCGTCCGTTGATTTCGATCACGCAATCGCGCTCGACCAGCGGTTCGGGGCGATCGTACAAGGCGTTGAAGCGATCGATCCCGGACGGATACTGCTTGCTGATATGGAACATGTCACCGAAGCCCTTGGTGGTGACAAAGCCGAGCCGCGCGCCCTTGCGCTCCAGAATCAGGTTGGTGGCGAGCGTGGTGGCATGGACTACGCGCTTGACTTCGGCCGCCTGCGCGCCGGCCTGCGCCATGGCGTCGCGCACCGCATTCATCACGCCGTCCACCGGATTGGCCGGCGTGGTCAGGGTTTTGGCGTTGATTGGCTTGGGTTTGCCGTCCTCAAACAGAACCAGATCGGTGAAGGTGCCGCCGATATCCACGCCCATGAAGAATTGTCGTTGTGCCATCTATCGCAGTCCCTGTTAAAGCTGGAAAAGATACAAGTTCTCAATCGACCTGGAGACTCTGTACCCCTCATGTGTAAGGGTGAGGGTTTCTGAATCTGTGGCCGAATTTTTCGCCTCAGAGTTAACGCTTGCGCCGCAAGGCTTCGGTGCCGGGAAGATTTACCTGGCCCTCCGCGTCCACGACCACGCCGTAATCGCGCGCGGCGCCTTCGACGGTCACCACTCCCTTCTTGACATCCTTGGCGACCAGCGCGGGATCGCGCGTGAACGGGTCGCCATATCCGCCCCCGCCGGAGATATAGGCGGTCAGGGTATCGCCATTATGGATGCGGAAGTTGGTCTGCTTCATCGGCAACTTTCTTTCGTCCGGCCGTCCCTCATTGAGGACCCAGCCGCCGCTTCCTCCCGGCTTGCCGCCCGCCACGCCCTGCGGCGGAAGATCGCAGCGGTCCACCGCGCGCACGGTCAAATCGGCGTCGCTGTTGAACACCACGTGCTTGACCATTCCCGCGCTGCCGCGGTATTTCCCGGCGCCCGCCGTATCCGGCCGGAAACGGAAGTAGTCGTAGAGGACCGGATACTCCCATTCGTAGTGCTCGGCATTGCGCTGATATCCGGGCGAGCCGCCCAGGAAAGGTGGCAATCCGTCGATTCCGTCCTTGCTCGCGCGCGCCCCGAGCACTCCCATATGAACGTCGAGCAAGCTCCAGAACTCGTTGGTCTCCGGATTCATCCCGGTGACCGTGAATACGTGGGGGCATCCGCTAGGCGCCAGCAGCTTGTCCGGCCGCGCCTTCGCCAGCGCCTGGTTGATCGCGTCCATCATCGCCTGAAGCACCGCAAAGCGGGCATTGGCGGCGGCCGGATACTTGGGATTCACCAGGGTGCCGTATGGGAAAATGATCTCCAGCGGGCCGGTAAAAGCCGTCGTTGAGCGGAATGTCCGGATCGAGAAAAAAGCGCAGCGCAACCACCACTCCGGACAACGACTGCGAATACGACGAATTGATCGGCCCGCGCGCCTGCGGATCGGTGCCGGTAAAGTCCAGCTTGCACTTCGAGCCTTCGACCGTGACTGTGACCTGAACCAGAAAGTGCTTGCCGGGTTCGATCCCGTCGTCTTCGACCAGATATGAGCCCTGGTAAACGCCGTCGGGGATCCGCTCGATGCCCTGGCGCGTGAGCCGCTCGGTATAGTCAAGCAGCTCGTCGATAATTTCCGTCACCTGGCCGTAGCCATACTTGTCGCACAGTTCGACCAGCGCGCGGCGCGGCCATGTTGCCACCCACCACCAGCGACCGGATATCGCCCAACACCCGCGCCGGCGTGCGGCTGTTGGAGGCGATCATCCGATGCACATCGGCGTTGGGCACGCCCTCCTCGTAGAGCTTGAGCGGCGGGATGACCAGCCCTTCGTGGAAGATCTCGGTCGCGTTGGCCGGCAGACCGCCGTTGGACATGCCACCCAGGTCCGACACGATCATCATCGCGCCGTGAAAGAACGCCAGTTTGCCCTGGTAGAAAATCGGCGTGAAAACGGCAACGTCGGTGGGATGGATGCCGCCGCGGAAATGGTCATTGATGATCAGCGCATCGCCCGGACGCAGAGTCTCGGGCGGGATGTCCTTGAGCACCTCCGGCAGCATCCGCTGCACCGCCGAGACGTGGATCAGGGCCGCGTCGGTCTGGGCGATACAGCGGGCCTGCGACGTCGAAGAGTCCGCACGCAATCTGCGGCGACGTGTTGACGAACGGCGAATAGGCGCTGCGCGCGCTGAACAAACCCGCCTCGTCGGCAATTCCCCGCAAGGCGTTTTGAATTATCTCGGGAAGAAACGGATCACGCACCTTCAAACCTCCAACCAAACGATCAGGAACTTGGCCGGGTCCGGCGCAATTCCGCCCTCCATCCGGCCGAAACGATTCTATATCGAGTAGCGCGGCAAACTGCCACCCGCAGTCAATTGCGATCCTCGCAGTGAACCGAAAATGACCTACCTCCGCAATCCTCGCGCGTGACCGGGCCTTAAGACTATGGCCGGTCGAAACTGGTGCAAGAAGTCGTGCCACCGGCCGCGTACTTTCGCGCATAGTTCAAAAGCTTCTATATACGTGAGGAAAGACGCTCGTCACAGGGCCCGTCGATTTATGACTTCATTTGGGCGCTGACCGTTGGCGGGGCGAGGTCCGTACGTCCAACTAGCGCGCCGACTGCCGCAGTAAGCTCACTGCCATCGATCGGTTTGGCCAGGTGCAACTGGAAACCGGCAAGAAGAGTACGTTGGCGGTCTTCGGGCCGCGACAATGCGGTGAGTGCGATGGCGGGAAGCCCCTGGTTGGTATAGCCGCGCGGACGCACCTCGCGGATGAAGTCATAACCGTCGCGCTGCGGCATTCCTATATCACTGACCAGCGCTTGGGGAGGGAACTCCTGGAGCTTTGCCAGGGCATCATCCGCGGAATGCGCGCTGGCCACCTGCGCGCCCGCTTCCTGAAGTATTCGACTGATCACCTCGCACGTATCGACGTCGTCATCCACTGCCAGGACCCGAATTCCCTGCAGCGTCTGATAAGCGGCGCTGGTGGCGCCGCAAGAGCCGGCGTGGCCGCGTGCATAGTGCGGGGCGGTTTCAGAAGCGGCGGCGATGGGTAATTGGACCCTGAATGTGGCGCCGCATCCTTCGCCCGCACTTGCGGCGACGACCGTGCCGCCATGCAGTTCGGTCAGATGCTTGACGATAGCGAGACCAAGTCCCAGCCCGGCGTGAGCCCGGTCGCCGGCGGAGTCGCCTTGGCGGAAGCGTTCGAACAGGTGAGGCAGCAGCTCCGGCTTGATACCCTGCCCATTGTCGGACACGGTGAGAACGGCCTGAGAGTCAACGCGTTCCAGCCGCACCTCGATGTGCCCGCGCTTGGCAGTGAATTTGATCGCGTTGCTGACCAGGTTCCAGATGATCTGCTGCATGCGGGACGGGTCCGCGGTGACCTGGATGGTCCCGCGTCAAGTGCGATATCCAGCCTTATTTCCTTGGCCGCGACACTCGGCAAGAGCACTTCCAGCGATGCTTTTATGACGGCGGCGAGGTCGGTCGGCGCCACGTCGAGCCGCAGTTTGCCCGATGTAATGCGTGATACATCGAGCAGGTCAGAGATGAGCTGGGTTTGGACCTTGGTGTTATGCTCGATCGCGTCGAGCCCGCGGACCAGCCGCGCTTTGTCATTGGGATTCTGCTGCAAGACTGTGGTCCATAGCAGAATCGAATTGAGCGGGGTGCGCAGCTCATGCGACAGATTGCCCAGGAACTCGTCCTTTAACCGGTTGGCCCGTTCGGCCTCCGCCCGCGCCGCGCGTTCGCTGGCAAGTAGTTGCTGACGCTGATTTTCAAGCTCGATGTTTTTCATCGTCCTTACTCCTTCTATCCACCGAGTCTGAGCGCAGCGGCCCAGGTTCAGCCGGCGTGAACCCCAAGCGACTCCATTGATCCGCGCCTGATGATCCGGTATCTGCGGAACTCCACGGTTTTGGGCAGAGGTTCAGGCTTGCGGCGATTTCCTTGGCCTGGCGTCGTTGGGATTGCGCACTCCCCCGTCGCCGCGTCAGCCCGTCAATGGCTCCAGGCCAAGGTTAGTTGCCCGCGGACTGCCGGCGGTCTCCAGAATGAAGATGAAGTCGCGCTGGTCGAGCACCTCACACATCAGGGCTACCTGCGAGAGCATCGAGAGTTCAGCAGCAGTGATGTGGTAGTGCCGATGGGTCTCCTGGTCGTTCATGAACTGTTTCCATACGCCAGGCTTGTCCGGCTCCGTCGCTGGCTCCGCCGTGGAGATGCCCTCCCCGGCGTTGAGCCGCAGTCTGGTCTTGATCGGCCGCACTCGCTCGCAACCGGCGGGCGGCATCCAGGCGCGCCTGCTTGGCGTGCCCGCCGGCGGATAGCTTTCTCCCCCGGCGAGGCCAGCATCCAAATTGAGGAATTGCAGGACCGGCGCCGCGTCTATTCCGAGTTCGGATGCGGCCGCATCAATTTGTGCAATCGCTTCCGACGGTCCGACCGCCACCGGTTGGTCCTGTGTCGGGACAAAGAACAACGGTTCGTCGGGAGTGGGGCTTCTGCCGAACCTTTAGCTCGAAAGCTTTGAAGCGCAAGGTGACAATCATGAACAGGGCGCACTTCGAGCAGAGTGCGGGAGGGCTGCAATGCAACGTGGGTCTTGCCTGATGGTTGGTAGTTTTGCGCGACGGCGCCTGAAGTTTGTTCGTTGGACGCTTCATTACTAAGTTGAGACCTCTATTACAGACGAGATATATGTCTGATAATTAATCCAACGGTTTAACTGGTGGTGAATAGCCTGAGTGAGATTTCGATTTCGCCGGAAGTCCTGGTCCAGCTAAAACGGGTTGGACCATCTGCTTTCGGCGACCCTGTAGCACGCGATTGCATCTTTCAACCTCCCACCGGGTTGAGAGCCGCCACGACTGATGGCTTAGCTGGTCATTAGTGCGAACAGTTTGAGCACGCGGCGACACCAACACCCCCAAGTCAAAGACCTCATGGACGGTACTCTCGCTCCTGTGCTTGACGGTTCACAGTCGTCCCCTTTTGGTTCGTGTAATCTTCATCCTGGCGGCCAGTTGGCCCTGAGATTGGTGCGGATCTTTCTTCACCCCCAGGCGTTCACGCAGCAAATCGGGATCGATTCCCAGTACTTCGCATAAGGTTTCATAGGCAAAAAGCCCCCGCGCGCCGCAGTCGGCGCGTTCCTCAAACCATCCCCGGGCCTCCAGGAATCTGAGCCGACGAAGTCTGGTGCTGGCATTGCGATGGGACAAGTAACTGCGGATCGCGTCCTCGAGCACGGCCTGCAAAAGATTTCTCTCCCCTTCGGACACCGCGTAGCGCGTGTTCCTGACCAGCGAGTTGTACTGCGCCGGTAGCAGGCAACAGTCGATAATATCTTCATTCGAACCGGTGGCCATTGGCTCCCCCTATTTGGAACGCTGGGCAGGGTGCGCAAAAAAAAAATTCTTGGGCGATGTTCGTACCCCCCTGTATTATCAGCGTGCGTTACTCTCGCGTTTGCTTGCCTGCCGCCCCTTTACCGGTGTGAACGTTACGCTTTGCTCAATCGTTGACGGGAGATCATCCAACGATATGAACTGCGCGTCGCCCAAAGTGCCGGCGCTTTCGATCGCGTCGGAAAGTTCGCGGACGTTGCCCGGCCACGAGTGCTCCATCATGGCTTGGAGGGCTTCCGGCCTGATACCGAGGACGGCGCCGTCGAAACTCTGATTGCACCGCGCGATGAAATGCTCCACCAGCAACGGGATGTCATCACGCCGTTCCCGCAGCGGCGGAATCTCGATCACCCAATCCCGGAGCCGCTGATAGAGTTCCGGGTGCAACGTGCCCCGCGCTATCGCCTCCAGCGGGTCGCTCTTGGTCGAGGCGATAACTCGCACATCGACCGCCTGCTCGCGCATCGATCCAACCGGCCGCACGCTGCGTCCCGCAATGGCACAGAGCAGTTTGCGCTGGGTCTGTGCGTCAATCTGCGTGATTTCGTCCACGAAGACCGTGCCGCCGTCGGCGGCGCGGAATATCCCCAGGCACTCGCCGCCGGCGCGGTCCAGCGCGTCACGTTGGTAGCCGAACAGCTCGCTTTCGATCAGGCCCTTGGGAAAAGCTGCGCAGTTCAGGGCAACAAACGACCGGCGCTCGCGTGGCCCGGATTCGTGAATGGCGCGCGCGACCAGCCCCTTGCCGGTGCCGCTCTCACCCAGGATGAGGACCGGGCCACAGGTCTGGCCCGCAGCTTGGATACGTTGGTAAAGCTCGCGCATCCGCGGGTTTGCCCCCACCAGCCCGTTAGAACGCGTGCGGCGCTCGGCGGCAAGGCCTGCCGCGCCGCGGTCCAGTGCCGCGATTCGTTCGCCGGTCAGCGCCGCGGGCGAGCTGAAATATGCGGTTGTCAGGAGGATGACCTGAACATAGGTCAGCTTCCCCAACGTGGCATAGGTGCTGGCGGACGCCTGGATTGCGAGGAAATACCGCGTGAACGCTTGGTTCGAACAAACCCAATGAAGCGACCGCCTCCCCCAGCGGTACGCGGCGTTCCACCAGCAACTCACCCAGAGCGATCACCTCGCTCGCGAACTTCCCCACGTTGTTTTCCACCAGAGCGGTAAAGCTATGCTCAAGGGAGGATTCGAAAAGGCGCACAAATTCAGATTCCGCCAGCGACCGGCGGTCGCCAAAGTGCAGCGCATAAAGCTGATACCAGTGCCGAACCACCGCGGTCCGCCGTCGCACGATTGCTTCCAGAACCGGACACAATGCCGCCAGCTCGTGATCGCCAAGCAAATGAAAATGGAACAGCATCAAGCTGTTATCAGACAGGTATGACGAAGTTCGATTAGTTAGACTGGAGTCCATGAAATCTCGACCGCGCAGTGTAGACTAACTAGGCACGGCTTAGGCCGCTACTGGGAAGATTACTAGTTTTGATTTGAGTGCCCACGGTGCGACGTGCGTAGCAGGGCCGGGCAATTATCCGACGATTCCGTGTTTGGCAGCGTGCCGGGCCAGTTCAGCCACAGTGTGAACCCCGAGCGTCTCCATGATCCGGTATTTGTGAAACTCCACGGTCTTGGGCGAGAGATTCAGCGTCACGGCGATTTCCTTGGCCTGGCGTCCTTCGGCCAGCAATTGCAGCACCTCGCGCTGGCGGCGCGTCAGGCCGTCAATGGCGCTCCGGCCGCTCATGGTCCGGGCTTCGAGTGCCCGCTTGACGGCTTGCGCGATCGATTTGGTCACGTAAACGCGCCCATGGAGTGCGTCATCGATAGCGGTGATCAGTTCCTCGCCGGCCGCGCTCTTCAGGACATACCCGCATCCTCCAGCCGCCAACGCCTGCCTGGCGTAGATCACCTCCGGATGCATGGTGAGAAAGATGATTTTTGACTTCTGGTTTTGTTTGAAGATTTGCCGAGCGGCTTCAATGCCGTTGAGCGATGGCATGGTGACGTCGGTGATGATCAGATCGGGTTGCAATGCGGCCGCGGCCTGCACCAGGGCGTGGCCGTCGGCGACCGCGCCGACGATCTCAAACCGCGGCCGGTCCACTGACCCGCATGAGCGGACTGGTGTATCTCGCCGCCGCGCTGGCCTTGAACGCCCGCTTTTTATATTTCGTGATGGCGCTCAATAAAGGTTTGCGGCCCGAGTTGCCCATTCGCACCTTCAGATTTTCCATCACCTATTTGATGCTGCTGTTCGCCGCGCTGATCGTGGATCACTATCTTTATTTCCCGGGCTGATCCGGCAGCAACGGCTTTCCCGGGAAGGTGTTGGCGATGAGCTTGCCCTGGTCGATGAGCACGGTTCCACCGACGATGACGTACTTCATGCCCACGCTGGGCTCCCGCGGCGCCGCATAGGTCGAGCGATCCGCGACGATCTTCGGATCGAACGCCACGATATCGGCATCCGCTCCCTCCTGCAGCCGGCCCTTGCGGCGCGCCGCCACGGTGGATTTTTCCAGCCGCTGCGCCGGCATCAGCGCCATTTTGCGAATCGCATCCATCAGTGTGATGCTGCCGCGTCTCGCGCACGTAGCGCGCGAGGATGCGCGAAAAGGTGCCGGCATTGCGCGGATGCCCGTCCTCGCCATCGCTGGCGATCATGACCAGCGGTTCGGCAATGACCGCATCCACCATCTCTTGGGTATTCATGAAGAGCAGCACCGCGCGGTTGCCCGGCTCGGCGTGCAGCACATCGAAGCGCTCCTTGGTCAGGCGCTCGCCGGTGTCGGGCAACTGCAGTGCGCTGTAGTCGACGCCGAGTTTTTCTTTCCAGCCGGGGTTGAACAGCGCTGAGTTGATCGCCGTCATTCCCGCAATGTAGGGGTAGGCCTCGGTGGTGACGTCGAGACCGCGTGCGCGCGCGCCGGCAACCATTGAGATGCACTCGAGTGCAACGCTGATGCAGCTGCTGTTGATATGCACGATGTGCAAGGAGGCGCCGGAAATCGCGGCGGCGCCGATGACTTCGCTGATCGCCTCGATGCTCGATCCCGGCTCGAGCAGGCCGAAACTGCGGACATGCGTGAACACCGGCACGCGCCTTGATGCCGCCAGCCGAAACGTTTGAATCACTTCGAAGCGGGTCGCGCCCGGCGTGTATTGAATCCCCATGCCGACCCCTAGCGCACCGGCATCGAGTTGCTGCGTCAGGCGAGCTTCGATCGCTTTGATCTGTTCGGGCGTGGCCGGCTGGTTGGTCACAGGACCGGACGGCGGAATGATGCTGGGATCGTGTATGGGCTGGCCGAACGCGAGAGCGCGGGCGGCGGCGTGGCTGGCGCTGGTGCCGTAATTGATCAGCGAGCGGCCGGCCTTTTTCTGCAGGAACGCCGCGACATCCGGCACACCAATCTCCATTTCCAGCGCCGTGGTGACGCCATCGAAGGCCTTGAGGCGACCGCTCGCGACATCCTGCGCGTGCTGGTGCAGATCGATGAAGCCCGGCGCGACGATCAGACCCTTGGCGTCCAGCATGCGCTTGCCGACCAGGCGTTCGGGCGAAATGCGCATGATCCTGCCCTGGGTGATGCCGACGTTGCGGACGGCATCGAGTCCCGTTTCAGGGTCCATCACGCGGCCGCCCTGAAGCACGGTGTCGTAGGTTTGCGCAAATGCCGCTGCGGCGAAAAATAGCGAGGCGAGGAGAACTGCGGCGCGCATGCGGCTAACCTGACGCCGGCGGTGCGTCGTTGGTGATATCCACGACGCAGCGCCAGACACCATCCCCATCACGGCGCCAGATCGTCACGCCACGGCCATGCGTGGACTCGAGCGTGCCGTTCGCGCCGGGCGCGGTGGTTTCCACCTTGCTGAGCAGGTAAGCCATTTTTCCGTCCTCTGACACCACCGGCTTCTCGGACACCCAATGGATCTTGAAACCCGGAATTTTCAAACTGGCGGTGATGAAGGCGCGAATCGCCGTCTTGCCTTCGATCGGCGGCAGGCCCGGTTGCAGGACCTGCGCATCATCGCTCCAATAAGAGACGATTCTTTCGATGTCCTTGCCCTCAAAGGACACGCTCGACCAATCGGTATCCCGCTGCGCAAGCTTACTCGCTTCGGCCGCGGCATCGAAGGACGGCCCGCATCCGGCGGCGCACAAGGCCAACAGCGGCAAGGCAGTCATCTTGAATAGATTCATGGGTTTTTGGCTCCGGTTCTTGTAATTTCCATCAAACATAGCAAGAACTGGGCAATTAGACACCATGGATCCGATCGACCATCAGACGATTCGTGCCAACGGCATCGACTTCAATGTGGCCACGGCAGGATCCGGCGAACGTCTCGCACTCTGCCTGCACGGTTTTCCCGAGTCTTCGTATTCCTGGCGCTATCAAATGCCGCTGTTCGCGCAATTGGGCTTTCGTGTGTGGGCGCCGGACTTGCGCGGCTATGGGGCAAGTTCCCGCCCCTTGGGCGTGAAGGCCTACGCCTTGGAGCATCTCGAGCAAGACGTCGCGGCCTTGATCGAGGCATCGGGCGCGAAAGAGGTCCTGCTCGTGGGCCACGATTGGGGCGCGCTCATCGCGTGGCATTACGCCATGTTCGGCCGCTTGCCGATTGCAAGGCTGATCATCATGAACGTACCGCACCCGGCGCTTGCCCGGAAAGGCTTGCGCACGTGGCGGCAGCTGAAGAAGTCCTGGTACATCTTCTTCTTCCAACTGCCGTGGATCCCGGAATGGGGGCTCGGGCGCAGAGGTTGCGAGGCGATCGGACGCGCATTTCGCGGCATGGCCGTCGACAAATCCCGCTTCCCCGAGGAAGTTTTGCGCGTCTATCGGGACGCCGCAGGCCGCCCCGGCGCGCTCACGGCGATGTTGAATTACTACCGGGCCCTGATTCGCGGATTTCGCCGCATTAGCCGCCGCGGCACGCTGCGAATCGACACGCCCACGCTCATGATCTGGGGAGAGGTCGATGCGGCGCTCGGTAAGGAGTTGACGTATGGCACGCAAGAATACGTCGGCAATCTGACGCTGCGCTACCTGCCCAACGTATCCCATTGGGTGCAGCAGGAAGCGCCCGAGACGGTCAACGCCATGATCGAGGCGTGGCTCGCGGGACGCGAGGTGCCGTACGCAGCGGGTGCCGCCCCGTTATCTCAACTGCCCGGCGGCAATCCCTCGATCGTCAACGGCGGCAAGTGATCGGCCGGCTTGAAGCCGAATATTCGGCCGTAGAATGCCAATTCCGCTTGCTGCGAATTGATGATGGTCTGCGGTTTGCGAAAGCCATGGCTTTCGCCCGGATAGAGAATGTAGGCCACGGGCACATGCCTCGCGCGCAACGCATCGACGATGCGCTGCGATTGATTCGGCGGAACGACCGGATCATCCGCGCCTTGCAGGACCAGCACCGGCACCTTGAACCCCTCGAGGTGATTGAGGGGCGAGCGGCTGTCGTAGATCGCCTGCGCCTGCGGCAGCGGACCGATCAGCGAATCCAGATAGCGGCTCTCGAACTTATGCGTATCGCGGGCGAGCGCGGTCATGTCGGAAATTCCGAAGCGATCGGTGCCGGCGCGAAACACATCGCTGCTGCTCAAGGCAACCAACACCGTGTAGCCGCCGGCGCTGCCGCCGCTGATGGCGGTGCGCATGGCATCGGCGCGCTGCGTGCCGGTAAGATAGCGGACCGCCGCGATCACATCCTCGACATCCACCACGCCCCAGCTGCCGTTGAGCAGCTGTCGATAAGCGCGGCCGTAGCCGGAGCTGCCGCCGTAATTGACGTCCACCACGGCAATTCCCCGGCTGGTCCAGAATTGCACGCTTGAGCGCAGCGCCGGCGAAGCCTGCGAGGTCGGACCGCCATGCACCAATGCCAGCAACGGCGGCAACTCTCCCGGCTCGGGGCGATAGCGCGGATTGGTCGGCGCGTAGTAAAACGCATGCGCGATGCGGCCGTGCGCACTGGGAAAATCGATGGGTTGCGCGACCGAAATGGAATCGCCGTGCAGCGGCGACTCGCCGGCGGAGCGCAGCGTCGTTGCCTTGCCGCTTGCAAGGTCGATGTTCACAATCGATGCAAGCGACTTCGAGGCGCCGGCGACCGCCGCCACATGCTGCGCATCGACTGCGGTCAAGTGCGAGAATTCCACATAGGGGAGGTGCAGTTCGCGTGCTGTGCCCTTCTTGAGATCAACCACGGCCAGCCGCGCGATGCCGCGCTCGCGGAAGCACAGCACCGCGCGGCCGTCGCCGAGCAATACATAGTTCGATTGGCCGAACTGCCACAGCGGCGCCGCGAATTCAGCGGCGCGCGGCCAGATTGGCCGTGCGCCTGCGGCGTGCTCCGCGTACAGATTCCAGAATCCGCTGCGATCGGAGATGAAGTACAGGGTGCCGTCCGCGGCCCACTGCGGCTCGAGCACGGACTCGGCGGCGCCGCCGGCCACCACGATCGACGGTTTCAAGCCCGCCGCCGTCAGTTCCGCGACCCGCAATTCCGTGCCGTCCCAAGGCATGTTGGGATGATTCCAAGTGATGAATGCGAGCCGTCGGCCGTCAGGGCTCAATCGCGGATAGGAAACGAAATCGCTGCCGTCAAACAGCACTTCGCCGGGACCGGCAACCGGCAACGGCAACCGCACCAGTGCGTTGCGTACATGGGCCGGAGCGCTGTGATCTTCCCGCACGCAAATCAGCGCGGCTGCTTTTGCGGCGCCGGGCAATGCGATGCAGTCCGCGTAGCGGTAATTCAGCGGCGTCACGGCCGTCGGCTCGCCGCCGCGTTTCAACTCATACAGGCGTTGGTCGGATAACTGGCTGTAGTAAATGGTATCGCCGACCACGACGAACGGCGCGCCGCCGTATTCATGCACGCGCGTACGCACATTGGCTCCATTCGGGGTGACCTGCGCGGTCACTCCCGCGCTGAAGCTCCACAGTGCGACTTCGCCGCCGCGCGCCGGTACGTTTTCGACCCAGTACAAGCGCCCATCGGCGCTGCGCAAATCGCTGAAATTGATGCCGCCCGCCGCGAGGGCCGCGGCGCTCAAGGGCGAGGCCCATGACCCGTAGGGCGCAATCGTCGGCACGCCGGACGGCGCGCTCATGGCCGCGCCTCCCAGCAGGCAGGCGAAGCCCAAACCTGCGGCCGCGGTGAATCTCGATCCGGTGATGCTGTTAATGTGTCGATCCTCGGTGGCACAGCGAATGTTAGGATGTTCTCATGCCCGGCACACCTAGTTTCTATTCAAGGGCTTTTGCGCTGACGGTCGCGGCGGTTCTTGGGTACGCGCTGCTGCTGATTTTCAAGCCATTCGCGCTGTCCATGACCTGGGCCGCATTTCTGGCATTCCTGCTGTATCCCGTCAATCTGCGCTGGCGGCGCCGCCTGAAGGGCAAATCGCTTGCCGCCGGAGTGCTGACCGTGCTCGCGCCGATCGTCATTCTGCTGCCGTTGAGCGCGCTCTCGGTGGAGTTCGTCTCGCAAATATCCGCGCTGCTGCAGGCGCTGCAACAATCCGCGGCGGAGATGGATATCAAGTAGTTTTTCGGATCTGCAACAATTTCCCGTTGATCGCGCGCGTCAATGCCTGGCTGCAGGCGCACGCCGATATATCCGCGGAGCAGGTGCAGTCGTGGCTGGTGTCCGGCACGCGCGAGGTGATGCAGCGCGCGGCCAGTTGGGGCGGCTCGTTTTTCCTGGGCGCGCTCGGCTCGCTGCTGGCTTTCGCGATCATGCTGTCTCTGTTGTTTTTCTTTCTGCGCGACGGCGATGCTCATGAGGCGCGTGCGCGCCGTTTGATCCCGATGGCCGAGGACCGCAAGGAGCGGTTGTTCAGCCAGTTGAGCGCCGTGACTCGCGCGATCGTGTACGGCACCACGGTGACCGCGTTCATGCAAGGGTGTTCATCGGCATCGGCTTCCGATCGTCGGCCTGCCTTCGCCGGTCGTGTTCGGCGTGCTGGCGGCACTGCTGTCGTTGCTGCCGGTGGGCGGCTCGGCTTTGGTCTGGGTACCGGCAGTGATCTGGCTGTTCATTGAAAAGCACTGGGGCGGGGGATTTTTATGCTGGTGTGGGGCTCTGCCCTGAGCGGTCTCGACAATGTCGTGCGGCCCCTGCTCATTTCTGGCCGGGCGCGAATTTCCGCCCTGGCGGTGTTCGTCGGCGTGTTGGGCGGGATCCCGGCGTTTGGGGCCATCGGCGTGATTGCGGGCCCTGTAGTCCTTTCCCTGGTGCTCGCACTGATTGAATTCGCCGAAGAAAGCCGCTCGACCGAAAATCTGCTTCAGTAACGCAAGGCGCTGCGTCGCATCGCGCGCGGCCGAAGTACAATCCGCGCCCTTATGGACGTTTCACATCTTCTCGACGGCCTGAACGAGGACCAACGGCAAGCCGTTGCCTCGCCGTTGGGCGCGGCGCTGGTCTTGGCCGGCGCCGGCAGCGGCAAGACGCGGGTACTGGTGCATCGGGTCGCCTGGCTGATCCAGGTCGAGGGCGCCTCGCCCAACAGCATTCTCGCCGTCACCTTTACCAACAAGGCGGCCGCGGAAATGCGCAGCCGCATCGAGACTTTGTTGGGCCTGCCGGGCGGCGCCATGTGGATCGGCACTTTCCACGGCTTGGCGCACCGGCTGCTGCGCATCCATTGGCGCGAAGCGGGTCTGCCGCAGAGCTTTCAGATCTTGGATTCCGAGGATCAGGCGCGGGTGCTGCGCAAGGTCTTGAAGGCGCTCGATCTGGACGAGACGCGCTGGATTCCGCGCGAAATTCTTTGGTTCATCAACGCCCAGAAGGATGAAGGCCACCGCCCCAAGCACATCAGGGACGACGGCGATCCGACCCGGCGGCAACTGATCAAGATCTATCAGGCGTATGAGGAGGCCTGTCAGCGCGCGGGCGTGGTGGATTTCGCGGAACTGCTGCTGCGCGCCTACGAGCTCTGGCGCGACAACCCCGCATTGCTGCAGCACTATCGGGCGCGCTTTCACCACGTGCTTGGTGGATGAATTCCAGGACACCAATGCCATTCAGTACAAGTGGCTGATGTTGCTGACCGCCCAAGACGGCATGCCGTTCGTGGTCGGTGATGACGATCAATGTCTCGCGGCCGGGACTCAGGTGACGATGGGGGACGGCGCGAAGCGTGCCATCGAGTCGATTGTCCCCGGCGATTCCGTGCTGTCGAACTACGGCGGCGGCGATCTGCGCCCCGCCCGCGTGACCGAGTGCTTCGCGAAGCGACGCCAGGGACAGCTGGTGTGCGTGCATCTGCGCTCCGGCGCCGTCGTCAAAAGCACGCCCGAGCACGTGCATTTCGCCGGCTACGTCCTCGGCGAGACACCCCAGACCTATTTCTTGTACCTCATGCACAAGGAAGGCGTGGGCTACCGGCTCGGCACCACGCAGGTATACACCGAAGGTCAGGCCAGGCCCATGGTGGGCTTCAAGCAACGCTGCCTCCAGGAGCATGCCGACGCGCTGTGGATCGTCCGCACCCACGCTACCGAGAACGAAGCGCGCATCGACGAGGTGCTGACTTCGCTGCGCTTCGGCCTGCCAACCTGCCCGTTCGTTCCACGCAAGGGCAAAGCCCGCAACGGTTTCGTGCACGATGCCAGCCATCTGCAGCGGATATTCAGCTCGCTCAACACGCTGGTATCCGCCGAACGGCTGCTGGAAGAAACGGGTCTGGACATCGACCGGCCGCACCACCAGCCGCAGGGCCGCAATTCCAACCGCCGCAACATCGTCATCACGCTGTGCGGCGATAAGCGCGGCGGTACACCGATGCATCGTATTTCCGTTGCAGGCGTTTCGCTTAAGGATCGCGCTGTCCTTGAGTCCTTGGGTCTTAAGGTCCGTGCCGCCAAGGCACATGGCGCCAGTTGGCGTTTCGAGACCGTGCGCGCCGACTTCGGCGAACTTATGTCGGTTGCCCGCGCCATCCGCGAGCGGCTCGACGGCCGCTACGTCCTTCAGGCGCACATGCTCGAGAAGTCTTTGCCCTTCATTACGGCGGCCAGCATCCGCAGCGGCATGGTCATGGTGATTGATCCCGGGCGGTTCGACGTGGTGCAGCACATCGAGTACGAGTCCTGCGATGCCAAGGTCTACGACATCAACGTTGAGCGCACCCATAACTTCATCGCGGGCGGCGTCGTCACGCACAATTCGATCTATCGGTGGCGAGGCGCGCGCGTCGAGAACTTGAATCAATTCCGCCGCGACTTCCCGCAGGCGGTGCTCTACAAGCTGGAACAAAATTACCGCTCCACGGCAACGATTTTGAAGGCCGCCAATGCCCTGATCGCCAACAATGCCGGCCGTCTCGGCAAAACCCTGTGGACCAGCGGTGAAGATGGCGAGCGGGTCAAGCTCTATGCCGCCTTCAATGAGCGCGACGAGGCGGATTTCGTGGTCAACCGCATCCGCGAATGGGTGGCGCGCGGCGGCGCGCGGCGCGAGGTCGCCGTGCTGTACCGCTCCAATGCGCAGTCGCGCGTTTTTGAAGAGGCGTTCTTGAATGCGCGCATGCCCTATCGGGTATACGGCGGTCTGCGCTTCTTCGAGCGCGCCGAAATCAAGGATGCCCTGGCGTATCTGCGCCTCATCGCGAGCCGCGCCGACGACACCTCGTTTGAACGGGTCGTCAACCTGCCGGTGCGGGGCATCGGCGCCAAGACCATGGACCTGGTGCGCGACGCCGCGCGCGCCAACAGCACCTCGTTGTGGAACGGCGCGATTGGCGCGCAGAGCGCGCTGCCGCAGCGCGCCGCGCAGGCGCTGCAATCATTCATGGAATTAATCGACAAGCTCGCGCGCGAAGTGAATGGCCTCGAACTGCACGAGCAGGTCGATCATGTCATTCAAATGAGCGGACTGATCGAACATTACAAGAAAGAAAAGGGTGAACGCGGCGAAGGGCGGATCGAGAACCTGTTGGAACTCGTCAGCGCGGCGCGAGGGTTCTCGCCGGAGACCGAGGCCGAGGCCGAACTCTCGCCGCTCGAATCCTTTCTGGCCCATGCCGTGCTCGAGTCCGGCGAAGGTCAGGCGGACCCATACGACGACTGTGTGCAGATGATGACCCTGCACTCGGCCAAGGGGCTGGAATTTCCGGTGGTGTTTCTCGCCGGCATGGAGGACGGGCTGTTTCCGCATCAACGCTCGGTGGCAGATCTCGCCGGCTTGGAAGAAGAGCGCCGGCTTTGCTACGTCGGCGCCACGCGCGCCATGCGCCATCTCTATATCACCTATGCCGAGCAGCGCCGGCTCTATGGCGTCGACGCCTACGGCCAACCGTCGCGCTTCATCGGCGAATTCCCGCCCGAACTCATCGAAGAGATACGGCCGCGTTTGCAGGTGTCGCGTCCGGTGTTCGTGAAGCGCAGCAGCACGCTGGATGAGTCTCCGGCCGCGGGGATGCGCATGGGCAGCCGCGTCCGGCACTCCAAATTCGGCGACGGGGTGGTCTTGAATTTCGAGGGCAATGGACCGCATGCCCGCATTCAAGTGAATTTTGAGAGGCAGGGCACGAAGTGGCTGATGCTTTCATACGCCAATCTCGAGGTCGTGTAGAGTAATGGGGAATACTTCGACAGGCTCCTGGCTGTGAAAATCATCATTTTGGGCGCCGGACAAGTCGGCCGCACGGCCGCGTATCACCTCTCGCGCGAGGAAGCGAACGACGTAACCGTCGTCGACCACAATGACGAGATCCTGCGGGATCTTCAGGATCGGCTCGATATTCGAACCGTCAACGGCAATGGCTCGAGCCCACGTATCCTCGAGGCCGCCGGCATCGCCAGCACCGACATCCTGGTGGCGCTCACCAACAGCGACGAAGTCAACATGCTGGCTTGCCAGGTTGCGTGGACCCTGTACCGCACGCCGAAAAAAATCGCGCGCGTGCGTTCGGCCGATTACACCGAACGAGACCGGCTGTTCGGCGAAAACGGCGTTGCGGTGGACGTTTGGATCAGCCCGGAACAGTTGGTGACCGAGTATGTGGCGCGGCTGATTCGTTACCCCGGCGCGCTGCAGGTGCTGGATTTCGCCGATGGCCGCGTGCGCTTGGTCGGCATACGCGCCCTGCAGGGCGGACCGCTGGTGGGCCAGACCTTGAGCACCTTGCGCCAGCACATTCCCTCGGCCGACGCGCGAGTTGCGGCCATCTATCGGGCCGGTAAGAGCATCAAGCCCGAGGGCACGACGGTCATCGAGGACGGCGATGAGGTATTTTTTCTGGCCGCGCGCGAGAATATCCGCATCGTGATGAAGGAATTGCGCCGCGAGGAGGCGCCCGCGCGCCGCGTAGTGATCGCCGGCGGCGGCAACATCGGCCTGCGGCTGGCCAACGAGCTGGAGGGCAAGAACCAGGTCAAGCTCATCGAGCGCGACAGCAAACGCGCGCGCCGCGTTTCCGAGCAGCTGAAAAGCACGACCGTGCTGCATGGCGACGCGGCCGACGAGGAATTGCTGCTCGAGGAAAACATCGACAGCGCGGATATCTTCGCTGCGCTCACGAATTCCGAGGAAGCGAATATTTTGTCGGCCATGCTCGCCAAGCGTTTGGGCGCCCACAAGGTCATGGCCTTGATCAACAAGCCCTCCTATGCCGAGCTGATCGAGAGCGGTTCGATCGATGTGGCGATATCGCCGCAGACGGTCACGATCGGATCGCTGCTGGCGCACGTGCGGCGCGGCGACGTGGTGCGCGTGCACAGCTTGCGCCGCGGCGCCGCCGAGGCGCTCGAGGTGGTGGTGCACGGCGATGCCGACAGCTCAAAGGTGATCGGCCGGCGCATCGAGGACATTGCGCTGCCCGAGGGCACGACGCTCGGCGCGGTGGTGCGAGGCGATGAGGTCATCATCGCGCACCACGACACCACCGTGCAGCCCGACGATCATTTGATTTTGTTCCTCACCGATCGCCGCCACATCGAAGCGGTCGAGAAACTTTTCCAGGGCTCCGCCTCCTTTCTGTGAAAGACATTTTACTGCCGGTCGCTCACGTATTCGCCCTCGTCATGATGGTGTTCGCGGCGACCATGCTGGCGCCCTTGATCCTCGCGGTCTGGGGGCTGGATGAGGCACTGCAGTCCTTCATCATTTCCGCCTTGGCGACTTTCGTTCTCGGCGCGCTGCTGTGGCTCGCCACCCGGCGCTTCAAGCGCGAACTGAAAACCCGCGACGGCCTGATGCTGGTGGCGCTCACGTGGGTGCTGTTGCCCGCGGTTGCCGGATTTCCGCTGTGGGACTACTTGCCGATCAATTTCACCGATGCCTACTTCGAGGCAGCCTCCGGCTTGACCACCACCGGCGGCACGGTTCTTTCCGGACTCGAATTTCTGCCCCGCTCCATCAACCTCTGGCGCCATCTTTTGAGCTGGATCGGAGGCATGGGCATCATCGTCTTGGCGGTGGCCATCCTGCCCATGCTCGGCGTCGGCGGGATGCAGATTTACCGCGCCGAAATGCCGGGACCGATGAAGGACAGCAAGCTCACGCCGCGCATCGGGCAGACCGCGAAGCTGCTATGGGCGGTTTATACCGGATTGACCGCAGTCTGCATCCTCTCCTTGAGATTCGCGGGAATGAACTGGTTCGATGCGGTGTGCCATGGCTTTTCCGCGCTGTCGCTCGGCGGCTTCTCGACCTATGACGCCAGCATCGGCCACTTCAATTCGCTGCCCATCGAGATGGTGATGACCGCCTTCTCGATTCTGGCGGCGCTGAATTTCGCCACGCACTTTCTTGCCTGGAGCCAGCGCGGCATCAAAGCGTACTTTCGCGATGCCGAGGCCAAGGCAATTTTAGGAGTGCTGGGGGCCAGCTGCATCGGCGTGTCGCTGTTCCTGTTCTACAAGGGTACCTACCCCGACTACCCCAGCGCGCTGCGCAATACGGTCTTCAATTTGGTCTCGATCGCCACCGACAGCGGGCTGCATACCCAAGATTATTCGCGCTGGCCGGTATTCGCGCCGATGTGGATGATGTTCCTGAGCTGCATCGTGGCAAGTTCCGGATCCACCGGCGGCGGCATCAAAATGATCCGCACGCTGGTGCTCGCCAAGCAAGCGCATCGCGAATTGAATCAGCTGGTGCATCCGAACATGGTGCGGCCGCTGAAGGTCGGCGGAACGGTCATCGCCAATCGCGTGGTGTTCGCGGTGCTGGCCTTCGTGTTCCTGTATTTCATGAGCATCGTGACGCTGGTTTTCCTGCAGCTGGCGAGCGGTTTGGACTTCATGACCTCCTTCTCAGCCATCATCGCCTGCATCAATAACGCCGGGCCCGGCTTGGGATTGGTCGGACCCGGCAGCAACTATGGCGTGCTGAACAATTTTCAGACCTGGGTCTGCTCCGCGGCAATGCTCTTAGGGCGGCTCGAGGTGTTCACCATTCTGGTCCTGTTCACGCCCACCTTGTGGCGCAAGTAGCTGCGCTGCGTTGAGCAGGCCTCGATCAGGATGCCTGCGCAAGGAAAGCGTCGATCGCCGCGACGCACTCCGGCTCATCCAGCAGCGGCGCGTGCCCGCGCTGCGCCACTTCGAGCTGCGTGAGCTCGGGATTTTCCGCTTTCATTTTGGCGAAGATGGCACTGCTCAAGATGTCGGATTGCGCGCCGCGGATGGCGAGCATCGGTATTCCGCGCAGTGCTTTCCAGAAGGGCCATAGATCGGCCGTTGCCGCAGGTGCCGCGCGCAGTATTTCTCCGATCATCGGATCGGCATCGACGTGCAGCGCGCCCTTCTCATCCTCTCGATAGCCGCGGCGCGTGAGCGCCGACCAACGCTCGGTAGAGAGGTTCGGCCACGCGGTGCCGAACATGAGCCGGGTTTGTGCAATGGCCTCGTCCCAATTCTTGGGGCTGGGCAGTCGCCCTGCATAACCCTTGATCCGCTCGAGTCCCTTGGGATCGACTTCCGGGCCCATGTCGTTCAGCACGATGCCGGATACGCGGTCGCGAGACCCAACCGCCAGCATCATGGCCAGGAGGCCCCCCATCGAGGTGCCGATCACGGCCACGCGCTCTGCCTCAACGGTATCAATCAAGGCGAGGATGTCTTGAAGGTAGATGGCCGGCTGATAGTTCTGCGGATTGGGATCTCGCGCGGACAGGCCGCGGCCGCGCACGTCCGGGACGACGACTCGATAGTGCTGCTGCAAATGGGGAGCGAGGTCCTCGAAGTCGCGGCTGTTGCGCGTCAGCCCGTGCAGGCAGAGTACGGTGCGCGCGGAAAGCTGGGGGCCCGCGTAAACTCGCGCATAGAGTTTCAATCCGTCGCGGCTGGACCAATATTTTTCTGTATAGGTTGTGGCCAAGCTTAGTCTCCCGTGGATGCAATGACCGCTCGAGGGAGCAATCTTCCCAAATCCGTTCGGAAAGCGCTAACGGGGCCATACGGGAGCTGCGCGAGCGGTGAAATTCCAGTGTATTTAGTAAAACATCCCACTTTGTGGTGATTTTCTTAGATTATGAGACATTTCTTGCCAATTCTCGTGGATTTTTATGCCCACCAGGCCTAGTTTTGACATCATCGTTCCGAATTTCGGGTGATTTCGCCATAATGGATATCGCGGGCTGATTTTTGTCAACAACTGTCTAAAAGTGGGAGTTAAATACCCATGATAGCTCTATTGCAGCGCGTTTCCCATGCCGAAGTCACCGTCGAGGGGAAATCTGTGGGCGCCATTGGCCCCGGTTTGCTGGTTTTGGTAGGCGTTCGGCCGAGCGATGACGAGGTAAGCGCGAGGCGTCTGCTTGCGCGCCTGCTCCGCTATCGAGTTTTTCCGGATAACGCTGGGAAGATGAACTTGAGCTTGACCCAGGTTGGGGGGCAATTGCTGCTCGTGCCGCAATTCACCCTCGCGGCGGATACGGCAAAGGGCTTAAGACCCGGTTTTTCGACGGCCGCGCCGCCGGAGCAGGGCCGCCGATTGTTCGACGCCCTGGTACAGGCGGCCCGCGATGAGCTTGGGGCAGTGCAAACCGGTTTGTTCGGGGCCCATATGCAGGTGTCTTCGACCAACGACGGTCCGGTAACTATTTGGTTGGAAAGTTGATTAAAGCGCCAAATGCGACCGAACACGCATCGGCCCGGCGCTGTCAAATGTCATAATATCTTTGGCGTATCATTGGCGTCCAATTGGTTACACGTGGAATCGGAGAAGCGCGATGTTCGATTCAAAAATGCTTATTGTCGTTTTGCTCATCGCCTTGGTGATTTTTGGCACCAAGCGCCTGCGCAGCATCGGCTCGGATTTGGGCGCGGCGGTCAAAGGCTTCAAATCGGCCATGAACGAGGGCGAAACCGAGGAAGCCGCCAAACAGCTCAAGCAGGACAAGGATGCGGATTTCGCTTCCAGCGCATCGACGCGCGAGAGTGAAGCCAAGGTACCGCCGAAAACCAACGCCTGATGCCGCATGCTTGATGTCGGGTTCTCGGAGATACTGCTCACCTCGGCCATAGCACTCATTGTGTTGGGTCCGGAGAAACTCCCGAAGGTTGCGCGGCAAGTCGGCAACTGGGTGGGGAGGGCGCGCGCGATGGCGCGTCAACTGACCGAGCAACTGGAGCGCGAAGTCAGCGCCGAAGAGCTGATGCGGCAAACCAAATCGACCGGTCAAAACAAAAGCGACGCGGCGGCCAGCGACGCACCCGCCCCGTTCGATACTTCTTACATGCCGAACACGCCGCCGCCGGTGGTAACGCCGCCGCCCGCAGAAGCGCCCGCGGCCGCGTACTCGCCGGAAAGGTCCGCGACCGTCCAGGGTGCGGATTGGCATCCGAGCCCGCCCGAAAACAAATCCGCCAATGAATGAGCCCGGCAACCCTGGCGAACTCGCCGAAGGGACGCTGATCTCGCATCTATTGGAGCTGCGCGATCGGCTGCTCAAGGCGATGTTGGCGGTGGGCATTTGCTTTGTGCCCTGCGCCTACTACATGAATCGGATCTTCACCTTCGTCGCGAAACCCTTGATCGACAAGTTGCCGAGCGGCGCCACCATCATCGCGACCAGCGTCGTCGCTCCCTTCACCGTGCCTTTCAAGCTGGCGCTGTTGCTCGCCGTCGGGTTGGCCATGCCCGTGGTGCTCTATCAGGCGTGGGCATTTGTCGCGCCCGGCCTGTACAAACATGAGAAGAAACTGGCGGTGCCGCTGCTGGTATCCAGCATCATTCTTTTCTATCTCGGCGCGGCGTTTGCCTACTACGCGGTCTTTCCGGTGATGCTGAGTTTTTTCGTCGCCACCACGCCGCACGGCGTGCAGATGATGACCGACATGGGCGCCTATTTGGATTTCGTGATGGTGCTGTTGCTGGCGTTCGGTTTGGCCTTCGAAGTGCCCGTCGCTACTGTACTATTGGTCTGGACGGGGTTTGTGAATCTCAAGACCCTGAAGAAGAATCGCGGTTTTGTGCTGTTGGGGATATTCATCTTTGCCGCCTTCGTCACGCCACCGGATGCGGTGTCGCAAAGCGCCATGGCGGTGCCGATGTACCTGCTCTACGAAATAGGGATCATCATGGCCGGACTGTTGCTCAAAGAAAAAATAGCGGCACGCGAGAAAGAGGCGGCCGAACAGGCTCAACGCGAAGCCGGGGCCAGAGCCTGTCTGAGTATTCAACGTGGCCGCGACCGTGGCAGATTTCGCTTCAGGCGAGGCGGAGCCGACGCGGTTGGGTTAGATCCCATAAGGAGGCTACAACGATGCATGAAGCGAAATCTGCCCGGTCCCGAAGGGTTGGCAGCGGGAGGGGCGTCTGCGGCGTTGCGCGGCTTGACCGTGGGCTCGCCACGGCCTGCGCCGCGCGCCTTGCATCCGCTCCCTCGCGCTGCCAACCCGGCTCACGCTGAATACTCAGACAGGCTCCTGAGTTGGCCGCCACGTTCTTCGGGCACCCACGCGGGCTGGCCACGTTATTTCTCACCGAGATGTGGGAAAGATTCACTTTCTATGGCATGCGCGCGGTTCTCATTCTCTTCCTGGTCGCCTCGGTGGCCACGGGTGGGCTCGGCCTCGATGACAAAACCGCCGCGGCAATCTACGGCCTGTACAACGCCGCCGTTTATCTAGCGGCACTGCCCGGCGGTTGGGTCGCCGACCGCCTCATCGGCGCACAGCGCGCGGTCATGCTCGGCGGCGCTTTGATCACCGCGGGTAATTTGCTGCTCGCGACCTCAACCAGCCCAAAGGGTTTTTACATAGGCCTGCTGGTCATCGTGCTGGGTGTTGGGCTGCTGAAACCCAATGTCAGCGCCATCGTGGCCGGCTTGTACCCGGAAGGCGGGGCGCGCCTCGATTCGGCGTTCACCATTTTTTACATCGGCATCAATATCGGCGGCGCTCTCGGCCCGTTGGTCATCCCTGTAGCGCAGAAATTCTTCGGGCTGCGCGCGGGTTTCGGCGCCGGCGCGCTGTTCATGATCATCGGCGTGGTGCAGTTTTATTTGACCCGAAAGTACCTGGGCGAGGCCGGGGTGCGCGCTGCCCCGATTCACGCGCTCGGCAGCAGCGCGGCCTTGGTGCCGCGCTCCAAGGAGTGGCTGCGCTTGTGGATCGGCGTGGCTGCGTTGGCGCTGGCGGTCTTGGGCGCCAGCCTCGGATGGATTCCGATGGACGCGTTGCGGTTGGGCCATGCCGCCGCTTATGTCATCGCCGGCATGGGAATTCTGTATTTTGCCTACTACTTCCTGTTCGCGGATCTGACGACGGAGGAGCGCAGGCGCGGCGTGGTGCTGGTCGTGCTGTTCGTGGGCTGCGCGCTCTTTTTCTCGGGCTTCGAACAAGCCGGATCCAGCTTGAATTTGTTCGCGGAACGCTATACCGATCGCATGATCGGATGGTTGAATGTTGAGATCCCAACCGGTTGGTTTCAGTCGCTCAATTCCGTATTCATCGTTTTGTGCGCGCCATTTTTTGCCTGGATTTGGATCGCCTTGGCGCGGCGCAAGCTCAACCCTTCCGCGCCGGCCAAATTCGCGCTCGGCTTGATGCTGATGGGTTCAGGATTTTTGGTGATGGCGGCGGCGGCGGAAATCGTCGCGCACGGCTCGAAGGTACTGCCGTATTGGCTGCTCATCACCTATTTGCTGCACACCTTCGGCGAACTCTGCTTGAGCCCGGTGGGCTTGAGCTATTACACGAAATTGGCCCCGAAGCGCTTCGTCGGCCAGATGATGGGTATGTGGTTTCTCGCCACCTCGCTGGGAAATCTGGTCGCGGGGCTGATTGCGGGAGAATTTGACGCAAATAACATCCCCGCCATGCCAGGGCAGTACATGCACATCGTGTATATCACCGTGGGAGCGGGCGCGATCCTGTTGGTGATCAGCAGGCCGGTGAAAAAACTCATGGGCAACATCGAATGACAACGAGGTCCATCGCGGCGCTGCGGGTTGGGGTTTGCCATTCGCCCTTGCGCGCTGGATCCTGAACGACGCCAGATTGCGCGACTCGCGTCATTCAACGAAAGTTTTTGCCTGCCTCGGCATCGTTTACTTGGTGTGGGGGTCTTCGTTTCTCTTTACCAAAATAGCGGTCGAGAATCTTCCGCCCGCGTTGTTTGCCGGCATTCGATTCGTCACCGCGGGGGTATTGCTCGCGTTGTTTGCCGAATTCTACGGCGGCGGACGATTGCCGACGCGGCTGACCGAGTGGCGTCATGTGACCATCGCCGGTTTCTTCATGGTGTTCATCAGCAACGGCTTGAATACCTGGTCCATTCAATATCTTCCGAGCAACGAGGCGGCGTTGCTCAACGGCACCTCCGCATTTTGGATTGCCGGACTCGGGGTGTTCGGACGGCGCGGGCACCCGCTGACCCGATCGGCGGTCTTAGGCCTGGTGATCGGCTTCATTGGCGCGGTGTTCATGCTGGTTCCCAAAGGGCCGTTATTCTCGAAAGGATCGCTGGCGCAGCTCGGCGTGCTGACGGCGTGCGCATCCTGGTCCTTAGGCACGCTGTACTACCGCAGCATCACCACGCAGTTGAGTTCCATGATGTTCATGGCGCTGCAAATGCTCATGGGCGGCCTGATGTTGCTGACGTTTGCGCTCGCCCGCGGCGACTCGATCCATTGGCCGCCGAATGCGCCGGGGCTCATCGCGTTGTGTTATCTCACATTCTTGAGCTCCGGCCTCGCCTATACCGCGTACGGCTGGCTGACGATGCACACCACGCCGACCCTCATCAGTACCTACAGCTATGTCAATCCCGCCGTCGCGGCACTCCTAGGATGGCTGGTGCTGCACGAGCATCTCTCCGGCTTGCAACTCGTCGGCATGGCCATCATCATCGTCGGCGTGTGCATTTTGACCGTGCCCGGCGGCAGCCTCACGGATCCAAAAACATTGGCGGAGCCGAAGACTCAATAAGGTTTGGAAGCGAAAGTCGTCAAACCCCTCGTGACAACCCCACACGATTCGGCCCCCGAGGCAGCCCCTGCGCCGATTTCAATTGCGCCGGCGCCCCTGGCACGCCGCGCCTTGTTCGGTTTCATCATCACCTTCATCGCGGCGCGCATCGTCGTACTGCTCATCATGTCCAACCGCATGCCGAATCTTTATTTCTTCATGCGCGGCACGCACGTGCATCACTTGAACTACGGCATATTCCTGCTGGCGGGGATCGCCGCCTATATGCTGTTCAGCGCGCGCTGCGATGCGGACCTGAAGCGCGCCGCGCTGGGCTACGGCGTTGCCATGGCGCTGACGTTCGATGAGTTCGGCATGTGGCTGCATCTGGGCGGCAGCTATTGGCAGCGGGCGAGCGTCGATGCCGTCATCATTGTCGCCGCGCTGTTGACGCTCATTGGGTTTGCCAGCGCGGCGCGCAGCTTCGAATCGCGCCACCTGAGGGGCTCCATCGTGCTGCTGATCGCGCTGGTGGCATTCAGCGTCGTCTTGTACGACACTTCGGTGCATATCGGCCGAATCGAAGGCCCGCGCCTCGAAGCGCTGGAACTGGCCTCATCGCCTTAAAGCGCACAGGCCCGCGTGGAATAACCGGACTCTAAAGGTTTAGCCGCGCCGGCGGATCACTTCGACGCGGCCTTTGCCGCCGACAAACCAGGAACCGACGAAGCTCACCAGACTCACCAGTATCGAAGTCCAGAAGGCGGCGCCGAATCCCGCGATATGCATGCCCGGCAACATCCAGGCGACGAGCGCAACCATCCCGGCATTGATGACCAGCAGGAACAGGCCGAGCGTGAGAATGGTCATCGGCAGGGTCAGTAAAATGGCAATGGGCCGGATGATGGAATTCACCACCCCGAGCAATATGCCGGCCAGGATCAAGGTCGAGGGGTTATCGATCGAGACGCCGCTCACCCAGTCAGTGGCCAGCCATAGCCCCAACGCAACCAGCGCCGCGCGAATGAGAAATCCAAGCATTGCCCTCTCCTTATCGTCTCCTCGCCGCCAAGCGAGCATAACAAGGAAAATTCAGGGCGCTCTATCAATAATCAAGCCCGGGCAGGGGCGGGTCCTTGGGTAGAATTTTGGCGGGCTTTTTCGCAACGGGAGGACTCTCCAAGGTCACCTTGATGCGGCCCATGAAGCGCTCCCAGCCCATGCGGATGCTGGCATAGCTTCGGTCCCACTCGGGCGTTTCGGGAATCCCGGATCCTAAGAGCCGGAGCGAGGTTTTGCCTTCGCCGCGGCGCGTGTCCAGGATGAAATCATCGACCGCGGCGCTATCGCTAGGGGGTGAATTCTTGCCATTCAGGTAAATGAGCCGCAGGCGCCGGTTTACCTCGAATACGTCGATGTGCGCTTCCCGTGAGTTCCCGGTGCGCTTGCCGATGCGGTACATACCACCCTGCCGAGGGTCGATCTCGGCCTCTTGCCCCGACCATATTTTGATCAATCCGGGATCGGTCAATGCGCGCCACACGCGCGCAACAGGCACGTCGATCTCGACCAGGTGCGCATAACCACGGGTGCCGTTTCGGGATGATTTACGGGGTAAGCTCATTGGATCACTATCCTGACGGAAAACTGCGGGCGACGGAGTGCTAGAATCCAACAACAGGGGAGGAAGTTCCATGGCTTATGTCGATATCGTGACTGCGCTCGCAGTTCTGCAGTTCATCGTTTTCGGCTTCAAGGTGGGCGCAGCCCGCGGACGCTACGGTGTGAAGGCGCCTGCGATTACCGGCAATGAGATCTTTGAACGGCTTTTTCGCGTCCAACAGAATACCTTGGAGCAGTTGATTGCTTTTTTGCCGGGAATCTATCTCTTCTCTCATTATTTCAATCCCTTGGTCGCGGCAGCGCTGGGGGTGGTCTACTTGATCGGACGGGAACTGTATGCCTTTACCTACGTCAAGGACCCCGCAAAACGGGAAGTGGGCTACGGCATGACTTTCCTGCCGATGGTGATTCTGGTCGTGGGCGGTTTGATCGGCGCGATCCGCGCGCTTTTCTTCACTTAAGGATTTTCTCAAAAACGCTGGGGTGGCCTTGAAGGGCCTGAGATGCTGGCAGCTTAAGGCACACCAGCAAACCCATTGAACCTGATCCGGTTAGTACCGGCGGAGGGAGCATGGGTAGAATTTATTTCGGGCTAGGTATTTTCATCGCGGCACTGAGCTTCGGTGCAGCGGCAAACGCCGCGGAAACCGCCGACAACCAGCCGCTCGACGAGATCATCGTCACCGCCACGCTAAGATCCGTCTCTCTCGACGAGTTGCCGGGCAGTGCCTCGGTGCTGAACGAATCCACGCTGCGCGACGCAGGCCAGCAGCATTTCGAGGATGTGTTGCCGCTGGTGCCCAACCTTAATTGGGCGGGCGACACCTCGCGCCCGCGCTACTTTCAGATTCGCGGCATCGGCGAACTGCAGCAATACCAAGGGGCTCCAAATCCTTCGGTCGGCTTTCTCATCGACGACATCGACTTCAGCGGCTTAGGGTCCGCCGCGACGCTGTTCGATGTCGATCACATCGAGGTTCTGCGCGGCCCGCAAGGCACCCTGTACGGCGCCAACGCGCTGGCCGGGCTTATTTACGTGAAAAGTGCCGATCCGGCCGACACCTTCGGCGGCCGCGCCGAAGTCGACGCCGGCGACTACAACGAGCATTCCTATGGAGCAGTGCTCACGGGCCCGGTGAGCGCACTCGATTCGGCGTTCAGGCTCGCAGTGCAGCAGTACACCAGCGACGGCTTCTATCACAACGCCTACCTAGGCCGCAGCAACACCGACAATCGCGACGAACTCACCCTGCGCGGCAAGTGGCTCTACCAACCGACTGAGGATTGGCACGTCCTGCTGACCTTGATGCGTACCCAAATCAACAATGGCTACGATGCGTTCGCCATCGACAACAGCCGCACCACGGAATCCGACAACCCCGGCGTCGATCGGCAATATTCGACCGGAATCTCGGCCCGTTCGACCTACTCAGGGTGGGGTTCAGCAACGCTGACCACCATCGCAACCTACGCCGATACCAAGGTCAACTACGGTTTCGATGGCGATTGGGGCAACCCGGTGTCTATGGGCGCCCTACACGGATGACGCCACCGAGGATCAGGTACGCCATCGCTCGACCCGCAGTTTGGAATTTCGCCTGGGCGATACGACAACGACAGAATCGCCGCACGGGCTCTCCTGGCTGGTCGGCGTTTATGCCTTTGAGCTGCGCGAGTCATTGACCGATACCAGCGCGGCCGTTTACATCGATCCTTTCGATGCAACGCAAAATTCCGATTCGCTGACCGTCGTCTCGAGCGAGTATCGCTCGCGCAATGGCGCGCTATACGGACAGCTCGACGGCGATTTGAACGACCGCGCGCGATGGTCCGTGGGCTTGCGCGGCGAGCGCCACACCAGCCAGTACAACGATGCGACCACGAATCTCGATGCCCCGACGACATTCAACAATTTTGGTCCCGCGGACAACCTGTGGGGCGGCCAAGCATCGATCGACTATAGAATTGCCGACGGTCAGCACCTGTATGCGCTCATCGCCCGCGGCTACAAGGCGAGCGGCTTCAACTTGAGCCCCGGTCTGCCGGCCAACCAATTGTTGTTCGGGCCGGAGTCCGACCTCAATCTGGAGATCGGCCATAAGGCGCAGGTGATCGACGGTCGGCTGCAAATCAATACCTCGCTATTTTATATGGTGCGCCACAACGAGCAGTTGATCACGGGCGAGCAACTCGATCCGAGCAATCCCAACACCTTCATCTTCTATACCGGTAACGCGAAATCCGGCTTCAACTACGGCTTGGAAAGCACCGCCAGCTGGGCCGCGACCCGAAGTTTGGAGTTCGGCGGCTCGCTCGGCCTGCTGCAGACCCAGTACCAGGGTTTTGTGCAGAACGGCGTGACTTTCCCCGATCGCGCCTTACCGCATGCGCCTCCCTGGCAGGCCGCCATCAATGCGACTTGGCGCGATCCGCGCGGGCCCTATGCGCGGCTGGATGTCACCGGCATGGGTGCGTTTTTCTATGATCTGCCGCCCAATTGGACGCGCTCGAGCGCTTATGGACTCATCAACGGCAAGCTGGGGTGGGAGACGCCGCGTTGGGAAGCCTATCTTTGGGGGCGCAACCTGCTCGATAAGAACTACACCGTGCGCGGCTTCTACTTCGGCGACGAGCCGCCGGATTTCAACAATAAGCTGTACGTACAGTTAGGCGAGCCGAGAAATTGGGGTGTGCACTTGACTGTGCGCTTCTAGAACAAATACGGGTTGTCGACTGCGGCTGCCTGGCTGCCATGCAGCCTAGCGCGGGTTGGCGGCGCTGCCCAGCTCCGCGGAATTCTTCTTCGGCTCCGCAGATTCGTCAGCCAACAAATAGGAATCGATCACTTTGCGCGCGATGGGCGCGGCGTTCGACGCACCGAAACCGGCATTCTCCACCAGCACGGAAATCGCGATCTTCGGATCATCGAGCGGCGCGAAGGCGATGAACCACGCGTGCTCGCGCTTGCGCTCATCGGCTTCCTTGTGTTTCGTGCTTTCGGTTTGCTTCACGGTCACCACCTGAGCGGTGCCGGTCTTGCCGGCCCATTTGTATTTCGCGCCCACGCCGGAGGCATGCGCGGTGCCGGTCGTTACCGCACCTTCCATTCCGTCGAAAACGACGCTCCATTGCTCATCGGTGGCCATATCGACCGGCTTCATGTAGGTGGGGCTGCGCGGAACAACGATCACTGAGCCGGGGGCGCGCGTTGCCGCGACCAGGCGCGGCGCGGCGATGATTTTGCCGCGCTCGGCAATTTCCGCCGCAAAGTGCGCCTGTTGCAGCGGTGTGACCGTGATTGGACCTTGACCGATGCCCATGCTGACAGTCTCGCCTGGAAACCAGACTTGATCGGCTTTGCGCTTGAAGACTCGCCGCTTCCATTCGGGCGAGGCATATAGCCCGGGCTTTTCTCCGGGAATATCGATACCGGTCAATTCGCCATAGCCGAACGCGCTCATGAACGCGTGCATGCGATCGATGCCCATTTTCTCGGCGGCCCGATAAAAGTACACGTCGCAGGATCGGGAAATGGCGCTGCGCATATCGACGTCGTGATGCACCTCGTCATCCCGATACCTGTTGCTGCTGCCCGGCAGCGTAAAGTACCCAGGGCAGTATTCGACATGTTCCGGCGTCAAAATACCGTAGTGCTGCGCGGCCAATGCGTACAGCGGCTTCACCGTCGAGCCCGGCGGATACGCGCCCCGCAATGCGCGGTTGAGCAAAGGCACATCGATGTTATTCGACAGCGCCGCATACTGCGCGACCGACAGACCGCGCACGAAATCGTTGGGATCGAAGCCCGGCGTGCTGGCTAGCGCGATGATGTCGCCGGTTTTCGGATCGAGCGCCACCACCGATCCGCGCTTGCCCACCAGCGCCTCTTCGGCCACTTTCTGCACGCGCACGTCCATGCCCAGGATCAAGTCCTCGCCTGCCACGGGCGGACGGGTATGCAGTTCCGACGCGTAGCCTCCCTGCTTGTCCACCGGGCGGCCGGCGGCGTTCACTTCGATTTCCTTGAATCCGGGCTTGCCGTGCAGCTGCTGCTCGTATGCGCCCTCCACGCCCAGCTTGCCGATGAGGCTGGTACCCGCATATTCAGCGCTGTCGATTTGCTTCAGGTCTTGTTCGTTGATCGCGCTGACGTAGCCGATCGCGTGCACGCCCATTTCCCGCAGCGGATAGTGCCGCGCGAGCCTGGCACGGATATCGACGCCCGAGAATTGATAGCGATGCACCGCGAAACGCGCCATTTCCTCCTCATTCAGCGACAGCTTGATCGGCACGCTTTCGTACACCTTGTGCAGCAGAATCGTGCGCCGGATGTTGCTGATCTCGTCGCTGCGCAGCAAACCGATCCTGACCAGCTGGGCCAGCGTGGCATCGAGCGCCTTGGTGTCGCCCACCTGTTCACGGATGAGTTCGACGTTGAAGGCGGGCATGTTGTCCGCCAGCACGACCCCATGGCGGTCGAGGATCAAGCCGCGGCTGGGCGGGATCGGCTCGGTACGGATGCTGTTGCCCTGCGAAAGACTGCGGTAATAGTCGAACTTGATGACCTGCAGATAAAACAGCCGCCCCGCGACCGCCAACAGCAGCACCGCCGCGAATACCCCCGCCACGATGCTGCGCACCGTAAACAGCCGGTTCTCGGCGAAATAGTTTTTGATGCGCGATTGGCGGTTTCTCATCATCGCGATTCAACTGGTTGCTTGCGAATGCCCGGCATGCGGCGATTGTAAGCTACTTGGCCAGCCGTCAAACGCTATGGAGTGCGCAGAATTCCATCGACGCTGCCTTGGGTTTGAAAGCGCACCGCGACGGTTTGGTTGGCGGGAACCCGCAACCGAAAAATCGGCCGGCCGTTTTTGGTGCCCAAGGGATGATCGGCGCGCACGATGCGGTCGCCTTCCGCAAGCCTTAGCCGCAATTCGAAATCGATCGCGGTGCCGCGGGCGTTGCTGACCGCGACGCGGCGAACTTCATCCACCTTGACCGCGCGCAGCTGCACGCCCGGCACGAGGGGCAGCAATGCGGCATGCGCCGAGTCGACGCGGGTTTGCTCCACAGCCCGCGAAACTTGGACGTCCGAGCTCTCGCCGAGGTCGATCTCGACTTCTTCGTCTAAGGCGATGTCGCGCAGGCCCGATTCGTGTTGCAACAGCCGCTGACCGTTGTAGGCAGCGAATACCGCGACCGAGCCGGAGGGCAAAGGCAGCCCTAAATGGTTCGCGGCAGTGTTTTTCGTCCGCAGCCAGCGATGGGCCGGGCCGGCTGAAATCCGCCTCCTCGTCCAAGTCCAGACCATAGATCGCCGTAACCGGAATGCCCGACTGATCCATCAGCCGCACCTGCTTGGATTGGCGGCTGGCAAGCGTGGTGCGCGAAGGCACACGGTAGAGCTTCAAGTCGCCCAACTGTTCTTGCTGCACTTTCTTTGCTCGCGGTGACCGACACTTCCTCGAGGCTCATCGCTGCGCGGCGCGAACGCACGGGCCGGCCACGCTCTTCTTGAACATGCGATCCATGCTCTCGCGGAGAATCATCGGCTGATCGCTGGTCGAGCCGCGCGGCCAGCACTGCGCGAGGATGGGCCCACCCGCATCGATCGGTTCGACCTCGTCATTCTCGCGGTTGACTTTGCCGGCGACCACTTGCACATGCGCGGAAGGAAATCCGACGCCGTTCGAATTGGCCAGGGTCACCCAGGCGCCAAGGTCCAGGTGCCGGCCGTCTCGGGATAGGGTTGCCGTGTAATCGGCGGCCCAATCGAAGCCGCGCGCCAGATACGACAGCGTGACCTCGTGGATCACGGCATGGGGACTTCGTACCTCAACCGACAGGGTAGGCCGCGCCGAGAGATCCGCGGCCGGCGCGAAGCTGAAGGTCTCCGGCAGTCCGGAGCAGCGCAGGGCCTCGATGCCCTGCGCGGTCTGGAACACGACGCCGCCCGCGGCATCCGAGAGTATCGTGCCGGCCAACCGCTGGGTCGTGCCCGTCTTGCGGTTGGTGCGCAGCAGCTCCACCGGTTTGCCCACCGCGGCTGCGATCAGCGCGGAGGGACTTAGCAGCCGCGCATCGCGATTTTTTTCGATGACCTGGCCGGGCAGTCCGGTGATGAGCGCGCTGCTAGGCTCGATGCCATCGGCCACCCCCTCGAAGCGCACCCGGCTGATCCCGGCGGGAAGCCGGACCAGCCGCGTTTCAGTTACCAGAGCAAAACCGTTCAGGTCATCGAGGTCGATCGATCCCGAGTCGCGATATGGCGCGCGGTATACCGTGACGATGAGATCCGAGGGCGGCTCGGCGAGAATCTCGCCGGCCGCGCCGGACGCGGTTGCGCAGGCCGCGATGAGGCTCAAACCCACGAGGAACGGGTATGCGCGCATGCCCGTTTAATATCGGGTTTCGAACGTGGCCGTGACGATGGTCTTGCCGTTGGCGGGCACGGTCACCGGCCATTCAGCGGCATCGGCACTCAGCCGCGTGCTTTTCTGGCTCTCAGCTTTGACGCTCGAGTCGCCCCACAAGCCTTCCTGGCGCAACTTCACCACCACCGCACGCGGCAGGGCATTGGTCAACTCATAGCGCATGTCGGTTTGCCAGTCGAATATCGACAGCCGCGTGCGTTTATCGACAATGGCGTGGACCTTGACGTCGAAGGCATCGCCGGTTGCCAGCGACAGCGTCGAACCCATCGGCGTGTGATCGATGCGGCTTTCGCCGATGAATTGCGGATCGCCGCGTTTGTCCTTCATGTAGAAGCGCAACGTACCGGCCGGCAGCTGATCGCCCAGTCCTGCATGCGCGCTGGTCGAGAAACTGTAGATGCTCTGGGCGCTTTGCGGCGTTTCCGCAGTCCCCAGCCAGCGATTGCGGAATTCATAACCGTGCTCAGCGGGCACGCCATGCACGTCGAGAAAGCTCACCTGCTTGGTTTGCAAATTCGCGATGGTGGTGCGTTCGGCCAAAGGATAGAGGTAGTAGTCTCCCAAGCGCTCGCGGCTGCCGCTTTCCGTTCCCGGCCGCTGCAGGGTCTGGCGGCGTATGGGTGGGCGATACATGTTCGATTGACCCTCCCCCTCCAGGCTGGGGGAGCCGGCGACCAACAGCGTTTGCGCGTCGTCATAGGTCGTGCCGCTGGAATTGGTGAGCGTCACCCAGCCTTGCACATCGATTTTGCCGTCGCTCTCGTTGTACAGCGCCACGTAGTCGGCCTTCCAACCGAGTCCGGGCGTGAGATAGCTCAACGTCGCGCGCCGCGTTCCCGCATGCGCGCCGATGATGCTGACGGAGAGGGTGGGCCGCGCGCGAAGATTGTCCGGCACCTTGTTGAAGATGACTCTTACCGGCAGCCCGTCATCGCGCAGCACCTCGATGCGCTGGCCGATCTTCAAGACCACGCCGCCGTTGGTGGCAAGAACCAGCGCCTGCTCGCGTGTTTCAGCCCCCGTCGCCGGATTCACGCGCACGATGGTGACTTCCTGACCAACCGCCTTCTCCATGAGCTTCGCGGGCGTCAGCAGGTCGAAGTCGAAGTTCTGCTCCACGATCGTGATATCGGCGGCGGACAGCGACACCGTTTCCGGGCGGATTCGCGCCGAGACATCCTGAAATTCGAGGCGTTGACGGCCGTCCTTGACCTCGATATCACGGCGGTCCTGAACCAAGGCCAGATCGTCGTTGTAAATCGTCACCGACAACGCTCGCTCGGCGGCCCATGCCGGATTGACCAAAAGCCACGCCAGCCACCCGATGAAAAGCAGACGCACACGCATATATCGACCTCCGGCGCTTCAGTTTAGTCGTTCGAGCGATTTTCACCGTTCCAGACATTGATCGGGGCATCGCTGCTTTTGGGGTTGAATCACGATTTGAAAACAATCGTACTTCGGCACTGTGAGTTTGACCGGGCCCGGATGGCTGCATGCCCAGTTGTAGGCCGTAAAAACTACGTCCCCAACACTTACTGAAGACTCAAGGCCCTTTTGAATTGGGGCGTTGAGTCTTCTCACCCTCCCTGACGAACGCTAACGGCTCAAGATCACGGGCCGCGGGCTAGCGAATCGATACCTGAAAGCGCGAGTTCGAGGTGTTCGCCATCCAGGTCTTGATGCGCTGCGCATCGGCGACGCGGGTGTACTTGCCGAACGAATCGAGCAGCACAATGATGACCGAACGGCCTTCGATCACCGCGGCCATCACCAAGCACTTACCGGCCTCGGCGATGTAGCCGGTCTTCTGAACAATGATGTTCCAGGTCGGGTTGGCGACTAAATTGTCGGTATTCCGGTACTCGACCAGGCGCCTGTGCACCCGCACGGCGTAGTTCTTATCGGTCGAGAATTCGCGGATGGTGCGATTCTTCGAAGCGGCGATCACCAGCTTCGACAGGTCTTCCGGACTTGCCACATTCTGGCTCGATAACCCGGTTGGATCCACGAAGTGCGCACTGGTCATGCCAAGCGCCCGCGCTTTCGCGTTCATCGCGGCCACCATGGCGGTGATGCCCCCCGGATAATTGTTGCCGAGCGCATGCGCGGCACGATTTTCGGAAGCCATGAGCGCGACATGCATGAGATCGCCGCGCGTCAGGATGGTGCCCACGCTCAGCCGCGAGAAGGCCCCCTTGGGGTAGTCGCGGTCAGCCTCGGTAATTTGGATGGGTTCATCCAGCGGCTGCTTGGCATCCAATACCACCAAAGCCGTCATCAGTTTGGTGATGGACGCAATGGGCGCGGCGACGTCCGGATTGCGCGAGTAAAGCACCGAGGAATCGCTTTGATCCACGATGAGCACGGAGCTGGACTTCAGCTTCGGCGCACTGAGGTTCTTGGCGTTGGCCTGAAATGCCAGAAAACCCAATGAAATGCAGGCTAATGCGCGTATGGAAAGCCTTCGCGGCGCGTTTGATCGCGCGGATACCCGAGTGATTGACCGCATTAACCCTCTCTCAAATCGAAGCGGAAGAGACTTAGCTGACCATATGTCAAGCCATCGTAGGCGTGACGCAGCCCTAACTTTGCCATCTTCCCTGCAAAAGTCCAGCACATTCAACTGTTTGCCGGTCAGCATTCAAGCGTTTGCTTCGGCTCCGGGCATGCGGCGCAGTTCTTTATCCCGGTACATTTTGTCGTCCGCGAGGCTTCGAAGGTCGCGCATGTCGCGCGCGTCCTTGGGGTAATTGACGACTCCGATGCTCACGCTGCAGCGGATCATGCGCGACCTTAAGTCCAGCGTGGTCTTATAAACGTTGTGCCGCACGCGCTTGATCACGGCCTCCGCAACCTCGGGCGAGGCGCCGGGGAGCAGGACCGCGAACTCGTCGCCGCCGAGCCTTGCTGCATGGTCCGTTGCTCGGATACTTCGCTGCAGGCATTGCGCCACCAGCGTGAGGGCGCTGTTCCCGGCCTCGAGACCGAAAGCATCGTTAATATCCTTGAGCTTGTCGATATCGATCATGAGCAAAGAATACGCGCCGCGGTTGCGTTCGCAGGCAGCGTGCTCACGCTGCCATACTTCATTGAACATCCGCACGTTGTAGAGTCCCGTCAAAGAATCGGTCTGCGCCAGATTTTCGATGCGTTCCCGCGCTTCAGTGATGTCCGCCGACAGGGTGGTGGTGAGATAAGCCACCAGCAAAAATGGCGCCAGCTGTCCCACGACCTGGCTGGCATACAGCAGCGACAGCACCTCGAGCCCCGGTGTGGTCATTGCCAACAACAGGTGGCAGAGCGCAATCGCCGCCACCTGCAGCAAGGTGATGACGCGGCCGAGGGTCAACGCGCTCAAGATGATGGGCAGCAGGTACAAATTGAACAGTGGACTTGCGCCCTTCCCGGTAAACCACAGCACACAGGTGATGAACGCCACCATCGACCATGATTCGATCAACAGCTTGGATCGGGTGCGGCCGGGCAAAAAGCGGCGGCCGCGAAATCCTACGATGGCCAGTGCGAAGGCACCGAGCAGTCCCAGGACCGGCCACATTTGATTGGTCAGCGCGCCGGACCAGATCAGCACCAAGGCAGCGAGCGCCAAACACAGGATTTCGATGGAACGGGTGCTGCGCATTGCTTAAAGGCGCGCCGCGGTCGTCACCGCGCCAGGGCGCGTACTGGGCGACACCTTCAATTCCTCCAATGCACGTTGCACATCGGTATCGCGCTGCTGCAGCGGCGCGCCTGCCGGCAGCGGTGTTGCCGGCGGCTTCGGGTCGCGCTGCAGCTCGATGTCCGGCGCAATGCCGCGATGATTGATGGAAACGCCCGACGGCGTGTAATACAACGATGTGGTCAGCTTGACGGCGCGGTCGTCGGAGAGCGGGATGATGGTTTGCACCGAGCCTTTACCGAAGGTGGTGCGCCCCATGAGCTTGGCGCGATGTTGATCCTTGAGCGCGCCCGCGACGATTTCCGCCGCCGAAGCCGAACCACCGTTCACCAACACGACGATGGGCGCGCCATTGAGCACGTCCCCCGGCGTCGCATCCATTTCGAATTTGGAGTCGGGAGTTCGTCCCTTCGCGGTCACGATGACGCCGCTGTCGAGAAAGGCGTCGGCCACGGCCACGGCCGCCTCGAGGACTCCGCCGGGGTTGTCGCGCAGGTCCAGCACCAGACCCTTGAGCGGCGCGCCATTGTGTTTGCGCAGATCTTTCAACGTGCGGTTGAGATCATCGCCGGTGGTCTCGCTGAATTGGGAAATCCGCAGGTACGCGAAACCGGGTTCGAGCATTTCACCGCGCACGCTGTGCAGATCCACGCGCGAGCGTTTCAGGGTGAACAGCATGGGTTCCGGATTGCCTTCGCGCATGATGCCGATCTTGACCGAAGTACCTTCCGCGCCGCGCATCCGCCCGATGGTGTCCGCCAAAGTATTGGTATTCACGGGGATGCCGTCGATCGTCACGATGATGTCGCCCGAGCGAATTCCCGCCTGCGCCGCGGGCGAGCCGTCGAAGGGCGCAATCACCACGACCTGATCGTCCTCGATCGACAGCTCGATGCCGACGCCGGAATAGCGGCCTGAGCTGCTGATCTTGACCTCGTCGTATTCATCGCCGTCGAGATACGCGGAATAGGGATCGAGCGATGCCACCATGCCGCGGATCGCCGCCTGCAGCAGCTGATGGTCGTCCACGGGATTCACATAATCATGCTTCACGCGCTCCAGCACCGCGGCCAGCATGCGCGCGTCCTGCCAGGGCAGATCGGCGCCCGCAGCGGCGGGCTTGTCGGCCAAGACGCCATGCGCCAATCCGAGCGACAGGCCGACGGCGATGCCGACGGCCAGCAAAAGGGCATTACCAGATTTGTTGCGCATTTGAAGGTCAAGCATACGTGCGCAGAAGGCTTGCCGCCAGCCGCCTTGGCTGCAGTGTTAAATTAAAATTATTACCGGGCGTCAGGGGCATTCTTGAGCCAGAGCTTCGGATCGACGGTCTTGCGGCCTTCGCGAATTTCGAAATAAAGCTGCGGCTTGGCGCCTTCGGCGTCGCTCAAGGAAGCGATCACATCGCCCGGAGCGACCTTGTCACCGACCGCCTTATAGAGCACCTCGGCGTGGCCATACAATGTCATATAGCCGCCGCTGTGACCGATGATCATCAACAGCCCCAGTCCCTGCAGCCAGTCGGCATAAACGACGCGGCCGAAGAAGGCCGCCCGCACCTTGGCGCCGCGTTGCGCTTCAATCATCACGCCGTTCCAGCGAACGCCGCCCGAATTTTCGCGCGGTGCCTGATAGCGCGCGCTCACGCGTCCCAACACCGGCCAGGGCAATTTCCCGCGCATGCGATCGAAGCTCTGCGACGGATCGGTTGGAAAGTCCTGCATCATGCGCGCGAGATCCGCGACCAGCGATTCCAACGCCTGCTCCTCGCGCTTCAAGTTGCCGAGTTCCTGATTGCCGCTCTGCAATTTCTTGGTCAGCGCCGCCACCGCCACGCTGCGTTCCGCGCGCGCATGCTGCAGGCCCGCAATCTCTTGCGCCGCGTCATCCTGAAGCTTCTGCAGTTCCTGCGTTTGCCGCTCGATCTCCGCGACCAGTTGCTTGAGGCGCGCTTCGTTACCCTGAATGGTTTTTATTTTCTGGCTGCGTTGTTCGGCGAAGTAGCCGTAGTACGTCAGCGTTCTGCCGAGGCTCGCGGGATTGCTTTGGTTCAACAGCAATTTGAGTTCTTCCTGGCGGCCAATCATGTATGCCGCCCGCACTTGGCTCGCAAGCGAGGCGCGTTCGGCTTGCAGCGCATTGAGGTTGCGGCCCTCTTCGGCGCGTAGCTCCGAGCGGTGCCGTTCCGCGGCGAGCTGCGCCGCGTGCAGCTCTTCAACACGCTGGCGTTTCGCGGCCAGGCCCAACTCGGTCTCGCGAACGCGCGCGCTCAAGGAATCACGCAGCGCCAGCTGCGATCCCAAGCGCCCGGTGAGCTCGGCAATGCGCGCGCGCAACGCCGCGAGCTTCGCTTGCGCAGCGTCCGCGTGCGCCGAATCGGCGGACGGGGCGGCAGCGGGGCTGCTCGCGGCGAGGACCGCGATCAGTACGGCGCCCCAAAGCGCTCTGAAGCGCTGATTCATGGCCGGGTATTCATCATCCGCCTAAGCATACAAGCCTTGTGACCGCTGCTATACTTGCGCGCCCAAAAAGCCCAAATTGTGCGACATGCAGCGATTGTTGGAATACATCGGCCATCATCCCTATCTTGCGGGCGCGACGCTGCTGGCCGCGATCGCCGTGGTGGCTTTCGAGCTGCGGGCGCGGCTGCAAGCGTTCGCGGCATTGAGCGCCACGCAGGCTGTGCGGCTCATGAATCAGGGAGCCCTCGTCATCGATCTGCGCAGCAAGGAGCTGTACGATGCCGGGCATATCGTCGACGCGCGCAACGTACCGGTGGGCGAGATCGAATCGCAAGCGGACACTTTGAAAAAATGGCGCGACAAGAGCGTCATTACTTATTGCGACAGCGGCGCGGACGGCGCCAGCGCCGCGCGCACCTTGATGAAGCTCGGCTTTACCAAGGTGTTCAATCTCCAGGGGGGCTTGAATGCCTGGGTAAAGGACAATCTACCGCTGACGAAAACGTCCAGGAGCAAGAGCAATCCGAAATGATGCAGCCGGTTGTCACCGTTTACGTATCGGATTGGTGTCCGTACTGCCAGCGAGCCAAGGGCTTGCTGCAGCAGAAACAAGTGATTTTCAATGAAGTCAATGTCGAAGATGACGAGAAATCTCGCGACGAAATGATTGCGCGCAGCAATCGCCGCACGGTTCCGCAAATCTTTATCGGCGACAAACATGTGGGTGGGTGTGACGAGCTCTACGCGCTGGATCGCAGCGGCGAGCTGGATCGATTAATTCAGGGGGCAGGATGAACGAGGTTACAGCGGCGGAGCCACAGGCAGATGTGGCCGGCGTGCAGGTGAGTTTGCAGAGCGTGTATTTGAAGGATTGTTCCTATGAGTCGCCGAATGGTCCGCGGCTGCCCACCAATCAGGCCTGGGAACCCAAGTTTCAGCTCAACATGAACACCTCCACCGAGGAGTTGTCGCCGGAGGCCCGGGAAGTGTTGCTCACCGTGACGGTGGAAGCCAAGCAGGGCGATGTCACGCTTTATCTGGTGGAGGTCAAGCAGGCAGGATTGTTCACCATCGCCGGTGCATCGGTTGAAGATCTGAAGCGGCTGGTCGGCAGCTTCTGCCCGAGCGTGTTGTTTCCCTATGCGCGAGAAGTGATCTCCGATTTGATCGTCAAAGGGGGCTTCCCCAATTTCCTCCTGCCTTTGGTGAATTTCGAGGCCCTGTTCAGCCAGGCGCAGCAAGCTCCGCAGCAGCCGAACCTGGTGAATTAGGAGGCCAGGCGCTGCCATGCAGACCCGGCGTACGGAACCGATGACGGTCATCGGCGCCGGCTCCTGGGGCACGGCACTCGCCATTTTGCTGGCGCGCGAGGGACACCCGACGCAACTGTGGGGTCGGGACGGCGCGCAACTTGCGGCCATGCACGAAAGCCGCCGCAACATGCGCTATTTGCCTGAGGCGGCGTTCCCGGAAGGATTGCAGATTGCGGCCGATTTACCCAGGGCCCTGAAGGATTCCCGTGTCGCGCTGATCGCCGTTTCATCGCATGCCTTCAGGGCGACGCTGGAAAGCATTCGCCCACACTTGGCGCCTCACGTGCGCATCGCCTGGGCGACCAAAGGATTCGAGATTGCGACCGGGCTGCTGCCGCACCAAGTGGTGCGCGAGGTCTTGGGCGACACTCCGGGCGCCGTCTTGTCCGGCCCCACCTTCGCGAAGGAAGTCGGCGCCGGCTTGCCCACCGCGATGACCGTCGCATCGGCCGATGAGCGCTTTGCCAAAGAACTCGCGATCAGCCTGTCGGGTCCCAGTTTCCGGGCGTATACGCAGACCGACATCATGGGCGTGGAAGTCGGCGGCGCGGTGAAGAATGTCATCGCCATCGGCTCAGGGATAGCCGACGGCATGGGCTTTGGCGCCAATACGCGCGTGGCATTGATCACGCGCGGTCTCGCCGAAATGATGCGCCTGGGAGTAAAGCTCGGCGCACTGCGTGAAACTTTCATGGGTCTTGCCGGTCTTGGAGACTTGGTGCTGACCTGTACCGATGATCAATCGCGCAACCGCCGCTTCGGCATGGCGCTGGGCCGCGGCGCGTCCCCGGCGGAGGCGCGAAGCGCGATTCATCAGGTGGTCGAAGGCGTGCCCGCGGCGCGTGCCGTGTACGATGTAGCGCAACGGTTGCAGGTGGACATGCCGATCTGCCGTGAAATATACGCGATCATGTACGAGAACAAGCCGGTTCGCTCGGCGGTGCAGGCACTCATGGGGCGCGACGTGCGCTCCGAGGCCGAATAAATTATACAAATGAACAATCAGGGAGCCGTCATGAAATGTTTGAAACTCAATTTGGCCGCGGCCGTGCTTGCGAGTTTCGCGATCGGCGCCGCCTCGGCGGCTGCGCAATCCGCACCCGAGCTGTCTTTGACGCGTCTGGATTGCGGCAAGACCACCACTCTTGCGGACGTCAGCCGTTTCTCGGATGTCGCCGCGTTCAAAGGCTTGAGCATCCAGCTGACATTCAGCTGCTACTTGATCAAACACGGCAACGATTACCTGGTGTGGGACACCGGCAATCCGCCGGCGACGGGGAGCACGCCCGCGCCGACGGCACCGAGCTCGAGTTTGGTGGAACAGCTCGCGCAACTGCACTTGAAGCCCGAGCAAATCAACTTCGTCGGGATCAGCCACTATCACGGCGATCACGTCGGGCCAAGTAGCCTCCTTTCCGCAGGCGACGTTGCTGATCGGCAAGGGCGACTGGGACGCGTTGAACTGACCCGAAGCCCAACCCCGGCGTCAATCCCGCGAATTTCGCACATTGGATCAGCGGCGGCGGCAAGGTGGAGCCGCTCGTCGGCGACAAGGATGTGTTCGGCGACGGCAGCGTCATCATGTTGAACACACCCGGACATACGCCCGGTCACCACAGCCTGCTGGTCAAGCTCGCAGGATTAGGGAACGTGCTGATCACCGGCGACCTGGCGCATTTTCGCGAAAACTACGACAGCAACGGCGTCCGACCTTCAACACCAGCCGCGCCGAGACGCTGGCGTCGCTTGGATCGCTTCAAGCAGACTCGCGGCGAACTTGAAGGCCACCGTCATCATTCAGCACGACGCGCGCGATATCGGCAAATTGCCGGCTTTCCCTGCTTCCGCGAAGTAACCCCTGCCATGCTAACCTTTCAAGATATGCAGAAAACAGCACTCATCGCCTTGCTTGTCGCTTGTTCATTCGCGGCCGCCGCCAAGGATGCGGGTCCGGTCGCCTCCAGGATTGCCGCGCAGAACGCGCTCTTCGAGGAGCAGTTCCAGACGGATCTCAAGGCTCATCCGGAGCGTGCGACCGCGATCGGCGACTACCGATACAACGATCAACTGGAAGATTATTCACCCGCGGCGTATCGGCGGCAGGACGCCGCCGACCTGAGGTTTCTGTCGCGCTTGAACGCCATTTCGACCGCCGGCTTTCCGGAACAGGACAAGCTATCGCATCAGGTGATGCTGCGTTCTCTGACGCAGCGAATCGCGAACTACAAGTTCAAAGAATACGAGATGCCGGTGAATCATATGGAGGGCCCGCAGGTTCGTTTCACGGACATGCCGCTCGCCGTTCCGCTTGATTCCGTCAAGCACTACGAGGACTACATCGCGCGTCTGCATCAGATCCCGCGCGCCTTCGCCCAGTCCGAGGAAACCCTGCGCGCGGGAATGAAGGACAAGCTCATGCCGGTGCGCTTCCTGCTCGAGAAAGTGCCGGCGCAATGCGAAGGCATCATCAAGTCGGACCCTTTTCTGCTGCCGACGAAGAAATTTCCCGACGGCATTTCCGCCGCGGACCAGCAACGCCTGACGAAGGCGATTACCGACGACCGTCGACAACGAAGTCCTGCCGGCCTATAAGAAATTCGCCGCCTTCATCGCTGCCAAGTACGCGCCCGCGGGTCGAACCACCTTGAGCGTCGCCTCGCTGCCGGGAGGCAAGGAGCGCTACCTCAACGATATCCGCAGCCGCACCACCATCAGCAATTTGAGCCCCGAGCAGATTCACGCGATCGGACTGCGTGAAATCGACCGCATCGAGGGCGAGATGCTGGTCATCGCGCGCAAAGAAGGATTCAACGATGTCGCGGCGTTTCGCGATTCGTTGAAGACCAACCCCAAGTACATTCCTACATCGGCGGAGCAGATTCTGGATGACTTCCGCAAGTACATCGCGCAAATGCAGCCCAAACTTCCCGATCTGTTCGGCTACATTCCCGGTTCGCCGGTGACGGTCGAAGCCATTCCGCCCTTTCAGTCAGGCGCAGCCACGCACTATCAAACGGGTACGCCCGACGGCAAGCGACCGGGGCGCGTCAGCGTCGCCACGTCCAATTTTGCGCATCGCTGGCTGATCGACGACGAGGCCACCGCGTATCACGAAGGCATCCCGGGACACCACATGCAGCTCTCCGTGGCGCAGCAGATGACCAATCTGCCGAAGTTTCGGCAGCATTCGGGCAACTCCGGATATATCGAAGGCTGGGCGCTGTATGCCGAACAACTGGGCAAGGAAGTCGGGTTTTACCAAGATCCGGTCAGCGACTACGGCAGACTGAGCAGCGAATTGTTTCGCGCCGTGCGTCTGGTGGTCGACACCGGCCTGCATTCGGAAGGCTGGAGCCGCGATCAGGTGGTGGAATTCTTCCGCAAATATCAGCCGGTCGATGAGCCCACCATTCAATCGGAGACCGATCGCTACATCGCCTGGCCGGCGCAGGCGCTGTCGTACAAGCTGGGCCAGCTCAAGTTTCGCGAATTGCGCGACCGCGCAAAAAGGGAACTGGGTCCGAAGTTCGACATCCGCAGCTTTCATGACGAGATGCTGAACGGCGGCGTGCTGCCGCTCGACCTGCTGGACGCCCGCACCAATAGTTGGATCCAGCAGCAGAAATCCGCGATTAAATCCGCGGCAAATTATTAGGCACCCTTGGCGGCCGGGCCCGCAGGGCCCGGCGCCGTCAATTCGCAGCGCGTCGGCTCGCGCGTTTCACGCCGAGGAAGACAGAACGAACTGATTGCCGTCGGGATCCTTGAAGATCGCGAACTCGCCCCACGGCTGCTTTTCCGGCGGCTTCGCGAATTCGACGCCGCGCGCCTGCAGCTGCCGGTAAGTGGCGCTGACATCATCGCAGGCGAATGAACCGTTGAAAAAAGAGCCGATGCGGCTCTCGTGGCCCTCCGGGGTAAACAGCACCACTCGCGTTGCCGAATTGGCGATGCGCAGCTCGATCCAACGCTGCTTGGCGTTGAAGACCTGATCGGTCGACACTTCGAATCCCAGTTTCTCGGTGTAGAACTTGAGTGCACGATCCTGATCGCCGGTCGGTATGCCGACGAATTTGACCTGAGTGATCACGACGCTGACTCCTCCTGATGAGTGTTGGGGCACTGCGGGCAATTATGGGATATTTCCCGGGCACCGAATAGCGATAATCGGTATAGTAGTTACTGATGCAGCACTTCAACTTGGACAGCTACGTGGTCGATGTACTCATGCCGGACCTGGTCGGACACGATCGCAGACCCGCGAGCTTCATCGTTTACCTGTATTTCTTGCGCCATGCAGCAAAGGGTAAGCGGGACACGCTGTCGGTCAGCCTCCAGACCATTGCCACCAAGACGGGGCTGTCCAAATCCACCGTTCAGGCCGCAATCAGGCATTTGCGCCGGCGCCGGCTGCTGGACCCGGCGGTGCTGGCGAGCGTCACCAACCCGGCGCGGCGCGTGCTCAGGCCTTGGAATCGCTGAACGCCGCGCTAGATCCGTCCGGCAAAGCCGCTCTGCCGCCACGCTTCGTAGATCACCAGCGCCACGGCGTTGGACAAATTGACGCTGCGGTTCTGCGCGCGCATGGGAATGAACAGGCAGTTCGCCGCGCCCACCCTGGCCTGCGCGCTTTGCGGCAGGCCACGCGTTTCGGGGCCGAACAAGAACGCGTCTCCCGCGCGGTACTGCATCTCGCTGTAGCAGCGCGCACCGCCGGTCTCGAGCGCGAACCAGCGCGAATCTTGCAGCAGGGTCAGGCAGTCATCCAGGTTTGCGTGAATCTTCAGCTCCGCGAGGTCGTGGTAGTCGAGTCCGGAACGCCTGAGGCTCTTGTCGTCGAGACGAAATCCCAGCGGCTTGATCAGGTGCAGCGTCGCACCGCTGTTGGCGCACAGTCGAATCACGTTGCCGGTATTCCCCGGGATCTCCGGTTCGAACAGTACGACATGAAACACCTGTCCGCGCTCAGCTTTCTCGAGAGCGGCGCGCTGCCTGTGCAAAAAAAGCAGTTGCGCAGGATAGGCGAACTCCAGCCCTAAGCGTCGCAATTCGTCGATGATGCGAAAATTTACCGCCTGCTGCAGATCGAGCAGCGGATTCGCCGCCGGCTGCTGCACGAAGTAGGAGAGTTCGAATTGAAATGAACTCTCGCCCAGGGTTTTCAGGTGACAGCGCTCAAAGCGCGCCTGAGGATGCTCGCGCACGACGCTTTCCAGCAATTGCGGCAGCGCTTTGAGCTTCTCCGTCGGGGTGTCGAAGCCCAAGCGGATCGTCGCCAGTATCCGCAGCTCTGAAAGGCGCCCGAAATTGCGCACGCGGCTCTTCAAGATATCGGCATTCGACAAAATGATTTGCTCGCCGCCTTCGCTACGCAGCCGCGTCGTCTTGATGCCGATATGTTCGACCTTGCCGATGAAGGTATCGATGGCGAGGTTGTCGCCGATCACAAAAGGCTTGTCCAGCGCAATCGACAGCGACGCAAATAGATCGCCGAGAACATTTTGCAGGGCGAGCGCCACCGCAACGCCGCCGACGCCCAATCCCGCGAGCAGCGCGGTGATGTTGACGCCGAGATTGTCCAGCGCGAGCAGGATCAGCAGCGACCAGATCAGAACTCGCGCAACGAAGCTGATGATGTCGAGAGAGCCGGAAAATACCCGGTCGGCGCCGCGCTCCCGTTCCTTCATTTCCAGATAGAAACGTACGCAGCGTCCAGCCCACAGGCCGAGCTGAATCAAAATGAGAATCATCACGGTGTTGGAGACGATGCGCTGCACCCTGTCCGGCAGCGTCAGGCTCTCCTGTGCGGCATCGAGCGCCACGGCAAGGAACAGAATTTGCGTGGTGTTGCCGATCAGATAGCCGATGAGCCGGATCAGCGTGGGATTCTTCGTGCTCGAGGATTTCTTGTAGCGCGACGCGATGAGGTCACGCAGTATCCAAAGGGAAGCCCAGACGATGACGCCGACGATACCGGCGATCAACCAGTCCGTCGCCGGAATGCCGAGCAATAGCGCCTGCACCGCGCCGAGTTTCTTGGAAAGGAATTCGCCCATACCTGAATTATAAGGCCTGGATACTGACGGGCTTGAGCACTAGTCAGGGAGGGTGAGAAGACTCAAGGCCCTGTTTCCTTGGGGTCTTGAGTCTTCTCACCCTCCTTGACTAGCTGGCGCCTTCCATGCCGAGTTCCTTCATTTTGCGCGTCAGGGTATTGCGGCCCCAGCCGAGCAATTTTGCCGCGTCCTGCTTGAGACCATCGGCTTTGCGCAGCGCGACGCGGATGAGAATGCGCTCGACCTCGGGGACGGCGGTGTCGAGCAGGCGCTGTGTGCCGGCATCCAATTCCTGCTCGGCCCAATGCGAAAGCTTGGCCATCCAATCGTGATTGGCTGTCTGTCCCACGGGCACCCCGCCGAGATCCGGCGGAATGTCCTCGGCGCGAACCTCGCGGCCGGGCGCGGTGACGGTAAGGCGGCGGCAGGCATTCACCAATTGGCGCACGTTGCCCGGCCAATCAAAGGTCACGAGTGCGGTTTCAGCAGGCCCCGTCAGCAACTTTGGCTCGACGCCGAGTTCCTGCCCCGCGACCGACAGATAGTGGCGCAACAATTCCGGAATATCCTCGCGCCGCTCGCGCAGCGGCGGAATCTCGATCCGAATGACATTGAGCCGGTGCAGGAGATCTTCGCGGAAGTGACCGGACTTCACCCGCATCTCGAGATCCTGGTGAGTCGCGGCGATGACGCGGACGTCGACCTTCACCGGCGTCTGGCCGCCGACGCGGTAGAACTCGCCTTCGGCCAACACACGCAGCAGGCGCGTCTGCAGGGCCGGCGACATATCGCCGATTTCGTCGAGAAACAGCGTGCCGTCATCCGCCTGTTCGAAGCGGCCCCGGCGCTGCGAATCCGCGCCGGTGAAGGCGCCTTTCTCGTGGCCGAATAATTCGGATTCCAACAAGTCCGCGGTGAATGCGGCGGTGTTCAGCGCCACGAAAGCCTTGGCGGAGCGCGGACTGTGGCGGTGCAGGGCGCGCGCCACGAGTTCCTTGCCGGTGCCTGATTCGCCCGTGATCAAGACCGTCATGCTGGAGCGGGACAATCGGCCGATCGCGCGAAAAACCTGCTGCATGGAGGCCGCCTGGCCCAAAAGCTCAGGGATGCTGCGCCGGGTGGCTTCCGCGTCGGTCGACAAATTCGCTTGCTGCGCGGCGCGGCGCACGAGGTCGACCGCCTTGTCGATGTCGAAGGGTTTGGGCAGGTATTCGAATGCGCCGCCCTGATAGGCGGCGACCGCCGCGTCCAAATCCGAATGCGCGGTCATGACGATGACCGGCAATCCGGGGCGCGAGCTTTGGATTTCCTTGAGCAGGTCCAAGCCGCTGCGGCCGGGCATGCGGATATCGGTCATGAGGACATCCGGCGCAGCGCCGCGCAGCGCCGTCAAGACGTTGTCGGCTTGGTCGAAGCATTTGGCCGTCATGCCGCTGCCTTTGAGCGCCTTCTCCAACACCCAGCGAATGGAGGAGTCGTCGTCGACCAGCCAGACTTGCAGCGGCTTCACGTTCATGTGGAATCCATCGGCAAGGAAATGACGAATATCGTTCTCCCCGGAGCACTGTCAAATTCAATCAATCCGCCATGACGGCTGACCAGATCCTGCGCTATTCCCAACCCCAAGCCGGAGCCGTCGGCGCGGCCGGAAACGAGCGGATAAAAAATGGTCTCGCGAATTTCGTTGAGCACGCCCGGACCGTTGTCCTCGAACTGAATCGAGGCGACCAGCCGGTGGCGATGCGCACCGACGCTGACGTTGCTTGCCGCGCGGGTTCTCAAGATTAACCGCGGCGAATCGACAGGCGCGCCGGTGAGCGCTTGAATGGCGTTGCGGCCCAGATTCAGCATCGCCTGAATGATGTGATTAGGATCGAGCGTCAAGGGAGGCAGACTCGGGTCGTAGTCGCGATCGATGGCGACGTCCGCAGGTGCTTCGCTGCGCAGCAGGTGATAGACGCGCTCCAGCAATTCATGCACGTTGATCAGCTGCTTCGACGGCGGACGACCGGGACCCAGCATCGAGTCCAGCAAATTGGTGAGACGATCCGCCTCGCTGATGATCACCCGCGTGTATTCACGCAACGCCGGATCCAGGAGTTCCCGTTCGAGCAGCTGCGCGGCGCCGCGCAAGCCGCCGAGCGGATTTTTGATTTCGTGCGCGAGCTGGCGGACCATCAACCGGCTCCCGCCCAACTGCGCCATCAAGGCGTTCTCGCGCGTCAGGCGCCGATGCTGCGTGATGTCTTCGATCTCGAGCAGCAACCGCAGATTCTTGCCGCCTGATGATCACCTGAGTCACCGCGCAGTCGAGGATGCGGTCGACGCCTCCCGGAGCCGACCAGGCAAGTTCGCGCTGCACCACGCCTTCGCCGCCCTCGCGCACGCGCTCGAACATCAAAGCAAGCTCTCGGCGCCGCGCGTCAATTCAGCGATCGAGCGCCCCAGTGCTTGATTGGTCGAAAGTCCCAGCAAAGTCTGCGCCGCGGCGTTCAAGTAGGTAACTTGCAGCGCCTCATCCAGCAGAAAAACGCTGGTGACCATGGCGTCGAGCAGTTCGGTGCCGTCGATTCTTGCCGTGTCTATTTGGAGCTCAGCCGACAAGCTGGGCATCCGGCCGAGGCGAGTTCGAGGCTACTTGCGCAGCGGCGACTGCGGCGAGAGCGTCGAGGGCTGACGCACGAAGAAGGTAACGCTGTTGCTGGTCTGCGAATCGCCCGTTTGCTGATCGGTGATGGTGGCGGCCAGCGCATACGTGCCGCGATCCAGCCGCGGCAGCGCGAAACGACCGCATTCGGCGGGAAATCCAGCTGCTTGCCGTTCAAATGCCAGGTGATGGATTGGTTGGGCCGCAGCGCTGGATTGAGATCCAAGTGCACGGCCACGACGTCGTCGCCGAAAAAAGTCTGCTCCGGCGCCGGCGAGGTGATCGAGAATTCGCTGTAGTTGAGGCCGCCCAGCGCAGCTCTCTGCTGAGGTGCGATCGGCCCGGTGGCGTTGCGCGCTGTCGCCGCTGCCGCGGGAGCCGACGATGATGCCGTCGTGATCTTTTCCGCGCCCGGCGAGGACTGATCGGAGTAGTGAACCACGCCGTCCGCGTCGACCCATTTGTAGATGACGGCCGCTTGCACCGTAAAGGCGGTCAGAAGACCTATCGCCATCCATGTCTGTCGCGGGTGCATATTTCCAAAGCATAGCCCTATCGCCTCCGGACCACAAAACGAGGTGACGACGGCGTGACCGCCGTCACCTTAAGGCCCAAGCACCCAAACGGAGCCTCGCGCAGAGGCTCCTGACTACAAGCTGTAATACATCTCAATTTCAATCGGATGCGTCGTCATCCGCAGGCGTGTTACTTCCTTCATCTTCAATTCGATGTATGCGTCGATCAGATCATCGGTGAACACGCCGCCGGCCTTGAGGAAACCGCGGTCCTTGTCCAAGTAATCGAGCGCCATGTCGAGCGAATGGCAAACCGTCGGAATTTTCTTGTCCTCCTCCGGCTCCAGGTCGTACAAATCCTTGTCGGCCGGATCGCCGGGATGAATCTTGTTCTGAATGCCGTCCAGCCCCGCGAGCAGCATGGAGGCAAACATGAAATACGGATTGCCGGTGGCATCCGGAAAACGTACCTCTATGCGACGCCCCTTGGGATTGGAAATCCAAGGAATGCGAATCGAGGCTGAACGATTGCGCGCGGAGTACGCGAGCTTGACCGGCGCTTCGAATCCCGGCACCAGGCGCTTGTAGCTATTGGTGCTGGCATTGGTGAAGGCGTTGATCGCGCGCGCATGCTTGATGATGCCGCCGATGTAGTACAAGGCGATGTCGGACAGACCGCCGTACTTGTCTCCCGCGAACAGCGCCTTGCCATCCTTTTGCAGCGACTGATGCACATGCATGCCGTTGCCGTTGTCGCCGACGATCGGTTTCGGCATGAAAGTCAGGGTTTTTCCGTATCCGTGAGCGACATTCTGCAGCGCGTATTTCAGGATCTGCACCTCGTCGGCTTTCTTGGTCAGCGTGTTCGCCGCCACATTGATCTCGCCCTGGCCGGCGGTCGCCACTTCGTGATGATGCACTTCGAACTTCAAACCCATCTCTTCGCAGGCCATGCGACATGGCGGTGCGGATGTCCTGCTGCGAATCCACGGGCGGAACCGGGAAGTAGCCGCCTTTCACGCCCGGCCGATGCCCTCGTTGCCGTCTTCGTACGTCCTTGCCGGAATTCCAGGCGCCCTCGTAAGAGTCGACTTCGTAGGCAGCAGCCGTTCATGCTGGAACTGACGGTGACGTTGTCGAAGATAAAGAACTCGTTTTCCGGGCCGAACAGCGCCGAGTCGGCGATGCCGGAGGACTTCAGATACGCCTCGGCGCGCTTTGCCAAGGAGCGCGGATCGCGCTCGTAGCCCTGCATGGTCATCGGCTCGATGACATCGCAGCGCAAATTGACCGTGGTCTCTTCGTAGAACGGATCGATGACGGCGGTGGCCGGATCCGGCATCAAAATCATGTCCGACTCATTGATGCCCTTCCATCCGGCGATGGAAGAGCCGTCGAACATCTTGCCGTCCTTGAAAAATCCCTCGTCCACCAGGCGCGTCGGGATGGTGACGTGGTGTTCCTTGCCAATCGTGTCAGTAAAGCGGAGATCGGCGAATTTCGCCTCTTTTTCTTTGATTAATTTCAGAACATCGGCGGGAGTCATTTGCGTCCTCGCGAGATGTGTAGTTGTGGCCCGGCGGCAGCCCGGGGCTCCCGTGCAATGCAGCTAATGTGCCATTGGTGTACGCGATGCAGACGGATCAAGCACTTGCGATGCCGGCGCAGGCGCTGGCGCATCATTAATGGATCAAATCTCGAAAGGCACGCGTCATATTGGTGCATAGCGCGGCTTTTTCGAATCGGCGCCGGCAATGGTCGGATTTGCATCGGCGGTGAGCCAATTGAGTGCATCGGGAAGCTTGAGGACACTCTCTAAGCGGCGTCGCTATACTCGCGGCCTTTCTTCGCGCGAGCATTCATGCCCAAGCCGCATCCGCGCCGCCGCGCACCTTTCAGGACCTGATTTTTGCGCTGCAGAAATACTGGTCCGAGCAGGGCTGCATCATTTTGCAGCCCTACGATATGGAAATGGGCGCGGGCACATTCCATGCAGCGACCTTTCTGCGCGCCGTGGGCCCGGAGCCGTGGAGTGCCGCCTACGTCCAGCCCTCGCGGCGTCCCACCGACGGGCGCTATGGCAATAATCCGTTCCGGCTGCAGCACTACTATCAGTTTCAGGTCTGCATCAAGCCCTCGCCCGGACGACTTTCAGGATTTGTATTTGGGTTCGCTGCGCGCTCTCGGCTTCGATCCGCTGACCCACGACATCCGCTTCGTCGAGGACAATTGGGAATCGCCGACCTTGGGCGCGTGGGGCTGGGTTGGGAAGTGTGGCTGAACGGCATGGAAGTCTCTCAGTTCACCTATTTCCAACAGGTGGGCGGACTCGATTGCCGTCCGGTGATGGGCGAAATCACCTACGGGCTCGAACGCCTAGCAATGTACATCCAGGGCAAGGAAAGCATTTACGACATCGTCTGGACCGACGGCCCGTTCGGCACGTCACCTACGGCGATGTGTTCCACCAAAACGAAGTGGAGCAATCCACCTACAACTTCGAGAAGGCCGACACCGCGGTGCTGTCGATGCGCAGTTCGATGCGCATGAAGCGCCTGCCGGCAGCTGCTCAAGGACAAATTGGTGCTTCCCGCCTATGAGCAGATGGTAAAGGCGTCGCACGCGTTCAATCTGCTGGACGCGCGCCATGCCGTCTCCGTCACCGAGCGCCAACGCTTTATTCTGCGGGTGAGCACCTTGGCGCGCGGCGTCGCCGAAGGCTATCGCGACAGCCGCGAGGCGCTGGGGTTTCCGCTGCTCAAGAGCAGCGCCGCGCAACGAGTGGCCGGATGAGCGCGCAGCGACCTGCTGTTCGAACTGTGCACCGAGGAGCTGCCGCCGCGCACGCTGCCGGCGCTGTCGTCCGCACTGACCGCCGGCATCGTCAAGGGCATCGACGCGTCAGGCATGGCGCACGGCGCGGTTCATGGCTTTGCAACGCCGCGGCGGCTTGCGGTTCGGGTCGAAAAATTGGCGGAACAGCAGCCGGACCGGCAAGTGGAGCGGCGCGGGCCGCCGATCGCCAATCGCCTTCGATGCGCAGGGCGCTGCGACGCAGGCGGCGACCGCTTTTGCCAAAAGTTGCGGCGTACCGTGGACGAGCTGTCGACAGCTCACCACCGAGAAAGGCGCGTGGCTGCATTTTCGCGGCACCGAGCGCGGCGCGGCCGACCAGCACGCTGCTCGGGGATATCGTGACCAAGCCATCGCGGCGCTGCCGATTGCCAAACGCATGCGATGGGGTGCGCACAGCGCGGAGTTCGTGAGGCCGGTGCATTCGCGTGGTGCTGCTCTTTGGCGACGAGGTGGTGCCGGCTGAAGTACTGGGCTTGCAATCGGCAGGGTGACATCCGGCCACCGCTTTCACGCACCCAAGCCTATTTCGCTCAAGTCGCGCAAAGGGCTATGAGGGCCGACTGCGCCGCGCCAAGGTCATTGCCGACTTCGCCAAACGCCGCGAGCTGATCCGCGCCGGGGTCGTGGCGGCCGCGCGCACAAGCGGGCGGCTCGGCGCTGATCGAAGAGCCCTGCTCGATGAAGTCACCGCCCTGGTGGAATGGCCGGTGCCCATCGCCGGTCAATTCGAGCAGCGTTTCCTGAGCCTGCCGCGCGAGGTGGTCATTGCGACCGTGCAGGATCATCAGCGTTATTTCGCGGTGCAAGGCGCCGACGGCAAGCTATCGGGCTGGTTTGTCACGGTCAGCAATATCGAAAGCCGCGATCCCTCCAAGGTGCGGGAGGGCAACGAGCGCGTGGTGCGGCCCCGCCTGAGCGACGCGGCGTTCTTCTGGGAGCAGGACCGAAAGATCTCGCTGAGGCGCATGCCGCAAGCTTGTGCGGCATGATCTTTCAGGCCAAGCTGGGCAGTTATGCCGACAAAACCGCGCGGGTGACTCGGCTTGCGCAATCGATCGGCGGCCGCATCGGCGCCGGCGCCGACATCACACAAGCCGCCGAACTCGCCAAAGCGGACTTGATGACGGCCATGGTGGGTGAGTTTCCGGAATTGCAAGGCACCATGGGCCGCTATTACGCCGAAGCGGAAGGTCTAGCCGCGGCGATTGGCGCGCGGCCATCGAGGAGCATTATCGTCCGCGCTTTGCCGGCGATGCGCTGCCCTCGACAAAAATCGGCCAAGCCTTGAGCCTGGCCGACAAGATCGATACGCTGACTGGAATCTTTGCCATCGAGCAACGGCCGACGGGCGCCAAGGATCCGTTCGGCCTGCGCCGAGCCGCCTTAGGTATGTTGCGTATTTTGCTCGAGTCGCGCCTGGACTTGGATTTGCCCGAGGTGTTGGCGGCGGCGGCGGCCGCGCAACCGGTGCAGCGCGCCCAAGTGGCCGACGAGGTATATGATTTCATCGCCGAACGCCTGCGCGGACTCAAGCTCGAGGAGCCCGGCACGACCCCCGAGATGCTCGATGCCGTGTTCGCCAACCGGCCGCGTTCGCCGCTCGACGCTGTCACACGCCTCGCGGCCCTGAAGGAATTTTTGATATTGCCGGATGCAATCGTGCTGGCAGGGATCAACAAGCGCATCGCGAATATCTTGAAGAAGACGCAAGTGAGCCCCGATTGGGCCGTCGACCTCAAGGCTTTGAGCGAGGAGGCGGAACGCGGACTGCATCACGCGCTGACCGAATTGCGCGGTCCTGTGCTCGATGCAACCCGGCAACGGCATTATGCGGATAGTTTGCAAGCGCTGGTGGGATTGCGCGCGCCGGTGAATGAATTTTTTGATCGCGTCATGGTGATGGATGAGGATGCGGCCAAGCGCAACAACCGCCTGGCGCTGCTGCGCGATGTGCTGGTCCTGCTCGGCGGCGTCGCCGATCTGTCGCGATTGCCGGGCTAGCCAAAGGAGCCTCCTGCGCCATGCAGCTGCTAAAGTCGCTGTTTTTCACCGCGTTCATGATGCTGTCCGCACTGGTGTTCGGCGGCTTCATGACTTTGTGCTTTTGGTCGCCTTACGATACGCAGTTCGCGATCGCGCGAACCTGGGCGCGGCTGCAGTTTTGGCTGTTGAAGAAAGTGTGCGGCTTGACATTCACCGTGGAGGGCCGCGAACGCATACCCGCCGGCAATCACATCGTGATGAGCAACCACACCTCCGCGTGGGAGACCATTGCACAGTTTCTGATTTTTCCGCCGCAGGTCTGGGTGCTGAAGCGCGAGTTGCTGTGGATTCCCCTGATTGGCTGGGGCCTGAAGCTCCTGCGTCCCATCTCGATCAATCGAGGAGCGGGACACCGGGCGGTGAACCAGGTCATCGAGCAGGGCAAGGAGCGCTTGGCCGCCGGCCTGTGGATCATTATTTTTCCGGAAGGAACGCGCGTCGTCGCGGGGGAGAAGCGCAAATACGGAGTGAGCGGCGCGCTGCTGGCAACGGAAACGGGCAAGTTCGTGGTGCCGCTGTCGCATAACGCCGCGGACTTTTGGGTCAGGCGCGGCATCGTCAAAAAGGCCGGCACGATTCAGGTGGTCATTGGCGCACCCATCGCTGCCGCCGGCAAGGACGCGCGCGAACTCAATGACGAGGTCAGGCGGGCGATCGAGGCGGGACTTGAGCGTATTGCCGCGACCTGCGCGGCGGCCAAGGCGGCGTAGCGTGGCGGCCCGGCGTGCCAAATCGAAGAAAAAGGCGTGGATCGTCGGGTGCCACAGCACCCTCAATTGAGCAACGGGTAAACACTCTCATGAAAAAAGTTTTCATCGCCCTCCCGGCTTTGGTGGTTTCTCTCGCCAGCATGAGCGCCTTCGCACATGCGCCGAAGACGCATCGTCTCGAGGCCACGCCCGCTACCGTAGCCTACGGCTACTACTGGGCGGATGCGCCCCCGGTGTTGCGGATCGACTCCGGCGACATCATCGATGTCGATACGCTGCTGACCAATACGCCGACGGGATTGGCCAAGGCCGGCGTGCCCGATGACAAGATTCAGGCATCGCTGAAAGCCATCGTCAGCGAAGTGACCGGGGAGCGCCGCGGGCCGGGCGGCCATATCCTGACCGGTCCGATTTACGTCGAGGGCGCAGAACCCGGGGACGTGCTCGAGGTCAAGATCCTCTCGATCGAGTTGCCGATCGACTACGGGTACAACGGCTGCAGCGGCTACCTGCCGGAGAATTGCGAAACCGGGGTGCCGTCAAAGATCATCCATCTCGACCGCAAAAAAATGACGGCGGAATTTTTGCCCGGCATCGTGATTCCGCTGAAGCCCTTCTACGGCAGCTTGGGGGTTGCGCCGGCGCCGGAGCTGGGCCGTCTCAGCAGCAATCCGCCGGGCCGCCACGCCGGCAACTTGGACAATCGCGAGCTGGTTGCCGGCAGCACGCTATATATTCCGGTGTTCGCGCGCGGCGCGTTGTTCGAGATCGGCGACGGACATGTGGCGCAGGGCGACGGCGAGGTGGATCAGACGGCGATCGAGACTTCATTGCGCGGGCGATTGCAGCTGACCGTGCGCAAGGACATGCGGCTGAAATGGCCGCGCGCCGAAACCGCCACCGACTACATCAGCATGGCGACCGACCCTGATCTCGTCATTGCCACCAAGACCGCCATCCAGGAGATGATCGACTTTCTGGTGTCGGAGAAGAAGCTGACGCGGCATCAGGCCTATCAGCTGGTCAGCATCGCGGGAAATGTCGCCATCACGCAGCTGGTGGACAAACCCAATGTAGGCGTACACGTGAAACTGCCGAAGAGCATTTTCGTCGTCAAGTAGCCCTTGGGAGTCTTACGGGAATAGCCTCGCGGCCCGCAATTGCCGCAACGTGTGGACCGTGACGCTGAGCGGCTTCTTATCCAAACACCGCCACCATTTGACGCGCGAGGGCCGCGGGTGCGCCGGAAGGGTCGATCAACAGGCAGGATTCGCAAGAATAGCCGCTGCCCGCGGAGTCGACCTCCGCATCGATGCGCCACCATGCCTCGGGCGCGAAACTGTAATCGTGGCGAAGCAATTGCACCGTCCACGTGAGCGAACTCGACGGCGCAGGGGCGTTCATGAGCTGCAGGATCACCGAAGGAATGCAGTCGATCAGCGCCACCACATGAGATTCGGTGAGCGGCGCCCGATCCTGATGACGCACGTAAATCTTCGCGGTGCGCGAACTCGAGCCGGCGAAGGGCCGTGCACCTTCAGCCCAGCGATAGCCAAAATGCCGCACAAAAGACGGCCCGCCCATCTCGGCGCCCGAACGATCCGGCAGTGCCAGGGCCGCGGCGACACCGTCTGCGATAGCCGGGGCGAGAGAAAGCGCCGCGGCGCGCGCCGCGCCATAAACGCCGGTCAGCGTCGTCGCAATCTTGCCGTCGCTCCATAGCCTGGCGCGGGCAATGGTGACGGCCTTGCCGACGCGCAAAACTTCGGCATCCAGGTCGACCTCGCCGGCGAGCGCAGGTCCGACAAAAGTGATTTCCAGTCCCCGCAGCACGCGATCCGAGGGCACCCGACGGCGCATTGCTTCATTGCCGAGGGCGGCGACCATGCCCCCGAACGTTGCGCGGCCCTGGGACCAATCCTCGCCGATGACGGCTCGCCAACCGCCGTCCCGCGGCTGCATCGACGCCAGAGTCTCCGAAAACAGCATGCAGCCGATGTTACCGGAATGAGTGCACCGCTTAAGAACTAATCAGGTTGCGGCGCGGGCCCGATGTAGTTTGCCGATGGCCGGACGATGCGGTTGTCCTTGCGCTGTTCCACGATGTGGGCCGACCAGCCGAATATGCGCGCGGCGGCAAACGTCGCCGTGAAGAATTCCTTCGGCAATCCCAGCGCCAGGTAGACGACGCCCTTGTAGAATTCCAGATTGGCGCGCAGCGAACGCTGCTTGTGCGCGGTCTGCGCGACGAAGGCTTCATCAACGGCTTTCAAGGTTTCGATCAGCCGCTTCTCGTCGGGCTTGCGAGCGATCTCTTCGGCCAGCTTCTTGACGATCTTCGCACGCGGGTCAACGACACGGTACTCCCGATGACCCATGCCCATCACGAGTCGTCCAAGGCTCAAGGCTTCGGCCACGAAGTCAAAGGCTCGCGCCGGGTCGCCCACCTCTTGGGCCATTTCGAGCGCGCCCTGGTCGGCGGCGCCGTGCAGCGGCCCATACAGCGAACCCATCGCCGCCGCCAAGGCCGAGGCAGGCGGCGCCAAGGTCGAGGTCACCACGCGGGCCGTGAACGTGCTGGCATTGAAACTGTGGTCGATCTGCAGAATTTGGGTTTGCTCGAAAACGCGGATCTCTTCTTCCGACGGTGTGCGGTTATGCACCAGTTGCAGGAAGCGTTCGCCATAGCGGCGCGTTTCAGGGTACGCGCTGGGTGGTTGGCCCGCGCGCAATGCCAGCAGCAGGGCAAGCGCGGCGGGTAATCGGGCGGCCGCCACCAGTGCTTGCTGCTCATCATCGGTACGGCCGAATGCTTGCGCGGGCGGCGCGAACGCCATCAAGGGCATCGCGGCCTGCAGAGTCGCCATGGGATGGGCACGCAGTTGCGCCAGTTTCTCGAGGCTGCCGGCCAGCTCCGCCGGCAATCGCCCGGCGCTCCACAAGAAATCTTCGAACCTCGCAAGCGTTGCGGCGTCCGGCAACTCGCCGAACACCACCAGGTGCGCGACGGCGGCAAAGGGATACTTCACCAGTTTTTCGATCGGCAGCCCGCGGTAGTACAGCCGCCCAGCATCGCCATCCACCAAGGAAATCGAGGTGCTGTCCACCACCACGCCTTCCAGACCCTTCTTGATATCCACCACTGCGTTCATGGCCACCTCGATATGCCAAGTAAAAGCCCGCACGAGCCGGAAGGCCAGAAAGCGGGAGTGATAGAAGTATCAGTGCGGCGGATAGGCTTCGCAGCGGATAGCCTTCGCAGCCGATGGTCTTCGCAGCCGACAGCTTTCGCAGGCGGATAACGCTTCTGAAGCTGACAATGTGAGAGACGCAAACCTTGCGCGTGCTCGGTTATGCTGGGGCCATGCAGATTGAACGTCATGAGCTGCGCTGCTTTCACGCCGTCATCGAGGCCGGCGGTTTCAGCCGTGCGGCGGAGCGGCTGGATCTCTCGCAATCGGCCGTGAGCCAAACCATCGCTAATCTGGAGCATCGCTTGGGCACCAGTTTGTTGCGCCGAGGCAATCCGCCGCGGCCGACCGAGGCCGGCATTCGGCTATTGCGATTTGCACAAACGACACTGAACGAGGAACGCGAGGCGCTCGCGGATATCGTCCAGATCAAGACCGGCGCGCTGTCGACCCTGTCGCTGGCACTCTCGCCGGCCGCGAACTCGCGGGTGGGCGTTGCGCTGCTCAAGGAATTTTGCGAGCGCAATCCGCTCACGCGGCTCAAGGTCGTCGTCGCTCCCAGCCGCGAGATCGTGCACGGCGTCGCCGAGGGCCGCTGGGAACTGGGATTCGGACCCTTTCATCACAACATGCCGGCGCACTTCGCGCTGCACCCGTGTTTTTCGGAAACCCGCCGCCTCATGATCGCGCGCGATCATCCGGCGCGCGCTGCGTTGGCGCGCGACGCCGTCGGCACCATGCGTGAATTGCCGCTGCTGACCTCATTCCTCGACGAAACCGCGCGCCGCTCCACCGGCGAACGGTTGCGCGATGCATTCGGCTCGGTGTGGGAGGTAAGCCATATGGAGCTGCGCCTCGCGCTGGTCGCGGACGGCAAGGGCGTCACCTACGTGTCGGACCTGCTCACCGAGGTGCCGCCGCCATTGATTGCCGTCGAAGGGCTGCCCTACGGCAGCATCGATCGTCAAGTCGGCGCATACAGTTTGAGGCATCAGCCGATGTCGCAGGCCGGTACCCGATTTCTCGCCCTGTGTCATGAGCGATGGCCGAGGGAAAAGCCGCCGACGGCTGGCGCGGCTGCACCTTGAGCTAGAATGGCGCGGCAAATAATCACAAGCAACGAGGCGTCGCCGATGAACACCAAGGACCTATTCTCGCTCAAGGGGCGCGTTGCGCTGATCACCGGCGGGTCGCGCGGCATCGGCAAGATGATTGCGGAGGGCTTCATCGCGCAAGGCGCGAAAGTTTATATTTCCGCGCGCAAAGCCGACGCGTGCAACGAAACCGCCAAGGAACTATCCAAAGACGGCGGGGCCTGCATTTCCATTCCCATGAACGTATCCACGGTGGCGGGCGCCAAGGGACTCGCGGCGGCTGTGATGGCGCAGGAACCCAAGGTCGATATTCTGGTCAACAATGCCGGCGCGGCGTGGGGCGCGGCCTTCGATGAATTTCCCGAAGAGGGTTGGGACAAGGTGCTGAATCTCAACGCCAAGACGCCGTTTTTTTTGACGCAGGCGCTGGCGCCGGCATTGCGCAGGGCCGCCACGGCGGTGCGCCCCGCCAAGGTAATCAACATCGCCTCGATCGATGGCATTTATCTGACCCACCGCGAAACCTATTCCTACGTGACCAGCAAAGCCGGTCTCATTCAGCTCACGCGTCTGATGGCGGCGCGCCTGGTGAAGGATCACATCCATGTCACCGCCATCGCCCCCGGCGCGTTCAAGTCCGACATGAACCGGGAAGCGCGCGACCGCGGCGATGAGGTGGCCAAGCGTATTCCCGCGCGGCGCATCGGCACGGACGAGGACATGGCGGGCGCCGCGATTTTTCTGGCATCGCGTGCCGGCGACTACGTGGTCGGTTCGACCGTGACCGTCGACGGCGGCGTCGCCTTCGCGACCCCGGCGATGCGCGAGTCTGCAGTTGGAATAAATCGATATTGCGATGGCGACATCGGCGAGTCACTACGAGACGCACCTGGGACCTGTTTATTCCTGGATGCTGGGCGACTTGGACGCAGCTTTTGCGCGCAGCGCGCGCGGAGATCGAGGATTTGCCGCTGGCCGGCGGCGCGCGGCGTGGCGGTCGATCTCGGCGCCGGCGTTGGGATTGCACTCGCTGGCTCTGGCGAAGCGCGGCTTTGAGGTCGTCGCCATCGATAACTGCCGGGTGCTGCTCGATGAATTGCGCGCACGCGCGGATCTGTGCCGATCGCCGTTCAGCACGCCGATCTTCTGGAATTCCGCCACTTCGTGAGCGGCCAAGCGCAGGTCATCGTGTGCATGGGCGATACGCTCACGCACCTGCCTGCACTGTCGGCTGTGGATTCGCTGCTGGCGCAGGTGGCGGGCTCGCTGCCGCGGGCCGGCGTGTTCGCGACGACATTTCGCGATTACGCGACTTCAAAACTGGAAGGCGAGCAGCGTTTCATTCTGGTGCGCGCCGCGGAGACCCGCATCTTGACCTGCTTTCTCGAGTATCAAGAGCATCAGGTCATGGTTCACGATCTGCTGACGAAAAAGAACAGGGCCGCTGGCGTCAGGCGGTCAGCAGTTACCCCAAGCTGCGGCTGGCGCCGGAGTGGGTGATGGTCAAACTTTCAGCACTGGGATTCAGCGTGCAGCGCGATAGCGCACCGGGCGGCATGGTGCGCATCGTCGCGACCAAGAGCTAGTGCTCGGCACTGTGAATTAGACCAGGCCTGTAGGATGCGGGTTGGAGCTTTCGTCGGGGAGGGTGAGAAGACTCAAGGCCCTGTAGCCTTCGGGCCTTGAGTCTTCTTACTCGCGCTGGCGATCGCTACAGCCTGTCAAAATCACTGGGTCGTGGTAGTGCACGTTCTATTCGCGCGGTGCTCGCGTCCGCTGCTCGATGCGCTTCGCCAGTTCATCGAGATCCACTTCCTCGTCGATCGATATTTCCAGGGAATCGTCTTTCAGCACGGTCGGCGTGATCGTCTGGCGCTGAACTTTAAGCGGCGCGGGAGCAGCTCCGTTCTTCCGGCAAGCGGCGCCGCCAACGTCGGCGGCACCCAGTCCTTCTTCTGCGCCACCCAGCGTTGATAGCGGTCGAAATTCCACATGCCGGTCTCGCCGCCGGTTTGCAGCACATTGGCGATCTGACTGAATTGACCGCCGCGAATCGGTCCCCTTGGAGGCGGCGCTCGGCAGCAGGATTTCGCACACCGGAACGCGCAGACGATACTCGGCCAGGAAATCCAGGCGCTGGCAGACCATGCCGACGAAGCAGTCGGCGAGTTGGGCGCGAATGCCGCCCTGGATTTCCGCGGGGAACGACATGCAGATGCGCGTGAGCGCTTCGGCGCAGGTCGCGGAGTGCATGGTGGCGATGACCAGGTGCCCGGTCTCCGCCGCGCTCAAGGTGAGGCGCATGACTTCGGGCGTGCGCATTTCACCGATGACGAGAACATCGGGATTCTCGCGCAGTGCATCGACCAGGGCCTGCTCGTAGGTCGGAGAATGCGTCGGCACTTCGCGCTGCCGGATAAAGGAGCGTCGATTGGTGAAGACGTATTCCAGCGGGCTTTCAATGGCAATGATATGACGGGCGCTGGATGAGTTGATTTCCTCGACCAGCGCCGCCAACGTCGTGGATTTTCCGCTTCCCGTCGGTCCCGAGATGACGATCAAGCCGGTCGGACATCTCCGTCAGCCGCTTCAAATCCGGGTGCAAGTTGCAGGCACGCAAATTGTTTTGAAACGAACTCAATAGCCGCACCGCCATCGCCACGCCGCGCAGCGTCTGAAAAATATTGATGCGGCAGCGCACACCGGAGATCGTGCGGGAGACATCCGCGGAACCTCGGCTCAGGAATTGCGGCCAGCCGTCGTTGCCCAGCAGTTCCCGGGCTGCGTGCACCAGCGCGGCGCCGGCGATGGGCTGACCGATCGCGGAGAGCTGACCGCGGACGCGCGCGACCGGCACGGTATCCGCTTCGATGTGCAGATCGCTCGCGCCGAGCTCGCGGCCTTTTCGAATCCACTCTTGAACGGTCATGTTGCTAGGCGCTCTCCTCGAGCGAATCCACGCGGCTGGGATAGAACGCCAGAAAGTGGTCGATCGTCGCGACTGAAGTGTACGGCTTTCATAGGACCAGACCGCGTTGATCGAGCGGCCGCCGCCTGAAGGGATGCTGTAATAACTACAATCGCCCTTGTACGGGCAATAGGTCGTGTGCTCGGTGCGTTGTAGTTTGGACATGTCGACATCGGCGCGCGGGATATAGAGCACGGCGGGATAGCTGGCTTCTTGAAGGCGCAATGCGCCGCGCGTGTCGGCGATAACTTCGCCGGCCACTTTGATCACGACGCGCCGCTCGTTGCGCGAGATCGAAATCGGATGATCCGGACCGGGAATTTTCTCTGGCCGCGTGTTCATGGTGCACCTCGGGGATTCCGCCACTGTATGCCGGGCTATTCTAAACTTGGCAGCGCTGTTGCGGGGAACCCATCTCCAGGCCCTGAAAGCGGCCGCAGTCGCAGACGTCACGCGTATTGCACCATCGACAAGAGATTGCCGTCCGGATCTCGAAACCATGCGACCTGTGCGCCGTCGGGGGTCGTCAAAATGCCTGCGGCATCGAGAGGCAAGCCGGCGATGCGTTCGAAACTGACGCCGCGCGCGGTCAGCCATTCCAGGTTTGCTGTCAGGCTGCGAGACTGCAAAACCCAACACCGTGTGGGCCGAGGGCTGCGTCGCGGGCACTGGCGATACACGAAGGTCGCCGCCGCCAACATCGTAAATCAGGGCGCCGTGCGATGTGCCTTTGAGGGGCAAGCCCAATACGCCGCTGTAAAATTTCTCGGCCTCGGCCAGGCGCGAGGTGCAAACGATGGTCTGCAGCTTAGAAGATGCGAGCATGGCGACTCCATTATCGGCGGAGAAAACAAAGCCGCGACGAACGCGGCTCTGAGGAATTAATTTACGCGCTTCGGTGGGGGAGCGTCAAGCCAGCCATATCAGCAACGCGAGCCTTCCGTTTCGAGGTCCGAGGGTTGAATATGGCGAGGAGGCGAAGCGGTCAACGAGAGGTTTAAGCCATGCAGAAGCGCAAATTGGGAAACAGCAATCTCGAAGTCTCGGCCCTAGGGCTTGGGTGCATGGGCATGAGCCATGGTTATGGGCAGCCGGGCGATAAAAACGAGATGATCGCCTTGATCCACGCGGCGGTCGAACGCGGGATCAGCTTCTTCGACACCGCCGAGATCTACGGCCCTTATACCAACGAGGACCTGGTCGGGGAGGCACTGGCAGCATTTCGCGGCCGGGTGGCGATCGCCACGAAGTTCGGCTTCAGGATCGAAGCCGGCAAGCAGGGCGGCCTCGACAGCCGGCCGGAGCACATCCGCGAGGTTGCCGACGCGTCGCTGAAGCGCTTGAGAGTGGAGCGCATTGATCTGTTCTACCAACACCGCGTCGACCCGGCGGTGCCGATCGAAGAAGTTGCGGGCGCGGTGAAGAAATTGATCGGCGAGGGCAAGGTCAAACACTTCGGCCTCTCGGAGGCGGGGGCTCAGACGATCCGTCGCGCCCACGCCGTTCAACCTGTGACGGCGCTGCAGAGTGAATATTCGCTGTGGTGGAGAGAACCGGAAACACTGGTATTTCCGACGCTCGAAGAGCTCGGCATCGGCTTCGTTCCCTTCAGCCCGCTCGGCAGGGGTTTCCTGACCGGCAAAATCGATGAGAGCACCGCGTTCGACGCCAAGGACTTCCGCAATAACGTACCGCGCTTTGCCCCCGAGGCACGCAAGGCCAACATGGCCCTGGTCGATGTGCTCAGTGCCATCGCCGCGCGCAAGCACGCGACGCCGGCGCAGCTCGCCCTCGCCTGGCTGTTGGCTCAGAAGCCGTGGATCGTTCCCATCCCGGGCACGACAAAACTGTCTCGGCTGGAAGAGAACATCGGGGCGGCTTCGCTGCAACTGACAGCGAACGACCTGCGCGAAATCGGAGACGCCGTTTCCAAAATCGGTGTGACAGGGGCGAGGTACACCGAGCAGATGCAGCGGCTTGTCGGACGATAGGTGTCAGGAGGGGTGAGAAGACTCAAGGCACGAGGGCGAAAGTGCCTTGAGTCCTTACCTTCCTGACGAGAGCTCGAGCCAATCAATATCACAACGCCAGCGCGCCCAAGTCTAGATATCTAGATTCGACACATTCAGCGCATTCTTCTCGATGAATTCGCGCCGTGGTTCCACGGCATCGCCCATCAGGGTCGTGAAAATGTCGTCCGCCGCCACCGCGTCCTCGATTCGGACCTGCATGAGCCGGCGCGTTTCCGGGTTGATGGTGGTGTCCCAAAGCTGGCTGGCGTTCATTTCACCCAGACCCTTGTAGCGCTGAATGCTCTGGCCCTTCTTGGCTTGTTCGAACAGCCAGTTCATCGCTCCCTTGAAACTTGTGACCTCTAGTTTGTCGTCGCCTCGCTGCACGAAGCCGCCCGGTCCGATCAGGTCGCTCAAAGTCTCGGCGAGCTCAGCGATGCGCAGATATTCCGCAGAGTCGAAGAATTCCCGCGGCACGTGTTTTTCCGACGTCAGGCCATGCTCGAAGCGCTGCAGATTGATCCGGTGGCCGCCGGCCGGCAGCGTGTCTACCACGACCCGATAGCGGCGCGATGCGTCGTCCAGCGAATTCAGCCGCTGCTCCAGATTTCGGCACCAATCGCGCAGCACGTCGATTCGATCGAACGCTTCAGCCGTCAGTTTGGGAACGTACAGAAGCTGCTCGAGAAAGCGGCCGTCGTAACGCCGCGCCCAGCGCGCAACGATGCTCTGCACCTCCACATACTTCCTCGCCAAGGACTCGAGGCCTAAACCGGACAGCGGCGGCGCCTCCGCGTTGACATGCAACGCGGCGCCATCCACGGCCGTATTCAGCAGCAATGCGTTCAACTCCGCATCGTCTTTGACGTAGGTTTCCTGTTTGCCTTTTTTTACCTTATACAAAGGCGGCTGCGCGATGTAGATGTGGCCTCGCTCGATGAGAATCGGCATTTGCCGGTAGAAAAACGTCAATAACAGCGTGCGGATATGGCTTCCATCAACGTCGGCATCTGTGTTGTGGACGCATATGCCGCCCATGCCGGCGACGAAGTTTTCGTCGCCTTCGACGGAAAAGTCGTATACGTAGCCGGTGCTCGAGGGCACCTCTTCGATCGACTTAATGGGAAGCGCCATCAGATCGCCGCCGATCAGCTTGAATCTCCGATTGACGGTCGGCCGGGTCGATTTCAGCAACTCGTGCATATGAGAAGCGCGTGGGTGATCCTGCCAAACGGGTTGCAGAATCCGCAGATCTTCTCTCGCGCCGACGCTGACAATCCAATGGACATGCTTGGTTTCACACGGGCCGCCATTGATGTGGCGGACGACGCCATCGGGCTGAATTTCAGATGTCGTGGCGACGACGCCCATGGAACTCAGCAAATAGGCCAAACCGCTCGCGATATCGTACGAGGAGGTCGCGAAGGCAATTAGGCGTTTCCCAACGGTTCCATCGCCGAGGAGATATCCACGCAGGAACGCTAATCTCATGGGCTCAGAAACGTTGAACAGCAGATCAGGAATTCGCTTGGTGAGCGAATCGACGTCGGCAAATCCGAATACGTGCTGCCACACGAGCGCCGCGACGCGATTCACGAGCTTGAGTTCGCCGCAGCTTTTGTCCGACGAGTAACCGATGGCAGGCAGTCCGAACAACCTCGAGAACTTCGCCGTCATTTCTTTGACAAAGCGCTGATTGCTCTGTCCGATGGCAAGACGAATCCCGCCGCGATCCGAACAGGATCCTTCGGCGAGATAAAAGCCCAACAATCCCATCAAATCTTCGTCGATAGGAAGGTATCGGGGAATCCCATTGCGAGCGTAATGCTCCGGTGTCAGCTGCAAATCGAGGCGACCGGAAAACCATTCGAGATCCTCCGAGGTCAAATCGGATAGCCGTACTTGGTCGCGAACCAGATTGCGTCCAGAGGCCTTATATTGGGTTTCCCAAACGCGCTCCAGGCGGCTAGGTGCGATACGAGCGCGTGTGAGTACTTCTGCGCGGTCGGCGCCTATGGCTTGTACATAGGCACCGAAATGTTTCACCGTCGGTCGAGATACTCCTTTCTCCCACGCATAAAACGTAACCGGCTGGCGAATGCCGACAGAAGCACACAACGCTTGATTGGTAATGCCGCTCATCCGGCGGCGGCCGGCCAACTCCGCGCGGAGTTCCGCGGGAATCTCGACGCGAAGGTCCGTCAATTGCGCGTTGCTCGAGCATTTCGCGCGAACCGCATCCTTAAACCAACACTCGACTGCAGGGCCGCGCAACCAGATCTGTTTCGCGGCGTCCGGAACCGCGTGAAGGATATTAAGCAAATCGATCTTACCTGGAGCATCCGTGGGCAAGCGAAGCCGTGCGGGCGCAACCATTCGGTCGCCCGTTCGCAGGTCCGCACCGCGTTTTAGCTTGATGCCATCCTGATCGTGCACAAAAACACTGTGGCTGGAGGTTACGCGAACCGTGCGGCCATAGGCGGTACGCACCTTGAACAGCTTCTCCTCCAGCGGATGCCGGATGACGGCTTTAATGGGACGAAAGCGAACTGCGTTATTTCCCAGGCCGAAGCACAGAACTTCGCCGAGGCCTTCGCCACTCAGCTTGTCAATGCCGCCGTTCGAGGGTTTCCCGGCCAGTGCATTGTCGATAAATGCGCCGATGCGCACCATGCGTACCCCTCGATCATCCTTCACGAAGACATGATCGTTCCCGTCCACGCTCATGATGATGATGCGGTGATAGCGCAATTTGTCGACGTTGAAATCATCGCGGCCGATGCCGCAGCCGAGTGCTGTGATCAACGTGCCGACTTCCGCGGACGCGAGCATTTTGTCGAAGCGCGCTTTCTCGACATTGAGGATTTTGCCCTTGAGCGGCAGAATCGCCTGCGTGCGCCGATCGCGTCCCTGCTTCGCCGAGCCGCCGGCGGAATCGCCTTCCACTAAAAACATTTCCGAAAGAGCCGGATCTTTTTCCTGGCAATCTGCGAGCTTGCCGGGCAGCCCCGCGATATCCAATGCGCCCTTGCGGCGAGTCATCTCGCGCGCCTTGCGCGCGGCTTCGCGCGCATAGGCGGCTTCGAGAATCTTGTTGACGATGGCCTTGGCTTCCTGCGGATGTTCCAGCAAGAATTCCTCGAGCCGCCCGGCAACGGCGGATTCCACCACGCCCTTGACCTCGGAGGAGACCAACTTGTCCTTCGTTTGCGAGGAAAATTTGGGATCGGGCAATTTCACGGAAAGGATCGCGGTCAGTCCCTCGCGTGAATCATCGCCGGTGGTCTGAATCTTTTCCTTCTTCGAGGCCAGCTCTTTTTCGATGTAGTTGTTCAGCGTGCGCGTCAATGCCGCGCGATAACCTGCCAGGTGCGTGCCGCCGTCTTTTTGCGGAATGTTGTTGGTGTAGCAAAACATGCTTTCTTGATACGAGTCATTCCATTGCATCGCGACTTCGACCTGCGTGTTGCCATCGCGCGTCTGGAACCACAGTACCGTCTCGTGCACCGGCGTTTTGCTGCGATTCAAATGCGTGACGAAAGCCTTGAGTCCGCCTTCATGCTGAAACACTTCGGACTTCTCATCGCGCTCGTCCACGAGCTCGATGCGCACGCCGGAATTGAGAAAGGACAATTCCCGCAGACGCTTGGCGAGCGTGTCGTAGTTGAAAGTGATGTGAGTGAAAATCTGCGCGCTGGGTTTGAAGCGCAGCGTGGTGCCGTGTCCGCTGGCATCGCCGATCGCCGCCATCGGCGCCTGCGGTTCGCCGAGGCGATATTCCTGGCGGTGCAATTTACCGTCGCGCCGGATGATGAGTTCCAGATAATCGGACAGGGCATTGACCACCGAGATGCCGACGCCATGCAAACCGCCCGAGACCTTGTAGGAGCTGTCATCGAACTTACCGCCTGAGTGCAGCACGGTCATGATGACCTCGGCGGCGGAGCGTCCTTCCTCGGCGTGGATATCCACAGGTATTCCACGGCCGTTGTCGGTCACGGTGACGGATTCGTCCGCGTGAATGGTCACGACGACGCGATCGCAGTGACCGGCCAATGCCTCGTCGATGGCGTTATCCACAGCCTCAAAAACCATGTGATGAAGGCCGCTGCCATCGTCCGTATCACCGATGTACATGCCAGGACGTTTTCGGACGGCGTCGAGACCTTTTAAGACCTTGATTTTGCTGGAATCGTAAACGTCGTCCTGGGCCATACTCAATCCTAAATTGCGACCCCGCATGTTAACAGTTTCTGGCGCCGAAAACTAATCATTTTACCTATTAATCTCTTTATAAATCATGATGTTATACGGCTATGGGAGCGGCGGATCGACGCTTCGGTCGAACCCTCAAACTGCGGCTGGATTTCGAGCCTATTCTTCAGGCAAAAATCGCTGTCTGTGGCGATAAACCCAGTAGCGCAGCCCAGTGTTCCACGTGAAACCTTAGCCTGCCGATATCTGTCCGCGGTTCATCGTGTAGCGGCGTCCGGGCGTGCCAAACGCCGGAAACTCGCCATGCAGCGTGGTGACAATCAACTGCACTGATTGCGACGAGACCTCGCGAATGAGATTCGCCAGGCGCTCGTCGTCCAATTCGGCCGCCGGATCATCCAGCAGCAGGCTGGGCTGCACAGGCGCTCCTTCAGGAAACAGTTTGATTTGGGCAATCAATAATGCTGCCGCGAGCAGCTTCTGTTGACCGCGGGATATTCGATCCTTGACCGGGACTGCGTCGAGACGAATGCCAAGTTCGGCCCGATGCGGGCCGACTTGCGTGGCGCCCAGCTCCACATCATGGTTCCAGCTTTGTTGCAGCGCCTCGGCCAGGCTCTGACCCTTGAGCCAACCATTGCGATAGCTCAAGGAAAGCTCCATGCCGAGCAGGTTGCGGCCGATGAGCTCGGCAGAGGGGCTGAGTAGCGATACATAGCGGGCGCGCGCGGCGCCCAAGTGTTCGCCCGCGCGCACCAGGTCGCTATCCCACACCGAGACCACGGATTTGGGTTGACGGGCCTTGAGCGCCGCGTTGCGTTGTTTGAGCACCTGCTGATAGCGCTGCCAGTGCGCCACAAAGGATTGCTCCACGTGGAACACTCCCCAATCCAAAAATCGCCGCCGCCGGCTTGGACCTTCCTCGATCAGATGATGCACTTCGGGATCGATGATCTGCACCGGTAAGAACAGGGCTAGCTCCGCCAGGGAGGAGGGCTTATCGCCGTCGATCTGCGCGCGGATTCCCTTGCGCGATCCTTCGACCCCCATCGGCACCCGCCGAGTTGAGGTATCGACTTCGGCGAAAACCACGAATCGCTCGGTGCCATGCCGGATCAGATGTTCCAGACGCCGCGTGCGGAACGACCGCCCACGCCCCAGAACATAGATGGCCTCGAGCAGGCTGGTTTTGCCCGAAGCATTGGGTCCGCTGATCAGCGTGAAGTGTGGGTCTGGGGAAAATTCCGCCGACTGCAAGCAGCGGAAATCCGTTACTTGCAGTCGGCTCAAGGCCACGGCTTAGAGCCTCATCGGCATCACGACATAGCGAGCGCTGGTATTTCCTGGCGATCGAATCAGGCAGCTGCTATTGCTGTCAGTGAGTCCGAGCTCAACCTCCTGCCCATCGATTGCAGCCAGGGCGTCCAGCAAGTAATTCACATTGAAGCCGACTTCGAGATCATTGCCGGCGTAACCCACCTCGATCTCTTCCTCGGCCTCTTCTTGTTCCGGATTGTGTGCCTGAACAGTCAGAATGTTTTTCTTCACGGTGACGCGAATTCCACGATACTTCTCGTTGGATAGGATTGCGGTGCGCTGCAACGCCTGACGCAACACGTCGCGATCGGCACGGATGGCCGAGGCAGGCGCGGCCGGAATGACCCGAGAGTATTCTGGGAATCTTCCGTCAATTAGCTTCGATGTGAAGCGAATATCGCCAATCTGGGCCCGAACGTGATTACTTCCGATGGCGACTTCAGCAATTCCTTCGTCGGTGAGCACGCGCTGCAGTTCGAGCACCCCTTTACGAGGCACAATCACCTGTTGCGAGTTCTTCGCCTTCGTCCCCAAGGCCGTCTCGCATAGCGCGAGGCGATGCCCGTCGGTCGCCACCGCGCGCAACACCTGCGCATCGATTTCGAGCAGCATGCCATTCAGGTAGTAGCGAACATCTTGCTGCGCCATGGAGAAATGTGTTTTCTCCAGCAGACGCGATAATTCCTTGCGCGGCAACTGCACCGTCTGTTGTGAATTGATATCGTCGATCATCGGAAAATCGGCCGCCGGCAGCGTCGAAAGACTGAAGCGACTGCGGCCCGCCTTGATGACCACTTTCTCGCCTTCCACGCTCAAGGAAACCGCAACCTTTTCCGGCAATGCACGCAAAATATCCAGAAATTTGCGCCCGGGAACCGTGATATCGCCGCTGTCCTGAAGCGCAACCTCCGTGGCCGCGACGAGTTCCACTTCCAGATCCGTGGCCGCGATCGACAGCTGCCCCTTGCGCACTCCGAGCAGCACATTGGCCAGTACCGGCATGGTTTGGCGGCGTTCGACCACCCCGATGACCGCCTGCAGGGGGGTCAATAACTTCTCGCGCTCTGCCGTCAATTTCATGGGCTCACCGTCTTACCATCTTAGATTTAGATTCTTAAAAGAGATTATTACTATGATTAATGAAGGACCGAATTACTGTGGATAATGCAATAAACGTTATATAAATCAATATACTAAAAACCGACGAAATCCCCTCGATACTTGTCCACACCATGCTTACAAACTGTCGCACTCCTGTGGATATCTTTACCCACAGGTTCATCCACAGCTTTTCCTACCCTATCCCGCCAGGGTTCTTAACAGGTTTAAGTAGTCCTCGCCAATGCGCCGATCCGTCTCGCGCAACTCCTTCACCCGCCTGCAGGCATGCAGCACGGTCGTGTGGTCCCGACCGCCAAAAGCATCGCCGATCTCCGGCAGGCTGTGATTCGTCAATTCCTTGGCCAATGCCATTGCGACCTGCCGTGGCCGCGCGATCGAGCGGCTGCGGCGCTTCGACAGCAAATCCGCGATCCTGATTTTGTAGTACTCGGCCACGGTCTTTTGGATATTTTCAATCGTCACCAGCTTCTCTTGCAACGCCAGCAGGTCGCGTAAGGCTTCCTTGGCGAACTCCAGCGTAATCGGTCTGCCGGTAAAGTTGGAGGTCGCGACCACTCTGCGCAGCGCGCCTTCCAATTCGCGCACGTTCGAACGAATCCGCTTGGCAATGAAGAAGGCGACTTCCTCCGGTAGATCGACATGCGTCATGGCCGCTTTGCTCATCAGAATCGCCACGCAGGTTTCCAATTCAGGCGGCTCGATGGCGACGGTGAGGCCCCAGCCAAAGCGCGACTTCAGGCGCTCCTCGAGGCCGTCAACCTCTTTCGGATATCGATCGCAGGTCAAGATCACCTGCTGCTGACTCTCGAGCAGCGCATTGAAGGTATGGAAGAATTCTTCCTGGGAGCGGTCTTTTCCCGCAAAAAACTGGATATCGTCGATCATCAGGCAATCGAGCGACCGATACGCCGCCTTGAAATCATTGATCGTGTTGTGTTGCAAAGCTCGCACCATATCGCCGACGAATCGCTCGCTGTGCACGTAGGCCAGGCGCGCCTCGGCGCTGCGCTCCTTCAGTTTGTTGGCCACTGCGTGCATCAAGTGCGTCTTGCCCAAACCCACTCCGCCGTAGATGAACAACGGGTTGTAAGCCCGGCCCGGATTGCCGGCGACTTGAATCGCCGCCGCCTTGGCGAGTTGGTTGCTCTTACCCTCGACGAAACTGTCGAAAGTAAATTCCGCATTGATGCGGCTGCCCAGCACCACCGGCGCAAGCTTGCGCGCTCGGGCCGCCGCCGTCGCGCCATCGTCCCGCAAGGCCGCCGGCGGAACCTGGACGATGACGCCGGCCCGGGTCCCGACGTCCAGCGCGACTTCGGGGGCGAGGCCTTCGGCAAAGGCAAGAATGAGTTCCTTGATCCGGGGAAGGAGGTTTTGACCCAGCCATTCGATGACATAACGGTTCGGCGCCAACAGCTTGAGCTCGCCGTCCCGTTCCACGGCTTGCAGGGGTCGCACCCAGGTATTGAACTGCTGTTCCGGGAGCTCGCCCTCGAGTACTCGCAGACAGCGGTTCCATAGCGACTCCGGCAAGAGCGCTCTCCTAGGTTTGTGACAAGGGGCAAAGCGAACGAAAGGGCAGGGAGTCTAGCTCCAACTTGAAGAGGCGTCTATTGACACATCCATGCTCGCTCAGTACCCTTGCCGCCTTTCGTAAACGCCTTAGTCCCTTGATTTGGCCCGTGGTTTTTGCTCGAGTCGCGCTGCTATGAAACGTACCTTCAACCCCAGTAATTTGCATCGTGCCCGTACTCACGGCTTCCGCGCGCGCATGGCCACCAAGAGCGGCCGACGATTGCTGGCCCGCCGCCGCGCCAAGGGCCGCAAGAAGCTCTGCCCGTAACGCGATCCTAAGAAGGGCGCTTTCCGATCCGTAAATTCGAGCCGCGCAAGCGTTTGCACCAGCCGGCCCAATTTCGTGACGTGAAACGGCGCGGCAAGAAATTCTCCGATGCGTTTTTTAGTTTGTCTGTGCTGGCCAACCATGAAAGCCACGCTCGCTTGGGTTTGAGCATCGCGACCCGAACCTTCGGTACCGCCGTAGCCCGCAATCGCATCAAACGCCTCGCAAGAGAGTCCTTTCGCTTGAACCAACACTGCCTGCCGCCGGTCGATGTTACCGTGTCCGCCCGGGAAGCCGCGCGAGCGGCAACCTCGCGTGAATTGCGCTTGAGCCTCGATGAGCATTGGAAGTCGATCCAGAAATGATAACGCCCCGCCAACTCTTGATGTGGACCATCCGCGCTTATCAGCTGGCGATCTCACCCATGCTTGGGCCTAGCTGCCGTTTCTACCCGTCGTGTTCTTGCTATGCGCATACCGCCATCGAACGCTACGGGGTCCTGCGTGGAGGTTGGCTGGGCCTGAAGCGCGTGCTGCGCTGTCACCCCTTCAGGGAAGGCGGCTACGACCCCGTCCCGGATAAGAGGGCGAACCATGCCTAATATCCGTCTCGCGCTGTGGGGCGTGCTCGCCGCGATCCTGTTTCTGAATTATCAGACCTGGTTGCATGACTATGAGACGCCGCCGGCGGCGCCGGCCGCGCAAACGAGCACCGGCACCGCGCCAACGGCGTCCGCGGCCGCGAGCCCCTTGTCCAGCGCGCTGCCGCAGGCCGCCCCGTCCGCGGCGCCCAACGCCGCGCCGCAAGCCGCCAACAGCGCGCCGCCCGCCGCCGCCGTGCCGGGATCATCGGCCGCGCCACCCGCTTCGGAAGCAGCCACGACACCTTTGCGCGTCAGCACCGACGTGCTCGAGATCGGCATCAATCTGAAAGGCGGCGAGCTCGATCAGGCCGATTTGAAGGACTATCCGCTGCGCAAGGACACGCCCAATATTCCGGTCAGGCTGCTGAGTTACGAGCCCCCGCCGACCTTGTACCTGCTGCAGAGCGGACTCATCGGCACGGCCGGCGAGGCGGCGCCCACGCATTTGGCCGAATGGAAATCCGATCAAAAGAGTTTCGTCCTCGCGCCGGGTGCCACCATGCTGCGCGTGCCATTGACCTGGACGGACGGTGCGGGGCTGACCGTCACCAAGACATTCACATTCAAGCGCGGCCAGTACGCCATCGGGCTTGACTACGAGGTGAAAAATGACGGCAGCGCGCCGCGAAAATTAGCGTCGTATGCGCAGATCCTGCGGCACTGGGAACATGCTTCGCGTTCCTATTTCGACGTCGAGACCTATTCGTTCAAAGGCCCTGCGGTTTACGACGGCACCAAGTCCAAGGATCTGAACGTCGAGAGCGACAGCGACTCGAAGTACTCGGCCATCATATCGAATGGCTGGCTGGCTTCGCTGCAGCATCAATTCGTCGCGGCCGTCGTTCCGCCCGCGAACCGGCCCTACCAATACCAGCTGCAGGTTCGCGACCACGAATACTTGATCAGCGCCACCGGCCCCATGGTCGAGGTGCCCGCGGGCGGCGCCGCGCAGTTCCACGAAGACCTGTTCGTCGGTCCGAAATTGCAGTCGCAGCTCGCGGCGATGGGCCGGAATTTGGAGCGCACCGTCGACTTCGGAATCCTGACGGTGCTGGCGCAACCTTTGTTCACCGGTCTGAACTGGGTCCATAAGCTCACCGGCAATTGGGGCTGGTCGATCATCATCGTCACGCTGCTGATCAAGTTGTTGTTCTATCCCTTGCAACAAGGCCAGCGGCCGTTCCATGGCCAAGATGCGCGCGGTGGGTCCGCGCATGAAGCAGATTCAGGAAACCTTCAAGGACGACCGCGAGAAGTTGGGCCGCGCCATGATGGAGCTGTACAAGAAGGAGAAGATCAATCCGTTGGCGGGTTGCCTGCCGATGATCGTGCAGATTCCCGTGTTCATCTCCTTCTACCGGGTGCTGCTGGAGAGCGTGGAAATGCGCCAGGCGCCATTCCTGCTATGGATCAATGATCTGTCCTCGCGGGACCCGTACTTCGTGTTGCCGTTGCTCATGGGCGGCGCGATGTTCGCGCAGTTCAAATTGAATCCCGCGCCGCCGGATCCGATGCAGGCCAAGATCATGCAGTTCATGCCGCTGGTCATGACGGGCATGATGGCGTTTTTCCCCTCGGGGCTGACGCTCTACTGGCTCACCAACACGGTGCTGTCGATCGCGCAGCAATGGCGCGTGAATAAAGTGGTCGAAGCCGAGGCTGCCAAGCAGCGTTCCTAATCAACGCGGCTCACACGCGGAATCCTCAAGACAGGCTCCAGTCCGTGACCTCAAGCGACACCATCGCCGCCATCGCCAGCGCTCCCGGGCGCGGCGCGGTCGGGGTGATCCGAGTTTCAGGTCCCCACGTTCCGCAAATCGCAGAGTCGATCATCGGGCACTCTGCCGGCGCCGCGCGTCGCGCAGGTTGCGCATTTCCTCGCCGCCGACGGCGAGCCGCTCGACCGTGGACTGGCCCTGTACTTTCCCGCTCCCGCCTCCTACACCGGCGAACATGTCCTGGAGCTGCAAGGCCACGGCGGGGTCTGGGTGCTCGATTCGCTGCTGCAGCGGCTGCTCGAGCTGGGCTGCCGCATGGCCAGGCCGGGCGAATTCAGCGAACGCGCCTTTTTGAACGGCAAGATCGATATTGCCCAGGCCGAAGCCATCGCTGATCTCATCGACGCCGGCAGCGCGGCGGCGGCGCGCGCCGCCGTGCGTTCCATGCAAGGAGAATTCTCCGCGCACGTGCATGATCTGCAGGCGCAAATCACCGGGCTGCGCACGCTGGTGGAGGCGGCCATCGATTTTCCGGACGAGGAACTGGATTTTGCTCCCGGCAGCGTATTGGGCGATCGCATCGCGAAGATCTTCATGAGCTTCGATGCCATCAGCGCGGCGGCGCGCCAGGGCGCGCTGCTTCGCGAAGGCTTGAACGTCGTCATCGCCGGCAAGCCCAACGCCGGAAAGTCCAGCTTGTTGAATAAACTCGTCGGCGATGAGATCGCCATCGTCGCCGACCAGCCCGGCACCACGCGCGACGTGCTGCGCCAGCAGGTCCATGTGGATGGTCTGGCCGTGAATCTTATCGATACCGCGGGCCTGCGCAGGTCAGCGGACGCAGTCGAAGCCGAAGGTGTGCGGCGCGCCTTCGCCGAGCTTGGGCGGGCGGACCGGGTGCTGTACATTTTGGACGCGGCGGCCCCGGCCGCGCAAAGCGGCGCTTCAGAACTGGCGGCCGAGCTCAGTGAGCTGCCGCGGGACGTGCCGGTCACGTTGATCTTCAACAAAATAGACTTGAGCGGCGCCGAGCCCCTGGTCGACGAATCGCGCGATCCGCCGCGAGTGTTTTTGAGCGCCAGGACCGGCGCAGGGCTCGAGCTGCTGCGCGCTCACTTGAAAAATCGCGCCGGGTTTTCGAGCGGCGAGTCGGGTGCGTTTTCCGCGCGGCGCCGCCATCTCGATGCGCTGCATCGCGCGCAGGCCTGCGTGGTGCAAGCCGCGCAACTGCTGACGGAGACGCGGGCGTTCGAGCTGTTCGCCGAGGAATTGCGGCGCGCGCAATTGGCGCTGGGGGAAATCACCGGCGAGGTCAGCAGCGACGATCTCCTCGGGAGAAATATTCAGCAGCTTTTGCATCGGCAAATGATGCGGGGCGCCGCCGCGGTGCCTGCGGCAGGCGCATCAGCGCCGGACCGACAGCAGGCTGCTGAGCAAGCCGCCGACGATGGCGCCGCCCACCTGCAGCGCGATGGCCTCGCCGACATTGTTCAGCGAGGCGCCTGTGCCGGAGCTGCCTTCTTCTTCCTGGTCGATGCGCGACACCACCCAGTCGAATTTGCCGCTGGTGACCGCTGCCTTGCAGTAACGGCATTCGCCGATCTGCGTCAGCGACAGCGGAGCGCCGCAACTCGGACAGGTGTTCTCGAGCGTGCCGGGCTTGTTCGAGGTAGCGACGCCGACGGACCGCTGAAAGGTCCAGTCCTCCATGAAGGGCCTGACGCTGCGATCGCCGAAAACAATTTTGCCGGCCTGATCGACTTCGAAATCGGCGGCGGCCGCGCTGATGCGCACGGTCAAGTCATCGAACACGCGGCCGTGAATGATGCGAACGGCTTGGATGGCGCCGACGCTGATGTTTTCCATGACATTGCGCCGGCCTTCGGCGGCCATGGTCTCGAGCTGCGCGCTCCAAGTGAAATAGGCTCCGGGACTCATGAATGCGCGGCCGGCGTCCAGGTTCTGTTTGCACCACGCCTCCTGCAGCGCGAGAAATGCCGTCCTGACCCGTCCTTCGAAAATACCGAGCGAGAAATCCTGGTCCGCGGCGGCGAGCGCGGCGACTCCATCGGGAATGCTGGCGGCCGCGAAACCCAACGACGAGTCCGCCGAGTAGCCGACGTAGTTGGCCGGCCGCACATCGACGACGACCCAGTCCACCGAGCCGTTGGTGACGCTGGCCTTGCAATGCGCACAGGTGCCATCCAAACCCAAGCGCAATTCGGCGCCGCACGCGGGGCAGCGCGAGGCAATGACGCCGCCGTTGACCGCCGTGCGCGCCGGCCGGGCCGCGCCCAAACGTCCAGCGCTCCGCGTGCCGCTGATCCTGTCCCTCGTCCGCCACGGTTTGATTGGCATCGTTCAATGTCTTGGCGCGATACACCAGGTCGAAATGCACTTGAATGCTTTGGCCTTGAACGTTGCACTGCGCGTCTTCCACCGCGAGGCCGCGCACGTTCAGGCTTTCCAACAGTGCGTGGCGATGCTGCACCGTGGATTGCGCAATGCCCTTGCGAGACGGCGTTGAACACAGCGTCGTTCAGGTACGGCCGGATGGCCGCGGCGTCGTTTTTCTGCACGCCGCGCTTAACCAGGAAAAAAGTCATTTCGGCGCGCTGCAGAAAGGTTTCCATTTCAAAACCGGGATCGAGCGCGCGGATGGCAGTCGATGCCCGGCGGCAAGGCGCGCCGCAACACGCCGGCGGGGGATTCGATATCGCCCAGCGCGATCTTGGCGAGATTGGAGGCGCCGATGACGGCGCCCAAAGTCGCGATCGCCGCCTGCGCCCGCGGCGAACCGCCCTGCGCCTGGCCGCCTGAACCGTTCCTCACGCGGCGCAGAATGTAGCCGACGATGAAAATGAGGATCAGCAGCCCAATCAGGCCGCCGAAGGAGCCGCCGCTGCCGAACGATCCGCCGGAACTGCTGCCGGCGCTGTGGCTCATCGCCGCGTGGCTGCCGCCGCCGGTGCGCGCCGCTGCGGCGGCCGCGAGGCACAGCGCCGCGACTGTCCCGGCGCAGCGCAAGAGTTTGGCGCACACGCTCAACTCAGCGCACCTCCGCAATTGGCGCAGAATTTTGCGCCGGGTGCCGCCGCCGTGCCGCATTGGGTGCAGTGCACGCCCTTCGGCGCCATGGCGGCACCGCAGCTCGAGCAGAATTTCGCGCCTGGTGGATTCGCGGCGTGGCAGCTTGCGCAAGCCACCGCGCCTGCGCCGCCGCCTGCGCCGCCGCGGCGGCTCCGGCCCCAGGCCCGGCACCGCCGCCGGGATTCTGTCCCCGCCCGGCGCGACGCCGATTCCCGCGACCATGCCGCCGAGTCCCATGCCAATCCCTAAGGCCGCCGCACCGTTGCCGCCGCCGGCCGCCGCACCCTCGCCGATGCCCTTGAGCGCTGCGCCGACACCGTATTCACGAAAGCCGCCTGCCAGCCGTGTGTAAGCGGTGTCCTTGCGCAAGCCTTTGAGGGTTTGCTCATCCTCGGGACTCAAGACTGATGGTCATGTTGCCGAGCCGGGTGATTTTCAATCCATAGGGCTGCAAGGGTGCCTGGACGTCCGCGATCAGCGCGGTTTCGATGTCCGCCGTGCGCGCAGCCAACCCCAGCACCGGCCACTTTTCCGCGGTGAGTTTCTTCACCACGCTGGTGCGCAGGGCCTTGAGGATTTGCTCGCGCGCCCAGTCGGTGATCAGATCGTTGCTTGCCTGGCGGGTCCCCACCAGCTTCAAAATCACGGCGGAGGGATCGCTCACGGACAATGCGTATTCGCCGAACACCCGCAGGCCCACCGCCAACCCGGTCTCCGGATCCTCGATGTTGTCGATGGGACCGCCGAAGGGCAGGCTGACGAATTCACGCGTGCCCACGAAGTACAATTCGGCGCGGTACATGTTGCCGCCGCTGGCCCAATCGACGATGTCGCCGAGGAAGGGAATGAGCGCGCCGTCCATCGTGGAACGGCCCTGCGGCAGGGTCCCGGCCAGCTTGCCTTCTTTGAAAAAGAGCGCAGTTTCGTCCGGCTGCACGGTCACCTGCGTGAACTTGCGGATGGTCATGTCCGGCCACTTGTAGAGGATGTCCTCTTTGGCAGCGTCCGGCCTGGCGATGAATTGCCGATTCAAATCGGTTGGATGGCCAAATAAGCTCACAGTGATTACTCCTGCTTAAATCCAGGTTGGGAATCTATCATGGCGTTCATGCCAGCCGTCTTACAGGGCGCTCGAAGATCAAGAACCGTTTGGCGCCGCCATTCCCGCCACGTCAAGCCGTCCCGCCCAGTTCGCGGAACAGCCACGCGCGCGCCTTGAGCCAGTCGCGCTGCACCGTGCGCAGCGAAACGCCCAGAGCCCGCGCGGTATCTTCCTCGCCGTAGCCGCCGAAGAAGCGGCACTCGACCACATCGGCGAGGCGCGGCATTTCTGCGCTCAATTTATCTATGGCCTCGTTCAGCGCCAGCATGCCTTCATCCGATTCGACGAAGAATTCATCGATATGCGACAGGGTCACGTGCCGGCCGCCGCCGCCGCGTTTCTCGGCGACCCGCGATTGGGCGTAATTGATCAAGGCATGGCGCATGGCCAGCGCGGCCGCGCGCAAAAAATGCGTTTCATCGACGAAGCTGCGCGATTGTCCCAAGCGCAGGTACGCTTCGTGAACCAACGCCGTCGTTTGTAAAGTATGGCCCGCTCCCATTCGCGCGCGCGTGCGCTGCGCAATACGCCGCAGCTGCTGATAAAAAGCGGGCAGCAATTCGGCGGCGATGCGCCGCGCCTCGGCGGGCGCCGTACTCGCCTGCAGCCGCGTCAGCGCTTCGTCCGAGAGCGGGTGTCCCTCCTCCATCGCTCGATTCTAGACAACAAACGGCGATGGCAGTAAGCGCGCGGTCCTTAGGATGTCGCATGGCGGGTTCGAACTGCGCATCCGGTTCTCACTGTCAGATCCACCAGGAACGCGATATGACCGGCCCACCTTTGCATCGTCCGCGGCGGCGCGCAATCAAAATGCATACCATCGCGCAAGTGAGCCTCGCGCTCTTTGCCGTGTGCTTGAACCTGGCCGGCTGCGCAAAGGCGCCCAGCGCCGCGCCGCCCGTCGCCGCGCCGCTGTCCGCCTGCGAGACGCTGGTGCTCAAGGCGGCGGACCTCGGCGTCTTCTTGCACGCACCCATCACTCACGCCACCGCATTGGCCGGGGACGGTCAGTCATGCGCGTTCCTGACCACGGGGTTCTCGGCCATCACCGTGAGCGTGCGTCCCGGCCTCGGCAAGTCCTCGCTCGAGGCCTGGTCGACCGGGAAAATGCCCCTGCCGGTTCGGCCGCTCGAAGGCGTCGGCGACGCGGCGGTGTGGCAGGACACGCTTCATGAGGTCATTGCGCAAAAGAGCGACGTGCTATGCGATATCCAGGTTCGCGGCGGCAGCGACGACATTGCGGTGGCGGCTGATGCACTGCCCGGGAAACTGGGGGCGCTGTGCAACCGAATTTTCGCAGCCCCTTAAGGTACACTGACGCGCCAGCGCTAGGTTCCAAAAGAATATGCAACCGAGCAATCCAGTTACGGCCCCGCTGTCTCCCGCGCAAAGAGCTCGGGTCGATGCGCTGCTCGACGACATGTTCGACTTGCCCGAAGCGGAGCGGTTCGCGAATCTGCGCGCGCGGCGCATCGAAGACTCCGCCGTGCTCGCCGAAGTGGAAAGCCTGCTGCGCGCCGCGAGCGCTACGGGCGGATTTCTGTCGATCCCGCCGCAGCCTGCCGCCGAGGATTTGATTCCCGACGGCACCATAGGACTGCGTCTCGGCGCGTGGCGCATCACCCGCCTCATCGGGCGCGGCGGCGTAGGCGAGGTCTATGAAGCCAGCCGCGCGGACGGCAACTTCGAGCAGCGCGTCGCCATCAAGCTCCTGCAGCGCGAGGCGGCGGCGCAGATGGTCCGCTTTCAGGCCGAGCGCCAGATACTGGCGCGGCTGGAACATCCGGGCGTCGCGCGCCTCTATGACGGCGGTGTGACCGAGGACGGCCGCCCCTTCATGGCGATGGAATTCGTCGAAGGCCGGCCGATCACCGAGTACTGTCAAATCACGCGCGCCACCTTCGAGCAGCGCCTTGCGCTGTTCATCCTGGTCTGCGAAGCCGTTGCCTACGCCCATCGCAATCTCATCGTTCACCGCGACCTTAAGCCCTCGAACATTCTGGTGACGCCGAACGGCGCGGTGAAACTTCTGGATTTCGGCATTGCGAAGCTGTTGGATGCGCAGCGCGCCCGCGTGACCCACGCTGCATTGACGCCCATGACGCCGATTTGCGCGGCGCCCGAGCAACTGAGCGGCGGCGCCGTCACCACCGCGACCGACGTGTATGCGTTGGGCCTGCTGTTGTTCGAACTCCTGAGCGGCACGCATCCTTGGATGGGATCCGACACGCCGGTATTGCAGGCAATGCGCATGGTTTTGCAACGGCCCGCGCCCTCGCTGTCGCGCACGGCGGAGACCCAGCCGAACGCGCCGGTTCCCGTACGGCTGCTGCGCGGCGATCTCGACGCCATCGTCGGCAAGGCTTTGCGCAAGGAGCCGGGCGACCGCTACCCCACGGTGGAAGCCATCAAACTCGATGTCGAGCGGGCGCGGCGCGGCGAGACGGTCGCAGCGCGCGAGGGGGCGCGTCTGTATGTCATCAGCCGCACGCTGCGCCGTTATCGCTGGGCGGCCGCGGCCGTGGCGGCGGTGATCGTCTCGCTCGCGGCGGGATTGGGCGTGGCGGCCTGGCAGGCTGGGAAAGCCGCCCAGGAACGCGACGTGGCACGGCGCGATGCGGCCCGAGAGGAAGCGGTGCGCTACAACCTAACAGGCTTGTTTCGCGCGGCGATCAGCGACCAGGGCTCGAAATCGACGAGCGCCAAGGGCATGATCGATTTGAGCGCCCAGCGGGTGCTGAAGGAATATCACGATCAGCCGCTGCTCGCGGGCCAGATCGTTCTAACGCTGGCGGATCTGTACGGTGCGCTGGAGGATGTGAACGGCTCCGCGGCGCTGCTCGAGGGATTTCTCGGCGAAGCGGATTCCCGGGCGGATCCCTTTGCGATCGCGGACGCACGCCAAAAATTGGCCAACATCGAATTGCTGCGGGGGCATGTGGATCGTGCGGCGCAATTGCTGCAGCAGGCAGAATCCTTCTGGCAGGAATCGCCGCGGCGCTTTGCGGAAGAGCGCCTGGAGGGAATGGCGATCCGCTCCCGCGTGCAGCGAGCGAGCGGCGACCTCGATGGTTCCATTGCCACAACTCGCGACGCGATTGCGCAACGCATCGCCCTGTCGGGCCATGACAATCGCGAGACCGCGCTGCTGTTCAACTCCCTGGCCATCGCGCTTGCCACCGTGAATCGGCTGCCCGAAGCCCTCAAGGCGAACTACGAAACCACCGCCATCTATCGGGCGCTGGGCTTGGGCGACGGTCTGGATGCGCAGATCATCGTGGCCAACACCGGGACTTTGGAAATGCGCGCGGGCCATTTGCGCGAGGCGGAAGCGCTCCTGAAGAGTTCCGTGGAGCGGGAACGGGCGCTGGCGGGCGACTCGGCCGCGGTTGCCGCCGCCATGAGCTATTACGGGCGGATACTTTCGATCACGAATCGCAATGAACCCGCAATCACCATCCTGCGGCAAGCGGCCGAGATGGCCGCCCGCTACGCCGGGCCCGACAGCCCGGTCGCCCTGCAAGCGCGGATTTTCCTGGGCGAAACCCTGTTGGCCAACGCCGACCATTCGCAAGCCGCGAGCACGCTGCAGGAGGCTAGCCACGCGGCGCTGGCGCATTACGGCGCCGCGCATCCCTTGACGCTGCGCGCCGAAATCGCCGTCGGCCAGCTTGCAGCGAGCGAGGGCAATTACCCGCAGGCTGTGCGGCAACTTGCCGAGGCCGCTTCCGGGTTGCGCAAGCTCGGCGCGCAAAGCTTGGCGACCTTGGCGATGGCGCTCGAAAGCCTAGGCGGCGTCGAATCCGCACAAGGCCGCGAGCAGGAAGCGGAGACAGCGCTCAGAGAGGCGGTTGCGATCCGCGAAAAGACGCCCGAAGATATTTGGGAACTGGCGCAGGCCCAGGAAAGATTGGGCGAGGTTCTGGCCAAGAGCGGCAGCGCGGAAGCGGCGGCACTGTTGCAAAAGGCGAGCATCGATTTGGAGTCCCAACTCGGCGCCAGTCATCCGCAAACTTTGCGGGCCAAAGCCGCGCTCAAGCTCATCGTCACCTAGCTTTTTTTGAAACGTCCGCGGGTTTTATAAAATCAACAGCGACGGCGGCCTTGGCCTCGCGCGGCCTGTCGCTGATCGGCGACAATCAAACGCTCTGTTCGGTCCGATCCAGATCCTGCATGTCGACATCGATGGATCGAGCGAGCCTCGCCAACACCACCAGAGCCGCGAACACGCCGAGCGTGACGATTGCCGTCATGAGTGGAAAACGCCAGAAAAACCAGAGCATTGTGCCTGCGGACACCGTCAGTATGGCGAGAAATGCCACGGTGCCCATCCGTGAGGATGCAGATGCGCTCATCCTTATTCCCCTCAGCAACGCGAACCCGCGTTCTAAATAGTATACATACGCTCTAGTAGAACGCTATAGCGGAATTCCCCTAAATGCGCGCGCTATTAAACGCTCATACAACAAGATTTACCCCAGCATGGTTTCGCGCCGCCAGTGGCGCGCGGTGAGCACGAACATCAGCAGCGCCAACCCCAGCGAAGCGGCGGCGGAGACCAGCACGTCGCGCAATAAAATCGGTTCGTCCTTGAGCACGCTGGTCATCAACAGATGCTGGCTCAAGGATGGGATGATCATCAGCGAACTCTTGGTTTTCAGGGAATAAATGCTGGCGAAGGCGATCGGCAGCGTCGGCACCAGCAGCACGGTGGTGAGGTAGGTTTGCGCCTCGCGATAAGTCCGCGTGAACGAGGCGACCAAGGTCATGAGCGTGGCGCCCAAGGGCACGAAGGGCAGGCAGATGCCAAAAAAGATCACGGCGGTCCCGAAGCCTAAATTGGCGCTCATGCCGATGCGCTCGAGGGGCACGAAGCGAAATACGCAAACGAAAGCCGTGAGACTCAAGGCCAATGAAATGCACATGTAGGCGCAGGTCGCCAGAATTTTTCCGCCCACCAGCGCCGAACGCGCCACCGGCAAGCTGAGCAGCGCTTCGAGCGATCCGCGCTCGCGCTCGCCCGCGGTGGAATCGATTGCCAAGTACAGCCCGCCCATCAGCAGGGCGAACAACACGAAATACGTCATGAATCCCAGCACGACCACCGCGCGTCCGGCGGGTGTCGCGATGTCGACCTCATTGACCGCAATGGGGATGCTGAGCAGAGGGCTGACGCCGCGCATTTCCAGCCGCAACTGGGCGATCGTGCTGCTGTAAGCGCCCAGCATGCCCTTGGCCCGATCGGCGATTTTTCGCGTTTGTGAATCCGAGCTGTCCGCGAACAGCAATAGCGGCGCGGGTCTCGCATCGACGAACAGCTTTGGATAATCCGCGGGCACCAGCAGCACCACTTGCGAGCGGCCGTTTCTGACCGCCGCCCGCGCCTCGTTCTCCGACAGTTCCTTGTGCGTGAGCTTGACGCCGCGTCCTTCCAGATAGCGAATCAGGCCGGGCGCATAGTGGCCGCCGGAGATCGTGATCTTCAAGGGTACGTCCGACTCGACCACGCTTTGCTCCAGCATGCGCGACACCATGAGGCCGAAGAGCAGCGGGCCGAACAGCGGGCCGAACAACAGCGCCGACAACAGCGTGCGCCGATCGCGCAGATTCTCCAGGAATTCCTTGACGAAGACCGTCAGCAGCGTTCGCATCAGCTCACGCCTTCCGTGTCGCCCAGCACCTGCAGGAAGGCTTCTTCCAAGGTGGCGGTGCCGCTGCGCTCGCGAATCTCCCGCACGGTGGCGTCCGCGAGCACCCGCCCGTGGCCGATGATCACCACGCGATCGCACAGCGCCGCGACCTCCTGCATGACATGCGAGGAAAACAACACGCAGCGTCCCTGCGCCTTCAAGGTCAGCAGCATCTCGCGCAAATTGCGGATCGCCATGACGTCGAGTCCGTTGGTGGGTTCGTCGAGCACTACGTTGCCGGGGTCATGCACCAGGGCGCGGGCCAGGGCCACCTTGATGCGCTGGCCCTGTGAAAATCCCTTCGCGCGGCGTTCAATGAAGGCATCCATGCCGAGCGTCAGCGACAGCTCGGCGGTGCGCGCCGCCAAACGCGCCGCCTCCATCCCATGCAGCGCACCGAAGTAGCGGATGTTCTCGCGCGCGGTCAAGTTGTTGTACAGCCCGGCCGCGTGCGGCAGCACGCCCAGGTGCGCGCGCGCCTTCGAAGTCTCGCCGCGGATGTCGATGCCGTCGATGCACGCTTTGCCGCTGTCGGGCGTCAGCACGCCGTAGAGAATGCGCAGACAGGTGGATTTACCGGCGCCATTGGCGCCGAGCAGTCCGGTGATCTCGCCGTCGCGCGCCACGAACGAGACGTCCCGCGCCGCTTCGATGCGCCCGAAGCGCTTGTTCAGGCCCATGGCCTCGATCATGGCGCGGGTCCCGTCATGCTCAGAAAAAATGGTTCGGGGGTGTGCCGATCCAGGCAGCTCGCATCCAGCTTGTCGGGCACGGGGTTATCGAGAAAATCCGCCGCGACGATGGGCATGCAGCCGATCGTCAGCTGGCCGTGGCCCTCGCCCGGCAAGATCAAATGCCGGTGGCGGCTGAGTCCGCTGGCGGCGCGCTCGGCGTCGACCGGCGGCGTGACCGGGTCGGCTTCTCCCGACAACAGCAGCGTCGGAATATCGCTGTGCAAGGGAGCATGCAAGTCCGCGTCCACCGGACCTCTGGGCCAGAGCCTGCAAATCTCCTGCAACGCATCCATCATGTCCGTGCCTTGATAGGTCTTCGCGATGGCGGCGCGATCGACCGCCGCAAAGTAAGGTTGATCCTCGCTGCAGATCACGCTGTACTGCATGCCGTTCGCCAGCTGATCGGCGATCTGCCGCACATTCATCACCGATTGGGCCGCCAGCGGCCGCAGCTTGCCGTGCGCCGCCTCGTGAATCAGCGCAGGCAGAAGCGATGCCTGCAGGCTGCTGTAGGAAAGCAAGCGCAGCGCGGCGTTGAGTATTCTGCGGTTGAACTCGATCTCGAGGGGCAGCCCGCTATTGGGATCATCGATGGTCACCATGACTTTCTGCGGCCCGAATTGCCGCAGCAGCGCCTTCAGCTCGTCCTGCAATTGCGGATAGGTGGCGGCGCAATCGGGCGCCCTGAGGCAGCGCGCGATGATCAAATTCAAGGCGCGCTCGGCATCTTCCGGGGTTTCCGCGCCGATCGCCTGCTGCGGATACGTCACGCCGTCCAGGATCACGGCGTGGACGTGCGCCGGATAGCGGCGCATGTACTGCTCCGCGACGCGCGTGCCGTACGAGCCCCCGTACAAGTCGATCTGGTCGAACCCCAAAGCCGCGCGCACATCGTCCAAATCGCGAACCGCGATGCTGGTGGTATAGAAGCGCACCTTGGGCCCGAGCTTCGCAAGGCAGTCCAGCGTCGCCTTGCGCAGCGCCGGCAGCGGATCCGCAGGCTCCTCCCAGTCCTCGGGATAGACGCACGACTGCTGATTGGAATTTCCCGTGCCGCGCTGGTCCAGCAACACGATGGCGTGCGTACGATTAATGCGCGCGAAAGCGTTGCTGAGCGCCACGAACACCTGCATGGCGCTTTGTCCCGGGCCGCCGGCCAACAGAAACAACGGGGCCGCGCTGCTGCGCCGGTTCAAGGCGGGCACGACCGCCACTTTCAGGTCGACCGATCCTTCTTTGGGGTGTTCGCGGTCGATCGGCACGCGCAGGGTTCCGCAGCGCGCGGCAATCGAAGTCAAATGCAGCGGATGCTCGAGCCGGCATTCGATCGTCGGCAAATACCCGATATCCTCGGCGGCCGCGGGCCGCGCCCACCAGGCGCCCACGCAAAACCCCACCCAGACGAACGCCCCGAACAGCTGCCGCATGCCACTCCTCATTGCAGTGATTGTATGGGATTCGCTACCCATGCTCGCTCACAACTTGATAGATTTGCGGCATGACCGTCATTCGCGAAGCCGATGTGGTTGCGAGCGTCGCGGACGCCCTGCAGTACATTTCCTACTATCACACGCCCGATTTCATCCGCGCCATGGGGCGTGCGTACGAGGTCGAGCAAAGCCCATCCGCGCGCGACGCCATCGCGCAGATACTGACCAACTCGCGCATGTGTGCGGAAGGCCACCGGCCGATCTGCCAGGACACCGGCATCGTGGTGGTGTTCGTCAGGGTCGGCATGGGCGTGACCTGGGACGCGAAGCTGGATCTTCCGGCGATGATCAATGAAGGCGTGCGCCGCGCCTACTTGAACCCCGAAAACAAGCTGCGCGCCTCCATCGTGGCGGATCCGGCATTCAAGCGCGGCAACACCAAGGACAACACGCCCGCCGTGATCCACACGGAATTCGTTCCCGGCGATCAACTCGACATCACCGTCGCCGCCAAGGGCGGCGGTTCGGAAAACAAATCCATGTTCGCCATGCTGAACCCGTCGGATTCCGTGGCCGATTGGGTTTTGGAAATGGTGCCCGAAATGGGCGCCGGCTGGTGTCCGCCGGGCATGCTGGGCATCGGCATCGGCGGCAGCGCCGAGCAGGCCATGCTGCTCGCCAAGAAATCGCTGATGGATCCGATCGATATCGGCGACCTGATCGCGCGCGGTCCCAGGACCGCGCTTCAGGAACTGCGTTTGGAAATTTACCGGCGCGTCAACGCACTCGGAATCGGCGCTCAAGGCTTGGGCGGCTTGACCACGGTGCTGGACGTCAAGGTATTGGATTATCCGACCCATGCGGCGTCGTTGCCGGTGGCGGTGATACCGAATTGCGCCGCCACCCGGCACATTCACTTCACGCTCAACGGCAGCGGTCCCGCGGTGCTCGAACCGCCGAATTTGGACCTCTGGCCCAAGGTGCAATGGAGCGCCGATGCCAGCGCGCGCCGTGTGTCCCTCGAGACCCTGAGCAAAAAAGAAATCGCGGCTTGGAAGCCGGGCGAGCGCCTGTTGTTGTCGGGCAAGTTGCTGACGGGGCGCGATGCCGCGCATAAGCGCATCTGCGCGCTGCTCGATGAGGGCAAAGCGCTGCCCGACGGCTTGGATTTCACCGGGCGGGTGATTTATTACGTCGGTCCTGTGGATCCCGTGGGTACGGAAGTCGTGGGGCCGGCGGGTCCCACCACCGCCAATCGCATGGATCGATTCACGGACACGATGCTCGGCAAATCCGGACTGCTGGCGATGGTCGGCAAGGCCGAGCGCGGTCCCGAAACCGTCGCCTCGATAGCGAAGCACCGTTCCGCCTATTTGATTGCCGTGGGCGGCGCGGCGTTTCTGGTGTCGAATGCCATTCGCGGCAGCCGCATCGTGGCCTTTCCGGAACTCGGCATGGAAGCGGTGTACGAATTCGAGGTCAAGGATATGCCGGTCACGGTGGCGGTGAGCGCCGATGGTGAATCAGTGCATGAAACGGGGCCCAAAAAATGGGCGGGTAAGTTCGCCGGCATCCCGGTCGCCGTGGATCAGGCATAGCGGCAGCTGCAAGCGCCTCAAGATGCTCACAGCGACTTGCGCAACAGCAGTCCTGGGCCAAAGCGGGTCTCGAAGGTGCCGATGATGGTGAATCCGCAGGACAGATAGAACTGCTTGGCGTGAATGTTGCCCACCACGTGCAGTGCGCCCGAGCCCATCGAGCGTGCCATCTCGGCGCAATGATCGATGAGCTTTCGCCCGATGCCGCGACGCTGAATGCTGGGCTCGACAAACAGCGCGTCGATCTCGGTGTCGCCATCATCGCGCGGCAGAATGGCGCAGAAGCCGACGATCGCGCCGTCCTGTTCCAGCACGAACACGCCGCCCGCGGCTATCTGTTCCAGCGGCAAGTCGATGGCATCGGGATGCCGCAGCAATGCGTCGCGGTCGCCTTCATTGGCGAGCGATGCGCGCCACTGCAGCGCCTCGAGGGTCCGGCGTTCAGCGGGAATGGCGGGGCGGATAATCAAGAAGCGGACTATACCCGCTCGCCAGCGTAGTGATTTTGACCGGTTGGCCTAGCGCTCGAGCCGGTCAAATATCACTACGCCGGCCCGACCAGCCGACGCATTACTATTTGATCGAGCAGCCGTAAGGCCTGGTGACCGGGTGCGGCGCGGCATGGCCTGCTGCCACCGCCAGCATCGCTTCCTTCAAATAGGGTTCGGCGCGCGCAGAGTCCGCTGCGTCAGCCGTCGGCAGGCTATCGATGCCGCCCATGTACCTGAGCATCCCGTCCTTGTCGATCACGAACATTTGCGGCGCGGTCTTCGCGTCGTACAAACTCGCGACGCTTCCCGTGGGATCCAGGAGCACTGCGGTGGGGAGCGCGTGGCGCGAAACCGTCAGGGCAGCCGCAGCGGCGCCGTTCATTAGCCCCGGCTTGCCGGCAGCCGAGGAGATCACGGTCAGCCACACAATGCCATTCTCTTGCGCCAGCGCCTGGACGCTTTGCATGTTGCCGCTGCGGTAGCGCTGGCGGGTGTAGGGGCAGTCAGCATTGGTCCATTCCAACACCACGGTTTTGCCGCGATATTCGCGCAGGTGGATGGCATCGCCCTTGGCGTCGATCGCGGTGAAATCCGGCGCAGCCTGGCCGATCTGCGGTGCGGCTCCCGCCGCCACATCGAATATGCCAATCATGCCCATGAGGATTGCGACGATGACCGCGACGGCCGCTATCCCTGCGCCCCCGCCGTCCCGCCCGGCCGGCGCGGAACCTGTCTTACGGTGCAGCGGCGAATTGGGGTTCATGTGAAGGCTCCGGGAGGCTTTCCTAAAGTTTCCTTAATGGTTAGTTCAAACCGCGCATCAATGGTTCCCTGGTGCTTTTCGCCGCGAGAGTTTAGAGTACGCGCCCGGACAAAAAAATCGAGTAGATTCAGCGTCATGCGTTTTGCAAAGCAGTACGAAGTCATCGTCATCGGCGGCGGTCATGCCGGTACCGAAGCGGCGCTCGCGGCTGCGCGGATGGGGGCCTGCACGCTGCTGCTGACGCATAACATCGAGACCCTGGGACAGATGAGCTGCAACCCCGCCATCGGCGGCATCGGCAAAGGACATCTGGTGAAGGAAATCGACGCGCTCGGGGGAGCCATGGCGCGCGCCGCCGATCGGGCGGGCATACAGTTTCGAACCCTGAACGCGAGCAAGGGTCCTGCGGTGCGCGCCACGCGTGCACAAGCGGACCGGCAGCTTTACAAACGCGCGATTCGCAACAGGCTCGAATCGCAGGCACATTTGCAGCTGTTTCAGCAGGAAGCGGCGGATTTGATCCTGGCAGGCGATCGTGTCGTCGGTGTGGTTACGCAGAGCGGCCTTGAATTGCGCGCACAAGCGATCGTTCTGACCGCCGGGACCTTTCTCGGCGGCAAAATTCATGTAGGTCTGCAGAGCCACCCCGGCGGACGGGCCGGCGATGCGCCTTCGATCAGCTTGGGCTTGCGTTTGCGCGAGTTGCCGTTGCGAGTCGGACGCCTGAAGACCGGCACACCGCCGCGCATTGACGGCCGCAGCATCGATTTCTCGGCGCTGCGCGAGCAGCACAGCGATGAGCCTCGGCCGGTTTTTTCCTATCTTGGCACGCGCAGTGAGCATCCGCGCCAGCTTCCCTGCCACATCACCGCCACCAACGAGCGGACTCACGACATCATTCGCGCGGCCACCGCGCGCTCGCCGCTGTTTACCGGGTTGATCGAAGGCGTCGGCCCGCGTTATTGCCCTTCGGTGGAAGACAAAGTGGTGCGATTCGCCGGCAAGACATCGCACCAGATCTTCGTCGAACCCGAGGGCTTGGATACGCATGAGATTTATCCCAATGGCATCTCGACCAGCCTGCCCTTCGATGTGCAGCAGGAATTCGTGCGCAGCATTGCGGGCTTCGAAAATGCTCACATTACGCGCCCCGGATATGCCATCGAGTACGATTTCTTGGATCCGCGCGATCTGCATTGCAGTCTCGAAAGCAAACACCTGTCAGGCCTCTACTTCGCCGGCCAGATCAACGGCACCACCGGTTATGAGGAAGCTGCCGCCCAAGGGCTGCTGGCGGGAATCAATGCGGCACTCGCCGTACGAGAGCGCGCGCCTTGGTACCCAAAGCGCAGCGAGGCATATCTCGGGGTGCTCGTCGACGACTTGATCACGCGCGGCGCGACCGAACCCTACCGCATGTTCACCAGCCGCGCTGAATACCGCTTGTCGTTGCGCGAAGACAACGCGGACCTGCGCTTAACCGCGGCGGGGCGAGAACTCGGGCTCATCGACGATGAGCGGTGGGAGTTCTTTCAGCGCAAGCGCGCCGCCGTGGCGGGCGAAGTCGATCGCCTGGAGAGCGCCGTTGTGCATCCTGCCGGCGTCGATGCCGCATTGCTCGCCAAACTGGGCGCCGCGCTGTCGCGCGAGACGCATGCCGTCGATCTGCTGCGCAGGCCCGAAATTTCCTTCGATGATTTGACCTGCGTCGCACCGCATGCGGGCGCAGACTGGTGCGCCGATGAGCGCCTGTGCGAACAGGTGAAACTGCAGGTCGAAGTGCAGGCCAAATATTCCGGGTACTTGAAGCGCCAGAGCGATGAAATCGAGCGCGCTGTGCGCAACGAGGAATTGCGCTTGCCGGCCGACATCGACTACGCCCGGGTCGGCGGGCTGTCGAACGAGGTGCGCCAGCGGCTCTGCGACGTGCGCCCGGAAACCCTGGGACAAGCGGCGCGCATCCCGGGACTGACGCCGGCCGCGGTGTCCCTGCTGATGGTGCATTTGAAAAAGCGCGAACGCGCGGCTTGAGAGCCCGTAACTCGAAGGATGCGCATGAACGTTTTTTACGATTTCACGGTACCGGGACTTATGGGCAGCCCCAATATTTTGGCGCCGCTGCGCGGCAAGGTGAGTTTGGCGGTGAACGTCGCGAGCCGCTGCGGCTACACCCCGCAATATGCCGGCCTCGAGGAACTGTACCGGGAGCTCAAGGACAAGAATTTCACGGTGGTCGGTTTCCCCTGCAATCAGTTCGGCGCGCAAGAACCGGGCACCGCGACGGAAATTCAGACCTTTTGCGAAGGTTCTTTTGGCGTGACCTTTCCGCTTTCCGCCAAGATCGAGGTGAATGGGCCGCACCGCCATCCGCTGTACGCGTGGCTGACGGCGGAGGAAAACGGCTTTCCCGGCGACATCGGCTGGAATTTCGAGAAATTTTTGATCGACCGCGGCGGCCGAGTGGCCTGCCGCTATCCGGCCGGAACCAAGCCAACCGATCCTTCACTGCTGCAGGATGTGGCGAATGTTCTGGAGTGACTCGTGGTAATTTGCAGGCTCCTTAGTGGCAATTTGCCTGCCCACTCTTTAACATCACCGCACCTAATAGAAGCTTAAGCGGGCTCGGAGTACTAGATGCTTTCTCGATTGACTGCCACAGCGTGGCTCGCCGGTACGGCGTTGATTGGTTTGTCGTTGGGCGCACAGGCGGCGGGCGATCCAGTCAAAGGCGAGATGAAGTTCTATACCTGCTACGGATGCCACGGCATCGCCAATTACCGCAACGCATACCCGGACTACAGCGTGCCGGAATTGCGCCATCAAAATGCGGAATACCTGATCGCGGCGCTGCATGAGTATCGAGATGGCACGCGGCCTCACGCCACCATGCACGCGCAGGCCGCGTCGCTCTCGGACCAGGATATCGAAGACATCGCGGCTTATTTACAAGGAGCGCAGCCGGTAAAGCCCGGTACGCCTGCGCCGGGCAAAGCGCCGCCCAAGCAGGTGGCGGCCTGCGTTGCCTGCCACGGCGAGACCGGTCTGGGTACCGCAGCGCCGCTGGTGCCGAAACCGGCGGTGCTCGCCGGGCAGCACGAGGACTATCTGGAGCAGGCGCTGATCTCCTATAAAAACGGCCGCCGCAAGAACGTCGTGATGGACGGCATGGCGCAACTCTTGACCAGCGATGCAGACGTCAGGATTGCCGCCGAGTACTTCGCAAATCAACCCTCGCCTTTGGCGACGGCGACCACGGAAAGCAAGTAGATTCCTGTAGCTCGGCAGCGTGCGAATATGACCGGTTGGTATAGGGCTCGCCAGCAAGAATAAGCAGTCTCAAGGCACGAAGCGGCAGTGCCTCGAGACTGCTTATTCTTGCTGGCGAGTTCTAGAGCCAATCATAATCACGACGCCGGAGCTACCAGCGGATAATTCGAACCGCTCGAATTCACAGTGCCGAACTAGTTGCGCAGGCCCATGAGGAATTGCGCGAACGTTTCATAGTAAGCGTCGCGGTTGTGTTTCTTGCGGTAGCCATGGCCTTCATCGGCTGCCTGCAGAAACCAAACCTCCCCGCCCTTCGCGCGCAGTTTGTTCACGATCTGTTGCGCTTCGGAGAGCGGCACCCGCGGATCGTTTTTGCCATGGACGACGAGCAGTGGACGGGTGATTCGGTCGGCGTTGGTCAGGGGCGAGATGCGCCTCAAGAAACTGCGCATTTCCAGGTCGCGCTCGTCGCCGTACTCCGCGCGGCGCTGGTTTTGCCTATAAGGCGCGGTATCGGCCAAGAAGCTGACGAAGTCGGCGATGCCGCTGACATCGACCCCGCCGCGCAAGCGGTCGCTGTAATTGACCAGGGTCGCCAGGCTTAAGTAGCCGCCATACGAGCCGCCCGCGACCACCACGTGCTTGGCATCGAAGCCCTTCTGCAGCTCGATCCACACCAACAGCGCGCCGACATCCTTCACGGCGTCTTCGCGCAGCATGCCGTTATCGAGCGCCATATAGGTCTTGCCGTATCCCGATGAGCCGCGCACATTGGGCGCGATCACCGCGAAGCCCAATTCATTGACCAAGTATTGAATCCACGGATCGAAGCCCGGACGGAACTGCGACTCCGGTCCGCCGTGCAGCGCAATCAGCACGGGATGGGGACCGGCCGTGGCGGGCTCGTAAACATACGCCGGCACCTGGCGCGCCCTGCCATCCACCCGGTCGAAGGTGGGAAACTCCGTAAGCCGCGGCAGCACAAATTTCGCGGCGTCCACGGCGCCCGGCTCGCTGCGCGTCCAGGGCTCCGGGCGGTTTTCCGCGATATCCAATACGTAAGCGTCGCGCGGTTGATTCGCGGCCGCGAATCCGAAGGCGAGCCGTTTGCCATCCGCATCGAAGCTCAAGGAGCTGATGATGCCCGACTGCGGCAGCCGCGGCGGCGTGAGATCCTGGTGCGTGCGCAGATCAAGCAGATTGAGTTTGCTCATCCCCGCTTCGTTGCTGACATACGCCAGATAGTGCCCGTCGCGCGAAATCGCCAACGCTTCGATATCCCAGGGAATATGCGCCGAAATCACGGTTTTGTCGTTGGTAAATAGATTGACGTAGCGCAGCCGGGCAAATTCGCTTTCGCGGTCCGAGATCAAATAGACGCCCTGGCCATCGCGCGAAAACTTGGCGCCCGCAATCCTGACCTTGGTCGGCGCCGGTTCGACTTCGCGCTTTTCGCCGCCGGCCAAGTCCACGACGTACAGATACCCTTCGGAAATCGATACTTGCTTGAGCACCAGCAGTTTTGAGTCATCAGGCGACCAGTCGAGCACGGACCACGCGGCGCCGCTGGCATCGCCCGCCAGAGCGAGGCGCGGCAACGCGCCCGATTCCGGATCCACGATGTCGATGTCGAAACTCCGGCCGTCGCGCGCGGTGCTGAAGAAGGCAACTTCGCGTCCGCTGTTGGACCACACCGGCGCACCGTTCGCGGATTTGCCGTCGGTCAATAATCTCGCGGCCGGATCGCCCAGGCGCTGGTAATAGAGCTGCGCATTTTCATTGCCGCCCGAATCCTCGAGAAACACATAGGCGCTGCGCGCGGGATCCGGCGAAAACGCAGCCACCGTGATCGGCTCGTGCAGAAAAGTGAGTTGCCGGCGCGCGCCTCCCGCCTGTTCCACCAAGTGCAGTTGATCGACATCGGCGAAGCGCGTTGCGATCAGCAATTGTCCTTTCGGCGACCAATCGAGCGGTGTTGCCTGACGCGCATTGAGATAACCATCCAGTTTTTCGGTGAGCTCCGCCGGTGCCGGCGGAATGTTTTCGAAGGTCAAATTGCCGCGTTCCACGCGGGAGACGGCAAACGCCTGAAAACCCGTCAAAAGCGGCGCAGCGAACAGCAGCAACAAATAAATTCGGTTCATGGTTTCTAGTTTCTCACACGGCGGGGATAATGCGGTCGATGGCGGGCTTCGAGCATTTGATCCAATCTTACGATGTCGGCGACCTTCTGGACGAGATCGCGAGCGCGGAACCGCCGGCCTACCTGCGCCGTTGTTTTGCCGAGGGCTCGTCCGCGCCCGTCTTGAGCTGGACTCGGGTGCAGCAACTGGCAGTGTGCGCGATGGTTCTGGATGCCATCGTCAATGACCGAGACTACGAGTGCTTGGAGCGCGAACTGATAGCGGATTGGCGCGTGCACTATGCGAGGGCCTGCATGAGAATCAAAGAAACGGCGCTGCAAGCTTTGCGGCGCGTGCTCGAGCACGATCGACCCGCGGATCCGGAAGCCGCGGCCGAGCTTGAAACGCTGGTCAATCGATTGGCGGGGGCTTGATTGAGCTGCCGTGCAAGCGGCGCGCGGCGAACAGTGTTGGCGGCCGCCATGCTGGTGCTGACCGCCTGCGCCGCGCCCCCGCCGCAGCCGGCTGCGCCCCTGAAGCCTGCACCGGCTCCCCTGGATGCGTCCTATGATTGGCATGTTCTTCTGGTCGTTCCATTCGGCAGCGTTTTGAAAGATGTGCCTTTGACCTTGCATGAAGTGTTGTTGTTTCGCGATGAGGCGCAAAGCGCTGCGCCGGCCGATGAGTTGGAGTGCTACGCCGTCGACGGAGACCGTCCGCGGTTCATCGCACGCTCGCCCTCTCCATACTTGCTTTGCTTCAGGCGCGACCGGCTTTCGCGAATCGAGGCCACGGTGCGGCTGCCCGCGGACCAAGCAGTGCGAATTTTCGCCGATGCCTGCGGGCTGTGGATGAAGAAGCCCTTGGCTGCGGCGGAGGAATGCGCCGGTTCCGAGGGCGGCGTGGCATTCGCGGGTCATTTCGAGAACGAGCCGGATGAATCTGCGCAATTGAGCATCCAGCTGGACGCTGTCGATCAGACTGATCACGCCGACCACGCACCGGAAAAATGAAGCGATGCGCGCCGGTGAACTCGAGATACTTGTTTCAGGCGCGAAAGACTTGAGGATAGAACTGGACCCCGTTCGCGCCGAAACGCTGCTCACGCTCGTGGATGAGCTCGAACAGGGCAATGCGCAATTCAATTTGACCGCGATCCGCGATCGCCCCGGCATGCTGCGAAAGCACGTGCTCGACAGCTTGAGCTTGCAGCCCTATTTGCGCGGCGAGCGGCTGGCCGATGTCGGCACCGGAGCTGGCTTTCCTGGCTTGGTGCTGGCCATAGTCAATCCGCAGCGCCGCTTCACGCTCATCGAGGCTACGGCCAAGAAGGCGCGATTCGTCGAGCAGACGGCCCGGCGGATTGGCTGCGGCAATGTGCTCGTGGTCAATTCGCGTGCGGAAAGCTATAGACCGTTCGAACTTTTCGATACAGTGGTCGCTCGGGCACTATCCTCGCTGGCCGATTTTGTGGCCTATGCCGGCCACTTATGCGCGCCCGGCGGGCGGTTGCTGGCGATGAAGGGGAAACGGCCTGATGATGAAATATCCGCGCTGCCGAGAGCATTTCGCGTGCTGGCGGTGCATCGCTTGAGCGTGCCGGGCCTCCCCGATGAACGGCATCTCGTGGAGTTGATTCCTGCACATCGAAAATCGAGCAGTACATGAAGCGGGCCCAATACATGAAGCAGGCCCAATACATGAAGCAGGCAGACACATGAAGCGGGCCAGGAGCCTGACTTGAAACGCGTCATTGCATTGGCGAATCAAAAAGGCGGCGTGGGCAAGACCACGACCGCGGTCAATCTCGCCGCGTCCTTGACGGCGACCAAGCGCCGCGTGCTGCTCATCGACTTGGACCCGCAGGGCAACGCCACCATGGGATGCGGCATCGACAAGTACGCGCAATCGCGCACCAGCTGCGATGTCCTGTTAGGCGATTGCGGCGCGGTCGAGGCGTTGGTGACCGTCGAGTACGGCGGCTTCATGCTGATGCCAGCCAATCAGGACCTGACGGCCGCTGAAGTCCGGCTTCTCACCATGGCGGTCGGGCGCGAGTTCAAATTGCGCAACGCGCTCAACCCAGTGCGCAACGACTTCGATGTCATCCTCGTGGATTGTCCGCCCTCGCTCAACATGCTGACCTTGAATGCGCTGGTGGCGGCCGACTCGGTCATGGTGCCGATGCAGTGTGAATACTATGCGCTCGAGGGATTGTCCGCCTTGATGCAGACCATCGAACAGATCAAGGAGAGCATCAATCCCGAATTGGAGATCGAAGGATTGCTGCGCACCATGTTCGATCCGCGCAATAATCTGGCCAACGAAGTGTCCGCGCAACTGACGCAGCATTTTGGCGAGAAAGTGTTCCGCACCGTCATTCCGCGCAACGTGCGCCTGGCGGAGGCGCCCAGCTTCGGCAAGCCCGCGCTGTTTCACGACAAGGAGTCGCGCGGCGCCCTGGCCTATCTGGCGTTGGCAGGCGAGATGATCCGCCGCGACGAGCTGCCGGGCGGGGAAATGATTCGCCGCGACGATCTGCCGGAAGCGCCCGTATAATCGCCCGATCGGTTTACGGGGAACTGTTATGTCCGGCAAAAAGCCGTCTTTAGGTCGAGGCCTGGCTGAGCTCTCCCCGCTGCTCGCGCGGCGCGCCGCCGTGCCCGAGGCCGAAAAACCCCAGATTCTCGTCGGCGATCGTTTGGCGTCCCTGCCCCTCGATCTGCTGCAGCGAGGCAAGTATCAGCCGCGCGCCGATATGCGGCCCGAATCCTTGGGCGAGCTGGCGGATTCCATCAAATCGCGCGGCCTGGTGCAGCCCATCTTGGTCCGTCCGTTGCCGCGACCAACCCTGACCGAATCGCAGCGCTATGAAATCATCGCCGGCGAACGGCGCTGGCGCGCGGCGCAGATGGCGGGATTGCAGGAGATCCCTGCCGTCATTCGCGATGTCCCTGATGAGGACGCGGTCGCCATGGCGCTCATCGAGAACATCCAGCGCGAAGACTTGAATCCGCTGGAAGAGGCCCGCGCGCTGCTGCGTCTGATCGAGGAGTTCGGCTTGACGCATCAGGCCGCAGCCGAGGCCGTCGGACGCTCGCGCGCCGCGGTCAGCAATTTGGTGCGGCTCATGGAATTGACCGATGAGGTCAAGGAGATGCTGGAGCACCGCCAGATTGAAATGGGTCATGCCCGCGCCCTGCTGGGACTCGCCACCCGGCGCCAGCAGATCGAAGTCGCCGCCCTGGTCGCCAAGAAGTCTTTGTCGGTGCGCGATACGGAAGGTTTGGTGCGACGCATCATGAATCCCAAAACGGCCGAAGCCGCACGAGCCCACCGCGGCGCCCGACCCGGACATTCACCGCTTGGAAACCGAAATCGCCGAGAAGTTGGGCGCCAAAGTAGCCTTCCAACATGCCGCATCGGGCAAGGGCAAGCTCATTGTCAGCTACAACAGTTTGGACGAGCTGGAAGGCATCCTGGCGCACATCCAGTAGGGCGATAAATAGGCCTGAAACGCCTTGATGACCTAAGGCGGCGTCTCTATAATGCGCCGGCCATTTTTGGCACGGTACAAGCGAAGCGTGCGTGCGCTTCGCTCCACGGGATTTAACTTGGTCGCGATCGATTTAGCCTTGGCGCGGCGGCTGGCTCTCAGCGTCGTCCTGGGCCAGGCGGCCGTGACCGTAGTCTGCGCTCTCGTGAGCTGGCTGATTGCGGGTCCGCATGCGGCTTTGTCCGCGGCGATGGGCGGCGGCATCAGCACCGCCGCGAGTCTTGTCATGGCATTGCTGGGTTTTGGCGGCAAATCGGCTGCAGATGGGCAGCGGGCGATGCGCGCGTTCTTCATCGGCGAAACCGCCAAGATCGCGATCGTGATCGTGCTGTTCGTGGTGGTGCTGAAGACGATGAAGGTGGTGCCGTTGGCGATGCTCGGCACGTACGTCGCGACTTTCGTGGTTTTTTGGGTTGCGTTGGCGAACACGCTGCCGCCATTGGGCGGCACCAACGTGCCGCGCGGACGCTGATAAATAGTTGATTTGAGGCATTTTAGACATACATAAGACTTGAAATGGCAGCAGAGCAACCTACCACCGCAAACGAATACATTCTTCATCACCTGACGTTCCTCTCCAACAAGGAACCCAAGGGAATAGTGGATTTTTCCGTCATCCACTTGGACACCGTATTTTTTTCAGTGGCGCTGGCGATGCTCTTCGGCGGAGCGTTTTATTTCGCGGCGCGCACCGCCAAACCCGGCGTGCCCGGCAAGTTTCAGAACTTCGTCGAGACTCATGGTCGAGTTCGTGGATACCCAGGTGAAAGACAGCTTTCACGGCAGCAACAAATTGCTCGCGCCGCTGGCGCTGACCATTTTCTGCTGGGTTTTCCTGTTCAACGCCATGGATCTGTTGCCGGTCGATCTGCTGCCCTGGGCAGCGCATCACGTCGGCGTCGAACATCTGAAGGTCGTGCCCAGCACGGACCTCAACACCACGTTCGCCATGTCCTTGACGGTGTTCGTGCTCATCATCTACTACAGCGTCAAAGTGAAGGGCCTCGGCGGCTTCTTGGCCGAGCTGACACTGCAGCCCTTCGTCGCCAAGAATATTGTCGTGAAGGTGCTGCTGGTTCCCGTGAACTTGCTCCTGGAGATCGTGCCGTTCTTGGCGCGGCCGATTTCACTCTCGCTGCGTCTGTACGGCAACCTGTTCGCGGGTGAAATGATTTTCCTGCTGCTGGCGGGACTGACGCTGCACGGCGTCCAACAATTGTCGAGCGCCGGTGGTTGGGCGCTGTTGGTGGCGCAATTTCTGCTGGCCTTTCTCTGGGCGGTGTTCCACTTGCTGGTGATCACGCTGCAGGCCTTCATATTCATGGTGTTGACGATCGTCTATTTGTCGATGGCGCAGGAACATCATTGATGTCTTCGAGTTCGGTTACAACAATTTCGCTGGCTGCTTCGTTTCAGGAGAATTGAATGGAAAATTTTGCACACGTCCAGGCCATGACCGTTCTGGCCGTCGGAATCATCTTCGGCATGGGCGCGCTCGGCACCGCCATCGGCTTCGGCATTCTCGGCGGCCGCTTCCTCGAAGGCGCGGCGCGTCAGCCCGAGCTCACGCCGATGCTGCAGGTCAAGATGTTCATCGTCGCGGCACTGGTGGACGCGGTCGCCATGATCGGCATCGGCTTCGCGCTGTTCTTTACCTTTGCGAATCCGTTCGCCAGCGGCATGACCGCACTGAATCGTGCTGCCGGTAACGCGGGTCAGGAGCCGATCGTGAATATCAATCTCACGCTGATCGTGCAGATGCTCGTGTTCATCATGCTCATCTGGTTCACGATGAAATTCGTGTGGCCGATGATCTTGGGACCGATGGACGAGCGGTCGCGCAAGATCGCTGCAGGACTTGCCGCCGCCGAGAAAGGTACGCAAGACTTGGCCTCCGCGCATGAGCGCGCCGAGGTCATCATGCGCGAGGCGCGCGAACGCGCCGCGCAGATCATCGATCAGGCGCAGCATCGGGGCAGCGACATGGTCGAGGAGGCCAAGCGCACGGCCACGTCCGAAGGCGCGCGGCTGTTGGCCGCGGCGCAGGAGCAAATCGAGCTTGCGGCCGAGCACGCGCGCGAGAGCCTGCGGCGCGATGTGGCGCAGATTGCCGTGAGCGCGGCAGCCAAGATCCTCGAGCGCGAGATCGATGCGCGCGCGCATGGCGACATCATCGACAAGCTCGCGGCGCAGATCTAGGACGCTTGCATGGCTGAAAAGACCACCATCGCGAGGCCCTACGCCAAAGCGGCATTCCAGGAGGCGCAGGCCGACAAGGATCTGCCGCGCTGGTCCGAGAGGCTGCGCGCTGCCGCCACGGCGGTGCGCGATCCGCGGGTGCACGAGCTGCTCGGCAGCCCGAGCGTGAGCGGCGAGGAACTTGCGCAGTTCGTCATGGGCGTTACCGGCGCCGCGCTCGACGAGCACGGCCAAAACTTTTTCCGGCTGCTCGGCGAGAATCATCGCCTCGGCTACCTGCCGGAAATATCCACGCTGTTCGACGACTACAAAGACGAGGCGGAAAGGGTCATCGACGTGACGGTGACCTCCGCCGCGCCGATCGACGGCGCTCAACAGCAGGCGCTAAGGCTGGCGCTCGAACGCAAACTCAAGCGCTCGGTGCGCTTGCACTGCGCCACGGATTCCACATTGATCGGCGGCGCCGTACTGCGCGCCGGCGACACGGTAATCGACGGTTCCCTGCTCAGCCGGCTCAAGCGCATCGCGTTCGAGCTGACGGCGTAAACGACCAGTATTGGCTAGAGGATTCAAGGTTATGTCCATCAAGGCATCGGAAATCAGCGACCTCATCAAGGCGCGCATCGACAAGTTCAAGTCCGCCACCGAAGCGCGCAATGTCGGCACGGTGGTGAGCGTCACCGATGGCATCGTGCGCATTCACGGCCTCGCCGACGCGCGCTACGGCGAAATGTTGGAATTCTCCGGCAACATCTTCGGGCTCGCGCTGAATCTCGAGCAGGATTCCGTGGGCGCCGTGGTGCTCGGCGACTACAAAGGCATTTCCGAAGGCGCCGAGGTCAAAACCACCGGCCGCATTCTTGAGGTACCCGTGGGTCCGGAGCTGCTGGGCCGCGTGGTCGATGCGTTGGGTACGCCCATCGACGGCAAGGGTCCGGTGAACGCCAAATTGAAGTCGCCCCTGGAGCGCGTGGCGCCGGGCGTCATTTTCCGCCAGAGCGTATCGCAGCCCGTGCAAACCGGTCTCAAGGCCATCGATGCCATGGTGCCGATCGGCCGCGGCCAGCGCGAGCTCATCATCGGCGACCGCCAGACCGGCAAGACCGCGGTCGCCATCGATACGATCATCAACCAGAAGGGCACGGGCGTTAAGTGCGTTTACGTGGCCATCGGTCAGAAGCAAAGCTCGATCGCCAATGTGGTGCGCAAGCTCGAAGAGCATGGCGCCATGGGGCACACCATCATCGTCGCGGCATCCGCATCCACCCCCGCGGCGATGCAGTATCTGGCGCCCTACGGCGGCTGCGCGATGGGCGAATACTTCATGGACAACGGCGAGGACGCGCTGATCGTGTACGACGATTTGTCCAAGCAGGCCGTGGCCTATCGTCAGATTTCCTTGCTGCTGCGCCGTCCGCCGGGCCGCGAGGCGTATCCCGGCGACGTGTTCTACCTGCACTCGCGCCTGCTGGAGCGTTCCGCTCGAGTCAACGCGGAATACGTCGAAAAAATCAGCAACGGCCGCGTCAAGGGCAAGACCGGATCCTTGACCGGACTGCCGATCATCGAGACGCAGGCGGGCGACGTTACGGCGTTCGTGCCGACCAACGTGATCTCCATCACCGACGGCCAGATCTTCTTGGAAACCGACCTGTTCAACGCCGGCATGCGGCCCGCGATCAACGCCGGCATTTCCGTGTCGCGCGTCGGCGGCGCGGCGCAGACCAACATCATCAAGAAGCTCGGCGGCGGCGTGCGTTTGGCCCTGGCGCAATATCGCGAATTGGCGGCTTTCTCGCAGTTCGCCTCGGATTTGGACGAAGCTACCCGCAAACAGCTCGAGCGCGGCCAGCGCGTCACCGAGCTCATGAAACAGAAGCAGTACTCGCCCATGTCGGTCGCGGAAATGTCGCTGACGCTGTACGCGGCGAACAACGGCTATTTCGACAAGGTGGCGCGCCTCAAGGTGGTGGAGACGGAAGCGGGCTTGCAGTCCTTCGCCCACTCGAGCTATGCCGAGCTGCTCAAGACCATCAACGCCAAGCCGGACCTGAGCAAGGAAGTCGAAGCTTCCTTGAAGAAATGCTGCGATGAATTTTTCGCGACGCTGTAAGCCTTAGGACACAGAGGACGTAATGGCAGGCGCAAAAGAAATCCGGGGCAAGATCGCGAGTATCAAAAATACCCGCAAGATCACCAAGGCGCTGGAAATGGTGGCGGCCAGCAAGATGCGCAAGGCGCAGGACCGCATGCGCGCCGCGCGTCCCTATGCGGAAAAAGTGCGCAAGATGATCGGCCACCTGCGCCAGGTCAATTTGGATTACAAGCATCCCTTCACGCTCGAGCGTCCGGTGACCTCGGTCGGCATCGTGGTGATCAGCACCGACCGCGGCCTGTGCGGGTCGCTGAATTTGAACTTGTTCAAGGCCACGTTGGCTTCGATCCGCGCGGCGCAGGCGCGCGGCGCCAAGGTGTACCTGTGCGTCATCGGCTCAAAGGCCTTGCAGTTCTTCCGCCGGCTCGCCGGCGTCGAGATCGCGGCCTCCGTCACGCATCTAGGCGACCGGCCGCACATCAATGATCTCATCGGCACCACCAAGGTGATGCTGGATTTCTATCGCGAAACCAAGGTCGATCAGCTGCTGCTGGCGCACAACGTGTTCGTCAACACCATGAGCCAGAAGGGCATCGTGTCGCAGCTGCTGCCGATTCAGACCGTCGACAAGGACGAGCTGCAGGAACGTTGGGACTATATTTACGAGCCCGACTCGATCACCATCCTCGATGGAATTCTCATGCGCTATATCGAGGCGCAAGTATTTCAAGGTGCCGTCGAGAACGTGGCCTGCGAAATGGCCGCGCGCATGGTGGCCATGAAAGCCGCGACGGATAACGCCGGCGAGCTGATCGATGAGCTGCAGCTCATTTACAACAAGGCCCGTCAGGCTGCGATCACCAAAGAGCTCTCAGAGATCGTTGGTGGGGCGGCAGCGGTTTAGATCAGTTATAGAGATTTTTCATCGGCGCGCAGCGCCGCTAATTGTTCGGGGTTGCGCAGCAACCCCGTTGAAAGGTGGCCGAAGGCCATGAGGTAGCAAAATGTCCAGCGGTAAAATCGTACAAATTATCGGCGCGGTCATCGACGTGGAATTTCCACGCGATCAGATCCCCAAAGTGTATGACGCGCTCAAACTCGATGAGGTCGATCTGACCCTCGAGGTGCAGCAGCAGCTCGGCGACGGCGTGGTCCGCGCCATCGCCATGGGTCCCTCGGAAGGGCTGCGCCGCGGTCTCAGCGTTACCGGCACGGGCAAGGGCATCATGGTGCCGGTCGGCACGGGCACGCTCGGCCGCATCATGGATGTTTTGGGCAAGCCCCAGGATGAGCGCGGCCCCGTGAAGGCGACGGAGTACCTGCCGATTCACCGGCCGGCGCCGGCCTATGACGAACAGGCGGGCGGCCAGGATCTCCTGGTCACGGGAATCAAAGTGATCGACTTGCTGGTGCCGTTCGCCAAGGGCGGCAAGGTCGGGTTGTTCGGCGGCGCCGGCGTCGGCAAGACGGTGAACATGCTGGAGCTCATCAACAACATCGCCAAACAGTACAGTGGATTGTCGGTGTTCGCCGGCGTCGGTGAGCGCACCCGCGAAGGCAACGACTTCTATCACGAGATGATCGAGTCGGGCGTCATCGACAAAGACGACCTTGCCAAATCCAAGGTTGCCATGGTTTACGGTCAGATGAACGAGCCGCCGGGCAATCGCCTGCGCGTCGCGCTCACCGGCTTGACCATGGCCGAATACTTCCGCGATGAGAAACAGGCCTCCGGCAAGGGCCGCGACGTGCTGTTCTTCGTCGACAACATCTATCGCTACACGCTGGCCGGCACCGAAGTGTCCGCGCTGCTCGGCCGCATGCCCTCGGCAGTGGGATACCAGCCGACGCTCGCCGAGGAAATGGGCGTGCTGCAGGAGCGCATCACCTCGACCAAGACCGGCTCGATCACCTCGATTCAAGCCGTATACGTGCCCGCCGACGACCTGACCGATCCGTCTCCGGCGACGACCTTTGCGCACTTGGACGCCACCGTGGTGCTGTCGCGGCAAATCGCCTCGCTCGGCATCTACCCCGCCGTCGATCCGCTGGATTCCACCAGCCGTCAGCTCGATCCTCTGGTGGTCGGCCAGGAACACTACGATACCGCGCGCGCCGTCCAGGCCGTATTGCAGCGCTACAAGGAGCTGCAGGACATCATCGCCATCCTCGGGATGGACGAGTTGTCCGAGGAAGACAAGCTCAGCGTCTACCGCGCGCGCAAGATCCAGCGCTTTCTGTCGCAGCCCTTCAACGTGGCGAAGGTATTTACCGGTCAGGACGGAAAAATCGTTTCTCTCAAGGACACGATCCGCGGCTTCAAGGCCATCATAGCCGGCGAATACGATCATCTACCCGAGCAGGCGTTCTATATGATAGGGGCCATCGAAGAGGCCGTCGAGAAAGCCAAAACGTTGCAGTAAATCATGGCGAACACCATTCACGTCGACATCGTCAGCGCCGAAGGCCAGATCTTTTCCGGCGAGGCCACGCGCGTGTTCGCGCCGGGAACGCTGGGCGAACTCGGCATTTACCCGCGTCACGCGCCGTTGCTGACCACCTTGGCGGCGGGCGAAGTGCGCGTGGAGACCGAGGGCCACGAGGAGCAGTCCTTCTTCGTCGGCGGCGGCGCGATGGAGATTCAGCCGCACCTCGTCACCGTGCTGGCGGACACGGCGGTGCGGGCCAAAGATCTCGACGAGGCTGCCGCCCTGGCCGCGAAACAGCGCGCGGAAGACGCGGTACGCAACCGCAGCGACAAATTGGACATCGCCGAGGCGCAGTCAGAACTGGTGCGGGCGTTGGCGCAATTGCGCGCCATCGAACGGCTGCGCCGGAAACGATAGGAGCCTGTCCGAGTTCCGCCAACGGAGTCTGCATGCAGCTTTCGATCGTGATTTTGGCAGCCGGCCAGGGCAAGCGGATGAATTCCGAGCTGCCGAAGGTGCTGCAGCCGTTGGCGGGCGAGCCGCTGCTGCAACATGTGATAAACGCCGCGCGCGGCCTGAATCCCAGCAATATCTACGTGGTATACGGACACGGCGGCGCGCAGGTGCAAGCGGCGCTACACGAGGAGCCGGTCGAGTGGGTCTTGCAGGCGGATCAGCTCGGCACGGGGCATGCCGTGATGCAGGCCATGTGCCTCATTCCCGACGAGCACACGGTGCTGGTGCTGTACGGCGATGTGCCGCTGATCAGCGGCGCCTCCCTCGCGAAACTGACCGCCGCGGCGGACGCGGGCGCGCTCGCGATTCTATCCGTCAAGCTCGACGAGGCGCACGGCTATGGACGCATCGTCCGCAACGCCGACGGTGCGGTCGCTGCGATCGTCGAACACCGCGATGCAAGTCCTTCGCAGCTGCAGATTTGCGAGGTCAATTCGGGCCTGCTGGCCGCTCCGGCGGGACGTCTGCGCGAATGGCTCTTGGGACTGGGAAGGAACAACACGCAGCGCGAATACTTTTTGACCGATGTCGTGGCGGGCGCCGCGCAGGCCGGCTGCCGCATCGAGGCCATTCCGGCGGCCAATGCTCTCGAGGTCACAGGCGTCAACGACAAGATTCAGCTCAGCAAAGTCGAAGCGGGTCTGCGGCGCCTACGCGCGGAGGAATTGATGCTCGCCGGCGCGACCCTGGCGGATCCCGCCCGCATCGATATTCGCGGCGACGTTCAGGTGGGCCGCGATGTTTTCATCGATATCAATGCCGTGCTGATCGGCAAGGTACATCTTGCGGCCGGCGTGAGGGTCGGACCCAACTGCGTGATCGCCAATTCCCGCATCGGCGAAGGCAGCGAAATCCATGCCAACTGTGTCGTCGATCATGCCGTCGTCGCGCAGAATTGCCGCGTCGGACCCTTCGCGCGCTTAAGGGCCGGCACGGTCATGCACGCCGGGGTGCACATCGGCAACTTCGTCGAGGTCAAGAACACCGAGATCGGCGCCGGCAGCAAGGCCAACCATTTGACCTACCTGGGCGATTCGCACGTCGGCAAGGACGTGAACGTGGGCGCGGGCAGCATCACCTGCAACTACGACGGCGCCAATAAGTGGCCCACCTTCATCGGCGACGGCGCGTTCATCGGTTCCGGCACCATGATGGTGGCGCCGGTGCGGATCGGCGCGGGCGCCACGACCGGCGCAGGATCAACGATCGCCTCGAGCACGCCGGATGACAAGCTGACCTTCGAAAGATCGACGCCGATCACCAAGGAAGGCTGGACTCGGCCGGTCAAGCTTGGCGAGAAAGAAAAGGCCGCGGTCATCGCCAGGAAGATAGCCAAACCGAAACCGTGATTGCCGAGCTGCGACGGCTGCGCGTTCCTGACGGATTTTTCATGCCACCGCCGCCTGCTACTGTCATGGATCACAGTAGACGCCCGTTTCGGCGGCGCGGATCATTAGCATATGGTGCCGCTGCGTAAAAAAATCCTGTGCGTAGAGGACGACCTCGAGACCGCGACCCTGATCGCGGAGGAGTTCGAGGAGCGCGGCTATGAAATGGCCCTCGCGCACGACGGGCAGGCCGGCTTCGCCGCCGTGCTCAAAGACAAGCCCGATATTGTGCTCTGCGATGTCAGCATGCCCGTCATGAGCGGCTTTGAGCTGCTCGATCGTCTGACTGCACTGACGCCGCGCTTTGCTTCCATGCCGTTCATCTTCCTGACCGCGCTCGGGGATCGCGACAATCAGCTCAAGGGCCGCCGTCTGGGCGCCGATGATTACGTGGTCAAACCGATCGATTTCGAGATTCTCGATACCATCATTCGCGGTCGCCTCGCCAAAGTCGCCCGGACCGAATCCTGGGCACGGCAAGTCGACTTGAGCGACCGCGAGGTTGAATCCTTAACCTGGGCGGCGCGCGGCAAGACCTCCACTGAAATTGCACAAATCATCGGCACTGCTAAGCGCAACGTAGATTTTCACATCGAAACCGCATGCAGGAAGCTCAATGTGGTCACACGCGTGCAAGCCGCGGTGAAAGCTGTCTCCGGCCGCTTGATCGAGCCATGAGCGGCATCCCCGTGCCAGTCGCAGCCGCAGCTCCCCAGGCCGAAACATCCCGCGCCGAAACATCCCGCGCCGAAGCGCCGCGCACCCAAGCGCCCCGCGGGCGCGCACCGCGCGCCATTCGCATCCTGCTGTCCGCCGCGTCGCTGCTGTTTCTCCTGCTCATGATCGGTCTGGGCGTTTTCAGCATGCAGCGCTTGAGCGACGTGAATCGCGTGTCGGACGAGATACGCAATCAATGGCTGCAGGACACGCGTTTGATCGGCGATCTCAACAATTACATGTCCGACTACCGGACCGGAGAGGGTACCCACCTGCTGTCCAATACGCCGGCGGAACTCGCGGCGAGCGAAAAGGATATCGCGGAACTGGACGCGCAAGTCACGCGTGCGCAACGCGCTTACGAGGCCTTGCCGCACGAAGCTTCGGAGCAGCGGCTCTACGATGAGTTTGCGCGCGAATGGGCGGCGTACAAGGCCATCGCGGCCCAGGTGCTCGCGCTATCGCATTCGGGCGTCAAGCCCGGCGCGATCGCCATGTACATGAGCACCTCGCGGCAGGCCTTCGATCGTGCCAGCGACACCTTGGGACACCTGACCGACCAGACCGTCTCGAAGGCGCGGCAGGCGAGCGAACGTGCCGCCGGCACTTATTTGCACGACAGCCGTCTCATCGTGACCGCCATGATCGTGGCGACTTGCCTGGTTTTGGCGACGATCATTTACATCACGCGTTCGGTCTCGCGCCCGCTGCTCAATCTGGCGCGGCGTATGCAAGCACTGGCCTCGCACGACACGAACATCAGCATTCCCGGCACGCGGCGCGAGGATGAGATCGGCGAGATGGCGCGTTCTGTAGAGGTGTTTCGCGACAATGCGATAGCGCTGGTGCGGAGTCAGCAGCGCTTGATCGAACAGACCGCCGCACTCGAGACGACTCTGGAGAACGAACGGCGCGCGACGGCGCAACAGCGCAATTTCGTCACCATGACCTCGCATGAGTTTCGCACGCCGCTCACGGTGATTGATGCTCAGGCGCAGCGCCTGATCAAGCTCAAGGACCGGCTTGCCCCGAATGACCTGCTGGAGCGCGCATTGCGGATACGCAGTGCCGTGACGCGTCTGACGGGCATCATGGACAGCCTGCTCGGCGCTTCGCTGCTGCTGGATGGACAAGCCGTGTATCGTCCCAGCGACCTCGCGCCCGCCGAATTACTGCACGAGGTGTGTCAACTGCATCGCGAAACCACGCCGAGGGCGCAGATCCGCGAGGACTTCGGCGAGCTGCCGGGCGTCATGCTCGGAGATCGCAAATTGCTGTTCGCGCTGTTCAGCAACCTCCTGTCCAATGCGCTGAAGTATTCCGCGCCGGGCGAACCGGTCGAGGTCAAGGCATACCGCGATTCCGCGGCAAAAATCTCGGTTCGCATCCGCGATCGAGGCATCGGAATTTCAGAACGGGACCGTGCCCACCTGTTCGAGCGCTACTTTCGCGGCGCCAATGCGCTCGGTATCGCCGGCAGCGGCGTTGGACTTCACCTGGTCGCCATGGTGCTCGAGCTTCACGGCGGCACGATCGAGGTCGACAGCAGCGAGGGCGTCGGCTCGACTTTTATCGTGCATCTGCCCGCTCCCGCCGCTGCGGCCGCCACTGCGGCCGCCACCGCGCAGCTGAATCTCGGCGCCGCCTGACCGACGCCGCGCCCGCGCTGTCGCCCAACGAGATCCACGAATGAGCAACGCGCCAGGCGAACCCGAGCAGCCTTCAAGCGGCCGACAGGCCATCAACCGGCGCGCGTGGCCGCGCGAGAAGCAACTGTTCGCGGCCGGCATCGGCGTTGCCGTGGTGGCGGTGCTGGTATTGGGCGTCTGGTTGGGCGATGCATTGCTCGGCAAGCGCGAAAGTCCGGCCGCCGCACCCTCCTTACCGCCCGGCACCTTCCGTGCTTCCCCTCAGCAGATTAAGACGCTGACGATTGAATCGGTGGGGCTGCATGGTTTCGTCAGCGAGGAGTTGACCGAGGGAAAGATCGCGGCCAACGGCGATCGCGAGACGCCGGTGTTTTCACCCTACTCTGGCCGGGTCACGCGGGTAATCGCGGGCCTCGGCGACCGCGTGAAGGCCGGGTCTGCGCTTGCGACTCTGCAGTCCTCGGAATTCGTGCAGGCGCAAAACGATCTAGCAACGGCCGCGTCTTTGGCGAAACTCGCGCGCATCACGGAAACCCGCAAGCAGGCGTTGTACGAGGCCAAGGGCGGCAGCCTGCAGGATTGGCAATCCGCGCAGAATGACCTGAGCGCGGCAGAAACGGCGCTCAGCGCGGCTCGCAACCGCTTGAGTATTTTGGGCAAGTCGCCTGCGGAAATCGCCGCGCTGGAAAAAAATCAGTCCATCAGCGCTAGCGCCACGCTGTCCGCCCCTATCGCCGGCGTGGTGGTGGATCGCCAAGTGGGGCCGGGCCAATATGTGCAGGCCGGCAGCGCCACGCCGCAATTCACCATAGCCGACACATCGAGCGTATGGCTGCTCGCCAACGTGCGCGAATCCGACGCGGCGCTGGTCAAATTAGGACAGCCCGTGGAGGTGCATGTACCTGCTTATCCAAACAGGGAATTCAAGGCACGCCTCACCTATGTCAGTGCCGTGGTCGACCCGGTGACGCACCGATTGCCGGTGCGCGCTGAGATCGGCAATCGCGACGGCGCACTGAAGCCCGAGATGTTTGCAAATTTCCGCATTCTTACCAGCGACGCATCCGAGTCGCCCGCCGTGCCGCAGAGCGCGGTGGTGTACGAAGGCGCTGCCGCCCATGTGTGGGTGGCCGCCGGGGATGGCCTGCTGAGTCTGCGCAGCATTCGCACGGGGCGCAGCAACGATGGCTTGATCGAGGTGCTGGATGGCCTGAAACCCGGCGAAAAAGTCGTCATCCAGGGCGGACTTTTCATCGATCAAGCGGCGCTTCCGGCGACTTCATGAACGCCGTCGTCAGCTTCGCGCTGCGTCAGCGCGTGCTCATCATCGTTGTTCTAGTCATGGCGCTCGCCGCGGGCGCCGCCAGCTTCATCAAGCTCAACATCGAGGCCTATCCCGATCCGGTGCCGCCGCTGGTCGACATCGTGACGCAAAACTCGGGGCAATCGGCCGAGGAAATCGAGCGCTACATCACCATCCCGCTCGAAATCCAGATGGCCGGCATCCCGAATATCACAGGCCATCCGCACGATCTCTCTGTTCGGCCTTTCCGATGTGAAGGTGCAATTCACCTACGACTTCACCTACGACCAGGCCGAGCAATGGGTCATCAATCGTCTCTCGCAGCTGCGGCAGCTTGCCGAACGGCGCACAGCCGCAGATCTCGCCGACCAGCCCGATCGGCGAGATCTACCGCTATCGAGTAGTCGGACCGCCGGATATTCGGTCACCGACCTGAAGACCATCGAGGACTGGGTGCTGGAACGGCGCTTCAAGGCCGTACCGGGCGTGATCGATGTGACCGGTTGGGGCGGCAAGACCAAGACCTACGACGTCACCATCGACCAGCGCAAGCTGCATCGGCTACGGCCTGACCCTGCCGCAGGTGCTGCAGGCGCTCGAACAACAGCAACATCAATGTCGGCGGCCAGACGGTGAATTTCGGTGCGCAGGCCGCCGTGGTGCGCGGCGTCGGCCTGATCCATTCGGTGGACGAGATTCGCAATACGATGATTGCCAGCAATCAGGGCAGTGCCGGTGGTGCTCAGCGACGTGGCCGAGGTGACCGTCGGCCATCATGCCGCGCCTGGGCATCGCCGGGCTGGACGATGACGACGACATCGTCCAGGGCATCGTGCTGATGCGGCGCGGCGCGCAGAGCATGCCCACGATCAAGCGGGTCGAAGCGGAAGTGGAGAAGATCAACAGCACCGGCATCCTGCCGCCCGGCGTGCAGCATCGAGCGCATCTATGATCGCAGCGACCTGATCCATGTCACGACCCATACGGTGCTGCACAACATGATTGCCGGCATCGTGCTGATCTTCCTGGTGCAGTGGGCGTTCCTGGGCAATCTGCGCAGCGCCGTCATCGTCGCCACGACCATCCCGTTCGCGCTGTCCTTCGCCATCGGGCTCATGGTGCTGCGGGGCGAGTCCGCCAATCTGCTCTCGGTCGGCGCGATCGATTTCGGTCTGATCGTGGATGCCACCGTGATCATGGTGGAAAACATCTATCGGCATCTGGCGCGAGGCCTCGGCGCATTTCGTCAGGGCCCGCAGCGCCTTGCATCGCATGCGCGTGCGCAGCGGATTTCGCGGCAAGTTCGCGATCATCTCCGTCGCCGCCACGGAAGTCAACCAGGCGATCTTCTTCTCCGCCGCCATCATCATCGCCGGATTCGTGCCCCTGTTCACCTTGTCGGGTATCGAAGGACATATCTTCGGACCGATGGCGAAGACCTATGCCTACGCCATCGCCGGCGGCCTGATCGCCACCTTCACGATCTCGCCGGCCTTGAGCGCTGCTGTTGCCTGCAGCGAAAGCGCAGGAGCGCGAAACCCTGGTGGTGCGCTGGCTGCGCCGCGTCTATGAGCCGGTCGCTGGAGTTCGCGCTGGCCAATCGCATCATCACCTTCGCGGCGCTCGGCGCGCTGGCATTGCTGGCCGTGCTCGCCGTGCGCTCACTTGGGACTGGAATTCCTGCCCAAGCTGGAAGAGGGCAATCTCTGGATCCGCGCCACCATGCCGAGTCTCGATTTCGCTCGAAGACAGCGACGCCTATGTGAACCGGATGCGGCGGCTCATCGGAGCTATCCGGAAGTGGAATCGGTGGTCTCGCAGCATGGCCGGCCCGACGACGGCACCGATGCGACCGGCTTTTTCAATGCCGAATTCTTCGTGCCGCTGAAGCCGTTCGATACCTGGCCCGCCGGCATGGACAAGGAAAAGCTGACCCACGACATGACCAATGCGCTGCAACAGCAGTTCCCCGGCGTGGATTTCAACTTCTCCCAATATATCGAGGACAACGTCGAAGAGGCCGCATCCGGCGTCAAGGGCGAAAATTCCGTCAAGCTGTACGGCAACGATCTGGAGACACTGGAAGCAACCGCCGACAAGATCGACGCGGTGATGGCCAACGGTTCCGGGAATCACCGACCTCGCCGTGCTCAATTCGCTCGGCCAGCCCACGGTCCGCATCGACGTGGATCGAGCGCGCGCCGCCCGCTATGGGCTCGCGCCCGGCGACATCAACGCCGTCGTCCAGGCGGCCATCGGCGGGCAAAGCGCCGGCAATCTTTACGAAGGACGGCAGCGACCGCAATTTTCCGATCATGGTGCGCCTGGCCGCGCCGAATACCGCGCAGAGTCTCGACTGCCATCCGCCGCATCACCATTGGGGCGCCGAATCCGCCACCGGCAATGGCGTCGTCCAGATCCCGCTCGACGATGTCGCCAAGGTCGACCTGGTATCCGGCGCGTCCTTCATCTATCGCGAGCAGCAGGAGCGCTACATCCCGATCAAGTTCAGCGTGCGCGGCCGCGATCTCGGCGGCGCGGTGCTGGAGGCGCAGCGCAGGTCGCCGAGCCAGGTGCAGTTGCCGGGCGGCTACCGCCTGGAATGGGTCGGGCGAATTCGGCAATCTGCAGGAGGCCATCGCGCGCCTGGCGCGTGGTCGTACCGCTGTCGATCGCGCTGATCGTGCTGCTGCTGTACATGAATTTCAGCAGTCCTGCGCGATGCTCTGCTGGCCGCGAGCGTCATTCCGATGGCGCTGATCGGCGGCATCTTCGCGCTGTGGCTCACCGGCACGCCGTTCAGCGTCTCCGCCGCGATCGGCTTTGTCGCGCTTTGTTCGGCATCGCGGCCATGGACGGCATCATCGTGCTGTCGTACTACCATCTGAGCCTCGAATCGGGGCTCGACCGCGCCAGCGCCATGCTGCACACCTGCCGCACGCAGATGCGGCCGGTGATGATGACCTGCATCGTGGCGTGCGTCGGCCTGTTGCCGGCGGCCTTTTCCACCGGCATCGGCTCGCAGGTGCAGCGCCCGCTGGCGCTGGTGGTTGTCGGCGGCATGCTGTTCGCGCCGCTGTTGATCCTGCTGGTGCTGCCGGTGCTGATATTGAAATTCTCCCGGGCCCAAGAACAGCCCCAGGAATTGCCGCGAGAGAGCGGCGCATGAACTACGTCACGGGGGCGTCATGCTGCGCTGTCCTGACGATGTGCGCCTGCGTGGGGCCCAATTTTCAAAGACCCGCGGCGCCTCAGCCTGCGCGGTTTACGGTCGAACCTCTGGCGCCCAGCACGGCATCGGCTCCAGGCCCCGGCGGGGCCGCGCAAAAGTTCCTGGCAGAACAAGCCGTGCCGAGAAATTGGTGGCTGCTATTCGATTCGCCCGAACTGAACGGACTCGTAAGCGAAGCGCTGCGCGCCAATCCGGATGTGCAGTCCGCCCAAGCGGCACTGCGTCAGGCACTCGAAAACGCCGCCGCGCAGCGCGGCAGCTATTTTCCAACGCTGCAAGGCGCGTTCGATGCCAGCCGCAATCGCAACGCCACCGGCGTTCTGGCGCCGAACCTGGCCTCCGGAACCGCCCTCTACAATCTGTTCACGCCGCAAGTCACCGTGAGCTTCGTTCCGGACATATTCGGCGCGAATCGCCGCCAAGTGGAATCGTTGGCGGCGCAGGCGGAAGCCGCGCGCTTCCAGCTCGATGCCACCTACCTCACGCTCACGGCGAACGTCGTCGCCTCCGCCATCCAAGAAGCCGGATTTCGCGAACAAATTGCCGCGACCGAACAGGTCATCGCGCTGGAACGTGAATCCTTGGGCGTGCTGCGGCGAGAACTTACCCTGGGTGCGATTGCGGAAGTCGATGTGTACGCGCAGGAGGCGGCGCTCGCACAATTGCAAGCAACACTGCCGCCGCTGCAGCGGCAACTGCGCCAGACGGAAGATCAGTTGGCGGTTTTGACGGGACGACTGCCCGCGGACTTCACGCCTCGCCGCCTGCGGCTCGAGCAATTGGCGCTGCCGGTGGATTTGCCGCTCGGGGTGCCTTCAGAGCTGGTCGAGCGGCGGCCCGACGTGCGCGCGGCCGAGGCGCAACTCCACTCGGCGACAGCGCAGGTCGGCGTTGCGATCGCGAATTTACTGCCGCAATTCACGATCACCGGCAATATCGGCAGTGCCGCAACCGCCATGAGCGATTTGTTCAAGCCCGGCACGGGCTTTTGGAGCATCGGCGCCAATGCCACCCAGACCCTGTTCGCCGGCGGCACCTTGCTGCACCGTAAACGCGCAGCGGATGCCGCGCTGGATCAGGCCGGAGCGGCGTATAAGTCCGCGGTTCTCACAGCATTTCAAAACGTCGCCGATGCCCTGCACGCGCTTAAATCGGATGCAGAGGCGCTGGAGGCCGCGAGCCGCGCGATGAGCGCCGCCGAAAAAAGCCTCGCGGTGACGCGGCAGCAGCTAAAGATCGGTGCGGTGAGCTATTTGGCGCTGCTTTATGCCGAACAAACGTACCAGCAGGCATCGATAACCGTGGTGCAGTCTCGCGCCAGTCGCTTCGCCGATACGGCTGCGCTATTTCAAGCGCTGGGCGGCTCGGTGGCGCCGCAATCGGCGCAAAAGCGCGGTGCGCGCTAACTTAACTAGGCTCCTCGGCCGATTAGTACCGCGTGACTGCCTGCAATTCTTTGATCAGGCATAGTATGCCCGCTGTTTCGAGCCCGGACGCGGCGCAGGAACCCGTTGGGCGCACCCGACACTGATTCGTCATCGAACTGTCATACCGTTGGAACACAAGCTTTTTGGGATGAGCCATGCCTATACATGACCACGAGCCGACATTTCGCGGCGGCGCCTTCCTGTGGGGCGGCATCGGACTGGGCCTGCTGCTGCTGGTCGCATTGTTGACGCACGGTTTTGGACTGCTGAACCGCGGCACCAAAGGTCCGTCCGAAGCCAATTTGATGGTGCGGCAGGGGGACAAGATCATCATTCCCGAAGGCTCGGCGCTGCGCAGCCGCTTGCAGGTGCTGGCGGCATCGGCGCAAGCGGTCAATCCGCAACTGTCTCTGCCCGCCGTGGTGGAATCCGATCCCGCACGTACCGCCGCAGTGCTGACGCCTGTGAGCGGGCGACTGATCGCGCTCAAAGTTGCGTTGGGCGATCGCGTGAGCCGCGGCCAGGTGGTGGCGATCATTGATGCGCCGGATCTCGCCCAGGCCTACACCGACAATGAGAAGGCCGCCGACGCCTTCAAATTGAACGAGAAAAATCTTGCGCGCCAGGAGGCGCAGAACAAGCTGGGCGTGGCGTCGGACCGGGATTTGGATCAGGCCAAGAGCGACTACGCTCAGGCGGCCGCCGAATACATACGAACGCAGGCGCGCTTGAAAACGCTCGGCGCCGCCGCTTCGCCCAAGTCTGCTTCGCGTGAGCTGTCGGTGACGGCGCCTGTGGGCGGCAGCGTGACCGCTTTGAGCGTCGCGCCGGGCAACATGATCAATGATCCGACGCAGCCCCTGATGACCATCGCGGACTTGAGCACCATCTGGGTCACGGCCATGGTTCCCGAGAAAGACCTTGCCGGGGTCTCCAAAAATCAAGATGCGCAGGTCACCCTGGCGGCCTATCCCGACCGAGTGCGGCACGGGAAAGTCTTGTTTGTCGCGGATGTCATCGATTCCGATACGCGCCGCGGCAAGATTCGCATCGCCTTTGCGAACGGCGACTATGAGTTGAAGCCCAATATGTTTGCGACCGTCGTCCTGTCGGTAGGGGCGCGCTCCTTGGTGGTCCTGCCGAGCTCGGCCCTGCTCATGAACAACGACAGGACCAGCGTGTTCGTCGCCACCGCGCCCTGGACCTTCGAGCGCCGCAACGTCGATGCGCAGCTCGAGGAGGGTTCATCGGTCGCCATCCGCTCCGGCGTGAACGCCGGCGAGCAAGTGCTCGTCAAGGGCGCAATCCTGTTGAATGACTGATCGCCATGATTGATCAATTCGTCGCTTTTTGCCTGCATCGGCGCGTCGCCGTGATCATCCTGGCCGTATTGCTCGCGGCCTATGGCGTCTATGCGTGGGAAACCTTGTCGGTCGAGGCGTATCCCGAACTTGGCGATGTCGCGGCGCAGGTCACCACCCAAATTCCGGGGCTTGCCGCGGAGGAAGTCGAGCAACTCATCACCGTGCCGCTCGAGCGCCAGATCAACGGCACCCCCGGCTTATTGCTGATGCGCTCCTCGAGCACCTTCGGCCTGTCCTTGATCACGGTGCTATTTCGGGACGGCTACGAGGACTATTGGGCAAGACAGCGGCTGAACGAACGCATCGCGCAGGCGGTGTTGCCGGCCGGCGCGACCCCCTCGCTCGACCCGGTGGCAGGACCCGGCGGCGAAATTTACCGCTACACGCTGGAGAGCGACACAGAAAATCTGCAGCAGCTGTCCGAGATCCAACGATGGGTCGTGATACCCGCGCTGAAGTCCGTTCCGGGCGTGGTCGATGACACGAATTTTGGCGGCTTCACCACCGAGTATCAGCTTGATCTCGATCCTAAACAGCTGCAGCACTATGGGCTCGGCATCACCGATGTCATCGACGCCATCAACAACAATAATGGCAATGCGGGCGGCGGGCGTGTGTCGCGCGGCGATCAGAGCTATGTCATCCGCGGGGTCGGCCTGATCCATAGCCTCGCCGAAATCGGCTCGATCGTCATCAAGCAAGCCGGCGGTACACCCGTGCTGGTGCGCGACCTGGGCAGCGTCGTGCTCAGTCATCAGGAACGCGAAGGCATCCTCGGCAAGGATAAAAATCCGGACACGATCGAAGGCATCGTGTTGATGCTGAAATATCAAAACCCGTCGCAAACGTTGCGCGGCGTGCACGCCAAGGTGGCCGAGCTCAATGGCAAATTGGCCGCACAGGGCGTGCGGATCGTGCCTTACATCGATCGGGACGATTTGGTCAAAGCCACCATCCGCAAAGTGGGGCAGACCATTCTCGAGGGCATCGGCCTGGTGTTCCTCATTTTGATCCTGTTTTTGGGCAGCCCGCGCAGCGCATTCGTGGTCGCCGTGAGCATTCCGTTCGCGCTGGTGGCGGTCTTTTCGCTGCTGAATCTCACGCATGTATCGGCCAATCTCCTGTCCCTCGGCGCGATCGATTTCGGCATACTCGTGGATGGCGCCATCGTCGTCACCGAGGCCGTGTTGCGGCGGCGCGAGGCGATGCCCAACGAAGAACTCAGCGAGAGCGAGGCGAAAGCCGCGACGCTGCAGGTTACGCGCCCCATATTCTTCGCCAGCCTCATCATCATCACCGCTTACCTGCCGTTGTTTTCATTCGAGCGGGCCGAGGCAAAGTTGTTCACGCCCATGGCCTATACCATGGGCTATGCGCTGTTCGGCGCCTTGCTGACCGCGTTGGCGCTGGTGCCGGGGCTCGCCTATCTGGCGTTTCGCAATCCGCGGCACGTGTATCACAATCGCTGGCTCGAGCGTCTCACCGTTCAATACGACCGCCTGCTCAAGGTCTGCCTCGAACAGCCGCGGATCATTTATGGCGTGGTGATTTTCGCGCTGTTTGCCGTGGTCGGGTTGGGGGCCACGGTAGGCCGGGAGTTCCTGCCGGATTTGGATGAGGGTGCGCTGTGGTTGCAGGTGCAAATGCCGACCGGACTCGCCTTGAACAAGGCCAGCGACATGGCGAGCGATTTGCGCCGCGCAATCCTCAAATATCCGGAAGTGTCCTACGTGGTCACGCAAACCGGACGCAATGATGACGGCACCGACTCGTGGACCATGTCGCATATCGAGGCGCCGGTTGGACTGAAACCTTATGACACCTGGCCCGCGGGCGAATCCAAGCGGCAATTCGTCGACCGCTTAGGCGCAGACCTCAACAAAGACCTCCCGGGTTATTCCATCGGCATCAGCCAGCCCATCATCGACGGCGTCAACGACATGATCGGCGGCGCGCACAGTCCCTTGGTGGCCAAGCTCTATGGCGATGATCTCAATGAGCTGCGTGCCGTCGGCACCCGGATCGTCGAAGTTCTGTACGGCATCCAGGGCACCTCGAGTGCCTCGATCTTTCAGGAGCCGCCGATCCCGCAGATCGAGATCAAACTGGATCATGAAAAGGCCGCGCGCTTCGGGGTCAACATGACCGACGTGCAGAATGTCATTCAGACCGGCGTCGGCCAGGCGCCGGTGTCCAGCGTGTATGTCGGTGAAAGAACCTATCCCTTGACGGTGCGGTACACCCGGGACGCGCGCAATTCGCCGCAGGCGCTGGGCAATCTGCTCGTCAATACCTCGAGCGGTGCGCAAGTGCCGCTATCCGAGCTGGCCGACATTCGGGTGCGCTCCGGAGAGAGCACCGTGACGCGCGAGAATGGCCAGCGCAATCTCACCATTCGCATCGACGATCGCGACCGCGATCTGACCTCCTATCTTGCGGAGGCGCAGTCCAAGATCGCGTCGCAGGTGCACTTCGATCGCAGCAAGATTCGACTCGAGTGGGGCGGCCAGTTCGAGAATCAACGGCGCGCCGAAGCACGGCTGATGGTCATTCTGGCGCTGGTGATGGGCATGATGCTGATTTTCCTCACCATCGGCATCAAATCCTTCCGCCAGGCCGTGCTCATCCTGGGCGTGGTGCCATTGGCGACGCTCGGCGGTCTGATTTCGCTGCACCTCACGGGACAGAATCTCAATGTCGCGAGCGGCGTCGGCTTCATCGCGCTGTTTGGCGTCGCGGTACAAAACGGCATCATCATGGTGTCGAATCTCAATCGGATGCGAAAGTCCGGCTTGGAATTGCACGAGGCGATCATGCAAGGCGCCACCGAGCGCCTCCGGCCGGTGCTGATGACCGCCACGGTCGCGACCTTGGGAATGTTGCCGGCGGCGATTCACACCGGCGTCGGCAGCGACGTGCAGCGCGGCATCGCGACCGTGGTGGTCGGCGGCCTGGCGATATCCACGGCCCTCACTTTGTTCGTGCTTCCCTCGATGTATCACGTCATCGAGCATTGGGCCGAGCAGCGGCACGGCCAAGCGCGGTGGGGCCGATGAGATCCCACCGCCTCATCGCCGCTGCGCTCAGCGCCGCTGCGCTCAGCGTCGCCGTCTCGGCTTGCGCCGTGGGTCCGAATTTCAAGCGGCCCGCGCCGCCCGAGGCGAGCGGCTATGGCGGCGCCTCGCGAGCGCAAACCAGTGCAGCCGAGGGCGCGGGTGGCGATGCGCAGCACTTTGTGGCGGGAATGGATATCCCCAATCAGTGGTGGAGCCTTTTCAAGTCGCCGCAGCTCGACCGCATGGTCGAGCAGGCACTGAAGGCGAATCCGGACGTGGGTGCGGCGCAGGCGGCACTGCGCCAAGCGCACGAGCTGTATTTGGCGCAGTGGACCAGCTTCTTTCCCGTCGTGGACGGAAACTTCGCGGGTACTCGAGCCAAGAACGCCGTGGGGACCATCGCCAACCCGACCAACCTCCCGCAATCGAATCCCTACTACAATCTTTTCACCGCGCAGCTCACCGTGAGCTACCTGCCCGACGTATTTGGCGCGACGCGCCGCGCCGTAGAAGCCGCCAAGGCCCAGGCCGAGGTCAACCGATTTCAGCTCGAGGCGGTGTACCTAACCTTGAGCAGCAACGTCGTCGTCACGGCGGTGCAAGAGGGATCGCTGCGCGGCCAGATTGGCGCGACGATGCGGCTGCTCGAGCTGCAGCATCAGTTGACCGACAAGGTGCAGCATCAGCGGCTGTTGGGCACTGCCAGCGATCTGGACGTCCTCGCCCAGCAATCGATGGAGGCGCAAACCGCGCAGACGCTGCCGCCTTTGCAAAAGCAATTGGGTCAGACGCGCGACGCCCTGACGGCGTTGATCGGAAGACTACCGTCTGAAGAGCCTCCAGAAACATTTCAGCTGGACGATATGACCCTGCCTGTCGATCTGCCGGTGAGCCTGCCGTCCAAAATTGTTGAACAGAGGCCGGATGTTCGCCAGGCGGAAGAAAACATGCACATGGCCTCGGCCGAGGTCGGCGTCGCGATCGCGAATCTATTGCCGCAGTTCGCGATCAGCGGCGACCTCGGGTCGAGCGCGCTGTCCTTGGGCACACTATTCAAGCCGTACACGGGATTTTGGGATGCGGGCGAATCGTTGACCCAGACGCTGTTCGATGCCGGGGCTGTGATTCACAAGAAGCGCGCGGCGGACGCCGCCCTTGATCAGGCAGCCGCACAATACCGCGCCGCGGTTATTTTGGCGTGTCAAAATGTGGCGGACTCGCTGCGCGCGCTCGAGTCGGACGCCGATGCGCTGAAGGCCAGCGCCGCGGCGGAGCGGGCCGCGAAAAAAACCTTTGACCTGGCGCAACGGCAGTTGACCTTGGGAACGATCAGCTTGGTTGCCGTGCTCAACGCAGAGCAAGCCTACAACACTGCGGCCTTGAGCTTGATCCAGGCGCGGGCGAATCGCTATGCCGATACTGCGGCGTTGTTTCAGGCGCTGGGCGGCGGTTGGTGGAATCGTAAGGAGGAGCCTCGCTATGAGCGACCTAGTCCGAAGGGAGAATAGCGGCGGCGCGGCGACGCTGACGCTCAATCGGCCCGAAAAATTCAATGCGCTCTCCAAGGATATGTTTGAGGCGCTCGAGGTCCATGTCGACGCGTTGGCGCGCGAGACCAAGACCATCGGCCTGGTGATTCTGCGCGGTGCAAACGGCAATTTCTCCGCCGGCTACGACATGCAGGAGGTGCTGGCGCATGTGAAAGCGCACGCCAAGCCTCATTTTCACTCGGAAGTCATTCAGAAGATCGCAAACCTTCCGCAGCCGGTGATTTCAGCGGTGCAGGGCCACTGCTCGACCGGATCGCTGGAACTGGCGTTGGCAGCCGATCTCATCGTCGCTGCCGAATCAGCGCAGTTCTCGGACGTGTACGCAAAATGGGGCCTGACGCCGGTGTGGGGCTTGAGCATGCGGCTGCCGCACCGCATCGGCACGGCCAAGGCCGCGGAAATGATGTTCAGCTGCCGCAATTATTCCGGCGCGGAAGCGGAGCACATGCATTTGGCCAATTTCTGTTTCCCGGACGATAAATTCGATGCCGAACTGGCTGCCTTGTCGGCCGACATCTTGAGCAACTCGTGGTATGCCAATCAGGTCAACAAGCGCGCGCTGATCGAAACCGACGGCCTGAGCCTGCATGACTCGCATGCCTTGGAATTGTTCAAGAACGAAGGGCTGGCGCCGGATGCCGCCAAGCGAATCGCGAAGTTCTTCGCGCGTCAGTGAGCCGCTGGCGCCGCGCCTCAGTGAGCGGCGAGCGCGGACTGAGGCTCGGCCGACTCCGCGGCGCTCGAGGCGGTGCGCGCGACCAGCATCGATTTGGCGAACATCGCCTGCAGCCTGCCGATGCCGCCGGCCGCATGCATCAGTGCGGTCAGCATCAGCACTCCAGCCACGCCACAGAACAGAATGCCGAACGGGGTGTGGAATGCCCACAGCGGCTGCGCATCGGAGAACACTTCCACGGCTGATACGCCGAACCATCCCGCTTGGGCGAGAACGCCGATGATGGGCAGCGCAATGAGCGACAGACTCACCGAGAGCCCTGTCACGGCAATCACAAAGTAGAGGATGCCCATCGGCAGCATCAGGATGAAGTAGGCGATCGTGGTCCAGGTGCGCGGATCTTTCAGCATTTCGCCGATTCGCGCCCAGAATCCCAGGGCTGCACCTTGGTACACAGGCCGGCGCGGCATGCGCACGCCGGTCATCGCTTCGATCAAACGGCCTTCGGCCAGAGAGACCACGCGGCAAACCGCCATGAACATGAGAAAGAAAGGCACGCCGATGATCAACACCGACAAGCCAGCCGACAAGGAGAGCCCGGTTACCGCCAGCACGAAATAAATAATGCCCCGGGGCAGCCCCAACAGCATCAAGAATAAAGACGTATATGTGCGAGGGTCCAGAAATACGCCGAAGAATCTGCCGAGCGCAGATTTTGCCTCCTTGCGCGGCGTCGCCATGGCGGCTTTGACCCTGACCTCGGTATCGCGATACGCACTGGCGACTTCGTCCGGTGCGCCGTAGGTGGAAGCGATCAGTTCGAGCACATCGGATTCGGATTTGTCCGGATGCGCCGCGACCTCCGCGCGCAGGTATTCTTCCGCGTCGTACAGAGCATCTTGAATGAGCGCGGCATCCGCTCCCGCGAGCTCGGCGCGTAGTTGCCGCAAGTATTGATCGATGGAGCGTGGCGCATTGCGGTTCATGACGAATGTCCTATTCCTAGATTTTCGGTTTCTGTAAATCGATCCACGAAGTCGCGAGTCGTAGCCCAAATCAGTTTCCATTCAGCGAGTACGCTGCGGCCTGGTGCGGTGATTCGGTAGTAGCGGCGCGGCGGACCGGAGTAGGAGGGCACGATGCGGCTGGTCAACAAATTCCCGGCCGAAAGGGCGCGCAAAACGGGATATATGGTGCCCTCTTTGAAAATGGAGGTTCCGTCATTGGCGTTCGCCAAACGCTTGGCGATCTCATAGCCGTACAGGTCCTCCTCGGACTCGGCGAGCACGGCCAGCAAAACCAGGCCCACCAGGCCTCCGTTTAGCTCTTTTTGGAACTTGCGTTCGTTGCTATCATCCATGGGCTAATACTGTATAGTTACTAATACTATTTAGCAAGTAGTATAGTTTGGCTTGCAAGACCAAGCGCCCAGAAGGTCTGGATTTCCTGCCGGCCTCGGGCACACTAAGCAGCCTTTTTACTGCAGGGCCGAATTATATGTGTGGCATCGTGGGCGTGGTCGCGGAGCGTGGCGCGATTCCAATCTTGATGGAGGGATTGCGGCGCCTCGAGTACCGCGGATATGACTCCGCGGGGATCGCGGTTTTGGATCACGGGCAACTCGCCCGGTTGCGCACCGTCGGCAAGGTCAAAGTCCTGCAAGACGCATTGGACTTGAAGCCCATCAATGGATCGATCGGCATTGCGCATACCCGTTGGGCGACACATGGGGTGCCCACCACGGAAAACGCTCATCCGCACATTTCGCGCGGCCAGGTCGCGATAGTGCACAACGGCATCATCGAGAATCATGAAAGCCTGCGCTTGGAGCTCAAGAGTTTGGGCTACTGCTTTACGTCCGAGACGGATACGGAGGTCATTGCGCATCGCATTCACCACCACCTCGCCTCGTCCCCGGATCTGCTCACTGCCGTACGCCGGACGGTAGCCGAATTGCAAGGTGCCTACGCGCTCGCGGTTTTAAGCGAAGCGGATCCCGAGTGCATCGTCATGGCGCGGCAAGGCTGTCCGGCCGTCATCGGCTTAGGGCTCGATGAGAATTTTGCGGCTTCGGATGTGGCCGCGCTGCTGCCGGTCACGCGCCGCTTCATGTTCTTGGAAGAAGGCGATGTCGCCGAGGTTCGTCGCAGGTCGGTTCGTATCCTGGACGCGGCGGGCCGGCCCGCGGTGCGCGCGGTCAGGGAAAGCGATCTGCCGGCAGATGCGGTGGAGCGGGGTCCGTATCGGCACTTCATGCTCAAGGAGATTCACGAGCAGCCGCGTGCGATCGCCCAGACACTGGAGGAGCGAATCGCCGGCGGCAAATTATTGGACGCCGCTTTCGGCCCTAATGCCGCCGAGATTTTCAAACGCGTCAAAGCAGTACACATCGCCGCCTGCGGCACCAGTTTTCATGCGGGCCTCGCCGCCAGTTATCTGATCGAGCAGATCTGCCGGATTCCGGCCCGTGTCGAAATTGCCAGCGAATACCGCTATCGGGATCCGGTGATTACGCCGGATACGCTGTTCGTGACCCTTTCGCAGTCGGGCGAGACCGCCGATACGTTGGCGGCGCTGCGCAACGCTTGCCACGCGAAGTATCTGTCGACTTTGAGCATTTGCAACGTTGCGGAAAGCTCCATGGTCAGGGAATCCAACCTCGTGCTGCTGACGCGGGCGGGACCTGAGATCGGCGTCGCGTCCACCAAGGCGTTCACCACTCAGCTCACCGCCCTCGCCATGCTCACCATCGCGTTGGCGAAAAACGGCCCGGCCGCCGCGCAAGAGAGCGCCTTGGTTTCACAGCTGCTGCAGCTGCCCGGATTGGTGGAAACAACCCTCAAGCTCGACGCAAGCATTCAGGAGCTCGCCGAAATCTTCGTGGAGAAACATCACGCACTGTTTCTCGGCCGCGGACCCCTGCAAGCCATCGCCCTGGAAGGGGCGCTGAAACTCAAGGAAATCTCTTATATCCACGCGGAGGGCTATCCCGCGGCGGAGCTCAAGCACGGCCCCTTGGCGCTGGTCGATGAAGACATGCCGGTGGTCGCCGTCGCGCCGAGCAACGATCTATTGGAAAAGCTCAAATCCAACCTGCATGAAGTGCGCGCCCGCGGCGGCAAGTTGTATGTGTTCGCGGATCCTTTGGCGGGTATGCAGAGCGAGGCTGGCATCACCGTGATCCAGATGCCGGCGCACGCCACCGCGCTGCAAGCGCCGGCCGTGTTCGCCATCCCGATGCAGCTGTTGGCCTACCACGTGGCGGTACTCAAAGGCACCGATGTGGATCAGCCGCGCAATCTGGCGAAGAGTCTGACTGTCGAATAATTTCCGCGACTGGTGCGTGATGTGCGCAGAAATTCACGTCGCTCCGTGGAAAATAAAATAGGAGGCGAGAAGCGCTCGCGACTCGAATCGGGCCAAAACCGGGCGTACAGGATGCCCGAAGCGGACACTCGCGCTTATCCATAGATCCTAGTGCAACTGGCGCGCGAGATTCGATGAAGCCGCAGGGGATGGCCTACTCGCAAATTCGAGAAGCGATGAGAGAAAGCATTCGGCGGCCGAAAAAACGCGCAACGAATGGTGGCCCGGCGTCGCGAGCGTTCAAAAACGGTCCGGCAGCAGTCGGCCAACGTCGGCCAGTTCACTTGCGCGACCACGCGGCAGAGTGGCTTCTCTGAAGCGGTCCTTCGTCACCGTCGGCAAGCGGTCGGCACGAGTCTGTGGACTGCCACGGTGTCGGCGTCGGGCGGTCGCGGGCCAAACGTGGAATCTTGTCGCGTATTCACAGAATTCCAGTTAGCGGCCATTCAACTCAGAGTATTCTCTGGCAACCTGTCTTCGCCGACAATTGTGAAAACTAACGGCGCGGAAGGACCTGATCGGGACAGAGGGGAGAAAATACATGGCATCTGGAATACAAGATCTCGAGTGGTTTGCGCGCGAGTCTTTGCTGAGAGGGCACGGTAAACCAGAGATACGTAAGGCGATGCTGGATGCTGGTTGGACGGAGGATCAAGTTCGCAACGCAGTGGACGCCTATGCTGATGTAACCTTCCCTGTCCCCATACCCAAACCGCGACCACAATTGTCTGCGCGAGACGCGTTCCTATATTTGGTTCTGTTTACGACTCTTTACTTCAGTAGCTATAACCTGGGCAGCCTGATATTCGATTTCATCAACAAAGCACTCCCCGATCCCACGGTCCTTACATACCGAACTGGCTGGGACAGTATGCGCTGGTCAGCCTCGTCACTGATTGTCGCATTCCCGACGTTTCTGTTTCTTTCGTATTACATTAACAAAGACGTGACTCGAAATCCGGTCAAGCGCTTGTCACCAATTCGACGTTGGCTGACTTATCTCACACTGTTTGTCGCGTCATGCGTTCTAATTGGCGATGTGACGACGCTGATTTACAACACACTAGGCGGCGAACTCACTAGCCGACTCGCGCTCAAGGTACTTACGGTCGGGGCAATAGCAGGCACTGCATTTAGCTACTACCTGTCGGATCTGCGCCGCGAGGAGCGAGAGTGAATCCGATCCCCCGATCCATGGTCCTCCCCGCTATCTCAACTGCGGTCGTCGCAGCATCTGTGATTGCCGCGATTGTCATGCTTGGCGGTCCGAGTGTTCAACGTAAGCACAAAATGGACGGGGTGCGCGTGCAGAATCTCACCATCATCGCATTGTCGGTAAATGGATACTTCACCCGACACAAAAAACTTCCTGCCGATTTGGACTCGCTTGCGAAAGAGCCGGGCTACCACATTTCGCGGCTGATCCTGAAACAGGCAAAACCTACGGATACGAGATTCTTAGCGCCACCTCATATCGTCTATGCGCGGATTTTAACCTTGATTCAGCTAACGATTCGCCCGAATTCTATAATGCATATGTAAACGTGAGTTGGGCCCATGGCCCGGGACATCAATGCTTCGACCGTGATACCAACAAGATTACTCAGTAGCATTGGATAGTGGTCGAGTTCCCCGGAGTACGCGAACGACTGCTCTTTGCGTTATCAACGACCGGTTTCGAGCAGAGCGGGGGTCCGCAACGGGTCGACAGGACTCATTGGCTCGCGGCCTTACGTAACCGGCTCAGATCGGTTAACTCCCGCCAGTGCGCTACCTCTTGTGTAACCTCCAGTTGATCGGCAATTCTATCGTTGAGCTCACTGGTTTGTTTTCGTGCGTAGCTGGTAGAAACCGCTCATGAACAAGCGCCTTTAGGCAAGCCTCATCAAGACGCTTGAAGCCGGTAGCAATTGTAGCTCGGCATCATGAACTAATCCGTCAGCGCCAACGGTTAGTTTGACCATGCATGAGCCCTGCTCACCCTGTCTTATCGACGTCTCGGGGTAGTACTGATTGCGGATCACTACAGGATGTGCGGGGTCAACTTTTACCGGAGTCCCATGCGGAATCTCGACTGGGGGCGGCGGTGCGAGGTGTCGAAGGGGAGGTGGCGCATTCGCGTGCCCCAAAAAAGAAACCGTGCCTAGCGGTATCACTAACCACCCGCGAATAGCCATGACAGTCCTTTGTATATGGTGGACGGCGCCAGCGAACCCTATTCTATACTGTTGAATGGCCCGCCTTGTTGTTTAGGGATCAATCAAGGCCATACGAATGTAGCGTATCGCGAGGCGCAAAGTCGGCTGTTTCGGATGCCCCAAAACAGACGGTCGCGGTGGTCCGCACTCGGTCGAATTGAGGCGGTCGGCCGACAACCGGCTCAGCCCGGCAATCAATAGACGCGCGACAATCTACATGCCCTTTGCTTTCTTTAGGGCATCTTTTACGTTTGTAATCCGCGTCATATCAATCGTGATCCACACGTAGTCTCTCGCCTTATTCATCGACGCCAAAACGTTGTTTAGCTGCTTTTCTTGCACCATACAGGGAGCGCACCAGGTCGCCGCATACTCAACGATCAACCATTTGTGAGGCGGCGTCGTTTGCAAGTTAATTGTTGTACCCGTCTCGTCCTGAAGCCCGGACCAATTTGCCCCCTCATTCCCAAAGAGCGGTTTAGCGCATCCCGGCGGAGGTCCGCCGCCAGTTGATTTGGTATAAGACAGGCAACACCGCCCGTCGCCCTTATGCTTTTTCACATCGGCCAGTTCCACAGGCCATTGCTCGTCCGGCACTAAGTGATTAGTCGCGTCATAGAGAAAAATCCGCGGGAGATTGAGTACACGGACCTGCTGCAACTGCTTGTCCGAGTAATGTCCTACCACATGCACGACAGGTGCGTCGGCTGGGTACGCGCGTACGGAAGCCAATGCAAACAAACAAATCAGACTGCCGGAGTATCGCATCCTTTCTTTCTCCATGCCTTCGAGGGGCAGCATCCTCAGCTTAACTCGGCCCGCGTAGGGGTGCCACAATGCTCGGTCTCCATCGCCGATTTGTAGTTCGCGAAAGCCGTCATCACTGAAGGTGATGCCCCACGCTGCGGCCGCCGGCCCGATTTACCCGCACCTTCAATGCAATGATGCTGGGCACGCTCAATAAGCGCATGACTTTCGGTTAGTGTATCGTCACCGCTCAGCGGAGCGTTAGGGACTCGTCAATCGCGAATGTCATCAACGGGTAGCGATATGCAGTCCTCCGCTACCGGTTCGAGCGCCGCTAAAGAACTCCCGCGCCAGCTCAGTCTTCGCGATCTCGTGCTGTCGCAGGTGCTCACGGTGGTGGGCAGCGCATGGGTGGGCATCGCGGCCGGTCTCGGCCATGCGCAAACCGCCGTATGGCTGCTGGCCTTCGGCGCTTTCTACCTGCCCATGGCCGCGGCGGTCTATTACTTGAATCGCGCGATGCCTCTCGAAGGCGGGCTCTACGTGTGGACCCGCCGCGCGTTCGGCGACACCGCCGGCTTTCTGGCCGCTTGGAACATCTGGGCCTACGCACTCTCCACCATCGCCACGATCCTGTTTCAAATCCCCAGCGAATTCGCCTACATGGTCGGGCCGCGCGCCGCCTGGATTCCGGAAAATCATCTCGTCGTTTTTTGCTTTCTTGCCGGCGTTCTCAGCCTGCTGGCGCTCTCTGCGGTTCGGGGCCTCGCCATCGGCAAATGGATTCACAACTTCTCCGGCATGGCCATGATCGCTGCGTTCGCGTTGCTGATACTCGCACCGCTCTGGGCGCTGCGGCATCACGCGCCCATCCATTTCGCTCCTTTCGACTTGCAGCTGCCCGATTCCAACGCGACTTCGCTCGCCCTCATCGGTCAGACGCTGTTCGCGGCAGCCGGCCTTGAGTACATCGCCATCATGGCCGGCGAATCGAAGGCGCCGAGCCGCGACATCGGCCGCTCCATCCTGATCGCATCGCCCATCATCTTTTTGATGTTTACGCTCGGAACGGCGTCCGTGCTGGCGTTCCACGAGCTTACCGGCACGTCGATCAACTACATTGCGCCCATTCCGCAGACGCTGCGCCTGGCGTTCGGCGACTCCGGCTTTGCCAACTTCCTTGCCCAACTGGTCATTCTCCTTCTGCAGATCCGCATTCTCGGCGCCGCCAGTTTGATCTTCACGGGCGTTACCCGGCTGCCGATGGTCGCCGGCTGGGACCACCTCATTCCATCCTGGTTCGCGCGTCTTCATCCGCGCTACCGCACCCCGACCAACTCCATCCTCGTCGCCACCGTTCTCATCGCGGCGCTGCTGGTGCTGGCCTCCGCCGGCGTGCGCGCAGCCGAGGCCTTCGCGGTCCTCAACAACGCGTCCAATATCCTCTACGGCCTCGCTTATTTGGCGATGTTCGCCATCCCTCTCATCGGTGCAAAGCTGGTTCGGGCGCGCATCCCGACGTGGGTCGCCGTGCTCTGCGTCATCGGCTTCTGTGCGACGCTTTTTAGCTGCGCTACCAGCGTCTATCCCTTCGTCGACGTCCCCAATCCCCTGCACTTCGCCATCAAGATCACCGCAACCATTCTCTTGACCAACCTCATCGGGTACGCCTTCTATCGCATCCGCGGATGGATGGCGCCTGTTCCGCGGTAGTTAACCTGCGGCGCGGGCACAGGCTATTCCTCGTCGTCGCCGATCGGCATCCCGGGCGGCGCTTCAATCGGCTTCGCGGCCACAAATTTCGTGGGATCGTCTTGAAACTGCTTGATCCGGCGGCTGAGGTAGGCCTCGAGCGGCGAATTGGCATCGCTGCGGCGGCGTAGGTCCTCGAGCTTCGCGCCGGTGATGGCGCGCACCTCGGTTGAAGCCTTCGGATCCGCAGCCAGGGTGAGCAGCGCCTCGACGGTGCGCGCGTAAACCGCGGATTGGACCTCGGTCTCGAGCGCGGGGCGGCCGCTGGCGGCCGGGGCAGCGGAGCGGCTCACCTTGAGCGCTGCATCGATGACTTCGTCGAGAGATGGGGTGTTGGCGCGGGCGTGATATTCCACGAGGCGCGCCGCGCGCTCTCGATCGAACAAAATTCCCAAGGTCAAATCCGCCGCGGATTCCGCCGCGGCAATCGGATCGAAGGTCAAGCCGGTATGGGCCGGCAGGGACTCGCGGGTACGCTCGAAGTTCGGCGGACGGGGCGGAAATAACTTCAGCAGCGATTCGGGCAGAGTCAAGGTCTGCGCCGACAAGGTCCTCATGACGATTCGCAATGCCTTTCTCTGTTCGTCCGGCGAAACGATCTCGGCGTTCATCTGTCCATCGCCGCGGAGCTGATAGCGATAATTCAGACCACCGATGATCTTGATCGCCGCCTCAGTCTGGTAGCGATGCATCAGATACAAGGGCACCAGCGTATCTTGCAACGTTGCCAGCGGCGCACCCTGCGGAATGGCGTTTTCGCCAAACCTGGCCAACGCGGCGCCGCGAATCTTCATGATTCGCGCCAGTTCATCGGCCGCATCGGTGCCATTGTCCCAGAGGTGCGCGAACGGGTGCGCGCCGCCCGGCGGCCGGGCATCCTCATCGGTGATATAGACCAGTCCCGCCTTCGTCGCGTCGCTCAAGATGGCCTCGAGCCCCGCGCGCTCGCTGGAAGGGTCGGAAAATTGGCGGTAGCCGTAGTTGATGGCGACCTTGTCCCAGAGTCCGATATTCACGCCGTAGGCTAGCGACAGATCCGGCACGCCATGCTGGTCGAGCGTCACCCAAGGGTGCGGGTAGTCCATCACCGAGACCGACTCGGAGGGTGGGTGCGGAAATGCGCTGGCGGCGAAGTTGTGCGCGAGCCCCAGGGTGTGGCCGGTCTCATGCGCGGCCAGCTGCCGGGTGCGGGCCAACGCCATTGCGAGCATGGGGTCATTCCCGGGCGTTATTTTCCGGCCGGTGACATACGGGGACAGCAGCGCTTCGGCAATCAGATAATCCTGCCGGCCGCGCAAGGAACCCAACGTCACATTGCCCTTGATGATTTCGCCGGTGCGCGGATCGGCCACCGGATGGCCATAGGACCAACCGCGCGTCAATCGATGCACCCACTGAATGATGTTGTACCTGGCATCCATCGGGTCGGCGCCTTGCGGCAGAACGTCGACTCGAAAGGTACCGGCAGCCCACCCGGCGGCCTGAAAGGCCTGGTCCCACCAGCGTGCGCCCTCGACCAGGGCTTCGCGAATCGGTTCGGGCGCGCCTCGATCGACGTAGTACTGAATCGGTTTAAGCGGCACGCACGCCTGCGTACAGCTCGGATCTTGTTTGATCAGACGATGGCGCACAATGAAGCGCTGCTCCACAGAGCCGCCCAGCGGGGCTGCATAATCCAGGTACGCGAAGGGGAAGTACCCGGCGCGAGGATCAAAGCGCCGCGGTGAATAGCCGGGCGGCGGCAGTTCGAGAAACGACTGGTGCTCGCGCAGCGTGAGCGCGTGCGCGTCCGGCGTCACGTCAGCGACAAACGATCCGCGCAGCGGCGCATCCGACGCGAATGTCAGAATGGCCTCAACTTCGGTGTTCTTCGGAAACACCTTGGTCGCCTCGATGGCGATGGCCGAACGTGCCGCATCGAGCTTGTAAAGCCCTGCTTGCCCAGCGCTTCGGACACGCCATGCACGTCGCGCAAAAAGAAATCGGTGCCATCCACCAACACAGCTCCAGCCGCGGCGCCGGAATTTTCGGCGGCCAGCGTAAAGCTGCCGAGAATCGATTCCGGAAAGGATTGGCGCGCGGCCAGCCGCTCAGCCGGATCTTGCGCAGAGCTGCGGAACTTTTCATTGGGCCGGACCAATAAAATCTTGGGCCGAAGCGCTCGAAACGAACCAGCTTTGGCCGCCGACACCTGACCGCGGTCGAGCCCAAGTCATTGGATCCGGTGCCGTAGGGGAGCGAATCGAAATACAGCATGTCGACATCGAGCTGCGGAATTTCCAGGTACAGCCTGCCGTTCTTGGCGTCCCAGTGGAGCGGCAGGAAGCCCGGCATGTGGCGCATCCCAGAAGTCCTGGCCTCGATGGTAGGCATGCCCGCTCGCCGAGCTTGATTCCGCCGCGGCCGGGAAAGCGGGCGAGCAGACCATCAGCGAGACCACTATCATGGCGCGCAACGCGACAGCGCGCCGGGATCTTCTCAGGCATGGGCGAAACCTCGGGACACCGGCAACAAAAAAGAGCACGTAAAGTACACGCTCAAGCGCCCGCGAACAATTTCAGCGCGGCTTATTTCCGAAAATTCTATCTGAACGCGGCGACGCGGGTCGTCACGGCCGCGGAGATGCACAGCCGCGCAGCACTCATCGCGAGCGTCTTGAGGCAATGCCGGATTCCGGTGCGGCGAATCCTCGATGCCGGCTGCGGCATTGGCCTGCTGCGCGAACCTTTCAAGAAGTTTCTGCCGCGGGCGCGCTACGCGGGGCTCGAGGCGAGCGAGTACTTGTGCGGCCGATTCGGCTGGAGCTTTCGGCTCGATCGTCGACTTCGCTGCGCGCCATCCCTATGACCTGGTCATTTGCTATGACGTGCTGCAGTACCTGCCCGATGCAGAGGCCGCGCGCGCCATCGCAAACTTCGCACGCTTGACCCGGGCTGCTGTTTACGTGTCGGCGCTGACCACCGAGGATTGGCGTGAGAATTGCGACCGCAGCCGCACCGATCGGGCGGTGCATCTGCGCCCCGGCGCATGGTATCGGCGCCGCCTGAACAGATGGTCTTCCGCTACGTCGGCTTCGGCGTATGGGTGCGCAAGGACGTCACGGCGATACTCTGGGAGATGGAGCGCCCGTGACGCCGCCGGCGCTGCGCGCTATTAATTCTGCAAGATCCAAGCCGCCAGCGCGGCGTGCAGCGGCTCCGCGGCGCCGAATCCGCGCGAACGCTAATTGACCAATGATACGAGCACATAAGTTTTGCCGCTCGAGCGGTAACGAAACCTGCGACGCCGCTGACGGCGTCGAGGTGACCTGTCTTGAGGCGAACGGAACCGCCCGGGCTGTTCTTCATGCGGGACGCAAGGTGCCGTCCATGCCGGCCAAGGGAAACGATGCCATGATATTCGGGCGCGAATGGCTGTGATAAGCGGCGGTCAATATCGTTGCCAATTGCCGCACGGGATCGCGTGCTGCGCGACAGTCCCGATCCGTTGTCGATTTCCAGCCCTCAAATCAAAGCCTTCTCGCGACCCCACTCGGTCAACGGCGGTGCCGCCCTTCTCCAGGGTCGCGGGCGCACCGTAGCGTTGGTTCCCAAAGTCAAGAGCAATGGCGCGCCATGAGATTGTTGCTGAACTTATTGGTGAGCCGCACGATCTCGCCCAAGCTCAAAGACTCGAAGGTGATGAGCGGCTTGGCGTCGGCGGGTTTGGCTTCGATGCGCAATTCACCAAGAAACTCGCCCCCCGATTCGCGCCACAACTCCACGAAGGTGCCGAAAGCATAAGTGGTCGGCTGCAACAGATCGCGCGTAAAGCTTTGCGGTGCGCACAGCGGCGACAAGGCGCCGGAAAACACCACCCTATCCCAGCGCGCGGAGGCAACTTGAAAATCCACTCCGCCCTGCGCCGCCGTGACAGTGTCCCGCGACGAAGCGGATGTGGTTTTCTATCGCCAGATTTCCAGGCGACGGGCTGGCGACGATGTCCACCCGGCGAGTGTCTGCATTCGCGGCCAGCCTGAACTCGATCGACTGAAAATTCACCATGAGCGCGTCCGGCAACACGTTGTATGAGCGATTCGGCCGGCCGTCGAAGGCGCCGGGATCCTCCGGCGGCAGGGAAAATGCGGTGTTGTCGATGACCACATCGCCGCGAATCGACTTCAAGCCCGTGGCGCGCAGCGCCTGCACGAAGCTCCACCAGCGCTCCAGCGTGATGTACGGATCGCCGCCTCCCTGCAGGATCAAATCCCCATCGAGAACACCGGCGTTCTGAGTGCCGCGCGCCCATGCCGAGGTTCGCCAGGCGAAAGCCGGCCCCAGCATGTCCAGCGCCGCATAGGTTGTGACAGTCTTGATCGTGGACGCGGGGCTGCGCGGCGTATCGGCGTTCAAACTCATCACCATGCGGTCCGATATCCGGGTCCATGATCACGAAGCTGACTGCAGCCGGCGGCAGGTGTTCTACCGCCATCACTTGCGTGACACTGACCGGGATCTGCCCGCCCGGCCAGCGCACAGCGGCGCGCAGCTCAAAACTGCGAGCAGGACCCGCATGCATCGTGGCTCATGGAGCGTCTCATCAGTTGCGGCTCATCAATTCAGCGGCAGCGCGATGCGCTGCCAAGCACAAGAGCACCAGCGAAGAAACAACATCGTTCCCAAGCAGAAGATGTAAATCACCGCCGCGAACCAGCCGCCGACCGCACCCAAGCCAATTGCGGCAACCAATCGACCCAGCCCATGCCCTTCGCGAACGACAGACTGTGGGCGAGAGGCACGAACATCAGCCAGGACAGCGCCAGGACCATGATTGCGGGAAGCCGCACGTCGCCGGCGCCGCGCAAGCAGGCGCTGCTGCTGATGTTGAGTCCATCGAACAATTGATAACCGGCGGCAATCCACAAAAGCGTCGCGCCTCGCGCCACGACTCTCGCGGCATCGGGGTCGGCGCCATTCGTGAACAACGGCAACACCCACGGCCCCGCCGCCGCCAGCAATACGCCGATCGCACCCATGTACAGCACCGCCATCAGTATGATGCCATTGCCGACTTTGAATGCCCAGTCGCTTGTGGCCGCGCGCCGATGGCTTGGCCGACCAGCGTGGTTCCCGCCATCGCGATTCCCACCGCCGGCATATAACAAAAAGATGTGAGCATCATGACGATCTGGCTGGATGCGCCATCGACCGTGCCGAGGCGCACCTGCATCAGTTGGAACAGCGCAAAGCCCAGATATCCGCCGCGATCAGCAGACCCATCGGGAAAACCCAATTTCACCTGACGCCACAGCGCCCACCATGAAGCCGCGTCGTGAGGTGCGAGCGAAAACGCCGCGCGGGTTGCCGGCCCCAAAAACCATATCGAGCGCCGCGGCCACTCCGATGAGCTGCGCAGCATTAGTCGCCCAGGCGGAACCCGGCACGCCCATTCCGAAGATTGAACATGAACACTGATTGAACAGCGCGTTGATCGACGGCCACGCCGAGCGCGATGCGCAGCGTGACGTCGGACGGCCGATGCCGTTGAAGAAGCCCAAGACCGCCCACAGCGCCACGCCCAGTGGGCCGCCCAGCATGCGCGGAAACCAATAGTCAGCGCGAGCTGCAGCCGTGGCCGGCGGAAGCCGAAGGGCGAAAAAATTTTCGCGCCCGCTCGACCGCCAGCACCACGAACAGCGGCACGGTGAACAACGACGCCCACAGCGCGGTCCAGGTGGCCTGAGATGCGCGCGCATAACGGCGCCGCCGTAGGCCTGCGCCACCAAGGTCTGCACCGCGAGACCAACTCCGCCGAACAAAAGACCGAACACCAACACCGGCCAGTACACCGCGCCGATCGCGGCGGTAGCGGCAGGAGATACGCGCCCAATGAACCAGGTATCGGTGGCGTTCAGCACCGCCTGCACGGCGCTGTTGACCATGAAGGGGAATGCAAGGCTGGCGACGGCCAAATAATCGAGCCGCGGTCGGCCGCCCCTGCTCAACGCCTGTCCGGGAAGCAATTTCATCGGTTCATCCACCGGCGCATCCTACCGCACTGGCCCGGCGGAAAATCCCGAGTAGGATGCGCTAATGTCTCCCAAGTCGCGACGCAATTATTCCGGTGCATTTCTGCCGCAAGAGCTCGGCGATGGCGTCTGGCAACTGTCGCGGCCGGCTCCGCACGAAATCAACGTGTTTCTGCGCGGCACGGAGCGCGGCGCGCAATTCGGAACCGGCCCTCTGGTCGATCTCGGCATCGAATGGCATGCCGAGAAAGTGCTGGTGACGTTCATGTCGGGCGAGAGAGTCGCAAGCGTCGCAGCTGCGAGCGCGATCGTGCACGAGCCTCTGCAACATCTCTACGAACGCCTGCCGTTGGTCAGCATCGATGCCGACGCCCGGCGCTTTTGGCGCAGGGTATTCCGTTTGGTGCGCATCCCCGGGGGCCGCTACCTGCTCAAGGCCTTGGCGCGCACCAGGAGGCGATAGGCGCCTAAGCGCGGGCCGAAGCGGGAGGTGCATCACAAGAACCGGCGCATATTGTCAATTTTCCGGAGGTTGTGCCGCCGTCCTACTCGCGGGGCCCGCAATTCTTGCGTTGAATTGCGACGCTGGTCAAAGCTCCCGGGCGGGGTTTCCAGCACATTGATTCGTGGCTTTAACCTCAATCATTGCCTAAAGATGGCCTGAAGTGCTGGACATCAAATCCAACGTCGTGGAAACGCAGGCCGAGACCTCATTCGACCCGTACGGCCGGCTGCTGCGAATGCTCATGCCGAGCCTGCGCGGCGTGATCGTTCACGACGGCTATTCCAACCTGGTTTGGTCTTCCGATGACTGGGACCTGAGCGACGAGCCGCAGCTCATCAACGACGCGATCGCCAATGCCCTGTCCGACACCAGCGAGTTTCCGGGCATTGCGAGAACCATCGACGCGGACCGGGTGGTCTATTCCTTCGCCGTGCGCGGCGAGCACATTGAATTGATGGGGATCGTAAGTCTGGTCGTGCGGCTGTCGGGAACCCAGATAGAGCCGCGCCCGTTGCAGAGCATCCGGCAATTGGTGCAGCCGGCGCTCGAATGCCTGCGCCGCGAGCTGGCATTGCGCGCCAAGCTGGGGTCCAGCGAGCGCGATCTGAACATCAAAGAGCGCGATCTGGAACTGATGATGGAGATCTCCTCCAATCAGGCCGCGGCAAGCGACGCGGACGAATTTTCGCAGATCCTGAAGACCGGCCTCGATCGCATGGGTTGCGCGCTGGCCGCGCTGTGGGTGCCGGACAAGAACATTTCCGTGTCCATGACCCGCAGCGGAGCGCCGATGGCGCCGGAAGCGCTGCAGCGGGCGCAACACCATTTGACGGCGTGGATGCAGATGCAGCAGCGCACCATCGTCATCAATCATATCTCCAAAGTCGCGACCGACGTCGCGGCGCCGTACAAGATTCTGGCATGTCCCATACGCCACACTTCCGGGCGCGTCATGGGCGTGCTCGCGCTCTTCAACCCGCCGAGCGCGCAAGATTTCGATTTGCAGCAGACGCGAGTCGCCGAAATGCTGGCGAAGCGCTCGACCAGCATCATCCAAGCGCAGTACGACACCAGCACCGGCCTCATGACCCGCCAGGCATTCGAGCGGCAGGCGAGCGGCGTGCTAGCCGCGTCGCCGGCGGGCTCGCACATCATTTTGTATCTCGATATCGATCGGCTGCATGTCATCAATGAGACATTCGGCATGCACGTGGGCGACGATGTCATCGTCAGCGTGGCGGACCGGATGGCGAAGACGCTTCCGGCCGAGGCGCTATCAGCGCGCATCTCGGGCGACCGGCTGGCGGCGCTCATTCCCAATTCAAGCATGGAATCGGCGGCGGCGATCGCCGAGCAGATTCGCGCCGCCGCGGAAGGCATCGTACCGCGCGCAGGACAAGGCGCATTCGAGGTATCGGTGTGTCTCGGGGTTGCGCCGATCGGCCGTTCAGACAATCCGCTCGTGCACGCCCTGGCCACCGCGGAAATCGCCTGCAAGGCCGCAAAAGACCGCGGCCGCAACCGCGTCGAGATCTTTCAGGATTCGGACCAGAGCATCATCCGGCGGCACACCGATATATTGGTGATCGGCAAGTTGCGCGAAGCTCTGGACAGCGATGGTTTCCGTCTCGACGCGCAACCCATCCTGCCGCTGCGGGGCAACTATGGGCGGCCGCGCTTCGAGCTGCTGATCCGCATGCTCGGCGAACGCGGCGAAATGATTCCGCCGGGCAAGTTTCTGTCCTCGGCGGAACGCTACCAGCTGATGCCGACGATCGATCGTTGGGTGGTGCGGCGGGCCTGTGAATTGCTCGGCGAGCATAGCGCATCGGTGGGCGAGGAATTTGCGCGCTTCGCCATCAATCTTTCCGGCCAATCGCTGCAGGACGAATCCTTCCTCGGGTTCGTGGTCGATCAGCTCAAGACGAGCGGCGTGCCGGCCGGGGTGCTGTGCTTTGAGTTGACCGAAACGGCCACGATCGGCAATCTCGAAAAGGCGCAGAGTCTTCATGCGTACGCTGCAGGAATTGGGCTGCCAGTTCGCGCTGGATGATTTCGGCACGGGCGTAAGTTCCTTGGCCTATCTGAAGGATCTGTCGGTCAACTACATCAAAATCGACGGCAGTTTCGTCCGCGATGCGATCACCAACGCGCGCTCCGAATCCATGATCAAGGCCATCGCGCAGCTGGCGAAGGTCATGTGCATGGAGACCATCGCGGAATACGTCGAGACCGACGTGCTGCGCGTGCGCATGGCCGATCTTGGCGTGGATTACGGGCAGGGCTTCGCGATGGGCAAGGCGCAGCGTCTCGAGGACCTGCTGCAAGAACTGGCCTTCTACGAAGCCACCGTGAGCAATTGGGGAACCCCGGAAAATACCGAGCGCGCCCTCACCCAGCATTAGCTTTGCGGCGCGGCCGCAAGCCGAAGTCGGCGCAATCCTACAGCGATTTAAAACTATTGCCCACAGGCAAACAATTTTGCCCGTGTCTTAATAATTGCATGCTGATACTTACTCGCCGTGCGGGGGAATCGTTGCGAATCGGCGACGATGTGGAAGTCACGGTGATGGCCGTCAATGGCTCGCAGGTCCGCATCGGCATCAAGGCGCCCATGAATGTGAGCGTCGATCGTGAAGAAGTCGCCGAACGCAAGCGCCGGGAAAAAGATCATTCCCTCGGCTCGATAAATCGCTAGGACAGGTTCATTGCCTTCGCGGCGGCGCGGCGTTGCTTCCCAGCGGCGCGATTTAGGGTTATCTTTAAAAAAAACCGCTGAAGGATCTCTCGAGCGCCCCGGAGCGGACCGGGTACGGCGTTCTTTATCTATGACCATCCAAAATACCGCGCCGGAGTTGCTGGTCGACAAGTGGTTCAATACCGACCATCCCCTGACGCTGTCCGGGTTGCGGGGCCGCGTGGTGGTACTCGCCGCCTTTCAAGTCCTGTGTCCGAACTCAATCGCCTCCGGCGTGCCGCAAGCGCGCAGAATCTTCGAAACCTTCGCGCCCAGCGATGTCGCGGTAATCGGCATGCACACGACGTTCGAGCATCACGATGCGTACAGCAGCGCGGTGTTGAAGGCGTTCATCCAGGAGTATCGGCTGAAGTTTCCGATCGCGCTCGATCAGCCCAATCCCGCCGGCCCGATTCCGCATACGATGGAGCGGTATGCGATGCGCGGCACACCGAGCTTGGTGCTGATCGATCGTCACGGCATGGTGCGCAAGCATGCGTTCGGCCCGGTTGACGATCTGCGAATCGGCGCCGAAATCGGGGCGCTGACCCAAGAGACGGCAGCCGCGGCGCTCGCGCGCTGTTCGGCGGCTTAGGATGTGAAAACTCAGCCAGTCAGATCAGTTGCAATGCACTTAAGGCAGTGCAAAACGCACCCGAATCTCGCTGCGGACGGGCACGGGCTTGGCATCGCGCAAGAAGGGCTTGTAGCGCCATTGCGATACGGCCTTGACCGCGGCATCGTCGAAAACACCGGGATTGCTGGCCGCGCGAATGCCGACATCCTTGACCTTGCCGGTTTCCGCCACGGTGAATTGCACATCCACCCAGCCCTCGATCTTGCCGTTGACTGCTCTCATGGGATAGGCCGGCTGCACTGACTTCAGCACCGTGAGCTGATTCGCTGGAATCAGGGTGGTCAAGAAATTTTGTTGGGCGACGGCGGCGTCCAGATCGTGCTGCACCGAGTTCGCCTCCGGCGAGTCGAAGCCGATCGAGCCCACTTCGTCCAGCCAGCTCTTGGCGGCGGGGAGCTGTCCAAGGATGAGCGCACGCCGCGCCTTGGAGGTCAAACGCGTTCCAAGATCCTGCAGCACGGAGGCGAGCGCGGGGTTGCCCGGTTCAAGCTTTCTCAGCGTCAGATAAAAATACTTGGCGTTGTCATTCTTGGGTTCGATCAGCCGATCCTGCAGCAGCCGCTCGTTGGCATTCTTCAGAAGTTGGCCTCTGGCATCGACGTCCGCCTGCTTACGCGCGGCGGCCAGCAAATTTTGCAGCGCTTCGATATTCGCCGGGGCAGCGATGCCGCTGGCACCCTCGATCACAAGCAGAGCGCGTGCGAAATCCCGACGGTCGATCGCGCTGCGCGCGTCATCCATCAGTCTCGAAGCCAATGCGAGCTTCGCCTCGAGCGCGGCCGCGTTTTGCGGATCCGCACGCAAGGCCTCTTGCAGGTAGTAGCTGGCGCTGTCGCGATCCGGTTCCAAGAGATGACCGTCGGCGCTGCGTTGGGCCGCGAGCATGAGGAAGGGGGTGACATGGTCTTCCTCGGGTTTCGCTGCAGCGCGCACTTCGCCCACGCGGTTCTGCGCTTGCGCATGCGCCTGAGCCGTTTTGATTTGCTCGCGCGATTTTGCGAGTTGCGCGGTCAGGAAAGCGATTCGGCCGCTCTCGACGCCGGACTTGCGTGCGGTCTCAATGGCGGCCGCGGCTTCGTCCAAGCGCTCTTCAAGGAGCGCATTTTCGGCGCGCGCCAGCAGCCGCTCGTGAACCTCGGCCAGCCCCAAGCGGGCATCGGAATCCGCGGGGCTGCGCGCCTGTACCTGGAGATAAAGTTCCAACGCATTGTCGCCCGGGGGTTCCGTGAGGCGATTCGCGGCCAACGCCGCCCCCGCCCGCGCGAGCATCAGAGATTCAACCGCGGCGGGTTTCGCGGTTTCGCTTGCGGCAGGCAGCGCGGGCTCTTCGCCGCTGCTTCGATGGGCTATCCATGCAATGCCGGCGACGATCAGCAGCGCGGCAATGGCGCCGCCGATAAGCCAGAGGCGATTCGCGAGCGATGCGGATGGGCGCAAGGGAGTCTCGTCCGCGCGCCGCCGTTGATCTTCATATTTCTTGATCGCCGCTTCCGCGAACAATTTCGCCCTGGCCGGAGACATCGGCTTGTGGATGAAGCGATACACCAATCCTGCGCTGATCAAACCGGCGAGCGAAGTCTCATCATCGCGATGGCCCGCGGCGACCAGCACGAGATCGGGGAATTGGCGCTTGATTTGCTCGACGAAGCCTCGGGCGGTTTCGTGCAGAATCTGCACGTCGAGCACGACAATGCCGACCTGGCCTGCGACCAGAAGGTCGCTGACTTTGTCGGGAGAAGGAACGTGCCACAGGCGCCTCGCGCCGCCCACCGCCTCGCGCAGGGTTTGCAAGAAGGCGTCATCCGCAGTCAAAACGACGAGCTCGATGATTTCGCTCGCGAGGCTGAACTTCAGCGCATCGAAAGAGCTGCCGTCCTCGTCAGAAGCTAGCACCAACTGTTTCCTTTCATGCGGGACCTGGTACGACTTGGGCGCTGCAGCGATACTGCAACGCAGCAACGCGCTGACAATGGTTAAGCTAGTGTCATTCAACGAGCGACGCTATACGATACGGAGTCTCAGGCGGCAGACAATGTCTGTTGCACTGCGTCAACCAAGTTCTGTGACTGGCCGCTCATTTAAAGGAGCGGGCCACCCGGGGGGTCATTGGGCGCATCGATCGGCATTACGTCGAAGCTAGCCGCGGAGCAGCGTCCAGCCTTGGAACAGCTGCTGTTTTTCAATGTAAACCAGCATCGAGTGCGAGTCGGTATTCAGCAGTCCATCGACACCTATGGGGTGCCGGAGATCTATGAGCAGGACGGCGGGCTGCGCGTGCGTGTCGGCGACATTGCCGGCGTCCAAACCCTGTTCGCCATTTCCGAGCAAGGCAGGCCCTTGGGCGTCGCCGTCTTCGTCCGTTCCGCGCACGAGCGCTTTGCTGTCTTGCATCTCGGCGTGGATCCTCGCTTGAGTCTGACCTCGGATCAAAGCACGCGCGTGCTGCTGAAGCTGATGCACGAAATTCGCAGCACGGCGCGCCGCACTCGGGGAGTCGATGTCATTGAATTGGTCTACAAGGTTCGTCACGCCGTACGATTGCACGTTTAATTCATTAGGGGACGCGATGTCTAGCATGAACTGCGGGCGCAAGCTCATTCTCGCCGCCGGTGTTTTGGCGATGATTTCCGCCGCGCCGGCCGCCTTGGCGGCCGACTCCAAGAAAGCCGCCGGCCATCGGAAAGTCGAGCGTTTGCCGCTGCCGGATGGCAACGAGTTTCCGATCTCTTCGGCGGTCACGGTCAAGGCCGGGGTCGACACCTATTTCTTGAGCGGTGCATTGGCGCCGGTGATCGATAAAGCTGCGCCCAAGGGCAGCGTCGCCGCCTATGGCGATACGCAAACCCAAACGGTCGGTGCGCTCAACGCGATCAAAGCGACGCTTGCGCGCCTTGGGTTGACCATGGGCGACGTTGTCAAGATGACCATCTTCATGGTCGGCGACCCTGCCAAGGACAATAAGATGGATTTTGCCGGCATGATGGGTGGATACAAGCAATTCTTCGGCACCGCTGAACAGCCCAACAAACCATCTCGAAGCGCCGTGCAGGTGGCGGCGCTGGCGGCGCCGGGTGCCCTGATCGAGATCGAGGTCATTGCCGCCAAATCGCATTGACCTAGTGGCGACCGACCGTCTGAAACTGAAGGCGCAGCGGCATGCCGACGGAAAGCGGCGCTGCGCTTGGTGTCCTGCCGATCCCTTGTATATCGCCTACCACGATACCGAGTGGGGTGTGCCGGTGCGCGCCGACGGTGCGCTGTTCGAGATGCTGTGCCTGGAAGGCGCGCAGGCGGGCCTGAGCTGGATCACGGTGCTGCGCAAACGCGATACTTATCGGCGGGCTTTCGATGATTTCGATGCCGAGAAGATGTCGCGCTATAGCGCCGCGACGCGCCGCCGCCTGTTGCAGGATCCCGGCATCATCCGCAATCGGCTGAAGGTGGATGCCTTCATCGCGAACGCCCGCGCATACCTCGCAATTCGCTCCTCTGCCGGCTCGTTCAGCGACTATATCTGGCAGTTCACCAATGGCCGGGTGCTGCGCCGCCGGCCTCTCTATCTGGGTGGGATTCCTGCATCGACGGCCCAAAGCGATGCGATGAGCAAGGATCTGAAGCAAAAAGGCTTTAAATTCGTCGGGACCACTATTTGCTACGCCTTCATGCAGGCCGTGGGGATCGTGAATGAACATCAACGCTACTGCTGGGCTGCCGGCAAAGAGATCATCAATGGCTAATCGAGTTTCGATGCGGAAATTCTCTACGATTATGCTGCTCGCGCTCGGTGTAGCGTCGCAGGGCTACGCACAGATGCCAAAGCCGGCGTTCAAGCCCATGGACGTGTTCGACCTGCAATGGGCGGCCGATCCGGAGGTTTCGCCCGATGGCCGCAACATTGCCTACGTGCGAATGGGTTTCGACCTCAAGACCGACCGCGCGCGGGGCAGCGTCTGGTTAATGGGCGTCGACGGCAAAAATGAACGGCCTCTTTCCGGGGCGCCCACCAGCGGCTCACCCCGCTGGTCGCCCGATGGCAGCCGCATCGCCTACATTGCGCGCGCCGCCGACGGCTCGGCACAGCTCTTCATGTACTGGGTCGCGAACGGCATCAGCGCGCCGATCAGCAACTTCACCGAACACCCCAGCGGCTTGGCTTGGTCGCCGGACGGGCGCTGGCTCGCCTTCCTGATGTCCGTACCGCAGGAACGAAAGCCCTTGAAGGTGGAATTGCCGGAGACGCCAAAAAATGCCAAGTGGGCGGATCCACCCAAATTGATTGACCGCATGGTGTTCCGGGCCGACGGCGAGGGTTACCTGCCCAGCACCTTCACCCAGCTATTCATCGTTTCCGCCGACGGCGGCGCTGCGCGCCAGTTGACGCACGGGGATTTCGATACCTCAGGACCCCCCGCCTTCACCGCCGACGGAACCGGCATCCTGATCAGCGCCAATCGCCGCGCGGACGCCGACTACGACCCTCTCGACAGTGAAATCTACCGCGTCGACCTGTCGGATGGATCGCTGCACGCGCTGACGGATCGGCGCGGACCTGACCGGCATCCGGTGCCCTCGCCGGACGGCAAGCACATCGCCTACCTGGGATTCGACGACAAGCAATTGGGATATCAAGCCACGCAACTGTACGTCATGGACAGCGACGGCAGCCATGCTCGCTCGATCACTGCGTCCCTCGATCGCGATGCCGTGTCCCCGAAGTGGCTGGCTGACGGCAAGACGCTGGTGTTCCAGTACGACGATCATGGTTCGACCAAGATTGCGGCCATCGATCTTTCGGGAAAAATGCGCGTCCTCGCGCAGGGTGTGGGCGGCGCCGATGTCTCGCGCCCCTACTCGGGCGGCTCTTTTTCCATCGCGCCGAATGGCCGCTTCGCTTACACCTTGGCCAGCGCGACGGCGCCCGCGGCCCTGGCCACGGGCACATCGATGCGCGACATCAAGACCCTGGGAGCCTTGAGCGACAATCTGCTCGCACAGCGCAGCATCGGCGCGCTCGAGGAAATTACTTTCGAATCCTCGGCGGACCATCGGCGCATGCAAGGTTGGATCGTCAAGCCGCCCGGATTCGATCCCGCGAAAAAGTATCCCTTCGTGCTGGAAATTCACGGCGGTCCGTTCGCCATGTACGCGCCGAGCTTTGCCGCGGAAATACAGCTGTACGCCTGCGCCGGTTATGTCGTTCTCTATATGAATCCGCGCGGCAGCACGGGCTACGGCCAAGAGTTTGCCAATCTGATTCATCATGACTATCCCGACAAGGACTATGACGACCTCATGTCGGGCGTCGACACCGTGATAGGACGCGGCTATGTCGATACGCAGCGCCTGTTCGTGACCGGCGGCAGCGGCGGCGGCGTGCTGACCGCCTGGATCGTCGGACATACCGATCGGTTCCGAGCCGCAGTGGTCGTCAAGCCGGTCATCAACTGGACCAGCTTCGTGCTCACCGGCGATATGAACAACTACTTCTACCGCTACTGGTTCGGCGAGTTTCCCTGGGATGACATGCAGGCCTACTGGAAACGCTCGCCGCTCGCCTACGTCGGCAACGTCAAGACGCCCACGATGCTCATGACCGGCGAAGTGGACTACCGCACCCCATCCGGCGAGGCCGAACAGTTCTACCAGGCGCTCAAGCTACGCAAGATCGACACGGCGCTGGTGAGAGTGCCCAACGCATCGCATGACATTTCGGCGCGCCCCAGTTTGCTGATCGACAAGACGGCCTACGTGTTGGCGTGGTTCAAGTCGCACGATGTGAAGTGAAGTCACTGGCACTGTGAATTTCACCCGGTCCCGGATGGGCTTCAGGCTCGAGGGACATCACACGGCCGACGTACCTCGGGTTTGCGCGGTCTGTCCGAATAGGATTTGTTTTGCTTCTTCGCTCAGGGTGGTGTTGGCGCTGATGGCCGCGCCTTTCTCATAGGCGCGCAGCGTCGCGGGGCGCGCCTTGATGGCTTCAAACCAGCGCTTGAGGTGGGGAAAGTCTTCGAGCTTTTGCCCCTGCGCCTCGTAAGGAACTATCCAGGGATAGCAGGCCATGTCAGCAATGGAATACATGCCCGCGACATACTCGCGGTCGGCCAGCCGCCGGTTCAAGACGCCGTACAGGCGGTTGGTCTCCTTCACATAGCGATCGATGGCGTAGGGGATCTTCTCGGGCGCATACCTGGAGAAGTGATGATTCTGGCCCAGCATCGGTCCCAAGCCGCCCACTTGCCAGAACAGCCACTGCAGAACCTCCGCTCGTCCGCGCGATTCGTTCGGAATGAATTGCTCGCTCTTCTCCGCCAGGTACAGCAAAATCGCGCCCGATTCGAACAGGGAGATCGGCGCGCCGCGCTCCAGCGGCGAATGATCGACGATTGCAGGCATGCGATTGTTCGGGGAAATCGCCAGGAAGTCCGGCCTGAACTGTTCACCCTTGCCGATATTCACCGGCACGATCGTGTAGGGCATCGCCGTCTCTTCCAGGAAAAGGGCGATCTTGTGGCCGTTGGGCGTAGGCCAGTAGTACAAGTCGATCATTGCGGACTCTCCTCGGGCTCGAGCGGTATTTTGTGCTCGCGCAAAAGGGCAATGCAAACATCCTCCTCGCGCGGCCTCAAGCGCATCTGCGCAACACGCGTACGGGTCCGAGCGCTCTGCGTCCAGGGCAAAACGGCATAATCTAACTTACTGGAGGCCGTCAGGCGCCATTCCAGCAAGTGCTTGCGTTCGGCGAGGTTCTTCGCCTCCTTGCTGTCGGCCGGGATCAGGCGCCGCTCAATGCCGAATCCCACCATCTGCACCATGACGGTATCGCCTCGTTGCATGATCTTCGCCAGTCTTAGGCAATCCTCGCGGCGCGCGCTCTTGGGGGCGGCTTCGCGGCAGGAATCGATCAGCGGCGAAAACGCTGGAATGATTTCCGCGGTCGCCACCCCAGCGAGCGTCGCCAATCTGGTCGTATCCGAGGCCACGACGCCGCCGGGCAGCTCGCGGCGCACGCCGTTCAGCGCGTCGAACATCATGACCATGATCTGGTTGTAATAGAGGTCGAACCGCGTGGCGCGCGCCATGTCGCCCAACACGCGCTCAACCTCGACCGTGTCCTTGTCCTTGCGCGCGGTGGATAGCTGAGTGAGCCAGGCCGCGGCATTGTCAGGATCCACCCACCGCAATACGAATGCCGCGTCGCGGCTGTCGCACGCAGGCGTGGCTGCGCAGAGCTGCAGACGCAGCCAGCCGATTGCCGCGCTTTGCGGAGCCAGCTCGCTCGCGCGGGCAATCAATTGCAGCGCGGTGGGCGCTGCCGCGGGCGCCGGCGCGGCGAAGCCGCTGGTAAAACTCAATGCCGCCGCGGTCGCGACGGAATTGGCATCGGCTTTCGCGGCAAGCGCGCGCACCGCTTCGCTGCGCCAAAACTGGTATTTTTCAGCCGGCGACCCTGATTTCGCGCCGGGCGCGGTGGTTGCCAGCGCGGCGGCCGGCTGCGAGAGCGCCAGCCCTAGAATCAAAAATTTCAATGGGTGGTTGACCATCGTCAAACCCGCAACTACTTGCGCTTGCCGGCAGCCGTCAACCCCGCGGTGATCGCCAAACGCATGGCATCCTCGACGGAAATGTCGAGCGGCTGAACCCGGTCGCGCGGCAGATAAATGGTGTAGCCGCCGAATGCATAGCTCATGGGAAAATATACCGTGACCCAATCAGCGCCGCCGTGCGCCAACAGAACCGTCGGCACATCCTCGCGGGTCACGAACCCGATGGCATGCACGTCCGCGAATCGCGCCAGCACCACCCGCTGCAGATCGCGCTTCTCGCCGCTGCCGGAGGGCAGCAAGCTCAAGACATCGCGAAATCCGCCATAAAGGGTTTTGACGAAGGGAATGCGCCCTAGAAAGTCGTTCCAATATTTGAGCAGAATCTTGCCGGCATAGGCGTTCACCACACTGCCTACGAACAACAGCAACAAGAAGCCGGCGAGCAGTCCCAAGCCCGGCCAGTAACGTTCGGGACTGACAATCCCCAATGCGATCAGCGCGCGGCGCAGCCAACCCTCGACCGTATTGACCAGCCACCAAATCACATAAACCGTCAACGCCAGCGGCAGCACGGTCACCAAGCCGCTCATGGTCAGGGTTAAAATCTTGCGCATGGGATTATCATCGCATGATCGGGCCTAGCCGCCCACAGGTCGAAGTTCAATGACACAACCATCCGGTCTCAAGATTTCCCCCGCCAATGCCGCCGACGTGCCGCTCATCCTGTCGCTAATCAATGAATTGGCGGAGTACGAAAAGCTGCGTCACGAAAGCGTCGCAACCGAGGCGTCGATTCACAAGGCGCTTTTCGCGACCAAGCCGCGCGCTGAAGCCGTCATTGCCCGTTTCGACGCCGAACCCGCCGGATTTGCGCTCTTTTTTCACAATTTTTCGACATTTCTCGGCAAGCCCGGCCTGTATCTGGAAGACCTCTTCGTGCGCCCCGCCTATCGCGGGCGTGCCATCGGCAAATCGCTGCTAAGTTACTTGGCTGCCTTGGCAGTGGAGCGCGACTGCGGGCGCTTTCAGTGGCAGGTACTCGATTGGAACAAGCCCTCGCGCGATTTCTATGAACGCTTGGGAGCCGAGGCGGATCCGGCGTGGGTCAACTACCGAATGACCGGCGATGCGCTGCGGCGCCTCGCGCAGAGCGGCGGATCATGATTGCCGCGGCAGTATGAAACGCAATCCCTGATAGTTGAGCACCACACCGTCGCGGCGAATCTTTTCCAAGACCGGCCCTTCTTGCAGGGTGTTGCCTTCCTTGTACTTGCGCATATTGATATACACGAACCGATCGGCCGGCTTGGTCGCATAGACATGCACGTCCAGGTGCAGTTCAGGCAGCGCTTGGGCACCGGTTAAATTGATCTCGTTGATTGTAGGCAGCACTTCGTCATTGTCGGCTTCCTCATCGGTCAGAACGGGATCGGGACGGCGCAAGGCGTGCGGCGCCGCGCGCTGCTCAGTGGCGCGAGGCGCAACCAGCGCTGCCGCTGCTTCCTTGGACGATGCAGCCTCGGCAGGCGGCACCGGAATTTCCGGGGGCATAGACCGGCGCCGCCCCCAAGGGACTGAAGTGCTCGTCCACCGGCGGGGGCTTGACGTCGGCGAGCGGCATGTCGTGCCTGGTTCGCCGTGGAGGCGACGGGCGCGCCCTTCTTCATCAGGACAACGGTCAGAACCGCAATGTTGATGGCGAGCAGGCACCCCAGGAGCAGGGCCCAGAGCGGCAGGCGGCCGCGCCGCAACGATGTCGGTGCATCCATCAATCCCGGCATCGACTGCCGCTGCCGCTCGATTTCAGATTTCTTCAGGGCATCGAGAATGAAGGACATGGACTTTCCTAGCCGCCGCGCAGCGCGTTGGACAACAACAGCGGCGAATTGGGATCGGCCAGCGCCGTATCGAGCACGACTTGGGTCTGCACGCCCGCGATGCCATCGACATTGAGCCGGTGCTCACGCTGGAAGTTCTGCACTGCGATCGCCAATTCCTGATCGTAGACATCCGCGTGTTCAGGATCCGATGCCACGCCCCCCAGAGCATTCAAGCTACGACGCAGCCACCGAACCTCATCGCCCTGCATGCCGAGGGAAAGCAATCGCGTGCGCGGCGTCTTGGGTTTCCACACCACCGTGAATTCACCGAACCAATCGCGCGAAAGATCATCGATCGACACCTTTGCATTGTGCTCGCCCAGATCCAACGTCGCAGTTTTGTCGTCCAGGCTCGACAAGACGACCCGATGCCGCTGGCCGCGGTCGTCCGTCAACGTCAGGATGGCGGGCCGGTTCAAGGTCTTGACCTGGGTCCAGGAGCCGCGTTGATCCAGGCAGGCGAGCCCCGCTTTGGCGGCCTGCCCGCAGGGATCCCGGTCGTCCGCAAGGGCGGTTCCCCACAGCGCCAGCAGGCGACGAAAAGCGGCTGCATCGGTGGTGTTGGCTTCATTGGCTTGCAGCAGTGCATTGACCGATGCCAGCTTGCTCGGAGGTGCGGCTGCGGCCGCCGGGGCCGCGGGCGGCGATACGGCGGCGGACTTGAGCGCCGCGTCATGAGCTGCCGCGTCATGAGCTGCCGCGTCATGCGGCGCGGCGGCACTCTTGATGGCCCGCGATGCAGAGAGCACCGGACTTTGATGGCGCCAGAATTGCCAACCGAGGAACAGCGTGCCGGCAACGGCGACAACGCAGAGAGAGCCAATGACCCAGCCTAACCAGGTGGGAAAGAACCGCCGGCCGTAGACTTCGCCCGCGGCTTGGCGCACCAGCGAAGCGGTGATCTTCTTCGTTTCTCGCGTATAAGCGCCGAGCAGAGCTCGATCGCAGGCAACGTTGATGACGCGCGGAATGCCCAAGGACAGGCGGTGCAATTCCAGCAGCGCACCAGGAGTGAATATCTCCTCGGTTGCGCCGGCGACGCGCAGCCGGTGACGCACATAACCCTTGGTTTCCTCGCGAGACAAGGGCTGCAAATGATACCGGCCGGTGATCCGTTGCGCGAGTTGGCGCAGATCGTTGCGGTCCAGCAATTCCCGAAGTTCAGGCTGTCCGATCAGAATAATCTGCAACAGCTTCTGGGTGGGTGTCTCCAGATTGGTCAAGAGGCGCACTTGTTCCAACACATCAATCGAGAGGTTTTGCGCCTCATCCACCAACACGATGATGCGCCTGCCTTCCGCATGGGCAGCGAGCAGTCGTCGATTCAGCGCGTCCACCATCTGCTTGACGCTGTCGCGATCCGCATCCGCCATGCCCAGGCCGAGTTCTTCGCAGATCGTGAGCAGAAATTCCGCCGGCGTGACGCGCGGATTCAAAATCACCGCGACATCGGCGTGATGCGGGACGCGCGATAGCAGGGTGCGCACGACCGTGGTTTTGCCCGTACCGACCTCTCCGGTCAGCTGGATAAAGCCCCCGGACTCATTGATGCCGTACAGCAGATGCGCCAGGGCCTCGGCATGACGCTCGCTTAAGTACAGATAGCGCGGGTCCGGGGTGATGGCGAAGGGCTTTTCGGCGAGCCCAAAGAAGCTGGTGTACATGGCTATTGAATACTCAGACAGGCTCCCACTAGGATAGTACCAACGGCGATTAGTTTCCGTTTCCCGAACCTTTGCGCAGCAGGCTGGCGCGGGTCAGCATAGCTCGCCCGAAACGGTCGCGGATGCCGTCAACCGCGGAATCCAGACGCGAGCCCGAGCCCGGCAGCGGACTTGAGAACAGGTCCGACTGCAGCAGTATCCGCAAATCGCCCACCCCTACCCCCAGCAGCCGAACGGCGGCGCGGGGCTGCGATGCCAGCCAGCTCCTGAGCAGCGCTTGCGCGGCCGCGGATACGATTGCCGTATCCTGAGTCGGGGGCTCGAGCGCGCGCTGACGAGTATAAGTCGTAAAATCGCCGCGGCGAATTTTCACGGTCACCCGGCCGGCCAACAGGTTCTGCGCCCGCAGGCGCGACGCGGCGCGGTCCGCCAAAGCCTCGAGCTGCGCACTCAACGCCGCCGCCGCACGAATATCCGTATCGAAAGTCTCTTCTGCGCTGATGGACTTCTCCTCGCGCGAAGGCTCAACCGGCCGATCATCGAGCCCGGCGGCCCGATCCCGCATCGCCCTGCCGTGCTTGCCGAAGGCGCGCCACAACACCGCTTCGTCGGCGGTGCGCGCGTCGCCGAAAGTACGGATGCCGGCGGCCAGCACCGTAGGCAAGGTCTTCTGGCCGACGCCGAATAACTTGTGGATCGGCAGCGGGTCCAAAACCTCGCGGATATTGCCGGCATCGATCCGGCACATCCCATCCGGCTTGTTCAAATCCGATGCGATCTTTGCCAGCAGCTTGTTGGGTGCGATGCCGACCGAGGCGGTCAGTCCGGTTTGGCCGAGAATGCGGCGGCGGATGTCCGCGCCGATCTTCGCAGGGTCGCCATGCAATTGTTGGCTCGCCGTGACGTCGAGGAAGGCTTCGTCCAACGACAGCCCTTCCACCACGGGCGTGAATTCACGAAAAATCGCGAAGACCTGATCGGAGATTTCCTTGTACCGGTCCATCCGCGGACGTACAACGATGGCCTCGGGACAACGCCGCAGCGCTTCACGCATGGGCATGGCAGATCGCACCCCGAAACGACGCACGGCGTAGCTGGCCGCCGCGACGACGCCGCGGCCGCCCGTGCCGCCGACAATGAGCGGCTTGCCCTTGAGCTCTGGGCGATCCTGCTCCTCCACGGACGCATAGAAAGCGTCCATATCGATATGCAGTATCGCCCGCACCTCAGGCTCCTCAATCCACGGTGACGGTGATTTTCTTCGAAGTCAGCGGTGGATCGAACGACTGGTGCAGGTAATCGGCGAAAATTAGCTGCAGAGTGTGCTTGCCGGGCGTCAAGGTCAGCGTCGTTTCGGTTTGGCCCTTGCCAAAATGCACGATTTTGTCGGTTGCCGGCATGGGTGCATCCAGCTTCACTTCGCTCAAGTCCGTGTCGATCAACAAATGATGGTGTCCGGTGTTGTCGAACTTGATGCCCGCCGGCGCAATTCCCATACCTTTCAGCCCGAACTTTATCGTGACCGGGTTGTGCAGCTTCGCGCCGTTTTGCGGTGCGATAAAATAGACCTTTGCCCCCGCCGGCGGCGCCATGCGATCCGCCGCGAAGGCTGTCGCCGCCACCAAACACACGCCTAGCGCCAATAGTAGACGACTCATTTGGCTCTCCTCAGGTTTAAAGATCGTACAGTTTACAACTGCAAGGCCGCATACACGAATGCGCCGGCCACCGTGAGGCCGAATACGATCATGTAGACGAAGAAAAGCACAACCCCTTTGAACAGGGTGCCGAGCCAGCTGCGGCGAAACACCCGCCGCATGGCGCTGAGCGTGTAAACCGGCAAGGTCCATCCCAGAATCGTCTCGAAAAAGTCGGCGGCTCCGCCCAGTTTCGGCCACGCGTCCGCGGCGTTGGCCAAGGAGAGCATGATGATGGCCACGGAAAAAAAGAAGGCATGCAGATGCACAAAGAACAGCAGTTGTTCCGCGTATCGATAGCGCGGGTGCCAATACATCAGCATGTTCAGAAAGGCGATCAGCGGCAGAAAGATGAACATCGCTTTGGATGTCGTGCCGATCGCGAGATGCACCAGGTTGCCGCCGTTGTCGTGCAGCACCGCCTCGCAAACGTGCTTGATGCGCGGGCTCCAGTTGGAGTGATTCGACCAGGTCACGAAGTCGTCGCAGCTGGTTATGCGATTTGCCGGCAGCTGCGACGCGCTGGCCGGCAGGCCGCCGGGCTTGAGAGCGTCGTCTAATCTGAGCATTGCGACGTTCGCATGAATAAATGACGCCAGCAGAAAGAAAATGATGCTCAAGATCAGGTACAGCCGAAACGGCGGCAGATAAGCGACGCGTCTGCCCGCGACGAATTCCTCGGTGAGTTTTCCCGGCTTGAACCACAGGGTTGTCAGGGTGCGCCACAAACGCGAATCCGAGTGCGTGAGTCCTTCGAGCAACTCATGCACCAGCTCGCGGGTGGTCGGGACATGCACATTGGCGGCCTGGCTGCAGTCGACACAGAAGCGCCCCAGCAGCACCGCGCCGCAGTTCTTGCAGCGTGCCGCCACCGCCGGGGCTTCAGCAACGGCCCCAGCGCGCGGGGCCGCGGGTTCGATGGCGCTCATATTCAAGCGTCCGCTCCCACGCCCAGTTCATGCGGTGCGAAGTCGTCAACGTTGATAATGTCTTGAACCTTGGCATCGTAGTCCAGCAATAGCGCCGCTTCGCTTTCGCTGATGATGCCGAGGGATGAGGCCTGCGCGATCTGCCCCGGCAGATCCAGCGCCGTGATGCGGCCGGTTTTGACGCCATCGACCCGGATGCGCTTCTCGAGCGGCTCGGCCGCGGCGCTGAGTGCCAATGCCGCCTGCAGTTTCCCCAAGGGGTTGTGGGCTGCCGCCGTTTTATAAATATGAGCGCTCAAGCGCTCGCGGGTCGCGGCTTAAGTTCATGACCAGACCGCCAATGGCGTGGCCCAATCGATCGCTCGGCGGCGAATAGCTGAGTCCGCGCGGAAATATGCACAGCCGCATGAACAGCGCCAAAGGACGATTGGGAAAATTGCGCAGGAACAGGTGCAATTGCTCCTGCGCCTGATACAAGAGGCTGCGGCAGGCCCATTCGACCAGCGGAAGATCATCCTGCTGGCGCCCCTGATTTTCATGATGCTTGAGCACCATGGATGCCAGGTACATCGATGACAGCACGTCGCCGAGGCGCGCCGAGAGCGTCTCCTTTTTCTTGAGATACCCGCCGAGCGCCAGCATGGCGACATCCGTCGCCAGCGCAAAGGATGCGCTGTAGCGATTGATGTGCTGGAAGTAGCGCCGCGTCGCGCCGGTGTCCGGCACCCGCGTGAAGCGCGCCGCAGTCAGGCCCAGAATCAGCGAGCGCACGGCATTCGAGATGGCAAATCCGACATGGCCCACGATTGCGGCATCGAACTCGCGCACCCCGGCCTCGCGGTCTGGATTCTTGGCGGCGCTCATTTCCTTGAGCACGAACGGGTGACAGCGCACCGCCCCTTGACCGAAGATGATCAAGTTGCGCGTCAGGATGTTCGCGCCCTCGACGGTGATGGCGACCGGCACGATCTGGTAGCCGCGTCCGAGATAATTGTTCGGCCCCAGCATGATGCCCTTGCCGCCGTGAACATCCATTGCATCATTGGCGATCATGCGGCCGATTTCGGTGGCGTGAAATTTGAGCATGGCGGAGGGCACCGAAGGCTTTCTCGCCGCCGTCGATCGCGCCCGCGGTCACGGAGCGCGCGGCGTCGATGATGTAGGTACGCGCCGCCATGCGCGCCAGAACCTGTTCGATGCCCTCGAAGCTGCCAATCGGCGTGTTGAATTGGCGGCGGATACGGGCATAGGCGCCCGACGCATAGACGGCGGCCTGCGCGCCACCGGTGGCATTGGAGGGCAGTGAAATGCAGCGGCCCACGGACAGTTGCTCCACCAGCATGCGCCAGCCCTGCCCCGCCGTGGCGAAACCGCCGATGATGGCGTCGAGGGGCACGAACACGTCGTGTCCCTGGATGGGGCCGTTTTGGAACGGAATGTTCAGTGGAAAATGCCGCCGGCCGATCGCTGACGCCGGGCGTCTCGCGCGGAATCAGCGCGCATGTGATCCCCAGGTCCTCCTTTTCGCCCATGAGATGCAGAGGGTCGTAGAGACGGAACGCCAGGCCGATCACCGTGGCGATCGGCGCCAGCGTAATGTAGCGCTTCGAGAAATTCAGGCGGATGCCGATGGTTTCCCGCCCAGCCCACGATCCCTTGCAAATGATGCCGGTGTCGGGAATGGATGCTGCGTCCGAACCGGCGCGCGGGCCCGTGAGCGCAAAGCAGGGCACCTCATCGCCGCGCGCGAGCCGCGGCAGGTAATGATTCTTTCTGCTCCTCGGTGCCGTAGTGCAGCAGCAGTTCCGCGGGTCCCAGGGAGTTCGGCACGGCGATGGTCGAGGAAGCCGTGGCCGAGCGCGAAGCGATTTTGATCAGCACGCAGGAGTGCGCGTAGGCCGAGAATTCCAGGCCGCCGTAGCGCCGCGGAATGATCATGGCGAAAAAGCCGCTGCGACTTGATGAACTACCACACCGCGGCGGGCAGGTCGGCGCGCCGATGCGTGATTTCCCAATCGTCGAGCATCGCGCACAGTTCCTCGCACGGCCCGTCGAGAAATGCCTGCTCGGCGGGGTTGAGCGCCGGCGGCTTTCGCCGACATGAGCTTTTGCCAGTTCGGCCCGCCGGTGAACAATTCGCCGTCCCACCACACCGTGCCCGCATCGAGCGCCTCGCGTTCGGTGGACGACATCGGCGGGCAGCAGCTTGCGGTACTTTCTTCATGAAGGGCCGCGTCAGCAGCCGAATCCGCAGCGGCCGGACGTTGAAAAGCAGCAGCAGCGCGAACGGCACCGAAACCGCGATCTTCCACCGCCAAGGGCGCCGCGCCGAAAACCCAGTAGGCCAGCGAGCAGCAGCCAGCAGCACGCCGGTACTCGCCGCGAGAGCTGGCGCGCCGATAGGCGAGAATGCAAATGGCGCCCACGAACAACACCAGCCAGCCGGCGATGATGGCGGCCTCGAGCAGCGGGTCATGCATCGGACCGCCCCTTTTCAGATCAAATCTTTGACGCCGTCGCGCTCTTCCAGCAACTCGCGCTGCGTAGCCTGCATTTTTTCGCGGCTGAATTCATTGATGGCCAAGCCCTGGACGATGCTGTATTCGCCGCTGTTGCAGGTGACCGGGTAGGAATAAACGATCCCTTCGGGGATTCCGTAGCTGCCATCGGATGGGACGCCCATGCTGACCCAATTGCCCGTTGGCGTGCCCAGCATCCAGTCATGCACATGATCGATCGCCGCCGCCGCGGCGGACGCGGCGGAGGAGGTGCCGCGCGCCTTGATGACGGCGGCGCCGCGCTGCTGCACCGTGGGGATAAAACTGTCCTTGAACCAACTTTGATCCACCAACGATAGCGCCGGCTTGCCGTCTACGGTGGCGTGGTGCAGATCCGGATACTGAGTTGCCGAATGGTTGCCCCAGATGATCATGCGCTTCACCTGCGCCAAGGTGGCAGCGGTTTTCTCGGTGAGCTGCGCAAGGCCGCGGTTGTGATCGAGACGAGTCATCGCCGTAAAGCGGTTGCGAGGCAGCGAAGGTGCGTTGCGTTGCGCGATGAGCGAATTGGTGTTGGCCGGATTGCCCACGACAAGCACGCGCACATCGCGGCTCGCGACCGCATCCAGCGCCTTGCCCTGCGCGGAGAAGATCTTGGCGTTTTCCAGCAACAGATCCTTGCGCTCCATGCCGGGACCGCGCGGCCTGGCTCCCACCAGCATCGCAAAATTGCAATCCTTGAAGCCCACGCTGGCGTCCGATGAGGCCGTGACCTTGTTCAAGGTGGCAAAGGCACAGTCATGCAATTCCATCACCACGCCCTGAACCGCCGCGCTGGCGGCGGGGATCTCCAACAGATTCAAATTGATCGGCTGATCGGCGCCGAGCATCTGGCCGGAAGCTACGCGAAATGCGAGCGCATATCCGATATTGCCGGCGGCGCCCGTGATGGTGATGGTGACTGGCTTTTTCATGACGTGCTCCCGCGCAAAAATCAAGAATGGTAGCCGATATTGGCCCGGATCGTCATTGACGGACGGCCAGCGGCGGTTGAGTTGCCTTGGGCAGGCGGACCCGGAGCAGTTGTGCAACGGTGGGCGCGATTTGCCGCATATCGATCAATCCTAGGTCGCGTCCACGGGCAATGCCGTCGCCTTCGATGAAAAAAGCCGCGCGCATCTCCGGATAATCCGGCGAGAAGCCGTGGCTGCCCGGCGTGCCCTGCACCTCGCTCGACAGAGGGCTGGTCGCGTCGGCCAGCGCGTAATAGCCGAGCTTCATGACGATCAAAAACGACGCGCCGGGAAATGCGCCGCGCTGCTTGATGGCGTCGCGCTCCAGCACCTCGGCGATGCCGTTGTTGGGGTCCGCTTTCATGGCTTGCAGCAAATCGCGCACCTGACTTTCAGTGCGCGAATCGGCAGGATCGTTCAGCATGACGGCCGCCATGCCGCTGCCGGACCAAGGCTGCGCCTTCCATGAGCCGCCGCTCTGCAACAAGCCTGCACGCAGAAACGGCAGCATCAGATTCACTTTGTGAGTGATTCGCACGAAGCCGTGATCCGACACGACCAGTGCGATGGCCTTGGGGTCGTTGGAGCGGGACGCGGCAAAGAGCTGTGCAAGCTGGGCGTCAATCACCTCGAGATCCTGATCAACCTCCGGACTGAACGGCCCATGCAGGTGCTGCTGCTGGTCGAGAGAACTCAAGTGGATGGTCATGAACTTGGGCTTCTGGGTGCGCAGGATATCCAATGCATAGCGGGTTTTGATTTCATCGCCGGGCGGGCTCGGATCATTTCCGCGCATGTAGGGACCAAGGCGTGCCTGCATCTTCTGCAGCAGGCCTTCGGGACGCGAAATCGCCGCCACCAGCAAGGCATCGGACGGATCGACATCGGTCAGGCGTCCCACTCGCCAATACTCCGGGATGAGAAAATCCACCCCCGTAGCGCCGACACTCACGGGCCAGCCGATGCTGGCGGTGGACAGCCCGGCCTCATGCGCAGCCTGCCACAACGTGGGCGAGCGAATTTGTTGCGCATACCAAAACCAGGCATTCGCATAGGTTTTTAGCGGATCGAATTCCAGGTTGTTGTAGATGCCGTGTTCCGCCGGCGATACGCCCGTCAACAGCGTCGTATGGCTTGGGTAGGTTACCGTCGGCCACACGCCGGTGACGCCGCGGGCATACGCCCCATCGCGCATCAAGCTGCGCAAAAAAGGAATCTTGAGGCCGTGCGCATCGGCATTCAGAACGTATTCCGGTTTCAGTCCATCGACCGAAATCATCAGCACGGTCGCGGCGGGTGCGCGTTCGGCGGCGGCAATCGCCAAGAAAAACAGCGTCAGCGCCAAGCTCAGGCGCAAAGGCGAATCGCGCAGGTGAATCATTTGAAGCCGGGTCACTCGCTGACGGGAATGATGTAGTCAGGATAGGCGCTGCGGAAGCGGCGCATTTCGAGGTCCGCTTGGTTGCCGCGGCCGGCGCGGCGCAGTGCATTGATATCTTCGAGCCAAAGCACCGGGTTGCGCTCGCGCGGCGACGCCGGCGTTGCGCGCAGCGGCTCGCTCTTGAAAATGCGCACGCGCACCACTTGCGGCTTGTTGTCGGGTTTTCCAACCTGCGGACCGAAGAGCACCGCCACGATCAGCGCGAGCGACAGCAGCACGCTGGCGGCGAAGGCAAACGGCGCCAAGCTTTGCGGCTTGAACGGCGTTTTGGATTTCAAACCCGCGGCCTTGAGCACCCATCGATCGAGTTCATGCGGCGGCACGGGCGAGGACTCACGTTGGTACTGGCTCGAGACGCCGCCGCCGCGCAGGTATGCGTCAAGTTCATCGGTTTCGTCAGGCATAAGTTCGCAGCCGCAGCGCCTCAGGCTCCTGCAACGGGCGCAGCGATTCTTTCAATTTTCGAACCGCGTAGCGCAGGCGGCTCTTCGCCGTTTCTATCGGCACCTCGGTAATGCGCGCGATCTCCTCGACGTTCAACCCGGTTTCCTCGCGCAGCAGAAACGCCTCGCGCTGTTCGCGCGGCAGCGCAGCGACCGCGGCGAGCAGCGCGGATTGCTGTTCGACGAATTCGGCGACTTTGTCAGGATGTTGATGCTCGGGGACCTCGGCTTCCAGCAACGACGACTCGGAGTCGTGCGCCGGCATCGCACGGCGCAAGTGCAAGTCGCGGCGGAAAAAATCGATCGTGCAATTGTGCGCAATGTGGAACAAGAACGTCGCGAATCTTGCGCGAGGTTCGTAACGCGCACGCGTCGCGATCAGATGCGACCAAACTTCTTGAAACAAATCCGCCGCGGCGCTGGCGCTGCGCACGTGGCGCAAAAGATATCGATACAAAGGGCCTTTGTAGCGCGCATAAAGCGCAGCAAAGGCTGCCGCATCGCCATCCCGGTAGCGCAGCATCAGCCTCGCGTCATTGTCTTCAAAGTCCATCGTTCCAGAAGCATACGTGGCGTGATCTTCAGGGGCAAAGCCAACCGGCCGCGCACAATTATTTTCAAACGATTTCCCACCTATTTTGATATTTCTTTTGAAAACAGACACTTAGAGAGAAAAATATTTTCGTCCAAGTGCTTGCATGTAGTGGTGTTGTATATTACTATATCACCAAGTCACCGAAACACCTCGATGACAGAGCCGACAGACACTTTTATTAGGAGACGATTATGAACACCTCAATCTCAACCAAACTGACAGCCCTCGCTCTCGCCCTGGTCTTTAACGGCGTGATCATGGGTGGCATGGCCTACTTGTTCACTGTGCAGCCGACGGCGGTGGTCTCCCTCGCCAGCACCGTGGCGAACACTGCGAACGTCGCCTGAGGCTTTAGAAGCTCGGCGCTCTGGTAGATTACCGTGCTATATGTCCCCCACACTGGGGTTAAGCACATCGAGCGAGCAATGGACCCGAACTGGAACGACAACCAACCTATCTATCGCCAACTGCGCGATCGAATGGTCGCCCTGATCCTAGAGGGCGCGCTGAAGGAGGGCGACCCCCTGCCCTCCGTAAGGGCTGTGGCTGCCGACTACCGGCTCAATCCGCTGACGGTGCTGAAGGGCTATCAGCAGTTGGTCGATGAAAACCTGGTCGAAAAACGCCGCGGTCGCGGCATGTATGTCAGCGAGGGCGCTCGGCGCCAACTCCTGGCGGGCGAACGCGAGCGCTTCTTGAACGAAGACTGGCCGCAGATTCTCGCCGTCATCAACCGGCTGGGATTCTCGTCTGAAGAACTTTTTGCGCAAACACCGGCGCTCACCCACCCGGCACCGCCGCCCCGCGGCAGCGATGCCAAAGAAGAATGAGACCACCTATGCCCGCGCTCATTGAAGCTCGAGATCTCACGAAGAAATACGGCGCTCACGTTGCGCTCGATCGCGCCAACCTCAATGTCGAGGCAGGCCGCATCGTCGGACTCATCGGTCCCAACGGCGCCGGCAAAACCAGCGCGCTGCGCGCCATTTTGGGCCTCACCCATTACGAAGGCCATTTGACCGTTTTGGGCCGCGAACCGTTTCGCGAGCGCAAAGAACTCATGAACGAATGTTGCTTCATCGCGGACGTCGCGGTGCTGCCGTCGTGGTTGCGCGTCGACCAGGCCATCGATTTCGTCGCGGGCGTGCATCCGCGCTTCCGCCGCGATCGCGCCACCGCCTTCCTGGCCAAAACCCAGATCACCGGCAAGCGCCGGATGCGAGAATTGTCGAAGGGCATGAAAACCCAGGTGCATCTGGCGCTGACCATGGCGATCGATGCCAAGCTCTTGGTGTTGGACGAACCGACCTTGGGGTTGGACATCCTGGCACGCCGCGCCTTTTATGACGCGCTGGTCAACGACTATATGGATGAGACGCGAACCATCCTCATCACGACCCATCAAGTCGAAGAAGTCGAGAATCTGCTCACGGACATCGTGTTCATCGACAAGGGCCGCATCGTTTTGGACAGCTCGCTCGAGGATGTCGCGACGCGCTTCACCGCGGTGGCGGTGACGGCCGATCGCCTGGATGCGGCGCGCGCCGAGAAGCCCTTTTACGAACGCCACATCCTCGGCAAGGTGGTGCTGTATTTCGAAAACGTCGACCCGGGCAAACTCGAGGCTTTTGGCGAAATCCACACCCCCAGCGTATCCGATCTATTCGTCGCGAAGCTTTCGGGAGGTGCAGCGTGAACAACAGCAACTGGCTCATCCGCCGGGAATTTTGGGAGAACCGTGCGATCTGGATGATTCCTGCGGTATTCGGTGGCCTGCTGCTGCTCGCCGCATTGTTCGGCCAGGTCAGCATTCCGCATCTCACCTCGGCGCATGAATCCGAGGAGGCGGCGGCCGCCTTTTTGGTCGTGGTCGGCGCCATGTTCTACCTGGTCATGGGCGTGTATTCGACCTGGTATCTGCTCGACTGCCTGTATACCGACCGCAAGGACCGCAGCATCTTGTTCTGGAAGTCCCTGCCGATATCGGACTCCACGACCGTGCTGTGCAAACTGCTGGTCGGCATGATCATCATTCCGCTGGTGTATTTCGCGGCTGCCGACGTCACCGCGCTGATCGCGGCCTTCATTCTCTCGATACGGGCGCGAGCCTCGATCGGCAGCTCGCTGTGGAACGGCGATGTTTGGTGGCAGGTGCAGGTCCTGTGGATGTACGCCATCCTCACCACGGCGGTGTGGTATCTGCCGGTGGCGGGCTGGTTGATGCTGGTGTCGGCATACGCCAAGCGCGCCGTCATGCTGTGGGCGGTATTGCCGCCGCTGCTCCTCTACATCCTCGAGCGGGTATTTTTTGGGACGCACACGGTGGGTCACATCATCGCCCGGCGCTTGACCGCACTGCCGGCGGTGTCCTTCAACGGCTCGAAGTACAATTGGAGCAATGACGGCGGCATTGTGGATAATGCCGGTTCCGCCGCACCGAGCGTCTGGCATCTGATCAACCCCAGTGGATTCTTCAGCAGCGCCGAAACATGGATAGGAGTTGCGGTGGGAGTCGTGTTGATCGTCGCCGCCATCCAGCTGCGCATGCGCCGCTCGGAGATTTGATCCGCTACGCGGGCGCGGCGCCCCGCAGCTGGGGGCGCGGCGAACTCGGCTGACGGTGAATAGCGCCCCCGAGATTTCTTTCTTGGGATTCGCCGCCAAAGCAGTGCAAAATAGGCCGGGGTATTTTCGCTATTTCGAAGGGGCGCGCCATGTACAAGACGAAGATCGATCTGTCGGAGAAAGTCCGCCGCAATGTTGCCGGCATATTGAACGATCGCCTGGCTTACGCCATCGATCTGCAGAGCCAAATCAAGCAGGCCCATTGGAATGTCAAAGGCCCCAATTTCATCGCCTTGCACGAGCTGTTCGACAAGCTCTCCGATGCGGTGTTGGAGCAGATCGACGAGATCGCCGAACGCGTCACCAGCTTAGGAGGGACCGCCGAGGGCACGGTCGCGGTCGCGGCCAAGCGCAGCAAACTGAAGAACTACCCTTTGAGCATCACCGCCGGCAAGGACCATTTATTTTATTTGTCCACGCAGTTGTCGGTTTACGGCAAGGTGCTGCGCGCGGCGATTAGCGACACCGATGAGCTGGGAGATGCGGATACGGCGGATCTTTTCACGCAAATTTCCCGCGAGATCGACAAGTACCTGTGGTTCCTCGAGGCGCATCTGCAGGACAAGGCCTGAGGCATGAGCGAATCGGGCGCCGCTGATAATTTGGGCTTGAGCGAGGCGCTCGCCACGCTGCAGGGACTGTTGACGAGCGGCGAGACCCTCGAAGCATGGGCGGCCCAGCGGCGTTTGTATGCGCTCAATCACCGGCGCGCGCTCATCGCAGCCACCAGCGGCCGCTTCATTTCGCTCAAGCGGCGCCTATTCGGCGGCTACGATTCAGCCGACATCCGCTGGCAAGATCTCAAGGAGACGCGGATCAGCGCAGGGATCTTCGCCGCGGACTTGATCCTGGTCGCGCAGAGCAGCTCGGACCTCAATATCGGCGCGGAGGTGAATCGCGTGTGGAGTTTCGAGGGCTTGCACAAGGATCAGGCGCAGGCAATGTATCGGATCTGCCAGCAGCACGATCAAGTGTGGCGCGAGAAGCGCCGCGTGCGCGAACTCGAGGAGTTGCGCGCAAAATCCGGCGGCGTGCAGATCAGCGGCGGCCAGCCCGCGTACGGCGCCGATGCCGCGGGAGCGGAGTCCGAACCTGCGCGCCGCCTGCGCCAAGCGCGCGAAATGCTCGATGCCAAGCTGATCAGCGATTCGGAATTCGAATCGATCAAGGCCAAGATCGTATCGGGTCTGTGAATTTGAGCGGCCGTACAGGCCGGTCAAGATCACCCGGCCGAGACTAGCCCAACAGGTAGGCGAAATAGCTGTTGCGCAGCCGATTCAAGGGATCGGTGCGCTGCCGCAGCGCGCGGAACAGCTTGGCGCGCTCGCCGAACGCCTTCGCCACGTGTTCCGGCTGCAGCGCCCGGCTCTGATTGAACGTGGGTACGCCGCCCTGCGAGGACGCGAAATCATTGAAATCGATCAGGAAGTCGTCCCAGCCTTGTTCGCCGCTGGAGGAGGGTTCCAAGGTAAACATAGGACCCGAATAGCTTGCGCTGAACAGGGAGCCGCGGTCCTGATGCAGGCGGCTCGCACCGCTCACGACGTTGCCGCGATAGCGGTGCTGCTTGTAGTACGACTTGCAAAATGCAAAGTAGGCGCCGAGCAGTTTCGGATAATCGGCTTGCGGGAAAGCCCATAGGCTGTAGGTGTGGCGCGCCTTCCAAGCCTCCTTCGGCATGTCGCGCATCCATTCATGCGAATACATCATGACGCCGCGGCTGCCGCCACTCAAGGCGCGGTGCATCCCGGATAGCACAGCGTTACGCAGACCGGGCGCCGCCAAAACGCTGCCGACCGTCGAGCCGAAAGCCGGCAGCACATTGCGCATCACCGACTGTTTGATCTGCCAGATTCCGGAGCGGCTGATGGCCGCCGACTCATCCAGCGTGCGGCGCTCGAGCGTGATCCGGTCATGGAAGGGCGAGACATGCAGACGCAGCGCGCCCGGGGATTGAACCAAGCCGGCATGGCGAGAGGAGAATTCCTTCAGCGTCATCACCTGGTAGTCGATCCTCACCGGCGTCAGGGGCCGTACGCGAACCACGACCTCGTGCACGATGCCCAGCAATCCGAAACTCGAACGCAGCACCCGCATCAGGTCGCGTTCGCGATCGCTGACCTTCATCTGCTTGCCCTGCGGGGTAATCATGCTCACTTCGGAAATGCAGGACGATAGCTGGGCCATGCCTTCGCCGTACGAGGCCTGCGGCAAGGTCGTCACCGCCATGGCGCCCAGGGAAATCTCGCCCATTTCAGGCGTCAGCGGCAGTTCTTGGCCGCGCTCGGCAAGCGCCTTGACCAGGGTGCTGACCCGTACGCCGGCCTGGGCCCGTACGCCGTGTTCGCCGAATTCCACGATCCGGTCGAGACCGCCGGTGTCGACCGTGGTCCCGCCGTCGCCGCCCACGCAGCGGGTCTGCGAATAATCGGCGCCGACCATGCGCACGGGTGTCGGATAGCTCTTGGTCTTCTCGAGCAGACTCGGAATGTCCTCGAAACGCTTCAGTCGCAGCACCAGCCGCGGCCGCCGATGGATGCCTGATGAATCCGCGCCGCGCGGATCAATGACTTTATTTACCATGTGCTTCCCCCCGGAAGAGAACTGAAAAACGCTGTGGGGGGCACAAAACCTGGCGGTTCTGCATGCGCGTGTGCGCTGATGGATTCACTGGCGACCCCGCTATCGTCAGGCTTCTTCAGGAAGCCCCTAAGACCGGTGGTTTTGCGTCCCCACCTTTCGGCGGGTTTGCCCTTAAACAGCTGGCAATACTATGCGATGGGCCGCCGCCCTTGTAAAGGGGTATTTCGGGGAGCGCATTTTCGAACGATTTAACCCATTAAAAGCAGTGTTTCCGCGTGTTCCACGGCCTCCGGTGTGCCATACACGACCACCACGTCGCCCTCCTTGAAGACGGTGTCCGGGCCGGGGTCGCGTCCTACAATGCCATCGCGCCGCACCGCGTTTACAGCGACCTCCGATCCGCGTTCTTTGAGATCCGTGATGCTGCGGCCGACTGCCCAGGCATGCGGCGGCAGAATCACGCTGTGCAACTCTTCGCGAAACGCATGGGTCTCATCCAGATGCTCAGCATGGGCGTCGCGAAAATACTGACGCAGCATGCTGTAGCGGTGGCTGCGAATGTCATTCACAGTGCGAAGCACGGCGCCGACCGGCTGCTTCACCAGCAGCAGCAAGTGGGAGAGCAACATCAAACTGGCCTCGAACGTTTCCGGCACGACCTCGGTCGCGCCGGCGGCCTGCAACTCCGTGAGCTTGGTATCGTCCTGGGTGCGCACCAGGATGGGCACATCGGCGCGCAGTTCGCGCACCGCTCTCAAGATGCGCAACGCGACGTCCGGATTTGCGAACGTGATGACCACGACGCTGGCATGTGCGAGGCCGACGTTCTCCAGCACTTTGACTTGGCTGGCGTCGCCGTAGACCACGGGGTCGCCGGCCTGGCGGCCGGTGCGAATGCGGTAGGGATCCACGTCGAGCGCGATGTACTCGAAGCCCGACTGTTCCAGCACGCGCGCAATGTTCTGTCCGACGCGGCCAAATCCGCAGATCACCACGTGCTCCCGATCGGCGGCCGCCAAGGTTACGCGTTCCTGACGCATGGCCTCGGTTTGCGGATTGCCGCTCTCGCGCAACAGGATGCGGGTGATGCGCCGGTTGTGGCGGATGATCAGCGGCGATAACACCATGCTCAATACGGTGGCGGCCAGCAGCGGCTGCACGAGGCTGCGGTCGAGCAGTTCCTTGCGCAACAGCAGAATCAGCAACGCGAACCCAAACTCGCCGCCCTGTGCGACGATCACGCCGGTGCGCAGCGACTTGAACCAGTTCTTGGTGGCGGGCTTGGCCACGACGGCAACCACCGCCGCTTTCAAAAGCAGCATGCCGAGAAGGATCAGCGTTACCAGCGGCAAATCGCGCAACAGCAAGCCGACGTCGAGCAGCATGCCGACGGTGATGAAGAACAGGCCCAGGAGCACCTCGCGGTAGGAGCGAATGGTGGCCTCGATTTGATGCCGGAACTCGGTCTCCGCGAGCATCATCCCGGCGAGAAAGGCGCCCAACGCCAGCGACAGGCCCACCGCGCGCGTGGCCCAAGCCGAGGCCAACACGGCGAGCAGCACCGCCAGCGAGAACAGTTCGGCGGAGCGCACCGAGGCGATCATGAGAAATAGCGGGCGCAGCAGCCATCGTCCGGCGGCCAGCACCAGCAGCAAGGCGAGCGCAGCGACACCGATGGCGCCCAAAATATGCGCAGCATCGACGCTGCCGACGCCGCCGCGGAGCGCCGACAGCAGCGCCAGAAACAGCGGAAAACTCAAGTCTTGGAACAGGCAAATCGCCACGGCGAGCCGGCCGTGGGTGCGGTTGTTCTCGGACTGCTCGGTCAGCTGCGCGATGATAATGGCCGTGGAGGACATGGCGACCGCACCGCCGATGAGCACGGCGACGGCCGGCGCCACATCGAAGAATAGGATGGCGCCCGCGGCAACCACACCGGTGCTGATCAGCACCTGCGCGCCGCCGACGCCCAGCACTTCCCAGCGCATCGCGACCAGCCGCGGCAGCGAGAACTCCAACCCCAGGGTGAACACCAGGAACACCACGCCGAAGTCCGCCAACAGTTGCGTGGTTTCATTGTCCGCCGCCAGCTTAAGCGCGTGCGGACCCAACAGCATGCCTACGGCGAGATAACCCAGGATCGCGGGCAACGCCAATTTGCGGACCGCCGCGACCACGCACACCGACGCAGTGAGCAGAATCAGGATCTGTAACAGCGGATCGTTGTGCCCCATTGCCTGCTAGCATATCGCCATGAGTGCGGCTATGACGGACCCGTTGGCGCTCGCGCCGGACGGCGACGGCTGGCGGCTGATGCTTTCCGGCGATTGGTCGCTGGCGGCGCTGCCGCGCATTGAAGGGCAGCTCATTACTTTGCCTGCGACGCTTTCCGGAGAATTGGTCTGCGACTGGAGCCAAGCGCTTGCGCCCGGCATCAGCCCTGCCTGGGCGCTGCTGCGGCGCTTGGCGGAAGCGGTGCCGCCCCTCAATGTCAGTCACGCGGGTAATCCGCCGCATTTTCTGGATCTGCTGCAAAAACTGCATGTTGAACGGCATGCCGCCTACAGCAGGCAGGCGGACGAGACCCTGGAACGTTTGGTCGGCAAGCTGGGTCGCTGGTCGGTCCTGCAGGGTGCGCATGCGCGCGGCGTGATCGTGTTTCTCGGGCGCATGGCGACGGTGGTCGGCGAGGCATTCTCCCGTCCGCGGGCCTGGCGAGTCTCCTCGGTGGCCCGGCATATCTACGAAACCGGCATTACCGCCATTCCGATCGTTTCGCTGATCGCATTTCTCATCAGCGTGATCGTGGCGTATCTGGGCGCGCAGCAGCTGTCGCGTTTCGGCGCCGATATTTTCGTGGTGGATTTGGTGACCATCGCGACCTTGCGCGAGATGGGGGTGTTGTTGACCTCGGTGATCGTGGCGGGCCGGTCGGGCAGCGCCTTTGCCGCCGAGATAGGGGTCATGCAGCTCAACGAGGAAATCGATGCGCTGCGCGCCATGGGCATGAATCCGATCGAGCTGCTGGTCGTGCCGCGGGTGCTGGCGCTCGTCATCGCGCTGCCGCTGCTGACGGTGATCGCCGATGGCATGGGTCTCGCCGGCGGGGGCCTGCTGTCGCTGATCAATCTGCACATTCCCTTGCCGCAATTCATGGCGCGCCTGCGCGAATCGCTTTCGCCGACGACCTTTTGGGCGGGACTGGTCAAGGCGCCGGTATTTGCCATCCTCATCGCCATGGTCGGCACCTACCGCGGCATGCAGGTGCGCGACTCGGCCCGCGAGCTGGGACGCCTGACCACCGTCGCGGTGGTGCAATCCATCTTCCTGGTCATTCTGGCGGATGCGCTGTTCGCCGTGCTGTTCGTGCAGATTCATTTTTAGGAGCCTGTGTGAGTCCTCCCTGCAATGCTGAATCCTGATTTCAATCCGGCGATACGCGTGCGAGGCCTGCACAATCGCTTTGGCGCGCAGATCGTCCACGACGGACTCGACATGGAGGTCGAGCAGCATGAAATATTCGGCGTGGTCGGCGGTTCGGGAACCGGCAAGTCGGTGCTGCTGCGCTCGATCCTGGGGCTGCGCCATCCCAACAGCGGCAGCGTCGAGATCTACGGCCAAGATGTCGAAAGCCTCGCCGCCACCGAGCGCCGCAGTCTGGTGCAAAGCTATGGCGTGACCTTTCAAAATGGCGCACTGATCAGCTCCCTGACCGTCGCGCAAAATGTGCAATTGCCCTTGCGGGAATATTATTCCTTGTCGCAGAAAACCCTGGACGAACTGGCCGACATGCAGTTGCTCATGGTGGGCCTGGTGCCTGACGACGGCGCGAAGTTTCCATCGCAGTTGTCGGGCGGCATGATCAAGCGCGCGGCGCTGGCGCGCGCACTGGCGCTGGAGCCGAAGCTCCTGTTCCTCGACGAACCGACCTCCGGCCTGGACCCGATTTCCGCCACGGCCTTCGATGAGCTACTGTTATACCTCCATTCGCAGCTGCGGCTCACGGTTGTCATGATTACCCACGATCTGGATACCTTGTTTCAGACCTGCAGCCGCGTCGGCGTGATCATCGATGGCCGGATGATCAGCGACACGCTGCCGGGCATGCTCAAGAATCCGAATCCGTGGATTCAGGAATATTTCCACGGGCCGCGGGCGCGGGCCGCCGAGATGGAAGCCGCGAAGGCCGGCAATGGATAGAGACGCCAACTACGTCGCGGTCGGCGCCTTCGTGCTGCTGGTGATCGCGATGGCCGTATCGTTCGTGTTTTGGTACACCGATCAGCAGGATAAGCGCACTTATCAGCGTTACGAGATTTATTTCCCGGGGTCGGTCAGCGGCCTCACCGCCGGCAGTCCCGTGCGATATCTTGGCGTGGACGTGGGCCGGGTCGTGCGCATCATGCTGGATCCGCAGCAGCGCAAGACCGTGCAGGTGCTCGTCGACATCGATTCCACCGCTCCCATCGACGATCGCACGCGCGCATCCTTGAGTCTGCAGGGAGTGACCGGCCTGCTGTTCATCGATCTCGAGGAGGATCCGCAGGCCGCGTCCACCGGCGTCTTGGCGCAGGGCCAACACTACCCGATGATTCGCTCGCGGCGCTCCGATTTCGACGTGCTATTGAGCAATCTGCCCGCCTTGACCACTCACTTGGTGGAATTGGCGAATCATTTCAACGAAGTTTTCAGCGATGAGAATGTGCGCGGGCTGAAGGCCACGCTCGAAAATGTCCGGCTCGCCAGCGAGCGATTGCCTGACACGGTGCGCGAGGCTCGGCAGCTGCTGGTAGAGGTGCGGCAAACGACCCTGGAAGTGCAGGGCACAGTCGCGCAGTTGCACGGACTGATCGCCGAGAGCTCGCCGGACCTCGAGGCGGCGTTCGCCAATATCCGCCAGATTTCGGACAATCTTGCGAAAACCACGGCGCGCTTGAACGCCTTTGTGGCCGAGAACGAACCCGGCTATTCGCGCTTCTCCAAACAGAGTCTGCCGGAATTCGAGCAACTGCTGCGCGAGAGCCGCCAGGCGGTCCGCGACTTCCGCGACCTTTCGCGAAGCCTGAAGCAAAATCCCTCGCAGCTGATCTACGAATCCAACTATCGCGGCATCGAGGTGCCCAAGTGAAACGGATAATGCCGCTGGTTTTGCTCGGCGCGACGCTCGCGGCCTGCGCTGGATCGCTATTCAAAAACAAGGCTGCGCCGCCCACGATGTACCTGCTCCAGGCAACCCCGAGTACGCCGGGCGCCGCTGCGCCGAGCAAGGATCTGCCGAGCGATCTGGCGGTCCTGCGGCCGCGGGTGCGCGCGGGTCTCGACACTGACCGGATCGCGGCGCTTTATCCCGACCGGCGCTTGGATTATTTCGCGGATGTCCGCTGGAGCGGGCCGCTCGATGAAGTATTACAGGACCTGGCAGTGCAGCAATTTCATGCCAACCCGGCGCTGCGCAACGTGAGCCCTGAAGCATCCGTGTTTGCCAGCACCTACTGGCTGGAAATCGCGGTGACGGATTTCCAGGCGGAGTACTCCGCCGCGGGGGGTCCGCCGACGGTGCACGTGCAATTGCTGGCGCGCGTCGGCAACTCGGTCGATCGGCATGTTCTGGCGCGCTTCGAACCCGATGTGCGTGAAGCCGCAGCCGACAATCGCATGAGCGCCATCGTCGATGCCTACAATCGAGCCGCCGACAAGGCGCTTGCGGAAATCGGCGTGGGCGTCGCTTCGATGCTCAAGGTCAAGTAGCGGGAGCCTGTGGGCGGCGCTCGGATTCCGCGGCCTCCGCCGCTTCGATGGCAGTGCCGATTTCCATCCACTGCGACTCCAGATACGCCGCGTCTCTCTGCAAATTCGCGCGCCGCATGGCGAGCTTTGAGCTCGCAGAGGGTCTGCGGCGAATTCCGCCTCCACCAAGGCGCGCTCGGCGGCCACCGCGGCGATGCGCGCCTCGACTTGTTCGAGCTGTTGGCGCAGCTTTGCCTAGGGTCGCGGCGCACTGCTTTGCGTTCAGGCGGCGCGTTGTTCCGCGGTGCGCCGGCCTTGCGCGAACGCGGTGCCGGTGCGGCCTTGGCGGCGATGCCCGCGGACGCGCCATCGCCGTGGCCTCGCAGCCACGTGCTGATAGTCGTCCAGGTCGCCGGCGAACTCCCGCAATTTCCCATCCGCCACGAGCCATAGCGTGTCAGCCACCGACTTGATCAAATGCCTGTCGTGCGACACCACGACCAAGCCGCCTTCGAAGCTCTGCAGGGCCACGGTCAGCGCCTGCCGCATTTCGATATCCAAGTGATTGGTCGGCTCGTCGAGCAGCAATAGATTCGGCCGCCGCGCCACCAGCAAGGCCAGCGTCAGCCGGGCCTTCTCGCCGCCGGAAAAGCGCGCCACCGGTTCGAACGCGCGCTCGCCCTGAAAGCCGAAGCTTCCCAAGTGATCGCGTATTTTCTGCTCCTCGCCGGCCGCATAGTCCGCGCCGCCCAGATTGCGCACATGCCAAAATGCGTCGCAGTCGGGCCTGCAGCTGGTCCAATTGCTGTTGCGCGAAATAGCCGATGATGAGATCCGGGGCCGCGATGCGCTTTCCCCTGGCAGCGCGGCCGACTCGCCCGCGAGCAGTTTTGCCAAGGTGGATTTACCCGCGCCATTCGGCCCGAGCAGCGCGATGCGATCCAGCGGGCCGATCGACACATTGATGCCGCGAAGTACCGGCATGCCGCCATAGCCGCAGGCGGCATCTTCCACGGTGATGAGCGGCCGCGGCGTTTTCAGCGGCTTGGCGAATTCGAATTCGAATGGACTGTCGACGTGCGCCGGCACGATGCGCTCCATCCGCTGCAGCATTTTCAGGCGGCTCTGCGCCTGCCGCGACTTGCGTGGCCGAGGCGCGAAATCGGTTCACGAAGGCCGTGATCTCCGCGATGCGCTTCACCTGCCGGGCATGCAGCACGACCTTGAGCGCCAGTTCCTCGGCGCGCTGTTAGTTCGAATTGAGAATAGTTGCCGCCGTATGCGCGGATGGCTTCGATTCTCGATGTGCAACACGCGATCGATGATCGAATCGAGAAATTCCCGGTCGTGCGAAATCATCAGCAACGTGCCAGTGAAAGCCGTGAGCCACTCCTCCAGCCAGACGATGGCGTCGAGATCCAAGTGGTTGGTGGGTTCATCCAGGAGCAGCAGGTCGGCGCGCGAACACAGCGCTCGCGCCATGGCGAGGCGCACCCGCCAGCCGCCCGAAAACTCCGCCACGGCGCGCTCATGATCCGGCGGTCTTGAATCCCAGGCCGTGCATGATGGCGGCCGCGCGGGCCCTGGCGCGGAAGCCTTCGATGGCCTCCAATGAGGCATAAAGTTCGGCGAGCGCCATGGCGGCATCGCGCCCTTGCGCATCTTCGATGGCATGCTGCACGCTGCGCAGCTCGGTATCGCCGTCCAGCACGAATTCAATCGCTGGCGCTCGAGCTCGCGGCGATTTCCTGTTCGACGTGCGCCACCTTGATTGCCGCCGGCAGATCGATGCTCGCCGCGGTCGGGCGCGAGCTCGCCGCAATATGGCGGCAAACAGGCTGGATTTTCCGGTGCCGTTGGCCCCGGTTATGCCGACCTTATCGCCGCGAAAGACCGTGAAATTGACCTGCTCGAAGAGCGGCTGCGGACCGCGCCGCAGCGTGAGATCTCGCGCACTCAGCATCGCGACCAGGAGCCTGTGTCACGCGGAATACTCAGTGGGGCTCCAGATCAGGAGGAGAGGCGCACCGGCCGCAGCATGGTCGGCGCGCACAAGTTTCCGTGATGCGGCGTGCCGCCTTCCTGGCCGGCGAGAATACCCAGCAATTTGTTCGCTTCCATCGCATCGCCGAACAAGCGCCCCTGGGCGTAGTAGCAGCCATGGGTGCGCAGGAATTCAAGCTGCTCGGCTTCCTCCACGCCCTCGGCAATGACCTCGAGGTCGAGGCTCTTGCCCATGTCGATGATGGTTCGAACGATGGCCGCGTCGTTCGCGTCCACGGCGACATCGCGCACGAATGACTGGTCGATTTTCAGTGTGCCGATGGGAAATTGCTGCAGCGCCGAGAGCGAAGAATACCCCGTGCCGAAATCATCAATGGCGAGACTCAAGCCCATGGCGTACAGCTCGTTGAGCAGGCCGATCGTGCGCTTCGGATCGGTCATCAAGGTGGTTTCGGTCACTTCCAGCTCGAAGCAGGTCGGCGATACGCCATTTTTGCGAAACACGCTGCGGCAGCGCGAGATGAAGCTTGCCTGCTTGAGTTGCCGCAAGGACAGATTGATTGCGATTCGCCCGGGGTGCGGCACGACTTTCTGCCACTCCCGGTAGTCCGCGCAGACGCGATTCAATACCCACTCGCCGATATCCAAAATCAAACTGGTTTCTTCCGCGAGCGGAATGAAATGCGACGGAGAAATATCGCCGTAGCCGGGAAGGCGCCAGCGCAGCAGCGCCTCGGCGCCGACCACGCGTCCGGTGCGCAAATCCACTTTCGATTGATACAGAATCACCAGCTCATCGCGTTCCAGCGCGCGCCGCAGCTTGCTCTTGAGCATCAACCGCTCGACCGCCGCCGCATTCATGCTGGGCACGTAGAAGGCGCAGGAATTGCCGCCGTTCTGTTTCGAGTGATACATCGCCGCATCGGCATTGCGGATCAGATCGATCACATTTTCGGCGTCGTAGGGACATATCGCGATGCCGGCGCTGGCGGTGAGGTAAACCTCCTGCTGGTTGACGTAGAAGGTGCGGCTTATTTCATCGAGCAGCGTGCGGGCCAGGGTTCCCAAGGCGGCGCGATTGTCCATGTCCACCGGCAGATCATCGATGAACATGGCGAACTCGTCGCCCGCGAGACGGCCGATCACCGCGTCCTTGCTCAAGTTTCGCGTCAGCCTTTCGCTCAATATTTCCAAGGTCCGATCGCCGGCGGCGTGGCCGAAGGTGTCGTTGACCTCTTTGAAGCGGTCCAAGTCCAGGTACAAGAGCGCGAGGGAGCGCTGGTTGCGCCGCGCGCGCGCGATGGCCTGCTGCAGCAGATGCTGGAACTGCATGCGGTTCGGCATCTTGGTGAGCGTGTCGTAGCGCGCGAGGTAGCGGATGCGGCGCTCGGCGCGCTTGCGCTCGGTGATGTTGCGCGCGACGTAGATGTTGCCCTGAAACTGCGGGTCTTCCGAGTCGATGGCCGAACTTGCCATGGAGACCGGAATGGTCTGTCCGCTGGCGGTGCGCAGCACCGTCTCGCGCGCCTCCGCAGCGGAATGGGTCGGGTCGAACGCGCTGCGATGCACCTCATCGATGAAGCCGAGCAAGGGCTTGCCGAGCAGTTCACCGGAGGAATAGCCCAACAACAGTTGCGCGGCTTCATTGCAGCTTTTGACGATGCCGTCAGGCGAAGTAACGAACACCGCATCGCTCAAGCTGTTGAGCACCGTATTGAGGTAGTTCTTGGTGATGGTCGTTTCATTGAGGTTCTGCCGCATGCGCTCGAGCGCAAACTGCAGATCGCCGAGTTCGTCGCTGCGCACGACGGCGAGAGGCCGGGTGTAGTCGCCGTCGCCGATTCGATCGGCGCTCTTCACCAGCGCCGCAATGGGACCGGAGAGCCTGCGGGCGATGAGCCACGCGCCCAACAGCCCCATGATGAAGAGCGGCACGGTGATGATGGTGAAGACGCCGCGGATGCGCTTGGTCTGAATACCCTGCTTGCTGAGCAGCTGCGAACGTATGCTCGCCAGGGTCTCCTGCATTTCGGCGCGGCTCATCCAAATCTCGAGGCTGCCGGCGGGCTTCAGATCGGTCCGCAGGACGAACGGCCCCGAACTGGTCGGCCGGGCCTCGGGATTGCTGCCGGAATACAGAATGTCGTAGTGCGGACCCCAAACCTCGACTCGCTCGATGTCGCGCTCATCGAGCAGCCTCGCGGCAATCGCGGCCACCGCGGCGTTGTTGCCCTCCTTGAGCGCAGGAGCGAGGGAGGTGCTGGTAATGTTGCTCAATGATCTGGCGCGAGCCTGTAGATCGGTTTCCAGCTTTTGTTCAACGGTGGCATAGGTGAGCTGGTTGGCGTCGGATGTGTTGACCCGATGCTCGTAGTAAGCCAGCCCACCCAGAATCAGCGCGAGCACCGCGCTGACGCCTAAGGCAAGCAGCAAATAGCTCGTTTTGAGGCTTCGTGCCATCGCTTGTCCGGTACCTAAAGTCGCTTGACCGATAATCATACCTGTTCAGGCCAACCCCCATAAGGGGCGAGGGTACAATCCAGGCTCATGGGCGCCGCACATGCGAATTGATATCTACTCGGACACCGTCTGCCCTTGGTGTTACCTCGGGAAGCGGCGCTTCGACCTCGCGGTCGCGGCGCGCCCCCAATATGAGCCGGTCGTCGTATGGCGGCCGTTCGAGCTGAACCCCGACGTGCCGGTCGATGGCGTGGATCGCGAGACCTACATGGCGGCCAAAATGCCGGATCAAGCTCGCCTCGAGCAGGCGCATGCGGAGCTCGAGCGGCTGGGGGAGGCCAGCGGCATTCACTTCCGTTTCGACATGGTAAGCCGCATCCCCAACACCCGCCGCTCGCATCTGCTGATCGCGCACGCGGCGCGCAGCGGACTGCAAGCAGCGATCAAGGATCGCATCATGCGTGCCTACTTCGAAGAAGGCTGCGACATCGGCGACCCTGACGAGCTGGTTCGCTTGGCCGGTGAAGTGGGCTTGAACGCCGCGGAAGCGCGCAACGCGCTGATCTTGAGAGTGGGGCAGGATGGCGTCGTGGCGGCAGAGCGCCACGCGGCCGTGCTGGGGATCACCGGCGTGCCGACTTACATTTTCGACGGTCAGTACACGATCTCGGGCGCCCAGGAGGTGGGCATTTTCGCCCGGGTGTTCGACCAGGTGGCGGAGTTCGCGTCGGCCCGCGGAGTCGCCTCGTGAACGACGCTGAGCTGACCGGCCAGGCGCGCACACATATCGCTGCCGTCGCCGATCCTGAGTGTTTGCTGCATGCCCAGGTCGTGGCGCCGTTTCTAAATTTGCGCCGCGCCGCGCAAGCAGCGGGTTTCGACCTGGCGGCCCTGAGCAGCTTTCGCGATTTCGCCCGGCAACTCAACATCTGGAACGGCAAGTTCAGCGGCGAGCGGCCGATGCTCGACGCGGCAGGCGTAAAGCTCGACGCCGCGACGCTCACGCCGCGGCAACGCGTCGACGCCATACTGCTGTGGTCGGCGTTGCCGGGCGCCAGCCGCCATCACTGGGGCACGGATCTGGATCTGGTGGATCTTCGCTCGAGCGATGCGGGTCATCGGATCGAACTGACGCGGGCGGAGTTCGCGCCGGGCGGGCCGTTTGAGAAGCTGGACCGTTGGCTCACCATTCATGCGCCGCGCTTCGGCTTCTTTCGTCCCTTTCAGGGCGTGCGCTCCGGCGTGCAGCCGGAGCCCTGGCACTTTAGCTTTGCGCCGATCGCGGAAAAAGCCAGACTGTGCCTGACGCCGCGGGTTTTGCGCACCGCGATTGCGGGTGCGCCGCTGCTGGGAAGGGAAATCGTGCTCGAGCATCTCGACGAGCTGCACGCGCGCTATGTGGCCGGAATCGACCTGCCTTAGAGTTTTGGAAAAGATCGCCTGCGGCGCTTGCTAAGCCCAGAGCTCTTTGAGCCGGTTCAGCATCAAGCCGCGAACCTGATTGATCTGCGTGTCTTCCGAGGTGAAGAGCGGCGGATTGCGCCTGAGCATCGGCCAACGCTCGGTGCGCAGCACGCGATGCAAATAACCCAGATTGCGTTCGATGGCTTCAAGATAGGGATTCTTGCCGCCGAACAAACATTCTACGTAGCGGTAGGCGTGTTCGAACTCGCCTTCGAGCCGCGCAACGAAAGTTTCGCGCACAAACTCAGGAGTCTGGCGCAACAGGTCCAGGCCTGAGCTGTAGCGCACGCGCAGCGACCCGTCGACGGCGGTGGTGGCGGCAATCCCACCCAGTACAAATTCCGGATAAAGCCGATCGCGGCACTTCTCGAGGTAGCAGCGATCGGCCATTTGCGCGATCAAATCCGCGGTGCCGAGCAGATGCCCCAGCTTTCGATCCTTGGGATCGGCGAGCTGGATCATATTGAGCTTGATCTCGTAACCGGTGAAATGGACGATGCGCGTGGCGACCGGCACCCAATTTTCCATGCCGATGCTCGGCAGATAGCGCGCCAGAAAGCGGGCGCTGCGCGTGACGTGATACAGCGTGAACTCGGCGCCATTGCTATGCTGGCGATCGTCGAATTCGCGAATATAGCCGGCGTCATGGAACAGCGAGGTGACCAGCGCCAGGCTGGCGCGCTCGGCACCGAAGCGCAGGCGGCTCTCGACGGTGCGCTCATAGCCTATCAGCAGCCGCGCCATGGCGAGGGTCATGTCGAGCGAGTGCTGGCGATCGTGATACAGCGTATCTACGCCGTGATACCCCGGCATGCGGCCCGTAAAGAGCTTGTCGAAGTCCTCAAAAGCCACTGCGACCTTCTCGAAGTATTCGGCCGGCCAAGCCGCTGTAAAAAGTTCACGGACCGCGGTGCTGACCGCAGCGGTGGAGCTGACTTGAACGGAATTCGCGACGTCGTAATCATTACGTCTGAGGTCGTACATCAATGGGAGTTTAGGCCCTACCGGGCCGTGGCGCCACGTGCCTACTTCTCCTTTGGACGCAGCTCACAGAATTAAGTCAACCGCTGGACGCTAACTCTACGGATTTAGTAAACTTTGATCCCCCCGAATTTGTGGCGCACGCGCCGCGCCAGCGTGGCAAGCCCCAGCCAAAAGCCGCATGCCAATCCGATGGCCAGCGCGGCGGCGGCGATCAGAAGCCATCGAGGCGCCGCAGCCGCCTGAATCGCGGCCAAAAGGCCTGAGGTTCGCGGCAACGCCGTCGCCCGTGCCGACCTTTCAGCGTGTGCGGCATCCAACTCGCTTTGCTTCGCAGCAAGCTCGAGGTTCAGCCGCTCCACTTCGCTGCGCGCGGCGGCCTCGGCCAGCGCCGGGGGGGTGGCACGCCTCTGATCCAGCTCCTCCTCGAGCTGTTTGACCCGAACCACGGCGGGCTCCTGGGCCGTCAAAAACGCCGACTTCACCCAACCGGTCGTGCCGTCGCTCATTCTGACCTGGGTGAAATCTCCGTCCTGCGCCAGCGTCTCCACGCTGGTGCCCGAATGCAGCGTAGCCAAGCGCTGCCCCTGGTTATTTGCTTCCGAATAGACCCCGAGCACCAACTCATCGCTCACGTAAGCGGTGGCGGCCATCCCCCTGATCGACAGCAGCGCCAACAGCAGCGCGGCGAGCCACCTCACGCGGCGATGCCCGTTTGTTTGAGCAGCGGCCGCACGTCCGGGTGGCGCCCGCGAAATCGGACAAATGCGTCCATCGCGTCCACGCTGCCGCCTCTGCTAAGAATGGACTCGCGAAAGCGGGCCGCCGTCCTGGCGTCGAAAACACCGGCTTCCTCGAAAGCCTCGAATGCATCGGCGGCCAGCACCTCGGCCCATTTATAGCTGTAGTAACCGGCGGCGTAGCCGCCGGCGAATATATGGGCGAAGCTGGCGGGCATGCGGTTGAAGGGCGCCGCAGGCACGACGGCCACTCGCTGCCGCACGGCAGCCAGGGTCGCAGCGACATTCGCGCCCACCTTGGCATCGAAATTGGCGTGCAGCTCAAAGTCGAATGTAGCGAGTTCGATCTGCCGCAGCGTGTCGAGCGCGGCGTTGAAGGTGCGCGTGCCGAGCAGGCGCTGCAGCATGTCGACCGGCAGCGGCTCGCCGCTCTCGATGTGCGCTGAAATGAGCGGCAGCACCTCCGCGCGCCAGACGAAGTTCTCCATGAACTGACTCGGCAGTTCAACCGCATCCCATGCGACGCCGTTGATTCCGGCGATGCTGGGATAAGCCACGCGGGTCAGCATGTGGTGCAGCCCATGACCGAACTCGTGAAACAGCGTGATTACTTCATCGTGCGTCAGCTGCGACGGCTGCGCGCCCACCGGCGCGGTGAAATTGCACACCAGCTGCGCAACCGGCAGCGCCGTGCCCGACGGCAGCGATTTTGCGACCACGCATTCGTCCATCCAAGCGCCGCTGCGCTTTTCGGTACGTGAATAAGGATCGAGAAAAAAGCCCGCTACGATGCGATTATCCTTGTCGAGCAAATCATAGAAGCGCACGCTGGGATGCCAGACGCTGACATTCGTGCGCTCGCGAACGCTGATGCCGTACAGGCGCTGCGTCAGAGCGAACAGGCCATCGAGTACCTTTGGCAGGGGAAAGTAAGGGCGCAGCGCCTCTTGCGAGACCTTGTAGCGGCTCTCTTGCAGCCGCTCGCTGTAGTAGGCGATGTCCCAGGCGTTGAGCTTGCGCCCGGCAAACTCTTCCAGATCCCAGGAATTCTTCGCGCGCCGCGGGCCGGCAGCGCCGCGCCAAATCATCGAGGAAGGACAGCACCTGTTTGCTGCTTTTCGCCATGCGGGTCGCCAGCGCGAAGTCGGCGAAATTTGCGAATCCCAGCAGCTTGGCGAGTTCGTCGCGCAGCGGCAGGATTTCCGCGATGATGCCATTGTTGTCGAAGCGTCCCGCGCTCGGTCCCAGTTCCGAGGCGCGCGTGACCCAGGCCTCGTAGATGTCGCGGCGCAGCTGCTCATTTTCGGCGCTGGACATGATGGTCATATAGGTCGGTTGGTCGAGCTTGAACAGCCAACCCGTTTGATGGGCCTCGCGTGCATCGGCCGCGGCGCGATCGATGGCGTTGCTGGGCAGACCGGCGAGCTCCGCGCTATTGGTGACGCTGCGGGTATAGGCGCGCCCCGCGTCGAGCACGTTCTCGGAAAACTTGGTCGCCAGCTGCGCCAGGCGCTGCGCCACTTCGCGGTAGCGGGTTTTCTGTCGGCGGGTAGGTCGACTCCGGCGAGCCTGAAATCGCGCAGCGCATTTTCCAGCAGCTTGCGTTGCGAAGGGTCGAGCGCTTCGCCCTCCGTGGTCAGAATATGCGCATAAGCGGCCTGCAGCGCGGCGTTTTGCCCCAGCTCCGAAGAATATTCGGTCAGCAGCGGCACGCATTCGTTGTACGCCTCGCGCATCTCGGTGGAATTGGCGACCGCGTTCAGATGCGATATCGGGCTGAAAACGCGGCTCAAACGGTAGCTTAGCTCCTCGACCGGCACCACCAGCGAGGCAAAGGTCGGGGTTTCCTGCGCCGTCAGTTCCGCGAGGCGCGCGCGGTTCTGCGCCAGCACCTCGGCAAGGGCGGGGCGCGCATGGCGCGCCTCGATGCGGCCGAAATCCGGCAGCGCGCCGAGTTCTAGGAGTGGATTGTTCACTCCTCAATTCTATCAGACGCGCACCGGCATTCGGCCACGGGCGATAAGGCATGCGAACACGTATCATGACGCTCGCGAGGATCCTGCAAAGGACCTCGCGAGGTCTTTGGAGGATGAAACCGATCGTGTCCGAGCAAGCATTCGATCTGATCAGCATCGGCGGCGGCAGCGGCGGCCTCGCCTGTGCGCAGCGCGCGGCCGAATACGGCGCCAAGGCGGCCGTCATCGAGCCGCACCGCCTGGGAGGGACCTGCGTGAACGTGGGATGCGTCCCCAAGAAGGTCATGTGGAACGCGGCGAGCATCGCCTTGAGTTTGCACGATGCGAGCGACTATGGCTTCGAGGTCAAAGTCGGGCGCCTGCGACTGGGCGGAACTGAAGCGCAAGCGCGATGCCTATGTGCTGCGCTTGAACGGCATTTATGAACGCAATCTGGCCGCCAAAGGCGTGGCGTACGTGCGCGGGGCCGCCCGATTCGTGGATGCCCGCACCGTCTGGTCAATGGCCAGCGCTTCAGCGCCCGCCACATTGTGATCGCAACCGGGGGCAAAGCGCAGCTGCCGCAGATTCCCGGCGCCGCGCTCGGCATCAGCTCGGACGGCTTTTTTGAGCTCGAGACCCGCCCGCAGCGGGTTGCCGTGGTCGGCAGCGGCTACATTGCCTGCGAATTGGCGGCATCCTTCCGCGAGCTCGGCAGCCATGTGGAACAGTTCATTCGCAAGGACCGTTTGCTGACAAACTTCGATGTCATGCTTGGCAAGTCCCTGATGCGCGAAGTTCGCGCCCAAGGAATGATCATTCAGGAACGCGCCATACCGGCCGCGGTGCGCGCGGTTTCGGGCAAGAAGACTCTGCTGACCGAGGATGGGCGCGATTTCGCCGGCTTCGATTGCGTGCTATGGGCGATCGGCCGGGATGCCAATCATGCCGGACTCGATTTGGCAGCGGCCGGCGTTGCGACCGACGACTCAGGCTTCATCGGCACTGATGAATTTCAGAATACCAACGCGGCCGGCGTTTATGCGATCGGCGATGTAACAGGCCGCGCGGCCCTGACGCCGGTTGCCATCGCCGCGGGCCGGCGGCTGAGCGATCGGCTATTCGGGGGTCAACCTACGCGGCATTTGGATTACAGCTTCATTCCGACCGTGATCTTCAGCCATCCGCCGATCGGCACCGTCGGCGCCAGCGAGGCGGAAGCCCGCGCGCAGTACGGCGATGCGGTGAAAGTTTATGTAGCGGACTTCACGCCGATGTATCACGCGCTCACCACGCGAAAAACCCATACCGATATGAAGCTCGTGTGTGTCGGGCCCGAGCAGCGAATCGTCGGCTGCCACATCTTGGGAGCGGGCGCCGACGAAATGCTGCAGGGATTTGCCGTGGCGATTCGCATGGGCGCCACCAAGGCGGATTTCGACGACACGGTGGCCATCCATCCGACCAGCGCCGAAGAGCTAGTCACTATGCGCTAGTCACCATGCACTAGAGATTCGGGTAGCGCTCCTCCCTGGCGAGAGCCATGCCAATCAATATCGCTGCCGGGGGTGCGTCTCAAGCGTGCTGCGCCAAGGCCTCGAGCGCCGGCCCCGTATCGGGGCGTATTCCGCGCCAAAGCAGAAAAGACTCCGCAGCTTGTTCGACCAGCATCCCCCATCCCTTGGTGGTACGCGCCGCGTGCAAGGATTTCGCCCACAATGTAAACGGCGTATGCCCGCGGCCATAGGCCATGTCGTAGCAAATACTTTCTTCGCCCACCAGACCCGGCCGGCATCTCCGGCATCTCGCCCTGGAGGCTCGCCGCCGTGGCGTTGATGATGAGATCGTACGGCGGACCTTGCACCTCGGCGAAACCGCAGCCCGAAATCTCGCCCAGGTCGGCGAATTCGGCCGCCAATTTGCGGGCGCGTTCCGGCGTGCGATTGGCAATGACCAGCTCGCGCAACTCCCGTTCCATCAACGAACCGAGCACGCCGCGAACCGCGCCGCCGGCGCCGAGAATCAGCACGCGCTTGCCGGTGAGGGCGATGCCCAAGATTGTTCTCCAGATCGGCCATCAGCCCCAGCCCGTCGGTGTTGTCGCCCAGCAGGGAAGTCTGTTCGAAAAATGCGATCGTGTTGACCGCTTTGGCGCGCTCCGCGCGCGGCGTGAGCTCGTTCACCAGTTCCGCCGCCGCCTGTTTGTGCGGCAATGTCACATTGAGACCCTTCAGGCCGCCTGCGAACAAGCGCAGCGCCTCGCGCGCGAAAATTGGCCGGCGGAATATCGAACAATCGATACACCAAATTCTGCGCCGTGGCCTTGGCAAACATTCCGTGTATGAACGGCGACCAGCTATGGGAGATGGGGTGACCCGCAACTCCGTACTGATCAGGCGCCTCTGACCCCAGACTCGAGTTCACCAGGAGCTACTCACACAGGCTCCTTGGCAAGCCACTCCGCGGCACGTTTCGCAAAATAGGTCAGAATGCCGTCGGCTCCGGCGCGCTTGATGCACATCAGCGCTTCCAATGCGACAGCGCGTTCGTCCAGCCAACCGTTGCCCGCCGCGGCCATGATCATCGAGTACTCGCCGCTGACCTGGTAGACCAGGGTGGGCATCGCGAACCGGTCTTTGACCCGCCGTACGATATCCAGATACGGCAACCCCGGTTTGACCATGACCATGTCGGCGCCTTCGCTGATATCGAGCGCCACTTCGCGCAACGCCTCGTTGGAATTTGCGATGTCCATTTGATAGGCATGCTTGCCGCCGCCTGCCAACTGCGCGGCCGATCCGACGGCGTCGCGAAACGGGCTGTAGAAACTCGAAGCGTACTTGGAGGCGTAGGCAAGAATGCGGGTATGTACCAGGCCGGCGCTTTCAAACGCGGTACGGATCGCGCCGATGCGTCCGTCCATCATGTCGGACGGCGCGACGACATCGGCGCCCGCTTCGGCGTGCGAGCGCGCCTGGCGCACCAGCGTTTCGACGGTGAGGTCGTTCGTCACGTAGCCATGCTCGTCGATGATGCCGTCCTGCCCATGCGTGGTGAACGGATCGAGCGCCACGTCGGTGATCACGCCCAAATCAGGGAACTCCTTTTTGACGGCCCTGACCGCGACTTGCGCAATGCCGTCAGGATTCCAGGCTTCGCGCCCGTCCAGGGTTTTCTTCGCCTCCGGCGCGACCGGAAACAACGCGATTGCCGGGATTCTCAGCCGTAGCAGTGCCTCGCATTCGCGCAGCAAGTGATCGATGGGCAGCCGTTCGACGCCGGGCATGGAGGCCACGGGCTGACGCTCGCCGCGTCCCTCGACCACGAAAACCGGGTAGATCAGCGAGTCCACGCTCAAGTGCGTTTCGCGCATCAAACGGCGTGAAAACTCATCGCGGCGCATGCGCCGCATGCGGGTTTTTGGAAATGAATTGCCGCCCATTCCGGTCATCTTGAATGTGACTCCTAGCACTCAGTTTGCCGCCGCAAAAAGCCTAAGTCCGTGCCCAGTCGGCATATTTGACCGTCGGCGCGGCCCGTTGAACGCGGTAATATCGCAGGAACGATACCTTAAGCCGGGTTTTGATTCATACATGAACGCTGAGGCTGGCGGAAAGGAGAGGCGCGCCCGGTTCCAGGCGCTGTGCCAGTCGCTGCGTCCGGACCTGTTGCGGTTCGCATTCTGGTTGTCCCGCGACCGGGCTTTGGCCGAGGACGTCGTCCAAGAAAGCATGTTGCGGGCCTGGAAGGCTCGGGATTCGCTCTCGGATGAGAGCGCGGCCAAACCCTGGCTGCTGACCATCATCCGCCGCGAGTATGCGCGCACCTTCGAGCGCAAGCGTTTCCCGACCGTGGATGTGGACGAGCTGATCGCCAAAGAGGAGCCGTCGTTGGCCGCAGCCGAGGAACAAGACATTCGCGACCTGAGAGTTGCGATGATGAAATTGCCCGACGAATACCGCGAGCCGCTGGTGCTGCAGGTGTTGATGGGCTATTCGACCGCGGAAATCGCGCGCGAACTCGATCTCTCGAGTCCGGCGGTGCTGACGCGGCTGTTCCGCGCGCGCCGGCAACTGCGTGCGGCTTGCGGCGAGGACACCAGTCAGGATCCGCAAGAATGATGGAACACACGCATTATCGAACCGCGATCTTGGCTGATCCGCATGACAGCGACGCGGAGCTGCGCGCCCATCGCGAGGCTTGTGCCGAGTGCCGCGCATTTACTGATCAGCTTTTGAAATTCGAGTCGCGGCTCGAACGGGCTTTGCGCGTGGAGATTGCGCCCCGGGCCGATGTGCTGCCGTTCCAGCGCAAGCGCGGCATTGCGCCGCAGGCACCGCGACGCTGGTTGGCGGTCGCGGCCAGCGTTCTCATCGGCGCGGCAATTGTCGGCGGCGTTTGGCTCAGCTTGCCGCAATCCAGTCTTGCGGCGGACGTGGTTGCGCACATGGCCGGCGAACCGCAGGCGTGGCGGCGCACCGACGTTGCGGTGCCGATGCCTGAATTGGCAGACGTGCTGAAGAACTCCAAGCTGCGCCTGAAGCCCGATGCGGGAATCGTCAGCTACGCCAGCAGTTGCTTGTTCCGCGGATATCGGGTGCCGCATCTGGTGGTGCAAACGCCGTCCGGCCCGGTGACTGTCATGGTGCTGGTGCATGAAGCGGTGCGCCGACCGGCGCAATTCGATGCCGAAGGCTATCGCGGAACCATCGTGCCCGTGCCGGGCCATGGCAGCATTGCCGTGCTCATGCGCGATTCGGGCATCAGCGCGGGTGAAATACAGCGTATTGCCGCGCTAGTCGACGATTCGATTGTCTGGACGGGCTAGATACCCACCTCGTTGAGCAGGTCGATGAGGCGGCGGGCGCTTGCCGCCAGCGTCGGATGTTCGGCTTCGAACTGCACAGCGACTTTCTCCAGGCGTTCTCGCAGCGGCTTGCCGGCAGGCGACGCGGCTGCGCCCGCGGGCTCATCGACCAGGCGTTTGACCTCCGGGAGGATTTCGCCGAGCGATTGTCGCGTCGCGGGATTTTGTTGATGGGCGTTGGCCAGCTCGGCGTGCAGCTTGGCGAGCCGCTCGCGCAATGATTTTTGATCCATAAGCTTGTCCTCGGGAGGCATGCAATACGTTAGCGCATTGCGCGCGGGAAGACATCAATGTGACACTCGTTCAGGCGTGAGGCGGGCTACTTCGACGTAGCCGGCACCCGAAGCGGCAATCCCCTGATGAATCGCGCCGTAGGCATCGAGAAGAAAATGGTCCGCGCCGTACGGCGGATTGACGATCATCAGCCCGCTTCCCGCAAGCCCCAATCCGGCATCGTCCGGATGAATCGCCAGATCCGCGAACAATATTTTGGGAATTTGCAGGGCCTCGAAGCGCGTGTGCACCATCCTGCGCTGCGCCGCGCTGCGAATCGGATACCACATCAAATAAACAGCGCTCGGCCAGCGTCGATATGCCTCGGTAAATGCCTGCAGCATCATTTTGAGTTCGTCGAGACTCTCGTAGGGCGGATCGATCAGCACCAGGCCGCGCCGTTCGTCGGGCGGCAGGAACGCCTTCAGCGCCGCATAGCCGTCCTGGATTTCAGTCCTGACCCTGCCGACGGATTCAATCTCGCGCTCGGCGGCACGCGCCTCGGCGGGCAGCAACTCCACGAACAAGGCGCGGTCCTGCGGACGCAGCGCCTGCGCGATCAGCGCGGGTGAGCCGGGATAACGCGGCAGCCGCTTGCCGCGCCGCGCATGTATTGCCTGGAAGTAATCGGCGAGGGATTGTTCGCTCAAGGCATTGACGATCAGGCGTTGCACGCCGCGTTCCGCCTCTCCGGACTTCTGCGCCTCGGGCGCCTGCAGATCATAGAAGCCGCGGCCGGCATGGCTGTCCAGCACGAAAAATGCCGCATCCTTGCGCTTCAGAGCATTCAGGCAGTACAGCAATCCGACGTGCTTCGCAACGTCGGCAAAATTGCCGGCGTGATAGATGTGGCGGTAATTCATGAGGCATTGTGCCGTCTTTGGCGGGTGCGCGCCAAAACCTCCCTTGCGCAGCACCCTTCAAGTGGGCAGGCTTGAGTTCATCTACCCGTTGCGAGGCCGAGTCATGAAAAGCGGAATATTCGAGATCGACGGCGTCGAATATCCCGATGCCGATGCTTCGGACCCGCTGGCCTTGGGCTGGATGCAGGGCTCGCCGCCGCCGCCGGCAAAACAGATCCGCTTTCAGGATGACCGCTTCCTCGAGTTTCCGCAGATCCGCTGGACACTGTCGCACATGCGCGAGCTGGCGCCGACCGCCGCCGTTTGGCGCGCCAACGCCGTGCCGAGCGATCTCGGCGTTGTGCCTCTGGACCTGACGCCCTCGATCGATGCGCTCGCATTCGCGGATCTGCAAGGCCGAAAGCTCACCTGGGCGCAATCGCTGAGGCAAACCTATACGGATGGCATCGTGGTCCTGCATCGCGGCCGCCGCATGTATGAACGCTACTTCGGCGCGCTCGAGGCGCATCGGCCGCATGCGTGCTTTTCGATCACCAAGTCCTACGCAGCCACGCTTGCCGCAACGCTGCTTCACGAGCGATCCCTCGACGAAACCAAGACGGTGTCGCATTACCTGCCGGAAATGATCGGCACTGCCTATGAGGACGCGACTTTGCGCCAGCTGCTCGACATGCAGATCGGCGTGGATTATTCCGAATTGTACGCGGACCCCAAGGCACATATCTGGGACTACGGACGCGCGGGCGGCTTGCGTCCGCGCGCGCCCGATTACACCGGTGCGGAGAATTTCTACGATTATTTGCGCACGCTGCGCAAGCAGGGTGCGCACGGCGCGGCGTTCGCCTACAAAACCGTCAACACGGAGGTGCTGTGCTGGGTCATGAAACGCGTCACCGGCGTTGCGCTCGAAACAATGCTCAGCCAGCGAATTTGGTCGCAAATCGGCTGCGAAGAGGATGGCTACCTGACGGTCGATACCATCGGAGTGGCGATGGGCGGCGGCGGATTGAGCGCCAGCCTTCGCGACCTGTGCCGCTTCGGCGAGCTTCTGCGCTGCGAGGGCGCCTGGCACGGCAAACAGGTCATAGCCGCGGAAGTCGTCGCCGATATTCGGCGCGGCGCGGACCCGGCCAAATTTGCCATGGCGGGATACACGCTGCTCCCGGGCTACTCCTACCGCAACATGTGGTGGGTGTCCCACAACGCGCTCGGCGTCTTCGAAGGACGCGGCATTTACGGCCAGCGTTTGTACATTGCGCCGAAAGCCGAAATGGTGATTGCGCGATTCTGTTCGCATCCGGTCGCATCGAGCGCGGCCAATGATTCCATCACGTTGCCGGCGTTCGCGGCCATGAGTCAGCTGCTGATGGCCGGCTAGAGCTTCTGGGTGCGGAGCCGAAACGCGGCCCTGGCGGTCGGAGGCGGGAATATACCGCAGGCTATTTGACATCTTATCGCGCCAGCGCTTGGAATCGTGCCGTAGTTCACAGTCGCAGACGCAGTCCGCGCACGGCATCGGCTACCATTTCTTGGCAGGGCAAGGAGAGAGCCGATGAGCACGACTGCTGCGGAGAGCTTGATCGAATCGCATGAGTACGACGGCGAGGAGCTGGTGCGGCGCGCAACGCTGGAGCGCCGCAACTACGAGCGCAAGTCCGTCGCCATCCGCGCCAATGTCGCGGTGCCCGGAATGTCGGTGCTGCCGGGCCATACGGTCGACATGTCGCGCGTCGGCGCCAGCATCACGGTGCCGTTCGAGCTGGCGCACGGGCAGCAATGCCTCATCGATCTGGAGCTGGAAGCCTGCGGCGACATCAGCGACTTCCACATTCAGGCCGAGGTACGCTACTGCGTGCCCATGAGCGACGGCCGCTTCCGCGCTGGTTTGCGCTTCGCCGAGACCGATGCGGCGACCTCTGCGCTGATCGCAGCCATCCTAAAAACTCCCGTCTGAATTCAACAAGTCCCGCGCCGCAACGTCGCTCAATCCCCATTGCGGAAAGGCCTGCAAGGCGTCCGCGTAGTTATGGATGACATCGGTGTGGGCGTCCTCCTGCCAGCCCCCCGGCTGCTGTGCCTGCGGTAGATCCCGGGGCCTGCCCTGCTCATCGATGCAATAGAGCGTGAAATTCAGCGCCTGACGAGCTTCGCTCGCCAGGACTTGCGACCCGACGGCCTTTGCGTACAGTGCGAGCACGGCGCCGTAGGTTGAGTTCACGCCCCCCCAAGCCTGTTTGTCCTCATCCTGCTCGTGACAAACGATCACGCCGGATTCGCGGTGAGTAAAGTTTGTGCGCACAAACTCGATCAACGAGCGGCAGTCGCCCAGCCAGTCCGGGTCCAGCCCGTCCTTTCTCTCGAGCAGGTAGCGTGCAAGATTCAAGGGCGCCCACGCGCTGCGATTGGTGGGGGTGTCGTGATCTTCGAAAAACTGCGCGAACAGCGCCCCATCCGCCACGGCGCTGGAGATTTGGTGGTTCTTGATCCAGCGCCATAGCGCCTGCCGCGGCGCGGAGAATTCGCCATAGCCATGCGATGCGAGCACATCGTAGAGGCGTAAAATGTAGGTCATGTTGCCGGATATCGGCCCGCGGCCCTCGCCGCTGCGATAGTCCGCGCGAAACGGCCAGGGCGAATGGCCGCCGTCGCCGACTTGCTGATTCGCGGCCAGCACACGCGCATTTTGCAATGCCTGTGTAAGATAGCTTGCCTCGCCGGTCGCTTCGAACAGCAGCATCAGCGCGAAGCCCGCGATCCCCCCCTTGTCCGGCTGAATCTCATACGGTCGATCGGATTGCGAGCCGCAATCAGCCGGCTGCGGGAATTGCGCCCGCCTGCCGGTGGAGCGCGTGAACGCCGGATACTTGCCGGTGTCCGGCGTGAGCACTTCCTTCACCAGATAATCGCCGAGCAAGCGCGCCGTGGCCAGCCATGCCGGCTGCTGCTGCGCGCGCATGCCGTGAAATTTGAGGTACGAAATGATTCCCATGCCATTTTGCGTCGAAGGAATGATGTCGGTGCGCTCCGTGTTCGGAGTCCAACCGGCATCCAGGAAAGTCTCGCAGGCAAAGCGCGGATAGCCGTGATCGAACGGGCACTGCTGGTAGAAATTCATCTCACGGTCCAGCGCCGCGCTCCAGGAAGTCCAAGGCAGCAAATGCCCCGACGCATCCACGCTGACTGGGTGCCCGGCGATGCTGGTCGGCGCGTTCATTATCGTTGCATCAAAGTGTGCGGTAAAAGAATGTCGTATCGCAGAGCCCCCCGCCCGGCAGCAGTGCGTAGCCCGGGATGACGCCGCAGCGCTGCCAGCCGAGCTTCGCATACAGCCTTTCGGCATCGCCGCTTGCCGTATCGAGCACCAGCAGGGTCCTGCCGGCATTACGCGCGGCGCGCTCGGCCGCGCCCAGCAACGCCGCGCCGATGCCGCGCCGCCGCGCCTGCCGATGTACCAGCATTTTCGCGACATCGGCACGGTGCGGCTGATTCTCGGCCTGCGCGAAGATGATCTGCACGGTGCCGACGATCTGCCCCGCGGCGTTCTCGGCGGCAATTAAAATCCGCTCGCCCCGTTCCACGCCGGCCGCGACGCCGCGCCAAAATTCCACGACGCTTGCGCGGGCGATGGGCAACATGAAACTTACCGAGGCGCCGCCTTCGACGCAATCGATGAGCACCTCGCTCAATTCTTGAATCTCGCGCTCACCCACCGCGTGCAGGGTTCGAACCCGATTGACTGCGCTGCTAATGCAATTTCACCTGTTCCAGACCGGCTCGATTGTATTGCCCGCTACGCGCGACTCTGCCATTGCGGTATTTTAACTCCAGTTTGGGTGCCGCGGCGCAGTACTCTACACAGGCCGCATGGCGGGCTGACCAGGTAGGGCAGGGCATGGCGCTCGGCGCGACTGTTTACAACTTCAAGATCGAACTCGCCGATTCGGACCGCGGCGTCTATGCGCCACTGGATCTGCGCGTGGCGCGTCATCCGTCGGAAACGCAAGAACACCTGTTGACGCGCGTTCTCGCGTACAGCCTCGAGTACACCGAGGGCATCAGTTTCTCGAACGGATTGTCCGATTCTGATCAGCCGGCGATTGCCGTGCGCGATCTCACCGGCGCGCTGCGCGCTTGGATCGATGTCGGCGCGCCCGAGGCCGCGCGGCTGCATCGCGCCGCAAAGCTCGCGCCGCGTGTCGCGGTATACACCCACAAGGATGCCGAGCAGCTCGCTGCCCGCCTCAGCGCGGAGAAAATTCACCGCGCGCAGGCATTGGAATTGTATGCCGTGGATCGGGATTGGCTGGCCGCGCTGAGCTCGCGGCTGGCGCGGCGCATGGAGTTCGCGCTCACGGTGGCCGACCGCCAGGTGTATTTGTCCCTGGGCGCAGAGACGCTCACCTGCGCCATCCGCCGGGTAGAGCTGGGGAATGCTCGGGCCGGCTCCTGACTGTCGGCGGGTTCAGTCAGCGGCGCCGAGCTCCGTCAGATAGTCTCGCGGACGCAGATAATTGTCATACAGCCGCGCCTCGGGCGAACCCGGCGCCGGATGCCAAGCGTATTCCCAGCGAACGATGGGCGGCAGCGACATCAGAATCGACTCGGTGCGGCCGCGCGACTGCAATCCGAACAAGGTGCCGCGGTCGTAGACCAAATTGAATTCGACGTATCGGCCGCGGCGGTATAATTGGAACTGCCGTTCGCGATCCCCATAGGGTTGGTCTTTGCGCCGTTCCAAAATGGGCAGGAATGCGGGCAGAAACTGATCGCCAACGCTGCGCTGGAATGCGAAGCAACGGCTGAAGCCGCCTTCGTTCAAATCGTCGAAGAACAATCCGCCCACGCCGCGCGTTTCGTTTCGATGCGGCAGAAAAAAATAGCGGTCGCACCAAGCCTTGTATTTCTCGTAAACATCCGTCCCGAATGGCTGACACGCAAGCTTCGCGCATCGATGCCAGTGAAGCACGTCCTCATCGCATGGGTAGTAGGGCGTCAGGTCGAAGCCGCCCCCGAACCACCAGATTTCCGGCCCTGCTGCCGGGCGCGCGACGAGAAAGCGTACATTGCAATGCGTAGTGGGTGCATAGGGATTGCGCGGATGAAACACCAGCGACAAACCCATCGCCTCGAAGGGCGCGCCGGCAATTTCAGGACGTTGATTCGACGCCGACGGCGGCAGCTTCTCGCCGAACACGTGCGAGACGGATACGCCGGCACGCTCGAACACGGCGCCCTCGCTCAATATGCGGCTCTCGCCGCCGCCGCCCTCGGGCCGATCCCACGAGTCGCGCCGAAATTTAATCGAATCGAGCTTCTCGACCGCCGCGGTAATGCGCTCCTGCAGCTCCTTCAGATAGCTCAAGACCGCGAGTGCGTCGACGGAGTCGATTTTTGGTTGAATGCTCAGACAGGCTCCTAAGCCTTCTTTTTCGCGGGTCTCTTTTTGGCCGCGGGCTTAGGCTTGGCCTTGGCCTTGGCCTTCGGCGCGGCCGCGGGCTTCACGGGCGCCTGTTTGTTCACGGCCGCCTTCTTGCCCTTCGCGGCCAGCTTCAGCGGAGCCGCACCTGAAGGCGCGGCTGCCGCGGGTGCGCCCTCAGCGGACTTCGCAGCCTTGAGCGGAGTCTTCGGGGCAAACCTCGAGCCCTTTGCACCCCTGCGCCCCCACTTGCCGCGTTCGGGTGCCGCCGCCAGCAGCGCTTGGCACTCTGTCAACGTCAAACTTTTCGGCTCCTTGTCCTTCGGAATCTTCGCGTTGCGCGCCTTGTCGGTGATATAGGGTCCGTAGCGCCCGTTCAGAACTTGGATGCCGACATCGGGAAAATCCAGAATCAGGCGATTGGCATCCGCGATTTCCTTTTCGCGGATCACCTCGAGCGCGCGCTCCGGCGTGATCTCGTACGGGTCGTCGGTCTTCAAGGAAACGTACTTGGCGCCGTACTTCACGTAGGGGCCGAAGCGGCCGACATTGGTCGTGATTTCATCGCCCGCCGCCGTCGTTCCCAGCTTGCGCGGCAGTTTGAACAGCTCCAGGGCTTGTTCGTGGGTGATCTGGTCCATCTTTTGACCGGGACGCAGGCCCGCGAAGCGCGGCTTGTCCTCGTCGTCCTTGGTGCCGATCTGCACGAAGGGTCCGAAACGTCCCATGCGCACGCTCATGGGCTTGCCGCTCACCGGATCCGCACCCAGATCCCGCGCCTGCGCCACCTCTTCGCGGCTGACCGACGTTTCGGTGTGCTTCACCAACTCGATGAAGGGCTTCCAAAATCTGTCCAGCAACGGCACCCATTCCTGCTCGCCGCTGGCAACGGCGTCCAGCGAGTCTTCCATTTTTGCCGTGAAGTCGTAATCCACGTAGGTCGTGAAATACTGAGTGAGGAAGCGGCTGACGATCTTGCCGATGTCCGTTGCGGTAAAGCGCCGGCTCTCGATGTCGACGTACTGCCGGTCGCGCAGCGTGGAAATAATCGAGGCGTAAGTCGAGGGACGGCCGATGCCGTATTCTTCCAGCGCCTTGACCAGCGAGGCCTCGGAGAAGCGCGGCGGCGGCTCGGTGAAATGCTGACTCGGCACGATGCCGACCAGCTTGACCCGATCGCCCTCCTTCATCGGCGGCAGCACGTGATCCGAATCGTCCTGCACGGCGTCATCCATGCCTTCCTGATAGACCGAGATGTATCCCGGTCTTGACCAAAGTCGAGCCATTGGCGCGCAGCACCGTACGCTTCGGCCCCTCGGCGCCGGCGCAGCATTTCCACCGTCACGGTGTCGAAAATCGCCGGCGCCATCTGGCAGGCGACGGTGCGTTTCCAGATCAAGCGAATACAGCCGAAACTGATCGGGCTCCAGTTTGTTCTCGATGTCTGCCGGCAACACGCTGGCCGCAGTCGGCCGGATCGCCTCATGCGCCTCTTGCGCGTTTTTGCGACTTGGTCTCGAAGATGCGCGGTTCTTCCGCCAGGCCCTCTTGGCCGTAGAGCTGCACGATGACGTCGCGGATCTGGCCGATGGCTTCTTGCGCCAGGTTGAGCGAGTCGGTGCGCATGTAGGTGATCAGGCCCACCTGGCCTTCGCCGATGTCGACACCTTCGTAAAGCTGCTGCGCCACGCGCATGGTCTTTTGCGCGCTGAAGCCCAGCTTGCGCGCCGCTTCCTGCTGCAGCGTGGAAGTCGTGAAAGGCGGCGCCGGATTGCGCTTGCGCTGCTTGCGGTCCACCGACAGGACCGTGAGTTCGCCATTGGCCTCCGTCTGCAGCGTTCGCTCCACTTCCCGGGCTCGCGCTTCATTGGTGAAGCTGAATTGCTCGACCTTCGCGCCCTGGAACTCGACCAACTTGCCGGGAAACTTTTGTTGCGAGTGTTCCAGCTCCGCATCGATGCTCCAGTACTCGCGCGCCACGAAGGCCGCGATCTCATCCTCGCGCTCGCAAATCATGCGCAGGGCGGGACTCTGCACCCGGCCGGCCGACAGTCCTGGACGTACCTTCTTCCATAACAACGGCGAGAGATTGAAGCCCACCAGAAAATCCAGCGCGCGGCGCGCTTGCTGCGCGTTCACCAGATCGACCGACAGCTCGCGCGGCGCCGCCATCGCCTCGCGCACCGAGTTCTTCGTGATCTCGTAGAAGACCACGCGGCTGACTTCCTTGCCTTTGAGTTCTCCCTGGGATTTCAAGAGCTCGTGCAAATGCCAGGAGATCGCTTCGCCCTCACGGTCGGGATCGGTGGCCAGAAACAGGGCCTTGGCCTTCTTGAGTGCGCGGGATATGGCGTCGATGTGCTTCTGGTTGCGTTCGACCACCTGATATTTCATCGCGAAGCGATGCTTGGGATCGACGGCGCCTTCCTTCGGCACGAGATCGCGCACGTGACCATAGGAGGCCAACACTTCGAAGTCCTTGCCGAGGTACTTCTTGATGGTCTTCGCCTTGGCAGGCGATTCCACGATAACGAGATTGCTGCTCAAAGGCGTTCAGGTGCCTAGTGCAAAGCGTCGGTGCGCTCTTCGAAGACCAGGTCTTCCATTTGAGCGTAAGCGGACTCTTGGCCGGGCTGGCTGAACAGCACCATCAGTACGACCCATTTCACTTGCTCGATGTCGATCTCGTCGGCCTCGAGCGCCATCAAGCGGTCGATCACCAACTCGCGCTCCGCGCCGGAGAGGATTCGAACATTTTCCAAGTACATCAAATAACCTCGCACGTCCGTGTCCAACCGCACCAGCTCCTGGCTGCTGAAAACCCGCACGGCCCGCGCCGTGGCCTCGGCGACCTTGCCGAGTTGTTCGCCCGACAGTCCGTCGAGCCATTCCAGAGCCCGTTCGATGTCGGGTTCGGCAAAGCCGGCCTTGTCCAATTCGAGCTTCAATGTATTTCGATCGGGCCGCGGCTCATCGTCGGCACTCATATAATTCTCGAAGAGATAGATGAGTAGATCGAGAACGTTATCTTTCACCTCCGGCTCCTAACGACTCGGGAGTAACGGCCCCCGGGGGCGGCCTGAACGTGGCCTTCGAGCTCGAGGATCAGCATCATCGAGGACACGGCTTCAGCTTTGAATCCGGTGCGAACCACCAGCGTATCGAGGTCCGCCGGATCAAAGCCGAGCGCATCTAACAAGATTTTGTGTTCCTTGTCCATGCCCGCCTCCAACTCCGCGGCCGAACCGAGGCCGCTCGAGGCGCTGCGCCCGCTTCTTGAGAACCCCGAAAAGTTCAACTCGCTCAATATGTCAGCTACGGTTTCGGTGAGTTTTGCGCCCTGGCGGATCAGCTCGTGACAGCCGCGGCTCAAGGGGTTGTGAATCGAGCCGGGAACGGCGAACAGTTCTCGATTCTGATCCCCGGCGAGCCGCGCCGTGATCAACGATCCTGAGCGGCGCGCCGCCTCGACCACCAACGTACCGAGGCCCAAGGCCGCAATGATGCGATTCCTTTGCGGGAAGTTCTCGCGCCGCGGCGGCGTGCCCAGCGGGAATTCGCTGATCAAGGCGCCTTGCAAACGGATCTCCTCGCTCAAGCGCTGGTTGCTGCGCGGATAAATGCTGTCGATACCGTTGCCAAGCACCGCGAGTGTGATTCCCTGCGCCGCCAGGGCCCCGCGGTGCGCGGCGCTGTCAATGCCCTCGGCGAGCCCGCTGGTGATGGCGAGTCCGCGTGCCGCCAGCTCCTCAGCGAAAGCGAACGCGGTATCGCGGCCTGCCGGCGTGGGATTGCGGCTGCCGACGATGGAGAGCTGCGGCTCGTTCAAGACCTCAGGCTTGCCGGCGACGTAGAGGGCGAGCGGGCGGCGCTGCAGCGCGTGCAGCGAGCTAGGATAGCGCGGGTCGGTGAATGCGACGAGATGGTGATAAGGGCCATCCATCCAGGCTCGCTCGAGCGTGCTGGGCGAGCCGAGGGCGCCGCGTAGAAACTCGCGCGCAGCGGCCGGAACCCCGGCGTCTTGGCGCGCCTGGTCGGAGGCTTCGATGAAGCCGCCGATGCCGCCTAACTGCTCGAAGGCGCCGGCCGAGGATGGGAGCATTGAGAGCCGGCGCGCGCGACAGCGCCATCCACGCAAACACCTCGTCGGCCCGTTGCATCGGACCGATTATCGCGCAGGGAGGCAGGCGTCTTAAGTGCGCTTTCGCGCGCTGAACATCGAGATTCTCGGGCCTACTTCAAGGGTTTTGTATTTTGTCCCCGACACGAATCAGGTTCGTGGCTTCCATGATCAAGCCATAACTGATGTTGTCGAAGGTCTTGAACACCATGAACGTGCCGGTGCGTTCGGACGGCAAGCCACCTTCTTGGCACCCAAAGAATTGAGATTGAAGAAGCCCTTCTTGTCGGTGTCGGCGACCAAGGGGCCGGTATCGAATACGCCGAGCACGTTGCCCGGCGCAAGGCCGTCGCGCGCACCGCGATTGACGACGACCACTTCGTACTGGCCGATGATGGTCACGCCATTGGCGACTGCGATGATGCGGCCGTTGGTTTTGACTCTGGGAGCGCTCGGGATGAAATCGAGCGGTACGTCGACGCCGCCGGGGATGAGCTTGTCGCCGGCCCGGGACTCGCGCGCGGATTCGGTCATGATCAGCGTGGTGGGGTCGCCTTGGCGCGTGACGTGACCGGAACCCGTGAAAATGCCGTCATAACCCAAAACACGATTATCGTCCGGATCGATCAGCGGATCGCCCACCCGCACCACGTTGTAATGAGAGCCCAGTTCCGCCGGGCTGGAAAAGCCGCGGGCGTAGACGGTATCGCCTTCGGACATCACCACGTGCAAGTCGCGGGTCGCGAGAACATAGGGCGCGGCTTTAATTTGGTCCCGGTCGAGCACAGTCGGCTTCGACATGAATGCCGCCACGGTTGCATAAGGGATGGTGGTGATGGCCGAGTCGATGGGTTCACTGCGGACCCGCGGTTCAACGCGGACGCCATCGCCGCGCTCCAGGCCGCGCTGCAACACGATTTGCGGCTGACCGTCGATATACACCAGGCGCAAGGTATCGCCCGGATAGATCAAATGCGGGTTGTGGACCTGGGGATTGACCTGCCAAATCTCAGGCCAGAACCAAGGATCGCGCAGGAAAACCTTGGCAATGCCCCATAGGGTATCGCCATGCTTAACGACGTAGCTGTCGGGGGCATTCTCGGCGAGAGGGATGCCTTTGCTCGGCACTTGCACCGTTTCCGTGCTGGAGGGGGAGCCGCTTGCCTCGATCGCGGCTTCAATGGACGTCTTATCATCGCCCACTACCGTGCCTTCCACCGGCTCGTTGGCCACGACCGCAGGCGTGGGGGCCTCCGGTTTTGGCGCCGCTGAATGGCAGCCCGCGAGCACCGCAACCGCTAGAAATAGGCCTAATATTCGATGACCTTGCATTCGTTTCGCTCCCATGAGTCAGCTTATGGTTGCAGACTGACTGGTATACTTCCGCCCGGCCGCTCAAGACTGGGACGCATCGCCCGTTTTTGTCTTTTGCCCCAGCCCAGCAACGCTTAGGCCCAGGGCATTAAGTTAAGCAGCGGCGGAACTTTAGCAACATTCTTAAGCCAAAAACACGATATTGCTCTCATAACTCCCATGACAAAGCTCGTAATTCTGGAGTATCCCGATCCGCGGCTGCGAAAAAAGGCCGCCCCGGTCGACCAGGTGGATGACGCACTGCGCCAATTCATCGACAACCTGCTGGACACCATGTATTGCGCCAATGGCGTGGGATTGGCGGCCACCCAGGTCGACGTGCATAAGCGCGTGATCGTGCTCGATGTCAGCGAAACGCGAGATCAGCCCCTGGTGCTCATCAATCCGGAAATCCTCAGTAGGGACGGCGAAGGCCCCGGCGAGGAGGGCTGCCTCTCGCTGCCCGGCATTTACGACAAGCTGACCCGCGCAACGCACATTCGCGTGCGCGCGATAGGCCGCGACGGCCAGCCCTTTGAGATGGAGGCGGAAGGACTGCTGGGAGTTTGCATTCAACACGAAATAGATCACCTCGAAGGCAAGTTATTTGTCGACTACCTCTCCGAGCTGAAGCGCACGCTGATCCGGCGCCGCCTCGAGAAAGAGCGCAAGCAAAGATCCACGGGCAGCGATTCACGCGCGCACGCGCCGGCTCTTTGAGCCTTGAGCCCCGCTCCTGCTTTGAAGCTGGGCTTCGCCGGCACGCCTGACTTCGCGGTTCCGGCGCTCGAAGGCCTCGCCGAGCGGCATCGCATCGCCGCCGTCTTCACGCAACCAGATCGGCCTGCGGGCCGCGGGCAGGCCCTGCATTTCAGCCCCGTCAAGCGCCGCGCGCTCGAACTCGGGCTTACCGTTCACCAACCCGCGAGCTTCAAAACCCCCGATGCACTCGAGCTGTTGCGCGCCGCGCAAGTCGAGGTGCTGGTGGTGGCCGCCTACGGCCTGATCCTGCCCGCCGCCGCGCTTGGAATTCCTGAGCGGGGCTGCCTCAACATTCACGCCTCGCTGCTGCCGCGCTGGCGCGGCGCGGCGCCGATCCAACGGGCGCTGCTGGCGGGAGATGCTCTCAGCGGCGTGACCATCATGCGCATGGAGGCGGGATTGGATACCGGTCCCCTGCTGCTGTCGCGCTCCATCCCGATCGACGCGCGCGATAACGCCAAGTCGCTGCACGATAAGCTCGCCCGCTTGGGCGCGCAGCTCTGCGAGGAAGCGCTGCAGGCGTTGCCCTCAGGCTTGCTCGCCGAGGTCGCGCAGCCGCCCGAAGGCATTACTTACGCTGCGAAAATCGACAAGGCGGAAGCGCAGATCCTATGGGGGCGGCATGCCGAGGAGATCGCGCGCCAGGTGCGCGCCTTCAATCCTTGGCCGATGGCCGAGACGCGCTTTAACGGCAAACAACTGCGAATTTGGGAAGCGGAGCCGCTTGAGGCGCCCGTCTTGAGCGGTGCGCTGCGGCCGCCGGGATCGGTGCTCACGGCGACGCGCGAAGGCATCGACGTCGTGTGCGGCACGGGGGTCTTGCGGATTCTCAAGCTGCAACTGGCCGGCCGCAATCCCTTGCCGGCCGGGGAATTCCTGCAGGGACAGCGCCTCGACGGCACGCGCTTCAGTAATTCATGAAGGGCGCCGCCGCCAGTGCGCGCTCGCTGTCCGCGCATGCGGTGGCGCGCGTGCTGCGCGAGGGGGTGACGCTGGATGCGGCTCTCAAGGACGCGCTCATCGCGGCGGACCCGAAACTTTTCTCGGCGGTGCGATCGTTGAGCTATGGCGCCGTGCGCGGCTACTTTCGGCACGAGGCCATTCTGGCCAAGCTGCTGTCGGCGCCGGTGCGTTCGCTGGATTTCCTGGTGCGCGCGCTTCTGTCCGTGGCGTTTTTCGAACTCGAGGATCAACGCACGCCGGAATACGCCGTCGTCGATGCAGCGGTGATGACGGCGAAGGCGACCGATGCGCAGCGTGCCTCGGGGCTGATCAATGCCGTACTGCGGCGATACCTGCGGGAGCGCAAGGCGCTGGACGCAGGAGTAGCGCGCCGGCCCAACACGCGCCACGCGGCGCCGATCTGGTTGGCGGATCGATTTCGCGCCGATTGGCCGGTGCGTTGGACCCAGTTGCTGGCAGCCAGCGACGTGCAAGCGCCGATGTGGCTGCGGGTCAACAGCCGGCTGGCGAGCGCCGCCGAATATCTAGAAGAGCTACGCAGCGCGGGGATCGCGGCGCGCGCCGAGGAGCGCGTGCCTTATGCCATTGTCTTGGAATCGCCGTGCGAGGTGCATGAGCTGCCCGGCTTCGCTGAAGGAAAGGTCTCGGTGCAGGACTTGGGCGCGCAGTGCGTCGCGTTTCCTCTGGCCTTAAGTAAGGATCTGCGGGTGCTGGATGCCTGCGCGGCGCCGGGAGGCAAAACCGCGCTGATCGCGGAACGGGAGCCCGATTTGAAACAACTGGTGGCGGTCGACATCGATCCGCACCGCCTGGCGAGGGTGCGCGAGAACTTGAGCCGTGGCGGCTTGCAGGCAAAGATCATAGCGGCGGATTCGGCCCAGCTCGCGAGTTGGTGGGATGGGGTGCCGTTCGACCGGATTCTGCTCGACGCGCCCTGTTCAGGGCTCGGCGTAATTCGACGCCATCCCGATATCCGGTTGCGTAAGTCCCCGTCCGATATCGACAAATTGCCGGCTTTGCAGCGCAAATTGCTGACGTCCGCATGGGATCTTCTCGCGCCCGGCGGGCGCTTGGTCTATGTCACCTGTACGGTCACGCGCAGCGAAAATCACGACGTCATTGCGGCGTTTTTGGCCGGCACGCCGGGTGCGGCGATTGTTCCGGCCGAAGGCTGGCCGGGTTGGCCGGGCTGGGGCGAGGCCGATGAGTTCGGCCGGCAAATCTTGCCCGGTGAGGCGGGTGCCGACGGCTTCTATTATGCTGCCTTGACCAAAACATGAACCGCGCGCACCTAAACTCCCGGAATCGATTTCGACTCATGAGCCTCGCGGGCGCGGCGTTCGCGACCTTGATCCTCGTCCAGCCGCTGCGCGCGGAGGGATTGGCGGGCCGCTTCGAGGTCCGCTCGGCGGATCTCGAATTGAAAGATGGGGTCTATCATTTAAATGCACGCCTCGACCTGCCGATCAGCGAGGCGGTGCGGCGCGGCTTGGTGGAAGGCGTGCCGCTGACGCTCGAGGTCGATCTGGACATCGAGCGCGTGCGGCAGTTGCTGCCGAATTCACGCGTTGCCGAACTGACGCAGCGCTACCGCCTGCAGTACAACGCGGTGAGCGCGCGCTACATTTTGCGCAATGAGAACAGCGGTCAGCAAGAGTCCTTGGGCACCGTCGACGAAGCGATCGCGCATCTTTCAGAGGTTCACAGCCTGCCGGCGCTGGACAAGGCGCTCATCGCCGCGGATCGCCGCTACGAAGGACGCGTGAAGGCGAGGATCGATTTCGGCACCGTGCCATTTACCCTGCGCCTGCTGATGTTTTGGGTCAGCGACTGGCATCGAGAGTCCGACTGGTACGCCTGGACTTTCCAGCCATGATCCGCAAATACGGCTCGACGGTCTTAGGCTGCATCGGCGTCGCACTCTGGCTGACGGCGCTCTTCATGCTGGCGTCCGCCATGCAGAACTCGGAAAAATTCGCCAAGTGGCTGCCATGGATCCTGCTGGTCAACATTTCCGGCTTGATCACGCTGCTGATCCTGCTGGTCGGCAAGCTCACCCGCCTGGTGCGCGACTACCGCAGGCATGTGCCCGGATCCCGCTTGAAGGGCCGCACGGTGGCGATCTTCGGCGCGCTGGCCGTGGCGCCGATCTTGGTGGTCTATTATTTCGCGCTGCAGTTTTTGAATCGCGGCATCGACAGCTGGTTCGAGAGCGAAGTCAGCCAGGGATTGAGCGATACGCGCGAGCTGTCGCATGCGGCGCTCGACGTACGGGTGCGCGAATTCCTGCAGCACACGCAAGTGGTCGCGCGCTCCTTGACCGGCTTGTCCAATTTTCAACTGGCGGGATCGCTGGATCGCCAGCGGCAAGACGGCAGCGCGATCGAGTTCACGGTCCTGGGGGCGCAGGGGCGAATCATCGCCACCAGCTCCGATCGTCCAATGGATGCGTTGCCGGTTCCCGCCACGGACGAGATGATGCTGCAATTACGCCGCGGCCGGCCGTATGTGAGCTTGGACACGGACGCGATCGGCGGCTACCTGATTCGCGCCGCGGCACCGATCGATGACAACAGCCAAGGACCGCGCGTCTTGATCGCGCTCTATCCCGTGCCCTTGCAGCTCAGCCAATTGGCGGACACCGTGCAGCGCTCCTACACCTCCTACGCCTCCTTGGTGCAAAAGCGCCAGCCGCTCAAGTTCGCTTTCGTGCTGATTTTGAGCTTTGTCGTTTTGATGTCGCTGATCGCCGCCGTCTATGGCGCGTTCTTCGCCGCGCAGCGCTTGGTACAGCCGGTGCAGGATTTGATCGCCGGCACCCGCGCCGTGGCGAAGGGCAACTACGACACGCGCCTGCCGCTGCCGGGCCGCGATGAGCTGGGATTTCTCGTCACCTCCTTCAACGATATGACCAAGCGCTTAGGGCGCGCGCGCGCGGAAACGCGCCGCAGCCAGCAGGCAGTCGAGGCCGAGCGGGCGGGGTTGGCGGTGATTCTCGCGCGCCTATCGACCGGGGTGGTGTCGCTCGAGCCGGATCTGAAAGTGCGCACCGCCAATCAGGCGGCGAGCGCCATTTTGGGCGTCGACCTCGAGGCCGCCATCGGCAAGCCCTTCGACGAATCGATCAGCGACGCTTCGTTGTTCATGCAATTCTTGAACGCCATCAAACAGCGGCTGCAGCCTGAGCAACTCGACTGGCGCGAACAAATCGAGCTGCTGTCCGAGTCCGGCAAGCATGTTTTGATGTGCGCCTGCACGGCGCTGCCCAATGACGCCGGCGGCGCGGCGGGCGTGGTGCTGGTGTTCGACGACATCACCACGCTGCTGCAAGCGCAGCGCGATGCGGCGTGGGGCGAGGTGGCGCGGCGCTTGGCGCACGAAATCAAGAACCCGCTCACGCCCATCCAGCTGTCCGCCGAGCGGATGCGGCGTAAATTCCTCGGCAGCATGAACGAGCAGGATGCCCAAATCCTCGAGCGTGCGACCACCACCATCGTGGCGCAGGTGGACGCGATGAAGCAGATGGTCAACGCGTTCAGCGAGTATGCGCGCGCGCCCGACATGCATTTCTCGCGCTTCGACCTCAATCAGTTGATCACTGAAGTCGTGGACCTGTATCGAGTGCAGGACAGCAGCGCCGAAATGAAACTGCTGCTGAGCCCGCAACTGCCGGCGATTTCCGCCGATCGGATGCGCATCCGGCAGATCCTGAACAACCTGGTCACGAATTCCCTGGAAGCGCTCGAGGGCAAGCTGGGCGCGTGGATCGAAATTGAAACGCAGGTCCTCGATGAGGGTCAAAAGCATGGGGCGTCCGTCGCGATCGTGGTGACCGACAACGGTCCCGGCTTTCAGCGGGATTTGATCGGCACCGTGTTCGATCCCTATGTCACCAGCAAGCCGAAGGGCACGGGGCTGGGGCTGGCAATCGTCAAGAAAATTGTGGAAGAGCACGGCGGGCGCATTGAGGCGGATAATCTGCGCTCGGGCGGCGCCCGTGTGCGAATTGTATTGCCGTTGGCCGACAGCGCGCGCTCCGCGGGCTCGGTTAAGCCGCGCACAGGTGAACACAGGAGAGAACGTGTATGACCGCTTCAAGAATACTGGTGGTGGACGACGAGGCGGATATCCGCGGGCTGCTGAAAGAGATCCTCTCCGAGGAGGGCTACGACGTAGAGATTGCGGCGGATGCGAGTCAGGCGCGTTCCTCGCGCGCGGCGCAAGTTCCCGATTTGGTGCTGTTGGACATCTGGATGCCCGACACGGATGGCATCACGTTGCTGCGCGAATGGTCCGTGACCGATGGCTACGATTGTCCGGTGGTGATGATGTCGGGACATGGAACGGTCGAAACCGCGGTCGAGGCCACGCGTCTCGGCGCATTCGACTTCGTCGAAAAGCCGCTGTCGCTGACCAAACTGCTGCGCACCGTCGAACGCGCGCTGGATGCGGGCCGGCGTAAACGCCTGTCGGCGCGCACGCAGGGTTCAGCGCTGGCCGTACCGATCGGCAAGTCCAAAATCACGCAGATGCTGCGCGAACAGGTGCAACAGGCCGCCTCCAGCTCGTCCCCGGTGCTGTTCGTCGGCGAGCTCGGATCGGGCCGGGAAGCCTACGCCCGCTACCTGCATTCATTGAGCGCGCGCTCGCTGAAGCCTTTTTTTACCGTGGTGGCGGCCAGTCTCGGGCAAGACCCCAGCGCGGCGCTGTTCGGCAGCGAGCGCGACGGCAAGATGGAACCGGGTGCCTTCGATCAGGCAACGGGGGGCTCGCTCTACATCAGCGGCCTCGAGGATTTGAACGCCAATGCGCAGCGCGCGCTGCTCGGCGCAATCGAACAAAACGGCTACACGCGGGTCGGCGGCCGGCAGCGCCTGAATCTCAATGTGCGCTGGATCAGCTCGGCCCAGGAAGGATTCGAGACGCACGCTGCGGCGGAAGCGTTTCGCCGCGACCTGTTGGCGCACTTGAGCGTGATTACCTTGCGCGTGCCGCCGCTGCGCGACTACGCCGAGGATGTCCCGGATTTATTGCGCTACTACGTCGATCGGCTGGTCGACGAACAGCACCTGCCGCTGCGCCGCTTCAGCGTCGCGGCGCAGAACCGGCTGCGCAATTATCCCTGGCCGGGAAATGTGGGCGAGCTCAAGAACTTGGTGCAACGCGTGTTGATCTTGGGCGCGGGCGAAGAGATTCGGCTCGAGGAGATCGAACGCGAACTGGCCGTCAAGATGGCCGTCGATGAGCCGCTGGTAAAACAGGATCTGCTGGCCCTGCCGCTGCGCGAAGCGCGCGAGCAGTTCGAGCGCGCCTACCTTCAGCAACAGCTGCTGCTCTGCAACGGAAAAGTCGGGCAATTGGCCAAGAGGGTAGGCATGGAGCGAACGCATCTGTACCGTAAATTGCGGGCATTAGGCGTCGATTTTCGGCAATTGGGTGATGATTAGTGCCAAACTTGTAAAGCCAACATCGGGGACGAAAAAAAGATGGAAGCAATCGCCACCGCGTCAGCCGTACGGCCCGAAAACCGAAATTTTTATGTGTGGATGGCGGGCGGCTTTTTGCTGGTCGCCTTCGGCGGCTTCGTCCCCACCTATTGGGCGAAAGTGGCCATGGGGACCTTTCATGCCGAGCCCATCATTCACATTCATGGCGCTTTGCTCTTCACCTGGACCTGTTTCTATTTCGTGCAAACGGCGCTGGTCGCCTTGGGACGCACGCTCAAGCATCGCGCCTGGGGTTTGGCGGGGATTTCGCTATTCACCGCCATGATGTGCTCGATCCTGGTCGGCCAAGAGGCCGTCTTGGCGAGAAACGCGGCACTGGGTTATGGCGAGGCGGCGCTGCGCTTCTCAGCCGTTACGCTGACAGCATGGCCGCTCATGGCGGTCTTCTTTATCTTGGCAATCGTCAAGATTCGACAGCCTGAGGCACACAAGCGGCTCATGACGCTGTTGATGGTCGCCATCATGACCCCGGCCATTGCGCGGCTGTTTCTCACCTTTTTTGCGCCACCGGGCCTACTCGGGCCGCCCCCTCCCTTTGTCGCGACACCGCCGGGGCTGGTCGCCGATTTGTTTCTCGTCGTGGCCATGGTTCGCGACTGGCGGCTGCTCGGGCGTCCCCACCCGGTCTACGTTTACGGCGGCATCGCGCTGGTCGCGCAGCAGTTGCTTACGGCGCCGGTCGCCGCCAGCCCCTGCGTGGATGCACATCGCCAAGGCCTTCGCGGGCTTGGCAACAAGTTAGCGTCGGATCGCGGCGCCCGGAGCCTGTCGCAAGTATTTCCGCGTGAGTCTAATCGCCGACCCGGATCACCAGCACATCGACGTCGGCCTTGTGCAGGATTTGGCGCATGCGGTTCAGGTCATCCAGTTTGGAAATCGGACCGATGCGGATGCGGTGCCAGGTGTCGTTATCCACCGATACCTTTTGCACATTGGACTCGATTCCCAGCAGCGCCAGTTTGGCGCGCACGCGGTCGGCATCGGCAAAATTCTTGTAGGAGCCGGCTTGCAAAACATAGGTGCCGCTGCGCGTCTCCGGTACGGACTTGATATCCGGCCTGACATCCTTGTCCTTCTCGGGCACCACCACTTCGAATTTCGGCAGCATCTCGTAGAAGGCGTAACTTTTCGGATCGTCCGTTGCCGGATCGCCTGCTTCGGGCGCCTCATTGCCGTGCGGCCGTTTCTTGATCACCTTGCCGGCGTGGCTCTCGGGCACGTCGAGCCGGTGATCCTTCAAATAGATCACCGCGGCAACCGCGAGCCCGAGGCCCAATCCTAAGCTAAGTCCCAGCCACCCCGAGAGACCGCGCGGTTTGTTGTGCCTGGGTTTGAAGTCGCGTGCCATGAATCCTTACATGGTGTCGGGCGCGGACACGCCCAATAGCTTGAGGCCATTGCGGATCACGATTTGGGTCGCGAGCGCCAGATTGAGCCGCGCATCGCGCGCGCCGCCGTCCTCGACGATGAATTGGTGAGCGCTGTAGTAGGTATGAAAATCATTCGCTAGGTCGCGCAAGTAGTGCACCAGTGAATGGGGCGCGCGCTGCACCGCGCACTGCTTGATGACTTCAGGATAGGCGCTGATGCGCTTGATCAATTGCAGTTCTTGCGGCTCCTTGAGCGCCTTCAAGCTGGCCATGCCATGCGCGATGTCGTGGGTGAGCCCCCGTTCCTGCAGCTGCCGCATAACGCTGGAGACGCGCGCATGCGCATATTGAATGTAGTACACCGGGTTTTCGTTGGATCGCGACTTCGCCAGCTCCATGTCGAAATCCAAATGCTGGTCGTGGCTGCGCATCACGTAGAAGAGCCGCGCGGCATCGTTGCCCACCTCCTTGCGCAGATCCCTCAAGGTGACATAGTCGCCCGAGCGTTTCGACATCTTCGCTTTTTCGCCGCCGCGAAACAGCGACACGATCTGCATGAGCAGCACCTCGAAGCGTTCGGCGGGGCCGCCGAGCGCTATCAAGGCCGCGCGCAGCCGTGCGATGTAGCCGTGATGGTCGGCGCCCCAGACATAGATGAGGTGCTCGAAGCCGCGCTCGAGCTTGTTGAGCACGTAGGCGATGTCGGAGGCGAAATAAGTCTTAAAGCCATTATCGCGAACAATGACCCGGTCCTTCTCGTCGCCGAAGTCCGTGCTCTTGAACCACAGCGCGCCGTCTTGGAGATACACGTGGCCCGATTTTTTCAAGGTCTCGATCGACCGGTCGATGGCCCCGCTTGCGCTCAATGATCGTTCGGAGAACCAACAATCGAAAGTGACGCCGAATTCGGCAAGATCCTCGCGGATATCGCCGACGATGCCTTCGAGCGCGCTGCGCAGCACCCTCTCGTATGCGGCCTGGCCGATCAATGCACGGGCGCGTTCGATGAGCGCATCGATGAAAGCGTCCTTGTCGCCGCCTTGCGGCTCGTCCGGCGGCAGGCCTTTGAAGACTTCGGAGGCGGGATGCCGCAGGCTGGTGCCGGCGCCGGCGAAGAGGCGCTCACCGACCGCGGCCAAATAGTCGCCGACATAGGCATTGGCGGGAAAGGCGAATTTTTCACCGCAACGCTCCAGATAGCGCAGCCACGCGCTGAGCGCCAAAATATCCATTTGACGGCCGGCATCGTTGATGTAGTACTCGCGCTGGACGTTGTAGCCCGCCGCCTCGAGAAGATTGCCGAGCGAGGCCCCGAAGGCGGCATGCCGGCCATGCGCGACGTGCAAAGGTCCGGTGGGATTCGCCGAAACGAATTCCACTTGCACATGCTGCCCCGCGCCTAAGTTCGACCGGCCGTAGGCAGCGCCATCCCGCATGACCTTGCCGATCTCCTGATGGTAGGCATCATCCCTCAAGTAGAAATTGATGAATCCCGCGCCGGCGATTGCGACTTTGGCGACGGATTCGTTTCGGGGCAGTGCCGCTACCAGGGCTTGCGCGAGCAGCCTAGGATTTTGGCGCGTGGCTCGACTCAAGCGCATGGCCAGATTGCTGGCGAAGTCGCCGTGCTGCGCGTCGCGGGTATTTTCGACTTCGATGCCGATTCCGCGAGCGTCGCGGGACACCAGGCCCTCCGGCAGCGCATCCAAGGCGTGCTTCAGCATGTCTTCGATCAGAGTTTTCAATAAGGCGACCCCTCGTGCAAAGGCTGCGCAGTTTACCGCAAAGCGCTCAATCGACTTCCAGCGGATCGACGTCGATCGACCAGCGCAATCCCGCGGGGCGCGGCAGATCCTCGATTTTGGGCAGCCAACGGGCGAGGAAGCGCTGCAAAGTGGACCGGACCGGCGTTTCGATCAACAAGTGCGCGCGGAAATGATCGGCCCGGCGTGCGATCAGGGCGGCCGCAGGCCCGAGGATCTTCAAGGCGCCATCGTTCAAGGCGGTGCCCGCAGCGGCAGCGGCGCGCAAGAAAGCATCGAGTGCCGCACTCTCCTTGGCCTCGGCCCGCAGCAAGGCGAGGCGCGAGAATGGCGGCCATCCGGCCTCGCGGCGTTCCTCCAGCGCGCTCAAGGCGAAGCTTTCGTAGCCTTCGCTGATGAGACGGTTCAAGAGCGGATGCTCGGGAAACTCCGTTTGTATCATCACTTCACCGGGGCGCGCCTCGCGTCCGGCCCTGCCCGCGACCTGCGTGATGGTCTGGGCAAGGCGCTCGGTGGCGCGAAAATCGCTGGCAAACAAGCCCTGATCGGCGTCCAGGATCACCACCAGCGTAACTTCAGGAAAGTGGTGGCCCTTGGTGAGCATTTGCGTACCGATCAAGATGCGCGCCTCGCCGCTGTGTACGCGGTCGAGCACGGTTTGAATCGAACCTCGCACCGCGGCGCTGTCGCGATCCAACCGCGCCAGCGGCGCCTCGGGAAAGAAGCGCGCCAGGGTTTCCTCGACGCGCTCCGTGCCTTGCCCCACCGGCAGCAGCGCTTGTCCGCAGCTGCCGCAGATTGCGGGTACGGGGGCTTGCGCGCCGCAGTGATGGCAGCGAAGTTGCCGCGCGCGGCGATGCAAGGTCATGCGCGCATCGCAATGTGCGCAGGGCGCGACCCAACCGCAGGAGTTGCAAAATAAACTCGGCGCGTAGCCGCGGCGATTCAAGAATACGATCACCTGTCCGCCCGCCCTGAGGTGTTGATCGATGGCCTGCATGGCGGGCGTCGAGACCCCTTGCTCGGCGGCATGCCGGCGCAGATCGATGAGCGCCATTCGCGGCGGCTGTGCGGCGCCGGGACGCTGCGGCAATAGGTGCTTGACGTAGCGTCCGCTCGCGGCATTCTCCAAAGTTTCCAGCGATGGCGTCGCGGAGCCCAAAATAACGGGAACAGCGGCGCTGCGGGCCCGCATGACGGCCAGATCGCGCGCCGAATATCGAAAGCCTTCGTGCTGCTTGTACGAGGCGTCGTGTTCCTCATCGACGACGACCAGCTTGAGCCGCGGCAGCGATGTAAACACCGCCGAGCGCGTGCCGATGACGATGCGCGCGTGGCCGCCGTGCGCCGCGCGCCAGGCATCGCGGCGTTCACCGTCCGTTAGGCCCGAGTGCACCACGGCAACGCCGCCGCTGAAACGGCGCCGAAAGCGATCCACCAGCTGCGGCGTCAGGGCGATTTCCGGTACCAGGACCAGTGCCTGGCCGCCGGCTGCGATGGCTGCGGCGATGATCCGCAAGTAAACCTCGGTCTTGCCGCTGCCCGTCACCCCGTAGAGCAGGTGCGCGCTGAAGCTCGACAATGCAGCAAGAATGGTATCGACCGCCTGCGCTTGCGCTCCGGTGAGCGCGAGCTCGCCGGGGTGCGTCTGTATTGGAATCGAAGCGCGCTCATCGGAGCGGCGCGCCGCGATCCAGCCTCGCGCCGCCAAGCTTCTGAGGAGCCTGGGCGGAAACGTCTCGCTGACTTCATCGGCCGTCGCCTGGGCGCGACCGGCAAGCCAGGACAGCAGCGCGCGCTGCTGCGGCGCGCGCTTCGAGCTTGGCTGTGCAAATTCCTTACGCCCTTCAGGCGTGAGACTAAAGTGCTCCGCGCTGATCGCGGCGGGCGCTCCTGCGCGCAAAGCAGCCGGTAATGCGGCCGCGTAGACCTCCCCGATCGGATGGTGGTAGTAATCGGCAGCCCAGCGCAGCAGTTCAAAAGTAACGGAATCGAAGACCGGCAGCTCGTCCAAAAACTCATGCGCCGCCTTGAGCTTATCCAAGGGCAGGGTTGATTCGGAAACGATGCCAACCAAAATTCCAATCAGACGTTGACGACCGAAGGGCACTACGACACGCACGCCGAGCCTGGGCGTTTCTTGTGCCGGCGATCTGTGCGCCGGCGGCAGGTAATCGAAGACGCGGCGCAGCGGGGTGTCGAGTGCGACCTGCAAAATCATGGATCTTTTGTCCACAAAATCTGTGGATAAGTCTGTTGAGAAACAGGGCTCATTTATCCTAAGTGCCCGTTCCCTTTCGGGTCTAAGTCAAATTGATGAAAAAACACCCGAAATCGAATTGATTCTTTTAAATTCAACGGCTTATGGCCCCCACTGGATTTCGCGCCGAGGTACAGATCGAAAATATTGCAATGGGAGTCACATGCGATGTGCGTAAGTCGCTGATCTTGCGCTGTTCGGGGCGTCAACCAACCCTTCGGGTCAGCGTTTATACCTTGAATGGAGATGATACGCATGGCTCGCTTTGATACGCTCAATTCAGCTTGGATGGTCTGGGATAATCCCGCTCCAGCGCCGGAGGGAGCGGTTCTGGAGTACACGAGAGAACTCGAGAAATTCTTGGCTGAGATCGAGCGTCGAGCATTTCGCATGGCGCAGGTCGCGTTACGTGATGCGGACGATGCCCTCGATGTGGTGCAAGACGCCATGCTCAAGCTCACTCGCAGCTACGCCTCACGCCCGAGCGCAGAATGGCGGCCGCTGTTTTATCGAATTCTGGAGAACGGCATACGGGACCTGCAGCGGCGCCGAACGGTGCGCAAACGGGTCATGACATGGTTGCCGGGCCCGAAAGAAGACCCGGAGAATGAGGCGCAGGACCCTTTGGAAAACGTCGCGGATTCTGCGCCCACCATTCCAGAGAAACTGATGCAGGGACAGGCAATGCAGCGGCTGGAAGAATCGCTGCGGGCATTGCCGGCGCGGCAGCGAGAAGCCTTCATGCTGCGCAATTTCGAAGGAATGGACGTTGCCGAGACGGCGAACGCCATGGCTTGCTCGGAAGGCAGCGTGAAGACGCATTATTCGCGCGCGGTGCATGCATTGCGCGAACAGTTGGGCGAGGTTTGGTAATGAGCGAACAAGAAAACGATGCATTCGAAACGCGCAGCCGCGCACTGTTTCAGGACAGTGTCGACGGACTGGATATGCGAATCCGTTCGCGGCTGACGCAGGCGCGAAGCATGGCGCTCGAGGCCGCTGCGGCAGGCCGGCGACCGTGGTTGTTCGGCTGGAAGATGTGGGCGCCCGCGGCCGGCGTGACCGCCGCGGCCATTCTGGCCCTCGGACTTTGGGTAGCTTCGCCGATTGGCCATCAGGCGACTACCCTGGCCAATGCCCCGTCGAATCTCGAAGACCTTGACCTCGTCGCCGCTACGGACGAAGGTTCGGCTGATGCGATGGAGATGCTGCAAAACGATATCGAATTTTATGATTTTGCGGACAAGGCCGCGAATTCGGGACCGGCTGCGTAGGTTGAGGTTCGCGGGCTTCGCAAGGAGCTGGCTGCTGTTCGGTGTGCTGTGCACGACGGCGAGCGCGACACCGCCGCCGGCTGCTCCAACGGCGCCGCCTTCGACTCCGCCGCCGCCGGCGTCGTCGGGCAAACCGCCCGCGACGCCCGATGAAAGTCTTCTCGAGTTCTTGGGCTCCGACGATGTCGGTGATGCTGCTTGGTGGGAGTTTTTGAAGAAGGCGCCGCCGCGAGGGAGTGATCCTCCTCCCGCAACGCCGCCGCAGGATGCAAAGAAATGATCAGGTATTTGGCTCTTTGCGCAAGTCTCGCGTTAAGCGTTGCCACTGGCTTCGCGCAGGTTCCTGCGTCCGCGCCTCCCGCAGCCGCAGCCCCGGCGCCCGCCGGCCCGCGGGCTTGGGAGTCGCTCTCGCCGCAGCAGAAGCAAGTGCTGCAAAGCTATCAAGGCAAGTGGAACGGCCTGCCCGCGGAGCGCCAGCAGGCGCTTGCGAGGGGCAGCCAACGCTGGATATCCATGACGCCGCAACAGCGCGCCGGCGCCCAGCAACGATTCAGTCAGTGGCGTGCCATGCCGCCGGAGCAGCGGCAATTGCTGCGTCAACGCTGGCAGGAATTCAAGTCGCTGCCGCCCGAACGGCAACGCGAAGTGCGCGAATCCTTCAATCGGTTCCGCCAGATGCCGCTGGAAAGGCGCCAGCAATTGCGCCAGCAATGGCGTCAAATGACGCCGGAGCAACGGCATCGCGCGGTGCAGGGCATGCGTGCGGCGCAGGGCATGCGCGCGCCACCGGCCATGCACGCACCGCCGCCGCATCATGTGCCGCGCTAGCACCACCGTGAATTTGACCGGGCCCGTCTGGCTTAGGGGATGGGCAGCTTCGAGGCACGAAGAAACAGTGCCTCGAAGCTGCCCATCCCCTAAGCCTTTCACAGCACGGTCAATTTCACGCTGAGGGACGACGGGTCTCGAATGCAGCATTGGTCGAGCGGCCTCACTCTAAGGCCGGGAAATCAGGAGTCGCCCAACACCGCCGGCAGCGCCGGCACGTGATATTGACCGGCTCGAGCACCCGTCAGGAAGGGTAAGAAGACTCGAGGAACTGTCGCCTTCGTGCCTCGAGTCTTCTTACCCTCCCTGGCGAGCGCTTTATATGCCGATCAAAATCACTTGGCTGCGCTTCAAGGCTGATAGCTGCGTTCCGCATGGGCGCGGACGTCCTGCGGATAAAAAAGCACGTCGCGAAAACGTCCCTGGCTGAACATCAAGGCTTGGTCCGTGAAATGCGGCGATGCCGGATCGCCGCTCTCGCCGCCGCTCATGATGGCTTTGGCGTGGATGGTCGGACCGAATTCCACCGCCGCGACGAAGCTGTTGCCGTCCGAGCCATAGATCTTCTTGGTCCTGCGCGGCTTCGCTGAGGCGAACGATGCCAGCGCGCCCCATTGCGAGGGCGCGAAGCCCACCGGCAAGCTGGGCTTCGCATCGTCGAAAGGCTGCACGATGTCGTCCGTCAGGCGTTGAAAGCGGTTGATCTCGCCCCATGCGATCTGCCAAGCGGCCGAAGTCTTGCTGCAATTTTGCGCAGCGCGCGGTCAAGCGCCTCGATGCGCTCGTCATCGGTGAATTTGTCGACCAGATAGTCGTAAACCGGTTCATCCGCATCGCGCGCCGCGGCGCCGTTGCGCTCGATCAGCCCCTGTCCCCAGAAAATGGCGAGCGCGGTCGGCACCGAGTCCGCCGAGGTGCGTCGATTCCAGCCGCGCAAACTCTCGATCGGCTCGTGCAAGTTAGCGCGCCGCGGATCGTGCGCCGGCAAGCCGATCGTAAGCGCTGAACAGCGGCGGCAGCAATACCTCGAAGGCGGTGAGGTGGCCGTCGTAGGCGGTGGCGATCAGAGCTGTCCAAGGTGACCTCGGAATGTCGCTGCAGCAATTCCACGGCGTGGATGCCGCGCGGATTTTCGCCCTTTGTCCACATGTAGCGCGGGATAGTTTTCGCGTTTCGGACTTTGGCGCCCGCCGCAGAAAACGGCCAATTGTTGGTGTTTTGAATCCAGCCGTTCGCGGGATTCAGCAGCGTGATGGTCTCGTCGAGGGCATGCGGCCCCTGCCATTCGGTCGCCGGATCGCTGCCGTCGACCGGCTGCGTGAAATCGAAATGCGGATCGCGCTTCGGGATGAAGTTTCCATGGAAATACGCGATGGTGCCATCGGCGTCGGCGTACACCGTATTGTTCGACGTGTCGGTGCGCATCTCCTGGGTCTTGCGAAACGAGGCGTAGTTCGTGGTCTTGGTGCGCAGATACGATTGCTCAGCGCCCGCACCGGTTCCTCGAGCAATTTGACGGCGATCCACTTGCCGCTCTCGTCGCGTACGATCGGCCCATGATGGCTGTGATAGACGGTGAAGGTGCGGCTGCTGGCCGCGCCGTCTTGACAGCGAGGGCGATCCGGCTGCACCCGCAAGTTTGCGCAGATCGGTTCCATATCGGTAAGTACAGGCCTTCGCGGCCTCTCGACGATGGCCTCGGCATATTCGTCGATGGCGTCGCCGCCGTACGAGGTGTGCATCCAGCCGTTGTGCGCATTGAATCCCTGATAGACGAAGAACTGTCCCCAGGTGACCGCGCCGTAGACGTTGAGTCCCTGTTCGCTGATCATCTGCAGTTCAGCACGGAAATAAAAGGAGGTGTGCGGATTGATCCACAGCAGCGCGTGTCCGGATGCGCTGCGGCTTGGGGCGATCGCGAAGCCGTTGGAGCCGCCCGGCTCCTCGGGAACGGGATCGAGCGGCTGCGCTCGCGCGCACCAGGGGCGGCGAGGCATAGAATTCCGTTGAACTGCGGCAAGCTTTCGAGATCGACGTTTCAATGTCGCCGCCGATGCTGCCCTCGGTGAACGACAACGCCATCCAAGGCTCGAAATGTTGAATGACCTTGGGGTGAACGTTCGGGTGCTTCGACAGAAAGTAATTCAGGCCGTCCGACCAGGCAACCATCAGTGACTTAAGCCAGGTCGGGCGCCCCGCGATACTCTTGTTGCAGCCGCCGCACATCGACGAACAAGCGCGGCCGCAGATCGCTGTAAAGGGCGGATTCGCCTTCCGCCTGCGCCAACCAGCCCAGGCTAATGAGATAATTACGCTCGATGCGATTGAAATCATCTTCCGCCTGGGCATAGATCATGCCGAACACCGCGTCGGCGTCGGATTTGCCGTAAGATATGCGCGATGCCCCAATTGTCGCGAACGATGTGCACCTGCTTTGCGTGTTGCTGCCAGCGTGCATTTTCGCCCGGCGTCAAACCGGAGGCGCCGGCGGCAGCGGGAATGCACAACAGCAGGGCAATTAGAAATTTCATGGTTTGCGAGCCTCCGGGGCCGTAGCATCGCGCAATGCGAACCTCTTTGCGCGTGGTTTTGTGTCTGGCGGTCATTTTGGGCAGCCGCGTCTGCGCGGCAACGACTTTTCAGATCCCGGACTCGGCGCTTCCCGCCCCGTTGGTTTTGGTGGCCTACGGAGACATGCGCTTCACCCCCGCCGGTGAAACCGTGGCCAGTTCGCCCATCGTACGCCGCGCGTTGGTTGCGAAGATTGCCGCAGAGAATCCCGCTGCCGTGTTCATCAATGGCGACCTGCCGTTTCACGGCGTCCTCTCTGACTACGCGGTGTATCGCGCGGAGACGCGGGTGTGGCGCGACAGGCATTTGCGCGTCTACCCCGCGCTCGGCAATCATGAATTGTCGGCCTGCCTAGAATCGGGCTGCCTCGATCAGTGGTGGAGCGCCTTCCCCAAATTGCGCGGGCTGCGTTGGTACTCGGTTGCCCTCGGCAGCAAGCTCGTCGGCATCGCCTTGGACAGCGACGCCTCGCTGTTGCCGGGCAGCGTGCAACGGACCTGGCTGGAACGCGAGGTGACTGCGCTCGATCCTGCGGTTCGCGCGGTGCTCATCGTTATGCATCATCCACCGGTCGCGGATGTGCAAACGCGCAAATTCGTAGATCACAACCCGCGTCCGAATGAACAGGCGCTGGCGGTGTATCTAAAGGCGGCGGCCGCCCACAGTGCGGCCCGTTTCTTGGTCAGCGCGGGCCATATTCACAACTACGAACGGTTCGCTCAGGACGGGGTCACCTACCTGGTTTCCGGCGGCGGCGGCGCGATGCCTTACGAAGTGGAGCGCACGGCCGCGGACCTTTATCAGGGTACCGACTTTCCGAACTATCACTACGTGCGCTGCGAATTGCGGGCGGCGAGCATGAGCTGCGAAATGATTCGCTTGCAGGACTATGCGGCCCGCAGCCCGTCGCATTGGCAAATCAAGGACCGTTTCGAGATCAGCCTGCAGCCTTGACGGCTTGGATCAGCTGACTCACGGCCGCCTGGGCATCGCCATACAGCATTCGGGTTTGATCGAGCCCGAACAGCGCGTTGTCGATCCCTGAAAACCCCTGGCCTTGGCCGCGCTTGATCACGATGACATTCTTCGCTTTGTCGGCGTTCAAGATCGGCATGCCGTAAATCGGACTGTTCTTATTGGTGCGCGCATCGGGATTCACCACGTCGTTGGCGCCGATGATGAGCGCCACATCGGCGGTTTCAAATTCCGCGTTGATCTCGTCCAGATCCGAAATCAAATCGTAGGGCACGCCGGCTTCCGCGAGCAGCACATTCATATGGCCCGGCATGCGGCCCGCGACGGGGTGAATGGCGAAACGCACCTTCACGCCGTGGTCCATGAGCAATTGCGTCAATTCCCACACCTTGTGCTGCGCCTGCGCCACCGCCAGCCCATATCCCGGCACGATGATGATCTTTTGCGAGTACGCCATCATGATGCCGGCATCCGAAGCCTCGATGGCCTTTTGCGTGCCGCTGACGCCGCCGCTGCCGGCGACCGAAGTCTCGCCGAAATTCGAGAACAGCACATTGCCGAGCGAGCGGTTCATGGCTTTCGCCATGAGCTGTGTGAGCAGCGTGCCGGCAGCGCCAACGACGGTGCCGGCGATAATCATCGCGGCGTTATCGAGCACGAAGCCTTCGAAGCCCACCGCCAGCCCGGTGAGGGCGTTGTACAGCGAGATCACGACGGGCATGTCGGCGCCGCCGATGGGCAGCGTCATCGCGACGCCCAGAATCAGCGCGAATACGAAGAACAGCGACACGACGGGAAGTCCGGAATCCGCGCCGGCGCCGCTCACGACCATGAAGCCGAATCCGACGCTGATCAGCAAGACGCTCAAATTGACGAATTTTTGGCCGCCAAAGCGCACCGACCTGGTGATCAGGCCCTGCAACTTGGCGAAAGCAATCAGGCTGCCGCTGAAGGAGACGGCGCCGATGAAGCCGCCGACCGCGGCGATGGTCAGATGCACCAAGTTGTGCTCATTGCCGCCGTACAACTCCACCGCGGCAATCGCCGCCGCGGCACCGCCGCCCATGCCGTTGTACAACGCGATCATTTGCGGCATGTCGGTCATCGCCACGCGTTTGCCGCTGACCCAAGCGACAACGGCGCCGATCGCGATTGCGATGATGACCAGCATCAAGTTGAGCGAGGCAGCGCCCATGAACGCCAGCGTGACGACGGTGGCCAGCAGCATGCCGACGCCCGCCCAGCGAACGCCGCTGACGGCGGTGAGCGGCGAACTCATGCGCTTCAGCCCCAAGATGAACAGGGCCGCCGCGATGAGATACGAAAGCTGAATCAGGGTTTGAATGGTCGAAGCGGCAGGCATCCGTTAGGGTCCTTTCTTCTTGCCGGCCAGCACGAACATTTTCAGCATGCGTTCCGTAACGACGTAGCCGCCGACCGCGTTTCCGGCGGCCAGCATCACGCCGATGAAGCCGATCACCCGCACCAAGGTCGTATCGGCCGCCGCCAGCGCGACCATCGCGCCGACCAGCACGATGCCATGCACGAAGTTCGACCCCGACATGAGCGGCGTGTGCAGGATCACCGGCACGCGCGATATGACCTCGTAGCCGGTGAAGGCCGCCAGCATGAAAATATAGAGTGCAATGACGCCATCGATCATGTTTTCTGTCCCTCCACAGCCGCCCGCGTGGCCTCGTGCTTGATTTGCCCGTCGTGCGTGAGCACCGCCCCGGAAAATACCTCGTCGTTCCAATCGATCGCCAACTCGCCCTTGGGCAGTGCCGGCTTCAAAAAATTGAATAAATTGCGCGAATACATTTCGCTGGCGTGGTACGGCAAGGAGGCGGGCAAATTCAAGGGGCCGACGATTTTCACGCCGCCCTGCAATACCGTCTCGCCGGCCTTGGTCAGTTCGCAATTTCCGCCTTGTTCCGCGGCGATATCGACGATCACCGAGCCCGATTTCATGCGCGCGACCGCCGCTCGAGAAATGATGCGCGGCGCGGCGCGCCCGGGCACCGAGGCCGTGCTGATCACCGCATCGCTTGCGGCGATGCGCGCATCCAGCACTTCTTGCTGTTTGGCTTTTTCCTCGGGCGTGAGCTCGCGTGCATAACCGCCTGCCCCTTCCGCGGAAACGCCGGTCTCGATGAACTTCGCGCCCAGCGATTTGATTTGATCCTTGGTTGCACTACGCACGTCATACGCTTCGACCACCGCGCCCAAGCGCTTTACCGTGGCGATAGCCTGCAGCCCGGCGACGCCCGCGCCGATCACCAAGACCGCGGCCGGCCGAATCGTGCCCGCCGCCGTCGTCAGCATGGGCAGAAATCTTTCCAGCGTATTCGCGGCGATCAAGGCGGCTTTATAGCCGGCCACCGAGGCTTGCGAGGAGAGTGCATCCATCGATTGCGCGCGCGATATACGCGGCACCAATTCCATCGCAAATGCGCTAATACCGCGCTCCTTGAGCGCCAGGACCAGATCCGGGCGGGCATAGGCCTGCATGAAGCCGACGATAACTGCGCCTTTTTTGAGCGCTGCGACTTCCGTCAAGGAGGGCGGCTGCACTTTCAATATAACGTCGGCGGACGCAAGAATCGTGGCGGCATCGCTGAATTCGACATCCGCATACAGGGCATCGGGAAAATGCGCCGCCTGCCCCGGCGCCGCGTTCGATCAGCACTCGAACGCCGAGGGCCGTTAGTTTCGCGGCGATTTCCGGAACCAGGGCAACGCGGGTTTCTTGGGCAGCGGTTTCCTTGAGGACACCGACGACGACGGACATGCAAAACTCTCCCAAGCCGGAACTTAGCGCCAAACGTTGAATTATGGCATAAGACTCGACTATCTTTAGAGCGTTATGAACGTGAGCGAGCAACACAAGCATCAAATGCTGGATTGGCGGGACGACCTTGCGGTGGTTTCGCACAGCCATCCCCTGTCCCAACAAATACTGCGCACCGACGTCTCCGGTATGCCGTTGGAATGGGTCGATTACCGTGAAGCTGCGCGCCTGTATCACACGGAACAAGTGGCTTACACCTGCGGAACGCAGCTGTTTCGCCTGTACGGCGGCACCTGCGCGCGGACCGGACTGCGAACCATCGTGGATGTCAATTCGATCATTGCGACGCTGGGCGTGACCGGTAATCCCGGCAACCTGCGCGGCGCCGGCTACACGCCGCCCCTCAATAATCAAACGCTGTTCCGCCGCGACGCGTACCTGTGCCTGTACTGCGGTGCGCGCTTCACCTACAGCCTTCTGTCCCGCGACCATGTGACGCCATTCAGCCGCGGCGGCCAGGACACCTGGAGCAACGTGGTCTCGGCGTGCCGCCGCTGCAATAATGCCAAAGCATCCCGTACGCCGGAACAGGCGGGCATGCAGCTCATCGCCGTGCCCTTCACTCCCACCTATGCCGAATATATTTTCCTGAAGGGCCGGCGGGTGCTCGCGGATCAAATGGACTACCTGGTGGCGCATTTTCCCCGTTCCAGCCCGCTGCACGAGCGCATGCAACGCTGGCCGATGTGAACGCGGCCGCGGGGATCCCCGTGCGGCGATCGGGCGTGGTGTACTACATCGACGCCAGTTATTTCATCTTTCGCGCCTACCATTCCATGCCGCCCGACATGGTGGACGCCGACGGCAATGCCACCCATGCCCTATACGGATTCGCGCGCTTTCTGTCGGATCTGCTCGAGCGGGTGCGGCCGGAACGGATCGGCGTCGCCTTCGACTTGAGCCAGCGCAGCGCGACATCATTCCGCAACGCCATTTATCCGGCGTACAAGGCCAACCGCGAAGCGCCGCCCGCCGATTTGGCGCGGCAATTCGCGCTCTGCCGCGAGTTTTGCCGATATATGGGGTTGGCCGAGTTCGCGAGCGCTGAATACGAAGCCGACGACATCATCGGAACCTTGGCGGCGCGCTCGCGCGCCGCGGGCCTGCGCAACGTTCTGGTGACGCGCGACAAGGATCTGTCGCAATTGATACGCGACGGCGACATATTCTGGGATTACAGCGGCAATACGCGCTATCACTACCACGATATCGGTCCGCGCTTCGGCGTCGCGCCCGAACGCATCGCCGACTTTTTGGCGCTGACCGGGGACAGCGTCGACAACATCCCCGGCGTGCCGGGCGTCGGCAGGAAGACCGCCGCGGAACTGTTCGGCGTGTTCGGTTCCCTCGATGAATTGTATGCGAATCTTCATCGAATTCCATTCTTGAAGCTGCGCGGCGGCGCCGCGGTCGCTGCTAAACTACTGGCCCATAAGGAAGCCGCTTACCTTGCCCGCCGATTGACCGGCATCGTATGCGACATGCCGATCGAGGCGACGCTCGACGACTTGAAGCCGAGGCCGCAGAATCGCGGCGGGCTCGACTCTTTTTTCGACGCCCATGGATTCGGCAATATTCTGCGGCAGCAGGTGCGCCGCATCGCCGCCGCTGTATAAGACGGAGAGTGACCATGGCGCAGAAAAATATCCAATCGGTCCTGCAAGAGGACCGCGTATTTCCGCCTGCCAAAGCGTTCGTGGAGCAGGCCACGCTCAAGGCCGCCGAATTGCAGCGCATGTACTCTACGGCGGCGAGCGACTACGTGGGTTTCTGGGCGGATTTAGCCAAGGCTGAAATCGATTGGCAACGGCCCTTCACGGTGCCGCTGGATGACTCGCGCGCGCCCAATTTCCGTTGGTTTACCGACGGTCAGCTGAACGTGTCGCACAATTGCCTGGATCTGCATCTGGCGCGCCGGGCCGACAAGGTCGCCGTCATATTCGAAGGCGAACCCGGCGACATACGCAAGCTGACCTATGCGCAACTGCATCAAGACGTCTGTCAGTTCGCCAATGCGCTCAAGGCGCAGGGAATAGGCCGCGGCGATCGCGTGATCGTTTACCTGCCATTGATCCCCGAGGCCATCGTTTCGATGCTGGCTTGTGCGCGCATCGGCGCCGTGCATTCGGTGGTGTTCGGCGGATTTTCCGCGAACGCCGTAAAAGATCGGATCGAAGATGCCGGCGCGAAGCTCGTCATTACCGCGGATGCCGGGTGGCGCGGCGGCCACGCCGTCGAATTGAAAGCTGCGGTCGACAAAGCACTGTCCGAGGGCTGCGAATCGGTGCAACGGGTCATCGTCTATCGACGTACCGGCACGCCCTGCGCGATGCGTGCGGGCCGGGATGTGTGGTGGCACGACGCGATATCGGACAAGCCAGTGAGTTGCGATCCGGAATGGGTGGATGCGGAGCATCCCTTGTTCCTGTTGTATACCTCCGGGTCCACCGGCAAACCCAAAGGGATTCAGCATTGCAGTGCCGGTTATTTGCTCAATGCCAAGCTCACCACGAAATGGGTCTTCGATCTCAAGGATGATGATGTCTACTGGTGTACGGCCGATGTCGGCTGGGTTACCGGGCACACCTACGTCGTGTACGGGCCGTTGGCCGCGGGCGCCACGTTGTTCATGTACGAAGGTGCGCCGACGTATCCGGACGGCGGACGCTTTTGGAAAATGTGCGAGACGCATGGCGTCAGCATTTTTTATACCGCGCCCACGGCAATTCGCGCGCTCATGAAGCTGGGCGACGCGGTACCGGGCAAATACGATTTGCGAAAACTGCGGGTGCTCGGCAGCGTGGGTGAGCCCATCAATCCGGAGGCGTGGATGTGGTATCCACCGCGTAATCGGCGGGGAGCGCTGCCCCATCGTCGATACCTGGTGGCAGACCGAGACCGGCGCCGCCATGATGGCGCCCATTCCCGGCGTGACGGCCACCAAGCCCGGATCCTGCACCAAACCGCTGCCCGGAATCTTCGCCGACATCGTCGATGAGGAAGGGCGCCCGGTGAGGACGCCGGATGCCGGCGGATACCTCGTGATCAAGCGGCCCTGGCCTTCGATGTTGCGCACGATCTGGGGCGACAACGAGCGCTACATCAAGACCTACTGGGAAAAATTCAAGAATCGCTACTACGTCGCCGGCGATTCGGCGCGCCGCGACAAAGACGGCTATTACTGGATCATGGGGCGCATCGACGATGTGCTGAACATCGCGGGCCACAGGCTCGGCACCATGGAAATTGAATCGGCCCTGGTCGCCCATCCAACGGTGGCCGAAGCCGCCGTCGTCAGCAAACCGCACGAAATCAAGGGAGAATCAGCCTTTGCCTACGTGGTGCTCAATGTGCCAACGGCCGCAGGGCGCCGCCGCGAAACTCCTGATCGATGAGCTGCGCGGTTGGGTGGGCGATCAGCTTAGCCCCATCGCCAAACCGGATGACATTCGCCTGATCGACAATCTGCCCAAAACGCGCTCCGGCAAAATCATGCGCCGCTTGCTGCGGGCGGTGGCTCGCGGCGAGGAAATCACGCAGGACATGTCGACACTGGAGAATCCCGCGATAATCGATCAGTTGCGCGGCCTCGCTTCCGGGCCGTCCGCGAAGGCGGCCGGGCTCCCAAGAAGGCGGCCGCGGTTCCCAAGAAGGCGGCAGCTCCCAGGAAGGCGGCCGCGGCTCCCAAGAAGGCGGCAGCTCCCAGGAAGGCGGCGCGACCGCCGCAAAGCCGGCGCGGTTCGCCAAGCGCAAGGCCGTAGCACGCAACTCGGCGCGCAGGGTCAAGGTGGCGCGACGCAAGAAGTAGCCGCGCTGCCTATTTCGGCGTCTTTACCGTCACGTAGGTGATGGAGACCTTGGGCGATACCAGCACCTTGTGGGGTACGCCCGCGGGAATGAACAGCACATCACCCGGCGCCAAGGAGTAATCCGTACCGCCGGAGATGTTGCCGCCGAGCCACTCAGTCGGCGCCGTTTCGCGATTGCCCGTAACCCGGCCGCCGAGGGTGATTTTTGCGCGGCCACTCTTGACGACGTAAATGTCGTTGAACGCCATGTGGACTTCCGTTTCGCCGGTTTTATCGCGGCGGATGATGTACACGTGCGAACCCGGGCCATTTAGAAATTGATTGGCCGCCATTCCCTCGACGGGGTGGACGACCAGCGCTTTGAGCTGTGCAGCCGAAAAGTATTGTATCTTCGGAGGGGTTTCATCGGCGAATCCCAGGCGTGCGGCGCACACGCTGAGCAAAAATCCCGACAAAGCAATCGACACTAAAGACGCTCGGCGTTTCATTATTGGCTCCTTGCTGCTGATTTGACCGTGCCCTGGGCAAGAGTAGCCAAAATCGCGCGCCGCGGCCCGGTTTGCCTGATAATCGCTGGAATGAATCTGAACCAGGTGACGCTGCCGTCCACCAACGTGGAGCGGTCCGCCGATTTCTATCGGCGCTTAGGGTTTACGCAGATCGTCAGTGCGTTGCCGCGCTACGCCAGATTCGAATGCCAGAACGGCGCGACATTCTCGCTAGCAATACGGAACTGAACGCGGCAGCGGGA
>CAWALS010000016.1:0-35021 GCA_963782865.1 uncultured Gammaproteobacteria bacterium | reverse complement strand
CGGATTGACAGCTCACTTCGATGCAGGTCAGGTTCAAACGGCGATATTCGTCAAGTTGCGCCTCGATCGCGCCGCTGCCGAGGTCTTTCTTATTTACAATGATCAGGGCATCCAGATCCTTGAGCGCGGCACCTGCCCAGTAACGGTCCACGAGAAACCAATCCGGTTCAGGTTGGGGAGCCGCGACGATGGCGAGCCGGTCGATATTGGCCGCCACCGGCTCAGCGCGTCCGCGCGCATCAATCCGCTCGATCAAATTGCGGCGCGGCTCGACGGATTCAACCGTGGGATCGTCGGCCGACGGCGGGTAACCCCAGGCGACCCGATCGCCGCAGACGACGCGCAATTTGCGGCCCTTGAGGCCGCAGCGTACCAGGCCCTCGCTCGCCTGCAGCAAAACGCTTCGGCCGAAACTCGCAAGGACGATGCCGGTTCCGCCTGCTACCATGCCGGGTAGGTCTTTAGATACGCCATGAAATCCGCCGACAATCTCATTTGGATCGATTTGGAAATGACGGGCCTGAAGCCCGATTCGGATCTGATCATCGAGATCGCGACGATCGTAACCGACAAACACCTCACCGTGCTCGCCGAAGGGCCGGTCATCGCCGTGCACCAGAGCGAATCGGTTCTGAACGCGATGGACGATTGGAATAGGAATCAGCATGGCCGCTCAGGACTGGCCGCCCGTGTGCGCGCGAGCGACATCGATGCGGCGACGGCCGAGCGGCGCACCCTGGATTTCCTCGCCGCGTGGGTCGAGCCCAAGCGCTCGCCGATGTGCGGCAACAGCATTTGCCAGGACCGGCGTTTTCTGGCGCGGTACATGCCGTCATTGGAAGCTTTCTTTCATTACCGTAATCTCGATGTGAGCACGCTCAAAGAGTTGGCCCAGCGTTGGGCGCCGAATATCGCCGAGGGTTTTCGCAAGACCTCGACTCACCTCGCGCTCGACGATGTACGCGACTCGATCCGTGAGCTGCAGTATTACCGCGAGCGGTTGTTGCGCCCGTTCTAGGAGCCCGGCGTTACTTCTGCGCGTCTTTCGCCAGGAACATCCAGGTCTCAACCACGGTATCCGGATTCAACGACAGGCTGTCGATGCCTTGTTCGACCAGCCAGCGCGCGAGTTCCGGATGATCCGAGGGACCTTGGCCGCAGATGCCGACATACTTGCCCTGCGCTTTGCAGGCCTTGATGGCCATGGACATCAAAGCCTTCACCGCTTCGTCGCGCTCGTCGAAGGATTTCGCCACGACGCTGGAGTCGCGGTCCAAGCCCAGCGCCAGCTGCGTCATGTCGTTGGAGCCGATCGAGAAGCCGTCGAAGTACTCGAGGTATTTTTCCGCCAGCAGCGCGTTGGTCGGCAGCTCGCACATCATGATGTGCTTGAGGCCGTTGTCGCCGCGCTTCAGGCCATTCGCGGCAAGCAGCTGCGTCACTTCCTTGGCTTCGCTCAAGGTGCGCACGAACGGCACCATGACCTGCACATTGGTGAGCCCCATATCATCGCGCACGCGCTTCAGCGCGCGGCATTCGAGCTCGAAGCAGGGCCGAAACACCTTGTCGATATAGCGCGACGCGCCGCGAAATCCCAACATCGGATTCTCTTCGTGCGGCTCGTAATTCTTGCCGCCGATCAAATTCGCATATTCGTTGGATTTGAAATCCGACAGGCGCACGATGACGGGTTCCGGGGCAAACGCGGCCGCGATTTGCGCGATGCCCTCGCTCAGTTTGTCGACATAGAAATTCACCGGTCCGTCATAGCCTGCTATCTGCTTGGCGATGGTGTCCTTGAGTTCGGCGCTCTGCTTGTCGTATTCCAGCAGCGCGCGCGGATGCACGCCTATCATACGATTGATGATGAATTCGAGACGCGCGAGGCCCACTCCTCGATGCGGGATGCCCGCGAAATCAAAGGCGCGGTCCGGGTTGCCGACATTCATGGTGATCTTGACGGGAATCGCGGGCATGGCATCCATTTCGATGCTGCGTTCATCGAATTCCAGCATGCCCTCATAAACGTAGCCGGTATCGCCCTCGGCGCAGGAAATCGTAATCGGCTGGTCTTCCTTGATGTCGCTGGTGGCGGTACCGCAGCCGACCACCGCCGGAATCCCCAGCTCGCGGGCGATGATCGCCGCGTGGCAGGTGCGCCCGCCGCGATTGGTGACGATCGCCGAGGCGCGCTTCATGACCGGCTCCCAATCCGGATCGGTCATATCGGCGACCAGAACGTCGCCGGCCCGAACCCGCGACATTTCTTTCGCGTCCTTGATGATTCGCGCATGCCCCGCGCCGATGCGCTGGCCGATGCTGCGGCCGCAGGTCAGCACCCTGGACCGCGCTTTCAGCGTGTACCGCAATATCGTGCGTCCGGCGCGGCTCTGCACGGTTTCCGGACGCGCCTGCAAGATGTAAATCTTGCCGTTGGCGCCATCCTTGCCCCACTCGATGTCCATGGGAGCGCCGTAGTGTTCCTCGATGATGAGCGCTTGCTGCGCGAGCGTGATGATGTCGGCCTCATTGAGCGAAAAGCGGTGCCGGTCGGCGGGCGCGACTTCAACGGTGCGCACGCGCGCCTTGGAGCCCGGATCGGCGTAAACCATCTTGAGCGATTTGCCGCCGAGATTCTTTCGAAGGATGGAGCGGCGGCCCGCGCGCAGCGCCGGCTTATAGACGTAAAACTCATCCGGGTTGACGGCTCCTTGAACCACCGTCTCGCCCAAGCCATAGGCGGCCGTGATGAACACCACATCGCGGAAGCCCGAATCGGTGTCCAGCGTGAACATGACGCCGGCGGAGCCCAGGTCGCTGCGCACCATGTACTGCACGCCGACGGAAAGCGCCACGGCGCCGTGATCGAATTTGTTGTGCACCCGATAGGATATCGCGCGATCATTGAAGAGCGAGGCGTACACTTCGTGCATCGACTCGAGCAAATGCTCCTCGCCGCGCACGTTGAGGAATGTCTCCTGCTGGCCGGCGAAGGATGCTTCCGGAAGGTCTTCCGCGGTTGCCGAAGAGCGCACCGCGACCGCGAACTCGGCAGGGTCGCCCGCGCCTTTCATCTTGCGCCACGCTTCCAACGCCTCGGTCTGCAAGCGCTCCGGAAAAGGCGTGGCGAGCATCCAGCCGCGGATTTCCGCGCCAACGACGGCTAATTTTTGCACATCATCCACATCGAGCGCCGCGAGCGCCGCGCGAATGCGTTCGTCGAGGCCGCCTTGCGCCAGAAAATCGCGGTAGGCGTGCGCGGTCGTGGCATATCCGCCCGGCACCGAAATCCCCAGGTCCGCCAAGCCGGAAATCATTTCGCCGATGGACGCATTCTTGCCGCCGACCAGTTCGACGTCCTTATTTTTCAGCTTTTCAAAGGGAATGATGTAAGGCTTCATGGTGCACTGCTTGTCCGACGATAGTTTAAGTGAAACACTCTACGGCGAAAGCGCCGCCTGGGGTGAGGTTACCGTGATAAAACGAACCGTATTCTTCGTTTCCGACCAAACGGGGATTACCGCAGAAACAATGGGTCACAGTCTCATGACGCAGTTCGACGGCATCGAATTTCGCCAAGTGACTGTGCCATTTATCTCCACCGTTGACAAGGCAATTGAAGCCGTTCGCAAGATCGATCTGGTGGCGGCGCAAGAAGGCATGCGCCCGGTGGTCTTCAGCACACTGGTGCAGGAAGATGTGCGCAATGTGGTCCGCGGCAGCACGGGATTTTTTTTGGATTTCTTCGATCCGTTTCTAGCACCCTTGGCGGGCGAACTCAAGACGCAATCGAGCCATACCGCGGGTAGGACTCATCGCATGGCGGACACGCACGCCTACGCCACGCGCATCGACGCGACGAATTTCGCGTTGGCAAACGATGACGGCTCGGTGGTGCGTGATTACGAGCGCGCCGATGTTATCCTGGTGGGCGTGTCGCGTTCCGGCAAGACGCCGACCTGTTTGTATTTGGCCATGCAATACGGAGTCTTCGCCGCGAATTATCCGCTTACCGACGATGACCTGGAGTCGCGTAAATTGCCGCGCGCGCTCGACGGCTACCCGCAAAAACTATTCGGCTTGACCATCAGACCGGATCGATTGCAACAAATTCGCAACGAACGCAAACCCGACAGCCGCTATTCGTCCGCGGCGCAGGTGGCGTTCGAAGTGCGCGCCGCCGAGTCTATGTTCGAACGGCACGGCGTTCCGGTCCTCGATGCAACCGAAGTCTCGATTGAAGAAATATCCACCAGAATTCTCGATCGCATGGGGATCGAGCGTCGACTGCGCCCCTGAAATCTCGAAGCTGCGTGGTATAGTTCCAGAATGATAGCGGATCAATGGTGCGAGACATCGTGGCGGGCGCGGCCCGGCAGCTTTGTCAGTCTGATGACGCTGTACGAAAGCAACTTCGTGCGTCTAGGCTGGATTGTGGATGAACTTCGCAATGTCACAAGCGCGCGCGTATCGAAGGTCACGTCGGACTGTGATCTGTATCTCACCCCGTTGGAACTGTGCCGCTATACCAGCGTGTTCCGGCTGACCTATGAGTTCGATTTCGAGGCATCGCGGCTCCGCGACCCGGATTTGGAGGTTTGCGTGTATCACGACGCCCGTCTGGCCGAAGTGCGCAGTTTTCGAGGCTTTCAACGCCACCCGCAACTGGCCAAGCTGCAGTCGGGACTCAAGCGTGAACTGGATCAGCGCTGGGCGCGGAACATGATGCTAAATAAATGGCTGGAATATTGCGCCGAGCGGGGACATCACTTCTAGCCGCGAAGATTGGCTTCGTATCGGGTGACCTGCGGTTGTCATGGGATGAGGCGGGACTTTGATCGATAAGCTGACGTTTCTAAAAGGCGTTGCGGAAGGGAGTTCAGCGAGTGCCGACGAAGAACGGCTCATGCAGCTGTTCCAGAATCGCGCTGGCCTGAAGAAAGCCTACGCCGACCTCAAGGACGAATTTCACCTGTTGCGCGACCGGCTCAAACAGCAGGAAGGCGCGACCATCCGCATTCAGGAACAGATGGATGCGCTGGGCGATTTGCTCGGCGATCCGAAAACCGGTTTCGGCGCATTGGTGTTCTTTCAGCTGCGCGCGCTGTGGAAGGCGTGCCATCAGCAGCTGTCAACCTTTTCCGCCGATCTGACCCGCCAGCAGGAAGCGCGCGAGGTGGCCAAGCACAAGGCCGATGTCGATGCGGAAAAAAACGCGCGGCTCGCTGATGCAGATCAACGGCTTCGCGCCGCCGGCGCCGCAGCCGACGCGCAGCGCAGGCATCTCGCCGAAGAGCAGCAAGAGATCGGCAGACTGACCGCCTTCTGGCATTACTTCAGGCGCCGTCGGCGACTGAAGGCTTTGGAACTGTTGCGCAATCATGTTGTGATGGCTGATGCCGTCGTCGGCGATCTGCATTCGGAGCGCAGCGCGATCGAGAACGAGGCCGCGCCGGAGTTTCCCGGCCTGTCGCTGGCCGCGCGGCGCAATATCAACCTGGCGATCATCAGCTACGCTGAATTGCTGTGCGAGAACGCCGATGCGTTCGGGCTCGCTGCGCGCGCCAAAGAGGCCGTGGCACGCCGGGTTCACGAAATGAATTTCGGCACGCGCGCGGAATGCGAGAGCTACATGCAGCGCGTGCAGAAGGCGCACGCTGCGGTGGCCAATCAGAGGCAAATCGGCAGTCTGATCAAGGTCAAATTGGAGCGGCTGCGCGCCAATTGCGATTACCGCAACGCCGCCGATACGGTTCCGACGGCCGACTCGCTCTCACCGCCGGTGACCGAATTGGATTTCGACAAGCCCAAACCCGCCCCCACCAACACCTGGAATGTGTTGGCGGAGGACTACTGGGACCTTTACACGCTATTGCTGCGCTAGCGGCCTGCGGACCGGGCTGTTATCGGCATCATTGCGGCGCGCTTGCGTCGGCGCCGCCCGCTTGGCCGAGACCACGACCATATCGGCTGCGATTTGCGAGGCCTCATCCAGCAGGATGCCCGCCGTGGCATCGTCCTTGATATCTTCCAGCGATTTGGCCGGCTTGACGTCGTGCGCGGCGCGCCATGCGTTCTCGCGCTCGAGCCGTTCGTCATCCATGCGTTTGCGCTCCGCTTCGCGCGTCTTGAGATTCAGCGACAACGTCTTCTGGCTGCGCATGGCGTCCAACGCCGCAATATCCTCGCGCAGGTATTTGAAGTCGGCGCTGCCCGCGGTGCGATCCGTATGCAGTTTTTCCAGCGTCGCGGCGAGCGGTTTCAGGTCGCCTTCGACCCGGAAAGTGGCCGGTTCGATGTGGTCCCAGGGCAGGGCGCGATCGCGGGTGCTCTCGCCGACTTCATTCGCATCGATCAGCGAGGGCATGGCGATATCCGGGGTAACCCCCCGGTCCTGAGTGCTCTCGCCGGTGATTCGGTAGTACTTGCCGATGGTCACATTGAGCTGCCCCAATTCGGGTTTGCGTCCGAAGATCGTGTAATTCAGCGGATGCGCGTTTTGCACGGTGCCTTTGCCGTAGGTTTGCTGCCCGACGATCAGGCCGCGTCCGTAGTCCTGGATGGCGCCGGCGAAAATTTCCGAGGCCGAGGCGCTGAATCGATCGACCAGCACGAGCATCGGACCGCTGTAGAAGATCGCGGGATTCGGATCATCGTCGACTTCGATATGCCCGGTGGTATCGCGCAATTGCACCACCGGTCCGCGATCGATGAACAAGCCGACCAGCGACTCGGCCTCAGGCAGGTAGCCGCCGCCGTTGGCGCGCAAATCCATGATCAACACGTCGGCGCCTTCCTTGCGCAGCTCGCCGATGAGGCGCTGCACGTCGCGCGTGGTGCTGCGGTAGTCCTTCGCGCCGGCGCGGCTGGCATCGTAATCCTGATAGAAGCTCGGCACCGTGATGATGCCGACTTTGATTTCCTTGCCGTTGCGTACCACGGTGCGCATGGCCTTGTGCGAGGCCTGTGCTTCAAGGGAAATTCGATTGCGGGTAAAGTCGACCACTTTCTGCGGCGAGCCGGGAGCCGCGCCGGCCGGCAGAACCTGCAGCCGCACCGTGGTGCCGCCCGGGCCGCGGATCTTTTGCACGACATCGTCGAGGCGCCAACCGATCACGTCGGTCAGCTCGCCGGTTTTTCCTTCGCCCACCGCCGTGATGCGATCGTTGGCCGCGAGCTGTTTGCTGACGGCCGCAGGGCCGCCGGCGATGACATCGATGACGGTGACGTAGTCGTCGGTCAAACTCAGCGAGGCGCCGATGCCCTCGTAGCTCAAGCTCATTTGAATGTTGTATTCCTCGGAATTGCGCGCCGAGAAATAATTGGAGTGAGGATCGAGCGACAGCACGAAGGCATTCATGAACGCCTCGAACACATCATCAGGCTTGCTCTGATCCATGCGCTTTTCCACATGCTCGTAGCGCTTGCGCAGCACCTCGACCGCTTCGGGCCATTGCTTGCCGGCGGTCACCAGCGAGAGCGCATCGTTTTTGACGCGCTTGCGCCACAATTCGTTCATCTCCGCCGCATTCGCGGGCCAGGGTTCCTTTTCACGGTCGAAATTGAACGACTCGTCGATATCGAAATCCGGCTTCTTGTTGAGCAACTCGATGGCGTAGGCCATGCGCTCGCGGCTGCGTTGCTGATAGCGGCGGAAAATCACGAAGGCCGGTTCGACGTCGCCTGTCTTGATGGCGTCGTCGAGCTGATAGCGATACTTCTCGAACTCGGCGATGTCGCTGGCGTAGAAATAGCTGCGCGCGCCGTCGATGGCATCGAGATATCGATCGAGGATCAAGCTCGAAAGATGATCATCGAGCGGCGCTCGGCGGTAGTGCTCGTGGGCAATGATGTCGGCGACGCGCCGCGCGACGTAGTTTTCCTGCTCAGTGGGGGCGAGGACCGTTGCCGCCGCGGGTGCCGCGGCCGGCGGCGTCATGGCGGCGCCTAATAGGACGGCAAGACCGACTGCGCTCGCGCAGATTGCTATGCCGGTAATCCATCGCGAACGAGTGGCCTTAAGCCGATTGAGTATCACCGTCGCCGTTCTCCTGTAAACTTTGCGTCCCCACTCCCTCAAGGCTAGAGAAGCTCATGCCTCCTAGCAAGTGTATATGAGCCGAAGGATATGCGTCCGTTCACGGTTTTGATCGGCATCATCCTCGGATCCGCCGCCTCGTTCACTTTCGGCCTTGGTACGGTCGTAATCGTGTTCCTGGTGCTGGGGCCCCAACACCCGGAATTGCCGCGCGAACTGCCTCGGGTGGCCGGCAGCCTGGCCGCCTTTGCGATTTTGACCGCCGCCAGTGCGGGGAGTTTCCTCGGCGAGGTTAAGCTAAGACCATGGCGCGGCTGGGCGCATCTGGCCACCGGCATTTGCCTATGCGGCATGATATTGCTGTATTGGCCGGGCCGCCGCTAAACGATCAGAGTGAGTCCGTATGAGAGTTAGCCGTCTTTTGCTGCTTTTGAGCGTCGCAGGCCTCCTGCCTGGCTGCAACTTACGTCCCAAGGAACCGCCTCCCAGCACCGACATCGACGACACCGCGTATGGCGATCTGGTCCGCGTGTTGGCCTCCGATGATTTTCAGGGCCGCAAACCGGGAACGCCGGGAGAAGACAAGACCGTCAGCTATCTGATCGAGAATCTGCACAAGCTGGGGTTGAAGCCCGGCAATGGCGCGAGCTATGTGCAACAGGTGCCGTTGCTGGAGATCACAGCCGGTGCCGATGCGACGCTTGAGCGTAACCGGCGCGGGCGGCAGCCGCAGGCTGGTGTTTGGCAAGGATATGGTGATTTGGAGCAAGCGCGCGGTGCCGGAAATCAATGTTGCGCACAGCGAAATGGTGTTCGTCGGCTACGGCATCGTCGCGCCGGAATACTCGTGGAACGACTACGCGAATCTCGATGTTCACGGCAAGACCGTGCTGGTGTTGGCAAACGATCCGGGCTTTGCCTCGAAAGATCCCACGGTGTTCAAAGGCAACGCCATGACCGAATACGGCCGTGATGCGTATAAAGTCGAAGAAGCCGCGCGGCAGGGCGCGCAGGGCGTGTTGTTGATCCACGACGCGGCGGCCATGGGCTACGGATGGAATGCGGTTCAGGCCACTTGGAGCGGTGCGCAATTCGAACTGCAGGGGGCGGATGCGGACGCCGGGCGGACCGCGATCGAGGGCTGGCTGCAGAATGACGCGGCGCGCGCGCTATTCAAGGCCGCGGGAATCGACTTCGCTCGAACGGCCGTGGCGGCGGCGCATCCGGGGTTCAAAGCGCTGCCGCTGGGGTTGCGCGTCGATGCCACGATTCACAACGCAATCCGCTCCTTCAATTCGCAGAATGTCCTGGCAATCTGGCCGGGGCGCAAAACGCATGAATACGTCCTCTATACCGCTCATTGGGATTCATTGGGCAGCGATGCGGCTCGGCCCGGCCACAACATATTCAATGGCGCCGTCGACGACGCGACGGGCATCGCCGGCTTGCTGGTGCTCGCCCAGTCCTTCAAGCGCACCATCGATCCCATTCCCGACCGATCGATCGCCTTTCTGGCCACCACGGCTGCGCAGCCCGATCTGCTGGGCTCGCAGTACTACGTGCAGAATCCGATTCTGCCGCTGCGCGAAACTCTTGCCGTCATCAATATCGACATGTTGATCAACGGCGGCCGCACCCGCGATGTCAGTATCTTGGGGTTTGGCAATAGCGATTTAGACGACGCGGTGCGCGCCGAAGCGCTGCTGCAGGGGCGCGAAGCCAAGCCCGATCCAAATCCGCAATTTGGACTGTATTTCAGGTCGGACAGCTACAGCTTTGCGCACCGCGGCGTGCCGGTGATCTATACCCAGGCGGGCATCGATAGCGCGGCGCGCGGTCCGGTCTGGGGCAAGGCGCAGATCGACGATTATTTCGCGCGCCGCTTTCGCCAGCCCAGCGATCAATATGCCGCCGACTGGGATGTCGAAGGTGCGGTCAATGACCTCACGCTGGACTACCGGCTGGGAATACGTATCGCCAGCGCCAGACGCTTTCCGCGCTGGTATCCGAACAGCGAGTTTCGCGTCCCCCATCGCCGCGCCAACCCGTCATCCGAGGAATAGGGCGGCTAGCGTTTACCGACGCGCGTCCAGTTCTTGGTGCGATCGAAGCTGCCCGACGTATTGTAGGGGTCCGAGCCTTGCTCATTGTAAGAAGGCTTCTTGGGATCGGCATCCAACGCCAAGACTTGCGCAGCTTTGGCCCGGCGCAGTTCGCGCACGCCGAAGCTGAAGTCGGAATCGTTGGCCCCTGGTGTTTTCGAATCGCTCGCCATCGTCGGCCCCTCAGTAAAAAAAAGTCAATGCCTTGTCAATGTTTTAGTTCTGATATTTCCGTAGAGCGAATGTTCCCAAATTGCGACAGGCAGCATTTAACTGCATCGCGAAACTGTGACGCAGTTCAACTCGATCCAGACATAAGATCGGCGCAGCGCGACTTATTTTGCTAGGCGGCGGCGCGACTTATGGCAGGCTGCAGCGCGACTTATTTTCTGGCAGCGCTGCAGCCGCGGCCGGGCTAACCGCTCTTGGCGAGGGGCGCGGCAAGTTGCCGGTCAAACGGCACGGCGCGATTGCGGCCGCGCAGCTTGGCCGTGTAGAGCGCCTGGTCGGCCGCCTTGATGAAGTCGGCGATGGTTGGGAAATTGCAGTTGCGCGCCGTGGGTTGCGCAGCCGACGGAAACCGTGACCTTGGCGTGATGCGAGCCGACCACGTGGCCGGTATTGCGAAACGCCATCACGATGCGCTCGCAGATGCTGTGCGCCGTTTCGGCGTCGGTCGCCGGCAAGACCACCACGAACTCTTCACCGCCGTAGCGCGCGATCGTGTCGGTCTCGCGAGTGTTGCCGCGCAGAATGCGCGCAGTTGCCTGCAAGACTCGATCGCCTGCCTGGTGTCCGAAGTTTTCATTGAGGAGCTTGAAGTTGTCGAGATCGATGAAGGCGACGCTCAGGGGCCACTTGTGGCGGGTCGAGTTCTCGAATTCGCGGGCCAGGAAGTGTTCCAGATAGGCTGCGGTTATACACGCCGGTCAAGCGCATCGCGCCGCGTCTCCTCCTCGAGCTCGATCGATTGCGGCGGTACGCGCTTCCGGGGAGGCGCGCAGCGTATTTATTTCACGCAGCGCATGCAGGCTGCGCAGCATCAGCACTTCGCGCGCCTGTTCGAGAATCAGGTCCGGATGCTGCTTGGCCAAATGCTCGGATCTCGAAGATCGCTTCGGTCTCCGGAATCATGGAACCGATGGTCCCCAGGACCTGACCGAATGCCACGCGATCGAGCCCTAAACTGCGTTCGGCGCACAGCGCGGTCTCGGCGAATTGACGCTGTTCAGGATCCAGGAGGAAAAGATCGGCCACCGGGCCTGACAGAGCGACGCAGCGGTCGAAGATTTCCGCGGGAACAGCGCTATAACTCAGTTCCAATTGATGGCTGCGTTCAATGGCGCGATACAGGCGCTCCGGCAAGTTCCAGGTGCGCATCAGCCAACCGCCGACCGAGGCATGATCGGCCTGGACGCGTTTTTTTTCGTGCTCGGCCAGCGCCGCGTGATCGCGTTGCAGTTTTTCACCGTCCCGATACAAGTCGGGCACTGCCTGATCGAGCGCCAGCATACCGACGTCTTGCAGCAGCGCCGCCAGGAAAATCTCTTCCGCCAGGGTTTGGCGCATGGCATCGCCGAGCGCGCGGGCCGCCGTGGCGGCAAGCAGTGCACGGCGCCAATAGAATTTGTAGTTCAGACCATTGGATTTGCCGCCGCGCAGGGATTTCACCAGAGAGAAACTCAACGCGAGGGTCAGGGTGGCATTCAGTCCGAGCACGACCAGCGCCTGTCGTAGGTTTTCGCTCTTGCGGCGCTGCGCATACAGCGGCGAATTGGCGATGCGCAGACACCTTGCTGGAAAGCGCCGAGTCCATGCTCAAGGCCTTGGCGACTTTGCCCATTTCAATTTCCGGATCTTGCGCCAGCTCGATGATGTGCGTCGCCACTCCCGGCGGCGACGGGAAATTCACTGATCAGCGAAGATAGGCTTCGATCTCGGAATTCAAAACGCGACTCCAGACGCAAAAGCGGAAAGGATCCGCTTATGGCAAGTTAGCGTCCGCGCGCGGATGAAACTTGAGATCTAGTTCAGTCGGGCGCTGGCGCGCCACCAGGCCTGCAAAGCCCGAAAAAGAGGTACAGGGCATAGGGGCCGAGAAACACCACCCAGGAGGCGATAGAGGCCTCTCGGAGGCCTGCAAACAGGCTGGAATACAGGTGCCCGAGGCTCGCCCCGTCATACCGCCCCAGGGATGCCACGCCCGTGTAAAAAATCAGCACCGGCATCAGGGCAACCCCAACCAGCAGGCCAATCCGCGGCCACGCCCAATTCCAGCTGCCCAGGGGCGCTGTTCAGCGAGCTGCGCAAGATTCAAAACTCATGACTGCGATTGTAAACGAATCCCGCCGGCCGCCCGCCGCTGTAGAATCGTATGCCATGCGCTCCTGGACGCCTCAGACCCTGTACGACGTAAACCCTGGGTCATGCATGGTGCGTGGGGGCGATTTTGGCGCATCGGCATGATGCTCTGGTCGCTGTCGGCCGGGCTATGGACGTTATGGCGCGGACTGTTGTGTTTTGCCGGCGCTGGCTTTGCGATCGTCGGCGGCGCCACCTTGCAAATGCGTCAGGACTACCGCGCCAACAGCAAGTGGCGGCGAGACACCCCGCCTTGATCCGCACGGCGGTGATCGGCGTCGGCTACCTGGGCCGATTTCACGCACAAAAATACGCCAGCCTGCCGAATTCCCAGCTTGGTGGGCATTGCCGATCCTTCGGCCGCGGCGCGCACGGCGGTGGCCGCGGAACTGAAGTCGCGGCATACGCCGACTATCGCGATCTATTGGGCAAGGTCGACGCGGTGAGCATCGTCACCCCTACTGCCACGCACTTTGAAGTTGCAAAGGCTTTTCTCGAAGCCGGCGCGAGCGTGCTGGTCGAGAAGCCCATGACCGTGACCGTCGCCGAGGGCAAAGCCTCATCGAGATCGCGCGCACGGCCGAGCGCATTTTGCAGGTGGGCCATCTGGAGCGCTTCAATGCCGCGGTACGGGCGGTGCAGCCGACGCTCACCATGCCACGTTTCATCGAGTCGGCGCGGCTTGCGCCGTTCAAGCACCGCGGCACGGATGTCGACGTGGTGCTGGATTTGATGATTCACGACATCGACTTGATCTTGAGCATCGTGCGCGCGCCGGTGGTGGCGGTCGATGCCATCGGCACCAGCGTATTTTCCAATGAGATCGATATCGCCAACGCGCGCCTGCGATTCGCGAATGGCTGCGTCGCCAATGCAACCGCCAGCCGCGTGAGCCTGAAAACCGAACGCAAGCTGCGGCTGTTCCAGGACGACGCGTATATTTCGGTCGATTTGCAGCAAAAGATTCTTGACCGTGATCCGCAAGGGCGACGGGGTCGGCGCGGACGGCATGCCCCAGGTCGCCATCGACGAGAACACCTACGAACAAGGCGATGCGCTGAAGGAGGAAATCCAGGCTTTCTTGGCGGCGGTCGCCAGCGGGCGGGCGCCGCCGGTCACCGGCGAGGACGGACTATTGGCGCTGCGTACCGCGGTGACCATCGGCGAGCAAGTCGTTAAGTTCGCGGCAAAAATTTTCCTAATGCGCGGGCGGCGGCGAGGTTGCCGCGGACCCGGTCGGCACCGGCGCGGGCGCCGATGGGGATGTCGACCCGGCAGCCGAGGAGCGTGACCCGGTGCCGGCGGCGGCAGCGCGGGCCCGGTGCCGGCTTCGCTGTCGGTGATGGTCACTTTGTCGACAAAGTAGCGCGTATCGGCAAAACAGTTGGTCGGAATGCCCGGATGCTCGGTGTAATGCAATTGCACCCGCCTACCCACGGCCTTGGTCAATTGCTCCGCAACCGCCTTGTCGCGCACGCTGAAGTCCCACAGCTGCGGGGAGGAGCCAGGACCCAAGTACTGGCCGCCACCGTAGTACAGCGCAATTTCACCTTCCTGCGTCTTACACACCCAGCCGCGGCGCACGAATTTTTGCAGCACGCCCGCGCGCTCGCCCTCGGCATAAGCCCAGGCAAGAGTCAGCCAGGTCCAAAGACCGCAGCCGACGACGATCAGCAGCAGCAAAATCATGAACCAGCGGCCGGCGCGTCCGGAGCGGCGCCTGCCGGTGTTATTCGGAACTTCAATCCTCGTCATGATGCAGGAGCACTATCCCGAGAGTTAGCCGTGAATGCGGCGAGCTTACATCGGTGGGCGCTTCGCGGACCATGCTTTCAGGCACTTAGTTCCGCCGGCCCCCAAGCAGGCCTCAGGTAGGCCCCTCGCAGGCGAGAAATAGGGCCCATGCTCTGCAAACAACCGGCACGGCAAGCCGTAAGCATTCGCGGCCGCTAAGGGTTTGCCTGAGTTGGATGCCGCACAGACAAAACGCGCCAAGTCAGGAGACAGTATCTGCCTGATGTTTCATCGTGATCTCATCAGCGCAGGACCCATGGTGCAACGGGAGATTGATCTCTCGCACGCCAAAGCCACCAGCGACGCACTCGCGGTGTGTCTATGGTGGATGCCGAGCCAGGTCGTCAGAACTCCGCGTTTCAACCCGCGTATGACATCCAAGGTTAGACCGAGGGTGCCAACAGTGCCCCCCACGGTGCACACTCGATAATCGCCCGCTAGGCTGATGGGGGCAAGCCAGGTAAAGCAAGACGGCATCGACTGTGCACCGTGACTTTTATTGAAGGCCAGATCGGCCCCCGAAGAGGATCAACGCCTCACCAAGGAATCCCCGCAGATGCAGGCGGAGGGACGGTTCCCGCAGCCCACCAAGCTGGGCGAGCGTGCATCGCGTCGTTAGCGGATCAGCTCAAATGGTGGAGCCGGGGGGAATCGAACCCCCGTCCATAAGTCCTACGCTACAAGATCTACGTACGTAGCCACGTCTATTGTTCTCACCGCGCACTACCCAACGGGCAGGGAAAGCGCACAGCCAGCCCGGTAATTTTTCGTTTAACACACCCCAGGCACGTGTGTTCCACTATCTGATGAGCGCTACACTTAAACATTCGCATCAGCACGAGCTGCTTAAGTTTCAACCGCGATTAGGCGGCTAGAGCGTAGTTGTCTTGATTGGCAACTATAAGTTTGCAAATAGTTTAACGAGGAACCTGCACCTCGGTACGCACCTGCAGTTTCGCAACCCATGTCGAAACCGGTCGGCCCCAATCGAAGCGCTAGCTTACGCCTTTTCGGCTTGTCGCGTCACTGACGCTTGGCTGCCGCGGACGGCCCTAGCGGCGCATCGCCTTCATGATCCGGCCCTTGTCGCGCTGCCAGTCGCGATCTTTTTCCGTGTGACGCTTATCGTGCTGCTTTTTGCCCTTGGCCAGCCCGATCGCCAGCTTTGCGCGTCCCGCCTTCCAATACAGCTCGAGCGGCACCAACGTATAGCCGCGCCGTTCCACGGCGCCGACCAGCGAGTCCAGCTCGCGGCGGTTGAGCAGCAGCTTGCGCGTGCGCGTAGGGTCGGTTTCGACGTGGGTGGAGGCTGAGTTCAGGGGATTCAAGTGGGCGCCGAACAGGAACGCCTCACCATTTTTGACATAGACATATGCCTCGGCGATCTGCGCCTTGCCGGCGCGCATGCTCTTGACCTCCCATCCCATCAGCGAAATGCCCGCCTCGAAACGCTCCTCGATGAAGTAGTCGAAGCGCGCTTTGCGGTTCACGGCAATGGGCGGCAGTTTTTCGGGGGTTTTCATCTTAAGTTCACAATAATCACGGGAAGGAGCCGCCTCGGCCCCGTGGATAGTTGCGCGGAGCGCATGGATAGTTGCGCGGCGCGCGCGGGAAGTCTAGTCCGATAGCGGTTCGCGCGCTTTTGCCGGACAATGCGCGCATGCAGGTAGTCGAGCGCAGCGCCCTAGTCACCTTCACGCCCGCACAAATGTTTGCCCTGGTGAATGATGTGCCGCGGTACCCCGACTTCTTGCCCTGGTGCGTCGCAGTTCGCGTCGACGATATCTCGGCAACCGAACGCATCGCCATGCTGAAAATTGCGCACGGGGTTCTGCAAACTGAATTTACGACGCGCAACAAGCTCGCGCCGGATGCGCAGATTGACATGCGGCTCACGCATGGGCCGTTTCGCGACCTCACCGGCGCCTGGCGCTTCGATGCCATCGGCGAGCGCGGCTGCCGCGTGCATTTCAAAGTGGAATTCGAGTTCAAGAACCGCCTTACATCCGCGGCCTTCAATGCCGTGTTTGAAACGCTGTGCGGCAGCATCGTGGATGCCTTCGTGGTGCGTGCGCAGCAAGTCTACGGTTAGGAGATCGACTGTGATCCGCGTTGAGATCGTCTATGCAGAGCCGCAGCGCAATGTCGTCAAGTCTCTAAGCCTGGCGCCGGGCGCGGTGATCGCCGACGCACTGCGCGTGGCCGCGGCGGATCAAGATTTTTCCGGCATCGATTTGTCGGGACTCAGCGCTTGGCATCTTCGGCAAACTGGCGCACCGGGATCAGCCGCTCAAAGATGGCGATCGGATCGAGCTCTACCGGCCGCTCGCCGAAGAACCCAAGCTCGCCCGCAGGAAACGCGCGAGCCGGGCTATTCACGGCGGTGTCCGGCCCAACCGCGACGCCAAGGCTAGTAAATCCGGCCGTTCTTGATTTTCGCGGCCGAAGCATCCTGAGCCGCAGCTTCCGCATCCGTGGGCTTGTCCAAACGGGCCACCTTGTCGCCGTCGAAGTACACGGTGACGCGGCGCGAGTCGACGTGCCGGGTGCGGCCCTTCTTGAGATAATAAATATAGTCCCAACGTTCCTTGTTGAAACTGTCGGCCACCATCGGTGTTCCCAAAAGGTACCTGACTTGGCTGCGCGTCATGCCCTCTTTGACGGTATCGACGGCGCTCTGATTGAGGAAGTTACCCTGCTGAATGTTGATGCGGTAGACACAGCCCGAAGCGAGCAAAGAAACCGCGGATCCCAAAACCAGGTGCTGAATTATTTTCATGAAAGTGGTGAACAGCCGTCAAATGATTGATAATCGGCGCCCATCATACCGGAAGGCCCAGCATGCCGCAGCGCCTAAAACCTGACTCGACCAGCGAAAGCAATGACCTGCGCAATGCCGGTCTCAAAGTAACGCTGCCGCGTCTAAAAATTCTGGACATCCTCGCCGATGGGTCCGCGCGCCACATGAGCGCGGAGGACATCTACAAAAAGCTGCTGGTATCCAACGAGGACATCGGCCTCGCCACTGTGTATCGAGTGCTGACTCAATTCGAGGCCGCGGGTCTGGTCACGCGCCATCATTTTGAAGGCGGCATGGCGGTGTTCGAGCTCAACCAAGGCGCGCATCACGATCACATCGTGTGTGTTGACTGCGGCAAAGTCGAAGAGTTCATGGACGGCGGCATCGAAGAGCGCCAGCACGCCGTGGCCAAACGCCTGGGGTTCGAGATCAGCGATCATGCGCTGATTCTGTACGGGCATTGCCGCAAGGCAAACTGCCCCAATCAGAAACGCAGCAAGGCGACTTCCTAAGCCGAGCCGTAAAACAGGCGATAAGAACCGACGTCAGGGCGGCGCCAGGGCCTCACCGCGGCGTGCCGCGTGATCCTTTCTTCTTCGGCATTTCGGCCGGCGCGGCTCTGCTCAGCATGTCGCGCGCATGCGCGCGGGCCTGTTCGGTGATGTCGATTCCGCCGAGCATGCGGGCAATCTCGTCGGTGCGTTCCGCCGACCCCAAGGGCTTGACCGCCGTGCGCGTGATCTTGCCGTCGCTCAATTTGGTCACTCGAAACTGACTGTGCGCTTGCGAGGCGACCTGAGCCAGATGCGTCACGCACAGCACTTGGGCCCGTTCGCCCAACTCGCGCAGCTGCCGGCCGACGATCTCGGCCACAGCGCCGCCGATGCCGGCATCGACTTCGTCGAACACCATGCACAGCGGCGAGGAGGACGCACGTCCTGCCACTTGGACCGCGAGACTGATGCGCGACAGCTCGCCGCCCGAGGCCACCTTGGCCAAGCTCTTGAGCGGCTGCCCGGGATTGGCGCTTACCAAAAATTCCACCTCATCGCTGCCTTGGTGCGAAAATTCCGAATCGCTGAGGGTTACCCGAACCGCGAACTCGCCGCCCGCCATACCCAAGGTCTGCATCAGCCCGGTGACTTGAACTCCCAACAGTTGCGCGGCCGTGCGGCGCGCCTCGCTGAGGCGCTGCGCTGCACTGCGATACTCCGCTGTCGCCGCGCTCACTTGCTTCTCGAGGATCCCCAGGTTGACCCCGACGTTCTCCAGCGTCGCCAGCTCTTGCGCGACGCGCGCGAGCTGTTCGGGCAACTCCATGACGGCGACGCGATGCTTTCTCGCCAACGCCTCGAGCGCGGCCGCGCGCCGTTCAATCTCGTCCTGGCGGGCGGGATCGATATCCAGATCATCCAGGTAGCGCCGCAAGGACTCCGCCGCTTCCTGGGTGAGGATGGCCGCTTCGCCCAACAGTTTGCCGGCCGCGCTTAGCTCAGGGTCGATGTCCGACACGCTGCGCAGCGCCGCGGTCGCTTTGCCGAGCAGATCATGAGCGTTGCCGCTGTCGGCTTCATAAGCAGCGGTAAGGGCGGTGCGGGCCGCAACACTGAGGCGGCCGCGCGCGGCGACGCGTTTTTGATCGGCGAACAGTTCCTCGATTTGCGCCGCGGTCGATACGTCGGATTTCAGTTCGCGCAATTGATAACGCAGCAAATCCAGCCGCGCGTCGCGGTTCTGCGCCGCGTCTTTCAGCGCCTCGAATTCGCGGCGGCTGACGCTGTAGTGTTCGAACGCTTCGGCGACGCTGCTCCTCAAGGCGGGGCTGCTCAAGCGCTCATCGAGCAATTCGCGCTGCGCGGCGCGGCTCACCAGATGCTGGAACTCTTGCTGACCATGGATTTCGAGCAGAAACTCCGCCAGTTCCCGCAAAGCTTGCAGGGGCACCACCTGGCCGTTCACATAGGCGCGCGAGCGGCCATCGGCGCCGATGACCCGGCGCACCACAAGCTCGCCGTCGAAATCAATCGACTGCTCCTTCAGCCACGTAAGTGCCGGCTGCGGCAGGGCCGCAAAGCTGGCGGTGACCTCGGCACGCTCCGCACCCTGGCGCGCGACATCACCGGCCCCGCGCCCGCCGGCGATCAACAGCAGGGCATCGACCACGATGGATTTGCCCGCGCCGGTCTCGCCGGTCAGCGCGCTCAGCCCGCCGCTGAACTCGAGTTCCGCCTGATCGACGAGAACGAAATCTCGCAATTGAAGATGAGTCAGCAGGGCCAGGCTCCTAGATGTCGGGCTGTCCGTTGTGCGCGCCGCGGCCCCAGTGCAGCTTGGAGCGCAGCAGCCGATAGTAGTCGTACCCCGGTGGATGCAGCAGGGTGATCTGCGCATCGGCGGCTTCGACGTACAAATTATCGCCCTGTTCAAGATCGCCAATGGCGGTGCCGTCGCAGGTCACCTGCGCGCGCGACTCGAAACGATCCGACATACGCAGCGCAATCTTGCTGCCGGCGCGCACCACGATCGGCCGGTCGCTCAAGGTGTGCGGGGAGATGGGCGCCAGCACCCACACGTCGAGATCAGGCTCGACGATGGGCCCGCCGCAGGACAGCGCGTAGGCGGTCGAGCCGGTCGCGGTGGCGATCACCATGCCATCGCCGCCGTGCGAATTGACGAAGCGGCCGTTGATGGAGGTTTCGAAATCCATGGTGCGCCCGGTTTCCCATTTATTGACCACGACATCGTTCAATGCCAGGGCGCGCGCTACCTGGCCATTGTGGCTCTCCAGCCGCGCCGCGAGCAGCGAACGGCGATCCTCGCTGTAGCCGCCGGAGAGCACCGTGTCGACATCCTCGAGCATGGATGCGGGGCTGACATCGGTGAGAAATCCCAAGCGGCCGCGATTCACGCCGAGCAGCGGTACCGAATGGCCGGCCACCAGCCGCGCGGCATACAGAAGCGTGCCGTCGCCGCCGATGGCAACGATGAGATCGGCGCGGGTCGCAAAGGATTGTTCCGGACACAACACGACGCTGCCGGCTTTGAAGGCCAGGCCCACGCCAGGATCGACCAACACCGGCACGCCGCGAGCTTGGAAGTGCGCGGCCAGGCCCAGCATGCACTCGGCGACGCGCAAATCCTTGGCGTTGCCCACCAACGCGATGGACTTAAATACCTGAGGCATGATGGGATTATAGCCCTCCCTCTGGACTTGACTTCGGCCGGATGCGCTAGGTAGCTTCAAACATGTTATATGGACCTACTATGACAGAAGGTACCGACGAGGGACTCAATGAGCGCGCGCAGCTGCTGCTCAAGGCTCTGATCGAGAATTACATTCGCGAAGGCCAGCCGGTGGGATCGCGAACCCTATCGCGAGATTCCGGACTCAGCCTCTCCTCGGCGACCATCCGCAATGTCATGGCCGACTTGGAAGACTTGGGCTTCGTCGCCTCGCCGCACACCTCCGCCGGCCGCATTCCCACCGACAAGGGTTATCGGTTTTTTGTCGACACGCTGCTCAAGCTCAAGCCCTTGCATCACGAGGAAATCGAGGACATCGAGCGGCGCTTGGGGTCCGAGGCAGCCAGCGGCCGATCCTTGGTGCAGACGGTGTCGCAGATGCTTTCCAGCGTCTCGCACATGGCGGGTTTGGTGACCTTGCCGAACCCGCACTACATCGCGCTGACGCAGATCGAGTTCGTGGCATTGTCCGAAAACCGCGCGCTCGCCATCATGGTCATGAGCAACCGCGAGGTGCAAAACCGCGTGGTACAACTGGAGCGCTACCACTCCCCGGAGGAGCTGCGGCGCGCCGCCAACTATCTGAATGAGGCCTTCGCCGGGCGTTCGCTGCCTGATGTGCGCGCCCAGCTGCTGGCGCAGCTGCAGGAGACGCGCCAGCACATGGACCAGCTGATGCGCGATGCCATTCAAGTGGCGCAGAAAGTCTTCGACGGCGAGCCCGCGGAGCGGGTGGAATATGTCATTGCCGGTGAAACCAATCTCATGGGGTTCGCCGAATTGTCCAACGTCGATCGGCTGCGGCGGCTGTTCGAGGCCTTCAACGAAAAGCACGATATCTTGCGGCTCCTGGACAGCTGCCTGCGGGCCGATGGCATTCAGATCTTCATCGGGCAGGAGTCCGGCTACCGGATCTTGGACGACATCAGCGTCGTCACCGCGCCCTACATGGTCGACAACCAAGTGGTCGGGGTATTGGGCATCATCGGTCCGACCCGCATGGCCTATGAGCGCGTCATCCCCATTGTCGATATCACGGCCAAGCTCCTGGGTTCGGCCTTGAACGCTCGCAAATAGTCCCCAAAATGGACGCTTCGAGCGGCGCCTTAAGCCGCCTTATCGTTGAGGGCTATGACGCGTGAATGACAACAACCCTTCGCCTTCGGCCGATTTCGCCGATGCAGGTTCGGCGGCCCCCGGCGAAGCAGGCGCAGCATTGGCCGCGGCGGAGGCCAAAGCGAACGAGAACTGGAACAGCTACCTGCGCTCCGTGGCAGAGCTGGAGAACTATCGCAAACGCATGGACCGGGAGTTGGACAACGCCCGCAAGTATGCGATCGAGCGCTTTGCCCAGGAACTGGTGAGTGTCGCGGATTCGTTGGAAGCCGGCATCAACGCCGGAACGACGAGTTCCGGGTCGGCGCTGCTCGAGGGGTCGGCTGCCACCCTGAAGCAACTGCTGCGGGCTTTCGACAAGGCGGGTATCAAGGTCATCGATCCCCAAGGTCAGCCCTTCGACCCGGCCTGGCATGAAGCCATGGTGGCCCAAGAGAGCCGCGATACGCCCCCCAACACCGTGTTGTCGGTCATTCAGAAGGGCTACTCCCTGAACGGGCGGTTGTTGCGCCCGGCACGGGTAGTCGTCAGCAAGGCAGCCGGCGGCGAGGCCAATTGAAAAATGTGCCGCCTGTCCCCAAGTAGCGGTCACAACGTTCGATTTTTAGAGGGTTTTCACAATGGGTAAAATGATTGGTATCGATCTTGGCACGACGAATTCTTGCGTCGCGATCATGGAGGGCGGCAAGCCCAAAGTCATCGAGAACAGCGAGGGCGATCGCACCACCCCGTCGATCGTTGCCTTCACCAAGGATGGCGAGGTGCTGGTCGGACAATCCGCCAAGCGCCAGGCCGTCACCAATCCGGCGAACACCATAGCCGCGGTCAAGCGCCTCATCGGCCGCAAATTCACCGACGAAGTGGTGAAGAAAGACATGGGCATGGTTTCTTATAAGATCGTCAAGGCCGACAACGGCGATGCCTGGGTCGAAGTGCAGGGCAAGAAAATGGCGCCGCAGGAAATCTCCGCGCGCGTTCTCATGAAGATGAAGAAGACGGCCGAGGATTATCTGGGCGAGACCGTCACCGAAGCCGTCATCACGGTACCGGCCTATTTCAACGATTCGCAGCGCCAGGCCACCAAGGATGCCGGCCGCATCGCGGGCTTGAACGTCAAGCGCATCATCAACGAGCCGACCGCGGCCGCACTGGCCTATGGCCTCGACAAGGACGGCGGCGACCGCAAGATCGCCGTGTACGACCTGGGCGGCGGCACTTTCGACGTCTCGGTGATCGAGATCGCCGAAGTCGATGGCGAGCGTCAATTCGAAGTGCTTTCGACCAATGGCGATACTTTCTTCGGCGGCGAGGACTTCGATCTGCGCGTCGTCAATTACCTGGCGGATGAGTTCAAGAAGGAAAGCGGCATCGACGTGCGCAAGGATCCCGCTTGCCATGCAGCGCCTGAAGGAGACGGCTGAGAAGGCCAAGATCGAGCTGTCCTCGAGCCAGCAGACCGAAATCAATCTGCCGTACATCACGGCGGATGCGGCGGGTCCGAAGCACCTGAACATGAAGCTGACGCGTGCGAAGCTCGAGTCGCTGGTGGAGGACCTGGTGCAGAAGACCATGGAGCCCTGCCGCATCGCGCTGAAGGATGCGGGCTTGTCCATGAAAGATGTAGGCGAGGTGATTCTGGTCGGCGGCCAGACCCGCATGCCGATGGTGCAAAAAGCGGTGAAGGACTTGTTCGGCAAGGAGCCGCGCAAGGACGTGAACCCGGATGAAGCCGTGGCGGTGGGCGCCGCGATTCAGGGCGGCGTGCTGTCCGGCGATGTGAAGGACGTGCTGCTGCTCGACGTGACCCCGCTGTCCTTGGGTATCGAGACCCTGGGCGGCGTCATGACCAAGGTGATCGAGAAGAACACCACGATTCCTACCAAGGCATCGCAGACCTTCTCGACCGCGGACGATAACCAGACGGGCGTGACCATCCACGTGTTGCAGGGCGAGCGCGAGCGCTCGAGCGACAACAAGTCGTTGGGCCGATTCGACCTCACCGATATTCCGCCCGCGCCGCGCGGCATGCCGCAAATCGAGGTCGCCTTCGATATCGATGCCAACGGCATCTTGAACGTCTCGGCGAAGGATGTGAAGACCGGCAAGGAACAGCGCATCGTCATCAAGGCCTCGAGCGGACTGTCCGAGGCTGAGATCAAGCGCATGGTTTCGGACGCCGAAGCGCATGCCGAAGAGGATAAGAAGTTCCGCGAGCTGGTGACGGCGCGCAATAAGGCCGATGCCACCATTCACACGGTGGAGAAGGCGCTCAAAGATGCCGGCGACAAGGTCTCCGAGGAGCAGAAGAAATCGGCCAGCGAGGCGGTGGCGGCGCTGAAGAGCGCGATGAGCGGCGACGACCGCGATGACATCGATAGCAAGACTACCGCGCTGGAACAGGCTTCGAGCGCCATCATGCAGAAGATGTACGAGCAGTCCGCGGCGAGTGCCGGTGCCGGCGCATCGGGACCCGGTGCCGAGGCGGGATCGGCTGGACAGCATGCGCCCAAGGATGATGTGCTGGACGCGGAGTTCGAGGAAGTGAAGGATAGCGATCGCAAAAAGGCCTAACTGGCTGCGACCGGCCATCTTTAAGATGCGGTAGATTGTGATGCGATAGGTTGCTGATCGGAACCGCCGGTATGCATAGTGCCGGCGGTTCGTTTTTATGGGACGGGCCCCAAGGGTTGGTAATGGCGAAGCAGGATTATTACAAGCTCCTCGACTTGCCGCGAAACGCGTCGGAAGCCGAAATCAAAAAGGCCTACCGCCGCCTCGCGATGAAATTCCATCCGGATCGCAATCCCGACGATCCGGAAGCCGAACACCGCTTCAAGGAATGCAAAGAGGCCTACGAAGTCCTCTGCGATTCGCATAAGCGCGCGGTCTACGACCAGTTTGGACATGCGGGCCTGGAGGGCAATCGCGGCGGCGGCTTCAGTGCCGGAGAAGCATTCGGCGATATTTTCGGCGAAATGTTCGGCGACATCTTTTCCGGCGGCCAGCGCGGCCGATCGCAAGTCTTCCGCGGCGCAGACCTTCGCTACGAGCTCGAATTGGACCTCGAGAAGGCGGTGTTCGGCACCGAAACCGAGATTCGCATCCCCTCCATGGGCGAATGCAAAACCTGCAAGGGGACCGGCGCGGCCAAAGGGTCGGCCCCGAAAACCTGCGACACCTGCAACGGTCAGGGCCAGGTCCGGGTGCAGCAGTCCATCTTCACCATCCAGCAGCCCTGTCCGCGCTGCAAAGGCCGCGGCAAAATCATTTCCAATCCCTGCGACAGCTGCTTCGGCCAGGGCCGGGTCCGGCAGGAGAAAACGCTGCCGGTCAAAGTGCCCGCGGGCGTCGATAGCGGCGATCGGATTCGCTTGAATGGCGAGGGCGAGGCGGGCCGCAATGGCGGCCCGGCGGGCGACCTTTATGTGGAAATCCGGGTGAAGGAACATGCGATCTTCGAGCGCGAAGGCAGCCATCTATCCTGCGAGGTGCCCATTACCTTCGTCACCGCGGCACTTGGCGGCACGGTCGAGGTGCCCACGCTCGATGGCGAGGTTATTCTCAAGATTCCCGCCGAGACGCAATCCGGCCGGGTATTTCGCATGCGCGAGAAAGGCGTGCATCCGGTGCGCGGCGGCGCCCCCGGCGATTTGTTCTGCCGCGTGGTGGTCGAAACCCCGGTGAGCCTGCACGGCGAACAAAAGGAATTGCTGCGCAAGTTTGCCGAATCGCTCGAACAGGGCAGCCACCATCCCAAGGAACAAACGTTTTTTGAGGGCGTGAAGAAATTCTTTACGCGCGCGGTCGAGTAGGTGCCGCCGCCCTCGCAGTCGGCGCCGCCGCCCGTGCCGCCGCCCTCGCAGTCGGCGCCGCCGCCCTCGCAATCCGTGCGGCCGTATGCGCTGACCGTGTTCGGCATAACCGGCCGCATGGGACAGGCGTTGATTCGGGCCCTGCGCGAGGCTTCTGAGTTTCAGCTGGGCGGTGCGATAGCCTCTGCAGGCAGCGCGCGGCTGGGCGAGGATGCCGCCGCGGAGGGACAGCGGACCGGCGTGCTGATCACGGCGGATCCGGACAGTGCCCTTAAAGGCGCCTCGGTGGCGCTGGACTTCAGCGTGGGCAGCGCGCTCGCGCTGCATGCGCAGGCGTGTGCCAGAGCGCTGCGTACCGCTGCTTGTCGGCACCACGGGATTCGACGCGCCTGCAACAGCGGAATTGGCGCGTGCGGCGAAGTCGATCGCCGTGCTGATCGCGCCCAATACCAGCGTCGGTGTCGCCGTCTTAAATGCAGTTGGCCGCCGCGGCTGCCAAGGGGCTGGGCAGCGCATACGACGTGGACATCGCCGAGACGCATCATCGGGAGAAGCGCGACGCGCCGTCCGGCACGGCCTTGAAGTTGGGCGAGACCATCGCCAAATCACGCGCCGTGAGCTTGAGCGAAGTTGCCGATTTTGGGCGCCGCGGCATGGATACCCCACGCCGCCCCGGGAGCATCGGTTTTTCGGTGGTGCGGGCGGGCGATATCGTGGGGGAGCACACGGTGACATTCACCGGCGCGGGGGAGCGGCTGGAAATCACGCATCGAGCCACGGACCGGATCACCTTCGCTCGAGGCGCCCTGCGGGCCGCCGCCTGGCTGATCGGCCAGCCCTCGGGCCTGTACGGCATGAACGATGTGCTGAGACTTTGAGAAGAAGCATGGACAGTGATCGCGAGCATCGTTAATATTCGCGCCCGGAAACTGATCGCGTATCAACCCACAAGCGGGAGGTCGTTCTTAGAGAGCGCCTCCCGCTTTGCGCATCTGCGTCAAGTAGCGCAAAGCGAGGAACCGGAGTGTCGACCCCTGCAGTGCTAGCTCTCGAAGATGGCACCGTGTTCCGAGGCGTCTCAGTAGGCGCAAAAGGCAACACGACAGGCGAAGTAGTTTTCAATACGGCGATGACCGGGTACCAGGAGATCCTTACCGATCCCTCGTACTGCCGACAGATCGTCACTCTGACCTATCCGCATATCGGCAACACCGGCGCGACCCCGGAGGATCTGGAGTCCGGCGCGGTCTATGCCGCGGGCCTGGTGATTCGCGACCTGCCGCTGCTGCATTCGAACTGGCGCGCCACCGAGTCTCTGCAGAGCTTCCTGCTTCGCTGCAAGGTGGTGGCGATCGCCGATATCGATACCCGCAAACTGACGCGGCTGCTGCGCGAGAAGGGCGCGCAGTCCGGCTGCATCATGACGGGCGACAACATCGATCAAAACGCCGCCGTGCGCGCCGCCAAGAAGTTCCCGGGTTTGAAGGGCATGGACCTGGCCAAGGCGGTCTCCACCAAAAAAATCTATCAGTGGAATGATGGCGCTGATCTGGAAGACGGCGGCCAAGCCGCCGCGCCCGCAGAGCCGGCTGCACGTGGTCGCGTACGACTACGGCATGAAGCGCAGCATCTTGCGGATTCTGGCCGAACACGGCTGCCGGATGACCGTGGTGCCTGCACAAACGTCTGCAGATCAAGTGCTTGCGATGAATCCTGATGGTATTTTCTTAACCAATGGCCCTGGCGACCCTGAGCCGTGCGACTACGCCATCGAGGCGATCGCGCGGTTTCTGGAGACCGATATCCCGGTGTTCGGCATTTGCCTGGGTCATCAATTGCTGGGACTCGCGAGCGGCGCGAAGACCATGAAAATGAAGTTCGGCCATCACGGGGCCAATCATCCGGTTCTCGGAGATCGATTCGGGCCGGGTGCTGATTTCCAGCCAGAACCATGGCTTTGCGGTCGATGAAGCGACGCTGCCGGATACCCTGCGCGCGACGCATCGCTCGCTGTTCGATGGCTCCCTGCAGGGCGTTACGCGGACCGACCGGCCCGCTTTCAGCTTCCAGGGACATCCCGAGGCGAGCCCCGGCCCGCACGATCTGCGACTGCTGTTCGAGCACTTCATGTACTTGATGGTGAAGCGCGTGCAAGCCAATTCGCGCGGGCGCACCCCGGTCAAACAAAAATCGGCGGAAGGCTAGGACTCGCAAGTGCCAAAGCGTACCGACCTCGACAGCATCCTGATCATCGGCGCAGGGCCCATCATCATCGGCCAGGCCTGCGAGTTCGATTATTCCGGAGCTCAAGCGTGTAAAGCCCTGAAAGAAGAGGGATATCGGGTCATTCTGGTGAACTCCAATCCGGCCACCATCATGACCGACCCGGAAACGCGCGGACGCCATTTATATAGAGCCGATCAATTGGCGCACCATCGCCCGCATCATCGAGAAGGAACGGCCCACGCGCGCTGCTGCCGACCATGGGCGGCCAGACGGCGCTGAATACCGCGCTCGACCTGGTGCGCGAAGGGATTCTCGAGAAATTCAACGTCGAGATGATCGGCGCCTCGCAGCGCGCCATCGACATGGCGGAGGACCGCGAGTTGTTCCGCCGCGCCATGGCCGACATCGGCCTCGAGACCGCGCGGGCGCGCATCGCGCACAGCATGGAAGAGGCCCTCGCGGTGCAGTCGGAGATCGGCTTCCCCACCGTGATCCGGCCGTCCTTCACCTTGGGCGGCAGCGGCGGCGGCATCGCCTATAACCGCGAGGAGTTCGAAGCCATCGTCGCGCGCGGACTCGACGCCTCGCCCACCAACGAGGTGCTGCTCGAGGAATCGGTGCTCGGCTGGAAAGAGTTCGAGATGGAGGTGGTGCGCGACCACGACGACAACTGCATCATCGTCTGTTCCATCGAGAACATCGATCCGATGGGCGTGCACACCGGCGATTCGATCACCGTGGCGCCGGCGCAAACCTTGACCGACCGCGAATACCAGCGGCTGCGCGATGCCTCGATCGCCGTGCTGCGCAAGATCGGCGTCGACACGGGCGGCTCGAATGTGCAGTTCGCCATCAACCCGGACGACGGCCGGGTGCTGGTCATCGAAATGAACCCGCGGGTGTCGCGCTCCTCCGCGCTCGCCTCGAAGGCAACCGGGTTTCCGATCGCCAAGATCGCCGCCAAGCTGGCGGTGGGCTATACCTTGAGTGAGCTGAAAAACGAGATCACCGGCGGCGCGACGCCGGCATCGTTCGAGCCGACCATCGACTATGTGGTCACGAAAATTCCGCGCTTCACGTTCGAGAAATTTCCCGGCGCCAACACCCGTTTGACGACCCAGATGAAATCGGTGGGCGAGGCGATGGCGATCGGCCGCACCTTTCAGGAATCCATGCAAAAGGCGCTGCGCAGCTTGGAGACCGGCTACGACGGCTTCAACGAGCAATTAACGCTGCCGCTGACCGAGGAGGCGGCCGAGAAACTCTCGTATGAGCTGCGCTGGCCGGGGCCGAATCGGATTCTGTACGTGGCGGATGCGTTTCGCGCCGGCTGGACCCTGCAACAAGTGTTCGACGCCACCAAGATCGATCCCTGGTTCCTAGCGCAGATCGAGGATTTGCTGCGCGAGGAAGCGGCGCTCGCCAAAGACGGCTTCGAAGCCTTGAATCTTGTTCGCCTGCGCGCCTTGAAGCGCAAGGGCTTCTCCGATTCGCGCATCGCGCAAACTTACGGGCGCGCGACGAGACGGCCATCCGCAGCGCGAACGGCGCAAGCTGGGCCTGCATCCGGTCTACAAGCGCGTCGACACCTGCGCCGCCGAATTCGCGCACCTCGACCGCGTATCTGTATTCCACCTACGAAGAGGAATGCGAGGCGACGCCCTCGGATCGGCGCAAGATCATGATCCTGGGGGGCGGGCCGAATCGCATCGGTCAGGGAATCGAGTTCGATTATTGCTGTGTACACGCCGCCATGGCGCTGCGCGAAGACGGCTTCGAAACCATCATGGTGAACTGCAATCCGGAGACCGTGTCCGACCGATTACGACACCTCGGATCGGCTCTACTTCGAGCCGCTGACCTTCGAAGACGTGATGGAAATCATCGACAAGGAAAAGCCCGAGGGCGTCATCGTGCAGTACGGCGGACAGACGCCGCTGAAGTTGTCGCGCGCGCTCGCCGCGGCCGGCGCGCCCATCATCGGCACCACGCCCGACAGCATCGATGTGGCCGAGGACCGCGAGCGCTTCCAGAAGCTGGTCACGGCCTTGAAGCTCAAGCAGCCGGCCAACGCCTCGGCGCGCACCGAGGAGCAGGCCATCCTGCTGGCGCGCGACGTCGGCTTCCCGCTGGTGGTGCGGCCGAGCTACGTTCTCGGCGGCCGCGCCATGGAAGTGGTGTTCAACGAAGATGATCTGCGCCAGTACATGGTCGATGCCGTCAAGGTCTCGAATGACAGCCCGGTGCTGCTCGACCGCTTCCTCGACCTTGCCATCGAGGTGGACGTGGACGCGGTGAGCGACGGTACCGACGTGCTCATCGGCGGCATCATGGAGCACATCGAGCAGGCCGGGGTGCACTCCGGCGACTCGGGGTGTTCGCTGCCGCCGAACGGCCTTTCGCAGGAGATTCAAGATGAGCTGCGGGCGCAGACCCGAAAACTCGCCAAGGCGCTCAATGTCATCGGCTTGATGAATATTCAGTTCGCCATTCAAAGCGGCGTGATCTACATCCTCGAGGTCAATCCGCGCGCCTCGCGCACCGTGCCGTTTGTCTCCAAGGCGACCGGCGTTGCGCTGGCCAAGGTGGCGGCGCGCGTCATGACGGGCAAGACTCTGGCCATGCAGGAGCGCACCGTGGAGCGCATCCCGCCGTATTTCTCGGTCAAGGAAGCGGTGTTCCCCTTCATCAAGTTTCCGGAAGCCGATCCCATCCTGGGGCCGGAAATGAAATCCACGGGCGAAGTCATGGGGACGGGCAATACCTTTGGCGAGGCCTACGCCAAAGCGCAGGCGGCTTCCGGGGTGATCCTGCCGACCCGGGGGCTGTGTTTCATCAGCGTGCGCGACCGCGATAAGCCCGGCGCGGTGATCCTGGCGCAAATGCTGATCGCCCGCGGCTTTGAGATCGCCGCCACCGGGGGCACCGCGAAAGTGCTCGAAGAGGCGGGGGTAAGCTGCCGGCGGGTCAATAAGGTCCGCGAGGGTCGCCCGCACGTGGTCGATATGATAAAAAATGACGAGGTGGCGTTGATCGTCAATACCACCGAGGGCAAGCAGGCGGTGCGCGAATCGCGCTCAATCCGTCGCGAGGCCGTCGCGAGGCGAGTAACCTACTACACCACCGTGAACGGCGCACGTGCGACGTGCGACGCGCTGGACCACTTAGGCGACATCGAAGTGAATCGATTGCAGGATTTGCACAAGGAAATGGCGTGACGCGAACTCCCATGACGCTGCGCGGCGCCGAACGGCTGCGCGCGGAACTGAAGCAACTGAAGAGCGAGGCGCGGCCCAATGTCATCAAGGCCATCGCCGAGGCGCGCGCGCACGGCGACCTGAGCGAGAACGCCGAATACCATGCGGCCCGAGAACAGCAGAGCTTCATCGAAGGGCGCATCAACCAAATCGAGAATCGCCTGAGCAATGCCGAGGTGATCGACGTCACCAAGCTCACCGCCAACGGCCGCGTGGTTTTCGGGGCAACGCTCGAACTGGAAGACCAGGAGGGCAGCAACAAGGTTGTGTATCAGCTGGTAGGCGATGATGAGGCCAATATCAAGCAGGGACTGCTATCGGTCTCCTCCCCGATCGCCCGCGCGCTCATCGGCAAGTCCGAGGGCGATGTCGTCGATGTCACCACGCCGGGCGGGACGCGTAGTTACGAAATCGTCTCGGTCCGCTACCTGTAGGAAATTGTGAAGCGTGTGACGCGCGCCTGGCGGGTGCTGCTGGTGCTCTGGGCGGGGAGCCTCTGGTCGCTGCTATGGATTGCGGCGGCCCTGTTCCGGTTTTTGAGCGATCGGCATACCGCGGGACAGATTGCCGCCCGACTCTTCAGTATCGAAACCTACTTGGGGCTCGCGGTGGCGGCGCTGGCTCTGGTGTTGCCGGGACGGCGACGATTTCTGCCGGGATTTGTCGCGGTCGCGTTGCTGGCGGTGAACGAGTGGATCCTCAAGGCCGCCATGACGCTTGCGCAGACGCACGGCGGCACCGCAGGATTGTCTTTCCGTGCGTGGCACGGCATCTCCGCAGGACTTTACGTGCTGGCTTGTCTGTGCGTCGTCGTCATGATCTATAAGGATGAATATCAGCATGCCTAACCGCAGCCGGTTTTATTTTGCGGCACTCTGCTGCTCGCTGGCGCCCAGCGCGTGGTGCGGAGCGCCATTTTCATTCGATTCGGCGCCGGGCCGACTGCCCAAGAATGTCGTTCCGGTCAGTTACGACGTCGCCATTGTGCCCAATGCCGATTCCCTGCGATTCAGCGGAACCGAGTCGGTGCGGTTGCAATTCCGCGCCGCGACCGCGACGGTGCAATTCAATTCGCTCAACGAGTCCTTGAACCACGTGCTGTTCGACGGCCAGCCGGTCAAGAGCGTGGTCTCGAACGATGCGCAACAGCTCACCACGGTGAGCTTGACGAAGCCGGTGACCGGCCTGCACACCTTGAGTTTTTCGTACAGCGGCAAAATCGAAACGCAGCCGCAGGGTTTGTTTGCGCAGAAGTACGCGAAATCGGGCGGCGGTCAGGCAGTTCTCTTGTCGACTCAATTTGAGGCCACGGATGCGCGCCGCATGTTCCCATGCTGGGACGAACCGGCATTTCGCGCCTATTTTCGCCTGACGGTCACGGTACCGAAGTCCTGGGCCACGGTGGGAAACATGCCGATCGCCCGCCGCACCGTCCACGGCCAATCAGCGACGGTGAGCTTTGAGCGATCCCCGAAGATGCCATCCTACCTGGTGGAGTTCACGGCCGGAGACATGCGCGAAGTGTCCGCGGTGCGCGGCGGCACCCGGTTCGGCGTCTGGGCGGTCGCGGGTCACGAACCAGAGGGCGCGGCGGCGCTCGCCAGCGCCCAGGATATTCTGGCCGACTACAACGATTATTTTGCCTATCCGTATCCCTTACCCAAGCTCGATTCCATTGCCGTGCCGGGCGGGTTTTCCGGTGCCATGGAGAATTGGGGGGCGATTACCTATACGGATCAAGTGTTGCTGGTCGGCCCCTCGAGCACGATGCGGGACCGGCAAACAGTTTTTAGCGTTCAAGCGCACGAGATGGCACATCAATGGTTCGGGGACCTGGTCACCATGGGATGGTGGGACGATACCTGGCTGAACGAAAGCTTTGCCTCGTGGCTAGCCGCCAAGGAGACAGCAGCGCGCTATCCTGATTGGCGTTGGTGGGAACAGGAAGACGTATCGAAGGAGTCGGCGATGGCGGCGGATGCGCGCGCGACTTCGCACGCCATCGAGCAGCACGTAACCGACGAGCTGCAAGCGGCCAATTCCTTCGATTCGGACATTACCTACAGCAAAGGCGAAGCGCTGCTGCGCATGCTGGAGGCTTATATCGGCGAGGACGTGTTTCGCGATGGAATCCGTACCTACATAAAGAGCCGCGCCTATTCGAACGCGGCAGCGGCTGATCTCTGGAATGCTCTCAAGCAAAGCAGCGGCAAGAACGTTCCCGCAGTCGCGGCGCCGTGGATCGAGAAGCCGGGATTTCCCTTGGTCAGTGTGGCGGCGGCCTGCGATTCCTCCGGCAATCGCAGCGTCACCTTGAGCCAGAAACGGTTCCTGCTGAATGGCGGCGCTGCAGGTGGCGGCGCTGCAGGTGGCGGCGCTGCGGGTGGCGGCGATGCGGGTGGCGCGCAGTGGCAGGTGCCATTGCGAATTCGCAGCGGCAGCGGCGCTCCGCGCAACGTGCTGTTCGACACTCAGGAGCAAAAGACCGCGGCAGGACGCTGCGACGAGGCTTTATCGGTCAATGCCGACGCGGTCGGTTATTACCGCGTTCGCTATGACGCTGGCACGTTGGCCGTGAACACCAGGGCTTTCCCCAGCGCTGTTGACGGGGATCGAATCGCCTTGCTGGACGATCAATGGGCGATGGTGGGCAGCGGCGAGGCGTCATTGCAGAGCTTCTTGGCGCTGGCCTCGTCCATGGGCGCCGACCGCGACGCGCGTGCCTGGCAGCAGATCGCAAGGGCGCTCGCGGTCATCGAATACGCCGAACGAGGATCGCCTGGGGCTCAAGCGTTCGCGGCGTATGCGCGCGCGCTGATCAAGCCGGTGGCGGATAAGTTAGGCTGGGAGGCTCTGCCTGCGGAAACACCGGATGTGGGCGACTTGCGCGATACGCTGTTGCGGGACTTGAGCACCTGGGGCGATCAATCCACGATCGATGAGGCGCGCCGCCGCTTCCCTGCGTTCGTCAAGGATCCGCACAGTTTGAGCGCGGACGCGCAAACGATCCTGCTCACGGTCGTCGGACAAAACGCGGACGCCGCGGCTTTTGCGCAGCTGCATACGTTAGCCAAGGACGCAAAAGACGACACGTTCATGCAGCGCTGCTACGTGGCGCTGGCGCGGGTGCGGGATCCGGATCTCGCCCGCCAAGTCGTGCAAATCGCGCTGTCCGATGAACTGCCTCCGCAAGCCAATACGCTCGGCCTTCGCTTGATCCTCACATTGGCGCGCGAACATCCGCGGCTCTCCTGGGAGACGTATATCGCGCATCAGGATCAGCTGATGAAGTCGGTCGCGAGCGAGGAGCGGCCGCTAGTGCTCGCGCAGCAAACGCCGGCCGTATATTGGGATGCATTGCCGCTGGATCAGCTCGAGGCGTGGGTGCGCGCGAACATTCCCAAGGGAGCAGCCGATAATCTGGCGCGCGGCATGGAGACCGCGCATCATTTGACGGCGCAGAAACCGGCCCTGGTCAAGGCGGCGGACGCGTACCTGGCCTCGGCAGAGCACGCATCGCGCTGAGCACGGGTCGCGCGCGGAGCACGCGGCGCGCTGCTTGCGCATCGCGCTGAGCACGCATCGCGTTGCGCACGGGTCGCGCCGACGGAATACTCAGACAGGCTCCTACGCGTCGGGCAGGAGAACCTTGGGCATCTGGCTGCGACGGTAGAAGAGGCCGACATTGCCGATACGCTGCACGATTTCGCTGGATGTTTGCATGGCCAGATCATCGAGCGCGGCGTCGCGGGCGCTGCGTTCCCCGACCCGGGCGGAGACCTTGACCAATTCGTGATCGGTCAGGGCGCGATCCAATTCCTTCACGATGTTCGCAGTCATGCCGGCATTGCCCAGCATGACCAGGGGGTGCAACGGGTGGCCCAGGCGGCGCAGGTGTTTCTTTTGTTTCTCGGACAGCTGTGTCATAGGGCCATTATAGTCGACAGGTAAAATGCCCAAGCGCTCCAAAAGCAGTTCCCGCTGGCTGACCGAACACGCCAACGATGAGTTCGTGAAACGCGCGCAAAAAGAGGGCTGGCGCTCGCGCGCCGTCTTCAAGCTGGCGCAAATTCAGGAAACCGAGCGGTTGCTGCGGCCGGGCATTCGCGTGGTCGATTTGGGCGCCGCACCGGGCGGCTGGAGCCAGTACGCGGCGCGCATCGTGGGCGGCAAGAGCCGCATCGTGGCGACCGACATATTGCCCATGGACGCGATACCGGGCGTGGAATTCGTCCAGGGCGACTTCAGGGACGCGGCGGTGCTCGAGCAGGT
>CAWALS010000015.1:0-9442 GCA_963782865.1 uncultured Gammaproteobacteria bacterium | reverse complement strand
ATCAGTGACGACGCTGGAATATTGAGGAATCTATGAACAAGAGTTTTCTGAAGCGCGCGCTCGCCGTGCTATGCGCTACATTCGTTTCGATCCGCTTCACGGGGGCTGCCCTCGCGCACACGGCCGCTGCATCTGTTCAAACCGGCTTCACCATTGAACAGATCCTCAGCGCGCCGTTTCCCACCGATTTGGTAGCCTCTTCCGACGGAAATCATTTTGCGTGGGTGAGAAACGAGACCGGCAGGCGCAATATATGGCTCGCCACCCATCGCGCCCCGGGCAACGGTTATGATTCCCGGCCCCTTACGGCCTACACCGAAGATGACGGCCAGGACATGGCGGACCTTGCCTTCGTGCCGAGACACGATGGATTGTTATTCGTTCGTGGCGGGGATTTCGAAGATCCGGACAAACCCGCGCCGAATCCGGCCCAACTTACCGCCGGAGTGGAGCAGGACATCTACTGGGTCGATTTTCAAGGCGGACCGCCCGTGAAGCTCGCCGAGGGTCACGCCCCCTTGGCATCGCCGGACGGGGAGCGCGTGCTGTTTCTGCGCAAGGGCGAAATATGGACAACGGCACTGCAGGCTGACGCCAAACCTTCGCAGCTCTTCAAGGCCCGCGGCAGCCTCGACTCGCTGCGTTTCTCGCCGGATGGAAGCCTGCTGGCGTTCGTCAGCAATCGCGGCGATCACAGCTTCGTCGGCATATATTCATTCAAGCTGCGGACCTTGCGCTGGATCGACCCCAACGCCGCCCAGGATTTGGAACCGCGCTGGTCGCCCGATGGATCTCGGCTCGCGTTTCTGCGGTTGCCGTGGAGCCACGACGAAGTGGGGATCGGTCCGCATCGTACCGGACAACCTTGGTCCATCCGTGTCGCTGACATTGCGGCGCAGTCTTCCGCGCGTGAGGTGTATCGGGCTCCGCGAGGCGAGGGCAGCGTATTCCACCCCTTAAGCTCCGACACGCAACTGTTCTGGACGCGGGGAGACCGACTGGTGTTTCCGGCTGAGAACGATGGTTGGCTCCACCTGTATGCGGTGCCCGCCGGCGGCGGCCGCGCGCAACTCCTGACACCCGGAAATTTCGAGATCGAGTTTGCCGCGGCGGCAGCCGATGGCAGCGCCCTCATTTACGCCGGCAACTCCAGCGACATCGATCGACGGCACCTGTGGCGGCTGACTTTCCCGAGCGGGGCACTGGTTGCTTTGACCAGCGGTGCCGGTATCGAGACCATGCCCGCCGTTGCCTCCGACGGGGTGTCGATCGGCTACATGCACTCGGATGCGAAGTTGCCCATGCGCATAGCGGTTCTCGAGCCAGGAAGGACCGGCGTCGATCTGGTTCGCAACGGCCTGCCCAAGGATTTCCCGTCCTCGTTGGTAACGCCGGAGTCGGTGATGCTGCCGCTGCGCGCCGGGGTCGCAGCTCACGGTCAGTTGTTCCTGCCGCCGGGCGGCCGGGCCGCTACTCGACATCCGGCGGTGGTGTTCATGCATGGCGGTCCCATCAGGCAAATGTTGGCCGGTTGGCACTACATGGATTACTACAGCAATGCCTACGGTCTCAATCAATATCTGGCGAGCAAAGGGTACGTGGTATTGGCGCTCAACTATCGATCGGGAATCGGCTACGGACTTGACTATCGGGAAGCGGAACACTTCGGCGCCACCGGCGCGAGCGAGTACAACGATTTGCTGTCGGCCGCCGCGTACCTGCGCGCAAGACCGGACGTGGACGCTGCCCGGATTGGTCTATGGGGCGGCAGCTATGGCGGCTATATGACGGCGTTGGGGCTCGCTCGCAACTCAGATCTGTTCGCCGCCGGCGTCGACCTGCACGGCGTGCACGATTGGCATAATTGGAGTCTCGGGGAGCGCGGCGGCCGCGATTATTATGCGCTGGACGCTACGCCCGACGATCTGGCGACGGCGCTCGCCGCCTCACCCATCAGTGCGGTGTCGAGGTGGCGGTCGCCCGTACTGCTGATTCACGGTGACGACGATCGCAACGTCGCGTTCTCAGAAACCATGCGCCTGGTCGAGGCGCTGAACCGGCAGGGTGTCGACTGCCAGGCGCTGATCTTTCCCGACGAAATACATGGCTTCCTGCGCCATGCGAGTTGGCTGCGCGCCTACCATGCAACCGCAGACTTTCTCGACGCCAAGTTATCGGTTCACTAACTTCCCAGCAGCAGGCACGGCCGTTGCAATCACCCAGGCCTCGAGCGCAGGGGTGTCGGCGATGTCTCCGTTGTAGGCCAGCACCGGCTCGAACGGCCCCACCTGGCTCGGACTGCCTGGGTCTAGCGATTGCAACGTGGAAAACATCGAATAGCCGGAGGGCAGATATTCTTCGCGCACATCGACGAAGTGGGTGGCGGCGTCGGTCGTCTGGCCGACGTGGAAAGCACCGAGGGTGCGAAAATCGTCCGCGACTGCCAGGCAGGAGCTGAAGCAGAGGTTGTCCGTCAACAGGATCAACCGACCCTTCAGCAGCGATGGCGGCTGTGCGGCGAAGAGCGGCTTCGGCGGCGGCGGGCAGGTGATTGAGCCGGAAAAATCTCTGCCATGAGCGCGGGCCGCCCGCGCGTTGTGGAGTGTCTCGAGCACCAGTTTTTTTTGCTCGGGTCCGCCTCGCATCACCAGCGCGGTAGTCTGCAGAAATTCCAATTGTTTGATATTGCCGTCCGATGCACGCCAAGCGCCATCGGGGCCGCCGCAATTTTCCGACGTCGGGACGAGACGGGCATCGGTTGCGGCCGCGCCGAGCAGAGAGGCGGCGATCTGGCGCCCCATTAGCGAGGAGCCGCCGTGGTTGCCGCGCAAATCAAGCACCACGTACGGTGCTTCCCGCAGTGCGGATTTCCGCTCTTCAACCGCCTTCACGACGGCGCGAGCCTGGTCGCTCTGCAAATCTTGCAGCGCGATCCAGTATCCCTGGCCGACTCGGCGCACGCCGAAGCCGGCCGCGCCGGCGCCAATCGCTTTTTGCGTTCGGGGCAAGAGGTTCTCACGCTTGATCCGCACCCAGTCCAAGGTCACCGTCTGGCGCGTCGCGTTGTGCTCGAACACGCATGCCTTTGGACGCGTGATGAAAGGATTGCCCTCGTCGATCAGAAGCCAAGGAGCGTTCTGGATCTGCTGCGCACCGACGCTCCAGACCGCGCGGAAGCCGCCGAGGTTCTTTCGCGCCAGATCCTGCACTTCTTGCCCGTCGCAGCTGATCAGCGCTGCGCCCAGCAGCGCGCTCTGATCTCCTTGCGTGTCGGTGACAGTCCAGGCGGCGCCGCGTTTGCTGACGATGATCCCCGCCCAGCGCGGCAGATTGACCACCAAGGTCGGCCGGCTCCAGATGTGCTTGTCCCCAATGTCGGTGGCAAAGCCGGCGAGCGTGAAAAGGTAGCCCTGGTAGGAGGTCACCGTATGGGCCCGCCTCAGCGCCAGGGCGTGCGCGCCTTCCAAGCGCTGCTGAAAAGCGAGATCATGCAGTTCGGGCGCCGCACCGGGATGATTGTCTCGCAGCAGCCGATAGGCTGCCTCCACATCTTGGACGGCGATCGGGCTCCAGCGCGGATCGGCGGGCGCTTGAAAGATGTCGACACCCCAAGATGGAATCTGTGCAAATGCCGCAGGAGCGGCGAGCTCGCTCGCGAGAACAGCCGCAAAGATCGTCGCAGTGCTTAGCTTAAGGGCCATGGTTCTGTCTCGAATGCCTCAATCTCGCGGGAGGTTATCCAACGCGACAAACCGCCGCACCTTAGCGCAAAATGCCGTGCCAGGGGGCGCGGTCGCATCGACGAATCCGTTGCGCGTTACCTGAGGATGAACCGGCATATGAGCAACAAAGAAGACCGTGGCGGCATTGTAATCCGGATGCGGCCGCGTCGCGGAATCCTTCGCTATGTCCTGCTCGCCGTCTTAGGTGTTGTACTTTTTGGGGGCAGCACGGCAGCGTCCTACTACGTCGATGCTCTCTGGTTCGCCTCGCTCGGCTATGGGCCGGTGTTCTGGACTCGGCTCAACCTGCAAAGCGCGACTTTCGCGGTCTTTACGATTCTTACATTTCTCGTGATCTATGGAGCGTTCCGGGCGCTGAAGCCGGATCGGCTCGCCGAACTGATGGGGACCACGATACTCGTCAACCGGCGGCCGGTGGCGCTGCCGGTCGAACGCTTCCTCAACCTAATAGGCCTCGGTCTGTCAGCGGCCATCGCTATCGTCACCGGCATCAGCATGACGGCGCGCTGGATGACCCTGGCCCTGTATTGGGAGGCGCCGCGTCATGCGACGACGCTCGATCCGATCTTCGGGCGATCGCTGGATTTCTACTTCTTCACGTTGCCGGCCTGGCAGCTCGTGGCAGGCTGGCTGCTGTCGCTGGCCATTTTCGCTTGCGCGATCGCCGCACTGTTCCTGGTGCTGGCCGGCGGCGTGCGCGCAGTGAGCGAGCGCCCCAATGCTGCAGATCAGACCCGGCTATGGCGGGGGTTATCGATCGGCATTGCGGCGCTGCTGCTCGCTCTCGCCGCGCGGGTGTACCTGGGACGCTTCGAGCTGCTTTTCCAGGATGGCACTATTTTCTCGGGCGTTACCTACACCGACGCTCACGTCAGCCTGACCGGCATGCTGATCGTTTGCGGCGCATTTATCGCAGGCGCCGCCTTGGCGGCTGCCTGTGCATTCTTGTCGCTCCCGAAGCGATGGCTGGTAGCGTCGGTCGTTCCGGCCCTCTTTTGCTACGTCGTCGTCGCCGTCGTGGGCTGGTACGTCAGCAGCTTCATCGTGCAACCGAACCAGCTGGTGCGGGAGCGGCCCTTCATTGCGCATAATATTGAAATGACGCGACGGGCTTACGCGCTTGATCGCATCGAGACCCACGCATTTCCTGCCGAGACGTCCATCGACGCGGTGGAACCGGCCAAAAACCAGACCACGCTCGAGAACATCAGGCTGTGGGACTGGCGAGCGCTGCAGGATACTCTGCGCCAGATTCAGGAAATCAGGACTTACTACGACTTTCCGGACATCGACATCGACCGCTATGAGATCGCCGGTTCGGTCCGTCAGATGATGCTTGCCACCCGAGAACTGAATGTGGAGAAGCTGCCGCAAAGCAGCCGTAACTGGATCAATGAGAAACTGATCTATACCCACGGGTACGGCGTGACCATGAACCCGGTGAACGGCTTCACGCCCGAAGGACTGCCGACGCTCGTGCTCAGCAACATGCCGGTTCAGAGCACGATTCCCGGTCTCAACGTGACGCGGCCTGAGATTTATTTCGGCGAACTTACCAACACCGACGTCTACGTCAAGACGCGCCAGAAGGAATTCGACTACCCGCAGGGCGACGCCAATAGCCTGACCTCGTACCAGGGTACCGGCGGCATTCAGCTGGGCGGCTTGTTGCGACGTACGCTGATTGCGCTCGATCGCGGTGATATCGCAAAACTGCCGTTCAGCGACGATGTGAATTCAGAGAGTCGACTGTTGATGCGCCGTAGGCTAAACGAGCGCGTACACGAACTCGCCCCGTTTCTGACCCTCGACGCGGATCCTTACGTCGTGGTCGGCGAGGATGGTCGAATCCGCTGGCTGATGGATGCCTTCACGACATCCGATGCCTACCCGTTCGCGCACCGTTACATGCTCGGTAACGAACGCATCAACTACATTCGCAACAGCGTCAAGATCCTGATCGATGCCTACAGCGGCGAGACGACATTCTATGTGTTCGACCCGCAGGATCCGATCATTGCGGCGTATCGGGCTCTGTTTCCCGGCCTGTTCAGCGAGGCGGCCGCGATGCCGGCCGCCGTGCGCAAGCATGTGCGCTACCCGGAGCTGTTGTTGAACGTACAGGCCGCCGTGTACGGTCTTTACCACATGACCAATCCCGATGTGTTCTACAACCGCGAGGATCTTTGGAGCGTTGCCTCCGAGAGCAATCAGCGTCAACAGGTCATGGAACCCAACTTCGTGCTGATGACTCTGCCCGGCGAACGCTCGACCGAATTCATCGCAATCCTGCCGTTCACGCCGGCGAATCGCAACAACCTGATTGGTTGGATTGCAGGTCGCAGCGACGGTGATCACTATGGCGAGGCGGTGGTCTACGACTTTCCGAAGACCAAGCTCATCGACGGACCCTTGCAGATCGAAGCGCGCATCGACCAGAACGCGCAGTTGTCGGGCCAGCTGACGCTGTGGAACCAGCAAGGCTCGCACGTCCGCCGCGGCTCCCTGATCGTCATTCCCATCGGCCGTGCGCTCCTCTACGCGGAGCCCATCTACCTGCAAGCAGAGCGCAGTCCCATGCCTGAGCTGCGCTTGGTGGTGCTCGCAGTGCAGGACCGTCTTGCATACGGGCCGACGTTCGAATCCGCGCTGGCAGCCCTGTTCGAATCGGCCCCCTCCCTGCTGAGTACTCAAAGTGCGCCGGGTCCCGCGACTCCGTCAGCGAGCCCTGCATCCGCCGCCGCGGCGGGCGACGTCAACGCTTTGATTGCCGAGGCAGCTCAGAACTTCAACGATTATGAGCAACTAACCGCGGCCGGTAAGCTCGCCGAGGCGGGTCAGAAATTGGAGGCGCTGAAACGCGTACTCGAGCAACTTCAGTCTCGCCGCCGTTGAGCGTAGAGACTTGCGAGGGCAGTGCTCATGGCGGCCGCGCCGTGTTTCATCATGGCCGCGATCGGCGCAGCGGCCTCGTCGGGAAGGATATCGGCCATCCATATGACTCGGCTGCCCCCAGATTCCCTTGGATAGACTTGTACCGCAGCATTGTAGTGAGTAGGTCCTGCGGGATTTGCCTGGGCCGTCCAGGCCAGTCGGCGCAGATCATCGTTTAGAGAGATGATCGGTTCGATGACAACCAAACCGTTGGCGAAGGTGACGCGCCGGGCTCCGGGAAGAAGTTCGGTATTCGACACAAAGTCCGGTACCAGACGTGTGTGCAAGGCGCCAATGTCGCGTATGGCGTCCCATACCAGCTCCGGCGAGGCGTCCGTGGTAATTTCAACCGCAATTGATGCCATAGTCTGCCCTCAAATGATTGCTGTCGTGAGTCCGCGCGAGCAAACGGTCCAGGATGGCTAGCCGCCCACACAGAAAGCGTACCGCTTGGCAAACGCCGCCGGCTTGGGGAAAATTGCTCAATGGGCATCGGATCATTCAAGCAGCGTCTGCCAACACCGGCCGTAACCCATAGTCCGCCTCACCTGCGGCCGATTGCGCAGCAGCGACAATGGTCGCTCACCGAATATGTTTGTACGGCCGGACCTCACGATCGGCCTTTCGAAGAGCGGCATGATCGGGTGTCGATGGCGCTGGTGACCTCGGGCACGTTCCGCTATCGGACCGATACGGGCGAGGGGACCCTATATCCGGGAGCGTTTCTCTTGGGCAACGCCGGCGCCTGCTATGAGTGCGGACACGAGCACAGTCACGGAGACCGCTGCTTGGCCCTGCAGGTCGATCGGGAACTTTTTGCCGAGGTCGCTTCGGGTGCCTCGGGCTCGAATCGAAGCCAATTTCGCAGCGCGCTTTTACCCGCCCGGTCGCAATTCGCGGCGATCTCCGTGTCCTTGCTGCAGCCTTGCGCATCGATTATCGCATTGGAGCAGGCCGTCTTGAGCGTGATCGAGACGATCGTGCGTGCGGCCGCCACCAATCATACGCCGCCCCGAAAACCGTCGCCGCTGGCGACCCGGCGAATGCCGCGAGTGTTGGAGTACATCGAGGCCGGTTTGCAAAAGAATTTGAATCTGCTGGAGCTGTCTGAACTGGCTGCCATGAGCAAGTACCATTTTCTGCGCACCTTCAGGCACGCGACTGGGCTCACACCGCATCAATATATACTCGGTCGCCGGCTGCGCCGGGCAGCGATGGCACTTCGAACCACTCTGACTCCGGTAGCACAGATCGCGGCGGATCAAGGGTTTGGCGACTTGTCGACGTTCAATGATACATTCCGTCGCGTCATGGGCCTCACACCTTCGGCGTTTCGCGCGAGCGGCGCAACTCGCACATTGTTGCGCAGCGCTTAGTCCTTGGCCGATACGGATAAAAAGACGGGCCTATGGACCTGACACGCTTGGGAGGGATTTCCCCACAATGATGCCGATGCGATTTGCCTTGCTGATGTTAGGTTGTGCGGTTGCCCACGCGGCCCCTCCGGCGTCGTCGCCGATCGATTTGGTCCAGGCGAAGGCCGCGTTCGCGGAAGCGGAGGCGGTTTCGAACCAGGAGGGTGGGCGCCTCTGGGGTAAGAAGCTCTACGGCAGTCTGTTGTTTGTCGATCCAGAAACTCGCGCGGTCGTTGCGAACGAGCCGGACTCGGGCGCCGTTCTGCACGCTGCGAATGGCGTCTACGTCGGCACGCTGCCGCAACCGATTATCGTCTCGAACGCGCCACTCGAATGGCAAGGCAAGCGCTGGACGATGCTCATGTGGCCCACCATTCCGACCGGGATGATCGACCGACGGATCACTTTCGCCCACGAGTTATTTCACCGCATCCAGCCGGGGCTGGGTCTCATGGCGCAGGATTCCCCCAACCTGCAGCTCGACACGCCGGAGGGCCGCCTATGGCTGAAGCTCGAATGGCGCGCGCTCGCCGCTGCGCTCACCGAACAGGGACCTGCGCAAACCCGCGCCATCCGCGATGCGCTCGCTTTCCGCAGCCATCGCCACGAGCTGTTTGCCGGGTCCGCCCAAACAGAAGCGAGTCTCGAAATCGCCGAGGGCGTACCCGAATATACCGGGACGCTTGCGGGCGAACCTGACCGCGAGTCCGCGCGATGGCGCGCGATCGGGAAGCTCACCGATCCTGACGAAAGCATGACTTTCGTACGCTCGTTCGCCTATACGTCGGGGCCGCCTTACGGGCTTTTGCTGGATGAACGTCTCCCGGGATGGCGGACAAAGCTCTCCGCGCAAGCCGATCTGAGCGCGCTTCTTGCCTCGACGCTACCGTCTGGCGCAGCGGTGTCAGCCGAAGCGCGCGCAGCCCTTTACGGCGCGGCGGCCATCCGCGTTGCGGAAGCCGAGCGCGCCCAGAGGGCGGAGGCCGGAAAATCGCGCTACCGCGCACGCCTGGTCGAGGGACCCACACTGCTCTTACCGGGCGGGAAAAAATTCGCGTTCAGCTTCAACCCGAGCACGCTCGTCTCATTGGATGGCGCCAACACCGTTTATCCGACCTTTCACGCAACCGCCGAATGGGGCACGCTCGATGTGACCGACGGTGTGTTGGTGCCCACCGATTTCAGCCGCGCGACCGTAGCGGCACCCAAAGACGCTCAAGGTGCGCATCTCGCAGGTCCCGGATGGACACTCGATCTCGCGGCCGGATGGAGCGTGGTGCCGGGAGCGAGAGCCGGAAGTTATACCGTCGCGAAGAGATGAGGCGGCGCCGATCGGCGCGGGCGGCAAGC
>CAWALS010000014.1:0-564091 GCA_963782865.1 uncultured Gammaproteobacteria bacterium | reverse complement strand
ACCCGTCTCGTATTGCTCTGGCGCCCCTGCCAGAATGCGGTACCGAAACTATAGTTCTCCACGAACTCTTTTTTGCCCTGCAACACCAGTTGCGGGAAACCGCCCTTTTGATAGGCTTCGATCGCCTGCATTTCGAGCAAGGGCGCTTTCTCATTGTTGCGATCCTGGGACACGAAGGCGCGATAGCTGTCGGCGGCGTCCGTCCAGCGCTCTTTCTCCATGTACAGATCGCCCAGCCGCGCATACAGGAGGTAGGAGTAGGGGCGCGGCAGCCCGCCCTTCGGAGTGCGGCGTTTCACGAACTCTTGAATGGTCTTGGGACCATCGAGGTAAGAGAAGGTAATCGACATCACCCTGAAGGTGTCTTCGACCAATTCCCGGTTGGCGCGGCTCAACGTATCGATCTCGATCAAGACCTTCGGATCGCGCTTGGACGTGAGCACCGAGTCGAGCACGCCGGCGAAGGAGTCCAGGCTGCGCTCGTTCTCGCCTTCCTTGAAAAGCGACCAGCCATGCTTGTACAGGCTTTGGTTGTAGAACGCCGAGCTGACGCCGCTTCTGATGACGGCCTCGTAAGCGGCCTGCGCCTTGGGATAGGCCTTGTCCGAGAACAGCAGCTCGCCGCGCCGAAACTGCGCTTCGTCGATGAAACGGCTGCCCGGGTATTGCGCCACGAGCTGATCCAACGAGGCCAGCGCTCGATCGGGCTGCGCGTTCAGTTCGTAGGCGCGCGCCAATTGGTAGAGCACCGAGTCATTGCGCTCGTATTTGGGATAGGTCCTGAGCAGTGCCGTATACAAATGAATGGCTTCCGTGGCACGTAATCCTTCGTTGGTCGCGAGTTCTCGCTCGATGCGTTCGGATTCCGAGCTTTCGAGATTCAAATCGCCCAGGCGGCGCAGCGCTTCGGCACGCAACGCGGCATCTCCTGCATTCAAATCGAGAAACCGCTTGTAGCTCGCCATCGTCTTCGCCGCATCGACATTCTGCGGCGGATCGGGGCTGACATCGACCTGCTGGTTGTCGAGATCCTTGATCGTCGCCGGCTTTTTCGGCGCAGCCGACAGCGTCGACGGGCCGAGCAGCATCGCCGCCAGTATGGCGGCGCCACATGTCAGTTGTGAGACCAAGCGCTTCACGGCTTCGCCTGCGGAGGGGTGCCGGGGGGCGTCGCCGGCGCCGCGTTGGGCGGCGCCTTCGGGCCTGGGTTCGCCGGGCCGTTGGCGGTGCGATCGTAGATCGCCGCCAGTTCATAGCGCGCCTGCACCTCATAGGTCTCGATGCGTTCTTTCTGGCCCTCGAGCTCGTGAATCGCGAGGGACTGCAGAAATTCATTCTGCCGCTCCGCGACATCGGCGAGGCGTTCATGCAGCTGATCGATGCGCGCGCGGATGGCGGCCACGCGCGTCGCGTACCCGCCCGTGGTCAGCGGCGTGCCCGCGCGCGCTTGACGCACCAGCACGGCGCGTTTCTGCGTTTCCTTCAACTCCCCCTCGAGTTCCTTGACCGAACGCCGCTCGTTCCAGAGCCTGGCTTTGAAACTCTCCGATAAACGCCAATACATGACGCCCTTCATCAACCGGTGTTTTTCCCGCATCTCGGCCAAGTCGGGATCGTTGGGATGAGCGGCGAGATAGTCCTCGATGTTCTTCAATCGCGCCCAGGTTTCCTGCTCCTGCGGCGTGCCCAAGGCCGCGACATCATTCGATTTTTCGATCTCGTTGATGCGCGATTCGAAATCCACGCGCTTTTGCGTCAGACCATCCAGATCGGTCGCGGCCAATACCGCATCGGCCTTCGGCACGCGGCGGTTGTAGGCTTCTTGACGCGTATCGAGCATGTCGTCATAGGCGGAGACATCGTCGCGCCAATCGTCCAGATTGCGGCTCATGAAATTGAGCTCGCGGTAGTTCTTCAGTCCTTCCTGGAATTCATTGCTCGCCAACAGTGCGTACAAGTAGCGCGACTCGGGCGCGTTGGGCAGATTGGTGAGCTGCCAATACCAAGTCAGGGTGTCCTTCTTGTCGTCGTTCAGCAGGCGATCGAGCAGCTTGCCGCTGCGAATGCCCTCGATCGAATCGTCGATTTGCTTGAGTTCGCCATCGAAAGACTGGATTGCCGTGTTGTAGAACTCCGCAGCCTGACCGAATGCTTGGAGCTGGACGTAGGCGTAGGGTACGGTCAGAAAGGATTCTTGCACCGCCGAGTCGAGCATGCTGCGCTTGCGCAGCTCGAGCCAGGGTACCAAGGCGCGCTTGAATTCGCCCATGCCGGCGTCCGCCCAACCGACCCCGAGCAGGGCCTTGCTCGAGTATGGACCTTCGAGGCGCACGCGCTGCAAAATGGGTTTCGCTTCCGCCGCGCGCTGGCCCTGCAGCAGCGCAAAGCCAAGCGCGAGATTGGCCTTGTCCTTCAGGGCCAGTAGTTCCTCGCTGCGGGTCTGCATCGTGCCGACCCGATCGAGGTACCCAATCGCCTCCTGCAGCCGGCCTCTGCGCACCAAGGCCACCCCCAGATTGAACTGCGCGTATGCGGTCCAGTCAGGCGCGCCCCTCCAGTTGCGAAGCGCACTAATGGCGTCGTCGTAGCGTCCCTGGCGCATCATCAGCTGCGCAAGCATCATGTAGCGTTCCGCATTGATGCGCGGATCGATCTTGTCCGATACCTGGCGCAGGGCCCGCTCGGACTCTTGTAGATAGCCGCGCTGATACCAAACTTTGCCCAGATAAAACCAGGCGCGGTTGCGCACGAACTCGGAAGTGTTCTTCTTGAGCAGCGCGTCGAATATTCTGCCCGCCTCAACGTGCTCGCCGAGCGACAGGTACAGGCCGCCGAGCAGCAACTCGGCCTCTTCCTGCGTGTGCGGAACCCTTCCCAATTGCCGCGCCGCCAGCAAGCGGGTGATCGAGTCGAAGTAGTCGTCCTGGAAGAAATAGAACAGCACGTCGCCGTAGGCCAGGTCCTGTACTTGATGCGGCGCCAATCCGTTGGGGTCCGGCTTGACGTTTTTTGCCTGCGCCGCCGCCAGCGGCATCGCCAGCAGCAATGCGCCGAGGAAAATCGGCCGCAGTCTGTCAATCACGCGGAATACTCGGACAGGCTCCTGGCACATCATTCCCAGTCTTTGATCATGAACTCGGGTTGATGTTTGGGAACGCGGTCCGTGATCTTAAGTTCCAGATATTTCGCGCCGACGCCCTTGTCGAAATTGATCGTTGCGCCGCGCTTGTAGTTGCGCTCGACCGGGCCTTTGCCGGTAAAGAACGCGACCAGCTCATGCTTGCCGACCTTCAGATTTCCCAGATAGATCTGCTGCACGCCGCCCTTGAGCAACGCATCGGCTTCGCGCGCCGTATACAAATAATTCTTCACTTCCTTGTTGTCGATCTTGACCGTCACGGAGTCCAGCGCGAAGAAAGTCCCCACATCCATTGATATATAGAGAGCGACCTGCGTATTGGCCGGAAACAGCAGTTCCTCCTGCAGCACGAACAGATCCTTATTCAGATCGACCACGTCCTTCTTCAGTCCCTGAACCTCCTGGTCCAAAGTCTTGAGCTCGGGCGCCGGCGCATCGGGTGCGCGCTGCGGCGCGGGGCCGCTTGCGCCTCGGCGGGCGGCGCCGGCGTATCTGTCGCCGGCGGGGCCTGTGCCGCCGGCGGGGTCTGCGCGGAGCGGCGGCGTTGTCGGCCGCTCGCCAGCCCGGCCGACAGCAACACGGCACAGGCCGCGATGGAGACAATTCGATGCTTGAGATTCATAACTGACCTATCGTTTATTCGCGCAGCAATTCGCGGATGTGATCGAGATAAACGCGCTCATCGCCGCGCCTGAAGCCCACGGCCGAATAACGCACGACACCCGAGCGATCCACCAGGATCGTCATCGGCATTTTCTGTAAGTAGTAATCCTTGCCGATCTCGGTTCCGGTATCGAACAAAATGGGGTACGAGACGCTCATGGCTGCCGCGAACTCCTTCGACCGGCGCAAATCCTCATCGACCGATACGCCGATGACCACGAGACCGGCGCGTTGGTAGGTAATATTGATGCGGTCGAGCGCCGGCATCTGCTGGCGGGAATCCCCGTCCGAGCGCGTCCAAAAATTCACCAGCACGACTTGGCCGCGAAATTCGGACAGGCGCAGGTTCCGGCCATCCAAACCGCGCAGCACGAAATCGGGCGCCGCCTTGCCCACAATGCTGGGGGCAGCCGCCATCGACGCTGCGCCGATTGCAAGTCCAAGAATCAGGCCGCCGGCGAGCAATGCGCTACGCATGCGCTGCGGCGTTAAAAATGACGCCGAAGCGCCGCGACTCATCAATCACGCTGGTAACCCCGCTGTGCTAGACCTCTCTCTTGAAGATGGGCCCCGTACCGGAAGCTTTGCGCCCTCGCCTTTCGGCGAGTTTGCCCTGATCAGACCTTATGCAAAATCGCACAATGCGAGCCGCAGTGTCAACGCAACGACCGCGCGTTCACTGGATTTCTGTATGACCTAGCGCACATTCGTGCAAAGTCATAAAAAAGCGGCCAAGGGTCGAGCGACGCTCGAGGTTGTCTCCGGAATGAGACAGGAATGCAGGGCCTGACATCGCCGTCAGGCCCTTGATCTTTGCGCGGCGGTTACGCGGGGACCAGACCGTTTACCAGACCGGCGAGCGGTTGCCACGCGATCAACGGTTCCAGCGCCGCGCCCGATCCCAAGGTGTTGTTCAAGTTCGGCGCCGGGTACAGGGTCGGCCATTGCGAGATGGCGTTCGCGCTATGCAGCGCCATGTAGTTGAGCACCACCATCTGCACCAAGTTGGGCACGTTGTTGCCCGCCGGGCTGCCGGTGGTGTTCTGCGAACCGTCGGGATTGAAGTTGCCGATCTGCAAGCTCATTTCCGGATTGCTCTGCGCCGATCGCGCCCTGCCCGCGGGATTGAAGACCAGGAAATAGGTGGCGGCGACGTTCTGGTTGTCGGCGGTCCACACGCCCTTGCCGCGTCCGCCGACCGAGTTGTCGATCATGCCGCTGCTGGCGAGCGAGCCGTCGCTGAAAATATAGATCATGACCGGTTTGCCGACGCGATTGGCGTATTCCAGACACGGCGCCGATGCAATTGCCCAGATTCAGATCGCGCGCTTCGCCGTCCATGCGGTTGCCCGAGTGATAGTCGAAGCCGCCCATCTCGATGGTGCCGGCGGCGGCATTGCCGTCGATGACCAGTTTCATGACCGCCGCGGTCTTCTGATAGTCCGAATTCGCTTGGTATTCCGCCGTCTGAAAATCCCGCTCGAACCCACGATATTCGGATCCACGTCCGGATTCACGGCCGCCGGATTGTTGTAGCGGTCGACGATGTACGCGGCCTTGGTGAAGCCGCATGCCTGGATGCCGGCGGGCCCTATCGCGGCGGTGTTCAAAGCGGCGTTGGCAGGATACGCCTGCACCACGCCGTACTTGGCGTCGCTGACGCGCTTCATGGACTCCAGCACATTGGTGACGTCGCTGGCGTTCGGCAACAGCGTGCTGAGCTGTCCGGTGCTGACCAGGCCCTTGCTGTCGCGCGAGCTTTGCACCACGGTGGGCTGCGCGGCCGCGATGACCATGGTCGGCGGCGCCATCGAATTGCCGCCGGACACGGAACTGTTCGAGCCGATCAGATTGAGCAAGCCGCCGCGCGCGCCGAACTGATAAATGCCGTACATGGGATTGTGCGGATTGGTGTTCGTGTCGTTCTGCGACAGCGCCGGAATAATCGTGCCGGTGGTGCCCGCCATGGCCGCCGCGCTGGCGCGCAGCTTCATGCCGCGCAAGTGCGCGCTGTCGGAGTGATAGCGCAGGCCGAAGCTCGAATCCATGAAGTTGCCGGTGGCGCTGGCATTCGGCACCATGGAGCCGGGCAGACCCAGCTTGCTGTAGCCGGCGACCGACAAGAAATCCAGCTGCCCGTCAGGACCGCCCGACCAGCACATTGGAGCCCGCGATATTGCCGCCGCCTGCGAGATCGAAGCAGATGAACGGGATCTTGCCGGCGCCGGTCGTGATGTTGCAGGCGGTCACCGCGTTTTGGATGTCGGCGGCCAGCGTCGCGCGCGCGGCGCGCGGATAGGCCAGCATGCCTGCGAGCGTCGGCGCGATCACCGTCGCCGCCCCGGTCATGAAGCTCTGCGCGAGGAATTCGCGCCGCGTGCGCGGCCGGGGGTGTTCCTGCATGGCGGAACGGTTCGTGTAATCCCAGCGCCTTTGACTTCTTGCTCATGATGTAAGACCTCTTCGTCGTCTTGCTTAATTGATCAACATATCGGCGCTGCCGAATGCAGTCGCGCAGGCCGCGGCGGTTACCGCTTGTACGCGAGCCGCGGTGGTGCAGGCAGTTGTGCGTGCAAAGCTCGGTAATCAGATTGTTGAGCTCGCCCGTACCCGTGCCTGGGCCGTTCAAGGCCGCTCGGTCTGGCCGCCGGCGAATGATTGCAAGCCGCTGCCCAGCACCCGGGCCGCGAGCGGGCCGGTGACCGAGTCCATGCCGGCCTGCGTCGCGAACAGTCCGGCGCTCAAGCTCACACCCGGCAGCACCTGCGACAGATAGGCCGGGGTATTGACCATCTCGTTGCAGTACTGGATGGCGAGCTGGGCGATGCCGACCTGGTTCGCGGAAGAGAACGCTTCTATGGTCGGAATCGGCGGCAACTGCTGTTGCACTGCCAGATAAGTGGCGCTGACGTTCGCGTCCGTCGTCGGTACGCCGGTGAGCGCTGACAACGTCGCGTTGACCTGTGCGAAGGTTTTCACTCCGATGTCGGCGACCACCGGACCCGGCGCGGGCGCGGGCGCGGTGGGAATGGCCTCGACGACCACATCGGATTGACTGCCGAGCTTGTCGAAGGTCAGGAAGAACTGGTCGGTCAAAGGTCCCGCCTGTAGGCCGATCACGGTGCCGATGTTCGACAGAACTTCGCCCTGCGGCGTGTAGGCACCGGCCGTGATCGTGGTATTGAGCGGGATATAGGCCTGGCCCACCTGCGGAATCGTGCCGTTGATGCCGATGCGGATTCCCTGCACCGCGATGCTCGGCAAATTGCTCGAGGTGACGGTTGGATCCAGCGAGATGAACGTCGGCTGATAGAACAGATAGCTATAGCTGTCGTATTGGCTCGCCGTCAACATGATGTAGGCTCTGCGACACTCCCGTCACGGTCGAGACATCGAACAGCATGTAGTAGCGCTCGCCGACGCCTGCATTGAAGTTCTGCAGCACCTGCGCCGGCCGTACATCGAGCGGCTGTGGATGGCGACGAACTTGATGAGTCCCTGCCAGGAGCGATCGCCCGACACCTCGTTGCCCAGGACCAGCGCGAAGGTGCTGTCCCAGTTGGCGATCGTGCCGCCCTTCTGCGGATCGGCAACCGGAACCAACACGCCGTTGACGTAGATCTGACGGCCGTTCACCGGGTCATACGTGAGCACGACGTGCTGCAAGGAGGCCTGCAGCGCCATCGCCGCATCCGGTGTCTGCAACTGCGGCAGCCGGTCAGTGCGGTGTTCGAGGCTGCGCAGCATGAAGTCATAGTCCTGGTTGGTCTGACCCAGCGTGAAGTTACGCGTGGTGTCGCCGCCCGAATAACTGACCATGTAGGAGTTGTTGACCGCGACCAATGCCGGTGCCACCCAGGCTTCGATCGAGAACTCGCCCGTGGCCTGGATCATGTTGTAGATCTTCTGCGCTGGCTTGGGTCGTCGCCTGTGCCTTGCCGCCGGCGCCGACATTGATGCCCCAGCCGCCCGCCAGTGTGACGTTGCCGGAGATGGTCAAGTCCGCCGACGGATCGATGCCGCTGGTATCGAACGTGGTGTTGTTGACGACCGATCTGGAACTCGTACTTGGCGATCGTATCCGCATCGTAGCGGCTCGCGCCGCTCGCGATCGTTCCCTGGGTCAGTGTCAACGCCTTGCTCGCGACCAAGGCCGGATCGATGTTCGCCGGCGTCAGCATCGTGGCGGCGAAGGCCTGGATCTGCGCCAACATCTGCGCCGCGTCCGAGGCGCAATTGTCCCAGCAGTTGTGGTTGTCGACGGCCAGACGCTGATAGAAGCGCGAGTTCGTGCCGCAGGTGCCGCCGTTGTTGCCGCCGGCGCCGGCGCATCCCGTAAAATCGATCTTCGGGATTGCGGCAGGGTAGGCCACCAATCAGCGAAGGATCCGCGAAGTACGGCGACTGCTCCACCGACGGGTCCGCCGTCGTGGCATGGCAGCGCACGCAGTACTTGCTGGTGATGTTCATGTAAATCGTTTGCTGATATTCGGTATAAGCCGCGGGGAAGTTCAAGCTTTGTCCGACGCTTTGAACCGGCGGCGCTTGCAGCTGCACCGTCGTCGCGGACGAGGCGCCCGCGGCGTTGGCCCAATTAGTGATCCAAGTGGTCAAGATCTGGCCGCAAGCATTGGGGTCGGCGAGCCAGCAATTGTGGCCGCCGGACACCTTGGTGACTATGAGAGAGGTCGAGGGCGTGGCCAGATTCACCACGGTGTTGGCTTGGGCGTAAGCGAGATTGACATCGTCGCTGCGTGCGAAGTTCGGCATTTGCGCCGGCGAGGTCGCGTTATGGCATTGGCCGCAACGGTTCTGCACGCGCACGTTGTTCCAGAAATTGATCTGGAAGGCCGTTACGTCGGCGGTGGCCGCCGGCGGTCCGGTGTAGGCGTCCGCCGTGACGGTCTGCGAGGGAGCCGGGTTGGTCGTCGTCGGTGCGCCGGCGCCACCACATGCGCTGAGGGCAATGGACGCCACAAGCGCTGCTAAGCCGGTGATGCGAGTAACGTTCATGCTCAGGTCCCCATGCAGTAGGCGGCGCCTTCAGCGAAGACTTGCCGCAACGAGTAGTTGTGCGATTGGAACGAAGAAATCATCGAATTGACCTGGGTGAAGTCCGCCGCGCTGTTCGGCGCGCGCAGGCACACGTCCTTGAACACTCGGGTGACCTGGCAGCTTGCAAAAGCCGCGCTGTTCTCCAATTCCGTTCCCAGCGATTTGGCGCCGTTGCCGCTGCCCGGAAGCGTCGCGCTCCATCCCAGGATGTAGTTCGGCCCGGCGCGCCAGCGGTTCTCCCAGGCGTCGTCCATGGTGTTGAAGCCTTGCGGGAAGTTGGTGTTGTTGATGTGGTACTTCGGCTGCACTTGACCCGCGGTGTAGACGATTTGACCCGTCGTGTCGGTCATGGTCGGATCGGTCGCGCTGAAATTGTAGAAGGCAAACGCCTGCGCCATCGGATCCATGCCGCTGTGACAACCGATGCAATTGGTCAAGAATAAGGTGCTGACGCCGCCGGGGCTGCGAGTGACGTCCTGGCGAATGCGATCCGGCGGGCGGGTGATGTCCATCACCAGCTGCATGTCGTTGCAGAGATGATTCAGCATGGTGAAGCGGAACATCGCTCGGTTGGTGCCGTTGATGAAGTAGGCGCTCGCCGCGCCGCGCGAGGTCAGCACGCCGGCGGTCGCGGTCGCGGGGATGCCCTCGAGGGCGGACTGCATGCCGGCGACCAGGTGCACGCTCAAGTCGACGTTGTTGGCATCGAGGGCGTCGTACATGGCGTTGTTCGAGCCGAATAGGCCGGCTCGCCGGACTTGCCGTCGCCGACGTAAAGCAAATCGGCGCTCAGCAAGGTGTTGAACGGGACATTGTCGCGCACCATGCCGACAACTGTGGCCGTGTAATCATTGAGCGATACGAATACCGACTGATTGCGATTGGTCCACGGCGCCGCCAGGTTGCGGATGGTGTTGTTGTAGAACGCCGGATCGTTGGTGGCGACGAGCGCCGCGCTCACCGGGTCCGTCGCCGTCATTTGCGCCAGCTGCGCGGCGGTCGGCGGTATGCCCGCGATGCGGTTGTAGATGCGCGTCGCTTGATCCGCGTTGGGGCTCTGCGCCCAGGCGTTCGCTCCGGCCAGCGCCAGGGCGCCGGCACAGATGGTTGCGCGTACGGCGCGCGCAACAAGATTCGGCGTCGCTATACGGCGTGCACTCTGCGTCATTGGTTTCTCCATCCCGTTCTTCATATGCACATCCACTCGCGTGAGTTGTGGGTTCGACTTGGTTGCGAATATACGCAGCCAACTTAGGCAGAAGTAATGTCTCATCTGAACGACGTCGGCGTTTCGCGACAGTACCGAGGGCTATTAACAGACCTATATCCTGACCTCGATTCCCGCACGGTCTGGCGCGGCGTGCACAGAGAAACGGATATGGAGAAGTTCTTCTGTGAGTGCGTTAACAGTATGCGTATGCGCATCGAACGAAGATGCGCCTATGAGACCGATTAAGTTCAATGCTGCCGGTTGCACGCGTGCTGGTGGATCGCCGAACCGAAACTTTGAGTACAGGTAGCCACTATGAACACTTTCACACTGCGTGAACGCCGTCACGGTTTGTTGAAGCTCGCAGCGATCGCGTTGCCGCTTCTCGTCGTGCTCGGCTGCAGCAGCGCCTCGAGCGGCCATGCGCCGGGCGTTGCCGGCGGACAGACGCTCACTCCCGGGGTCACCAATTTTCCCCTGGCGTACATCAAGGCTCCGGTCATCACCAAGGACATCGACGACTCCGCGATCTCATCACCTCGATTACGGGCAGCGACCTGTACATCCGCAATCAGGCCAGCGCAGGCGGCGCGGAAATCAATGTCACCGGCTCGATCACCAAGGGAATGGGCGCTGTGCGCGACCTCGATGTGTCGCCCGACGGTACGACGATTGTATTTTCACTGCGCTTGCCGCTGAATCCGAAAAAACCGAACACCGATGTGACGCAGCCGAATTGGCACATCTATACCTATAGTGCCTCGACGCAGGCGGTAACGCAGTTGACCAACGACAGCATTACCGCCGGTCATGACGTGGGCGCGCACTATTTGCCGGACGGCAGAATCGTATTCGCCTCGACCCGGCAGCTCGCGACCCAATCCATCCTGCTCGATGAAGGCCGACCGCAGTACGCGGCGCAGACCGACGACGGCCGCAATCCATTTTCTTGCTGCATGTGATGAACGGCGACGGCACCAACATGCATCAGATCAGTTTCAACACCAACCACGATTTCGGGCCGTCTGTTTTAGGCAACGGCCAGCTGGTCTTCTCGCGTTGGGAATCCACCAACGGCGGTCAGATCAGCCTGTATCACGGCAACCCCGACGGCACGGGAGTTGAGCTCTACTACGGCGCCAACAGCCACGCCACCGGCGCCAATATCGCAGGCACCAACAACAACGTCATTCAATTTCTGAATGCGCGCGAGCTCCCCAACGGCACGCTGGTGGCCATCGCGCGTCCATTCTTGGGCACGCAGTTGGGCGGCGATATCGTTCAGATCAACGCCCAGGGCTTCGTCGAAATTCATCAGCCTGCGCACGCCCGGCGGCGCCGCCGGCACCGCGCAGACCAGTGCGACGAATTTGGGCGTGACCACCGACGCGAACCTGCCGTCCATGGGAGGCCGATTTGCTTCGGTGTATCCGCTCTATGACGGCACCAATCGCATGCTGGTGAGCTGGTCGCCGTGCCTGGTGCTCGACACCACGGTGACGCCGAACACCACCAACCTATGCACCGCCTCGAATACCGCCGGCGCCAACGTGACGCTGGCGCCGCCGCAGTACACGCTATGGGTCTATGACATGGACGCGGGCACCCTGGGGCCCTTGTTAAGCGCCGATGTGGGCACGATGGTGGTCGAACCCATCATCTTGCAGCCCAGAACACCGGCGCCCGTGACCCTGGTTGATGCCGCTCCGGCGCCGGGCCAAGCCGCCACCATGGCCACCGCCGGTGTCGGCTTGCTCGATATCAGCAGCGTGTACGACGTCGATGGCGTCGATACCGCGACGCCGAACATTGCAGGAGTCTCGGACCCGGCGCAGGCCGGCTTTTATACGCGGCCGTATCGATTCATCAGAATAGAAAAAGCCGTGGAGATTCCCGGCAAAACCGTGCGCAAGATCAATAACTCGGCGTTTGGACCGGCAGGCATGGGGATGCGCGAAATCTTAGGTTACGCGCCCATTCAACCCGACGGATCGGTCCAGGTCCAGGTACCCGCGAACGTGCCTTTCACCATCGATGTCATCGATATCAATGCCAAGCGCGTCACCGCCCAGCACACCAGCTGGCTGCAACTCCTGCCGGGAGAGACAAAAACCTGCAACGGTTGTCACACCACGGCGAATATGACCTCGCACGGCCGCGCCGGCTTGACCGATCCGGTCAATCCGGGCGCGCCGACCACCGGTTCGCCGTTCCCGAACACCAATCCGGCCATCGCCCTGACCAACGCCGGCGCGACCATGGCGCAAACCTTGGCGCTCACCACCTGCACGGCGAACGGCACCACCCCGAGCGGCGCCACCACGCCGTGCTCGCAGATTTTGAACACCGACGTGGTCTACGACGGCATCTGGACCGTCGGCACCACGCCGCCGGCGAACCGGACACGCCGTTCTCGTACACCTACGGCGGCGCCGCCGGCCTCAACGAATCGCCGCCGATCAATGCGAATTGCGTGCCGTGGAGCGCGCAATGCCGGATCACCATCCACTACGATGACGATCCGGTGAAGCAACTCTTCATGCAGTCGGTATGGAGCCTCGCGAGCCGCACCAACACCGTCAACGGCGTGGCGATGACCTCCACGACCTGCTCGGTATGTCATGACCCGGTGAATGCAATGGCGATGGTGCAGGTGCCGCAGGGTCAGCTCGACTTGACCGGCTCGGCATCCAGTGTCGACCCCACCGTCGTCACCTCCTATGAACAACTTCTGTTTGCACATAATGCACAGACGCTTAATATGGGCGTGCTGCAAGACCTGCTGGTGCCGGCGCCCGGACCCCCGGACCCGGTGACCGGTCTGCCGACGACCATCATGGTGCCCGTTTCCTTGGCGCCGCCGATGACCGCCGGCAGCGCTGCGGGTTCGACCGCTTTCTTTAGGATGTTCGACGGTAGTTTTCATGACCCTGTACTCGATCACACTGGCTATTTGTCCCCGGCGGAGTTGCGTTTGATCGCTGAATGGTTGGATATCGGCGCGCAGTTTTACAACGATCCGTTTGTTGCGCCCGTAGCGAACTGACCTGATGCGTCGTCTGCTCGCGCTGGTGCTGTTGGTGCAGGCGTTACATCTGGGGTTGGCAAATGCGGCGGCGAAGAACCTGGTACTGATCGTCACGGACCCGTACCTGGAGATGCATTCCGGGCCGGGCCGGGGATTTCCGGTCGTTTATGTCATTGGCCGCGATGAAATGCTCACGGTGCTTTACAGCCGCACCGACTGGTTCAAGGTACGCGCGCCGAACGGCAATGAAGGATGGGTGCGCCGCGCGGACCTGGCCCGCACCCTGCTGGAGTCCGGCGAGCCGGCGCCGATACCGCCCTATCCGGAGTTTGCCTCGCATCGCTGGGAGCTCGGCGCGGGCTATGGCGTTTATAACCGCGAGAATCTCGTCACCACCTATGGAGATTTCTCCCTGACCACGAGCCTCGATGTCGAGCTCGCGGTTCAGCAAGCCTTCGGCACGCTCGATAATCGCTATATCGCGTCGCTTGGCCTGCGCCATACGTTCATCCCGGAATGGAAGTGGTTTTCCCCGACCGCCGGAATCGGCACTGCTTATCAGTATATCCAGGACAAAGTGCCACCCGCTCCGCTGCAAAAGAGCAACGAAATGGCTTACGTTTCGTTGGGAGCGCGCGGCTTCATCACCCGGCGATTTTTGTGGCGCGTCGACTGGCGCCATTACGTCGTCTTCAACGACCTGAATGTGTATGAGGATTTGGAAGAATGGAAATTCGGCTTAGCTGTATTCTTCTAGCCGTCGCGTTGCTGTCCGGCTGTAGCTGGTTTCACCGTGGCCACAAGGCGCCGCCCGAGGTCGTCGCGGAGGAGCCGCAAGGCGAACCGTCCATTGTCGAGCCTCAGGTCACGCGCCGCGTCGTCAAGACGCCGCACATCAAGGCCAAGGATTTTGAAATCGGCGCGTATTACGGCGCGCTGAGCATTCAAGACTTCGGCACCAATCCGATTTACGGCGTGCGTGCCGCGTACCACGTGTCCGAGGACATTTTCCTGGAAGGTTTTTTGGCGCGATCCAAGGCGGGCACCACCAGTCTTGAGGATGTTTTCCCGGATATTACGGTTGTCAGCGACTCTGGGAGACGCTTCACGTATTACGACCTGGACGTAGGCTACAACGTACTTCCCGGCGAGATTTTTCTCGGCCGCGGACGCGCGTTCAATTCGGCCCTGTATGTGACGGTCGGCATGGGCGATGTGAAATTCGCCGACAAGGACCAATTTGCGCTGAACTTTGGAGCGGGTGAGCGGCTTTTGATAACCGACTGGTTGGCAATTCATGTAGATGTGAGAGACCACATCTTTGAGACGAGCTTGACCGGACGCACCAAGAATGTCGACAACATCGAAGCCACCCTCGGTTTAACCGTTTTTTACTGATCAGGAGTGAAGATCCCATGCTTAGTACCTCAACTCTCTTGAAACGCTGCGCGATGGCGGCCATCGTCGTGGCCTCAACCGCCTTCGCCGCGGGCGGCGATGCCTCCGGTCCCGCGCCGTCGTTTACGCTGACCACACTTGCCGGCCAGCCGAGCGGCCTGAGCGCTTACAAGGGCCAGGTGGTGATGGTCAATTTCTGGGCCACCTGGTGCGGGCCCTGTCAGCAGGAAATGCCGCTGCTCGACCAGATGTACAAGAAGTACAAGCCGGCGGGCTTCACTTTGATCGGGGTCAACGTCGACAAGGAAACGCCGCCGGTCAAGCAGCTGCTGGAGCGCAAGCCGGTCAGTTTCCCCGTGCTCTTGGATCCGGCCAACCAGGTGAGCAAGGCCTATCATGTCGATGAAATGCCGAGCTCCGTCATCATCGATCGCAAAGGCCGGATCCGCTACATTCACCGCGGCTACAAGCCGGGCGATGAAAACGACTACCAAGATCGAATTCGTCAGCTCATCCGGGAGTAAGCCATGCGCTGCTCGCGGATGCTGCTGTCGGGAACGGTGTTGGGCGCCCTGCTGCTGTCGAGCGGCTGCAGCATCCAGCCCTGGGTGAAACCCTATGAGCGTGATCGCTTGGCCGACCCCATCATGGCCTGGGACCGCGATGCCATTTCGAGCGCCTATTTCGATCACATTCGTGAATCCAGAGAGGGTTCGCGCGGCGCCACCGGCGGCGCGGGCGGCGGCTGCGGCTGCAATTGACGCATACGCATGATGCAGACGAATACGCAGACGCATGACGAATAGGCACATTTTCGCCCGCGCAGCGGTGATTACCGCTCTGCTGCTGGTCCGCAGCACCAGCGCGGATGTGCTGCCCGACGATCGGGCCGATGTGTTCTACAGCAAATACAGCGGCGGCGGCATGGACATCACCGGCTATTCGGCCACCGCGCGCGCCAAGATCACCGAGAACATTGCGGTCGAAGCCAATTACTTCATCGATAAGGTCAGCGGTGCATCGATCGATGTCCTGAGCCAGGCCAGCGTCATCAAGGATGAACGCAAGCAAAAAAGCGGCACGATCGAATACTTGCGCGATAAAACCACCTATACCGCGTCGTACACCTCGAGCGTGGAGCGCGACTACATTTCGGACACCGCGAGTTTTGGCTTGAGTCAAGATATGTTCGGCGATTTGACCACGGTGACGCTGGGGTTTTCGGAATCGCACAACACGGTCGGCGAGAACAACGGCACCGCCGACGATCCCAATGTCGCTTGGATCGGCCACGCGCTCACGCGGGCCTATAGCGGCGGCCTCTCGCAGATCGTCACCAAGAATTTTATCGCGGGCGTAAACCTGCAAGTCATCACCGACGCAGGCTATCTGGCGAATCCCTATCGTTCGATTCGGTATCTGGACCCCACCAATCCAAAGGGCTATAGCCTGGGCAACCAAGTCTATCCCGATACCCACACCAGCACCGCGGTGCAGGTGCAGGGGAAATATTACCTGCCGTACCGCGCCGCGGTGACCGCCTTGTATCGCTATTACACCGACACCTGGGGCGTGCTCGGCAACACCTATGAGTTGGATTACACCCATCCCATCCGCAATCGCTGGATATTCGAAGGACGGCTGCGCTATTACAAACAGACCGCGGCGAGTTTCTACAGCGATTTGTTTCCCTATGCCGACTCGCAGAATTTTGTGGCGCGCGATCAAAATCTCGCCGCGCTGGACAATACGACCATCGGCGGCAAAGTCACCTATGCGTTTTTGCCGGACGGTTGGAAGATGTTCAAGCGCGGCACGGTGACATTCGACGTCAGCCGAATCCGCTTCAACTACCTAGACTTTCGCAACATCAAGTATTACGGCGTACCGCAGTACCCCGCGGGCACGGAGCCCTTGTACAATTTCAATGCCAACGTATTTCAGGTGTTCGTCTCGGTCTACTTCTGAGCCGCGCCGACCTGCTGGCGCCACCAATAGAGCAGCATCGGCGCCAGCGCACAGGCGATTGCGATCGTATCGGCCACCCAATCCCAAAAATCCCGGTCTCGATGCACCGACGGCAGCCCCTGCACTATTTCAATGAGCGCGCCGAACCCCGACAGCAACGCGGCGAGCAGCGCTAAATTGCGTTTGGGAAACGCAGCCACCGCGAGTCCGGTCAGCGCGTAGAACGCGATGAAATGCGTGGCTTTATCCCAAGGCGTCAATTCCAGGGCCTGCGCGGCAGGCACCACGGCACTGTAGAAAGTGAAGATCAGCGCGGCGAAAAACGCGACTCGCGCAACTTTGAGCAATAGCGGTATGCTGGGCACGGGGATTCCAATAAATACCAGGCTGTCAGGAAGGGTACGCATGAGCCGGCCATCGAGCAACCACGCACTGAACCGCAGATCGCTGCTGAAGACCCTGGCCGCCGCGGCCGTAGCGGTCGCAATTTTTCGCAGCGTCAAGTCCCGCGCCGCGGAGTTGCCGCACCTCAATGTCAAAGATCCGCAAGCCGTCGCCTTGGGTTATGTGGAGAACGCAGCCCAAGTCGACGCGAAGAAATATCCGACCTACGTGAAAGGCTCGCGTTGCGACAACTGCTTGCTGCTGCAGGGTTCGAGCGGCGCCGCCTACCGCCCCTGCAACTTGTTTGCCGGCAAACTCGTGGCCGCGGCCGGCTGGTGCAGCGGCTGGACCGCTGAAATATAGGCATCTCGAACCGCCACGCCGAGCGCGGGGAAATCCACGAAAAACCCGTCGATTCCGCGCTCCAGGTAGCGCCGGATTTCAGCGCCGAGGTTGCCATGGGCCTCAGGATCGGTGCCGACCTTGAGATCCGCCGGCAGAAACTCGTTCTCGGCGCGAAACGTCCAGACGTGCACGCGTAGCTTGGCGGCATGCGCCGCCCGTATCGCCTCCGGCGTGGCGAGCGCCTTGGCGATGCCGATTGCGTCGGCATATTTCGCGATCTCGCCGACATCGCCAAGTTCATGTTCCCGCAATTGCACCAGCGGCAACGGCGTCATGCGGCGCAGTTGCCGCAAATTGCGCGGCTCAAACGACTGGATGAATACAGGCGAGCCTTGTTTCGCGTATTGATAACGCCGCAAGGTATCGAGAAGCGACAATTCCTGCGGCAGGCCGATTGCGGCGAAATGCGCCGGATGCTTGGTTTCCGGATACACGCCAACGGGTCGATTGCGGCCTGGCTGCCGATTCGCACTCATGACCAGCTGCATGATTTCATCGAACGTGGGCACGGCATAACGCCCATCGAACTGGCGATTCCGCGGCCGCAATTCCGCAAGGCGCTCGCGCGCACGCAGCGTCTTGATCTCCGATAGCGTGAAATCTTCGGTGAACCAGCCGGTATAGGATTCGCCATCGATGCATTGCGTGCGGCGGCGAGCCGCAAAGCCAGCATGCTCCGCAACATCGGTGGTGCCGCCGATTTCATTCTCATGGCGCGCGATGAGCACCCCGTCGCGCGTCATGACAAGATCCGGCTCGATGTAGTCCGCGCCCTGCTCGATCGCCAGACGGTAAGACTCGAGGGTGTGCTCCGGCCGTTCACCGCTCGCGCCGCGATGCGCAATGACAACGATTCCAGACACGGGCGCTCCTTGAGGATCGATGCGCTCAAGTCTAGCGCACGCGTCCGCCGGGGCGGGGTTCTAGGAGCCCCGCCCCGTCAGCCCTATCGCGGCGGAGCTAGCGGCAACTCGAACCGCTCATGTGCGGACATCGGGCTGGCCGAGCCCGGTATCCACGGTAACCGCTCAACGGCTCCTTGGCCCCAATCCGCTCGCAGCGACGTGGGTTGCGCCGCAAATGCGGCGCCGATCGCAAAGACAGCCGCGACGGCCACCGTAATTCTTCTACGATGCATGTTTCCGGGTCCTTTAGGCGAGAATCACGGCAGGCGCATGCGGCGGGATGAGCGGCGGGACATCGAAACCGACAAAAGCGGAACTGGGGAGTGCGCAAGCGGTGTTCAAAGCGGCTAGACTGACCTTCATAGTGATTGCTCCGGTGTAATGTTGATGAAAGGACCGCGACCCCATGGCACGCGTGGCCTATCTGGGTAAGCGACATATATTCGCGATTCCCCTCACGTTGCACAGCAATGTATGCTTAGGGGAAAGCCCTAAACGGGGGAGGCCTGCAAAATCGCGCATGGTTGTGGATAAATGACGATGGAAGTCCCAGCCAATTTCACCCAGCTGCTGACCGAGTGGCGTACCGGCCATCCTCAGGCATTGGAGCGCCTGACCCCGCTGGTTTATGACGAATTGCGGCGGCTGGCGCGCGGCTACATGCGAACCGAGCGCGGCAGTCATACCCTGCAGGCCACCGCCGTCGTGCACGAAGCATTTCTTCGGCTGGTGCAGGCAAATGTCGATCTGCAGGATCGCCAACATTTTTTCGCTCTCGCATCGCGGCTCATGCGGCGCGTGCTGGTGGATCATGCGAAGTCGCGCTCGCGGGTCAAACGCGACGGCGGCGTGCGCGATCACAACGGCGTGGATCTCAAGGAATTATCCTTGCCGATCGACGTCGACGTGGTTGCTCTGGATGAAGCATTGGAGGGGTTGCTGCAACTCGAACCGCGCCTGGCTCAGGTCATCGAGCTGCACTACTTCGGCGGAATGACTTATGACGAAATCGCCGCCGCCGTCGGCGCCTCCGCGGCCACGGTGCATCGCGACATTCGGCTCGCGAAGGCCTGGCTGCTCAACGAAATCGGCGCATGATTCCGCGCGCTCGCTGGCATCAAATCAAATCGCTGTTCGAGCAGGTGGCGGACATCGACGGCCCTGAGCGAGCCGCGCATTTGGATCGATATTGCGGCGACGATTCAGACCTGCGCTCCTCGGTGCAATCGCTGCTGGCGCGCGACAGCGCCAAAGAGGATCCGCTGCTGCATGCCGTCGGCGCGGCCGCCGAGTCGCTGCTGGAAGATCATCGGGATCGGCTGCTTGGAACGCGCGTCGGGCCGTATCGCATCGTTTCGATTCTCGGCCACGGCGGCATGAGCGTCGTGTACCGCGGCGAGCGCGATGACTCTCAATATCATCAACGGGTCGCGATCAAGGTGCTGCAGCACGCCACGGTGCATCCGCGGCTGCGCAGCCGCTTGCACAGCGAGCGCCACATCCTCGCGACGCTCGACCATGGCTCGATCGCGCGCCTCATCGACAGCGGCGACCTCGAGGACGGGACGCCGTACCTGGTCATGGAGTATGTCGATGGCGAGTCCATCGACAGCTACTGCGACGGCCGCACGCTGTTCGTGCGCGAGCGCCTCGAGCTGTTTATCTCGGTCTGCGCCGCGGTTCATTACGCGCACCGCAATCTGGTGGTTCATCGCGACATCAAGGCATCCAACATCTTCGTCACCGATGAAGGCAATCCGAAGCTGCTCGATTTCGGCATCGCCAAATTGCTTGCGCCGGAAAATTTGTCGCATACCTTGCCGGTCACGCGCCTGCAGGAGCGGATTCTCACGCCGGAAAATGCCGCGCCGGAACAAGTACTGGGAAGACCCATTACCACGGCGACGGACATTTATGCGCTCGGCGTGCTGCTGTATCAATTGCTGACCGGCCGCTCGCCATATCGGCTCTTGAGCTATAGCCAGCTGCAGCTGGAGCGCGCCATCTGCATGGATGATCCGGCCCGCCCGAGTCAAGTGGTGATTGCCAAGCTCAAGGGCGAAACCGACGCGGATCGCAGCCGCATTTCCGATCGGCGCGGACTTTCTCCGCAGCGTTTGCGCGCACGATTGAGCGGCGATTTGGATGCCATCGTCGGCATGGCCATGCGCAAGGAACCGGACCGGCGCTATTCTTCGGTGGAGGCGCTCGCCGACGATCTGCGCCGGCATCTGCTCGGTCAGCCGGTGCGCGCGCGCCAGGGCGATTGGCGCTACAACTCCGCCAAGTTTCTGCGCCGCAATCTGTTCGCCGCGGTCGCAACGGCTGCGGTGTTCATCGGCCTGGCGCTGATCGCCGGGCTGACGCTCTGGGAAAACCACCGCATTTCGCTGGCCCGCGACGCGACCGCCCTCGAGCGGGATCGGGCGCAGCAGGTTTCGGCGTTCATGGTCGATGTCTTTTCGCAGGCCGATCCATTCACCGCCCAGGGCAAAGTACCCACCGCCAAGGATTTGCTGGACCAGGGCGCGGAAAAAATCAAAGGCAACTTGGTTCTGCAGCCCGAAGTGCGCGCCCAACTGCTGGAGAGTATCGGTCTCGCCTACCGCAGACAGGGCTCGAACGATCGCGCCATACCGCTGTTCGAACAAGCGGTCGCCATACGCCGCGACGCTCGACCGGTAGACAACGCCAAGCTGGCCGCAGCGCTCGCCAATTTGTCGCAAGCTCTCGCCGACGCCGGCCGTCTGGCCGGCGCCGAAGAGAATATCAAAGAGGCGGTCGCACTCTCTCAGACCGGCAATGCATCGCCCTCGGTCGAGACCGCGGACATTTTGTATCAGTACGGGCTCTTCTCGCTGAACGCCAAAAGCGACCCGCAACTCGCCAGGGCCCTGTTCAGCCAGGCTCTCGTCATCTATCGCAGTGTTCCCGGCGATCAGCGCTTAGGGGTGGCAACGACCCTGGGCGCCCTGTCCGGCGCCTCGCAATGGTCCGGCAACTTTGTGAACGCCGAGCAGCTCATGCGCGACTCGATGAATTTGATGGGCGCGACCGTCGGCCGCAATCATCCCGACTATGCGGCCTCGATGGCAAACTTGGGCTACCTGCTCATGCAGCAAGGCAAGTACGCCGAGGCGGAACAAATGCTGAATGAGTCCTTGCAGATCGAGCGCGGTGATTTTGGGCTCGATAATCAGCGCGTCGCCTCGATCGAAGCGAATCTTGGCACGCTGTACGAGCGCGAGGGCGACCCGGTCCGCGCCATGAAAATGACCCAGGACGCGCTGAGAATAATCTCGGAGCGCCTGGGCCCCGACCACTATCAGGTTGGCTACTTCATGGATGCGGTCGCGAAATTGTATCTCGATGGCGGCGACCTGGATGCCGCCGAGAGCACCGCGCGCCAGGTGCTCAAGATATACGACAAATCCCTGCCCCCTCGGCATTTGTATGTCGCCGCGACGCGACATCTGTTGGGCGAGGTGCTATTGCGCCGCGGACAGCTGAAGGAAGCCGAAGCCGAACTGCGCGCCGCTTTGGATATCGATTTGGGTTCCGCCGGCCCTGAGGATTGGCGCGCCGCGCGCACCAAAGCGAGCTTAGGCTGGCTGCTGATTGCGCAGAATAACTTTGCCGAAGGCGAACCGATGTTGGTTGCAGCGCGATCGAGGTTGTTGCAAACGGTAGGGCCGCTGCATCCTGAAGTGCAGCTGGCAACGAATCGCCTCGCTGAATACTATCGCGCGCATCATCGTGACGCCGAGGCGCTACGCATTGTCGGCGAACTGAAGCAGCCTGCTGCCTCTGTCTTGCGGTAAACTATCCGCAATATTGGAGGGTTCCTTGATGCCAAACAGAAAACATCCCGCTGTGGCGCTATTCGCGGCGATAATCGCGGCTGCTTTTGTAAATATTGCACACGCCGGTGCACGCGAAGAAGGACGCTTGCTCACCGCCACCGAGGTCCTCGAGGAGATCAGGGCAATGCCGGACATGCGCCTGCCGGATACCCTGCTGGCGCATGCCTACGGCATCGCCGTAATTCCCGATGTCACCAAGGTCGCATTCATTTTTGGCGGACGCCACGGCAACGGCGTGCTGTCGGTGCGGGACAAACTGACCTCTCCCTGGAGCAATCCCGTATTCGTCTCGCTGACCGGCGGCAGCTGGGGTTTCCAAGCCGGCGCGCAATCCTCGGATATTATTTTGGTCTTCACCACGAAGACCGGCATCGAGGGCATCGCCGGCGGCAAGCTCACGCTGGGCGCGGACGCTTCCGTTGCCACGGGGCCCGTGGGGCGCCAGGGTTCCGCCGCCACCGACATGACTTTCAATGCGGAAATTTACTCGTATGCTCGCACGCGCGGATTGTTCGGCGGAGTCGCGCTCGACGGCAGCGTAATCTCGATCGACCGCTCGGCGAATGCCTCGTTCTATCACAAGAACGGCGTGACCGCCTCGGAGATCTTTTCCGGACAGGCGCCGACGCCTCCCGCGACCGCGCAACGATTCCTCGAACGGCTGGCCCAGGCCACGGGCACCACGCTGCGCACCTCGCCCGCGCCGCAGGCCGACGTTCCCGCAACCGCGGGCCAGCCGCCGGGAGTCGCGCCCACCGCGGAACCCGCGCGCACCTATCCTCTGGAAGAACAAAAGAAGTGAGATTTGGCGGTCTCGTCCGCGGCGCGGTAGCGCGGCGGGCGTGATTGTCATCGGCGACCGGTGAACAGAATAACAAAGGATGCGATGAGTTGATATTTCGCTGTAGCGGGAAGAGCGGGTATTCCGCTGAGGTCTCTGGCAATCCCAAACATGTCGAGGCGAAAAAACTGGAACGCGCGGTGGAAGTCCGCTTCACCGACGTGCCCTGTATCGTGCGCACGCCGGAAGGGGTGGTGCACGCGCATCCCGGCGATGCGATATTGACCGGCAACGGCGGTCACCATTGGCGGGTGTCGCATGGCAAGTTTTCGCATAAATACCGGCCGATCCCGCCGACCGTCGCCGGCGCGTCCGGTGGCTACATGAGCCTGCCCTACCACATTCTGGCGCTGCAAATGCAGCAACCCTTCGATGTGCTGCTGGCCGATGAAGTCTCGATGCTCTCAGGTCATCCTGGCGATTGGCTGGTGGACTACGGCGACGGCAGTCTCGGTATCGTCGCGCATGACATATTTGCCAGCACTTACGAGATCTTGTAGTTAAGCGTATGGCGCTGCATCAGGCAATTCAACGAGTACTCCTGGTCGGCGCCCGATTGCACATTCCGCCGCCGCCGGCCGCCGCCAGTCCTCCGGAGCGATTGTTGCCCCTGATCGAGGCGCTCGCTCCCGCGCACCTTATGTTCGATGCCCGCGCGGTGCACTATGGCCACCGCTATCGGAGCGGTTTCTGGGCAATCTATTTGTTGAGCGCGGTCGCCGTCCTGTTCGCCGTGCTGCCCCTCGCGCTCGGGTGGGATGATCGGCGCCACCTGCTGCACCCCCTGCTCGGACTCTGGGCACTCGCCGAGGTCGGGGTCATCGGTACGGTGAGCGGCATCTACTGGCTAGGACATCGGCGCGACTGGCAAGGACAATGGCTGCGCGCCCGCACTGCCGCGGAATTGATTTGGTATCTTCCCCTGGTTGCCCCCCTGATCGATTTTTCGCAACCCGCGCCCTCGGCGAATTGGTACATGCGGGTCTTCGATCCCGGCAATCACCTGCGAAGCGGCGACGATTTGGAAGCGATCTGCTCAAAAAACGAGTCTCTGGCGAGATCGCTGCTCGATGCCGCCTGGTCAGATCCGAAGTTCGTGGCGAAGTATGCCCATTGGACCACCGGCATTCTTGAGGCGCAGGCACACTATCATCATCGGGTCGCCATCAAGCAGCACGCGCTGCTGCATCGGGTCCATTCTCTGAATATCGGCCTGTTCGGGCTGACCGCGTTAGGTGCGCTGCTGCATCTTGCCGTGCACACCGTCTGGCTTTCGCTGCTGACCACTTTTTTCCCGGCGCTCGGCGCTTCGCTGCATGGCGCGCTCGCCCAGTCCGAAGCTTATCGGCTCGGCTCGACCTCCGAACGTCTGTGGGGAGAATTGCAGCGCGCCATTGGATCGATTCGCGCGGCTTTGGCGCCGCAGGGACCTGCGCCCGAAGCGGCGGCGCTCAAGGCCTCGATCATGGAAGCCATCGAACTGATACTGGAGGAGCACCAAGATTGGCACATGCTGGTGCGCCCGCACCACCTACCCTTGGCGTGAAGGGCAATATCGATACGGCGCTGATCGATCGGGCCAGCGAGCCCTATCGCAGCGCCGGTGCATTCGCCTACAATTTTGCGCGCGGCAAGCTGCGCAGTGATCCGGTGTTTCGCGCCTTGCTGGAGCGGGGATTGTTGCTGGACCGCGGCCAGATCCTCGACTTGGGCTGCGGTCAAGGGCTGCTGGCGGCGTGGCTCAAGGCGGCCCTGCTCTGCTACGAGAGCGGCAGCTGGCCGCAAGGCTGGCCGCCGGCGCCAAAGCCGCGCTCGACTCGCGGCATCGAATTGATGATCCGCGATGTGGAGCGGGCGCGTGCCGCGCTAGGGTACGAATGCGAGATATCTCAGGGCGACATTCGAAGCGCTGAATACGGCACCACGGACGCGGTGGTCATCCTCGACGTCTTGCACTACATCGGCCGCGAGGAGCAGCTTCTGGTGCTCAAGCGGGTGCGCGCCGCATTGCCCGCACGCGGTCTGCTGCTGCTGCGCATCGGCGATGCAGATGGCGGCCTGCGCTTTCGCTACAGTCAATGGGTCGACAAGCTGATCATGCTGTTCCGCGGCCATGCAACGCTGGCCACGCATTGTCGGAGTGCGGACCAGTGGCGCATGCTCTTGTGCGAGTGCGGCTTCGAAGTACGGGCAACCCCGATGAGCCAGGGTACCCACTTCGCCAACGTGCTATTGATTGCGCACGCGCTTTGACCCGGGCGGAACGATGACCCGGTCGCAGCGCCGCCGCTATACTACCGCGCGTGTCAGCCTGAACGAGTAACACCCGATGTACCAACCAATTAGATTCTGCGCTCTCGCGATGATGGCGGCCGCGATGGCGCCGGCCGCATCGATCGCTGAAGTATCCCCGGCCCTGAAGCCCATTACCCACGAGGCGCTGTGGATGATGAAGCGCGTCGGCGCCCCGGTCGTCAGTCCCGACGGCAAGTGGGTGGTGTACTCCGTGATGGAACCCTCTTATGAAACCGACAAAGCCGTGAGCGACTTGTGGTTGGTTCCCGCCGATGGCCTCAAGGCGCCGCGACGCATCACCAACACCAAAGCTCCCGAGGGCGGCGTCGCCTGGTCCCCGGACAGCGGCAGCATCGCCTTCACGACCAAGCGCGAAACCGACGATGTCGAGCAAGTATATATTTTGAATCTTGCCGAGGGCGGTGAAGCGCGCAGGCTCACCTCGGTCTGCACCGGTGCCTCGAACCCGCAATGGCGGCCCGACGGCAAGGCGATCCTGTTCGAATCGTTCGTCTATCCCAATGCGCTCGACGATGAGACCAACAAGAAAATCGCGGCGGAACACAAAGCGCGCAAATACAACGTGCGTGCTTATGAACACTTTCCGATCCGCTTCTGGAATCAATGGCTGGACGATCGGCAGCCCACCCTGATGGTGCAATCAGTCGAGCCCGGTTCACAGCCTAAGGACATCCTATCGGGGAGTACCTTGGCGCGCACCTCGGGATATTCGGGGTCGGAAACGGATTCCGGCGTGACACTCGCACCGCTATGGAGTCCTGACGGGCGTGAGGTGGTCTTTACCGCTACCACGGAACGCTGGAATGCCGCGTACGCGCACGTCGGCTATCACCTGTATCGCGTGACTGCGGATGGCGGAGAACCGCGCATGCTGACTGCCGCTTCAGGCCGGTACCTCGAGGCAACTGTTCAGCCCCAGACGGCAAATCGCTATTTTTCAAGTACGAGCTGCAGGATCTGCAGGTCTATCATCTGCCGCGGCTCTACAAGGTCGCCGTGGCCCGCGGGCGGCGAAGCGGCGCTGGTCGCGCGCGACTTCGACCGCGAACCTGCGCGCTATGCGCTGACCCCGGACGGCAAACAGGTCTACCTGCTGGTACCCGAAGCCGGCAAGGAGAATCTCTATCAGGTCGCCGCGGACGGCGGCAAACCGCTCTTGATCATCGAGCCCGCGACCGGCGGCTATACCTCGCTCGAGATTCCGCAAAAGGCGGCGAGGCCCATTCTCATCGCCAGCTACGGCAGTTCGGTCAGCCCGGCGGAAATCGTGCGCATCGATCCCAAGCGGCGCACGCACAGCAATCTCACCCAGGTGGACACCGCTGCGGCCGCGGCAATCGATTGGCAGCCGCCGCAGCATTTCTATTTTACCAGCGCCAAGGGCCGCAATATCCACAACATGATCGTGCTGCCGCCGGCGTTTGACGCCGCGAAGAAATATCCGCTGCTGGTTTTGATTCACGGCGGAGCGGCCAGCAACAACCCGGATCAGATCGGCCTGCGCTGGAACTATCACCTGTTGGCCGCACCCGGCTATGTCATCTTGATGACCGACTACACCGGCTCTACCAGCTTCGGGGAGAAGTTCGCGCAAGCCATCAAGCTCGATCCTTTGAAAACGCCGGGCGATGAGATCAACCAGGCGGTCGATGAGGCCGTCAAGCGCTATTCCTTTATCGATGGGTCCAGGGCTTGCGCCGCCGGCGCCAGTTACGGCGGGCACCTGGCCAATTGGCTCGAAGCGACCACCACGCGCTACAAATGCATCGTCAGCCACGCCGGCGAGGTTGACCTGACCAGTCAATGGGGGACCAGCGACAGCATCTATGGACGCGAAGTCACCAACGGCGGTCCGCCGTGGGGAGGCAGCCCGGTGTGGCGCGATCAAAGCCCCCTCACGTATGCCGCGAATTGGAAAACGCCGATGCTTCTCAGCATCGGCGAACGCGACTTCAGGGTGCCGATCAACAATACGCTGGAGAATTGGAGCGCGCTGCAACGCATGCGCGTCCCGAGCCGCCTATTGGTCTGGCCGGACGCGTGGCATTGGATCCTCAAACCCGAGGACAGCCGTCATTTCTACGAAGAGGTGCACAAGTGGCTCGCCACCTACCTCAAGGACGCAGCGCCCGCGCAATAGCCTGAACGTGTCGCGCAGCGCCCATGCGCTGCGCGACACTGAAGCTTCAATTGCCTTGGATCAATTACCTTGGCCGCTGGTTCGGCGGATGAACCCGACGACATTGTCGTGCAGCAGCTTCAACGACGCCTCCTTGGCATACACCATATGTCCCGAGTCATAGAACTTGTACTCGATGTTCGAAACCAGATTTTCGGGAATCGGCAAGTGGTGCATTTCGTAGATGCCCTGGTAGAACGGCGTCGCCAGATCGAAATAGCCCGCGTTCAGCTGGACCTTCAGGTTCGGATTGATCTTCATCGCATTCGCAAGATCCGGCATGACGTTGGAGCCCTGCCGCGAGGAGCCAAACCGCTGATTCTGGCCCGGCTGCTGGTGTACGAAACTCCAGTTCCTGCCGGCCGAAATGCTGTGCTTGAAGTCCTTGTCGCCGCCGTAGCGAAGCTCCTTGCGCGCATACTCATTGAACGCCGAGACGTAGGCGGATCCTAACGCCGTGGATTGCGGATCGTATTCCGCGCGCTGGCTCAGCGGATCGAGGTCCGGACCGGAAAACCGCGTATCCAGGCGACCCGTGGTCAATCCAGTACCGTCCTGCAAGTTTTGGCGAAATTCCCCGCCGTCGATGCGCAGATCCGCTTTCATGATGTACTCGACCGAAAGGCCGGTGTACTCGTGCAGTTTCTGCGCAATCGCCTGCTTGTCGGCGGCACTCAGGTCCGAGCCCGCCGCCAGCGCGCGCCCGTAGTCGCCCATGGCGAACTGCTCCACTTCCGTCAGGAGCGATTCGAGATCCTTGTGATCGCCGGGCAATTTCTTGTGATACCAAGCGGTCGCCGCATAGGTGGGAAGCACGGTCTGATAGGGCAAGTCGATGCCGGGGTTGCCGGTGGGCCGATCGGGACTTAAGTCAAAATTGAGAATCTGCGACAGCAGGATGACGCCATTGAAATCAATGGCGCGGTCCGACTCGAGTTGATTGATGAGAACCGCCGAGCGCGGGGTTCCGTAGCTCTCGCCGAACAGATACTTGGGAGAATTCCAGCGCCCGTACTTGGTGAGGAACTGCGAGATAAACTGGGCGAATGCATAGGCGTCTTGATCGACGCCGAAGAACGCCTTTTCCTTGTCCTTGCCGGCAATTCTGCTGAAACCGGTGCCGGGCGCATCAATGAAGACGAGATCGGACGCATCGAGCAGACTCGAACCGTTGTTGACCAGCGAGTAGGGAGCCGCGGGCGTGTGTGCATCGGTTGAGGTCACGATGCGGCGCGGTCCGAAGGCGCCCATGTGCAACCATACGGTTGAGGAGCCGGGGCCGCCGTTGTAGATGAACGTCACGGGCCGGGAACCGCCGCCGTTCTTGAAATAGGCAACGTAGAACATCGAGGCTTCGGCCGTCGGATTCTTGCCCTCGCCGCCCTCCTCGCCCGCCGCCTGATTGCCGCGATCTGCTTTGGGATCGCGCGGCACGTCATCCCAATCCTTCGGGTGCACGATGAGCGTGCCGGCGATCGCTTGATAGGCAATGGATTGGCCGCCGATGGTCACCGTCCCGGTGCTGGTTACCGACTCGGATTTGAACGGCTCAAACTTGCCGCCGTCCGATCTTTCCGCGTCGCTGTCCGGCTTTCTGTCCGGGGGATTCGCTGCGGGCGCTGCGGCCAGGAACGCAGGCACTGCCAGCGCCAGCACCGCGCCCAGGAAAGCACCGAGTTTGAATCGATTCATTATCGTTCTCCAAATGAGTATGGGTGAACCGCTAAGTTTAACGGCACAGAGCTCGTGAAGTAACTGATGGATTCCCTCAACGTCGCTGCGCGCATATAGTGAGGCGACGGAGCTGCAACTTTGCAAATCTTTACCCGAGCGCACCCGGCGGCCGGTTGCGGCCCGTCGCGATCTTAGGCAGCGGCGCGATCCCGATCGGCAGAAAAACGAGGTTTTGTATGAGAACACAGTATTGCACGGCGCTGGCATTGGGGCTGATCGCGATGGCGGCCGCGCGGGCGCAGGCGCCGCAAGCGGCTAAGGATGGTTTGTATTTTCCAACCGCGGTCGCGCAGACCGAAACAGATGAATACACGCGCTACGAGCTGCTCGCTCCCGAGACCGCGAGCTTCAAGATTTACTATGAGGTGACCGCGACGACGGCCGGCGCGAAATCTTTCTACAATCCCATTCGCAAGGGCAGTGCCGCGAGCGAGGAGAGCGTCTTCGACGCGATGCGCGGCACGCCGCTGCATTTCGAGGTTGTCAGCGGCGCGCAGGCGCGAATGGATCCGTTGATGCCCGATGCGGATTTGGACACCCACTACATCAAGGTCACGCTGGCGCGGCCGGTCCCGATGCAGGGCCAAGGGCGCGTGCTGATCGTCAAGACGTACAAAGACGCCAAAAGCTACCATGCCGAGGGCAACAGCATCGTCTTCGATCGACCACTGGGCGTTAAGCGCAACAAAGTCGTGCTGCCGCCGGGATACGAGGTGACGGGATTGACGGTGCCCTCGCAAATCCTAACCGAGAAAGACGGGCGTATCGCCGTCAGTTTCCTGCATGCAGGAAGCGGCGAAGCGCCTTTGGTGCTGCGCGCGAGGAAAACGGCGCAAACCGGCACCGCCGCGCTGCCGAAAGCATTGACCACCGCGCGCAGCTGGGAGTCGCCCTTCAGCGGCGAGACTGAACAGGAGCGGCTCGCCGAGCGCGCCCACCAGGACCGGGACATCGTGTACTTCCTGCAGCAGCCCGAAACGCATGCATTCAGGCTTTACCACGACTACACCGAAACTCGCCCCGGCATCGGCGGCTACGCGAACATCGTTCGCGAAGGCAGCGTCGCCAGCCGCCCATCGGCGAGTATTCTGGATACCGGAGAAGCGCTCAAGACACTCGAGATGAGCGGTGCCGAATTGGCCGCATCCAAAATCAATGTAGGAGAAGCGGCGCCGCCGACGGCTCGAGTAGTGGTCATTCCCTTCCCGGCCCTGCAGCCAGGACAGACTTTGAGGCTGCGCATTGCCGAAACTTACACCGCGCCGGTGAGCTACAAATTGGACGGTGATGAGCTGGTCTTCGACCGCAGCCTGGGAAGACCGCGCAACGCCGTGGTGCTGCCGTCGGGCTGGTACTGCACCTTCAGCGCCGCGCCTGCCACGGTGAGCCAGTTGCCGGACGATAGAATCCGCCTGGACTTCTGGGACGATCGGCCCGAAGCGGTCGATGTTCTGATAAAGGCGAAGCGGCGCCGCGCCGCAGAATGAACCGGACTGGGCGGCGGGAACTTAAGGGTTCGTCTGACTAACGGTCGGCGACTGCGGGTCTTTCGGCGGCGGTGTGGGTTCGACCGGCACCAGAGGCAAGTGGTAGGCATCGACCTTGGGCTTGGATTCCTGCTCCTGCCGTTGCTTTTCCTGGGTCAGCCGCAGTTGCTCGCGGCTGCGCTCAAATTCTGCGGCCCGCTTCGCCTCTCTCGCCTGCTCGTCTTGCGTGGCGAGACGCTCGATGGCGATCCGCGCATTCAGGCACTCGGTATCCCTGCGCGCCTTGGCTGGATTTTGATTGCATTTCAATAGCACGCCATCGAGCGTCGACGCGATCCTCCATGAGATCGGTGACCGATCATCGGCGGAATTCGCTTCGCGGACTGCAGGCGGCCGCGATGCAGACAACGGCGGCCAGGCACCCGCAAGCGATCATTGATTTGATTGACATTGGCATAGAGCTTCCCAACGGCCATGTTACCCAAAATGCGGCGCAGCGACCCCGCGGTTGTGACGCGCCTCACGACTTGGCAATGTTCTTCCCCTCGCGTGTTCCTGCCGCGCGTTCCTGCCCGGGCTTCGCGTTCTGCGCGGGCCTCGCCGCTGCGCTGCGTTTGACCGCGCCGCAGCGCATGTGTACCGTTCTTGGCTATGCCGACGCCAAAGCCTACAAAGCAGAAAGCCCGACTTTCGAAACGGCCATGCGCGACCTTGAAGAACTGGTGGCGCGCTTGGAGCATGGCGATCTGCCGCTGGAAGAATCGCTGGCGGCATTCGAGCGCGGCGTGATGTTGACCCGAGCCTGCCAGAGCGCGCTGAAAGAAGCCGAACAGAAAGTCGAGATCCTGCTGAAAAAAGCCGGCGAAGCCGCGATTGAAGACTTCACGCCGACGAACTCCAAAGCGGCTGATCGCGAGCGTGAATGCGGATGCCATGGAGGCACGGATGCGCGGCTATCAAACGCGCGTGCAAGCCGTCCTTGACGCCGCGCTGCCGGCGGCCGATTTGATGCCGCAACGATTGCACGCGGCACAGCGCTATGCGGTATTGAGAGGCGGTAAGCGACTTGCGCCCCTTGCTGGTGTATTGCACCGGAGAGGCCTTGCAGCTTGATCCGCGACGCATCTTGGATGCGCCGGCCGCGGCGGTGGAACTCATTCATTCATATTCCTTGGTCCACGACGATCTGCCCGCGATGGACGACGATGATCTGCGCCGCGGCAACCGACGACGCACCGCGCCTTCGATGAGGCCACCGCCATTCTCGCCGGCGACGCTCTGCAGGTATTGGCATTCTCGTTGCTGTCGCGCGATCGCACGGCGGGCGTAAGTTGCGAAGCCCGCCTGAAGATGATTCAAATCCTGGCGGATGCCAGCGGCACCGCGGGCATGGCGGGCGGCCAGGCCATCGACCTCGCGCCGTGGGCAGAGCATCTGACGCTGGAAGAACTCGAAGCCATGCATCGGCTCAAGACCGGCGCGCTGATTCGCGCGAGCGTGCTGATGGCGGCGGCCTGCGCACCGGCGTTGAGCGCGGCGAGTTGGGATGCGCTGGACGGCTATTCCCAGGACATCGGCCTCGCGTTTCAAATTCAAGATGACATTCTCGATGTCGAAGGCAAGACCGAAGAGATGGGCAAGACCAGCGGCGCCGACGCCGCCCGGGCCAAGCCCACCTACCCCAGCGTGTCTGGGACTCGAGGCGGCAAAGATCCGCGCTCGAGAGTTGCAGCTGCGCGCCTGCGAGAGGCTGGCCCGGCTCGGCGAGGGAGCGCGCGTCCTGGCATGGCTGGCTTCCTACGTCATCCAGCGCCGAGTTTGAAGGACTGTCTGGCGAATTAAGCCGCCATTGCTTGAAATCGCAGGCAGCTTGGCGCCCGAAGCTCGCACCCCAGGTCGAATCATCCTTAAGATTGGGTTTGAAGCCAAGTCGCGGTTCGACATGGTCTAAAATTAGATGAATATGAACTCCGCTGTTTCCGCCGAAAAGCCTCAATTTGAGCCTGTGGAGGATGTCCAAGGACATGCCGACACGCGGCAAATACCCATCAACAAGGTGGGCATCAAGGACATCTATCATCCGGTGAAAGTCAAGGATCGGGCGCGCGGCGAACAGCATACGGTTGCCAATTTCAACATGTACGTGAATCTGCCGCACAATTTCAAAGGCACGCACATGTCGCGTTTCGTCGAGATCTTGCATCGGCACGAACGCGAGATTTCCGTCGAGTCCTTCGGGCTCATGTTGGTGGAAATGACCGAGCATTTGGCCGCCACCGCCGGCCACATCGAAATGACTTTCCCGTATTTCGTGATGAAGAAGGCTCCGGTGTCCGGCGTCGAAAGCCTGATGAATTACCAGGCCACGATTTTCGGCGAGCATCGCGGCGGCAAGACCGAGGTTTGGCTGAAGGTAGTCGTGCCCACGACCAGCCTCTGTCCCTGCTCGAAGGAGATCTCCGACTATGGCGCGCACAATCAGCGCTCCCACATAACCTTGACGGCGAAGCTTGCCGAGCACATGTGGCTGGAAGAGTTGATTGAGATCGCCGAGAGCGAAGCCTCATGCGAGGTCTACGGAATACTCAAGCGTCCTGACGAGAAATACGTCACCGAGCGCGCCTACGACAATCCGAAGTTCGTCGAGGACACGGTGCGGGACGTCGCCGTGGCGCTCAATAAAGACAAGCGCGTCAAGGCTTATATCATCGAGTCGGAGAATTTTGAGTCGATTCACAATCATTCCGCATACGCGATGATTGAACACGACAAAGAGACCTCTGCACTTTGAATTTGAGCGGGCCCGAATGGCCTACCGGGATAAGGACCTTCAAGGCCCGGAAGAACGCAGGGCCTTGAAGCTCCCTATCCCCCGTAGGTCTTCAGACAGGATGCTCAATTTCACAGTGCCGGCGTAGTGATACCTGATGCCTTCGGGCCTTGCGTCTTTTTACCCTTCCTGGCGAGCGACCCCCGACCGGGTCAAAATCACTGGGCAGAGGCCTGGGAGATGCCGCGCTCCGCGCTTTGCAGACGGCCGATCATGCTGCGCAGGAAGACCTGGTTGAACCGCAGCTGACATTCAGCCGACACCTGCTCCAGAAGCGTCGAACTGACCTTCATGACCGTCACGGAACCAGAAGCGAATATCGTGGCGGTGCGCTTGGCGCCGCGTACATAGCTGGTTTCGCCGAAGCAATCGCCGCTGTCCAAATAGCCGAGCGCCTTGCCATTGCGCTGCACGCCGACCCTGCCTTGGACGATGATGTAGAAGCGGTCGTCCATCTCGCCTTCCTTGACGATTTCCTCCGCATCCGCATAGTCCTGCCAGCTGCTGGCGCGCAAGACTTCCCAGATTTCGCCATGCGAGAATTCATGGAAGAATTTCAATTTCCGCAGCAGGCTGAACTGTTCTTGCTGATCGATGCGGTTGTACTGCGCGCGCAACTTCTGATGCACGCGCGTCAATTCGGCGGCAAAGTCGAGTCCGGTCTTGTAGCGCTTCTCGGGGTCCTTTTGCAGCGCCATCGCCGTGACGTTTTCGAGTTCCTCGGGGATCTCCGGCCGCAGCAGGTGAATCGGCGGCGGTGTCGCAAACACGATCTGGTGCAGCAATTTTTGCAAATTGCCGGCCCGAAACGGCCGCGTGCCGGTCAAAAGTTCATACATGACGGCGCCGAGGGAGTACAGGTCGGAACGATTGGTCAACTCGATGGACTGCACCTGCTCCGGAGACATATATGAAGGACTGCCGGCAATTCCTTCGATTCGCGAGATCTCCGAATCGGCGACCAGCGCGATGCCAAAATCGATGATGCGCACATCGCTGTCCAACGTCAGCATGATGTTGCTGGGCTTGATGTCGCGGTGAATCACGCCGCGGCTGTGCGCATAGTGCAGCGCTCGGGCCGCCTTGTACACCAACTCGACAACGTCGTCGATGCGCAGCAGATTATCCGGCCGGCAATAGGCCGCGAGCGTGCGCGCGCCGTGTACATGCTCCGTCACGATGTAGCAATGACCGTTCTCTTCACCCGCATCGTAAATCGGCAAGATGTTCGGATGCTGCAGCATTCCGACCATGTGCGCCTCGGACAAGAACATCTTGCGGGCAATTTTCTTGCGATTTTCATCGCCGCTGGCATCGACGTTGTAGACCTTGATGGCGACGTCGCGCCCGTAGTACGGATCATGCGAAAGATAGACTACGCCGGTGCTGCCGCGCCCGACTTCATTGATGATCACATACTTGCCGATTTTCTCGGGCAACGTCCCGCGGCCCGGCTGGGCTTTCGCAAGATTAGTGGAGCGAGTATTGGTCAAGGGTAACCGTGCGCTGCCGGGCGTCATTCGACTTCAATGACGCGAGGATACTGGGGTGGCTTCACCTAAACTGTGATTTGGGTCGAGGCTTGGGTGAAGTGCTCATAACCTGAGACTTTCGGTGCGAAATCTTCGCCGTTTAGTGACCAGGTCACGCCCGCACCGGCACGCAATTCACCGATCGGGGTCAACGTTAAGTTCAATTGCTCGGCCGCCCCCTTGAGCTCAGTAAAGCGATTTGCGGGCACGGCGAACAGCAACTCGTAGTCATCGCCTCCGCCGAGAGCCCAATCGCGGGCCTGGCTCAAACTGACGGAGTTTCGCAGCGCGGCCGACAGCGGCAGCGCTTCTATCCGGACGTGTGCGGCAACCCCGCAGGCGTCGGCCAGTTTCGGCAGATCGCCGATGAGGCCGTCGGACAAGTCCATCGCGGCGCTGGCGATGCCGCGCGCGGCCTGCCCAAGCTGCACACGCGGCGCCGGGTAGTCGAAACGCTGCACCAGCACTTCGGCTTCGGGCGGCAGTCTCGCCGCCGCCGGACGCGCGCGCTCTGCTTGGCGGAGTGCAAGGCCGGCGGCGGCATCGCCCAGCGTGCCGCTAACCGCCAGAATATCCCCCGCCGCGCCGCCGCCGCGCCGCAACGCGCTTCCGTGGGGCACAGACCCCAGAATTTGCACGCTGACGGTGAGCGGACCCTGCGTGGTATCGCCGCCGACCAGTGCGACTGAATACGCATCGGCCAGGTCGATAAATCCTGCGGCAAATTTCTCGAGCCAGCCGGCATCGGCGTTAGGTATGGTCAAGGCCAGGGTCGCCCACGCCGGCGTGGCGCCCATGGCAGCCATATCGCTCAAATTAACGGCCAGCGCCCGGTGGCCAATCGAGCGCGCGTCGGTACCTTCGGGAAAGTGCCGACCCGCCACGATGGTATCGACGGCGGCCACCAGGTCCGCACCCCGGGGAAAATCGAGCAGGGCCGCGTCATCGCCGATGCCGAGCAGCACTCCGGAGGCGCGTGCCGCGGAGCCGCTTCTCATGAAAAAGCGCCGGATGAGCTCAAACTCGCCGAGTTCAGGTCCCATATTCGTGCGGCCGCGACTCCTGCGCGGCTCGGTCCAGGACGGCATTGACGAACTTGTACCCATCCGTCGCGCCAAACTGCTTGGTCAATTGCACCGCTTCTGCAAGTGCCACCCGGTAAGGCAATTCGGGATGCGCCTGCAATTCGTGCAGCCCCAGCCATAGAACCGCGTGCTCGATCGGGTCGAGTTCTTGAGGCGCGATCTCGCACAACGCGGACAAGCGCAAATCCAACGCCTCGCGATTGGGCGCGATCGCTTCGATTAAGCCTCGAAAATATTCCAGATCCACCCGATCCGCCTCGGGGTCATTGGCGAATTGCGTCTGAACGTCCTGCCAGGGGAGCGGATTGATCTGGATCTGATAAAGAGCCTGCAGCGCCAGCCGACGCGCGAGGCTCCGGGCCCGATGCGCAGATGCCCCTGAAGTCGGAATACTCACAGACTCCTAGTTGTCCAGGCGGCGCAATAGATTTGCCAATTCGAGCGCCACCAACGCAGCATCGGCACCCTTGTTGCCGGCCTTGCCGCCCGCGCGATCGACTGCCTGTTCCGCCGTGTCGGTCGTCAATACTCCGAAGGCGATCGGTACGCCGGACTCCAATGCGATGCGTGCGATGCCGCCCGCGCATTCACCGGCGACATAGTCAAAATGCGGCGTTTGCCCGCGAATCACGCACCCTAAGGCAATGAGCGCCTCATAGCGATGCGCCAGCGCGAGCTTGCGCGCGACGATCGGAATGTCGAACGCTCCCGGTACGCGCACGATGTCTATTTGCTTGTCGGCCACGCCGTGGCGCCGCAAGGCATCGAGCGCGCCGCGAATCAGCGGTTCCACCACGAAATCATTGAAGCGCGCGGCTAGAATCGCAAAGCGCAAATCGCGCGCCAGCAATTCTCCCTCGATCATTTTCGGCTGCTCATTCGGCACAAGTCGTCCCTCGCATTGCAGAACCTTGGAGTATAAGCGCAAGCAGCGCTCAGTCGGCGCCATCCACGTAGCTGGTGATTTCCAGGTCGAAAGCGGCCAGCCCCTGCAGCTGTTTCGGAGCGCTCAGGACGCGCATGCGCTTCAAGCCGAGATCCTTGAGGATCTGGGCGCCGATGCCGTAAGTTCGCACCACGGTGGCGCCGCCGCGTTGCCGCGCCGGCTTGGTATCCAACAGCCGTACGCTATCCATGAAATCCCGCGGCGACTCTTCCGGCCGCAGTATCACCACCACGCCCGACTCCTCCTTGGCCACGCGGTGCATCGCCGCTCGCAGCGGCCAGCCGAGCTTCTCGTTCTTGACCCCCACGACATCCCGCAGCGTATCCTTGATATGGACGCGCACCAGCGGCGGCAGCGTCGAATTCAGATCGCCTTTCACCAGGGCGATATGTACGGTTTTGTTGACGTGATCCTCATAGCAGCAGAGCCTGAAGGCGCCGTATTCCGTATCCACGGACTCCTCATAGATGCGCTCAACCGAACGCTCGTTTTTCAAGCGGTAGCGGATCAAATCCGCGATCGTGCCGATTTTCAGCGAGTGAGCCTTCGCAAAGCGTTCCAGATCCGGGCGCCGCGCCATGGTCCCGTCATCATTCAAGATCTCCACGATCATGGCGGCGGCGGAAAACCCGGACAGCCGCGCCAGATCGCATCCCGCCTCCGTGTGGCCGGCACGCGTCAGCACGCCGCCGGGCTGCGCCATCAGCGGGAAAATGTGCCCTGGCTGGCGCAAGTCTTCCGGGCGCGCATTCGGCGCCACCGCGGTTTTGACCGTGTGCGCGCGATCGTGTGCGGATATTCCCGTGGTCACGCCTTCCGCAGCCTCGATCGATAAGGTGAAATTCGTGCGATGCGTGTGGTCGGTATCGCTCACCATGAGCGGCAGGCGCAGCTGGCGGCAGCGATCGCGGGTCAGCGTCAGGCAGATGAGCCCGCGTCCATAGCGCGCCATGAAATTGACATCTTCGGGACGTACGTGCTCCGCGGCCATGATCAAGTCGCCCTCGTTTTCCCGGTCTTCATCGTCCATGATGACGGCCATTTTTCCGCGGCGCAGATCCTCGAGAATTTCATCGATCGTATTGAACGCAGCCATAGGTGCCTTAGGTTCCGGTTTTAGTCATGAGTCGTTCAAGGTAGCGCGCGACGACGTCGATCTCGACGTTTACTTCATCGTCGATTTGCAGCTCGCTCAAGGTCGTTTGCTCGAGCGTATGCGGGATGATATTGACATCGAAGCGCAGGCCCTCGACCTGATTGACCGTCAGGCTGACGCCGTTGATGCTGATCGAGCCCTTCGGCGCCACGAATCGCAGCAGATCCGCCGGCAACTCGAATTCCATGCGCCTCGAGCGCGCATCCTCGGCCGTTCGCCGCAGCACCCCGAGCGCATCGACATGGCCGCTGACCATGTGCCCGCCGAGCGCGTCGCCCGCCCGCAAGCTGGGCTCGAGATTGACGTTCGATCCGGCTTGCAGTTTGCCGAGCGTGGTCTTGGACATGGTTTCGCGCGACACGTCTGCGAAGAAACACGGGCCTTGCTTGCGCGTCACGGTGAGACACACGCCCTGCACCGCGACGCTGTCGCCCAAATTCAAGCGTGCGATGTCGAGTCCCGCGGCGTCTATACCTAACTCCAGGTCGCCGCCCCGTTCTGCAATCGAGGTGAGTCGTCCTTTCGCCAAGACAATTCCCGTGAACATCTTTAATGCTTCTTTGGTGTGAGCGTCAAACGCATGTCGTCGCCGAACGGCTGCATGTCCCGAAAGGCAAAGCGCGGCAATGCGCCAGCGCCGGCCTTGATGCGCAGCAGGGGCAAGGCGTCATCGCCAAGCAGCGTAGGTGCAACATAGAGGACGAGTTCATCAACCAGTTGCTTGGCAAGAAAAGCCCCGGCGAGCGTCGGGCCGCACTCGATCAGCAGCTCGTTGACCTCGCGCGCCGTCAGATTTTCCATGACCGCATCAAGATCCAGGCCGCCCTCGCTGCGTGGAATTCGCTCGACCTCGACGTCCTTGAACGAACCCAGCGGCGCATCCGGTGCCGCGAAAATCAGCGCCTCGTCGTGATCGAAAATCTTTGCAGTGCGCGGAGTGCTCAGCATGGTATCGAGCACCACGCGCAGCGGCTGGCGCACCCACGGCCCATAGTTCAGGCGCACGTTGAGCTGCGGATCATCGCTGCGCACCGTGCCGGCGCCCGTGAGCACCGCGGAACTGCGCGCGCGCCAGGCCTGCACGTCGGCGCGCGATGCGGTCCCGCTGATCCAGGCGCGGCTGCCGTCGCCTAAGGCCGTGCGTCCATCGAGGCTCATCGCCAACTTGAGGCGCACGTACGGCCGGCCGTGTTCATGGCGCGAGAAATAGCCTACGTTGAGCCGGCGCGCCTCGTCGGCAAACTCGCCCACCTGCACGGCGATGCCGGCCTGTTCCAGGCGCTCGATCCCGCGGCCCGCAACCTGCGGATTCGGATCACGCGTGCAACACACGACGCGTGCGACGCCGGCCGCAATCAACGCGTCGGCGCAGGGCGGTGTGCGTCCGGTGTGGCTGCAAGGCTCCAAACTCACATACACCGTCGCACCGCGCGCTTGCGATCCGGCGGCGCGCAACGCCATGACTTCCGCATGGCCCTCACCCGCGCGCACATGCCAGCCCTCTCCCAGCACGCGGCCCGCATCGGCGATCACGCAGCCGACTCGCGGATTCGGATCCGTCGTATAGAGTCCGCGCGCCGCCAAGTCCAGTGCGCGCGCCAGATGCGACCGATCTTGCGCCGTGATCTGCTCGGTCACTTTTCCTCATCATCCGCTGCATCGCCGGGCAACAGCGGCAATTGATCCTTGCTGGGCTCGCGGCGGCGGCGATGCCGCCGCAACTGGTCGATCTCGGTGCGGAAGGCGTCCAGGTCCTGAAAGCTGCGGTATACGGAAGCGAAGCGCACATATCCCACCTCATCCAGGTGCCGCAGCTCCTCCATGACCATCTCTCCGATGCCGCGCGATGCGATTTCGCGCTCGCCCAAGCTGCGCAGTTTATGACAGATTCTCGCCGCGGCCGCCTCGATGGCTTCGCGCGAGACGGGACGCTTCTCGAGCGCCTTTTGCATGCCGCTCAGCAGTTTTTTTTCGTCAAAAGGCTCGCGGCTGCGATCTCCCTTGATCGACCGTGGGCAGGAGGAGCTCCGCGGCCTCAAACGTGGTGAACCGCTCGGTGCATGCCAGACACTCGCGGCGCCTGCGAATCTGCCGCCCCTCACCGGCGAGGCGAGAATCGATCACCTTAGTCTCGGTGTGGCCGCAAAACGGACAATGCATTGGAGCTACTCATCGAACCCTAACCATAGACCGGGAATCGCCGGCACATCTCCACCGCGGCGGCGCGCACGCGCTCAACCGCAGCTTCGTCGCCCAAATTATCCAGCACATCGGCGATCCAGTGGGATAGTTGCCGCACTTCGGGCTCCTTGAATCCGCGCGTCGTCGCCGCGGGCGTACCGATCCTAGCCCGCTGCTGATGGACGGGGGACGCGGGTCGTTCGGCACCGCATTCTTATTGACCGTGATATGCGCGCGCCCCAATGCCGCATCCGCATCCTTGCCGGTGATGTCCTTGCCGATCAAATCGAGCAAAAATAAGTGATTGTCGGTGCCGCCGGAAACGATGCGGTAGCCGCGCTCTTGGAGCACCGCGGTCATCGCCCGCGCGTTCGCGATCACCTGGGCGGAATAGGTCCTGAATTCCGGCTGCAGCGCTTCCAGGAATGCCACGGCCTTGGCAGCGATCACATGCATGAGCGGGCCGCCTTGAATCCCCGGGAACACCATCGAGTTGAATTTCTTGTGCAAATCGGCGTGCGGCCGCGCCAGGATCAGACCGCCGCGGGGACCGCGCAAGGTCTTGTGCGTGGTGGTGGTTACCACGTCGGCGAACGGCACGGGGTTTGGATACATGCCCGCCGCGATCAGGCCCGCCACATGCGCCATGTCGACGAACAGGTAGGCGCCGATCGAATCGGCGATGGCTCGAAAGCGCGCCCAATCGATGACGCGAGAATAGGCGGAAAATCCGGCCACGATCATTTTCGGGCGATGCTCTTGCGCCAGACGTTCGACCTGATCGTAATCGATGATTGCCGGTAGCGGCGACCAGATGCCGTATTGAACCGCCTTGAAGAATTTGCCCGAGAAATTGACTTTGGCCCCGTGGGTCAGGTGACCGCCATGATCGAGACTCATTCCCAAAATCGTATCGCCGGGATTGAGCAGCGCGAAGTAGACCGCCGCATTTGCCTGGGATCCGGAATGCGGCTGGACGTTGGCGTAAGCCGCGCCAAATAGCTGCTTGGCGCGCTCGATAGCCAGGCTGTTCCGCGATATCGACGAATTCGCAGCCGCCGTAATAGCGCTTCCCCGGATAGCCTTCCGCGTACTTATTGGTCAGCACCGAGCCCTGCGCCTCGAGCACCCGCGGGCTGGCGTAGTTCTCTGAGGCGATAAGTTCGATATGATCCTCTTGCCGGCCGCGCTCGCCGAGCAATCGCTTGCGCAAGCTCGGGATCGAATCCGGCAATGGCCATTTGGGCACTAAACATGAATGGAACTCCAAAGATAGCCGGTAATTGTAGCTTATAAGGGTAGGCTTCCCTAGCGAGATGCCCGCACCGTGACAAGCCGCCTTCGGACGCGGATAATTAGCGTGTTTCCCCGCGAATTCACGCGATTAATTCAATACAGGCAATAGATGGCTCAGTTCATTTACACCATGAACCGGGTTGGCAAGGTCGTGCCGCCCAAGCGCATTATCTTGCGCGATATCAGCTTGAGTTTTTTTCCCGGCGCGAAGATCGGCGTGCTGGGATTGAACGGCTCGGGAAAATCCACGCTGCTGAAAATCATGTCCGGCGTCGACAAGGACATCGAGGGCGAGGCGCGCGCGCAGGCAGGCATCAAAGTCGGCTATCTGCCGCAAGAGCCGCTGCTGGATGAGGCCAAGACCGTTCGCGAGGTGGTCGGCGAGGGAGTCGGCGATGTACAAGGCTTGATCGATCGCTTCAACGCGATCAGCGACAAGTTCGCCGAGCCGATGTCCGACGATGAGATGAATAAGCTCATGGAAGAGCAGGCGAAGATGCAGGACAAAATCGATGCGGTCGGCGGCTGGGAACTGGAGCGCAAGCTCGAGATCGCAGCCGATTCGCTGCGTCTGCCGCCGTGGGAGGCCGTGGTCGGCAAGCTGTCGGGCGGCGAGAAACGGCGCGTCGCCTTGTGCCGCCTGCTGCTGTCCAAACCCGACATGCTGTTGCTCGATGAGCCGACCAATCATCTGGACGCCGAATCGGTCGCCTGGCTGGAGCACTTTCTGGAGGAGTATCCGAGCACGGTGATCGCGGTGACCCACGATCGCTATTTTCTCGACAATGTGGCCGAGTGGATCTTGGAGCTCGATCGCGGCCACGGCATTCCCTGGCAGGGCAACTACTCCTCTTGGCTGGAGCAGAAAGGCTTGCGTCTGGCGCAGGAAGAGCGGCAGCAGGACGCGCTGGCGAAAACCTTGAAGCGCGAATTGGAATGGGTGCGAACCAACCCAAAAGCGCGTCAAGCCAAATCCAAGGCGCGGTTGCAGCGCTATGAAGAGTTGGCTTCGCAGGAATTTCAGAAGCGCAACGAGACCAACGAGATCTACATCCCGCCCGGGCGAACGCCTGGGAGATCTGGTCATCGAATGCAAGAACGTGAGAAAGGGCTACGACGATCGGCTGCTGATCGACTCCTTGAGCTTCAATTTGCCGCCCGGCGGCATCGTCGGCATCATCGGCCCCAATGGCGCCGGCAAGACCACCCTGTTCCGCATGCTCTCCGGCATTGAAAAGCCCGATGGCGGCGAAATTCGCGTCGGTCCCAGCGTCAAGTTGGCCTATGTCGACCAATCTCGCCAGGCGCTGAACGACAAGAACACGGTCTGGCAGGAAATCTCAGGCGGTCTCGATCTCATCAAGGTGGGCAACTATGAGACCTCCTCGCGCGGCTATGTCGGCCGCTTCAATTTCAAGGGCGTTCAGCAAGGGCAGATGATCGGCGAACTCTCCGGCGGCGAGCGCAATCGAGTGCACCTCGCGAAGGTCTTGAAAGCCGGCGGCAACGTCTTGCTGCTCGACGAGCCGACCAACGATTTGGATATTGAAACGCTGCGCGCCCTGGAAGACGCCTTGGTCGCGTTCCCAGGCTGCGCCGTGGTTATTTCGCATGATCGCTGGTTCCTGGATCGGATCGCTACGCATATCCTCGCGTTTGAAGGCGATTCACAGGTGGTCTGGTTCGAGGGCAACTATCAGGAATACGTCGAGGATCACAAAAAGCGCAAAGGCGAGGACGCCAGTCAGCCTCACCGAATTCGCTACAAACCACTGACGGGTTGAGCCATGAGCATTTACATCACGCCGCAAGACGAACTGCATGTCGAATACCAAGGCATCGCGCTGACTTGTCCTCACTGTCAGACGTTGACGCACCTGACGCCGATTGCGGTGCCAAAGTTCGAGGAACTGATGCGGCGCAAGCCGAAGCACATCGGCATCGTGTTTCGTTGCGATACCTGCATCGAACCGATATTCCTCAAGTTTGCCGTCAAGGCGTATACGGCCTTGCGGGTGGAGCTGGCGTCCAATTTCATCGAGATCGAACGCGCGCGCGAGCATTTTCCGCTGACTTATCTGCCCGAAGAAGCGGAAGGCCTGTTCAAAGAGGCGCTCAATTGCTACTCGGCGGCCTGCTTCAATGCCTTCGGGTCGATGAGCCGCCGCACGGCGCAATCCCTGTTTCACGAACTTGGCGAGCGCGGCAAGCTGGAACTGTTCGACACGTTGCAGGAAATCCGTTCGCTCGCCGATCTGGACGACGACACCTTTTCGATCCTGCGCGCGGTGCTGTTCGGCAGCGATAGCGATCCTTGGCCCAATCAGCCCAATTTGACCTCGGAGCATGCGGGAATTTTATTGGAAGTCATGCGCGATTTGCTGTATCAAACCTTTGTGCGCAAAGCGCGCCTGATACAGGCGGTGACTTTCCGCAGATTCGTCGCGCCAAATCAAGCAGAAGCTCAGGGAGGGTGAGAAGACTCAAGGCCCGAAGGAAACAGGCCCTTGAGTCTTCTCACACTCCCTGACCAGGGTCGTGCCAGTTGATGCACGATGCCGACGAGCCCACGCGACCGATGGCGGCGATTCGTCTCGTCCTCAAGCACTGTGAATTGGACGTCCGCCGTTCAAGACCTGGGGGAAGGGCAAGTTTCGAGGCACTGTGAGCCGTGCCTCGAAACTCCCCCTCCTCCCAGGCCATGCAAGCAGTTCAAATTCACATCGCCTGTGTACTAATCGACGAAGACTCGAGCATTGCGGAACAGGCGCATCCAACCGCCGTCTTCCGCCCACTCCTTGGACACCCAGGAATTTTGCACGCTGCGAAATACCCGCTCCGGATGCGGCATCAGCGACGTCACGCGCCCATCGGCGCTGCACAGCCCGGCCAGTCCCAAGTCGGAGCCATTGGGGTTGAAGGGATAGACCTGCGTAGGCTGATCGCGATGATCCACGTACTGCAGCGTCGCCAGTCGCTGCCCCAGCAGCGCGGCCGCTGTCACGCCCGGATCGAATTCCGCCCTGCCCTCGCCGTGCGCCACCGCGATCGGCAGCACCGAGCCGTGCATGCCGGCAAACAGCACCGAGTTGGATTGCGGCACGCGCACCAATGAGAGGCGTGCCTCGTACTGCTCGGAGCGGTTGCGCACGAATCGCGGCCACATCTTCGCCCCGGGAATCAATTCCTTGAGCGCGGATAACATCTGACAGCCGTTGCAGATACCCAGGGTAAAAGTCGCGCTGCGCTCGAAAAAAGCCGCAAACTCTTGGCGCGCGCGCGCGTTGAACAGAATCGACTTCGCCCAGCCTTCGCCCGCACCCAAAACATCCCCATAGGAAAAGCCGCCGCAAGCCACGAGTCCGTGAAATCTTGCCAGATGCACGCGTCCCGCCAGGATGTCGGTCATGTGCACATCGTAGGCGTCGAATCCCGAGCGCGTGAACACGGCAGCCATTTCCACCTGGCTGTTGACGCCCTGTTCGCGCAGGATCGCGATCGCCGGCCGCGCACCGCGCTGAATGAAAGGCGCCGCCACATCCTCCTTCGGATCGTAGCTCAAGGCGGCATGCAGGCCCGGATCGTCCGCGTCCTCGAGCCGCGAATACTCCTCCTGTGCGCACTCGGGGTTATCGCGCAGCGCCTGCATGCGAAACGACACCTCGCTCCAGCGCCGGTGCAACGCGATGCGCGAGCCGCTGAAGACCGGGCTGCCATTGGCGCTCACCTGCACTTGGGCGCCTTTCGCCGGCGCCCCGATGTCGCGCGTCAGTGCGGCCAAGCCGTGACGCACGAGAATGACCTGCGCTTCGGCGGCGCGCGCCGCGGGGACCTGGATGACCGCGCCGAGTTCCTCGGCAAAGGCCGCGGCAATGACGTCATCCACCGCTCCGAGATCGACGCGCAAAGCGCAATGTGCTGCAAAGGCCATCTCCAACAGCGTCACGAGCACACCGCCGTCCGACCGGTCGTGATAGGCGAGCACCAGTCCGTGATGCTTCAGTTCGCGCAGCGCGGCAAACATTGCGCTCAAAAGCTCCGGGCTATCGAGATCCGCCGGCGTCCCGCCGCTTTTCTGATGAACCTGAGCCCAGCAGGAGCCTCCCAGGCGATTCTTGCCCGCCCCTAAATCAATGAGCAGCAGGCGCGAGGGCTGCGACAGGTCGAGCAGCGGCGTCAGGGTCGCGCGCGCATCCTGCACCGGCGCAAATGCGGAAACGATCAAGGACACCGGCGCGAGCACCGAGCGCTCGCTGCCGCCCTCGCGCCAGGTGGTTTTCATCGACAGGGAATCCTTGCCGACCGGAATCGTGATACGCAATGCCGTGCACAGTTCACTGACGCAGCGCACCGTGGCGTACAGCTCAGCGTCCTCGCCCGGTTCCCCGCAGGCGGCCATCCAGTTCGCCGACAAGCGGATGTCCTCTAAGCGATTGATGTCGGCGGCCATCATGTTGGTGATCGCTTCAGCCACCGCCAAGCGTCCGGAGGCCGGCGCGTTGAGCACGGCGACCGGCGCGCGTTCCCCCATCGCCATGGCTTCGCCGCTGTATTCCTCGTAGCTACTCAACGAAACGGCCACATCCGCAACCGGTACCTGCCAGGGTCCCACCAATTGGTCGCGGCTGATCAAACCGCCGACCGTACGGTCGCCGATCGTAATCAAAAAAGATTTGTCGGCAATGGTCGGCAGACTCAGCAATCGATCGAGCGATTCGCTCAAGCCGATGCCGCCGGTGGATAATGACGAGAAGTGCTTGGCGACCGATTGAACCGCGCGCGTCATGCGCGGTGCCTTGCCGAGCAGCATGTCGATCGGCATGTCGACGGGAACGGCATGCAGCACAGGATCGGAGACTTTGAGCAGACCATCCGCGGTGATTTCGCCCACGACCGCGAACGGGCAGCGCTCGCGTTCGCACAACGCCTTGAATTGCTCGACCGTTCCCGGCGCGAGCGCGAGCACGTAGCGCTCCTGCGCCTCGTTGCACCAAATCTCCATGGGCGAGAGCTCGGATTCGGCGCTGGGAATTTTGCGCAGGTCGATGCGGCCGCCGCGATGGCTGTGCGCGATCGCCTCGGGTAGCGCGTTCGACAAGCCGCCGGCGCCCACATCATGAATGAGCAAAATGGGATTTGAATCGCCCAAAGCGACGCAGCGGTCGATCACCTCTTGAGCCCGTCGTTGAATTTCCGCATTGCCGCGCTGCACCGATGCGAAATCCAATTCGGATGAACTTTGGCCGCTGCCGACCGAGGATGCCGCTCCGCCTCCCAAACCGATCAGCATCGCAGGGCCGCCGAGAACAATGAGCGGCGCGCCCACGACGACCTCTTTCTTCTCGACATTCTGGCGCCGCACGCTGCCCAGACCGCCGGCAACCATGATCGGCTTGTGGTAGCCGCGGATCGCGGCTGGACCGTCCGTTGCCGCGTCGGGTGCCGCCTCTTGTTCGAACACGCGGAAATAGCCGCAGGTGTTCGGGCGTCCGAATTCGTTGTTGAAGGAGGCTGCGCCGATGGGCGCGGCGATCATGATGTCGAGCGCCGAAGCGATGCGATCGGGTTTGCCGAAGTCGACCTCCCAGGGCTGCGTCATCCCCGCGATTTTCAAATTGGAAACCGAGAAGCCGGTGAGGCCGGCTTTGGGTTTGGCGCCGATTCCGGTCGCGCCTTCGTCACGAATCTCGCCTCCGGCTCCGGTGGCCGCGCCCGGAAAGGGCGAGATCGCTGTGGGATGATTATGCGTTTCCACCTTCATCAAAATATCGAGCGGCTCTTTGACGCCGCCGTAGCGCTGCGTGAGCGGATCCGGGAAGAAGCGCGTGGCATTGGCGCCGACGATTACCGCGGCATTGTCGCGGTAGGCGGATAGCACGCCGTCGGAATTGCGCGCATGCGTCGCGCGGATCATGGCAAACAACGACAACGGCTCAAGGGTTCCGTCGATGATGAACTGCGCATTGAATATCTTGTGGCGGCAATGTTCGGAATTGGCTTGCGCGAACATCATCAACTCAACATCCGTGGGATCCCTTCCCAGCCGGCCAAATGCCTGCACCAGATAATTGATTTCCTCGTTCGACAGCGCCAACCCCCATTGTTGGTTGGCGAGCGCCAGCGCCTCGCGACCCTGCCTGCCCAACACCACCTGGCGCAAGCCGCGCGGCGCGGCCGCGTGAAACAGACCCGTCGGCGTCAGCGAATCGGTCCAGATCGACTCGGTCATGCGATCGTGCAGACGTGCCGCGAGCTTGGTGAGATCAGCGTGGCGCAGCGGCGCGGCGGATTCGATGAAGTACACCGTGCCGCGTTCGACCCGCGTCACTGCGCCAAGGCCGCAGACATGCACGATGTCGGTGGCCTTGCTCGACCAAGGCGACTCGGTGCCGATGCGCGGCGTCACCAATATGCGCAAGCCGCCCGGCGGCTCGCGCAGCGCATCAGGCTCGCGTGCGCCATAGGTCAGCAGCTTGCCCAGCACCTCGAGTTCGGATTCGACCAAGGGGCGCGAGGTATCGACAAAGTGCATCCAGCGGCTGCTAAGCGTTTGAACGCGCGGCTCTGAAAGCGTAAGTGCGCGCAGCAGTTGCTCGAGGCGGAATTGCGACAGCGCCGGTGCGCCGAAAAGGCTAAACATGCACCATTCTACAGGAAACGGCCTATTTGCGAGCGCTGGAGTCGCCTCCGGGCGTGTAGATCGGCACCGGGAATTGAGAGACATTGGAGCCTTCCAGCGCAACGATTTTACTGACCCCCTGCTTCTTGACCTCATCGATGCGCAGCACGGAATGCATGGGAAGATAGGTGCGCTTTACCTCGTTGAATTCCGCCTTGATCTTTTCCTCGGCCGGATCCACCACCACCGTCGAGCGTTCGCCAAACACCAGCTCCTCGACCTCAATGAAGCCGAATAGGCTGCCGTGACTCACTTTACGGGCGTAGATCTCATAGACCTTGCCTTGATTCACGAACAGAACTTTGAAAATGTGACTCGCGGCCATTTAGGAAGCTCCGGGCATTGCTAGTCTTTCACCATATTATACCGGCACTTAGCGCGAACCTTGAGACCCGCTGGAGGGATTGACCTATGGCCCTGCGCTTACGCGTCGTCAGCGAACACTCAACCCGCTTAGGTCCGCTAGCCACCAAAGTCTTTGGCGTACACGGCGGGACGATCGGGCGCGGCACTGACAACGAGTGGATTCTACCCGACCCTGAGCGCTATCTCTCAGGCAAACACGCCCGCGTGGATTTTCGGGCCGGTACTTATATTCTGGTCGATACCAGTTCCAATGGCACCTACGTCAACGGTGCCCAAGTGCCCCTCGGAAAATATCACGACTATGCCCTCAAGGACGGCGATTACGTGCGCCTGGGCGAGTACGAACTCTTGGTGAGCATCGATCAAAGCAACGACTTTCCCCCGGAAGAAAGCGCCATTATTGCCTACGACGGACAATCACCCTCCTCGGCAGTGAAGAAATCGACGGCCAATGATTTGGGTGCCGACCTGGATTTGAGCCAATTGCTGGAGCCCAGCGGCCTATCGATCGCGGACTCCGGGGCGCGGCCGCGCGATCTCTACGGGCAATCCCTGCCGCCGCTCGAGCACCCGTCGGCGCCCGCGGAGGGCGGTGCAACTCCCTGGCACATGATGACGCGGCCCCTGAAGGTCGACACCCCGAGAGTCGACGCCCCGCGAGCTTCTTCCGTGATCGAAAATTCTCCCAGCCCCAATCTGTCGCGCTCGCAGAGCCTCGCACTGTACGAAGGCGACTTCGATGTTGGCTTGGCGGCCTTTTGTCGCGGCGCCGGCATCGAACCTCGCGCGGTCAGCCCGGAGGCACGAGGCGCCGCGCTGCAGCTCGCGGGCCAGTTGCTGCGCGAAGCGGTGCTGGGTCTGATGGACCTCAATCAGGGCCGCAACGAGTTCCGCAATAAATTCAAGATTCCAGCGCCGTCGGCGGACGGCCCCGAGTCGCCCCTGAATCTTTCCAAAGGAGTCGACGAGGCATTGGTGCGGCTGCTCACGACCCTATCGACGCGTGCCGGATCGGTCGAGGCGCTTCGCGATAACTTTCGCGAACTCAAGGCGCAAAATACCGCGGCACTAGCCGCGACCAGCGCGGCCTTCGAGGAATTCTTGAGCCGGGTCGATCCGAAGGAATTGGAGCAGCGCTTCGATCGCGCCGGCAAGCGAGGCGTGTTTGGCGGCCAGAGCAAGGCCAAGTACTGGGAGCTGTACAGCGAACTGTTCGCAGGTCTGGCGCAGCGTCCCGCGGATGGATTCCCGCATGTCTTCACCGAGACTTTCACCAAGGCTTATGAAGCCCGCATGCGTACCCTGATTCCGCCCAAGCGCAGCGCCTTCGGCGCCGATCGCGATGAACCGAGCAACAGTCAGGCAGTCGGCGATTAGGAGCCGGTCTGCAGGCACCTGGGTTCAAGTCGCGGCCCGGCTCGTAGTAAAGTGACGCGTGCGGCTCCTTTTAGTAGAAGACGATGACCTGGTTGCCGATGCCATCCTGCGGGGCTTGACGGCCGCGAGCTACGCGGTGCATCGCGTCAGCAGCGCCGAAGCGGCTCAAGCGGCGATCGCCAGCGAGGAATTCGCGCTGGCCGTGATCGATGTCGGATTACCCGGCGCCGATGGCCTGACCCTCGTTCGCCGGCTGCGCAGCGCCGGAAAGTCGCTTCCCACGCTCATTCTGACCGCCCGTTGCACGCTGACCGACAAGGTCAAAGCGCTCGATCTGGGTGCCGATGATTTCTTGAGCAAGCCCTTCGAAGCCGCGGAACTCGCGGCACGCTGCCGGGCGCTGATGCGCCGCTCGAGCGGCGCCGCCAACGGCATCGTCAAACTCAACCGCATGAGCGTGGATCTGGCGGGCAAGCGCCTTTGCATCGATGAGGCGGAAATTGAACTGACGGCGCGTGAATGGCTGGTGCTCGAGTGTCTGGCGCGGCGCCTCGGCCAAATCGTCTCCAAGGAGCGCGTCCAGCAAGCCGTGGCCGGACCGGACCAGGACATCACGGCCAACGCGGTCGAAGTGCACATCTCGCGCCTGCGCGCCAAGCTCGGCACGGCGGCGATCATTCGCAGCCTGCGCGGCTTGGGATACCGGCTGGAAGAAGCGAAGCTCGCGTGAGCTCTTCGATCAGCCGCCAATTGATTCTGTGGCTGGCCATTCCGCTGATGCTGGTGGCCCTCTGCGGCGCGTTGATTCACTATTTCAACAACGTCGCGCCGGTTGTGATCGGCAGCGATCGGCGCTTGAAAGACGCCGCGAATGCACTGATGGCGCATGTCGCCGTGAAGCAGGGTCAGGTCGCCCTCGACCTCAATCCCTACCTCAAACCATTCCTGCCGAGCTCCGATTCCGTCAAGTTTGCCTTGCGCGATGCTGAAGGAAGGCTGCTCGCAGGCGATGAACAGTTGCAGCCCGTTGCCATGGGCAGCGAGGGCACCGAGCTGTTGGCGATCGCACAGCTCGAGGGCCGCAGCGTGCGCACTCTGACGACGCGCTTCAACACCGCTGCCGGTCCGCTCACCCTGACGGTGGCGGATATCAGAAAGACCAGCGAGCCGGAAGCGCGGCTCGGCTTGATGAGCACGCTGTTGTGGGACTTCGTCCAGCTCGATATCACGCTGGTATTGGTTTGGGTCGGCATCCAGTTCGGGTTGCGTCCGATCAGAAGGTTGCGCGATGAGATAGCGCGCCGCTCGCCGCTCGATCTGCGCCCCATCGTCGAGACCTCGGTGCCGCGAGAAATCGCGCCGGTGGTGGTCACGCTCAACCGCTTGTTCGGAATGTTGCGCAACTCGGTGCAGTCGCAGCAACAGTTCATCGCGGACACCGCTCACCAACTTCGAACGCCGATCACCGGTATGCAAGCTCAATTGGACCTGATCGTGGCGGAACCGGCGGCGCAGCCGATCAGGGCGCGGCTGCTCACTCTGCAGGAGGGCGTGAAGCAGCTCGCGCACTCGGCGAATCAGCTGCTGACCTTGGCGCGGGCCGACCCTTCCGCGAACATGAGTGCCCGGAACCAAACAGTGGATCTGCAGGCCATCGTCAACGAAGTCGCCGCCAAGTTCTTCGACCGGGCCTTGCAGGCCAATATCGATCTTGGGGTAGACACGGCGCCTGCGATGATCCGGGCGGACCCCTCCCTGCTCGATGATCTTGCGAGCAACCTGGTCGACAATGCGCTCAAATACACGCCGGCCGGCGGCAGCGTGACGGCCAGCGCCGGCGAGAAGAACGGCAGACCTTATCTTGAAGTCGTTGACACCGGCCCCGGCATTCCTGAAGGGGAGCGTCAACGGGTGCGCCAGAGATTTTACCGAATGCCCAATTCCCGCGGCCACGGCAGCGGCTTGGGACTCGCCATCGTCGATGAAATCGCCCGGCTGTACGAGGCCTCGATGACGATCGAGTCGGGCGCAAATGGCGCCGGCACGCGCGTTCTGATCCAATTTCCGGCGCGCGCCGTGAACTAGATCGCATCCTGGCGGACTGCGCCGCGCTCGTCAGGTTCAAGCAAGCTTACCTCTCTAGGATGGTGACCCATGAAACTTCAGCCACATGGCTTTACGCTGATCGAACTGATGGTGTCCATTACGGTTGCGGGGATACTGTTGGGCATTGCAATACCCGCGTTCAGAAGTTTTTTGCAAAACGATCGCGACACCGGTCAGGTCAATTCCCTGGTCGCAAGCTTAGGCTACGCGCGCAGCGAAGCCGTCAAGCGCGCCTCTCCCAACGGCATTACGGTTTGTCCCTCGGCGAACCAGGCGGCCTGCGATGCCGGACCTTGGACCGAAGGCTGGATCGTGACCTATATCGACCCCATTACGCCGGCCAATACGGTTGTGCTGCAGGCGGTCCCTGCGCTCAGCGGATCGAACACCGTGACGCCGGTGGTGGGGCCTCCCGGTGGAGTTACCTTTTTGTCGAGCGGACTCACATCATTGCCGCCGGGGGGACAATTCACCTTGCGCGTATGTGACTCTCGCGGCGCCGCGTTTGCGCGTCAAGTGGAACTCAATGCCACAGGACGCGTCGCGGCTTCGCAAAAACCTGGATTCGCCGTTGACACCATTACCGCACTGACCTGCCCCTAGCCGCCATGAAAGTCACCAATCTTAAAACGCAACGCCGCGTCAATCGAGCAGGCGGATTCACGCTGGTCGAAGTACTGGTTTCGCTGGTGGTGTTGGCGATCGGTTTGCTCGGTATCGCCAAGCTGATGCTTTTCTCATCGCATTCGAACGACAGCGCCTACCTGCGCAGCCAAGCGACCGCGCTCGCCTACGAGATCTTGGACGACATGCGGGCAAATCGGCAGGAAGCCATCATCAATGGCACGTACAACACCGCGGCCGCCGTGCCGGCCGTCGCGCCAGGCGCGTTGTGCGTGGGGGTGGGTTCGTGCATCACACCTACGCAGGTTGCATTGTACGACCTGTATCAATGGGGACTGCATTTGAACGCGAACAGCGGCGTGGTGCCTGCCGGCGCGCTGCCGAACGGTCAGGGAACGGTTACGACGGTCACGGCCGGGACGCAGACCACCGCGACCATCGTCGTGTCCTGGGATGACAGCGTCGCGCAGAACACGCTGAATCTTGGGGCCGCGACCACGCAGTCGATCACATTGGAGACCGTCCTATGAATCGCGTGCGCGGATTCTCGCTGGTCGAACTGATGGTGGCGATCACCTTGGCGTTGATCGTGACCGCAGGCGTCATATCGGTTTTCGTCGGCTCACGCTCGGCATTCGAAGCGACCTCCGGTACGGCCGCGCTGACCGACGGCGGCCGCTTCGCTCTCAACTTCATCTCGAATTCGATTCGCGACGCGGGCTACATGTCCTGCACCACCGCGCCGAACATGCAGGGAATACTCAGCGCCGGCTCACCCCTAGCATTCAGTTTCAACGAAGCGCTGCAAGGATTCGAAGCCGTCGGCACCGGCCCCGGCACGGCCTATGTGGTTGCGCCCGCGCCGGTCGCGGGCGATGCGGCGTTGGGGAATTGGGTGGGCGGCCTCGATGCAACTTTGACCGGTTTGCCGGTGCAGAACAACGATGTGCTGGTGGCGCGCTCGACGCTGCCGAATGCGCAGACCGTCTATGTGTCGGCGATCCTCGATGGCTCGCCGTCGTTCACCGTGAATACGCAAGGATCGCTGCTTGCCGGGCAGCTTGCGGTGATTTCCGATTGCACCAAGGGCGTCGTATTCCAAATTTCCGGATTGGCGCCGCCGGGCGCCGGTGCCGTCATCTCCCACAGTGCCGGCGGATCCCCTGGGAATTCCACCTCGATCTTCCCTGTGTCATTTGCGCCGGGCGCCCTCGTTACGCCCGTTGATACCGTGGTCTACTACATTGGCGCAGGCGCCGATGGCGACGCCGCGCTCTTTGCCTACGATCTCAATGCCACGGGCACCTTCACTGCCAACGAGCTGGTACCCGATATCGAAGCGATGCAGATTCTATACGGTCTGGATACGACCAAGACCCAAACGGTCACCGAGTACGTGACGGCCGATCTGGTCCCCGATTTCAACACGGTAATGAGCGTGAAAGTCGCGCTGCTGGCGGCGAGTGCGCCAGGGTCGGCTCACCCCACCGGTGCCAAGACCTATAACTTGCTGGGCACCACCGTCACAGCGCCGAACGATACCCGTTCGCGCCAAGTGTTCGAAGAAACCATAGCCGTACGCAACGCGCTGCCTTGAAGGTGTACTGATGCGAAATCATTCCAACATGTTGGGCGATCGATCGAAGCAAGGCGGCGTCGTCATGTTCGTCGCCTTGATTCTCTTGCTGATATTGAGCCTGCTCGGCGTCACCGCGGCGCGCATGCAGACCGTCGAAGAACGCATGGCGCGCAACGACGACAATCGCCAGATAGGCCAGCAAGCGGCCGAGGCCGCGCTACGCAGCGCGGAAAACGGCTTGATCACCGGCCTCTATGTGAATTTCGCCGGCAACACCAACGGCTTGTATGCGCCGCTCCTATCCATCGGCAGCCCGCTGACGGGAATGGACTGGACCAACCCGGCCAACACGTTGCCCTACGCCGGACCCGCGATGACCTCCATGCCGGCGAACGCCGCGGCGCCCAAGGTTGTGATCGAAAATCTACCGTCCGTTGCTGTGGCAGGCGATGACCTGTCGGTGACCTCGCTCAATCCCGCGTCACCACCGGTCACCGTCTATCGGGTGACTGCGCAAGGAATCGGTGCCGACGGCACCTCCACCACCATGTTGCAAACGATTGTTCGTTAGCCCAAGGCTCGCAAGGAAACCATTTATGCAAAGGCTAATCTCAAAATCCACTCGAGGACGCGTCGCGCAGACGTTGTCGTCGGCGTTCTATACCGTGCTTATCTGCTGGTCATCCAACGTGATGGCCGTGGCCGGACCCGTTACGCCGGTCAACATCTCGCAGGTGCCGTTGACCGTGACCATTCCGGCGCATCCGCAAATTCTGCTGGCGCTCGCGAATTCCGAGTCCATGGACGGCGACTTGAGCGGCGCGATCCGCACCGGCTCGGGCTCTATTCCTCATCCGCTTCTTTACACGACTTCTTCACTGTCAGACTTCGCCATTCCAGCTGGATTCACCCCGCCGCTGAACCCTGGCGATGGCGTCAATGCGCCTTACACCGTGAACGTCGCCGGGCTGCTCGAGGATAATTCGCCGAGCCGCCTGAATGTCGCCAAGGCAGGCCTCAACGCTGTTTTGACTGCCTACATTGCGAGCGCGGATTTCGCGCTCATGGATTACGCCACCTCCGGCCTGACGCAGTTCACCACCTGGGTGTATCAAATGAGCCCTCCCGGTGGATTCGTTTTTACGAACACCATTCCCGCGGTCGGCGAGTACGTTTTGAATCCCTGTTACAACGTCAATACGGCGCTTGCTATTCCAGTCGCGCAAGATTGCGCGGCGCTCAGCACATACTATGCCGCCCAAAATATCACCGCGCAGCAGTACATGCTGGTGGGCGCCAGCAGCGATGATCCGTCGGTGAATGACGTGTTGTATGCCGGCGGCTTCCCGCCGATTTGCATCGTCTACAACGGGCCCCATCCCGCGCCGAATCCCTTCCCGCCCCAGTTCAGCCTGGGCAGTTACGAAGGCGGCGGGGTGTTCGAATCCTATAACAGCGAAGTCAACAGCTGCGCGGGTACCACGGGTCCGACCAACGCCGGCTTCGTGCCGTATTCGACCGAAGTGATGTATGAAATGCGCGGCTTTGGCTACTATACGTTCGGCGAAACCGCGAACGACGGCAACACCGTGGTGCCGATGACCTCCTCCGGCGCCGTGCCCACCGCGGCAACGGTTGCGGCGGCGATCGCGAAATTCACACCGTCTCTTCAGCCCGAAACCAATTCCACCGGCACTACCGAGTTGAAGTCCGCGGCGACTCAATCGCCCATGGCCGGATTGATGCACCGTGCGCAAGTGCTTTTCGCCGGCAATCCGCCGACCACCAATGGTTGCGTAACGCAGCGCTACGTGGTTCTGGTCACCGATGGTCTACCGACCATGGATTTGAACCACAACAATTGGCCGCCGCTCGGCAGCATTTCGGCGGCTGGTTACGGCGTGACAGCCACTTTCAATGCCGACGGCTCCCTGGCGACGACCAACGATCAGGCATTGACCGACGTGATCAACAAGATGACCACCCTTAACAGCGGTGCCAATCCCATCAAGACATTCATCATCGGCGTCGGCGCCGGCGTCGATCCCAGTAAAAATCCCACCGCGGCGGCCACCTTGCTGGCCATGTCGGTCGCGGGCGGCACCAACACATCCTCGCCTCAAGGCTATTTCCCCGCAACCTCGCCTCAGGCGGTGACTGACGCGCTGCAGAGCATCATCACGCAGATTCTGGCGCAGACCCAGTCGACCGCGTCGGCGGCCGTGAACTCCACCGGCCTGAACGTCAACTCAAAGGTTTACCAGTCGCAGTTCGTCACCTCCGACACGCCCTATCAGGACTGGACCGGAAATCTATTTGAATACGACATTGATCCGACCACGGGCGTCGTCAATCTCGCCGCGCCGGACTGGTCAGCTCAGACCCAATTGGATTTGGGACCTGCACGGCTCATCACGACTTGGGACCCCGTGCAGAACCGTGCCATTCCCTTCGAGTGGACCACCGGCTCGCCGGCCAATGGAATCGCGACCTCGACGGTGTTGGGCACGGATCTACAAGCTTTCTTGCCCGATCCCAGCGGTCAGGATGTGCTCGGATACTTGCGCGGATCCACCGCCCAAGAGGTCCGCAGCGGCGGCAAATTCCGCAATCGCTCGCACATTTTGGGCGATATCGTGGACAGCAATCCGGCCTACATCGGTCCGTCGAATGAAGGCATTCAAGCTTCCTCGTACATCGGCTTTGCCGCCAGCACCGCGACGCGTCCGCCGCTTCTCTATATCGGCGCGGACGACGGCATGCTGCATGCGTTTGATGTTGCGACAGGCGATGAACGCTTCGCGTATATCCCGCAGGGCGTCTACGGCAACCTGATCAACCTCGCCTCGCCCTACTACAACGCGCAACATCAGTTTTATGTCAACGGCTCGCCCCAGGGCGGTGATGTGCTATTCAGCGACAGCACCTGGCACAGTTTGCTGGTGGGCAGCGAAGGCCAGGGCGGCAAGAGCGTTTATGCGCTGGATGTCACCGACCCGACGCTGTTAACCACGGAGCCCGCGCTCGCGAACGCAGTGCTGTGGGATTTCACGAATGCCGATTTGGGCTATGGCTTCAGCAGCCCCGTGATCGCCAGCACCGCCGCCGGATGGAAAGTGCTGTTCGGCAACGGCTATAACAGCACCAACCAAAAGCCGTTTCTGTTCGCGTTGGACCCGCAGACCGGCGGCGCGATCATGACGAAGGTCGACTTGTGCGCCGCCGTGCCGACCGCGTGCAATCTAACGCTGGCGAATGGCCTCTCCAGCATCATCGCCGTCAACGCAGGCGGTCAAGTCGCGGGCGGGGCCAATCTTGTTTACGCCGGCGATCTGCAAGGCAACATGTGGCGCATCGACATCTCCAATCCCAATCCGGCGTTGTGGGCCGCGACGGTATTGTTTCAGGCGCGCGATTCGTTGGGCAATATTCAGCCCATCACGACCAAACCGGTTGCGAGCTTGAACCCGCGTTTCCCGCAGGTGCTCGGTACCATGGTGATGTTCGGCACCGGCCAATTCTTGGGCCTGCCGGATATTTCCAACGCCAACGTTCAATCCATTTACGGTGTCTATGACCCGCCGGCAGGCTATGTCACGCCGCTGCTGCGCACGAATCTGCTTCCGCAAACCTTGGCGACGGCAACCATCGGCACCACGCAGGTACGCACCATCACGGGCACTGCCCCGATCATCCCCGCGAACAAGGGTTGGTACATTGATCTGAACCTGCTGAGCGGCGAACGCGTGATCAACGATCCGCGGCTCGAGACCGGCGGCGAATTGGTGTTGACGACTTATCAGCCGATTCCGCCGGTTGCCGGCTCGTGCACCACGACGGGCAGCTCCTACTTTATGGTGTTGAACTTCGCGACCGGCGGCGCCTTCAGCACACCGCAATTCGATGCGAACGGCGATGGCAAGATCAACGCCTCCGATACCGTGGTTCCGGGCGGCGGCGGCGCGGCCGTTGCTCCAGTCGGCGTGTCTCTCGGAAACGTCTACGCTTCCGCTCCGACAATTCGCTCAGGCGCATTTGGCACGGGTACGGGAATTGCGCTGGTCACGGAGTCGACCGTCGGCGGGGTCAGCAACCCGACGATTGCGCCGTTTATACTCAAGGGTGCGACAAAGTCTCGAACAGCTTGGTGGGAGATACGTCAATGAAACTAGCAAAACTATCACTCGCGGTTGCGGCAATCGCTCTCGGTGTGTGTCTGCAGCCGACGCTGGGCTGGAGTTCTCGCGCTTACAGCCAAGTGGTGACCGGCACGGTGACCGCGTCGCCCTCGAGCGGCACGATCGAGGTCGATCATCATACTTATCCGGTCAAACCGAACAGTCCTGCCTCCAAGGCGATGGTCAGCATCTATATCGGCGAAACCGTGGACATGGTGATGGACGGGCCGCCGAACGGTACCATTCAAGTCATCTCCATCATGCAGCACTCGGGGTCATGAGGCCTACGTCATGAAGAAAAACGGCTTTACCTTGGTGGAACTGATGATCACGGTGGCCATCGTGGCGATACTCGCCATGATCGCCATCCCCAGCTACACCCAGTACGTGCAGCGCGCGAACCGCACCGATGCCACCAAGACCCTGACGCTCGACGCCCAGGCGCTGGAACGGTGCTACTCCCAGACATTTGCGTATGCGGCTTGCCCGGGGGCTCCGGCGGGTGCAGGGCCCTCGCTGGAAAGCAAGTACACCGTGACCATAACGATTCCGGATCCCGCTCAGCCGGCACCCAGCTACATCATCAGCGCGGTTCCGTTGGCGCCGACTCAAGTTGGAGATACGGCTTGCGCGAAATTTACTCTCAATACCGCGAACACGCAGTTTGCGCAAACCAGCGCGGCCGTCGCCAACACGCAGACCTGTTGGGGTTCAACGTAAGCTCGGACTCTCCGCGGGCGGCAGGCCGCCGAAGGCTGGCGAGATTCGCTTTCTGAAACTCCCGCGTGGAGTTTCGCCCGTGTCCGTGGCGTTATGTAAATCAACCGTGAGGTAGCTCGCCACCCTAATAAATCGGCGGCCCGCTGTGGCATTTTCGCAAACTGCGAACCAGCTCTCAATTTGGGCGGCTAACTTCGCCGTTGCAAGCTTCGGGCAAGATTTCTCTCGTAGTCTGCATGCCATGAAAAGCAAAGCGTCTGAACATTCAAGGATGCGTTCTGGCCGCTCTAAGGGCTTCACGCTGCTCGAACTCATGATCGTGGTAGCGATCGTGGCGATCCTCACCACCATTGCGTACCCCAATTACCGTGACTACGTCATTCGCGGGCAACTGGTGGATGCAACGCAAGGCTTGGCCGCCGTGCGCGCCAATATGGAGCGGTATTTCCAAGACAATCGCAGCTACGTCACGGTCGGCGTATTCACCCCACCCTGCACTGCTGCAAATGTTGCGTACGGAAGATTCAATATCAGCTGCGCCGGCAGCACCGCCACCACCTTTACCGCGACGGCCGTGGGCATCGCCGCCCCCTTGAGCGGCTTTACGTTCACCGTCGACCAATCCGACAATCAGGCAACTGTGGTCGCACCGCCCGCCCCCGCCTCGTTTCAGAGCTGCACGACGGCTTGGGTTACGAAAACCGGCGGTTGCTGATGCGAGACCCGCGGCGCACTTCTGGATTCACCATGATCGAAATGGCCGTGACCATGACGATCTTCGCCATTCTTGTGTTGCTTGGCATCCCCTCGATGACCACCTGGATCAGGAACAACAAGGTTCGCACCGTGACGGATTCGCTGCAAACCGGGTTGCGCCTGGCGCAGGCTGAATCGCTGCGCCGCAGCCGCCAGGTCGTGTTTTCACTGACGAACAGCACGACCCCCACGGCAATTCCGCTGCCGGCCGCCGTCAATGGCACCTCTTGGGCCATCTACACGCTGCCCTCGATGACGGATGGCAGCGAGGTGCCGACGTTCATCCAGTCCGGCGTGTTGTCGAACGCCAGCACCAATGTCACCGTCAACAGCAACGGCGTGGCCGCCGTCTGCTTCAATTCCATGGGCCGCCTGGTCGCCAATGCCAGCGCCAATGTCACCGCAGTCACCGGCGGCGCGAACTGCATCCAGCCGACTGTAGGTGCACCGCCCGTGCAGCAATTCGACATCACCACACCCGGTGCCGATCGGCCGCTGCAGGTCACTCTCGGCTTGGGCGGCCAAGTTCATATGTGCGATCCCAATGTGCCAATTTCGGACGCACACCCGGAAGGATGTTAGCCATGAAACGATTCTTGCAGCGTCCACGCATGGCACGCGACCAACGCGGCGTGGCGCTGCTCGAAAGCCTGATGGCGCTGCTCATTTTTTCCGTGGGCCTGCTCGGCCTGCTGGGCCTCGAGGCGCGCGTCATGAATATCTCGGTGGACTCCGAGGATCGCAATCGCGCCGCGCTGTTCGCCGGCGAACTTGCCAGCCAAATGTGGCTGAACAGCACGGTGACGCCCGCCACGGCTGACTACGCGGCGTTGCTGGCGAGCGTCAATGATCAGACCAAAGGCGGGCTGCCGGGCGGCGTGGTCACGGTCGTGCCCGTGGCCGGCACCACCAACGCAGCCGACATCACGGTCACGTGGCAAGAGGTCTCTGATGCCCCGCTTAGTCCGAGCACGCTCACCACCCGGGTGATCCTGCCGTGAAACAAAAAGGCATGACCCTGGTCGAGCTGCTGGTGGCGATGACGATCGGCCTGGGGATCACGCTCGCCATTACCAGCGTGCTGATCGCCAGCGAAAATCACAAGCGCACGACGACTTCGACCAATGATGCGCAGCAGACCGGCACCTATGGCTACTATGAACTCGACAAGGCGCTGCGCGGCGCGGGCTCGGCAATCGCGGGATCAGCCTACCCCACCGATGTGGGTGTGCTCGGCTGCCATCTCAACGCTGGGGCAATATTCCCGCGCGCCGCCGCATTCCCCGCACCCTTCGCAGGATTCCTCGGCGGCGCACCCATCACGCTGAACGTGGCGCCGGTGCTCATCGGCAAGAATCAGTCGCTCGGCGGCTCGGACGTCATCATGATCATGAGCGGTTCCGGCTCCGCCGGCGGCGTCTCGCGCCAGATCAGCGGCGGCGGCAGCGCCATCACCGCCACACTCGACAATACCGTGGGCTTCGCCAACGGCGACTTGCTCTTGGTGAGTCAAAGCGGCGTGCCCGACTGCCTGATGGAAGAAGTTGCCACGATCGCGCCCCCCACGCTGAACCTGGGAGGCACCTACTACACGGCGGCTGCCGCCACCGCGACCATGGCGAGCCTTGCCACCAATACGGCGAGCTATGTGACGCCGATCGGCAATGCCGCCGCGAACAATATCCAGTTCACGCTGTTCGGCGTCGACAACAACCGCACGCTCTTTAGCTACGACCTGCTGCAGAATCTGAATCTGGTGGGCGGCGCCGGCGGCGACTCGGCGCAGGCCATTGCCGATGGCGTCGTGCAAATGAACGCCCTGTACGGTATCGATATCAATGGCGACGGCATTCAGGACCAATGGGCCGGACCCGGCGACCCCGGCTGGGATATCAACACCGTCATGACGACGCCCGCTCTCATGCGGCAGATCGTCTCGGTGCGAATCGCGCTGGTGGTGCGTGGCCAATATTACGACTTGAACGGCGGCACTGCGGCGGTCCCCATCCCGGTTTCTCCGCCGACACTGACAATTTTCAACGGCCTCGTGAACGGCGGCGGCGCCTCGCTCGCGCAGGTCATTCCCTTGAATGCGACCGAGCAGCAGTTCCGCTATCGCGTGTTCGAATTCACCGTGCCTCTGCGCAACATGCTGTTGCTGGCGGGGGGACCGTGATGAATCGATGGCGATTCGCCACAGCGACCCATCAGCGGGGCGTGGTCCTGATCTTCTCCTTGATCGTGCTGTTGATCCTGGCGATCGGCGCTGTTGCGGTGCTGCGTTCGGTGGGCAGCTCGCTGCTGAGCGCCGGCAATCTGGCCTTTCACCGCGACCTGGTCAATCAGGCTGAGCAGGCGGTCACGAACGTCATGACGGAGTTCAAAACCAACGGGCCGCCGCTCAATGGCGCGACCACCGCCGATCTGCCGGCTGCGAATTACGTGTCCACGGCGCTGCCGACGAATGTGCAGGGCGTGCCCCTGGTGCTGCTCAACAACGCCGCATTCGCGGCAGTCGCTACCGCCGGCGACATCGCCGGCGCGACGCCGGACGTGACAATCCGCTACATCATCGACCGGCTGTGTACCAACACCGGCACCGCCAGCAGCCCCAATTGCGTGCAGTCGACCGGCTTGCCCACCGGCGGCACCGCGAACCGAAATACCGCAGTCGCGCCGCCGTCCGCGACGGTCTATCGCATCAGCGTACGCGTCGATGGACCGCGCAACACCCAGGCGTTCCTGCAAACCACCTTTACCAAGCCGGACTAAGCCTATGAACAGCCCTTTTTCGCGGAGTCTCGCCGTCGCATTGACGCTGCTGCTCGGCCTCGTCTGCATGGCACCCTCGAGCGCGCAGACCAGTCTCGCGAACAAGCCGATTGCCGCCGGCGCGGACGTGCCCGGCAACCTGGTGCTTGACCTCTCTGTGGAATACCCGACTGCGATCAGTATCGCGAATCTCGGCGCCTACTCGGACACCACGCAGTACGCGGGCTATTTCGACCCGGCGAAGTGCTATACCTATCTTTTCAATTCGATCACCCCAGCGAGCAGCTACTTCTCGCCGACCAGCATCAATACCGCGTCCAGCGGGCACGATTGCTCCGCAATACCCTTGCAGTGGAGCGGCAATTTCATGAACTGGGCCGCGACGCAGACCATCGACCCGTTTCGCTGGGCACTCACCGGCGGCTATCGCAGCGTTGACACCGCCACTCAGACCATCTTGGAGAAGGCTTGGGGGTCAGCCCAAGGCGGCCCTGCTCAGAACTATCCGTATCGCGGCACCAGTCAGGGCGGCGGCAACAATCTGAGCAGCTCGTTGATCTCTAAACTCACGCCTTTCAACAATTGGTCCTCGTTGGACATGGGCGTCTGGGGAAACGGCCAGACCATGGTGTTCTCGGGCGGCGGCAGCGGGTCCGGGTACACGCTCTCCTATACCTCGGGGTCGGTCAGCGACTTGAGCAATATCGCTACCGCCAATACGACGGCCGGCTCGAGCGCCGCCTACCGCGTGTACATTCGCGTTGCGGTGTGCGATCCCACCCTTGGCACCGCCATGTTGGAGTCGAACTGCGTGCAGTACGGCACCAGCTACAAGCCGGAAGGGCTGTTGCAGCAGTATTCCCAGAAAATTCGCTTCAGCGCGATTGGATATCTCAATCAGGGCGGCAACGTTCGCGAGGGCGGCGTGCTGCGTGCGCCGATGCGCTTCGTCGGCCCGAACATTCCGCAACCGCTTTCCTCGACGGTTCTCCCCAACCCCGGTACCGAGTGGGATCCGACCACCGGCATCCAGGGCTCGAATCCCGACACCGCCTCGGCTTCCGCCAGCGGCGTGACACAAAGCGGCGTCATGAACTACCTGAACAAGTTTGGCGAGTTCTCGCAATCCTATAAGATTTACGACAACGTCAGCGAACTCTATTACGCGGCAGTACGGTACTTTGAGAATTTAGGCAACGTGCCTGAATGGACCAACGGCGCGACTGCCACTGCATTGGACGGATTTCCCGCGGTGACCACGTGGACAGATCCCATTCAGTATTCCTGCCAGAAAAACTTCATCTTAGGGATCGGCGACGATCACACCTGGTATGACTACGACGTGGGCGGCAGCACCAATGCGTCCGGCGGCCGCGCCATGCCGGCCGCGGTGGCCGCGGACACCTTCAATCAGGCCACCGTATGGACGACTGATATGCAATCGCTCGAGGGCATCGCGCAAACGCCCTGGTGGCCGTTCGATTCCGGCGCCACCTATTTCATCGCGGGCTTGGCCTATGGCGTGCACACGAATGACATCCGCCCCGACCTCGCGGATACGCAGACGATTTCCACCTATTGGATGGATGTCGCGGAAGACCAGCGCCTCGAGAACCTGAATCCTTATTACCTCGCCACCAAGTACGGTGGGTTCAGCACGCCGACCATCAACGCCGCGAATCCCACTCCTCCTTATTACACCGTCGCCAATCCGGCCTACGACATGTTGAACACGCCCATTGCATTGGGCCAATTCGATTCGACCGGCACCAACGTCAACATGAATGGCAATCTGCATCCGCTGCCCGATAACTATTTCAATGCCGGCAATGCCAATGCGATGGTCGCCGGATTGAAATCCGCGTTCACCAGCATCTCCAGTTCCATTACGCAGCTGAGCACCTCGTTCTCGTTCTCCCTGCCTAATGTCTCGTCCGGGACGCAGTCCTTCGGAGCGAATTTCGACGCCAACGGCTGGACCGGCACGGTGACCGGCTTCACGCTGACCTTCGACACCTTCGGCAATCCGATACAGACCCAGGTGTGGGCGACCTCGAGCACGCTGCAGACGCAGCTCGCGGGCACCGGCTGGCAAACTGCGCGTAACGTTGCCACGTGGAATGGCACCGGCGGCGTGCCATTCGAGGCGGCGAATCTCACGTCGGCGCAGCAGACTGCGCTCACGCCCAGTTACTCGCCCACGCTCACCTGCAGCTCGGCTTCCTGTCCATATCTCGATTATCTGCGCGGCGATCAAACCAACGAAGTGGCCTCCACCGCGCCAACCAGCACGCACTCCTTGCGTAACCGCAAACTGCTGCTGGGCGATATCGTCGACGCCGGTTTGACGCCGGTATCGACCCCACTGCAGACGTTTTCGGATGTCAACAATCCGGGCTACACCTTCTTCAAGAACCTATGGACGAGCACCACCCCGCGGCCCACCATGGTCTATGCCGGTGCCAACGACGGCATGCTGCACGGTTTCGTCGGTACCTCGGGCCTGGAGCAGTTCGCCTACGTGCCGAGCGCGCTGTTCCAGGGACCCAACGGCACACCGCAGGTTGACGGCCTCGCGCAAATCGGCAATCCGAGCTACGTCCACCACAACTACGTCGATGCCACGCCGGCCGCCTTCGATATCGATATGTCCCGCACGGTGGGCTTCACCGGAACGGTCGATTACACCACCGCCGGCGGAACCCCGTGGCGCACGGTGTTGATTGGCGGTCTTGGCAAGGGCGGCAAGAGCTTTTACGCCCTTGATATTACCGATCCGGCGAATATGACCTCGGAGTCCGTGGTAGCGGGCAAAGTCCTATGGGAATTCACCGACCCCACCATGGGATACAGTTACGGCACGCCGGTGGTCGTCAAAACGGTCAAGTATGGCTGGGTCGCCATCTTGACCTCGGGCTACGACAACGCCGACGGCTACGGATATCTCTATTTCGTCAATCCGAGTACCGGTGCGCTGCTGGAGCGGGTTCAAACGCCGAGTCCGTCGATCGGACTCACGCAAGCATCCGCGTTCGTCAAGGATTTCAGCGACGAAACCGCGGATTCAGTGTACGTGGGCGACTTGAATGGCCAGGTCTGGCGCTTCGATCTAACCGGGACGACCGGTTCGTATCCGCAACCGGTACTGCTGGCAACCGCGACGGACCCGAGCGGCGTGGCGCAACCCATCACGACCGCACCCCTGATCGAGATCCACCCGGTTACGCGCAAGCGCTACGTCTTGTTCGGCACCGGCGTATTGCTGGCGGTCACCGACGTGCCCGATACACAGATGCAATCGTTCTATGCCATCATCGACGGCACGGCCACCGGTTTCAACGCCATAAGCTCGCCAATTACGCGTGCGAACCTAACGCCGATCAGCAATGCGCAACTTAGCTCCGCCACCCCCAACCCGATATTGTCGACAGGCCCGATGGGCTGGTACACCGACTTGGGTATAGACGCAGCTTCGGGTATCGGCTGGCGCGTGGTGCTGAATCCTCAGGCGTTCAATGGCATCGTCACCTTCGCCACGTCGTTGACAACGGCCACCGATCCCTGCAGCCCGCAGGGCTCAAGCCGCGTATACGCGGTCGACTATGGAACCGTCGACTCGGTGTTGCAGCCGAGCGTTGTTGGAGGTCCCATTCCGTCCTATGACACCTACGTGGTCGCGGCGATCAACTTAAGGTTTGCCGGCGCCAATGGCAATCCCGAGATCATCGTTGGATTCACGAAGGGAGCTCCTGAAAAGGTCAACGCGAGCCTGACCGGTACGCTCGCAACTCGATTGTTGAACTGGCGCGAAATACCGACGGTGGAATGAGGAATTGTCGGTGCGCGAAGGTTAAAAGCACACATTTGGCATGGGGTAGAAAAAGCCGCGCACGGAGCGCGGCTTTTTCATTTCCGCCAACCATCTGCGACTAGCGCGCGCTGTATCCTCGTCCTTCCACACAGGCCACCATCGCGCGGTTGTAGTCAGATCCATTCTGTGCGACCTGTCCGGCCTGTTCCGCAGCCCACTTCTGGCATTCGGCCCGTCCGTGGCTTGTTGCTCGGTGCTCTGGCCATTCTTCGGGTACATGAAAATCTGACCAGGTATCGCCCGCCGGGACCAGGACCGGACTGGGGAACGGGACCGGACGGGGAGCAGGGCCGGAATAGATTCTGGGCGCCCGCGTCGCTCGGCGGCGGTCCCCCTCGTCAGCTGAACCGCTGGAATCAGCCACCGGCGGCGGATCGGTTGCAACATAGCCGTCATAGGTCGGATTCTAGGTGTAATAGACATCGTTGGCGTAGTAATAAGGAACGCCGCCATACCAGTACGTGGCGTACGCCAACGGCAGAATGGGCAGGAACCAGGCGAACCCCGCGCCGTAAAACGCGCCCGGCCAAAACCCGCCATGCCAGTAACCGCCGCGCCAGGCGCTACCGCGCCGGCCGCCGACCCGCCGCCGTGCCAACCGCCGCCCCACGTGCCGCCGCGATAACCGGTCGAGTACCCATGGCCGCCAACGTAGCCCGCGTAGGACCCGCAATTAACCCGCGCAATACCGTCACGGCGCCGCCACGATGGCCATGGCGTACATGGCCCGCCGCCCGCGAAATGAGCGCCCGCCCATGGCAAAATGTGCGGCAGCCGCCGCGCGTGCCGCCGCAGCGCGGCCCCCGCCTGAGGCGTGGCCTCCTCCGAGTGGCCGCCGCCGCCGGCATGGCCTTGCGCCAATGCCGGCTCCCGCGCCCGCCAGAATCAACCCCAGCAGCGCCAACCGCCAGTAGAACGCTCTTGCCCTTGATACTCATTCGCTTCTCCTTACTCGAGCCCCTTACGGAGCTTCCAGAATCTCATAAGACCCTATCCGTTAACGCGGTTCAAGGCATTTGGTGCACATAACGACGAGCTTAATTACGCAATGCCGCATTAAACATTATGTAGGCCGTCCGCCCGGGCGCCGGCTTCGAAAAACCTCGAATTGGTCTCATTTACTATCACAGAACCTACATAGGCTCGATCTGCCAGATTATCAAGTCGGGCGAATTCGCTGAAATGCCAGCGCGCTGGTTTCCTGCTCAAACCCGGCGCGCAAATTGGCCACCCAGTAGCCTGCCGGCGGCGTCCGTATTGCGGTCGTCGGCGTAGATCTTCGCGGCGGCCCAGCGTCTCCAGCGTGGTCGAAAAGCCCAGCGGCGCATAACTCCAGCTCAGTCCGGCATACAAGGATTTCGCGCGCAACGCCGGCAGGTAACTTCCCGCGGGCACGGGCAAATAATTGGGCGGCGGCGGCGCCTGATTGGCCAGCGGGTTGCAGGGCGCGGTGATGCACGTGTAGTAGGGCTGCTGCCACGACGGCGCGGATGTAGGTGTATGCCAGCCGGCCGCTGAATCCTCCCGCCCATTTCGCATCGACGGCGAGCTCGAGCCCGCGGCGCGTGGTCTCGCCGATGTTCTGATCCACCGTCCGGCCGTCGAAGTTTTGCAGCACCGCCAGCTCATCGCGGGTCTTGATGTAGAAGGCGGCGAGATCGGCACGCACGCGATTCGTTGCCCGCCTTGATGCCCGTCCTCGTAGTTGTCGCTGCGCGCCGGCTTCAGGCCCAAGATTGAGCCCGGGCAGGCTGCCGTCGACCGAGCGATAGGCCAGATCGTTCAAGTGTCGGCGTTTCGAAGCCCTTGCCATACGATGCATAGACATTGACCGCGGAGCTTGCACGATAGGTCACGCCGGCGACCGGATTCACCGCCGAATAGCTGACTTCGCTATCCGCGTCGTCGATGACCGCCAGAGTGCCCATGCGATGTCACTTCCACCAGGTTGTTGCGCACGCCGGCGATCAGGCGCCATCGAGCTGCCGGGTCCCACTGCGCCTGGAAGTATTGATCAAAGTCATAGACATGTTGGCCTCGTCGCGGCGCAGCGCCCCTTCAACGCCCAATTCCGCGCCGATGTAATTCAGATAACCCTTGCGCGCCTCGGCCAGATCGTCGTAATTGACGCCCGCGACCAGCAGCAGCGGTGTGCCCGCGACGTTGCGTTGGTCGCTCACGTGCAAATCGACGCCCCAGTAAGCCCGGTCCAGATCGATGACGCCGCCCGGATAAAGCGGCGCCGCCTGCTGCGTCGCCTGGGGGATTGCCTGAAACTGCGTTGTGGTGCGATGTCCGGTATAGACGCGTGCGACCAGATCGTCGGCGGCGCTCAATCGGTTGTCGTAGACCAGGCCGAGCTGTTCCTGATCGAGCGACTTGCGCGTGTTGTAGGCGATGGCATTCACGCCTGCCTGGCTCGGATCCGCCGCAAGTTGCGCGCGCGTGAGTCCCAAGGGATCCTGCACGAATGGCGATTGCGACGGCGTTGGCGACTATCGTCAGTTTCGAGGCATCGCTTAGGCGGGTGCTCGCCTTCGCATTGAAGAGATTGCGCTCCGCGTCGGAATGAACCCGGTAACCATCGGTCTGGAAATGCGAGGCGTCGACCACATAGTTGACCAGACCGTCGTCGCCGGTCGTCTTCACGGCGTATCGCTGCATGTTGAAAGTTCCGTACTCCGCCGTTGCGCCGATCAGATGCCCTGGCTTGGCATCCTCGGTGAATATGGAGATCACGCCGCCCGAGGAGTTGCCGTACAATGCCGAGAAAGGACCCGCGCAACACTTCGATGTGATCGGCGCAGCTCAGGTCGAATTGTGAAAACTGCCCCTGGCCGTCCGGCATGGTGCCGGGAATACCGTCGGAATACAGGCGTACGCCGCGCACGCCGAAACTTGAGCGGGCGCCAAATCCGCGCACTGATAACTGCAGATCCTGCGCATAATTCTGACGGCTTTGCGCGGAGACGCCGGGTATCGTCATCAATGATTCCGACAGATTCACTTGCAGCTGTCCAGTGCGGATGGTTTGCGCGCCGATTCGATCGATCGACACCGGCAGATCGCGGCTATCCTCCGCGATGCGGGTGGCGGTTATGACTACCGAATCCAATACCGCGGCGCTCTCGCCGCGTGCCGGCCAGGGGGCGCTCATGAGCGATGCGATTACCGCAGTGCTAAGCAAAATACTTCTGTTCAGGTTCGAGATAAAAGCTTCCCCTGGGTACTTTGGTCCTTTGCGGCTGGAACGCTAAAGTACTGCCCGCTTTTGCCGCTATTTTGGGACTTGAGCAAATCTTCGCACAATCGGGGCTTGGACACGGCACGTATCGCATTGATTGTTGCCGCAAGCGTCACCGCGGCCGGTGCACGGGACCTGCATTCGGATTTTTCGGTGAGCGTCATCGTGCGGCCGGTGGCCAATATCGAATTGCGGTCGGCGCCGAGCGGTTTGAATATTTCCGCGGCGGACCTGCGGCGCGGGTACATCGACGTGGTGCAACCAACCCAGTTCACCGTGCGCAGCAACAGCCCGAACGGCTACGCCCTCGAGGTGCTCACCGTCGCGCCCGTGCTCTCATCCATGATCATCGAGGGCTTGAACTCCGATCTGACGTTGGGGGCGGATGGCGGCACCATCGTGCAGCGCTGGCAAAGACCTCAGGCCGTCAACGTTTCGTTGACGTTCCGCTTCGAGCTCGTGCCGGGTCTGAGCACCGGCAATTATCCTTGGCCGCTGCGCCTGGCCGTGCGCCCGCTGGACTGAGACTAGTACGTCACCGTCACGGTGATGATATCGCTGTAAGCACCCGGCGCGACATCCTGAGAGGCGGGAATCAGGCCGTATAAGGTTCCCGTAGCGAAATTGCTGCCTCCCGCCGGCACGACGAATGGCCCTGCGCTGCCGGCGAACGAGCCGCCGGTGCCGTCGCCGATGATCTGGTTGTATGCGGTGCTCCAATAGATGTTGTAGTTGAGCGCGTTGGCCCCCGAATACATCTTTCGCGTGGCGTAGCTGCCGCTCAAGCCGGTGCTCAACGACACATTGACCGTGACATTGGCCGAACCGGTGCCGCTGCCGTTGCAAGTCACCTTCAAAGTGCCGGTTGACGCATTCGCCACGGCACTCAATGGGTTGTAAATGCCGAATGCAATGCCGCTGGCGCTCGCCGTGCAGTTGACCGTGGTGGCGGCCGGCGCGAGCGGCGCCAGAAGCGCGCTCAAACAGGCGGCGGCAATGGAGCGCGGGATTTTCAACGGCTTTGCACCGTGGTGGCGTCGCGATATTCATGGCATTGAATCGTGCCCATGTCGGGCAACGGGTCATCGGGCGGCGGCGGTTCCAAGCGGAAACTGCAATGTCCTGAGGGCCACGTAGCCTCGGCGGACATGCCGTGATCGTAGCCGGTGACGTACACCATACCGTCGAGCACCACCGGGAACTGCGTGCCTTTCAGCGTTACGACTGCTCCCACCGGCACCGGTTTGCCATCCTCGGTGACCAGGCGAAACGTGCCGCTGCGCACGCGTTCCACGGGAAATCGCGCGATCACGCCGCTGCGGTACGGCGGCGCCATGATGGTGCTGCTCGCGGCGATGGCGGTATCGAGCGGCAAATCCTCCGGTGTGATGCTGATGCGGTTCGCCTCATAAGGCCGCAAGTTGTAAAGCAGCGCCCGGCCGGTGGCATCGGTGTGCGTGGTAAGTTGGTTTTCCACGTACACCGGGACATCGGCAAGGCCCGCGACATCCACCATTGCAAAGCTGCCGTTCACCGAGCGCGTGGTATTGAGCTGCCCGTCGAGGAATGTCATGGCGCCGGAAAGATAGGCGCTGCGGCCGTCGAGTCCCTGATTGCGCGCCGCTTCCAACTCCAGGTCGGCGCCGTTGAATTGCTGGCGCCAATCGGCGTCGTAATTTCCCGCGGTCGATGCGCTCAGGCGATAGCCGGTGCCGGGGCCCACCGGCGGACTTTCGGTCAGGGAGGCGATGACCTCGTTGGCGGGCGCGCCCGGACCGCTGCCGCCCACGGTGCTCAAGGTGGCCGCACGTCGAAAATCCAGCGGCAGCACGAAGATCAAATAGGCGCTGGTTGAATTCTGCGCTCCGGTGGTCGAGAACTGCGCCGCGGTCCGCGTTTCGGTCAGGGACAAATTGAGCGACCCTACGCGGCCCAATCGAATGCTGTGAGTCAAGCCCAGCGTTTGCTGCGTGGGGGAATCACGATAGGTTTGCCGCACGTAGGCAAGCGACAGCGAGCCGAAGCGTCCCAACCCGAAGCCGGTCTGCAGCAGACTTCGTTGCCGCATGCGCATGCCCGGATCCAACGGCTCGCCCACCTGCGAGAAATCGCTGCTGGCCCACAGGCTGCTGGCGATAAAGCTGGTATTCGTGCCGCGATGTTCAAGCCCAACGCCGCTCAGCCAGCCCGATCCTGACGGATCGCCGCCGTTGGCGGCGGTGAAATTGATCACGCCGATCTGGCCAAGGCCGAAGGCTGCATTGAGGCCTGCGGCGTGCGCATCGCCTGCGAGATATTCAGCGTGACCCTCCAAGGTTACGGCGTCGGTGATGCCGCGCCGATAGCTGGCTTCGCCCAGCATCGGACCGTAGTCATTGCTTTCAAGGGCATAATTGTCGCGGATCTTGCCGAGATTGACGGAGTATTGCGACAACCCTGGAGCGAGCAGAGTGACGCTCGAATAAAAAGACTGCGTGAGCACCTCCTCGCGCCCAAGGGCGTCGCGCACCACCACGCTGACATCGCCGGTACCGGAGACCGTGGGCAGGCGATCAATGATGAAGGGTCCAGGCGGCAATTGGCTGCTCGTCACCAGTTGATTGTTGACGAAGACATCGACCGTCGAGGGCACGGTCGCGGTACCCGACGTGGCCAACAGCGGCGTCGTCAATAAATCGGGACGCAGGCCGAAATTTCTGCTCCAGCGCACGCCTGCGTAGCGCACCGCGTTACCCCAGCTGGCGCCATCGCTGATGTCATCCCCGAGATTCAACGTCTCGAGCGTGGCGGGGAAATCGCGGGTGAAAGTGCTGTCCAGCCTGACGAGTTGATTGTCATCGTTGCCATAGCGCGCGACGGCCGTATTCGTCAGCACCCCAGCGGCGGCAAAAGCACCGAGTTCCGCGAACGCCCCGCCGATATTGCGGCCGTCAATTTGTTGCGCCGAGAGCTGGTAATTGAGGAAAGCTCCTGGCGAGGCCGGAGTGATGGCCGGCGAGCGGCGTTCCGCCGCGCTCAAATGCGTCGTGTCCAGCGATGCGGGCGGCGCCGTGATCACCGCACGCTGCGCGGCCTCGTCAATGGCTACCGTGCATCCCTTGATGGCCTGCGGATCAAAGAAGCGCCGGCCTTCATGCAGATACGGCGCAGTCGGCGGCAGGCGCAGGCGCAGGCGCGCGAAATCGCTTTCCTCCAGGTACAACTGTCCCTGGGAGCCGCGCAATACCACGACCATTTCCCCGGGCTCGCTCTTGCTCAAGGTCACTTCCAAGACCGCCTCCGTCAGTTGCGGCGCATCGGCCGCAATGGCGGCTTGCGCCGCCAGAGTCAGCATCATGATCAGCAGTCCAGAATATGTCTGCAGCGCGTAGGCAATTCGAATGAGCCTTCTCATGGACGCGCGCCAATCGCGGCTCTTAGAGAACGCTGGGTGCAACGTCGGCGGAAAAGTCTCCCTGGTCGCTGTGACCGCGGATCGGAATCGTTCCCTGTTTTTTCGCATCCGCCGGCGGCGTCAAAATCCAGCTCATCCGGCTTCCGGGCAGCACGTACTTGGAGGTGATGCCGCGCAACGGCATCAACGAGCCGGGAAATCGCGCCTCGAAATCCGTGATTTGCAGGTGACCGCTGCCGTTGTTGGTCGCGGCCACTTCGAGCTGACCATTGGCAAGCCAGCGCGAATCCCAGGCCAGTTCGGCGTTGGCCTTGCCATGCGCAGGCGCGACGAACACCGGAATGCTCAAGCGCAGGGCAACGCGCAGCCCGGTGAACTCCTTGGGCGCGGCCTGCGGTACTTCTTCGAAGATCACCCGGTAGGTCAGTTCCTGTGCGGGATCCGGCTCGCGCCGCAGCGCCACGCGGATGATCTGCTGGCCGTTTGCCGGAATCTGCAGCACCGGCGGTGTTGCCAGCAGTTCGCGAGTGTCCTCGAGTTGCTCCGTGCCGCCTTTCTGCGACCAGCGCACCACCCGAATTTGCACGACGACCGGATTGTCGTCGGCATTCATGATGGTGAGGGCTTCCGTTCGGTGGCTGCCGGTGAGCTCGGCGCGAATGGGCGAGATATTGAAGGTGCTGGCGCTCGCCGGTGCGGCGACCGCGACGATGATCAGCAGCGCGAGGAGCGTGCGCATCCTAGTAAGTGACAGTGACGGTGATCGTATCGGTGTAGGTCCCCGGTACCCCGGCCTGGTTGACCGCGTTGTCCGGCAATTGACCGAACACAGTCACGGTGTTGGCCGTTGCCACGCCGGCACCGGTGCCCGCGACCGTCTTACTGGTGCCCGTCCCGTCGCCAAAAACCTGGTTGAGTGCCGCCGTGGTGAACAGGTTGTATTGCAGCGTGTTGGCGCCCGAAGCCAGCAATCGCTGCGCGATCGTGCCGCCGACGGTGGTGCCGCCGTTCAGCGCAATCGTATAGGGCGTATTTTTGGTGCACTTGACGCTGATGGTGCTGTTGTTTGCTTTCGCGCCGGCGCCGGGCGTATAGGCGTTGAACGTGAGCGTGGTGGCCGTCGCTGAGCAGGTCGCTTGCAGCGTCGCGCTGACGGCGAAAGTCGCGGTGGTGGTTGCGGAGTTGGCAACGCCGGCCGCCATCGCACCAAAGATCAGCGTCATTGCTTGAATCTTGCGCATCGAATCCTCGAGAACGAATCAACAAGGGACCCGAGCGGCGGCATTCCGCCGCCGCCAGAGTCCTTAGACATCAATAGGTGACTGTCACCGTAATCGTGTCGGAGTAGCTCCCGGGAACCGCCGCCTGGTTGGTCGCGTTATCCGGCAACTGGCCGAAGACCTGCACGGTGTTGGCGGTCGCGACGCCGAGTCCCGTGCCGGGAATCGTGCCCGTGCCGCCATTGCCGTCGCCGAAGATCGTCGTCAGGGCCGCGCTGGTGTACAGGTTGTATTGCAAGGTATTGGCGCCGGAGGCCATCAGACGCTGCGCGAAGGCATCGCCCACGGTGGAACCCGCGTTGAGCGCCACGGTGAAGGGGGTGTTTTTGGTGCACTTGACGCTGATCGAGGTATTGCCGATCTGCGTGCCGCCGCCCGGGGTGTAGTTGGGGAATGCCAAGGTCGCAGCCGTTGCGGAGCATGTTGACTGCACCGTCGCGGTCACCGCGAAAGTCGTGGTGGTGGTTGTGGCAGCCTGTGCAATACCCGCCGCCATGACTCCGGTCGCGAGGGTTGCAGTGAGAATCTTGCGCATGAAAGCTCCTAAAATTGCCGTGTGACATCATTGCCGGGAAGCCCCGAGTGCCGCTATTTTTGCTGGATACCCTGAATCCGTTGTGACCCCGCTCTCAGATCGGATAGCTGGGGCTCAAGTTTTGGCGCAAATTGCCGGCCCCATCTCAATTCAGGAGCAGCGAGCGAGCCTTTGCAGCAGCGGCGCAGCCGCCTGCGGCGCCGATTTGTGTGAAGCAATTCCGCAAGTGCGCAAAACGGTGCTAGCATTGGGCTCTGAATTACCAGGTAGCGCCTTGCCAAGACTTCGCCATCGCCTCGAGTTTCGCGTCGCGCTCATCGCCGCGCTGGCGCTGTTCTTCGCTCAATTGGGTGCGATGGCGCATGCCTATTCCCATGACCCGGGGAAACCGCCGGTTTCCTCGCAGCACGCGAATCAAGGCATTCATGATTTTTGCAAAGACTGCCTGAACTTTGCGCCTCTTCTTGCCGCTGCTGGCGCCCCCGCCGCGCTGCCCTTTGCACTTCCCCTACCCTGCCGCGCGGCGCCGCAGGCGCAGATCAGCTGCCTGATCGATCTTAAGTTCCGTCTCGCCTTTCGCTCCCGCGCTCCTCCCGTCTCGCCCTAACTCATAACGAAGTTCATTTCGGCCGCAGTGATCTGCGGCTTGGGGTTTTTGGCGAGGAGTTCTCGATTCATGTTCAATTTCAAATTACCGGGGGCGCCCGTGGCGCTCGCGTTGCTTCCTATTTTTTTCACACCGCGTGCGGCGCAAGGCGAGGAGGCGGAGAACGCGGTTCCTGCCGTCGACGAAGTGGTCGTGGTCGCGCAGCGCTTGAACGAGGCCCGCAACGGCATACAGACGCAAACCGGCGCTTCGACCTACGTCATCAACGAGGCGGCCATCGACGCCGCGCCGGGCGGCGATAATCAATTGCTCAACCAGGTGGTCATGCAGGCGCCGGATGTGGCTCAGGACTCGTTTGGGCAATTCCATGTGCGCGGCGAACACAACGGCCTTCAATACCGCTTGAACGGCATCATCCTGCCGGAGGGCATCAGCGTCTTCGGGCAATCGCTGGATCCGCGCCTGATTTCCTCGCTCACGCTGGTAACCGGGGCGCTGCCGGCGGAGTATGGCCTGCGCACCGCGGGCATCATTGATCTTAAGACCAAGAGCGGCGTGATCGATCCGGGCGGCTCGGTGTCCCTGTACGGCGGCAGCCACGGCACCGTGGAGCCGAGCTTCAACTACGGCGGCAGCGACGGACGATTGAATTACTTCGTCTCCGGCGATTTTCTGCGCAATGATTTGGGCATCGAGTCCCCCGATGGCAGTTCCGATCCCATTCATGATCACAGCAAGCAATATCATGGCTTCGGCTACTTCGAGTACATCCTCGATGACGCCAACCGCCTCAGCGCGGTGTTGAGCAGCTCCGTCGGCGACTTTCAAATTCCCAATCGCGCAAACTTGACTCCGAGCTTGACCAATGCCGACGGCACGCCGCTCAGCGTCGAGGGCCAAACCACCTATGCGAGCGCGGCGCTCAATGAGAATCAACGCGAGCTCAATCACTTCGCGATCGTGAGCTGGCAGCATTCGCAGGGCGCGTTGGATGTACAGACTTCCGCGACCGCCCGCTACTCGAGCCTGACCTTCACTCCCGATCCGCTCGGCGATCTATTGTTCACCGGCATCGCTCAGGATGCCTACAAGCAGAACGTGGCCTATGCGCTGCAGTCCGATGCGGCCTACAAACTCGACGATATGCACACGCTGCGCGGCGGCATCTTCCTGCAGAGCGATCACTCCCAGAGTCTTACCGACTCGCAGGTGATCGCCCTGGATGCAAACGGCAACCAAACCAGCGATGTGCCGGTCAGCATCGTCGACAACGGCGGCAAGACCGAGTGGATCGAGAGCGTGTACCTGCAGGACGAATGGAAGCTCATTCCCTCGCTGACCTTCAACTACGGCCTGCGCTTCGACAAATTCACCGCCTTTACGGCGGCCCACCAGGTGAGTCCGCGCTTCAACGCCGTCTGGCAGGCGCTGGATGACACCACCGTACACATCGGCTATTCGCGTTATCTGTCGCCGCCGCCCTTCGAACTGGTGGGCGGCGAGACCATTTCGAAATTTTTGAACACCACCGCCGCGCCGGGTGTCACCGTGTCGAACTCGCCCCTGGCGGAGCAGGCCAACTATTACGATGTGGGCGTGCAGCAGAAGCTGACGCGCCAGTTCACGGTGGGCCTCGACACCTACTACAAGCAATCGCACAACTTGATCGACGAGGGCCAGTTCGGCGCGCCCATCATTCTGACGCCCTTCAACTACACCTACGGCAAGCAGTACGGCGCCGAAATCACCGCCAACTACACCCAACAGGGTTTCAATGCCTATTTGAACCTCGCCTATCAAAGCGCCAAGGGCAAGAATATCGATTCCGCCCAGTTCAATTTCTCGCAAGACGATCTTGACTACATTGCATCGCACTACATTCACTTGGATCACGAGCAACAGTTCACCGCCTCGGGCGGCGTGTCGTACCTGTGGGACCACACGACGTTCAGCGCGGATTTCCTCGAAGGCTCGGGCCTGCGCGCCGACTTGGATTTGCCGGACGGCTCGTCGATTCCGAACGGCGATCACCTGCCCTACTACACCCAAATCAATCTCGGCGCGGCGCATGTCTTCCACTTCACCGAGACGAGCACTCTGACCGCGCGGGTTGATCTGATCAACGCGCTCGACAAGGTCTATGAGATCCGTAACGGCACAGGCGTCGGCGTCGGCGCACCGCAATTCGGGCCGAGGCGCGGGGTGTTTTTCGGCATATCGAAGAGCCTCTAATGCATCCGCCCGTGATACGGGTGGTTTAGTGCTCGTCAGGGACGGTACGGAGACTCAAGGCACGAAGGCTGCAGTGCTTTGAGTCTTGTATCGTCTCTGACAAGAACTCGAGCCGATCGATATCACATGCAGGGCACTAGAACTACCGTGGTCCATTCGAGACTCATCGTCTGGCACTTGTGAGATTGAGCGATTGCCTGAAAGGCCTAGGGTGATAGGAAGCTTCGAGGCACTGTTTCTTCGTGCCTCGAAGCTTCCTATCGCCCTGGACCATCCGAGCCGCTCAAATCCAGTGCCAAAGGCTGAGCCCGAATTACACCTTTTCCAGGGCCGCGTTCAAATCGGCGATCAAATCATCCGCGTTCTCGATGCCGACTGAAATTCGAATCAAAGCGTCGGTTATTCCGAGGCGATCCCGCGTTTGCTTGGTCACGCCGGAATGGGTCGTGCTCGCGGGGTGCGAGATCAGCGTTTCCGTGCCGCCGAGACTCACCGCCAGCTTGATCACCTGCAAGGCATCGAGCAGGCGGAACGCCTCGGCCTCGCCGCCCTTCACGGCGAAACCAAAGGTCGAACCGGCGCTCTCGCACTGCTGTTTGAACACCGTCGCTCGCGGATCACTCGCCGCGAGGAAGCCAAGATAATTAACCGCGGCGATTTTCGGATGCGTGCGCAGAAAATTCGCCACCAGAGCGGCATTTTCCGCCGATTTATGCATGCGCAGCGACAGCGTCTCCATCGAACGCATGATCATCCAGGCCGTGTTTGGATCCAGCTGCGTGCCGAGCGCGCCGCGCAGCTTCTTGACGGGATCCACCGCCGCGCGCGAGCCGACCACGCCGCCGGCGACCAAGTCCGAATGTCCGCCGACATACTTGGTCAGGGAGTACATCACCAGATCGACGCCATGCAGCAGCGGCCGCTGGAAGACCGGCCCGAGAAAAGTATTGTCGACCGCGACCTGCGGCCGGCCGCCGCTCTGGCGCGCGCCGATCATTTCCGATACCTCGCGCATCAGCTTGAGATCGACCAGGCTGTTGGTCGGATTGGCTGGAGTCTCAACGATGATGAGGCAGACTCGGCCCTTGGATTCCGCCGCCTTTTTCGCAGCCTGCGCGGCGGCTTCCAGTACGGCGTTGCGGTCGTGGCCCAGATTGAACCCGACTGCGCCCACGCCAAATCCGGGCAGCGTCCTTTCGATCAGCGTTTCGGTGCCGCCGTACAAGGGCTGACTCATGAGGATCACATCGCCGGGGCGCACATGCGTCCAAATGACGGTCGATATCGCCGACATGCCGCTGGAGAATACCGCGGCAGCTTCGCCCTCCTCCCACAGGGCCAAGCGATCTTCCAGCACTTCGAGGTTGGGATTGTTGAAGCGCGAATACACCAGGCCGGAGGATTGGCCGGCGACCGGCTCGCGCCGGCCCGAGGTGTAGTCGAAGAAATCTTTGCCATCTTGCGCGGTCTTGAAGACGAATGTCGAAGTCAGGAAGATCGGCGGCTTCAGCGATCCTTCCGACAAGCTCGGATCAAACCCGTATCCCATCATTTGAGTTTCGGGCTTGAGCACGTGTTTACCGATTTTGCGTTTATGATACGTGTCGTAACTCACGCTGCCCCCAAGAAGTTAAAATCGTGGCCCGCAATATAACACCGTGCTGCTGCTAATCATCGCCGTTGCGGCATTCCTCTGCACCCTGCTGGGCGGCCTGCTGGCGCTGCGGCTGCGCGACAAGCTGCATCTGATTTTGGGTTTCAGTGCCGGCGCCGTCATCGGCGTTGCATTTTTTGATCTGCTGCCCGAGGCAATCGGCCTCGGCGCGCCCTACCACACTGCCGCCGCGATTTTATCGTGCAGCGCTTTAGGCTTCTTGTTCTACTTGGTGCTCGACCGAATTCTGCTGTTTCATGGCAGCTCCGCACCGCGCGCGCGCTTCGCGGCCGGTGTGCTCTGCCTGCATAGTTTTCTGGACGGCATTGCCATCGGTCTGGCTTTTCAGGCCTCGCATCAGGTGGGCATCGTCGTTGCGATCGCGGTGCTCACCCACGATTTTTCCGATGGTATCAATACGATGAATATCGTGCTGAAGAATCAGGGCACTAAATCTCAGGGCGTGCGCTGGCTGCTGGTGGACGCCGCGGCGCCGGTGCTCGGCGTGGCGTCGACCTTTTTCTTCACCCTGGGCGGCAGTGCCTTCGGTGCGGTGCTCGGCCTGCTCGGCGGATTTTTTCTCTACATCGGCGCCAGCGAACTTATCCCGGAAAGCTACCACGCCCATCCAAAATTTCTGACCACCGCCATGACGCTCGCCGGCGCCGCGGTCCTGTACCTGGCGATCGCGCTAATTGCGCGCTAGCCCGCGCGTCGCGGCGCTGCCGGCTGAAGCGGCGACGATGCTGGCGATGGCCGTCCACTGGACCAGGGTCAGCGTCTCATCGAGCAGGATCAGGCCCGCGACTGCGCCGAGCGCGGGATTTAGGCTCATCAATACCCCGAAGATGCGGGTCGGAATTCGCGGCATGGCATACATTTCCAGCGAATATGGCAGGGCGCTCGACAGCACCGCGACGCCGAGCGCCAGCGGCAAAATTGCCGGCGCGAGCAGCGCCGCACCGCTGTGCGCGACGCCTAACGGTACGATCATCAGCGCGCCGATCGCCGTCCCCAATGAAGTGATCTGTCCGCCGTGCGCCGCACCGGCTCTGCGTCCGAACAGGATATAGAGCGCCCAGCACGCGCCGGCGCCGAGCGCGTAGAGGACACCGATTGCCGACAGGGGTTGTCCGCCCAATCCCAGCGGCAGCAATGTCACAAGACCCAGCGCGGCCAGCATGATCCACAAAAAATCCATCGGACGGCGCGAAGCGAACAGCGCCACGCCGAGCGGGCCGGTGAACTCCAGCGCCATCGTGATGCCGAGCGGGATATAGCTCAGGGCGAGATAGAAGCAATAATTCATCCATCCCATGGCCACGCCGTACACGATCAGGGTGCGTAGCTGCGCCGCAGTGAAGCGGATGTGCCAGGGACGCCACACGGCCAGCAAAATCACCGCGGCAAGCGCCAGACGCAGCGCCGCGGTACCGCCGGCGCCGACCAGCGGAAACAAGCTCTTGGCGAGCGTTGCACCCAATTGAAAACACAGCATCGCGGCCATCAATGCCGCGATCGGCAAGGCGATGGGAGAGGTTTTTGACTGTATGGTCAGCTCTCCGCGGCGTCGTCCTGCGGATTTTCGGGAAGATGTAGATGCCTCATCACGCGCTTGAGATTGCGGCGAATCTCATTCAGATGACTGAGGCTGACGGCCGTGCGCAGCGCTTCCTTCAAGGGCTGCAACGGGTAGCCGCCGTATGCACCGGCATTCGGAACATCGTTGGTTACCGAGGATCTGCCCGATAGCACCACGTTATCCGCCACCGTGACGTGTGCCGTCACCACCGAGTTGCCGCCGGTGACGAATTGCCTGCCGATTTTGGTCGAGCCTCCCATCATGAAACCGGCGGTGAAGAATCCGTTCTCGCCCAGATCGCAGTTGTGCGCGATATGACAAATGTTGTCCAGCTTGGTGCCGGAGCGAATGTGAGTCGAGGTCAACGTCGCTCTGTCGATGGCGCAATTGCTGCCGATTTCCACGCCGTCGCCGATGATCACATTGCCTAGATGCGAGATTTTGCGCGGCTTGCCGCTGGCGTCCACCGCGTAGCCGAAGCCGTCGCTGCCAATGCTGGTATGCGGATGAACCTCGCAATCCTCGCCGAGCTGGCAGGCGGCGCCGAGAAAAACGTGCGGATGCAGAATACTGCGCGCACCGACCTTCGCGTCGTTCTCCACGACCGCGTGAGCGCCGATCAAGCAGCCGTCTCCAATATTCGCCCCGGCCCCGATCACGCAATACGGACCCAAGAACACGCCCTTCCCGAGTATTGCATCGCGATGCACCACAGCGGTCGGATGACGCTCGCCCCATTGCGTAAAGCGGCTCGCTTTGCTGTCGAAGTATTTCAGAAGGACCGCCATTCCCATGGAAACATTCCTGACCGAGAAACAACAGCTGTCGGCGTCCGCCTTGGCGCACAGACGATCGGCCACATTCGCGTGAACGATGAGAATGGCGGGCTTATGGCGCCGCGCTTCACAAAGTTGCGCAGCATCAGTGACATACACCAGGCTTTGGCGCTGCGCATCCTCCGGAACGTGGCAATGCGCGGCGGCCGATTCCAGGTCGCCATGCAAAAATGTAAAGATATCCGAGTGATGATTCTTGATGGCCTGAGCGCTTAACATGCTGCTGTCCCTTAAGAATCTGATTTTCTTGTTTTTGTCATGTTCGAACGAATGAGGAGACTACCATCGCCGCGGGAGCTTCGCGCAAGATTGAGAAAACCATTAAGAGAATCTCGCGCACCAGCCTCCCGTTCGACACGGTCGAACTCGCCCGGACTTTGCTCGGCAAAGTGCTGGTGCGCCAATTCAACGGCGGCATTGCCGCCGGCCGGATCGTCGAAACCGAGGCCTATCTGCAGAATGACCCTGCCTGCCACGCATTTCGTGGGATGACACCGCGCAATCGCTCCTTATTCCTCGAACACGGCCATGCGTATGTCTACCTCTGCTATGGAACGTCGTATCTGCTAAACGTTTCGAGTGAACCGGGCGGAATTGGTTCTGGCGTGCTATTGCGCGCGCTCGAACCTGTGTCCGGCACCGAACATATGCAGCGTAACGCCCGCCATGTCAAGTTGACGGACCTGACGCGCGGGCCGGGGCGCCTGACTGCGGCACTGCGCGTGGACTTAAGTCACGATGGCTTGAATCTATTTACCAATAAGCAACTTTGGATCGGCAGCGATGGTCACAGGATCGGGTCGGTCGGCGAGAGCGTGCGCATTGGACTGACCAAGGGGGCCGAGGCGCGATTGCGATTTTTCGTTCCCGGCAGCCGCTACCTCAGCGGCCCGCGGCGACTCAATGATTCGAAGGAGGTTTAAGTGCGCTCAGTGTGGTTTGTCGGTGCGGCCGTTGCGGCATCGTTTTGTGCGCTGTCGCATGCGGCATGCCCGCAAACGGCGAGCATGCAACTGCGGCTGAACGAGGCCCAGATTTGCGTTGTCATGGATGATGCCGCGCTGAATAAAGAGCAGCCGCTGCTGCGCGCATGGGTCGATCGCTCGGCGCACATTGTCGCGGACTACTATGGCCAATTTCCGGCGCGGTTGGTGGTCATTCGGCTGCAGGCAATGGACAGCAGCGGCGTCAACGGCGGACGCACCACCAATGATGGTGGATTGACGATCCAAATGCGCGTGGGCCGCGGAACCACCGCTGGGGCGCTGGCAGCCGACTGGGTGCTGGTCCATGAAATGGTGCATCTTGCCCTGCCTGAGGTTGGCAGAAGCCATAACTGGCTCGCTGAAGGTCTGGCCACCTATGTCGAGGGAATCGCGCGGGCGCAGGATGGCAATCGGGCCATCGCGGACGTCTGGGCGGAGGACCGAAATTCCATGCCCAAGGGACTGCCGCGCCCCGGTGAAGGGGGCATGGATCAATCCCCTTCGTGGGGGCGCACATACTGGGGCGGCGCGCTTTACTGCCTGCAGGCAGACGTTGCCATACGTGAGCAGACCGCCAATCGCGTCGGGCTGCAGACCGCGTTGCGGGCAATCCTGAAAGAGACAGGGGGATATGGGTTCGAGAGCAATATCGGCGAGCTGCTTCGAATCGGCGATGCGGCGACAGGCACGCACGTGATGACCGGTCTCTACCAGCAAATCAGAGCGACGCCGCAAACGCCAAACCTCGAGCTGCTGTGGACTTTGCTCGGAGTGCCGGCTGACCCGTTGACCCAGCCGTTCGATGATCGCGCGCCGCTCGCCGCGATTCGCATCGCGATTACCGCGAAACCGGGCAGCGCGGCTGCGCCCAGGAGCCTGTCTCTGAGCGGTCCGGTCGGCCCCGGCGCCTAATGTTCGGAAAAATTGGGCTCGCGCTTCTCGAAAAACGCGCGCACTCCTTCAACACAATCCTGCGTTTCGAGGCTCATCTCCTGCGCGCTGCGTTCGGCACGCAGTTGTTCCTGCAGTGAATTGTCGAACGTCGAGGCATGCAAGGTGCGAATTTGCCCGAGAACCGCGCAGGGTCCGGTGGCAAGCCGATGCGCCACGGCTTGCGCGCGCCCCAGGAGTTCGCCGGCGGGAACCACCGAATATACCAGGCCCCATTCAAGCGCGGTCTTGGCATCGATTCTTTCAGCGAGCATCAACGACGACAAGGAGCGGCCCGCGCCAATGCGGCGCGCCAGGTGGAAGGTAATGCCCGCATCCGGCACCAGGCCCAGACGCGCGAACGAGGGCAGAAAATAGGCATTATCGGCCGCAATGATGATGTCGCTGGCGAGCGCGAGACTCATGCCGGCCCCCACCGCCGCACCATTGATCGCCGCAACGATGGGAAATCTGAATCCGCTCAAGCGAAGAATCAGCGGATCCATGAAGCGGCGCATTTCAAAATGCGCGCGCTGGCGGGCTTCTGCGGTTTTCAAGTCGATGGAATGAAGGTCGAGTCCGCTGCAAAAAACATCGTTGCTGCCGGTGAGAATCACCGCTTTCGCCCCGCCCTCGCCCTTTTGAATTTGATCGAGCGCCTGATGAATGGCGCGAATGACGGTGATATCGATCGCGTTGCTGCACGCGGAACGCTGCAACGCCAAGGTTGCGACGCCGTCGGATACGGTGAACGACAAGGAATTCATTCGTTTGCCTCCTGTCCAGCCTTAGGCATCCTAGGCCTCTGATCATGCCCCTTAAACCCTGAGCACCGCAAGAACACCCCCTGCGGGGCGGCCCCCGCCGGCGAACGCCCGGCCAGCGAACGCCCCGGCGAGCCGCCAACGCCGCGGGCGACCGATAGAGGGCTAATCGTTGGCCATACGGGCCTGTCTGAGTATTCAGCCCGAGCCGTGCGCATCATGGTGCAGGTGCAGTCGAGCTGGTTTCCGCTGTACGACAGGAACCCGCAAACCTACGTGGACAATATCTTTTTCGCCAAACCCGGCGATTATAAGAAAGCGACGATCAAGATCTTTGACGGCGCCTCAGGCCCGAGCTTCGTGGATTTGCCGGTGGTGTCGGCGCCTGGCAAGTAATCGCAGCGCTTAAAACCAAAGCGGCCGAGTCTTAAACTCGGCCGCTTTCGCGTGCTGCTTGCGCGTCGTCTATTTCTCGCGCTCGCCCTTCTTCTCCTCGGGCTTGGGATGCTGCGGTTTCTGCTGCTTGGGCGGCGGTTTTGCGCCTCCATGCTGCCCTGGCTGGCCTTGGGCACGGGCCGCCCCTGGGCCCGGGGCGCGCGCGGGGTTGTTCGCCCGGGCCGGCTGTCCGGGCGCGTGTTGCGCGCCGTGCTGGCCAAACTGACCCGGCTGTCCTGCACGTTGCGCAGCATTCGGCGGCATGCTCGCGCCGCGAGCGCCCACAACGCCGGGGCCGGTGAACGCCGCCGGTCGCGCGGTGGCGGCAATCGCCGGGTGGCCGCCATTCGCCCGGGCGTTCAGTGAGGGATTGCGGGCCGCCTCTTGCACGTGCCGGGTTTGCATGGCGGTCGGCGGCACGTGCGGCTCGGATGACCAGGCTCGCTCCTGCGCGCTGGCGACCGCGGCAGTGCCGCCGGGTCCGCCGTTGTAGCTCACCTTGGTGACGGAGACCCTGTTGATGACGGTTTCGTTGTACGTGTTGTGAATATTGGTCACGTTCACGTTCAGCACGGCTCTATTGTAGGCAAATGAATTGCCAACCCAGCGGCCGCCGGCAAACCCGACGCCGACATAGCCGAACCCGTAATTCACGCCGCCGTAGTAGCCGATATGCGGGCCCCAGTAGCCGACATGGAACGCGTACACGCCGCCCACGAAGCCCCAGTATCCCGGCGTCCACAACACGCCGACGCGCGGCGGTTGCACCCAGGTTCCGGGCACCCAGTAATACCCGCCCCCGGCCCAGCCCCAATATCCAGGCGTCCACATATAGCCATCTTCAGGGCATGGCGGCTGCTCATAGTCGGGCAATGGAGGCGGCGCTTCGTTGGCCGTGACCTCAACATCGGCGGCCGGCTCGACGTAGGCCGGCGGCGGCGCCGGCTGCACGTACACGCGCGGCGGTGGCGGCGGCGCCGGTACCACGGCACGCACCACACAGCCTGCCAGCAGGGTCGCAGCGCTCAGGACTACTGCGGCGCCGGCCAGTGGAAACCTCGAACTGAATGAGTATTTACTGAGAATGGACATAGTCACCCGCCGTCTTGAAGGTTATGCATGAGCGTACGCAAAGGTACGCTGTTTACAGAACGCATAACGTCACAGTTCGCGGATCGGCTATTACCGTGAAGGGAATGTAACGGGAACGAAGACGCCGTCGCAGATTTGCGACGGCGTCCGAATCAACTCGGGCGTTCGATGACCTTACTAGGCGTCGATGGACCGCTTGAATGTCTCTGGCAAGAACAACAGACCCACGACCACAGTGATGCCCGCGACCACAATGGGATACCAAAGGCCGTAGTAAATATCTCCGGTCGCGGCCACCATCGCGAACGCCGTGGTCGGCAGAAATCCGCCGAACCAACCATTGCCGATGTGATACGGCAGCGACATGGAGCTGTAGCGAATCCGCGCCGGAAACAATTCAACCAGCATGGCCGCGATGGGTCCGTACACCATGGTGACGTACAACACCAGAATGAACAGAATGAGCACGACCATCGGTTTGTTGATCGCCGCCGGATCTGCTTTATCCGGGTAGCCCGCAGTGGTCAGCGCGGCCTTCACCTGTTTTTGAAAGGCGGCGATGGCGGCCTTGCGATCCGCCCCTTTGACGACTTTGGGATCGGGCGCATCGAAAGTGTTGCTGCCGCTGCGAATCTTCGCCACGGTTCCGGCCGGTGCATCTTCGCGTTGATAGGAAACGCCGGCCTTGGCAAGAAAACTCTTGGCGATGTCGCACGAGGTCTTGTCGAAGGGGTTTTTGCCGATCGGATCAAACTGAAAGGAACATTCTTTCGGATCCGAAATCACGGTCACCGGAGACGAAGCCAGCGCGGCGGATAACGCCGGATTGGCATAGCGGGTCAAGGCGCCGAACAGCGGAAAGTAAGTCAGCAAGGCCAGCAAGCAGCCGGCCAGGATGATGGGCTTGCGGCCGATTCTGTCTGAAGCCCATCCAAATAAAATGAAACCCGGTGTCGCCAATGCCAGCGCGATCGCTATCAAGACATTGGTGGTTACGCCATTGACCTTCACGATGCGCTCGAGAAAAAACAGTGCGTAGAACTGCCCTGCATACCACACCACCGCCTGTCCCATGACAGCGCCCAACAAGCTGATGAGCACGATTTTCAAATTGGGCCAGCGGCCGAACGCCTCCGACAGCGGCGCCTTCGATGTCGTTCCCTGGCTCTTCATTTTGACGAACACGGGGCTCTCGGCGAGCCTCATCCGAATCCACAACGAAACGGCCAGCAGAACGATCGAAAGCCAGAATGGTATGCGCCATCCCCAATCCTTGAAGAATTCCTCGCCGAAGCCTTCCCGAATCCCGATCACGACCAGCAACGCAGCAAACAAACCCAGCGTCGCCGTAGTCTGAATGAAGCTGGTGTACAGCCCGCGCTTGCCCTGCGGCGAATTCTCAGCGACATAGGTCGCCGCGCCGCCGTATTCGCCTCCCAGGGCCAGGCCTTGCAGGAGGCGCAACGCCACGAGAGAGATTGGCGCCCACATGCCCCAGGTCGCATAACCCGGCAGGCATCCAACGAGAAACGTCGACACGCCCATGATTCCCATGGTGATCAGGAAGGTGTGTTTCCGTCCGACCAGGTCGCCCAGGCGTCCGAACACCAGCGCACCGAACGGCCGCACCGCAAATCCCGCCGCGAAGGCCGCCAAGGCAAAAATGAAGCCGGTTACCTCGTTGACGCCGGAAAAGAATTTCGTGCTGAAGATACTGGCGAGCAGTCCATACAAGTAGAAGTCGTACCACTCGAACACGGTGCCTAACGATGAGGCTCCGATCACCAGCCATTTGTTTTGCAGCGCCGCGGCGCTCTTGGGCAGTCCCGCATCTGCTGAAGTGGTAGCCATTCTTGTTCCCCGTTTTTTTATGAAGCTCTTCGTCGGCAAACGTCAACCTGGTCGATCAATTCCCTTGCTAATGCTTGAGTTGCCCCGCTGTGATCACCGCCCGCAGCTCGGTCAGCTTGGCCTTGATCGCCTTGGCGTTCTCCGGTCCCATTCGAAGCAGTAATTTTTGCCCGGCGGACCGCGCTTCGAGAGCCGGATCGGCGTAGGTGTACATGACATTGGGTCGCACGAGCTGAATCGGCCCTTTGGGTTCCGGCGTCGCCAGCAAGTTGTCGATGACTTCCACCAGCCGGTCGTTGAAATAGCCGCTGGGATAACCCAGATTCTGGTAAGACTGCTGGAACAGCGGATAGTAATGAATATACAGCGCGCCCAATTGCTTGGCGTCGAGCTGACTGATCACGGCGACCATCGGCTTGTAGCGCTCGAAATTGCGCGGATCGAGGCTGGCATGCAATTCATCGCCATTGGCGAGGAATGAACCGCGCCGCGGGGTTGACGGGCCGCTTGTCCACCGCAACTTTCTGCCGCGGCAGGTTGTCGATGGTCACCACGATCTTGCGAATAAGATCCTGCGGCACGAGAAAATCCTTGACGGCATCCGCGCTGCTGATTTGGCCGAGCGCGTCGCGCAGTGGCGCATCGCTGTCGGCCAATTCCGGCAACGGCGCAGCCGCCGCGCTGCCGGCGCTCTCCGGCAAAGGATGGGCAACGCTCGGCTCCGCGGCGGCGGGCGCGACGGCAGCCGGGGCGCTCGGCGCGGCGGGCAGCGGCTGATTGCGGCTGCGCAGGTAATAAACGCCGGTCGCGGCCAGCACGAATATCAAAGCCGCTACGCCAACGAGTGGTTTATTGATCATGCTTGGGGCCTTCGGTTAGCTGGCGTTCAACATGCGCAGCTGCAGCTCATGTCGGCGATAGTCGATGATCAGTGTGTCGAGCAGCCCCAGCGTATCCATGCCGATCAGAATCGCCGGCTCGCTCGTCAGGCGCCATTGCTTGAAAATATAAAGATCGCCGAACGTCACGCCGGGATCATGGATGGTGATAGCCCCCAACCCGATGGCCGGCGTGTCCATCAGCTCGCCCCTTTGTATATCCTTGGTTGCGCCGATAATCGTGTCGATTTTGGAACGTGGCTGGGCGCCGATGCGCGACAGCGCTTCCTTCAACGCAAGATTCGCAATCGTAACCTGACCACCCGTGTCGATGATGGCCTTGCAGCGTACCTGGCCGACAAAGGCATCCACGACCACCAGCGTACCGCGCAGCGAGTGGAACGGTACGCTGATAAACCCGGGGCCCGAGCGCTCGTTCTTCGAATAAGCGATGTTGATCCGATCATGGCGAAAATCGATGAAGATTCGCTTGCCCAACAGACCTTCGGAACCGAGCACGCCTTCCGCCCCGCCGAGTGCGTCGGGAACGATCGGAAGAATCGCCTGATCGACCGCCACATCGCCGACACTCAGTGTATCCACGCGAATGGTCGGCACGGTGGCAAATCCTGTCACACCGCGCAGTATGACCGGCGGCGAGCGATCCGTCGGGATGCCGAGCGCCAACGCGACCAAGGCGGTAATCGCGCTGTGACTTGCACCGGTATCGAGTACCAGGCGGAAGGGCCCCCGACCATTGATCATCACCGGCGCCCAAATGCGGCCAATTTGATCCCGGCGCGTGGGCGATACGTAGCGCGGCTCGCGCGCTTCGACCATGACCTCCGTCAGCTCATCGATGGGATCGGCGACCGGGGTTGTGGGCGGGGACACTTCGGGAGCGGTAGCTCCGGTCCAAATCGGCCAACCGGCCAGCGCGCCGGCTAAAATCGACGCCCCGAGCCAATGCATTCGAATCGGGGAACGCCGAAAATAAACCCGTATTGTCTCTTTCAAGTGCCCGCCTCAACGCTGCAACGTCGTTATGTCATCGTCGATCGTCTGCCCCGAAAAACCGCCATAACCTTGAGACAGCCAGCATAGCACCGCGGTTCCTACGCACCAAAATTCTTCAAATTGCTCGGTGTCGACCCCCCTCGGCTGCAACCGCCGCGGCGTCGAGCGGCGGCATTCGGCCAAATTTTCCGAGTCGAAAATCATCCATTGCCGTTTCGATCTCTTGCCGCGTGTTCATGACGAATGGCCCGTACCCTGCGATCGGTTCGGCAATGGGAATGCCGCTCAATACCAGCAGCGTACTGTCGGCGCCGCCAGCCACACGGATCTCGCTGCCGCCGCGCTCCAAAAGCACGAGCTCGGCATCCTTGGCCTCGCGCGATCCGTTTGCGGTGATGGCGCCGCGCAGCACCGCAATCGCCGCGCCATGCTCTTCGGGCAGCGACAGCGTGATCTCCTTTCCCGCTCGCAGGCGCGCATCCCAGACATTGAGCTCGCTGAAGGTGGCCGCGGGACCTTGCTGCCCGGAATAATTGCCCGCGATGACACGCACGCTGCCGGCGCCGTCGGGCAGCGTTACCTGTGGTATCTGCGCCCCGAGAATACTTTGGTATCGAGGCGGCGCCATCTTGTGTTTGGCGGGCAGGTTGACCCAAAGCTGGGCCATTTCCAAAGCGCCGCCGCGCCGCATGAAGGCAGGCGAATGAAACTCATCATGCAAGATCCCGGCGGCTGCCGTCATCCACTGCACGTCGCCTGGACCGATCACCCCGCTGTTGCCCACGGAATCTCGATGCGCGACTTCACCCTGGTAAACGATGGTTACGGTCTCGAAACCGCGATGGGGATGCTCACCAACCCCGCGCGGGCGCGCCGCCGGCGCAAACACCGTCGGGGCGGCATAGTCGAGCAACAGAAACGGACTGATGTGCCGTCCCAATTGGTCATAGCTAAACAGGCTTCGCACCGGGAAGCCGTCACCCACCCAGTGAGCCTTCGGACCAGGATATACACCCAACACCGCTTTATTCACAAACGCCCCCTCAACATTCCGCGTAGTTCACTTAAATAAGGTCGAAAAACCGCTTTTCCAGCTGCGCCGCAGCCGGGTTGTGCGATCATCCTTTGCCGCGCGAGGTCCCTTGTGAAAACCTATCAAAATGTAGCAGAACTGAAAGCGCTGGTCGGTTCCCCAATTGGGGTCAGCGACTGGGTCATCATCGATCAGATGCGGATCGATCAATTTGCCGCCGTCACCGGCGATGATCAATGGATTCACGTCGACCCGGTGCGCGCCGCGGCGGGGATGTTCGGCTCGACGGTGGCGCATGGATTTTTGACCTTGAGCCTGCTGCCTCTGTTCATTCGCAGCTCGCACAGGGTCAACGGCGCACGCATGTCCGTCAACTACGGCCTAAATCGTGTGCGCTTCCCCGCACCCGTGCCCGTCAACAGCCGCCTGCGCGCACATTTCAAGCTGCTGGCATTCGAACCCATTGAAGGCGGTGTGCAGCTGATCACCGAAGTGAGCGTTGAACGCGAAGGCTTTGCTAAGCCGGTGTGCGTGGCCGAGAGCGTCGGCAGACTCTATTCCTAGAGCGGCGCGAGTCCGAGCCGGGCGAGACTCGCAGCGCGGCAAGATTCCTAGGCCGGCGAGCCTTCCGCGAGGGCCCTGACGTGGGCCACGGCGCTGCGGCCGAGTGCCGACAAATTGTAGCCGCCCTCCAAAATTGAGACGATGCGCCCCTTCGAATGCCGCGCGGCCACCTGTTTCAATTCGCGCGTCATCCACGCGTAGTCGGCTTCGATGAGCGCCATACCACCGAGCAGGTCTTCCTTGTGCGCATCGAATCCGGCGGAAATAAACATCATCTGCGGCTTGAAACTCTCGAGCGCAGGGAGCCAGTGCGCTTCCACCGCTTTCTTCGCGGCGCTCCCGCCGCTGCCTGCTGCCAGGGGAATATTGATCATGTTCGGCGCGGGATTGGCAGTGCCGCTGTAGGGGTAGAACGGGTGCTGAAAAAAACTCGCCATCAGTACGCGCTTCTGCCAATGCGGGGGACTGAACATGTCCTCGGTACCGTTGCCGTGATGCACATCGAAATCGATGACAGCGACGCGCTCGAGGCCCTTCTTTTCCAAAGCGTAGGCCGCGGCCACGCCGATGTTGTTGAAAATGCAGAAGCCCATCGACCGAACCTGCGTCGCGTGGTGCCCGCAGGGACGAACGGCGCAAAACGCGTTGTCCGCCCGCCCCGCAACCAATTCGTCCACCGCCAGCATCCCGGCGCCGGCGGCGCGTTGCGCGGCGGCCAGACTGTACGGATTCATCGCCGTGTCAGGATCCAGCTGCAGGTAGCCTTCGGCGGGGGCGTTCTCAAAGATCGCGTCCACGTAGCCGGCGCGATGCACCCGCTTCAAATCTTCAGCCTGGGCCAGCGGCGCCTCGAGACTGAGCAGGTCATCCAGCAATCCGGATGAGCGCATCTCTGCATTGACCGCTTTGCAATCGATCGGGACATTCCGGGTGACCGGCGCCCATCTCGTGGCGCAAACAATCCGCATGGGTGATATAGGCCGTTGTCATTGATCCATAATACAGCTTATGTGGCCGATCCCGACAACGCCGCTCGATTCTCCATGGCGCCTGCTCGCACTGCTTCGTGAATGGCCAGGGCGATCTCGTGCTGTGTGCATGGCTTCGCCAGCCGTGGAATTCCCAAGGTAGAAGGATCGACGGGCAATTCCGCGTATCCTGTTGCCAGGATGATCGGCAGGCCCGGAAATCTCGTGTGAATGGATTCGGCAAGCTGCAATCCGGTCATCGCCGGCATCGCATGATCGGTCAGCACGACATCCACCTTGAGGCCCGAGCCCAACATCTCGAGCGCTTCGGCGCCCGAGCGTGCTTCGATTGCCGTGTGGCCGAGATCCAAAATCATCGCCGCCGTTCCGGTCATGACCAGCGTGTCGTCATCGACGATGAGCACGGTGCAGGGCTCGGTCGGCCGGAACGCAGCGGTTGATTCCAGCGAGCGCATCAGGGTCGCCGCGGCGGTGGCAGCCTTGGGCAGCCACAATTCAACCACGGTGCCCGCGCGGGGCTCACTATGAATACGCAGCAGACCTCCCGACTGCGCGGCCAGGCCCTGCACCATGGACAAGCCCAGCCCGGTCCCCTTGCCGGGGCCTTTGGTGGTGAAGAACGGCTCCGTCGCCTTGGCGAGCGTCACCCGATCCATGCCGACGCCGGTGTCGACGACGGTGATTCGGATGTATTCGCCCGGCGGCAAGCACGGGCTGCCGGCATCGAGACCGTGCCCGGTCATAGTGCCCGACCGGCCGTTCGCGGAATCGGACGGCGGCACGCTATCGGCACGAGCGGTGATTTTCACGCTGCCGCCATCCGGCATCGCGTCGCGCGCGTTCAAAGCCACATTGAGCAACGCCAATTCCAATTGATTCGCATCCACCAGAACCGGCGGCAAATCAGGCGGAAAATCGCTGCTGAATGTGATCTCCTGACCCACGGCGCGCCTGAGAAGTTCTTCCATGCCGTTGACCAGCAGCGCAAGATCCACCGCCTGCGGCTTCAGGTCCTGCCGGCGCGAAAACGCCAGCAGACGTTGAGTCAATGCCTTGCCGCGATCCGCGCCTTGAATGGCGTTATGCAACAGCCGCCGGATCTGCGGATCCTCCGGCAGTTTCTTTTCCAACAAGGTCAGGCTGCCCAATACGGCCATCAGCAGATTATTGAAGTCGTGCGCGACGCCGCCGGTCAAGCGGCCGATCGTGTCCAATTTTTGCGCCTCGAACAGCTGCGCCAGCGCCAGTTCGCGCTCGCGGGTACGTTCTTCGATCGAACTTTCCAATTCCTCATTGAACTTGCGCAATTCCGCGGTCCGCTCCTCGACGCGCCGCTCGAGATCCGCGTTGAATTGCTCGAGTTGGCGGGTTTTTCGGTAAAGATCGACGAATACTCTGACCTTCGCGCGCAGCAATTCCGGCACCACCGGCACCGGTACGTAGTCGACGCCGCCCAGCCTATAGCCGCGCAGTTGATCGAGGTGCGCCATCATGACCGCGGAAACGAAGATGATGGCCGTGTTCTGAAAGCGCGGATGCTCGCGAATCATCGTGGCCAATTCAAAGCCATCCAAATCCGGCATGCACACATCGATGAGGATCAGCGCAACTTCATTTTTCAGCAAGCATTCGAAGGCTTCGCGCGCCGAACTGGCTTTGAGCAGGTTCTCGCCCATCTCCGAGAGCACGATCTCGTGGCTCAGCAGCTTCGCTTGGCTGTCGTCGACCAGCAGAATATTCACTTTGTCGGGAGTGCTCATGAATGTAGCTCAGCGATGCAGCCACATCCGCAGCGCGGACATCAGCTGCTGAATGTTCACCGGCTTCGCCAGATAGTCGGAGGCGCCGGCCTCGAGGCATTTCTCGCGATCGCCCTTCATGGCCTTGGCCGTCAGCGCGAGAATCGGCAGCCGCCGATAGGTCGGATCCGAACGAATCGCCTGAATCGTTTCATAACCGTCCATGCCCGGCATCATGATGTCCATCAGCACGATCGCGACGTCGGTGCGCGAGCCCAACACGGCAATCGCCTCGCTGCCGGTCGTCGCAGTCAGCACTTCCATGCCGCGCCGTTCGAGCACGCTGCTCAAGGCAAAGATGTTGCGCGCGTCATCGTCGACCAGCAGCACCGTACGGCGGATCAGGTCTTCATCCGAACTGTGCAAGCGCTCGAGCATGAGCTGCTTGCCTGGCGGCAAGTCGGCGACAATCCGATGCAGGAACAGCGCGGTCTCGTCCAGCAGGCGTTCAGGCGATTCCACGCCCTTGACTACGACGCTGCGCGCCATGGTGTGCAGCTTTGCGTCTTCGTCGGGAGTAGAGCTCGCGCCCGGTGAACACCACCACCGGGATGTCGCAGAGCGAAGAATCATCGCGAATTCGCTCCAACACCTCGAAGCCCGACATGTCGGGCAGCTTCAGGTCGAGCACCACGCAATCGAAGCGGTTGTCGCGCAGCTGCAGCAGCGCGCTCGCGCCCGTATCGGCCGTGATGATTTCTATATCGTCGGAACCGAGCAGCTCGGCGACGCCCTGGCGCTCGGCCTCATCATCCTCGACCAGCAGCAGGCGCTTGCGGCGCGACTTGGCGTAACCCTTGATGCGGGCAAAGGCATTCTCCAGGCCTTCGCGTGGTCGTCGGCTTCTGCACGAAAGAAAACGCGCCGCGCGCCAGACCGTGATGGCGGTCCTCGTCCAAAGTGACGATCTGCACGGGAATGTGCCGTGTGGTCGGATCCTGCTTGAGCTGGCTCAAAACCGTCCAGCCGAGCATGTCCGGCAGGAATATATCGAGCGATATGGCGGTCGGATGGTGCGCGCGCGCCAGCGCAAGCGCATCCGCGCCGCGGTGCGCGACCAGCACCTTGAAACCTTCGTCCTTCGCCAGATCAACCATGATGCGCGAATAATGCGGGTCGTCTTCGACGATCAGGACCACGCTGTCGTTCTCCGCGAGGTCGTTGCGGTCATCGATTATCTGCTCGATTGGCCGCTCAGCCAGACGGGTTTGCGCGAGCGCGCCGTGGCCGGCCGGTTGTGCGCCGTCTGCGGCCGCCGCGGTTCGCAATGAAGCCGCCGCCAAGATAGGTGAGCGGCAGATACAGCGTAAACGTGCTGCCCGAGCCCGGCATGCTGCGCAGTTGAATTTCCCCGCCGAGCAGGTTGGCGAGCTCGCGGCTGATCGCCAAACCCAAGCCGGTGCCGCCGTATTTGCGGCTGGTACCGGCGTCGGCCTGCTGAAAGGCCTCGAATATGATGCGCTGCTTTTCCGGCGGTATGCCGATGCCGGTATCCGAGACCTCGAACGCCACCACCGCGGGCGCATGCTTCAATACCGGGTGATCCGAGTTCCAACCGCTCGTGGCCGGCGAGACCTTGAGTTTCACGCCGCCTTCGGCGGTGAATTTGAACGCATTGGACAACAAATTCTTGAGCACCTGCTGCAGGCGCTTCGAGTCGGTGATGATGCTGCGCTCCAAATCCGCCGAAATGCTGATATCGAATTGCAGCTTGCGATTTTCCGCCTCGTGACTGAAAGGACGCCCGATCATGTCGAGCAAATTGTTGAAGTAAACCTCTTCCGCCTCGACCGACACGGTGCCCGATTCAATCTTCGATAGGTCGAGGATGTCGCTGATCAAGTTCAACAGATCGGTGCCGGCCCCGTGAATGGTGCGCGCGAACTCGACCTGCTTGCCGCTCAAGTTGCCTTCGGGATTCTCGGTTAGTTGCTGACCAAGGATGAGAATGCTGTTGAGCGGCGTGCGCAACTCGTGCGACATATTTGCGAGAAACTCGGATTTATATTTGGAGGTGAGCGCAAGCTCAGTAGCCTTTTCTTCCACTGCGCGCCGCGCTTGCTCGATCTCCTGGTTCTTCGCTTCCACTTCGACGTTGCGGTCCGCGAGCTGCTGCGCTTTTTGTTCAAGCTGCTCGTTGGTCTGCTGCAATTCGCGTTGTTGAGTCTGCAGCTCCGTGGCGAGTTGTTGCGACTGTTTGAGGAGCCCTTCGGTCTGCATCGTCGCCTCGATCGAGTTCAGCACGATGCCGATTGATGTGGTCAGCTGCTCGAGGAAAGACATCTGCAAATCCGTGAAGGCACCCAGCGATGCCAGCTCGATGACGGCCTTGACCTGGCCTTCGAATGAAACCGGCAGCACGATCGCATTGCGCGGCGGCGAGCGGAACAAACCGGAACTGATGGGAACCACGCTGGCCGGCATCTCCGTAATCAGCATGCGCCGCGCGTCGCGTGCGCACTGGCCGATCAAACCCTCGCCCAGCTCCAGTGTGTCGGCATAGCCGTTCAACACATCATCCGCATACGCGGATAGCAGCTTCAGCGCGGCATCCGCGCCGCCGGTCTGCACTTGATAAATCACGCCGTGATGCGCGCCAACCAAGGGAGCGAGTTCCGACAGCAGCATGCGGCCCACCGTGGTCAGGTCGCGCTGACCCTGCAGCATATTGGTGAAACGCGCCAAATTGGTCTTGAGCCAGTCCTGCTCGGTATTGCGATCGGTGGTCAGGCGCAGATTGCCGATCATCGTATTGATGTTGTCCTTGAGCTCCGCCACTTCGCCGCGCGCTTCGACCTGCACGGACCGCGTAAGGTCGCCCTTGGTGACCGCCGTCGCCACTTCGGCGATGGCGCGTACCTGGGTGGTGAGATTCGCCGCCAGCAAATTCACGTTGCCGGTCAGGTCCTTCCAGGTCCCCGCCGCGCCGGGCACGTTCGCCTGGCCTCCCAGCCTGCCCTCGACACCGACCTCGCGAGCCACGGTCGTGACCTGGTCCGCGAAGGTGGCGAGCGTGTTCGTCATGTTGTTGATGGTTTCGGCCAATGCCGCCACTTCGCCTTTGGAGGCAACGGTGAGATTTTGTTTCAGGTCGCCGTTGGCCACCGCGGTCACGACTTTCACGATGCCGCGGACTTGCTCCGTGAGGTTTGCCGCCATGACATTGACCGTGTCGGTCAGATCCTTCCAGGTGCCGGCGACGCCGGGCACCTGCGCCTGGCCGCCGAGGCGCCCTTCCGTGCCGACTTCGCGCGCCACGCGCGTCACCTCGCCGGCGAAGCCGTTCAACTGATCCACCATGGTGTTGATGGTATTTTTCAGCTCGAGAATCTCGCCCTTCACATCGACGGTAATCTTGCGCGACAAGTCGCCGCGCGCCACGGCCGTGGTCACCTCCGCGATGTTTCGCACCTGAGTGGTCAAATTGGCCGCCAGCAAGTTGACGTTATCGGTCAGATCCTTCCAGGTGCCGGCGACGCCGGGCACAACGGCCTGACCGCCCAACCGGCCGTCGGTGCCGACCTCGCGCGCCACGCGCGTCACTTCGCCGGCGAATGATCGCAATTGATCCACCATGGTGTTGAGCGTTTCCTTCAGCAGCAGAATTTCGCCGCGCACATCCACGGTGATCTTGCGCGACAAGTCGCCGGTGGCAATGGCCGTCGCGACCTCGGCGATGTTGCGCACCTGCGCGGTCAGGTTGCCGGCCATCGAATTGACGTTGTCGGTCAGGTCCTTCCAGGTACCGGCGACGCCGGGCACCTGTGCCTGGCCGCCGAGCTTGCCGGCGGTACCGACTTCGCGCGCCACGCGTGTCACTTCACCGGCGAAGCCGTTCAACTGATCCACCATGGTGTTGATGGTATTTTTCAGCTCGAGAATCTCGCCCTTCACATCGACGGTGATCTTGCGCGACAAGTCGCCGCGCGCCACCGCGGTGGTCACTTCGGCTATGTTGCGCACCTGCCCGGTCAAATTCGAAGCCATGGAATTGACGTTTTCCGTGAGGTCCTTCCAAGTGCCGGCCACGCCCGGCACGTTGGCCTGGCCGCCGAGCTTGCCCTCGGTGCCGACCTCGCGCGCCACGCGCGTCACTTCAGATGCGAAACGATTCAACTGGTCCACCATGGTGTTGAGCGTTTCTTTCAACTGCAGAATCTCGCCCTTCACATCGACGGTGATCTTGCGCGACAAGTCGCCATTGGCAATGGCGGTCGACACCTCGGCGATGTTGCGCACTTGCGCCGTCAGATTCCCCGCCATGGAATTGACCGAGTCGGTCAGATCCTTCCAGGTACCCGCCACGCCCGGCACCTGCGCCTGGCCGCCAAGCCGGCCTTCGGTGCCGACCTCGCGCGCCACGCGCGTCACCTCGCCCGCGAAGGAGCGCAGCTGATCGACCATGGTGTTCAATGTTTCCTTCAGCAACAGGATCTCGCCCGACACCGTCACGGTGATTTTCTTGGACAAGTCGCCCTGCGCCACGGCGGTCGCGACCTCGGCGATGTTGCGCACCTGCCCGGTGAGGTTCGAGGCCATGGAGTTGACTGAATCCGTCAAGTCCTTCCAGGTGCCGGCCACGCCCTTCAATTGCGCCTGGCCGCCCAACTTGCCCTCCGTGCCCACCTCGCGCGCCACGCGGGTGACTTCGCCGGCGAATGCGTTCAACTGGTCTACCATCGTGTTGATGGTGTCTTTGAGTTCGAGAATTTCGCCCTTCACGTCGACGGTGATTTTCTTCGACAGGTCGCCGTTGGCGACCGCGGTGGTCACCTCGGCGATGTTTCTGACCTGACCGGTCAGATTCGAGGCCATGGAATTGACGTTCTCGGTCAGATCCTTCCACGTGCCGGCCACGCCGAGCACGTTGGCCTGCCCGCCCAATCGGCCTTCGGTGCCGACTTCGCGCGCCACGCGCGTCACTTCCGAGGCAAACGCGTTCAACTGATCGACCATGGTGTTGATGGTTTCCTTGAGCTCGAGGATTTCACCCGACACCGTCACCGTGATTTTCTTCGCCAGATTGCCGCTGGCAATCGCCGTCGACACCTCGGCGATATTGCGGACCTGCGCCGTCAGATTGGACGCCATGGAATTCACATTGTCGGTCAGATCCTTCCAGGTGCCGGCGACGCCCGGCACCTGCGCCTGGCCGCCCAGGCGGCCCTCGGTCCCCACCTCGCGCGCGACGCGGGTGACTTCACCGGCGAATGCATTGAGCTGATCGACCATCGTGTTGACGATGTTCGCGGAACGCAGGAACTCGCCCTTCAAGGGACGGCCGTCTACATCCAGCGGCACAGTCTGCAACAGGTCGCCGCGCGCGACCGCGGTCACCGTGCGCGTCACGGCTGTGGTTGGCCACAGCAAATCGTCGATCAAAGCATTGACGGAGCCCTCCATGTCGGCCCAGGCGCCGTCGGACAGTCCAAATCGGACTCGTGTGCGCGTTTTGCCCTGATGCCCCACCACCTCGCCCACATGCTCTAGTTGTTGCGCGATGCGTTGGTTCGCGGCGACGATGGTGTTGAAGGCATCGCAGATTTTGCCCGCGACGCCTGTTTGATGTCCGGGCAAGCGTACCGAAAAGTCTCCTGCCTGCATGGCATGCAGCGCATTGAGCAATTCATGCTCATTGAGTTCGGGCTCGCCGGCGTAGCCGTTGGCTGGGCGAGATTTCGCTGCAGTGCTGTGTGTCTTGATGGCCTTGACGCTGATTGCCTTGGCGTTGCCTGCCCTGGCGTTGCCTGCCCTGGGGTTGCTTGCCCTGGCGTTGCTTGCCCTGGCGTTGCTTGCCCTGGCGTTGCTTGCCCTGGCGTCGCCTGTTTTGGCAGCGCCATTTCGAGCCTTAGCGCCCGACTTTAGGATGGCAGGTGAATTCTGATCCATGATCGATCTCCGTGCCGCGCTTCAGGTCGGCCGCGAGGCTCTCTTTTATTCATCCCATCAATGCGAAGCCACACTCTGCGGGTCGCGTGTCAGCCGTCGGACCCGGCGTTTATAGGCCAGCGCATGGCGCGAAAGCTTGGCAAAGGGATCGGTGAAAGTCCAAGCATCCGAAGCCTTGCGGCTCGGAATTTGATGTAGGAAGATTCCGACACCTACAAGTGCCAGATCTCGGCCTCAGGCGCTCCCGAGGCACGGGTCGTTGGCGCTCGCCGTGCGCGAGCGCCATAGTCACTTTTTACTTATTGATCGAGCGCCAACCAGATCGCTTTCGGCTGCGTGAAATTCTCGATTGCGGCATCGCCGTGTTCGCGCCCCAAACCCGACTCGCCGGAACCGCCCCAGGGCAGCCGAACGTCGGTATAGCCGTAGGTGTTGATCCAAACCGTGCCGGCCTTGAGCCCGGCCGCCATGCGATGCACGCGTCCGATGTCGGTGCTCCAGACGCCGGCCGCCAAGCTGTAGGCTGTGCCGTTGGCGATGCGCAGAGCGTCCTGTTCATCGTCAAAGGGAATGACGGAGAGCACGGGACCGAAGATTTCTTCTTGGGAGATCCGCATTTCATGCTCGACATTCGCGAACACGGTGGGCTCGACGAAATACCCCTGATCGCCGAGACGCGCGCCGCCGGCGACCACAGCGGCGCCTTCCGTCCTGCCGATATCGATATAGTTGAGCACGGTCTGCATTTGTCCTGCCGAAATGACCGGGCCCATCGTGGTTTTCGGATCCATCGGATCGCCGACGCGGATGGATCGCGCTCGCTCGGCCAAGCGCTGCACGACGTCGTCGTACGCCGGGCGCTCGACCAAGACGCGCGAGCCCGCGGAACACACCTGGCCGGCATTGAAAAAGATTCCTGACGAGGCGGCGCGCACCGCCCTGTCCAAATTCGCATCAGCGAAAATCAAATTGGCGGATTTGCCGCCCAGTTCCAGGGTCACTTTTTTGAAATTGCTTGCGGCACTCTGCATGATGCCGCGGCCGACCTTGGGTGAACCCGTAAAGGTCACCTTGTCGACGCCGGGATGGCGTACCAGCGCCTCGCCGACCACGCTGCCCTTGCCGCAAACCACATTGAATGCTCCCGGCGGCAGCCCGGCTTCGAGGAATAGCTCGGCGACCCGCAGCATCGACAGCGGCGTCAGTTCCGCCGGCTTGACCACGACGGTGCAGCCGCAGGCCAATGCTGGCGCGATTTTCCACATGCCGATCATCAGCGGGAAATTCCACGGCACGATGGCCGCGATGACGCCGACCGGCTCGCGCACCGTATAGGTCAATGCATCCGGGCGGGTCGGTATCACTTGTCCGGTGATCTTGTCGCACCAGCCGGCGTAGTAGCGCACGGTGTCAATGACGGCGGCCATGTCCTGGCGACGGACGGCCGCAAGCGGCTTGCCGGCATCCAGACTCTCGATCTCGATCAGTTCCTCTTTATGCTCTTCCAGCAGCGCTGCCGCTCTTTGCAAGATGCGGCCGCGTTCGGCGGCACGCAGCGCGCCCCACACCTTCAACGCCGCGCGCGCCGAGCTGACGGCGTGGTCCACGTCGGCCTCGCCGCCCTGCGCAACCTCGGCTATCGGCTCTTCGGTCGCAGGATCAAGATCGATGGTGTATTCGCCGGTCGAGGGCGCCGCATGTTTACCATCGATGAATAACTCGTAGTGTTTCAAATCGACTTTTTGGTCCATAGATTCCTCTCTCGCGACGCCACCTCAAAATGGCGGCGCCTCGCATTGAAATGGCGGCTTTCAGTGTGGAATCAAGCGAGATGCGCGTCCAATTGCTTTGCTGAATCATGTGATAGCCAGGAATAATCAGCGCGCCTGCTCGCGCAACGCGCAGGTCGCGGTAACCAGCGCAGGGTCGGGGTAATCAGCCCGCTAGGTCAGCGCGCGATCAAATCGCTTCTGCAGCTCGAGGCTGCGCGCAATCTCCCAGACCGCGGCCGTGACCGGCGCGAGCGCGGGTTGATTGCGTGCGATCAGGCCGATTGCACGTGTGAGATACGGCAACAGGGGCGTGGCGCGGACCCGCCCCATGTCGAAGAAATTGAGCAGGCTATGGGGCACGATGCTGAACAAGCCGGCTTCGCTGACATGAGCATAGAGCGCGAAAATAGAATCGGTCTCGAGTATCACGTCCGCTTTCGCGCCCGCGCGCCGAAAGGCCGCATCGATCACTTGACGGTTGCGCATCTTGGCCGTCAGCAAGCACAGCGGCAGACGCCCGGCCTGTTCCCAAGTCACCGTGGGCTCAAGTTTCGCGTTGCGGGCCGACAGCAAAACGTAGCGCTCAGCGAATAGCTGCAGCGATTCGAAGCCGTCAAGGGTCTTCTCATCCAGATAGGTGAGACCAAGATCCAATTCGAACCGGTCCAACTGGCTCGCAATCGCTTCGGTGCTCAACGATGAAATGGCGTAGCGAATATTCGGATACAGTGCGCGGCACGCCGCAGTGATGAAGGCCGTCACGGTCATGGTGGTGGGAATAGCGCCGACGCGCAGAGTTCCCGCCATGGTGGACTTGGCGATCGAGGCATCCTCGCGCATGTGCGACAGCGACGTAAGCGTCTGCTGCGCCCACACCAGCACCCGCTCGCCTTCGGCCGTGAACCCCATGAAACGGCGGCCACGCTGCACGATCATGACGCCGAGTTCTTTTTCCAGGCTGCGGATGGCCGAGGACAACGCGGGCTGCGAGACATGGCAGGACTCTGCCGCCTTGGCGAAATGTTTTTCGCGCGCGAGCGTGACCAGATAATCGAGTTGGCGAATGAACATTGCAGCATCTTGCCGCAAAGCCGCGGATTCTTGCCCAATTATTGTGGAGCGTCTAGATTGGCCGCCCCTTTTTCAAGATTTTGCCGAAGCGGAGAAAACGAATGAACTTACCTGGTGAAATGACGGTGGTTGAGATCGCGGCGCCCGGCGGACCCGAGCAATTGAAAATCGCGGTCAGGCCGGTTCCCAAGCCCGGCGAGGACGAAGTGCTCATTCGCGTCCAGGCAGCGGGCGTGAACAGGCCGGACGTCATGCAGCGTCAGGGCCGCTATCCTCCACCACCGGGCGCGTCGGACTTGCCCGGCATGGAAATCGCCGGAGAAGTCGTGGCACTCGGAGCTCAGGTCTCGGGCGTCTCGCTAGGCGATAAGGTGACTTCCTTGCTGCCGGGCGGCGGCTACGCCGGCTATGCCATTGCGGCGGCGCCCTTGCTGATGCCCATCCCGAAAGGATTGAGCATGGTGGAAGCGGCGGCGATACCGGAAACGTTTCTCACGGTATGGACCAATCTGTTCGAACGCGGCCGATGCAAAGCGGGAGATACCGTTCTCATTCATGGCGGTACCAGCGGCATCGGCACCACCGCGATTCAGCTTGCCAAAGCCTGGGGTGCGCGGGTCTTCGCGACCGCGGGATCGGCAGCAAAGGCGCGGGCCTGCGAGGCCTTGGGCGCGGTTCGCGGCATCGACTATAAAACCGAGGATTTTGTCGAAGTCATCCGCGCGCAGACCAAAGGCTACGGCGTCGACATCACGCTTGATATGGTCGCGGGCAGCTACGTGCAGCGGAATCTGGACATTGCAGCGGTCGAGGGCCGCGTCGTCACCATTTCCTTGTTGGGCGGCTCGCGCGCCGAAATCAACGTCGGCATGATTTTGATCAAACGCCTGACCCTGACCGGCTCGACCTTAAGATCGCGAACGGTGGCGCAGAAGGCCGCCATCGCCGAGGCCGTGCGCCAAAATGTCTGGCCGTTGATCGAGTCAGGTAAAGTGCGGCCGGTGATTTTCAAAACGTTCCCGCTGGCCGAGGCGAGCGAAGCGCATCGGCTCATGGAATCTTCGAATCACATCGGCAAGATCGTGCTCACCATTTGATGTTCGGGCCGGCCCTAAACGCCCAGGATCGTTCCCAACGCCAAGCCTGTCTCCGCGCAAAATTGCGGCGCGGGGAGTTTTTTGCCGCCCTCAATCCTAAGTTTGGACACCTCGATCTGGCCGCCCTGCGCTGAAATTCTCAAGGAATGCTCCTCGATGGCGGTGACGGCGCCGATCCGGCCTTTGACCTGTGAGAAGGTACGCGCCAAATGTTTGCGGACGTCAAACAACTGCAGCCGCTGGTGATTGAAAACTGTCCAGGCGCCCGGTGCGGGATCGCATCCGCGGATCAAATTGTAGGTTTGATCCACATGAGTGTGCCAGTTGATGCGCGCTTCCGCCTCCCGGCACCACCCCTCGTAACTTGCGCAAGACTCATCTTGCGTCGTGGCTTGCGCGCCTCCGCTCACGAGCAAATCCGCCGCCTCCAACAGAGCCTCGACACCCATCGGAAACAGCCTGCCAAAATAGACTTTGCCGACAGTCTCGTCCGGGCCGATCGGCGTCTCCTTCTGCAAGATGACTGGACCTTCATCGAGCCCGTCGACCGGCCGGAAGATGGTCAGGCCGGTGCGCGTATCGCCCAAGATGATGGGCCAATTGATCGAACTCGGGCCCCGATAGCGCGGCAACAAGGACGGATGAAATTGAATCGTTCCGTGGCGCGGAATCGTCGCGAAATCCTGCGGCACGAACTGCAGCACGAAGGCCAAGACGGCAAGATCCACGCTGAGCGCTTGCAGCGCTTGCCGCGCCTCCTCAACCCTTAGCGAAGGCAGCGCGTAAACTGGGATGTTGAATTGCTCGGCAGCGAGCCGCAGAGGATCGGGTGCCTCGCCGGGCTTTTCAGGCGCGCAGAACACGCCGGCGACGATATCACCCCGCTTTACGAAGGCCTCCATCGCAGCCTTGCCGAAGTCCTTTTGACCCACGATGGCGACGCGCATTATGCTCTCCTGATATCTCATATATCATAGCGGTTTGGCGTACAATGTCATGCGGGGCTTGTTTTCTAACGCGGCCCTCGCGCTTAAGGATACCCGCAATTTGCAATGACATCGATGGGTCCAAAAGCACCCCGATATCGGCATAATCGAAGCATAATCAAGGGAGATCGAGTATGGCAGGCCGAAATTTCCTATTTGTTCCCGGTCCAACCAATGTTCCCGATCGCATCTTGCGAGCCATGGCGGTCGCCTCGGAGGATCATCGCTCGCCTGACTTCCCCGCCCTGACGCGCGCCTGTCTGGACGGCTTGAAGCCAATCTTTAAAACTGTCACCGGCCATCCCCTCCTGTTCCCATCTTCGGGCACCGGGTGCTGGGAAGCGGCACTCACCAACTGCCTGGATCCCGGCGCAAAGGTCCTCATTGCGCGTTTCGGTCAGTTCAGCCATTTATGGGCGGACATGTGCCGCCGCCTCGGGTTCGAGGTCGAACTGATCGAGACGGCCTGGGGCGAAGGCGCGCCCTTGGATCAATACCTGGCCGCGCTGGAAGCCGACCGACGCCACAGCATCAAGGCAGTACTGGTGTGCCAGAACGAAACGGCCACCGGCGTCGCTAGCGATGTCGCCGCCATCCGCGGCGCGATGGACCGTGTCAAACATCCGGCGCTGCTGCTGGTGGATTCGGTGAGCGCGCTCGCCAGCATCGACTTTCGCATGGACGAATGGGGTGTGGATGTTTGCGTCAGCGGATCACAGAAAGGGCTGATGCTGCCCGCGGGATTGGGCATCACCTGCGTCAGCCAGAAGGCACTCGAGACCGCGAAGCTCGCTACCTCGCGGCGCTGCTACTTCGACTACGGCGACATGGTTCGATCCAACGCCTCCGGCTATTTTCCCTATACCCCCTCGCTGCAGATGATGTGCGCCTTGCGCGAGTCGCTCGCCATGCTGGCGGAGGAAGGCTTGGATAACGTATTCAGGCGTCACAGCTACCTCGCCGGCGGCGCGCGCGCTGCGGTCCTTACGGGCTGGAAGCTGAAATTGTGCGCGGTTGCCCCCAAGTGGTACTCGGATACGGTGACGGCGGTAATGGTCCCTGAGGGCATCGATGCGGCCGCCGTCATCGCCCGCGCCTACACCCGCTACAATCTGTCGCTCGGCGCGGGACTTTCGAAAGTCGCCGGAAAGTTGTTCCGCATCGGTCATGTGGGAGATCTCAATGAACTCATGCTGCTGGGAGCGATCGCCGGCTCGGAGATGGCGATGATGGACCTCGGAATGAAGATCGAGCCGGGCAGCGGCGTTGCGGCCGCGCAAACCTATTGGCGGAAACCATAAGCCATGCGGGTGGTGTTTCTGGACCGCGCTACGCTCAAAGCGACACTTCGCAAGTTCGCATTCCCAGCCGAATACATCGAACACCAAAAAACCGACGCGGTGGAAATCGTCGCGCGGTTGCAAGGCGCCGACATCGCCGTGATCAATAAAGTGCCGATGCGCGCCGCGACGTTGCGGCAACTCCCGCAGCTCAAAATGATCGCCGTGGCCGCCACCGGCTACGACGTCGTGGACATCCCCTACTGCAATGAGCACGGTATCGCCGTGGCCAATATCCGCGATTATGCCGTGCACACCGTTCCCGAACATACGTTCGCCATGATTCTCGCGCTGCGGCGCAACTTGCTCGGTTATCGGCAGGATGTCGAAGCGGGCGTGTGGAACAAAGCGGAGCAGTTTTGCTTTTTCACGCACGACATCGGCGATTTGCACGGCGCGACGCTCGGGATCATCGGCGAGGGCGCGATCGGCCAGGGCACGGCAGCCATCGGGCGCGCTTTCGGCATGCGCGTGCTGTTTGCCGATCATCCGCCGCCGAAGATGCCGGATGTGCAGTTCACGCCGTTGGACGAATTGCTGGCCCAGTCCGACGTCATTTCGCTGCATTGCCCGCTGCTGCCCTCGACCCGCAACGTGATCGACGGCAACGCGTTTCGCAAGATGAAGCGCAATGCGCTGCTGATCAATACCGCGCGCGGCGGATTGGTGGACGAAGCGGCGTTGATCCAGGCTCTCGAGACGGGTCTGATCGCCGGCGCGGGCTTTGATGTACTGACGGTAGAACCGCCGCGGGATGGCCATCCGCTGCTCGACGTGCGGCGCCCCAATTTCATCTTGACGCCCCACGTCGCATGGGCATCGAACGGCGCCATGCAATTTCTCGCCGATCAATTGGTGGACAACATCGACGCTTGGGTGTCCGGCAAGCCGCGGCATCTGGTGAGTTCAGCGAGTTGATACAATGCTCGGCAACGATGAAAAAACTCCTATACCAGTTCGATACCGACGCGCACCCTTCTGTATTTGACAACGTCGTCGGCTACGATGGCGGTGCCGACCACATTTCGGCCTATGGCGGGGTGAATGCCGCGAATGTGGGCGGCCTGGTGGAAGGCGCAATTTTTACGCGCTCGCCGAAAGACAAGAAAAATACCGCGATTTTCATCGGCGGCTCGAACATGCCGCAGGGCGAGGCGCTGCTGGCGGCGACCCGTGCAAAGTTTTTCGCGAAGTTTCGGGTTTCCGTGATGTTCGATTGCAACGGCTCGAACACGACGGCCGCCGCCGCGGTCGCGTGGTTGGCTCACCGACGCCCGCTGCGCGGCAAACGCGCCTTGATACTGGCGGGTACCGGCCCGGTGGGCCAGCGTGCCGCTCTGTTGCTGGCCCGCGAAGGCGCACAAGTCGCCATTACCGGCCGCAAGTTCGCCGTAGTCCAAACCGCTTGCGATGCCATCAACGCGCGCTTCGGAATCGAGGTGCAAGCCATCGAGGCGCCGAACAATGGTGAACGCGGTGCTGCGCTTAGCGGCGCACACATCGCGCTCGCGACGGGCGCCTCCGGCATTACGCTGTTGGAGGCGAAAGACTGGCAGGGAAACGCTACCTTGGAACTGATTGCCGATGCCAATGCCTCGCCGCCCGCCGGCATTGAAGGCGTGGGTTTGAGCGACCGCGGCACCTTGAGTCACGGCAAAATTCTTTTTGGAGCCTTGGGCTTTGGGGCACTCAAGCTGGCGCTGCACCGGGCCTGTGTAGCGCGCTTGTTCGAACAAAATGACCTCGTGCTCGACGCGGAGGAAATCTATGGCATTGCCAAGGGGATGGTCGGCACTTGATTACGCAGCGCCCGGTGGAATCGTTTCTGAACGAATTGGCCGGCGCTGCGCCCACGCCCGGCGGCGGCAGCGCGGCGGCCATCATCGGCGCAATGGGCGCGGCACTGCTCTCCATGGTCTGCAATGTCACGCTCGGCAAGAAGGGATTGGAAGCCGTCGAATCGGACATGAAAGCCGTGCGCGACGAGTCCGAGCGGCTGCGCGCACGGCTCACCGCGATGGTCGCCGAAGACATCGCCGCCTTCGATGGACTGATGGCGGCCTATCGACTGCCCAAGAGCAGCGAGGATGAGAAATCGCGGCGCGCCGAGGCGATCCAGGCGAACTTGACGGCCGCCACCGAGACTCCGCTGGCATGCGCGCGCGCCTGCGCGCAGGTTGTCATGCTCGCGAGGCGCGCCGCCGAAAAGGGTTTCGCCGGGGTCATCAGCGATGCCGGCGTGGGCGTGCTGGCCGCGAACAGCGCGCTGCGCAGTGCCGCCCTCAATGTGTACATCAATGCCCCCTCGCTCAAAGATCGCAGCTTCGCGGCGGCGGCCACCGCCGAATTGGAATCCCTTCTCGATGGCTGTGCGCGCGAGAGCGAGGCGGTGTTCGAATTGGTGCGCAGCCGGCTCGGCTAGGCGAACTACCAACCGGTCAAAATCACCGTGCTGAAATAATAGGCGGTTCTTGACACCCTTTTGTTAAGCTGGTACCTTGTTTCACCAAGGTAGCTTTATACAGATGACGCCCGATCCAAAATTCAACCCGATCCGCAAAGGGCTGCTGGAATTCCTCATTCTGCAGATCATTTCCGCGGACAAGGTGTATGTCGCCGACATGATGAAGCGCTTGCAGGAAACGGACTTCGCAACGCAGGAGGGCACGCTGTATCCGCTGCTGAGCAAGATGCGGCGCGAAGAGTTCGTCGATTATGAATGGCAGGAGTCCGAGTCCGGACCGCCGCGCAAGTACTACAAACTGACCGCCAAGGGCAAATCCCAGTTGGCGGAGTTCAAAGACTATTGGGCATATCTGAACACCACAATCAACCAATTAGGTCGCTGAGCATGAACACCGTCATCATCATCAATCTCAACGGAAACGCGTTCCATCTCGAAGAACCGGGATTTGCAAGCCTGCGCGCGTATCTAGAGCAGGCCCAAGCGCAGCTCAAAGATAATCCCGACAGAATCGAAATCATGGCGGATCTCGAGCAGGCGATCGCCGACAAGTGCGCGCATTTCTTGCGGCCGCACAAGAACGTGCTCACGGCAGCGGAAATCGACGAGGTCCTAAAGGAGATGGGCCCGGTTCAGAGCGAGAACGGCGCGGCCGCCGGCGCTGCCGCAGGCAACGCGCCGAATGCGGAATCCAGTGGCAGCGGTGCCGCGGCCGGCGCGCCGAAGCGGCTTTATCAGATTCGCGAGGGAGCGATGCTCAGCGGCGTCTGCACCGGACTGGCGGCTTACCTCAACATCGACGTCACCATCGTGCGCGTCGCCTTCGTTTTGTTGACGCTTTTGACCACCGGCATCTGGATTCTCGTCTACTTGGGCATGATGCTCGTGGTCCCCTTCGCCAACACCGGTGAAGAACACGCCGCGGCCGCCGGCGCACCCTTCAACGCGCAAGAAGTGATTGACCGCGCCAAGAAACACTACGCGGAGTTCAAGGATAGCAAGGAATGGCGGCGGCACTGGCGGCAGCAGCGGCGTGAATGGCGCCGCCGCTGGCATGAGGGCGCGTATTGGTGGGGGCACAATCTGCAGCGCAATGTGCATCAGTTCAACAGCAGCGCGGGTTACGGCGGCCACGTGGGCGCGACGCTGCTCATCCCTTTTCTCGCGGTTTTCAATGCCGTCCTGTTTTGCGCGTTGATCGCCGCGATCGTCTCGCTCGCCACGACCGGGACGATCTTCGGTTGGGTAGTCGCCGGTTCGATTCCGCTGTGGGTATCAATCCTGATCCTGATGTTTTTCTACAGCATGATCTCCCGGCCGCTGCGCCACGCGCGTCGCGCCATTTACTTCAACACCGGCGGGCAGAGCTATTATTGGTTCGCCGCGTGGTACGAGATCCTGTCGACCGGAGTATTGATCCTGGTTTGCTGGTTTGCCTATACCCATGTGCCGGAGGTGCGCGATTTCTTTCAGCACTTCGCGCAAAATTTGACCATGATGTGGAACAACATCCTCGAGTCATTCCATCACACGGCTCTGCATAAGCCGGGATCCGGGATCGACGCGCGCCTACCCGCGGCCGCCGCGGCCGCCTCGAGCAGCGCCTTCCTCGCAATGCGGACCTGATGCACCGCCATCGACGGTGATACTCTTCTCTCGGGGCGTTGAATCGGGGAGCGGTGATGCCGGGAAGATTGGATGGAAAAGTCGCTGTCATCACGGGCGCGACCAGCGGTATCGGCGAGGCGACTGCGCGCCGCTTTGTGGCCGAGGGAGCACGTGTCGTCATCGCCGGCCGCTCCGAAGAGCGCGGCACTGCGCTGGTGGACGAACTCGGCGGGCAGGCGATTTTCCATCGCGCCGACGTGATGCACGAAGCGGAAATCGCCGCGGTGATTGACGCGGCGGTCAGCCGCTTCGGAATTCTCCACTGCCTGTTCAATAACGCCGGCGCCGCAACCCCCGGCGAACTCGAGACGATCACCGAGGAGCAATTTGACTATGGCATGAAGTTGCTGGTCGGCAGCGTCATGTTCGGCATCAAGCACGCGGCGCGCGTCATGACGGGCGGCGGCTCCATCATCAACAATTCGAGCATCGCCGCGCATCGTCTCGGTCAGGGCGGAACCCTGTATTCGGCGGCGAAGGCTGCCGTCAGCCATATCACGCGCATCGCGGGGGCGAAGCTCGGACCCAGCGGCATTCGCGTGAATGCAATTTCTCCCGGCGCAATCGCCACGCCCATCTTTTGGGGCGGCTCCGCGAAGGCACGGACAATGAGTGCGGAGGACAACGCCCGCAAACTGGCGAAATTGGCTGGAAACCTGGCGAAAGCCACGCCGCTGCCCCGCTCCGGAATCGCGAATGATATTGCCTATGCGGCGGTGTTCCTGGCCAGCGATGAGGGCAGCTTCATCAACTCGCATGACTTGGTTGTCGACGGCGGCCGGATTGCGCAATTTTATGAGCGCCCGCAACCCGGCACTTAGACCCGGCGCGGCCCGTGTTTAGACGGCTGCCCATGGCCAACCGCGGCGAGACACGCGCTGGATCGTCGCCGGACTGCACGCTCGATGCGCCCGGCCTCAGCGCCGCCCAGGAGCCTGTCTGAATATTCAGACAGGCTTCTAGCCGAACGGTCCGCGCGGTGGCGGCGGCGGCGGCGGCGGGTTCCACGATCCTGCCGCAATTTTGCCGCCCTTCGCCGATAGCGCCAGTTCGATGATCTTGTCGGTGATATTCGGCTCGTATCCCTCGGTGTGGCCCTTTTGCATTTTTACGATGTCCGCGACCACGCGGCCATCCTTGCAGTTGGGAAACACGTAGACCAGCGCGCGGCCCGATTTGGGATAACGGCCCCAACCGTCAAGTCCGGGATCCTGCCGGGTTGGGTCCCACACCAGTCCTGGTCTTGGGATCCAGCACCTCCGGCAATTCTTCGCGCTTGCCGCAGCCGAACTTGTCGGCAAGCGGCGAAGTATCGCGCAGGAATCGATTCATATTCGCCGTTGGAGAAGATGAACGAATAATCGCAGGCGCCGCCCGGCGGACCCGCCGGTGGCGGGCGGCAGCCGCAGGGGCGGCGGAGGCGCAGCCGCGCCGCCGCTCTTGTAAACCGGCGTGCCGCCGAAAAATCCGCGATTCGCCCAGGTTACCGGTCCCGACCCGGCCGCCTGACAAGCTGATGCGGACATCCACCTTATCCTTGAAGTAATCGGTGCACACCAGCCGGCTGGAGGTCAGGCCGCCCTGGCTGTGGCCGGCCAGAATGAAATGCTGCGACATTCTCCTTGCCCACCGTCGCGACCACGAGATCGACGATGTTGTGCAGGTACTCATCGTCGGCATCGCTCCAGATAGCGCAGCGGCGAGCCCGGCGTGATCACGATGAGCTTGTACTTATCCTTGAAGTCGAATGCCGGGAAAATAATTCCGCTGCCAGTTGGCGTAGGACCCGTACCCATGCAGGCTCAAAACGATGTTGACCTTGTCGCCGGGCTTGTAGTCGGCGGGGCAATCAAGGAAGAACGTGCGGCGGGTTTTCGTCTCTACGGAGTCGCCGGGTTGGGTCACCATCGGGCCCGGGCAGTCCGCGTCGGGGCAATGATATGCAGGCGGTGCGGCGCAATTGATTCCGAGCAGCGTGTGCGCCTGCTGCGCCATGACCGACCCCGCGGCGAAAATGCCCGAGATGATCAAGGCATGGCTGAGATGCTTGGCTGGCTGCAACATATTCATCGGCGGCTCCCATCAGCTGCGGCTGGTTCGATTAATATAATCCCACTATACTATTGCCAGTGCGCGGCTTCATCCAATTTTTGTCTGTAGATCGGCCTGACAATCCACAACAGCGCGATGGCGGCCAGCGCCGCCAAGAACACCACGATGATCAGACTGAAGCGGATCTTCAGCGGATCGTGGAATAAGCGATCGTTCAGCAGCGGCACCAGAGTCGGTCCGACGCCCAGCCCCAAGGCATTGACCACGAATAGGTACACGGCTGAGACTTGTGCACGATACTGATTAGGCGTGACTTGGTTGACTGCCTGGGGCCCGACGCCGTTGTAGGCGTTGAAGGTCAGCCCGAAAATGAATATCGCGATCCAGACCAGAGTCACCGTAGGCATGAGGGTGGGCAAACAGCTCAGCACCGCGATGCCGCTAGCCGAAAGCAGAGCGACCATGATCGGCGCATCTTTATGGCCCTTGCGAGTCAGCCGATCGCACAATATTCCCGCCAGCAGCATTCCGCTCGAGTTCATCAGAATCGTGGACACGCCCAGGACCTTGCCCACCTGGCCGTAGCCGACTCCATAGGCGCGAACGATGGCGGTGGGAAGCCAGGCCGCGACTGCGTAGCCGCACAGGGCCAGCAGGGCGAGCGCGACAAAATACAGACAGTAGAATTTTCGGTTCAGCCAGACGTAGCCGAGAACCTCTGTCAAGGACGGCCGGGGCAACGCGGCGGCTGTTGCGCCGGACGGTGAGCGCAATATACCGCGGCGTGCCGGCTCGCGAAATGTCAGCAGCAGGAGCGGCAAAACGATGCCCGGGTGCACCGGTCACGATGAACACCATCTGCCAGGCGCGAACTTCGCCCAATAGCGGCAGTGTAAAGGTGGCGCCGGCGTGCGATACCGCGGCGACGACGATGCCGCCGACCAGAAATGCGATGCCCGCGCCGATCGTAATGCCGATGTTGTAAACGCCGAACGCACTGCCCAGCTTGGAGCGCGGGAAGCTGTCGGTAATGATCGAGTAGGCGGCGGGCGACAATGCCGCTTCGCCCACGCCGACGCCGATGCGTGCCACGAACAAGTGAAGCGCAGTTCGCGCCAACCCGCATAAGGTTGCCATGATCGACCAGATGAAGACGCCGCCGGCAATGATGGCGCGCCGGCTGTGACGGTCCGAGAGGCGCGCAATCGGCAGGCCGAGAAAGGTATAGAGCAGCGCGAACGCCAATCCCTGCAGCATGCCGACTTGAGTGTCGCTTATGTGCAGATCCCGCTTCATGGGATCGACGATCAAAGAAATCGTCGTGCGGTCGATGAATGAGAAGATGTACATCAGCATCAGCACCGCGACGCTGTACCAGGCTGCAAACGATGAGGGATAGGAGGGCGAATCGCCGCCGGCCGCTGCTACGGTGGAGTGGGACTGCGTTGCCATTCAACCCCCGGATGTCGAATTTTTAATTATGGATCAAAGGCCGTCCCGCTTGGCAGGAACCGCCGCGAGCATACTCTTTTTCTACTTCGCCGCGCGAGACCTCGCCTGATTGCCGCGGCAGCTACGCTGGCGCCGGTTCTCGCTGCGCATCGGCCATGGCAATTCCACGATGCTCCGGACCGCGGACCACGAGCAGCACGATGATGACGACGACGCTGCCCACGACGCTAGCCATGGCGAGGCCGTAGTTATTGCCGTGCGCCTCCGCAATCATGACTTGAATGGGCAAGTTATAAGACGCCACTAGATTGCCCAGTTGATAGACAAAGCCGGGGAAGGTGGCGCGAATCTCCGCAGGAGACAGCTCGTTCAAATGCACGGGAATGATGCCCCATGCGCCCTGCACCGACACTTGCATCAGAAAGGCGCCGATTCCCAGGACAGGGGCTGATGCCAAATGCCCAGAAAGGGATTACCGGCAATGCCAGCAATGCCGCGCAACATGATCGCGCCGCGTCTGCCGACGCGCTCCGACAGCCAGCCGAACCCGATACCGCCGAAGATGGCGCCGATATTTGCGATTGCGGTCATGAGTGACGAGCGTCTTGGTGTCGAAACCATGCTGAATCTTCAGGAACAGATTCGGGTAGGCGTCCTGCGAGCCATGGCTGAAGAAATTGAAGGCGGTCATCAGAATGACGGCATACAGCGCGAGCTTCCACTCGCGCAGCAATGTACCCCCACAGGCTGTGCGGTTGTTTCTTGATGCGCTGTTCGATCCAGGCCGGCGACTCCTCGACACCAATGCGGATGAAGAACACCAAAATCGCCGGCGCGATTCCCAGCAAGAACATATAGCGCCAGCCCAGCAGATCGTAAAGGAAGAACGCTGCGATGGAGGCGACGAAATAGCCGCTGGGATACCCTGCCTGCAAAAGACCGGACACCACGCCGCGCGCGCGCACCGGGATGGACTCGAAAGTCAGAGCGGAACCGATGCCCCACTCGCCCCCCATGGCGATTCCGAAAAGAAACCGCAACGTCAGAAAAGCCATTAGCGACGGGGCAAACCCCGACAGCGCTTCAAGGATTGAAAAGGCCAAAATATTCCATGTGAGTACAGGCTTGCGTCCAAAGCGGTCGGCAAGCCGGCCAAAGGCAAATGCACCGATCGGTCGCGCGGCCAAAGTCAAAAACACGGCGTAGGCGACGCTCTTCACGTCGACGTGAAACGTCGAGGCAATGTCCTTGAACATGAATACCATGAGAAAGAAATCAAAGGCGTCCAGGGTCCAGCCGAGGTAAGCGGCCACGACGACATTTTTCTGATTTCTGGTCCACTGCATGCGTCATTCCCCTTGCCTTCGGCCGATCCTAGCGGCGCTTGCCGCCATTGTCGACAACATCGCCGCCGCTTCCATTCTGCGGCCGTTCGGCCGAAACTTCGCCTTGCTGATGAACTCTTAGAATAATCGCCTGGCAAGTTGGGGGCTCAAGATGCTGACCAGACCCTTGCACGAATATCCGATGCGCACGCTGAATCGGCCTGCACCCTGCGTCGAAGTGCGGCGCGCCGATGACGGCATCGTGTATCTGACCTGTGGGCTGCCCTACGAGCCCGGACTGCCCTCGTTGATCGATTATTTGGCTCGGGCCGCAGAGATCCGTCCGAGCACGACGTTTTTGGCCGAACGCGACGCCTCCAAACGATGGCGCCGCTTGACCTATGCGGCAGCCGCGCGGGATACGGCCGCGGTCGCGACCTGGCTCATCCGCAAGGGATTTGGACCTGACAGTGCGCCGGTGATGATCTTGTCGGAAAACAGCATCGAGCATGCGCTGCTGATGCTCGGTGCGATGCGCGCGGGCGTCGCGGTGGTGCCGGTGTCGCCGACCTATTCGTTCGGCCATGACCTCGGCCGGCTGGGATACGCCTTGGAACTCACACTGCCGTCATTGGTGTACGCCGCCGATGCCGCGAGATACGCGCCGGCGCTTGAATATGTAAAGGCCAAGACGCGGGGCACCGTGACCATTGCCGGTGATGAATTCTCCGAGCTGTTGCACGACGTCGATGAAGGTGCGGTGGCCGCGCGCCGCCCGCTGATCAAGCAGGGGACGATTGCCAAGATTTTATTGACCTCCGGCTCGACGGGCCGCCCCAAAGGCGTCATCAACACGCACGGCAATATTGCAGCCGCCGTCCAAATGGTACGTCTGGTCAGCGAACCTTTCGATCCGGAGCGCGTCAACACCATCGTCGACTGGCTGCCGTGGCATCACGCCTTCGGCGGCAATGCGCAATTCAACGGCGTTCTGTCGCTGGCCGGAACTCTGTATATCGATACCGGCCGGCCCGTGCCGGGGCTGTTCGACGCCACCATCGAAAACCTGAGGGAGATTTCTCCGACCGGTTTCGGCTGCGTGCCTGCGGCCTTTGGCATGCTCGCCGCGGCCCTCGAGAGGGATGCGGACTTGCGTCAAAAGTTTTTCAAGAACATGCGCGGCTTGGGATATGGCGGCGCATTGTTGCCCCAGCCGATCTGGGAGCGCATGCAGAGAGTGGCTGTGCAGCAGATCGGCGAGCATCTGCCGTTCGGCACGGGCTGGGGAATGACGGAAACCACCGCGACCGGCGTCGCGGTGTACTGGACCACGGCACGTACCGGCTTGCTTGGACTGCCGCAGCCCGGCGCGGCGCTGAAATTGGTGCCCAGCCGGCGATCGAATGGAACTTCGGATCAAAGGACCGCACGTCATGAGCGGCTATTACCGAGCCGACGCCTTGAATGCCGCCGCCTTCGATGAAGAAGGCTATTTTAGAACCGGCGATGCCGTTCGTTGGGTCGACCCGGCGCGGCCCCTCGAGGGTCTCGAATTCGCAGGCCGTCTCGCCGAGGACTTCAAGCTGCTGTCCGGAACCTGGGTTCAAGCAAGCATCGTGCGCCGCGACTTGGTTGAAGCGCTGCAGCCTTTTGTAAGCGACGCCGTGATTTGCGCCCCCGATCACGCTTGGCTGGGGGCATTGATTTGGCTGGCGCTGCCGGACGATTCAGGGCTGCGCTCGGGCCTGGAACAGAAGCTCGCCGCGTTCAACCATGCCCGTCAAGGCAGCGCAGATACCGTCGCGCGGCTGTTGATCTTGAAAGAGCCGCCCTGCGCGGAAGCCGGCGAGATCACCGACAAGCGATCCATCAACCAGAGGCTGGTGATGGAACGCCGCGCGAGCGAAGTGGCGCTGTTGTACGCGGACGGGATCGATCCCCGCATCATCCAGCCCGCGGCCGCCGAGCCTAAGGCTAGGAGCCTGTCTCAGACCGGCTCCCTAGGGCGCAGCGCCGAGCACCGGTAAAATCATCGCCGACGCGTGGCGCTTATCGAAGTAGATGGTATTTCTCGCCACACGCGGCGCGGTCGTCGTCGGCATGCCGAACGGCTCGCCGGTGTTCGGATTGATCTCGAATTTGCTGGAATTCGACGAGGTCACGGTCACTTGGATCTTGTGCCCCTTCTCGAAGGTAAACGCGGTGTTCCATAGATCGATGTGCAGCACCTCAGGCTTGCCCGGCGTCATCAGCATCACATCGTCGGGATCGCGTCCGTGCCGGTAGCGCGTTCGAATGGGGTTATCGAGAATGATCTGTTCGTAGCCATCCGGATAGACGTCCACGAGCTTCACCATGAAATCGGTGTCGAGACCATCGGTCGCCGCCCACAGGGTCATTTCTACATGGCCGGCGATCGCGACAGCTTTTTCGAGCGCCGCGGTCTCGAAGCGCAAGTAATCCTGGCGCTGTCCAATGGGACGTTGATCGAGCGGCCCTGCGGTCTGCAGCAGATTCGAGCCGCCGTAAGTCTTGACTGGATTGGCAGGATCAAACCTGTAGCTGCGCTTTGCGTCCGATGCCGCGGGCGCTTTCGTGGATAGATGCATATCGCCGCTCAGGTAGTAGGCGGTCGGATGATTGACAGGCGGCCAGTTGGGGGATTTGAACACGTGGCTCGCCGCGGAAGGATGACCCTTGCGCCCTGAGGCCATCATGAACAGGGTGACGGGCGGTTCTCTCATGATGCCGTTGTCGATGCCCTTTAGCCAATATTCCCACCAACGCATCTCCTCCGTGGGAGGCACCAGCGCGCCGGGCTGATTGTATTCGATATCGCTTTTCTCGCCGCCCAAACCGCCGTGTCCCGCCGGCACCATGTACAGCTTCTGATTGCCGCGCGCCCCTTTGGAACCGAAGTTCTGCAGCCAACGGAAATTCTCCACATTGCCGTCATTGAAAATGTCGTACCACGCGCCCTGGTTGTACATCGGGATGCGGATGAACTTGCGTTGCGTCGTCATCGCGTGCTCGTTCCAGAATGCAGAATTCGCGGCGCTGCCCCGCACCTGATCGAGCTGCGCCTGAGATTCTCCCTGCCCTTTCAGCCACCCGAGCGTGTCCTCGTCCTTTAGAACGCCGCCGGGGAAGGTATTGAGCAGTTGATCGCAGGGGGCGACGATCACATAGGCAGCCACCAGATGTGGGGGCGCCCCCATGGCAGCCAGGTTGGTGGTAATCCCCAACGCCGAGGCGCCGACCATGCCGACTCTGCCGTTCGACCAGGGCTGCTTCGCGACCCATTCGACCGTGTCATAGCCATCCTCCATGTCGGGAATGAACGCCTCGTAGAACCCCTCGGAGTGACCTTTGCCGCGCACATCCTGCATCACGAAGGCGTAACCGGCATCCGTGTATTTCTTGGCCGAGTATCCGGCCAGCTCACCGAGTGCATCTTTGAGGTAGGGCGTCCGCGATAGAACCACGGGGAAGGGACCCGAACCGGCGGGCAAGAAGACATTTGCCGCGAGCTTGACCCCATCGCGTGTGGTCATGGTCAATTCCGTCCACTTCGGCAGTGCCGCGATCTGTTCCGGTGTCAGCTGCGGCAAGAAGCGCGGCCGGGCTTGCGCCGGCTTGGGAGCGGCCGCCGGCGCAGGCTGCGCCTGCGCTTGCGCGAGACTGGAAACGGCGAGGCCTGCGCAGGCCGCTGCCGCAATGAGCACCGAACGGAATGACAATTTCATGATTTCCCCTTGAGGCGCAGCCTTGCGCGGCTTTTTTTTCGCGGACGCCAAGTGTGCGGCTCCCTGCATGATGCAGTCAAACCCAATGCATGTACCGTGGCCGCAGAGCATGTCAATATTGCGCACGCTTAGGGCCCCAGTCTCAATCGCGTGTGCCAGGATTCTGCATGAACAAGAAAGTCTGCGTCATCACCGGATCCTCGTCCGGCATTGGAGCCGCGAGCGCGATTTTGTTTTCGCAACGCGGTTGGGACGTGTGCGTCAACTACTCGAAGGATCCTGCGCCGGCGGAAAAAATTGCCGCAATTTGCCGCGAACATGGCGCCGACGTGCTGATCGAACGGGCCGATGTCTCCCATGATGGGCAATGCACCGAGCTGGCGAGGCGCGTCAACGCGCATTTCGGGCGCTGCGACACGCTCGTGAACAACGCAGGGACGACGAAATTCGTCGACCTGAAGGATCTGGATGGCATCAGCGCGGCCGACTTTCAAAAAATTTACGCGGTCAATGTCATTGGCCCATTTCAAATGATCCGCGCATTCGCGCCGTTGCTTCGAAGCAGCGCGAGCGCCGCCGTGGTCAATGTTTCGTCCATTGCCCCCTTGATCGGCGGCGGCTCGAGTGTTGCGTATATCGCTTCGAAAGGCGCCGTGAATGCGCTGAGCTTGGTATTGGCGAGGGTGCTCGGTCCTGAGATCAGGGTCAATGTGGTTGCCCCGGGGATGGTCGACTCCCCTTGGCTCAGAGACGGCTTGGGGCCCGAGCGCTTTGAGGCGATGCGGCGCAACTACGAATCGACATCGGCCCTGAATAGCCTGGTGCTGCCCGAAGAGGTCGCCGAGACGGTGTATTACTTGGGCGCCGTGGCATCGAAGACCACCGGTGAGGTTCACTTGGTCGATGGCGGCCGGCGGGTCGGGCGTTAGGCTTGGACCGGCTCCTGCATTTCAGCACGCGGAGCGCAGCCTTGATAAGCTTCCCGTATCTATTGGAGTAAGTCATGCAAGGCAGATTCGAAAAGCGCGGCAACGTCGGAATCATCTGGATCAACAATCCGCCCGTCAACGCCATTAGCGTCGGTGTGCGCGCCGCCCTCATCGACGGCGTCGCAAAGCTTGCGCAGGATCCGCAGATCAAGATCGGTGTTCTTGCCTGCGAAGGCCGCACCTTCATGGCGGGCGCCGACATCACTGAATTTGGCAAGCCGCCGCTGTCGCCCGGTCTTCACGAGGCCATCGGCGCCGTGGAGAGTTCGGCGAAACCCATCGTCGCGGCCATTCACGGCACTGCATTCGGCGGCGGCCTGGAAGTCGCGCTCGCCTGCCACTACCGGGCCGCCATCGCCGGCGCCAAGATCGGATTGCCTGAAGTCAAGCTCGGCCTGCTCCCAGGCGCCGGCGGGACTCAGCGGCTACCGCGCTTGATCGGGATCGAGGCCGCGCTCGGAATCATCGTTTCAGGCGATCCGGTGCCGGCCACTCAGGCGGCCAAGGCGGGAGTGATCGATAAGATCGTTGAGGGCGGCCTGCTCGAAGGCGCCCTCGGCTATGCGAGCGATCTCGCCGCCCAGAATGCCCCATTGCGCAAGGTTCGCGATCTCAAGGTCGACGCCGGCAAGATTCCGCCAGGATTCTTCGACGAAGTCCGCAAGCGCGTTGCGAAGGACAAGAAAAATCTGTTCGCGCCGCAACGCATCGTCGACGCCTTGGAAGCTGCGGCCACCCTCCCCTTTGAAAAGGGAATGGCGCGCGAGCGCGAATTGTTCCTGCAGTGTGCGCAAAACGCTCAGTCGAAGGCTCTGCAGCATGTGTTTTTCGCCGAACGCAAAGCGGCCAATGTGCCGAACCTCGACAAAAACGTCGCCAAACGGGACATCAAGTCGGTGGCCATCATCGGCGCCGGCACGATGGGCGGCGGCATCGCTATGAATTTCTTGAACGTCGGCATACCGGTCACGCTGCTCGAAATGACGCAGGATGCGCTGGATCGGGGCGTGGGCGTAATCCGCAAGAACTACGACAATACCGCATCCAAGGGCCGGCTGACGCCGGAGCAGGTTCAGCAACGCATGGCATTGTTGAAGCCCACGCTTTCCTATGACGACTTGCGCGACGCCGACCTGGTCATCGAGGCGGTGTTCGAGACCATGGCCATCAAAAAGGATGTGTTCGCGAAGCTCGATAAGGCGGTCAAAAAGGGCGCAATCCTCGCCTCGAATACTTCCTATCTTTCCATTGACGAGATCGCCGGCTCGACCTCGCGGCCTGGCGATGTGATCGGAATGCACTTCTTCTCGCCTGCCAACGTGATGCGCTTGCTGGAGATCGTGCGTGGCGCGAACACATCGCAAGACGTGCTGGTCACCGTCGTCGACCTCGCCAAGCGGATCAACAAAGTTGGAGTGGTCTGCGGCAATCGCGACGGCTTCATTGGCAACCGCATGCTGGGTGGATACGCATACCAGGCATCGCTCATGGTGCTGGAAGGCGCCATGCCGGAGCAGGTGGACGCGGCACTGCGCAATTTCGGCATGCCCATGGGTGTTCTGCAAATGAGCGACCTCGCGGGCCTCGATGTGGGATACAAGTCGCGCAAGGACCGCGATCCGGCATCATTCGACGGACGCGTATCGCGCTCGGCGGATTTGCTGGTCGAGATGGGGCGGATGGGACAAAAGACCCAGGCCGGCTACTACGATTACGCGCCGGGCGATCGCACGCCGCGGCCATCGCCGCTGGTGGCGGAAATCCTCGAAAAAGTCTCCAAGGAATACGGCATTGCGCGGCGAACATTCACGGATGAGGAGATCGTGGAGCGCTGCTTCCTGGCATTGATGAATGTGGGCTGCGAAGTCCTCCGCGAAGGCGTGGCTTACCGCGCCAGCGACATCGACATCGTCTACTTGTATGGCTACGGCTTCCCCGCCTATCGCGGCGGCCCGATGTTCTGGGCGGAAAACGCAGTCGGTCTGAAAACATGCGCTGCAGAAGCTCAAGGAATACAGCGCCGCCACCGGCGGCAAGTGGCTCCAGGTGTCGCCGCTGCTCGAGAAGCTGGTCGCCGAAGGCAAAGGCTTCGCCAGCGTCGGTCAATGAAGCTGTAGCTCGGCACCGGTACTACTGCGCGGCGGCGAGTTCTCGATACTTCATCATGGCATCGATGCTCGGAGCTTTGCCGCGCCACGCCAGGTACATGGCCGCAAGATCTTCGGTATTGCCGCGCGATAGAATCATGCGCCTGAATCGATCGCCGTTCGCGCGCGTCAGACCGCCGTGATCGTCGAACCATTGATAGCCATCATCAGCCAGCATTTGCGTCCAGAGATAGGCATAGTAGCCGGCCGAGTAGCCGCTCGCCCAGATGTGGCTGAAGTAGCTTGAGCGGTACCGCGGCGGCACCGCCGGCAGATTCAAATGCGTTTTGGCGAGGGCCTGCTTTTCGAAGGCATCGGGGTTTTGCAAAGGCGCATCGGCCGTCAGTACATGCCATTGCATATCGAGCTCGGCCGCCGCCAATAATTCGGTCAGATCGTAGCCTTCCGCGAAATTCTGCGCTTTCTTGATCTTTGCGACCAGGGCAGCGGGCATCGGGGCGCCGGTTTGATAATGTTTGGCAAAGTGCTTGAACACGGCCGGATACATCGCCCAGTGTTCGTTGAACTGCGACGGAAACTCCACGAAATCGCGCGCAGTCGAGGTGCCGGAGAGCGTCGGATAGCGCGTGTTGGAAAACATGCCGTGCAGCGCATGCCCGAACTCGTGAAACATGGTCGTCACGTCGGAGAAACTGATCAGCGCCGCCTCCCCTGGCGCGGGTTTCGGCAGATTCGCGACGTTGTAGACGACGGGCAAGGTACCGAGCAGCTTCGATTGGCCGACGAATTCAGACATCCAGGCGCCGCCGTTCTTGTTGTCCCTCTTGAAGTAGTCGCAATAGAACAGCGCCAGCGGCTTGCCGTCGACGTCGCTGACTTCAAAAACTCGAACATCCGGTTGATAGACCGGAATGTCTTTGCGTTCCTTGAATGTAATGCCGTACAGCTGCGTGGCCGCGAAGAAGACGCCGTTTTGCAGCACGTTATTGATCTCAAAGTACGGCTTGATCTCGGCGTCATTCAGATCGTATTTGGCTTTGCGCACCTGGTCTGCGTAGAAGTCCCAGTCCCACGCCTGCAACGCAACGCCCGCCTGCTGCGCGTCGATTACGGCTTGGATGTCCCGCGCTTCGCTGGCCGCCTTGGCGGTCGCCACCGGCACCAGCGCGTCCATGAATTGCAGGGCGGCTTGCGGCGTCTTGGCCATCTGGTCCTCGAGCTTCCACGCGGCGTGGCTGGCAAAGCCCAGCAGCCGCGCGCGTTGCGCACGCAATTGGGCGATGCGGGCGATGATATCGCGCGTATCGTTTGCATCGCCGCGTTCCGCGCGGTTCCAGGAATTGTCGAATATGGCCGCGCGCGTCGCGCGCACGCTCAATGACGCCAACACCGGTTGCTGAGTGGTGTTCTGCAGGGGGATCAGGTAACCCTCGCTGCCGCGGCCTTTTGCGGCTTGCGCGGCCGCCGCCAGCTGAGCATCGCCAAGACCCGCAAGCGCGGTTTTGTCTAAGGAGGCATAGGCGCCGGCCTTGGTCGCCTCCAGCAATTTCTTGGAGAACGCATCCGAGAGCGACGACAGCTCCTTGTTGCGCGTCCTCAATTGTTCCTTGTCTTTGTCGGACAAGTTGGCGCCCGAGTGCACGAACTCGGCATATTGTCTTTCGATCAGGCGCTGCGATTCAGCGTCGAGCCGCAGCGCAGCGCGCTTGGCGTAAATACTGGAGATGCGCTCGAACAGCTTCTTGTTCAATCGGATCGCATCTGTGTGCGCGGCAATCTGCGGCGCCAACGCCGTCTTGGCTTTCTGCAGCACCGGATTCGTATTCGCCTGATTCACGCCATTGAACGCCGCCGCAGCCCGCGCCAGCAGGCGCCCGCTGCGCTCCATGGCGACCAGCGTGTTTTCGAAGGTCGGAGCTGCCGGGTTGGCCGCGATCTTGTCGATCTCCGCGAGCTGCTGCGCCATACCCGCCTCGATAGCCGGCTGATAATCGCCATCCTTGATTTTATCGAACGGCGGCGCGCCAAAAGGCAGCGTGCTCGCTGCATAAAACGGATTGGAAGGGCCGAAATCGGCAGAATTAGCGCCTGCGCACGCGATGCTCGCCAGCAGACCGAAGACCGCAAGCAATCCGATATTGTTTTTCAAGTAGCTCGTCCAACGGTAAATGGCGATACGGCGATTATACGTCAGCGCGGCAATGACGCGATCGACGGACATGCGTCAAGCCGCGGGACCGGCAAAATGAATACCCCCGAAGACTGGCGTAGAATGGCGTTTTCGGCTCGATATCATGTTGGGAGAACTTAAATCCATGCCCGTCAAAAAGCGCGCGCAGCGCATGCCGCCGGAGAAGCGGCGCGAGCAAATCATGGACAGCGCGGTCGCGCTCATCGTGAGCCGCGGACTCTCCAGTTGCACGCTTGAAGTGGTCGCGGCGGAGGCGCGCATCAGCAAGCCTCTCATCTACAAGTACTTTCCGCGCCTCGCGGACCTGTTCAAGGCACTGGTGGAGCGCGAGTATCGTTTTCTGCGCGGCCGCGGTCTCGGTGTCTTGCCGAAAAACGTTCCTTATGCGGAAGTCATTCATCGCTCCAACCTTCGTTCCATGGAATATCTGTACGAACGCGGTCCGATCATGCGCTTGCTTGCCAGCGATCGATCGATTGCCGGTCTCGCGAAACGCCAGGACCGCGACGAACGCGGCGTCATGATCGACTATTTCACCAAGCGATGCATCGAGGTCTATGGCTTCCCTCGCGATGTTGCGCGCGTGTGTTCCACCATGACCGTGAACGCGCCGATTTTATCGGCTCGCGCACTGCGCGGCAGCGGCATCGCCGCGCACCGCGCGGCCGAGATTTGGAGCGATTTCATCATTGGCGGCAACAACGCATTGCAACTGAAATACGCCGGACGCAAAGCGCCCAAAGCGCGGAAGAAAAAGCCGAATTCTTGAATTGTGCGGCGCGTTTCGCGAATCGCGAGGCGTATTTCTTGACTTGCTCGGCACATAATTATAATTTATGTCTAATATCGACCCGCGCCAAGAGAGCAGCACATGACCTATGCGACCAATCGCCCCTACTGCGATGCCGACAGCCATATCATGGAAACCAGCGACTGGGTCGCCAAATTCGCCGACCCGCAAATTCTTGCAAAACTTCCCGAGATGAGCTTGCTCAAGTCGGGCACCAAGAGCTTTGCGGTCATCAATGAAGCCGTGGTAAAGCAAAGGCACCGTGCGGCCAGCGGCGCGCCGACGGTGGATGTGGTGAAGGGCCTGAAGGGCTGGAATGCTCCGGGTGCATTTGACGCAGCGGAAAGAACGGCGGCGCTGGACGATCTGGGATTCAATCGACAACTCGTATTCTCGACTTTTTCCGCTTCGCAATACCTGCATCACGAAGATCCGGATGTTCGCTACGGCGGCATCCGCGCGCACAATCGTGCAATGGCGGCATTTTGCGCCCGGGATTCGCGGCTCATCGCGGCCGGCCAGGCGTCTTTGACCGACCCAAAGCGTTGCGTAGCGGAAATCGCGGAAGGCGTTCGCTTAGGATGCGGCGCATTCTGGATTCCGGGTATGCCCGTGGGCGACAGGTCTCCGGGCCATCCGGATTTCGATCCGGTGTGGCAGGCATTTTGCGATCTGAACGTGCCGTTCCTACTGCATGTCGGTCTGAACAGCCCAACCAAGATCGCCGCCTATGAAAATAACGGCCAACCCCGGCCGAAGGACATCACGGGCGCCGAGGGCGGCGAGAACCTTCGCGTGCGCGATTTCATGCTGCTGTCGGTCGGACCGCAGCAATTTCTGACGGCGCTGGTCTTTGATGGGGTATTTGCGAGATTTCCGCGATTGCGCGGCGGTGTGATCGAACTCGGCGCCGGTTGGGTGCCCGAGTACTTGCGCACGCTCGATCTCAGTCAAAAAATCTTCCAAAAAACCGACCCGTCCGTGGAGGCGCTGGCAATGCGGGCTTCCGAGTACATTCGCCGCGCGGTGAAGTTCACGCCGTTCCCGGGGGAAGACGTCGGCCGCCTGATCAGGGACGCCGGTGCGGACCTGTTCATGTTCTCAAGCGATTATCCGCATCCCGAGGGCACCGACGATCCGATTGGCCGCTTCGAGCGCACGTTCAAGGACATTTCGGAGCAAGCCAAGAGCAAGTTCTATTGTGAGAACTTTCAGGCCATGATGGCTGGTACCTCGGCACCGTGACATTGAGCAATCCCGCTTGGACGGCCTGGGGCGATGGGAAGCGTCAAGGCCCTGTTCTTCCGGGCATTGACGCTTCCTATCGCCCCAAGCCATTCGAACCGCTCAAATTCACAGTGTCGAAGTGCGCTACAGGTGCGCGTCCGCGGGCACGGCATCCTTCTGCAGCACCTTGGGGCGTTCGCGCATCGGCAGCTCCGGGATCATCAATGTCGCGGTAAGCGCGATGACGACCACGATGATGCTCAACATGAATACGTGCGTCACCGAATCCGCGATCAGCACACGAATCGCCACGGGAAGATCCATCATACCCGAATGGATTTGGGCATTGACCGACAGGCCGCGCAGCTTTGACAGGTTCATCGCAGGCAATCCGCTCGACGCGGCCCAAGCCGCAAGCTTGGAATTAAGATCGTTGGTCAGGAGCGTGCCGAAGATCGCGACGCCCACGGTGGAACCGATCTGGCGAAAAAACTGATTGGCGCTGGTCACGACGCCGATTCGATTCACCGGCACAGCATTCTGAATGGCGACGCTGTACAGGCTCTGCAACGGACCCAGGCCCATGCCGAGGACCGCCATTCGCCAGCCGAGATCAAACCGGCTTGTGTTGTAAGTCATCTGGCTCATCAGGATCGTCGCGACCAGCAGCACGATCATTCCGGTCAGCATGAACGGCTTGTAGCGGCCGGTGCGCGTCACCAGCCGCCCGCTCACCGTCGCCGCCACAATCAAGCCTATCATCAGGGGCATGGTCGACAGGCCGCTGGTCGTGGCCTGCACCCCCTGGCCGAGCTGCATGAACAGGGGTAGAAACGCCACGACGCTGAGGAAGGACATCGACGAGAAGAAGCCGGCGGTGTTGGCCCAGGTGAACACTTTGTTGCCGAACAGCTCCATATGGATGATCGGATCCTTGACTCTTTTTTCCACGATCACGAACAAAACTGCGCAGATCAGGAACACGGCGAACAAGCCGATCATTATCGGCGAGCTCCAAGCATATTTTTGGCCGCCGAAGGTCAGCGCCAAAAGCAGCGGCACGCAGGAAGCGACGATCAGCACGGCTCCGAGATAATCGATGCTCCCCTTGGCGGCGTGCGACAGCTTCGGCATCTTGGCGATGACCATGAACAGCGCTATCAAGCCGACCGGCAAATTGAGGTAAAACACCCATCGCCAACCGGCGACCGTGTGACCGGCGATGGCTACCGTGCCGTGGTCGGTGAAGTAGCCGCCGAGCAGCGGGCCGATCGCGCTGGCGAGGCCGAAGACCCCGCCGAACAAGCCCGCAAACTTGCCGCGCTCGCGCGGCGGAAACAGATCGGCAATGATGGCGAATGCCGTCGTGAATAGCGCGCCTCCCCCCAATCCCTGAATGGCGCGGAACACAATGAGCTGCACCATGCCCCCGCCCAACAGCGGCACTGTTCCAAACTCGCCAGCGAGCCCCGAGAGCCACGAGCCCAAAAGAAATAGTCCGATCCCGGCGAGCAGCACCGGCTTGCGTCCGTACAGGTCGCCGAGCTTTCCCCACACCGGCACCATCACCGTCGAGGACAGCAGATATGCGGTGGTTACCCACGCATACAGCTCCAGGCCGTGCAATTGACTGATGATCACCGGCATGGCGGTGGACACGATGGTTTGGTCCAGGGCGGACAATAAGAAGACGATCATCACGCCGATGATCGTGATCTTCCGCTCGGCGTCGGTGAAATGTGCCGTGGTCAAAACTTAAGGCTCCGCGCGAATCATTGCTGGATTATCGCAGGGCGCCTACCACGCAGCACGAATTTCTGGATCTTTCCGGTGGCCGTTTTTGGCAGTTCGCTCACGAAATGAAATGCGCTCGGTACTTTGAAGTGTGCCAGCGCGGCGCGCGCGAAGTCGCGCAATTCTTCCTGGGTCGCGGACGCCCCGGCGCGCAGCACGACGAATGCCTGCGGCGATTCGCCCCATTTCTCATGCGGCATGCCGACTACCGCGACTTCGAGCACCGACGGATGCCGCAATAGCGCGCCCTCGACCTCGATCGAAGAAATATTTTCACCGCCGCTGATGATGACGTCCTTGAAGCGATCGCGGATCTCGATATAGCCGTCCGGATGCACCACTGCACCGTCGCCCGAATGAAACCAGCCGCCCGCAAATGCCGCCGCAGTCGCCTGCGGATCGTTGTAATAGCCGCTCATGACGACATTTCCCCTGGCGATGATTTCTCCCATGGTAGTGCCGTCCTGCGGGACATCGCGCATGCCGCCATCCACGACGCGCAGCTCGCCCGAGGTTATCAATTCGACTCCTTGGCGGGCTTTCATGGTGGCGCGATCGGCGCTGGATAACGCCGCGTGCCCAGGTAGAGGCTCGCAAATACTGATGAACGGCGCCGTCTCGGTCAGTCCGTAGACTTGCAGCACATCCCAACCGAGTTCGGATTCCATTTTTTCGATGGTTGCGGCGGCCGGCGGGGCCCCGGCGGTCATGACGCGAACGCGCGGCAGCTGCCCGCGCTGCGCCGCCGGGCCATTTGCGATGCCGATGAGCACAGTGGGCGCGGCGCAAAGATGCGTCACGCGCTCGCGCCGCACGTGCTCGTATACGGCCGGCGCGTCGACCGCACGCAGACACACATGCGCCGCCCCCGCCGCCGTCACCGTCCATACAAAGGTCCAGCCGTTGGCATGAAACATCGGCAGGGTCCATAGGTACCGGTCAGCCGGCGTCATGGGCCAATGTGTCAGCGCGCCGATCGAATTTATCCACGCATTGCGATGGGTGATCATCACCCCCTTCGGGCGCGAAGTAGTGCCGCTGGTGTAATTGATGGACAGCAGATCCGTTTCCGCGATGTCGGGAAATTCGCAAGATTCGCCGCCGCCTTCGAGCAACGGCTCGTACGATAACCAGCCGGGCTTCTCGCCTTCGAGAGCGACAAAATGCCGCACGCCCCGCATGCGCGTCCGGACACTGTCGACGGCGTCCAGATAGTCGGCATGAACACACAGTACCGAGGCGCCGCTGTGCTCGGTCACGTAAACGAAATCCTCGGCCGAGAGGCGATAGTTGACCGGCACGATGACCGCCCCGAGCTGCGGTATCGCGTAGAATTGCTCCAGATGTTGATGCGTGTTGGGCGCAATCGTCGCGACGCGGTCACCCTTGCCGACGCCCAATTTCGCCAGCGCGGCGCTCCATTGGTCGCATCGCTTGCCAAACTGGGCATAAGTAAACCGCAATTTGCCGTCGACCACCGCCTCGCGTTGGCCATGCAGCTTGCGCGCGCGACGCGCGAACTCGAGGGGTGTCAGCGGCGTTTCCATGTCCACGAAAGCCTACCAGATTGAGAGCCATGATCGAGCCCTTGTGGTGGAGTTCGCCCAGGACCTGACGTATCGGCGGCGATTTCACTCGCCTGCGCGGCGGCACTGCGTTTCAACGCGAACGCGGAGCTTCGTAGTTGCGAAGCATGCGGCGCAGAGCCTGCCTCACCTGGGCTCTTAGCGGCGCGGGCGCGAGCACTTCCAAGTCCTCGCCGAGCCGCAGCAGTTCACGGATGCCGTAATCTCCAGATTCCACTGGGATCGTGCAACGCAGCCAGCCTTGCCGATCAGGCTGGCCGGCGGTCTTCGCCACCGCGGCTTCAACGTATGAACCCAATAAGTTGACGAGACGTCGCCCGCGCGGCGAGAGCCTGATCGCGGCGTAGGCGCGATAGTTGCCAAGCTCGTATTCGCGCGATGATCGAACCCAGTAGGACGCCAGATCAAAGTGCGCGGGTCGTGCAAATGACTCTTCCAGAGATTCCACCGCCAGAATATTTGACGCGCGGTACGTGCGATAGGCGCTGCCCTTCTGCGCCACGAGGTACCAAACGCCGGCTTTGAGCACGAGGCCCAGCGGCCCGATCCGCACCTCGTTGGAATCGCCGCCCTGGCGGTAGCGAATTCTCAAATAGCGCTCGCTCCACACCGCGCGGGCCACCGTCGGTAGCAGCGCCACCGGTTCGGTGGCTCGAAACCAACCCGTGACATCCAAGTGAAAGCGCGTCGCGATGCGCTCGGCGCGGACTCCTTCGGGAAGCGCCGCCAGCAACTTAAGTCGGGCGCTGGACATTCGATCTGCCAGCCCCAGCTCCGCCGCCGGGCCGGGTAGTCCGGCCAGCATCAGTGCCTCAGCCTCCGACTCGGTCAGGCCGGTCAGCTGCGTTCGAAAACCATTGAGGAGTTGAAAACCCCCGTCGCGGCCCCGATCGGCCATCACGGGGATTCCGGCGGCGCTGAGCTGATCGATGTCGCGGTAAACGGTACGGATCGAGACCTCCAGTTCCCGCGCCAGATCCGGTGCGCTCATGCGCCCGCGGGTTTGCAGCAGCATGAGGGTGGAGAGGAGGCGGCTGGCCAGCATTTCATCAGGCTAGCATGGATACCTGACAGCAGATGGCATGTATTGCCCTGAAGGGTTTCGGGCTGACGCCAACCTATTCGATCAGGATCGCCCGAAAATCGTTGACGTTCGTCAACGTGGGACCGGTGATGATGGAGTCATGCAGCGCGCTGAAGAAACGATGCGCGTCGTTGTTGCCCAGCATCTCCTGCGGCTTCAGCCCCAAGGCCCTGGCCCGCTCGAGCGAATCGGGACCTAAGTGGGCGCCGGCGATTTCCTCTTGCCCGTCGACGCCGTCGGTGTCGCCGGCCAGGGCATGTATGCGCTCATGCCCCTCGAGCGCAATCGCAAGGGACAGCAAATATTCGACATTGCGCCCGCCGCGTCCGCTGCCGCGCACCGTCACCGTGGTTTCGCCGCCCGACAGCAAGATGCAGGGCGCCGCGAACGGTTGATTGCGATCGGCCACCTGGTGTGCGATGGCCGCACATACCTTGCCCACGTCCTTGGCCTCACCCTCGATGGCGTCGCTCAATATATGGACTGCGATACCCGCGTCGCGAGCCACGGCCGCGGCAGCCTCCAGGGCCATTTGCGGCGTGGCGATGATGACCGCGCGGGCGCGCGCCAGCCGCGGATCGCCCGGCTTGACGGATTCCCCGCGTCCGCTCTCGAGCAGTTCGAGCGCGGCTTGCGGAAGCTCGATGCCGTAGCGGCGCACGATGCGGAGCGCGTCCGCGCAGGCGGTGGGATCCGCCACCGTCGGACCCGAAGCAATATCGACTGGACGGTCGCCCGGCACGTCGGAGATCAGCAGCGTCAGCACTTGCGCGGGGTAGCACGCGGCGGCCAACCGTCCGCCCTTGATGGCGGACAAATGCCGGCGCACACAGTTCATCTCGCTGATCGTCGCGCCGGATGCCAGCAGGGCGCGGCCGACGTTCTGTTTGAGATCCAGCGTCAGTCCTGTGGCCGGCAGGGGCAAAAGCGCCGAACCGCCGCCCGAGATCAAACACAGCACCAGGTCATCCGCAGAAAGCCGGCCGACCAGCTCGAGCATGCGTTGCGCCGCGCGCATGCCGGCGGCATCCGGTACAGGATGCGCAGCCTCGACGATCTCAATCTGCGTGCAAGGCACCGCGTATCCGTAGCGAGTGACCACAAGCCCGGACAGGGCCCCGCGCCAATTCCGTTCCACTGCCTGTGCCATTGCGGCGGAGGCCTTCCCCGCGCCGATGACGATCAATCTGCCCCGCGGGACTTGCGGAAGATGGCGAGGAATACATAAGGCAGGCTGCGCGGATGCGATTGCCGCATCGAACATCCACCGCAGCAATGCCTTAGGGGATGTCCGGTGCAAGAGTATTGCCGACCGAGCGTGTCACGCTACAACACCGACTTGAGCAAGGTCGCCATTTCCGCCGGATTGCGCGTGACTTTGATGCCGCATTCTTCCATAACGGCCAGTTTTTCATTCGCCGTCCCCTTGCCGCCCGAGATAATGGCGCCCGCATGCCCCATGCGCTTGCCGGGCGGTGCCGTGACGCCGGCAATGAAGCCCACAACGGGCTTCTTCATGTAGGCCTTGATCCATCGGGCACAGGTCTCCTCATCGTCGCCGCCGATTTCGCCCACCATGATCACCGCATCGGTTTCCGGGTCATCGTTGAACAGGCGCATGACATCGACGTGTTTCAAGCCGTTCACCGGATCGCCGCCGATGCCGACGCACGTCGACTGTCCGAGGCCTAAATCCATCAGCTGGCCCACCGCTTCATAGGTGAGCGTACCCGACCGCGACACCACGCCGATGCGGCCCTTCTTGTGAATGTGTCCCGGCATGATGCCGATTTTTATCTCGTCCGGCGTAATCACCCCGGGGCAATTCGGGCCCACCAGAATGGTCTTTTTCCCGCGCATGCGGTTGCGCGTCGCGATCATGTCGCGCACCGGTACGCCCTCCGTAATGCAAATGACCAAATCGAGATCCGCAGCAACGGCCTCATCGATGGCGCCGGCCGCGAAGGCCGGGGGCACGTAGATCACGGAAACGGTCGCACCGGTTTGCTGCTTCGCATCGCGGACGGTGCCGTAGATCGGAATACCCTCGAAATTCTCCCCCGCCTTATTGGGATTCACTCCGGCGACGAAACACGCTTTGCCGTTCGCGTAGTCGCGGCACAGGCGCGTGTGAAAAGCGCCGGTCTTTCCCGTGATGCCTTGAGTTATCACCCGGGTGTTTCGGTCAATGAGAATGCTCATGCCGGCCGCCCTTGCTTGCCGTTGACCGCAGCGACAATTTTCTTGGCCGCATCCGCCATGTTGTCCGCCGCAATGATGGGGAGGCCTGAGGCCTGAAGCGCCTTTCTGCCCAGATCCTCGTTGGTGCCTTTCATGCGCACCACCAAGGGCACAGCGAGCTTCACTTCTCGGGCCGCCGCGATCACGCCTTCCGCGATCGTGTCGCAGCGCATGATTCCGCCGAAGATGTTGACCAAAATTCCCTTGACCGCGGGATTTTTCAGCATCAGCTTGAATGCCTCAGTCACTTTCTGCGCGGTCGCGCCGCCGCCGACATCCAGAAAATTCGCGGGCTCCGCGCCGAACAGCTTGATCGTGTCCATGGTCGCCATCGCCAGTCCAGCGCCGTTGACCAGGCAGCCGATGTTGCCGCCGAGCGAGATGTACGACAGATCGTACTTGGAAGCCTCGATTTCCGCGGGATCTTCTTCGTCAAGATCGCGCATGGCGACGATGTCCGGATGGCGAAACAGCGCATTCGAGTCGAAATTCAACTTGGCATCGAGCGCCAGCACCTCGCCTTTTCCAGTAATGACCAGCGGGTTGATTTCCGCGAGCGAGGCGTCGCATTCGACAAAAGCGCGATACAGGCCCTGCATGAAAGTCCGTGCCTGCGCGATTGATGCGTCCGGAACGCCGATCTTTCTTGCGACTTCATCGGCCTGGGCGTCAGTCAAGCCGGCTTCGGGATCGACGGCGGCCTTGTGTATCTTTTCCGGATGCTGCGCGGCGACCTCCTCAACCTCCATACCGCCCTCCGAACTCGCCATCAAGGTGACGCGTTGCGTGGCGCGGTCGACCACCATGCCGACATACAATTCTTTGCGGATGTCGGCGCCTTCTTCCACCAGCAACCGCCTGACGACTCGGCCTTCAGGCCCGGTCTGATGAGTCACCAACGTCATTCCAAAAATCTTGGAGGCGAAGTCGTGGACTTCCTGCAGAGTCTTGGCGACCTTGACGCCGCCGCCTTTGCCGCGGCCGCCGGCGTGAATCTGCGCCTTGACGACCCAGACCTTTCCGCCAAGTTGGCGCGCAGCGGAATCGGCCTCGGCGACCGAGAAGCAAGGCACGCCGCGCGGCGTCGCGACGCCGAACTTCCGCAAAATTTCCTTGCCCTGGTATTCGTGAACATTCATGACTTCATTGAACTCCGCACTACAATTTCGCCTCTTCCAACGTATTGGCCAGCAGCTTGGTCAGCGCATACACGGCATCGATATGCGGCGTCGGCGTGCTGGTACGTCGCGCCAGCTCCACGACGGAACCGAGCACCGCATCGACTTCCAGCGTGCGGGCGGCCTCGACATCCTGCAGCATTGAAGTCTTATGGTGGCCCACTTTTTCAGCACCCGCGATGCGCTTTTCGAGAGAAACCCGGAATTTGACGCCAAGCTCATGGGCGACGCTTTGCGCCTCGCTCATCATCGCAGCCGCAAGGGCGCGGCTGGGCGGATATTGGCAAATTCCCGCCAAGGTCGCGCGCGACAACGCACTGATGGGGTTGAAGGATAGGTTGCCCCATAATTTCAGCCATATTTCCGCGCGGATATCGCTCAAGATCGGCGCTTGCATGCCGCCATTGACAAAGCAGCGCGCAACCTGGGTCACGCGTTCGCTGGTCGTGCCGTCGGGCTCGCCGACCGGAAATCGATTGCCCTCGACATGTCTGATGATGCCGGGCGCAACCAATTCGGCGGCCGGATACACCACGCAGCCAATGACGCGCTCGCAGGGAATCTTATCGTAAATCTCGCCGCTCGGATCCACGCTGGTGATCCGCGTTCCCGCCAACGCGCCGCCGTGGCAGTGGAAATACCAGTAAGGGATGCCGTTCTGCATGGGAATGACGATGGTTTGGGGACCAAACAGCTTCGGCACATCCCCCGTCACCGCTTCGACCTGGTGGGCCTTCATCGCCAACACGACGATGTCTTGAGCTCCCGCTTCCGCGTAGCTGTCGGTCGCCTTGACTCGCGGCACGCACTCCTCGGTACCATTGGCATTGAGCAGCCGAATGCCTCGAGCGCGAAGCGCCTCGAGATTTGCTCCGCGCGCGATGAATGTGACGTCTTCTCCCGCCAGCGCAAGCCGGGTGCCTACATAGCCGCCGATTGCACCGACTCCAATGATCGCTATCTTCATGGACCGCCGCTTCGCCAAAACAAATTGAGTCTGCACTGCTGCGACCGCTGTCACACGTATCCGGCGGCCGACCCCGGAGTGGGTCGCGTCCTACACAGCTTTAGACTGGCAGGTTTACTCGTTCGGAATCAGTCCCGCGCCGCGCGCCCATTTGTATTTGGCGCCTAGAACCGCGACCGGAATTTCGGTCGAATACGCGTAGGCCGGGATGCCGTGCTGATACAAATACTCCGCCGCCTCCTCGACCTCGATGTCGCCGGCAAGCGAGGCCACCACCGGTTTTTCAAAACCCTTGGCGCGCATTTCGTCGACCACTTCCACCATGAGTTTCGCAAATACCATCGGCGGGGTAATGATGGTGTGCCAATAACCCAGGATGAGCGCGTGAATGCGCTGGTCTTGGAGGCCGAGCCGCACGGTATTCTGATACGTGCTCGGCGGCTCGCCGCCGGTGATATCCACGGGGTTCCCGGCCGCGCCGAACGGCGGGATGAATTTGCGGAAGGCGGCATCGAGATCCGCCGGCATCGCCATAAGCGACAGGCCGTTGTCGACGCAGGCATCCGACAAAAGCACGCCGGATCCGCCGGCGCCGGTAATGATGACCACGTTATTGCCCTTGGGGGTAGGCAGCACCGGAATCCCGCGTGCAAAATCCAGCAAATCGCGCAGTGAACGCGCGCGAATGACGCCGGATTGCTTGAACACGTCTTCGTAGATCTTGTCGTTGCCGGCCAGCGCGCCGGTATGCGAGCTGGCCGCGCGCGCACCCATGCTGGTGCGCCCGGCCTTCAATACCACGATGGGTTTTTTCTTCGACACGCGCTTCGCCACTTCCGCAAAAGCGCGTCCATCCTTCAGATCCTCGCAATGCTGCGCGATGATGGTGGTGTTCTCGTCCTGCTCGAAGAATGTCAGCAGATCATCCTCGTCGATGTCGGACTTGTTGCCCAAGCCGACAATCGCGGAAACACCCATCTTGGCGGAACGCGAGAAGCCGATGATCGCCATGCCGATGCCGCCCGATTGCGAGGACAACGCCGCGTGGCCTTTGACGTCGTAAGCGGTGCAGAACGTCGCGCACAGGTTGCTGGGCGTATAGTAGAAACCGTAAATGTTGGGGCCCATGAGGCGCACGCCGTACTTGCGGCCGATTTCCACCAGTTCATTCTGTCCCGCGACGTTGCCGGTCTCGGCAAATCCCGATGGGATCAATATGGCGCCGGCGATCTTTTTCTCGCCGACCTCGATCAGCGCTTGCGCAACGAATTTCGCCGGTATCGCAAACACCGCAACGTCAATGTCGCCCGGCACGTCTTTGACGCTTTTATAGGCTTTCTTGCCGAGGATGTTCTCGGCGTTGGGATGGATCGGATAGATCTCGCCTTTGTAGCCGCCGTTGATCAAATTCTTCATCACCGAATTGCCGATCTTGCCGTTCTCGGCGGAGGCTCCAATCACTGCCAGGGCCTTCGGCTTCATGATGCGGGTCATCTTCTCGACGATTGCCGCCTGACTCGGCCGGTCGCGCGGCGGCGCCGGCGAGAAATTGAGGACGATGCGAACGTCCGCCGCCGTTGCACCGTGGTCGGTCGCGAACACGGGATTAAGGTCCATTTCGGAAATTTCAGGAAAATCCGCAACCAGCGCGGATACCCGTTCGATCATCCCTGACAGCGCCGCGCGATCCACGGGTTTGGCGCCGCGCACGCCGCGCAGGATTTCCGCCGCCTGGATGCCGTCCAGCATCGACAGCGCATCTTCCTTGGATGCCGGTGCGAGGCGGAACGTGATGTCTTTGAGAACTTCAACGAGAATGCCGCCGAGCCCGAATGCCACCAGCTTGCCGAATGCCGGATCGGTTACCGCGCCGATGATCACTTCCTGGCCGCCCGCGAGCATCTGTTGAACTTGCACGCCGAGTATTTCCGCCTTGGCGTCGTACTTGCGGGCATTGCCGACGATGGTCGAGTAGGCCTCTTTGGCGTGTTCGGCGGATTTCACGCCGACAATGACACCGCCGGCTTCGGTCTTGTGCAGAATCTGCGGCGACACGATCTTCATCACCACCGGAAAGCCTATACCGGATGCCAGCTTCGCGGCCTCGTCGGCGGACGTCGCCACGCCCTTCCTTCGGAATCGTGATGCCATACGCCTCGCAAACGCCGCGCGCCTCGGGAGCCGTCAGCGCCTCGCGACGGGCTGCCTTGGCTTGATCGAGAATTTTCCGGACGGCGCTCTTATCGTATGACATGTTGCAATTTTCCTCGGATGCTAGGCGCGGGTGCTGAAATTCAGCCGTCAAACTCCCGCGAATCAAATGACCTTTTTCGATCGCAGCGCGGAAACATCCGCGGGCGCATACCCCAATTCCGCGAGCACCTCGTCGGTGTGCTCGCCCAGCAGCGGCGAGCGCGTGACATCGGTGGGGCTGTCGCTCAGTTTGATCGGATTGCCGACGCGTCAAATACTTGCCGCGCTTGGGATGATCAACCTCGACGATGGTGCCGGTCTTGCGCAGCGACGGCTCATGCGCCAGCTCCTCCATCGACAGGATCGGTCCGCAGGGAATGTCGTGTTCGTTGAGCAGCTGCCATCGCCTCGAACTTGGTCTTGGTCGAGGTCCAGGCTTCCACGGCCGCGAAGACTTCTTTCAACCGCGGCAAGCGTGCGTTCGGGCGTGGCGTAATCCGGATCGGTGATCCACTCTTCCTTGCCGATGACCTGGCAGATCGCCTTCCAGACCGGCGCCTGGGTGATGAAATAGATATAGGCGTTGGGATCGGTTTCCCAGCCCTTGCATTTCACGATCGAGCCCGGCTGGCCGCCGCCCGAGGCGTTGGCGGCGCGCGGCACGGCGCTCGCCGAACTTGCCGTGCGGGTATTGCGGATATTCCTTCATGACCCCGGTGCGCTCCAGGCGCTGCTGGTCGCGCAGCTTCACGCGGCACAGGTTCAGCACGCCGTCCTGCATCGCCGCCAGCACGCGCTGACCGCGCCCGGTGGTGTTGCGCTGATAGAGCGCGGCGACGATGCCGAGCGCCAGATGCAGCCCGGTGCCGCTGTCGCCGATCTGCGCGCCGGTCACCAAGGGCGGGCCGTCGTCGAAGCCGGTGGTCGAGGCCGAGCCGCCCGCGCATTGCGCGACGTTCTCGTAGACCTTGCACTCCTCGTACGGGACCGGGACCGAAGCCCTTGACCGAGGCCACGATCATGCGCGGATTGAGTTCCTGGATCTGCTCCCAGGTGAAGCCCATGCGATCGAGCGCGCCCGGCGCGAAATTCTCCACCAGCACGTCGCAGTGCTTGATCAGCGCCTCCAGCACCTGCTTGCCCTGCGCGCTCTTGGTGTCGAGCGTGATCGAGCGCTTGTTGTGATTGAGCATCGTGAAATACAGGCTGTCGACGTCCGGCACGTCGCGCAGCTGTTCGCGCGTGATGTCCCCCGCGCCCGGCCGTCTCGACCTTGATCACGTCGGCGCCGAACCAAGCCAGCAATTGCGTGCAGGTCGGCCCCGACTGCACGTGCGTGAAATCGAGAATGCGGACGCCGTCGAATGCCTTAGCCATGGAGACTCCTGCAACTCGTCACTTGTACATCGTCTGATTCTTGGTGCCCGGCGCATATTCGCGCGGATCGACCCAGATGTTGACCACCGCGGACTTGCGCAGCTTGTGCACCGACTCGCGCGCGCGCTGCAAGCGCCGGCGCGATCTGCGCCGGATCGCGCACTTCCTCGCCGTAGCCGCCGAGCATTTCGGCGAACTTGCCGAACGGCACGTCGCCCAAGAGATTGCCGACGTTGCCGCGCTGCTCGCCGTACTTGGCGAGTTGGCCGTAGCGGATCTGGTTCATCGCGGAGTTGTTGCCGATGACCGCGATGATAGGGCACGCCGAATCGGTTCGCCGTCTCCATGTCGAACGCCGTCATGCCGAACGAGCCGTCGCCGTAGTAGCACAGCACCTCCTTTTTGCGGATTGCGCGAGCTTCGCGGCGATCGCGAAGCCGGTGCCGACGCCGAGCGAGCCGAGCGCGCCCGGATCCATCCATTGGCCGGGCCGTTGCGCGGCCGCACCGCCTGCGCCGAGATCGTGACCACATCGCCGCCGTCGCCGATATAGATCGTGTCGTCGGCGAGGAACTCGTTCAGTTCCTAGGCGACGCGATACGGATGAATCGGCGCGCTGTTCGACTTGAACAGCGGCATCAGCTTTTCGGTCGCCGCCGCCTTCCGCGTCGCTGCAGCTGCTTCAGCCACTGCTGCCGCGCCTGGCGCTTGTCGCCTTTGATGCGGCCGCTTGCGGCCTGCAGCACGGCGCCCAGAATCGCGCCGGGATCGCCCACCAGGCCGAGATCGATGTCGCGGTTCTTGCCGACCGTGCGGTAGTCCATGTCGATCTGCACCAGCGTCAAGTCCTTGCTGATGCGCTTGCCATAGCCCATGCGGAAATCGAACGGCGTGCCGACGATCACGATCACGTCGGCGCTTGTCGAAGGCCTGGGAGCGGGTGCGATCGAAATGATGCGGATCGCCCGGCGGCAGCAGGCCGCGGCCGGCGCCGTTGAAGTAGCCGGGAATGTCGAGTCCGCGCAGCAGCGCGATCGCTTCGCTTGTGGCCGCGCGCGGTCCACACCTGCTGCCCGTAGAGAATGCGCGGGCCGCTCCGCATTGACCAGCATGTCCGCCAGCTTCTCGATATCGCGCGGGATCGCCGATGCGATTTGGTCGAGGCGCGGTAATGGCCGGGCTGCGGGATCACCGCCTTGGCGATGTCGACCTCGCGGTCGAGCACGTCGCGCGGGATTTCCAGATACGCCGGCCCGGGCGCGCCGTTGAATGCACTCGCGCGCCGCCATCGCGATCATGTCGGCGATGCGCTCGGTCGCTCGGCACTGCCGGCCGCGAACTTGGTGATCGGCGGCATCATGTCGACATGCGGCAGATCCTGCAGCGAGCCCATCTTGTGCTGGGTCAGCGCGCCCTGGCCGCCGATATGCAGGACCGGGCTCTCCGAGCGGAACGCCGTGGCGATGCCCGGTCACCGCGTTGGTGCAGCCGGGGCCCGCAGTGGTTACCACGCAGCCCGAGCTTGCCGGTCTGGCGCGCATAGCCGTCGGCCGCGTGCGCCGCCACCTGCTCGTGGCGCACGTCGATGATGCGGATGCCCTCGTCGACGCAGCCGTCATAGATGTCGATGATGTGGCCGCCGCACAGCGTGAAGATCGTATCCACGCCTTCGTTCTTCAGCGCCTTGGCGACCAGATGGCCGCCGGAAACGACGCTCGCATCGCGGCTCTTCCGCTTGCAGGGTGTCTTCGGCCGTCGTGGCCTTGGGCGGATTCGAGATGGGATTTGCACTAGCCATATGATCTCCAAATGCGTGAAACGAGGCAGAGCCTCAAGTAGCCCGAACGGGCGCAGCACCCGCCGCAACCGATCCCGGAAAAGCGCTCCGGCTGTTGGCAATATGCGCTGCGCGCATGGGCTTCAATAAGCACAGCGCCATCGCAACAGGTGATTTAGCAGTAAAATGTCCATTCATTTTTTAGTTTTCCGTGTCGGCACAGAGAAACGCGCATTCGCGCCGTTGCATCCGGGTGAAAATGCACTGCGCCCAGAGTAAATCCACTTTGCATATTCCAATAGCGACGCTCGAATCATTAAATTCGAGAACGGGCCAGCCACGCGCCGTTATCGTGGTATACCATATATGAACGAGTTTCGAAGTGTCAAGCAAAGGGAAAGCGGCTTGAGAGCCGCCGAACTTTACGCTGCAAAGGCCTCCCCACAGGGGCTGGGCAGGTTGTGCCCTGCGGCATTCGCATGCGGTGCGCGTCGAGAACTGCTAAGTGGAATCGCGGCGAGCGGGGCGAACTTTGCATTTATTGTCTGGGAAAATCTCCGCTCCAATGTAATATATCTGCGGTCAGTGCCCTTGCCCACATCCATTAATCCATCGGCGAAAGTGCTTAAAGAGGCCCAATGAATTCCATCGTGACGCTGGTTCAAAGAACCACTTCAGCCAGCCCGCTGGCACTTGCTCCGCTCAATGCTACGAGCTTGCGCGATCAAGCCTACGCGCTGCTGAAGAACGCGATCGCCGATACGGATATCTATGATCCGCAGCAGGAATTGCGTCTGGATGAGCGCCAATTGACCAATGCGCTGGGCGTCAGCCGCACGCCGATTCGCGAGGCCCTGTCGCTGCTCGAACAGGAAGGGTTCATTCGCACCGTGCCGCGGCGCGGCATTTACATCATCCGCAAGTCGAAGCGCGAGATGATCGAAATGATCCAGATATGGGCCGCGCTGGAGTCCATGGCCGCTCGGCTCGCCACGGTGAATGCCAGCGATGCGGAAATCGCCAAGCTGCGGCATTTATTCGATGAATTCCAGAATTCGCCCCCCTCCGAACACCTGTGCGAGTACTCCGATGCGAACATCGCCTTTCACACCGCGGTGATCGCCCTGGGCGGTTCGCAGACGATCATCGACACCACCAAAAACCTTCTTCTGCACGTGCGCGCCATTCGCCGCGCGACGATTACGCAAAGCGACCGCGCGGCCCGATCCATCATCGATCATTTGAAGATCATTGAAGCACTGGAGAAGCGAGACACGGAACAGGCGGAGCGCCTTACGCGCCAGCACACGCTCGATCTGGCGGCGCATGTCGATCGGCACTGCGGGTTTCTAGGCTAAAGATCCCCACTGTCCCAGGGTTGGCGGCCCATCCTTGGCGTTCAGGAACGCCGGCCGGGGCGCGTCAGGCAGGTTGCCGGTCAGCGCATCGGGCGCCACGGCCCGAATCGCCGCCAGCGTGTCCGGCGATTGAATCGCCTGCTCGAATGCCGCCCGCTCCTTCTGCACCGGCCGACCCCGTTCGATGCGCAGATAAATCCGGCCGCTCCACTGCTCGGCAAAATTGACCCAATGAAAGGTTGCAATGCAGCCCCTCAGAAAATCCACATTTTTCTCCGCCGCAAGGAGCGCCGCATCGGGATAGAGATCACCCGGGGCGGCGGCATCGACGTCGATGCGCGCAAAGCGATCGATGTCCAGAGCCGCCTTGACGTCCAAGACGTTAAAGGTGTCGTTATCGCCGAAGGCCGCAGTCCTCGGCCGCTCGCCTAAAGGGACCGTATTGTCCAAGAATTCGAACTGAATGCGCTTGTCGCCGCGGCGCACCCACGTAAAGAATACATTAGGAATTCCCGAATACGCCTCCACCGAATGCGCCAAGGTGTCATCGACGGCCTTGTATCGGCCAAACTCGAGGCCACGCTTCCAAGCGCGCTCCACCAACATCTCCGGCGGGGTAATGACAAAGAATAAATAGACGGTCTGCCCAAATCGAGTCAGCAGATTGCTGCCCGCCTCGGCTGAATCAGGCGCGAAGCTGTCAAAGCGAAACCGGTCGATCAGCAAGTGCGACATGTCGCCGCGGCGATTCTTGGCCGCCATGTAGCGATCGAGCTTTTGATCGATGATTTGCACCTCGTCCGAGGTGAATGCGCCCGCATATTTATAGGCTGCACCGAGGGAGGCATAGTCCAGCAGCTGCTTACGCCAGATGTCGGGACTGATCAACGCGAAATCGCTCCACTCCACGCCGATATCGCCGGCGAGCTTCTTCTGCAGCGGCCGCAACGTACTCTTGCCCGAGGCCGAGGGACCCTTGGTGTTGATCACGACCGGATGTTCCTGACGCGGCAGTAGTTTATATCCTTGCTCGGCCGCGGCCGCCTGCAGCAGCGGCGCGATCGCTTGACCGATGCAGTCGCTGCCGAAATCGTTGCCGGCCATGCCGCCGGCCATCGCAGCGATGAGCTGCTTCGTGCCCCATGCCGCACCTTGCGTCGTGAATAGCGCCGACAGCACACGCGCCAGGCTCTTGTATCCGGCAACGGCTGCCGCGTCGGCTGCCGCCATGGCCGCGGCGGCCGATTTTTCGAATTCCGCGATCTCTTGCGGACCCCAATTGCGGCTCAGTTCCGACACCGCAGGCTCGATGATGCCATTCACATCTCGCGACGCGCGCCGATAGGCCGCCGCAATGGCATCCATCCCGGGTTCGAGGTAGCGCGACAGCAGCAGCCGTGCGATCTCGCGAAAATTCAGACCGAGATCCGCGATCCGCGTGCCGTCAGGAACGGCGAAATCCGCCGTGATCCGCACCAAGAGTTCGTGCAGCGCCAGCCGCCGCGGACGAAATACCACCAATTCGCTCAAGTTGAATCCGGTCAGACCGCGCAATTCGTTGGCCGCGGCAGCGCTGGTGAAAACGTTTTCGGCGCGAAAGATCGTCGCCAGGTGACGCAATTCCCTGGGCACCTGTGATTCGATGCCTGGATTCCATGGCCCAAAAACATGCGGGCGGGCGAGCATTGCTAACCGCTATTTCGCAGCGCCGTCGCGATCGCGTTGATCGATAGCTGAATGCCTTCGCGGACCCGCGGATCCGTTTCTCCGGCACGATGTCGCTTGAGCAGTTCGACCTGGAGCAGATTCAGCGGCTCGATATAAGGCAGCCGCAACCGAATGGAGGCATCCAGCGCCGGGTGCTTCTCCAGCAGCCGTGTTTGCCCGGTCACGGTCAGAAGGCTCTCCTGGGTCGCCAGCCACATAGCGCGAATGCGTCCGAATAACACCTCGCCCATCGCTTGATCCTTGACCAGCGTGAGATAGCGCGCGGCGATTCCCATGTCCGATTTCGACAGCACCATTTCCAGGTTATCGACCGTGGCACGAAAGAATGGCCAGGCATCGAGCATTTCCCGCAGCAATCCCGCATCGGCCGATCGCATTGCCTGACCCACGCCATACCATCCCGGCAGCATCACCCGGACCTGCGCCCAACTGAATACCCACGGAATGGCGCGCAGGTCCTCGATGCGCTGCGAGTTGGTGCGTGAGGCCGGGCGCGAACCAATTTTAAGCTCGGAAATCTCCAATAGCGGCGTCAATTGTCTGAAGAATGCGGCAAACCCTTCGGTCTCATACACCAGCGCGCGATAGGCGCGAAACGCCTCTTTGGACAAATCATCCATGGCCGCCGCGAAGCGGCGCGCGCTGCCTTGGGATAGCGAGGCGTTTTCCAGCGAGGCGAGCACGGTCGCCGCGGCGATGGATTCAAGGTTCGTGGCCGCGCTTTCGCGCGTGCCGTACTTGGCGGCGATGATTTCTCCTTGCTCGGTGATTCGGATGCGGCCGCGCACCGTGCCATGCGGCTGCGCGCGAATTGCGGCAAACGACGATCCGCCGCCGCGGCCGACGGCGCCGCCGCGCCCGTGGAATACCTGCATGGGAGTCGCATTTTTCTCGAACACAGCCGCGAGCGTGCGGGTTGCCTGATGCAGGCTCCACACGGAGGTCAAGTAGCCGCCGTCTTTGTTCGAGTCCGAATAGCCGACCATCACTTCTTGAAACCCAAAGGCCTGCGTAATTGCCTTGGTTTCGGGGATTTCCAGCCACGCCTGCATGACCTTGGCGGAACCTTCCAGATCGGCGATCGTTTCAAACAGCGGTACGGCCATGATGGCGGCCGATGCGCTGCCCTGTCCGCGATATAACCCGGCTTCCTTGAGTAAAACGTTGACCTCCAACAGGTCCGACACGCTCTCGCATTTGGAAATGATATAGAAGCGGATGCACTCGGCGCCGTAGCGCTGATGCGCTTCCGCTGCCGCGCGCACGATGCCAAGCTCCGACAGGGTTTCCGGCGAATAGCGCGCATACGGGCTTGCCAGCAAGCGTTCGCTCGCCAGTTCTCGCCGCAACAGCACGACGCGTTCGGATTCCGGCAGGGCCTGATACTCCGGCGCAACACCTGCCACCTGCAGCAACTCCGCGACGACCCTGGCGTGCACGTCGGCGTTTTGCCGCAGGTCCAGCGTCGCGAGATGAAAGCCAAAAGTTTCGACCGCGCGATTGAGGCGCGCGAGCGCGCCGCCGCCATTCAGGCGTACCCGGCTCTCGGACTTCAACGAGTCCTCGAGGATTTGCAGGTCCGCGCGCAAGCTCGGCGCATCCCCATAGGCAAGCCCATCGACTGTTGCCGGCCGCGGCGGCACCCGGCCGGTCAGATTCTGGTATGTCGCGGCAAGCCGTGCATACATTCCGGTGACCGCGCGCCGATAGGGTTCGTCGGCACGCGCCGCATTGAGGTCGCCGCTGCCTTTCGCCAGGGCCGCGAGAGGTTCGGAAACCGCCGCGAGTTCGCTCGAGAGCGACAGCTCCGCGCCGATCGCATTCAGCTGTTCCAAATAATCGCTGAGCAACGCGTGGCTGGCGCGGCCCAATGTGAGGCGCAACGAATCCGCGGTCACGTGCGGGTTTCCGTCGCGATCACCGCCAATCCATGAGCCGAGCCGCAGAAAACTTGGCGGACGCGCACCCAATAGGCGCTCCCAACGGGCGTACAACGCCGGCATGACCGGCAGGAATATGTCTCTTAAGTAAGTGAGTGCCGTATCCACCTCGTCGGCGACATACAGTCTTTCGTGCCGCAGCGCCCGCGTCTGCCACAAGAATGCGATTTGCGCGGCGATCGCCTCCTCAATCACTTCCCCCGCCGCGGTTTCCCGCAGCCCGGAATCGCGTTGCGCCATCAAGGCTGCGATGCGATTGCGATGATCCAACATGCTTTTGCGCATCACCTCGGTGGGGTGCGCCGTCAGCACCGGCGTAATCAGCGCGTGATCGAGAAGCGCCGCCGCCCGCGCGCGCGTGACGCCTTGCGCTTCCAGGAAGGCCAGCGCCGAGCCCAAGGTGCTGTCCTTTTCAGCCGCGGCGCCCTGCCGGTCCTCGGCGAGATTCGCCAACATGGAAAACAGCATGAAGCTGCGGACAAAGGCCACTGTCTCATCGAGAGACAGGCTCTCCCAGCCGGCCGCCAGTCCCCTGGGATTGGCGATACCCCGGAATCGATCGACCGAAGCCGCACGGATGGCCTCGATCCGGTCGAGCAGTGCGGCGCCGCCGTAGGTGCGGATGACGTCGCCGAGCAGTTTCCCCAGGAAGCGGACGTCCGCGTTTTGGGCAACTACTGGTGCAGAGACCGGGGCACCTGGCGTAGGGACAACCATTATATAAGTAGCGGGCTATGCCTATGGGGAGCTATAAGCCATATCCTACAGGCGTGACCGCGGCTCGCTGATTAAGACAACGTAGCGATCCTTGTAGAGTTGTCCTACAAGAATTTCCGCGACAACGCGCTGCTCATTCGATCGGAGAAAACCATGCTCTCGAAGTCCTGGCGTCTGTCTATCGTTACCGCGCTGCTATTGATGTTGCCGCCGGCCTTGAGTTGGGCGCAAATCAGCGTATCGGTCAGCATCGCTCCGCCGGAATTGCCGGTCTACGATCAACCACCGCTCCCCGGAGATGGCTACATCTGGACACCGGGGTACTGGGCTTGGGACGATGACGTTCAAGACTATTACTGGGTACCGGGTACCTGGGTCGAAGCGCCGCAACCCGACTATTTATGGACACCCGGATACTGGGCCGCCAATGGCGCCATTTTCATGTGGCACGCGGGATACTGGGGCCCGCAAGTCGGATACTACGGCGGGGTCGACTACGGTTTCGGCTATGGCGGCCGAGGCTACGAGGGCGGCTATTGGCGCGGCGGGCACCTTTTCTATAACCGCGCCGTCGTCAATATCGGCTCGGCCCATGTCACCCATGTGTACAACAAGACGGTCGTGAATAATATCCATGTAGCGCGGGTCAGCTTCAATGGCGGCAATGGGGGTGTTCGCGCCGAACCGACCGCGGCCGAAGCGGCGGCCGGACATGAAAGGCATATCGAAGCGACGTCGGCGCAGCGCGAACAAGCGCAAACCGCCCGCAGCCATCCGGAATTACGTGCCGCCAGCAATCACGGTCATCCGCCGGTCGCGGCGACTGCGCGCGCGGGAAATTTTTCCAACCCCGTGCCCGCGCGCAATGCGGTAAGGCCGGCTCGCAATGCGACCGCGGGCGCGGAACGCGCCGCACCGCGGCCGCGATTGAGCACTCCTCGCCCGGCACCGGAAAACGCCCGCGCTCCGGCTCACGAGGCGCGGCCTGCCGAGCCTACCCGCGAGACGGCCGCCCGCGAGAACCAGCCGCCCCGGCAGGCAGCCCCGCCCCGGCAAGCAGCCCCGCTCCGGCAAGCAGCCCCGCCGCGGGAGGCAGCCCCGCCCCGGGAGGCCGCGCCGCCCCGGCAGGCAGTTGAGCCGCGCCGCGAACCGGAGCACACTCAAACGCCTAGGCCTGCGCAGAAACCGCAGGCCCGCCCGGCTCCGAAACCCGCGGAGCATCCAGCGGAGCACCCAGAGGACCGTGAGCACCATTAGCCATGATCAGGACGCCAAGCGATTTACCACCGAGGTTGATGGTCAGCGCGCGGAATTAGATTACACAATCGCCGGTAGCGTGATGACGATTACGCACACCCGCGTTCCACGGCAGATAGGCGGCCGAGGCATCGCCGCCGAATTGATGCGTGCGGCATTGCAAGTCGCCGGCGAGCGCGGGTTGTCGATCAATCCCGCCTGCTCTTATGCGGCCGCATATATACGCAAACATGCGCAGTCGCCCGACAAAATCCACTTGGATGAGCTGCTGGATGAGGCGCTGGAAGAGTCCTTCCCGGCCAGCGACTCGCCCGCAGTGGGCGGCGCTAACTAGACTACGAGGATGGCAGGCTCCAAGGCACGGGAGACGCAGTGCCTTGGAGCCTGCCATCCCCGTAGGCCTTTCAGGCTCGACGTTCAAACTCGCAACAGCTTTGTGATATTCACCGGCCAGAGAACTCGCCAGGGAGGGTAAAACGACTCAAGGCACTGGCGCCTTTGTGCCTTGAGTCGTTTTACCCTCGCTGGCGAGCGCTACAGCAACCGATCAATATCACAGCATCGGGTTTCCTTCGTGGGCCACGAGCAGATCGTGCATGTCATTCGCATGCTCTTCTTCCACGACCAAAATACCCTCCAGCATGGTGCGCGTGCCTGGATCCTTGTCGCCGAAGTAGCGGATCAGCTCACGGTAGTGATCCACCGCGATACGTTCCGCGATGAGATTTTCCTTGATCATCTCGACCAGGTTGCCTGCGGTGCCGTACTCCGAGGCCGCGCGCGAGGCCAAGCCCTCGGGATTGAAATCGGGTACGCCGCCGAGCTGATTGATGCGCTCGGCGACTTCGTTCATATGTCCCTGCTCTTCCTTGGCGTGCTGCGCAAACTCTGCCTTGACGCCCTCGCTGGAGATGCCCTGTGCCGCGACCGCATGCATGGTGTAACGCAAGACACAGACGATTTCCGTTGCCAGAACCGCCTGCAGAATCTCGATCGCCTTTTTGACGTCGCCTTTGTAGGTAAAGGTGAGGCCGCCGGTGGCAATGTGTTTACGCGCCCGATCGCGCAGCGTTTTGACATCCGTCAAAAACGGTTTGGATTTTGCTTTCTTCTTGGCCACTGAGGTCACTCCTGGAGGTTCCGATAGCGCGCCGCTATTTATACACCGCCGCGAGGGGTTTTCCGAGAACATCCGAATCTGGGTTCGTCAGACGACTAGCCAAGCAGCTGTCAGCGATGCACCGACACACCGGCCAATGCCGTTTCCAGCGCCGCCATCAGGGGCCCAAGCTTAGGCGGACTCGCTTCCAAAGACGGCGCGACGCCGTACTCGCGCAGGGCGCGCGAACAAACCGGACCGATCGACGCGACCACCGAGCGATTGAGATTTTTCGCCAGATCCGCCGCACGACCGGCCTTCTCGGCCATCGAATACAGGTTATGAATTTGCACGGCGCTGGTAAAGACGACCGCATCGACGCCGCCTCTGCTAAGCGCGTCGAGAAGCTTCAAAAGCGGCTGAGTGTCGGCGGGCAGCGCCCAACGGTATGTGGCTATCTCCTGCACCGCTGCGCCCCGGGATCGGAGTCCGGCGGCGAGCGTTCGATTGGTCTCGCCATAGCGTTGCACCAGAATGGAAGCGCCCGCCACGGGAACATCCGCGAGCGCGCCGAGAACCATCTCGGTCGTGAAGGGCGAAGCCGCCTTGATGTCGATGCGAACGCCGCGCGCGCTGAGCTCGCCGACGGGTTTGGGGCCTCGTACAACCACTGTCGATGCCGCCAGGCGTTCCTGCAACTCCGCGCTCGAGTTGGCCGCATCGGCGGCGGCGAACAGCGCTCGCGTTCCCACGCCGGTTTGAAAGATGCAAATCTTGAAAGGCTGGACCCGCCACTGCGCCAGCAGCGCTTGCACTGCTTGCGGATCGATATCGGGCACCTCCTCCAGAGCGGGTGCAAGCAGGGGCGCGCCGCCGCGCCGCGCAACCAATTCGGCCAAATGAGCGCCGGCGCGCGTTTCCAAGATTGCAACGACTTTAGATTTCATGCCGCTTGCATTCAACCACCATAATAAGGGCATGTCGACCAAGCTTCAGGCGCTGTTGAGCGCCGTAATCCTATTTGCCCCTGCACCGCATCTGTTCGCGGCGCTTCTGCCCGCGCAACCCCTCGCGGCGCAGCCTGCGGCGGAGAATGCTGCGGTCCGCGACGAATTCGTGGCGGCGATGCAGCGCATCCGCCTGCATCAGCCGGACAACCCCGATTCAGCCGCGCTGAAACACTATGCCATCCACGACTATCTGGTTGCGGCGCGGTTGCGGCGCGACCTGGCCGCGGGGGCGGACGACAATCTGGACGCGGCGATCGATGCATTTCTGCATGCACATGCCGGACAACCCGTTACGCATGGGCTGCACAGGGACTGGCTCGCGAGCCTGGCGCAGCGCCGCCGCTGGGATTGGTTCCTGCCCCGCGCCGCCGATGTCACTGATCCGTCGTTGATCTGCGACCTGCTCGAAGGGCGCTTGTCGACGAACGACCTGCCGGGGTTGGCCGAGGCCGCGCTCACTCGCTGGTTGGTTCCGCAAAAGCCGCTCGCGGAATGCGCCGACGTATTCGCTTGGTTGCGCCGACAAGGAGCACTGACTGCCGCGCTCGCGGAGAATCGCACGCGGGCTGCGTTGTCCGCAGACGCGCCGCGGCTGGCGCGAGAATTCGCCGCCGATGTGCCCGTGGAGCGCCGTGCGGCCCTGCTGCAGTGGTCAGATCTCTTGGATTCGCCGCGCTCCGCGCTGAATGTCTTGGCGACGCATCCTTCACTCACCGTCGAGCCCGAGGCGTTGGCCTCGGGATTCGAGAAGCTTGCACGCGCCGAGCCGGGCGCTGCCCTGGATTTGCTGCCGAAACTGTTGGCACGCGAGGGCCTGACGCCGGAACTCGGGGATCGACTCAAGCGCGCTGCCGCACTGGGCGCCGCCTACGACCGCGATCCGCGCGCGATTGCCGCATTCGAGGAACTCCCGCCCGCCGCAGTTGATACTCAGGTACAGGAATGGCGTGTCCGAGCCGCGCTCTGGAACGGCGATTTCGCCCGGACGCTCGCCTGGATCGAGCAGATGCCGCCGGCCCTGGGCACGCAGCCGCGATGGCGTTACTGGCGCGCGCGCGCCATTGCCGCAACCTCGGGCGATGCGGCGGCCGCGCCCGGTTTCCGCGAAATCGCAGGACTGCGAGACTACTACGGTTATCTGGCAGCGGACCGCGTCGCGCTACCCTACAACCTCAATGTGCGCCCTTCGCCGCTCGACCCCGCGGCACAAATGATGCTGTCGAAAATGACGGGAATGATTCGCGCGCACGAGTTATTCGACTGCGACATGGCTGATGAGGCGGGATTGGAATGGAGCACGGCTTTGGATGGTGCCGACAACGCCTTGAAGGTGCAGGCTGCCCTGCTCGCCTCGCGCTGGGGTTGGTTCACCCAATCCATCGCGACCCTGGCGCAAACCGGGGAATTCGATGACGTGACGCTGCGCTATCCGCGGCCCTTTTCGGACGTCGTGAGCCGGGCGGCCAAAATCGCGCAGTTGCCGCAGGATTGGATACTGGCCGTCATGCGCCAGGAGAGCTTGTTTCGCAAGGACGCGGTGTCCCGCGCCGATGCTCGCGGCCTGATGCAAATGGTGCCGTCGACCGCCTCGGCGGTCGCGCGCCGCTGGCACCTGTCCTCGCCCGGGCGCGACGGGCTGTTCGATCCTGCGATCGCGGTGCCGTTGGGCGCCGCCCACCTTCGCGAACTTCTCGATCGCTATGGCGAGCAACTGACCTTGAGCCTTGCCGCCTATGATGCCGGTCCCGCGGCGGTCGCGCGCTGGCTGCCGCCGAAGCCCATGGACGCCGATGTGTGGATTGAGAATATTCCTTACAACGAAACGCGAAGTTACGTAGAGCACATAGCGGAGCACATCGTGGCCTATGCGTCGATGCGGGGTGCACAGGCACCGCGGCTGCAGATCCTGTTGTCGGACATCGAACCGGCGTCGCCCTTGTTGTGATAGCTTTGCATAAAACCGATGGGGGATGAGCATGCGATCGATTGCTTTTTTGAGCGCCGTCATCATCGCCGGCGTCATGCTGGGGCTTGCCGCGCCGTCCACGGCGCTCGCGGACACAGTCGTGGTGAGCGCCGACCGGATGGTCGATGTGCTGGCGGGACGAGTCGTCGATCACCCTCTGGTGACCATTATCGACGGGCGCATCTCCTCCATTGGCCCGGGCTCCGCCATACCGCCGGGCGCGCGCCGCATCGAGCTTAAAGGGATGACGCTGCTGCCGGGATTGATCGACATGCATACGCATCTGACCTCCGACCCGCATTACAGCGGTTATCGCCGACTGCAATTTACCGACAACTTCTGGACCGTGGTCGGCGTGGCCAACGCCAAAAAAACCCTCGAGGCCGGATTTACCACGGTTCGCAATGTGGGTTCAGCCAACTACGACGACGTCGCCATCAAGCAAGCCATAGAGCAGGGTATCGTTTCGGGTCCGCGCATCGTTCCTGCGACTTACGCCATCGGCGCCACCGGCGGTCACTGCGATGCCACGGAATTGCCGCCCTCGGTCACGGCGCTAAGACCCAATGTCGCAAACGGACCTGAGGAAATCCGCGCGACCGTGCGCAAATTGCGCAAGTACGGCGCGGAGGTCATAAAATTCTGCGGCACCGGCGGCGTGCTCTCCAAGACCGATACGGTGGGTGCCCAGCAATACGACCTCGCCGAGATGAAAGCGTTGGTGGACGAGGCGCACATGCTGGGATTGAGAGTCGCGGTGCACGCTCACGGAACCTCGGGAATCAAGGATGCCATCCGCGCCGGCGTCGACACCATCGAGCACGCCAGTCTCGCCGATGAAGAGGCTTTCACACTGGCGAAGCAGCATGGCACCTGGTTTTCGATGGACATTTACAACGATGACTACATCATGGCCGAGGGCGAGAAAAACGGTCTGTACAAGGAATCGCTGGAAAAGGAACGCATGATCGGCTTGAAGCAACGGCAAACATTTCAAGCGGCGGTGAAGGCCGGCGTCAAGATGATTTTTGGCACGGACGCGGGCGTCTATCCGAACGGCTACAACGCCCGCCAATTTGTCACAATGGTGAAATGGGGGATGACGCCCATGCAGGCGATTCAGGCCGCAACCGCGAATGCGGCGGAGGCTTTGGGGCGCCAGGCCGATGTCGGCGCCATCGCCGTCGGACGCTACGGCGACCTGATCGCCGTAGCGGGCGATCCGCTCGCCGACGTCTCGCGGCTGCAATCGGTGGCGTTTGTCATGAAGGGCGGAGAAATCGTCAAAGCCGCAGCCGACTAGACCTCGGCCGGGGCCGGAGTGCTGGCTTCAGCCGCCGATGAGGCCGGCGGTGACGTTGATGGCAAACCCCAAAATCGATGCATTGAATAGAAATGAAATCAGCGTCTGCGCAATCACGGCCCTGCGGACGCCCGCCTGCTCGGTCGAGACATCCGCGGTCTGACACGCCGCTGCGATGGTGAACGAGAAATACGCGAAATCCCAAAACACCGGCTCGGGAGTATTGGGGAAGTGCAGCGGCCGATCATCTGCGGCGGCGCTGTAAAACATGTCCGCATAATGCGTGGTGAACATGGTGGGCACGAGCAGCCACGAATCGATCAACGTGACCGCGGCCAGCGCGAAGTGCGCCGCACGCACCGAACCGCTCACCTGTTTGATCGTGGCGAGCGGCTCGATGATGGCGAACAGGCTGGCGACGGCGGCTATGACCACGACGATGAGAATAAAAGCGGCCGTCGCGTCCTCTTCAATGTACTTGGTGCATATCTGCGCGGCCGTGAGGCGCGTCATCCAGAAAAACATCAGTGCGAGGAACAGAATCACCCCGCCGTTCCAGCACACCAGCACGCGGCTCAATACCGACCAATCGCGCGGCAGGAAAAAGAACAGCGCAGTACCGGTGATGAATGAGATCCATAGCCGCGGATGCCCGAGGATGAGATTCTTCATGCCGATACGGTCCCGCGCCGCTACTTGCTTTCCTTGGCGACCAGGTACTTGACCAGGTCGATCAGTTGATCCGGGCCGCCCGCAGATTCGACCTGCAGCCGGTACTTGCCGTTGACGATGATGGTGGGCGTGCGATCGACCTTGTACCCCGCGATCAGATCTTCGTCGGTGCGTACCTTCAAGTCCACCGAGAACGACTTCGATGCAGCGATGAATTTTTCGACCGGGACGCCGGCATGCTGACTGTAGAATTTGGCCGCGTCCTCAATGGTGGGCATGCGGGTCTTGAGGGCGCGAGTCGCCGTGTCGGTAATGCTCAGGTCGCCGCCCTTCCACACGGCGTCGAACATGGCATCGTGCGTCTGCTGGGCCACGCCGAGTACTTGCGCGGTCACATAGGCAAGCTGAAACATCGGCCAATCTTCGGCGGCATTGAACGCCGCCGGAAGGTAATCGACCACCACGTTCGCAGGCATGGCTTGCTTCAATTTGTGCATGGTGGGCTGAAAAATATTGCACGCGGGACAGGCGTAGGAGAAAACTTCGGTCACTTCGACTTTGCCCGGGGGCACTGACGGCGTTCGCGCGGGCTGAATCAAAAAATAATTCACGCCCTCGGTCCACACCTGGGCAGCGTGGATGGGCATCGAAACCGCCAATGCCAGTATCCAAAAGGCTGTAACGGAATGGATCAGTCTCATCGAGGCTCCTTATGTCTTTTGCGGCGGCGCGAATTCTAGCACCCACTGTAGGGGATTCCGCCGATTCTGGCCCGCAAGGCGCGCCCTTGGCCGCCTTGAGCCCCCGCGTAAAGTTCACAATACTTTACATTGGCTTATGAACTTTGGAGCTTTCCGCGGCTCTACATGCACGCTGCCCATGATCGCTGTGTAGTTCAGGGTCGAATCTGGTTATAGTCTGCGGCTCGCCCGGGTGATCGTTTGGCAATGCGTGCCACGGCATGGGCTCGCGTATCGGTGAATTAGTGACAAGTGAACAAGAAGATCCGCAATTTCTAGCGCCGCAGGGAGATTCTAGACCATTCATCGCCAGACACTGGCGAGCATTGACCATCGCGCTGGTCATCGTGGCACTGCTGACCGGATTCGTGCTCTACCTGCGCAGCAAGCAGCCGATCGCCGCGCCGCCGCGCGGCCGCAATGGCCAGAACGGGCCGGTTGCGGTATCGGTAGCCACCGCAGTCTCGGGCGACATACAAGTGAAGATTCCAGCGCTCGGTACCGTGACACCTCTGGCCACGGTCACCGTCAGAACCCAGATCGTCGGGACATTGCAAAAGATTTTCTTCACCGAAGGGCAATTCGTTCATCAAAATGACGCGTTGGCGCAGATCGATCCTCGCCCGTATGAGGCCGCCTTGCAGCAAATGGAAGGCAATTTGAAGCGCGACCAGGCGTTGCTGGCCGATGCCAGACTGGATCTCAAGCGCTACGAGGGCTTGGTCAAGGAGGATTCCATCGCCCAGCAGCAGCTCGATACGCAGCGCGCGTTGGTCGACCAGTACGCGGGCACCATCCAGGCCGACGAAGGCCAAGTCAAGACGGCTCAAGTGAATCTGGTCTACACGCACATCACCGCGCCGGTGACCGGACGGGTCGGATTGCGCCAGGTCGACCAGGGGAACTACGTGACGCCCGGCGACACGAACGGCATCGTACTGCTCAATCAGCTCCAGCCCATTACCGTTATCTTCACCATCCCCGAGGACAACGTGCCCGCGGTCATGAAGCAACTGCATGCCGGCGCGACCTTGAGTGTCGGAGCCTTCGATCGCACCAACGCTGCAAAAATCGCCGACGGCAAACTGCTCACCGTCGATAATTCAATCGATGTGACGACCGGCACTGTCAAATTGCGGGCGCAGTTCGACAATGCCGACGGCGCGCTGTTTCCAAATCAGTTCGTCAACATTGAGCTGTTGGTGGATGTCCTGCACAATCAAGTCATCATGCCGAACGCGGCGGTACGCCGGGGCGCGCCAAACGGGGTGACATCGACGTTTGTCTACCTTGTGAATGCGGATCGAACCGTGTCGGTTCGCCCCGTGACGTTGGGAGTGGTCGACGGCGAAAAAGTCGCGGTCACGGCCGGGCTCAAGCCGGGCGAAGTCATCGTCACCGAAGGCGGCGATCGCCTGCGCGAGGGCGCACGAGTCACCTTGCCGGATTCCGCTCCCGTTGCTGCCGCTCCCGTTGCTGCCGCCCCCGTTGCGGCTCCCGCCCACGGCGCCGCGCAGCCGGGCAAGCCCGGAACCCCCGGCACTCCGGGCGCACGGCGCGGGCGGTCGCGCAGCAAGCCGCCGCAATCGCAATGAAGGCGGCCGCCGGCCGCTGGAGACAGGCTCCTAGCGCATGAATCCCTCGCGCCTATTCATACTGCGGCCCGTCGCCACCACATTGCTGATGGTGGCGATTTTGATCGTCGGCGCGATGGCGTATTTGCAGCTGCCCCTCTCGGCACTGCCGGAAGTTGCGTATCCGACCATCCAGGTGCAGACCTTCTATCCCGGAGCGAGTCCCGAGGTGATTACGTCGGCCATCACTGCGCCCCTGGAAAAGCAATTCGGCCAGATGCCCGGCTTGAGCGAGATGTCCTCGACCAGTTCCGGCGGCGCGTCGGTCATTACGTTGACCTTCAATTTGTCGCTGGCCATCGACGTGGCGGAACAGGAAGTGCAGGCCGCAATCAGCGCCGGGCAAAATCTGCTGCCGCAGGATCTGCCGGCGCCTCCGATTTACGCGAAGGTCAATCCTGCCGACGCGCCGGTGCTGATTCTCGGCATCACCTCGAAGACGATGCCCCTCACCGAAGTCGAGGATTTGGTCGACATCCGCATCGCGCAGAAAATTTCACAAATCAAGGGCGTCGGCGTCGTCAGCATCAGCGGCGGCCAACGGCCGGCGGTCAGAGTCGTCGCCAATCCGCGCGCCCTGGCCGCCTATGGACTGAATCTCGATGATTTGCGCACCACCATCAGCAATGCCAACCAGAATGGCCCGAAAGGTACGCTCGATGGTCCGAGCAACGCCTACACCATCAACACCAACGATCAAATCCGCAACGCCGACGATTACGGGGAAGTGATTGCGGCGTACAAGAACGGCGCGCCGGTGCGCCTCAAGGATGTGACGACGTTGGTATCGGGCGCGGAGAATGCCAAGCTCGGCGGCTGGATGAATTTGCATCCGGCGCTGATACTCAATGTGCAGCGCCAGCCCGGTGCAAACGTCGTCGATGTGGTTGACCGGATTCAGAAGCTGCTGCCTTCGCTGCAGGCGGACATGCCGGCCGGTGTGGATGTGGTCGCGCTCACCGACCGCACCACCACGATTCGCGCCTCGGTAAAAGACGTCGAGTTCGAACTGGTGCTTGCCGTAATCCTGGTCGTGCTGGTTATCTGGCTGTTCTTGCGCAATATTCCGGCGACGATCATTCCGAGCCTGTCCGTCCCGCTATCGCTCATCGGCACCTTTGCGGTGATGTATCTGGCGGGCTTTAGCCTCAATAATCTGTCGTTGATGGCGTTGACGATCGCCACGGGTTTCGTGGTCGACGATGCCATCGTGATGATCGAGAACATATCCCGTTATATCGAAGCGGGCGAGTCGCCGCTCGACGCCGCGCTGAAGGGCGCAGGGCAAATCGGTTTCACCATCATTTCGCTCACCGTATCGCTCATCGCGGTGCTCATTCCGCTGCTGTTCATGCAGGACGTGGTGGGGCGTTTGTTCCGCGAGTTCGCCGTCACGCTGGCTGTGACCATCCTGATTTCCGCGGTGGTTTCTTTGACGCTGGTGCCGATGATGTGCGCGAAGCTGCTCAAGCATCGCGCGCCAAATCAGCACGCACAGACCGAATCGGGCAAGTGGTTCACCGCGGTGGTCGACTGGTACGGCCGGCGCCTCACGTGGGTGCTCGACCATCAACGACTGACGCTGTGGGTGGCACTCGGCACTTTGGTTTTGACTTGCCTGTTGTACGTGCTCATCCCCAAGGGATTCTTCCCGGAACAGGACACGGGGCTCATTCAAGGCGTCTCGGAGGCCACCGAGTCAATCTCCTATGGCGGCATGGCCAAGCGCCAGCAAGCGCTTGCCGCCGCGATCCTCAAGGACCCGGATGTTGTGAGTCTTTCATCGTTCATCGGCGTCGACGGCAACAATGTGACATTGAACAGCGGACGCTTCTTGATCAACTTGAAACCGCGCGCAGATCGTTCCACGACCGTGAATGATGTGATCCGGCGGTTGAAGGGCGAGACGGCGGATGTCAGCGGCGTCACGCTGTACATGCAGCCCGTTCAGGATTTGACTCTCGACAATACGGTCAGCCGCACGCAATACCAATTCACCTTGGAAAGCGCCGACGCTGCCGCCTTGTCGACGTGGACGCCGAAAGTCGTGACGGCGTTGCGCCAGATGCCGCAGCTAGCCGATGTCGTCAGCAATCAGGAGGACAACGGACTTGCGGCCTACGTGACCATCGACCGCGACAGCGCTGCGCGCCTGGGGATCAGCGTGGGCACGGTCGACAACGCCCTTTACGATGCTTTTGGCCAGCGAATAGTATCGACGATATTTACCCAATCGAATCAGTACCGCGTCATCATGGAGGCGGATCCTAATTTCTACCGCTCGATCGACTCCCTGCAGTCCATCTATGTGCCTTCTGCGGCCGGCGGCCAGGTGCCGCTGTCGGCAATCGCCAAGGTCGAAGTGCAGACTCGGCCGATACTCATCAATCATATCGCGCAGTTTCCGGCGACGACGGTTTCCTTCAATCTCGCCCCGGGCACATCGCTCGGCGCCGCCGTCTCCGCCATCGAAAATACTGAGCACGATCTGGGCTTGCCCGTCAGTATCCGCACCACTTTTCAGGGCGCGGCGCTGGCGTTTCGCAGCAATTTGACCAATGAACTGCTGTTGCTGATCGCAGCTGTGATGGTGATGTACATCGTACTCGGCGTTTTGTACGAAAGTTTCGTCCATCCGATCACGATTCTATCGACCTTGCCGTCGGCGGGTATCGGCGCGCTGCTGGCCCTCATGCTGTTCGGCGACGATCTGACCATCATCGCATTGATCGGCATCATTCTGCTCATCGGCATCGTGAAAAAGAACGCCATATTGATGATCGATTTCGCCATCGTCGCGCAGCATGACGATGGGTTGGCGCCGCGCGACGCGATCTTCAAAGCCTGCCTGCTGCGCTTTCGCCCGATCCTGATGACGACGGTGGCGGCGATCTTCGGTGCGCTGCCCCTGATGTTCGGCACCGGCACAGGATCCGAACTGCGCCATCCTTTGGGCGTCAGCATCGTCGGCGGCCTGTTGGTCAGCCAGGTGCTGACGCTGTTCACCACGCCGGTGATCTATCTGGCATTCGATCGCATTGCCGAACGCTGGCGCGGCCGTGTGCAGACATCCGGGCCCGACGGGCCGTTGGCGGAGGGCCCGGCGTGAATATTTCCGCGCCCTTCATTAAGCGGCCGGTGGCGACCACCCTGCTGACGCTCGGTATCGCGTTATGCGGCGTCGCGGCATTCGCATTCTTGCCGGTCGCTCCGCTGCCGCGCATCGATGTACCGGCCATATTCGTATCCGCGAGCCTTCCCGGCGCCAGCCCAGAAGTCATGGCGGCCACCGTTGCCACTCCGTTGGAACGCCATCTTGGCGCGATAGCCGATGTGGATGATATGACCTCCACCAGCGGCGTCGGCACCACGAACATTCAGCTCACCTTTGGCCTTGACCGGGATGTCAACGGTGCCGCACGCGACGTGCAGGCGGCCATTTCCGCCGCGCATGCCGATCTACCGACATCGCTCACGCGCAATCCCTCCTATTTCAAGCTCAACACCTCTGCCTTTCCGGTCATGTCCATTGCCATGACATCCGATGTGCTGACTCAGGGACAAATATACGATGCGGCGGACGCCGTGATATTGCAGCGTCTCTCGCAGCTTCCCGGCGTCGGCGGCGTCAATGTCAACGGCAGCGCACTTCCCGCCGTACGTGTGGAGATCAATCCGCTGGCGCTGTCCAAGTACGGCATCGGCCTGCAGGATGTGCGCGCGGCGATTTCGAACTCGAATGCCAACGCGCCGAAGGGCGCGATCGAAACGGACGAACTGCACTATCAGATTTACACCAACGACAATGCCCGCGATGCGGGACCCTATCGCGACTTGATCATCGCAAATCGCGACGGCGCGCCGGTGCGTCTACGCGATGTGGCGAACGTTTTGGATATGCAGGATGGCGCCACTGAAAATGTCCGCACCTACGGACTCTACAACGGTCATCCGGCGGTGTTCGTGACCGTATATCTGCAGCCCGGGGCCAACATCGTTGAAACGATCGACGCGGTAAAGGCCGAGCTCCCGGTGCTGAAGAATTCGATCGACTCGAAAATCGACCTGGTGGTGAATTTCGACCGCTCGGTCACCATTCGCGCCTCATTGCGCCAGGTTGAACAAACTCTCTTGTTGTCCGTGGCCTTCGTGATTTTGGTGGTCTACATTTTCTTGAATAGCTATCGCGCCGCCCTGATTCCCGCGACGGTGGTGCCGGTGTCGCTCATTGGTACTTGCGGCGCCATGTACCTGCTCAATTATACGCTCGATAATTTTTCGCTGATGGCGCTCACCATCGCCACGGGTTTTGTGGTCGACGATGCGATCGTGGTGATGGAAAACACCACGCGGCACATCGAGGCTGGCATGACGGGCATGCGCGCGGCATTACTGGGCGCCCGAGAAGTGGGTTTCACCGTGCTCTCCATGAGCTTGTCGCTGGTGGCGGTGTTCACTCCGTTCATCATAATCGGCGGAATTCTCGGGCGTCTGCTCATCGAATTCGCCATGACACTGTCGGTGGCGATCCTGATCTCGCTGGTGATTTCGCTCACCACGACGCCGATGATGTGTTCGCTGCTGTTGCGCTTCGAGCGCAATCGCGTGCCCTCGCGATTCGCGCGCGCCTTCGAACGCGGCTTCGAACACATGCGCGATAATTATTCACGGACGCTCGGCTGGGCACTGCGCCACCGGCGGCTCATGCTATTCAATTTCTATGCGACCTTGGGGCTGACTATTTTTCTGTACATCGTGATTCCCAAGGGATTTTTTCCGCAGCAGGATACCGGTCAATTACGGCGGCGGCATCCGCGGCGATGCCGCCAGCTCCTTTCAACTGATGAAGGGCAAGCTGCAAGAGGTCGCCGCCATCATCCAGGCGGACCCTGCGGTCGCCACAGTCACTGGCTCGGTTGGCTCAGGCGGCTTCGGTCCCTCCAGCGGCCCAAGCGCCAATGTCACCGTAGCGCTCAAACCGCTCAAGGAACGGCGCATTTCGGCCGATCGCGTGATCGCGCGGCTGCGCCCGAAGCTCGCCCGCGTCGCCGGCGTGAATACCTTCTTACAGGCCATTCAAGACTTCGGCGGCGGCGGCGGCCGCAGCGCCAATTCGCAATACCAGTTCACATTGTTGGGCGATGATTTGACTGAACTTCGAGCTTGGTCGCAAAAGCTCCGGGTAGCGCTGCAGGACGTGCCCGAGCTCACCGATGTGGATACCGATCTGCAACCGGGCGGTCTGGAGACCGACGTGATCGTGGACCGCGACAGTGCATCCCGCTTGGGCTTGTCGGAGATACAAATCGATAACGCGCTCGGCGACGCATTTGCCCAAGCACAGGTCTCCACCATCTACAATCCCTTCAGCCCGCAGCAATATCATGTCGTCATGGAAGTTGCGCCTGAGTTCTGGCAAAACCCGGAGATTCTCAAGAGTCTGTATGTCAGCACGGCCGGCGGCGCGCCATCCGGCACGCAGTTGACGCAGGCGGTGGCCGGCACGACCGTGCTGCAGCGGTCGAGCGCGGCGTCCAGCACGTCCGTTGCCCAAGACGTGGCGCGCAATCTGGCCGCCAATTCCCTGGCGAACGCGGGGCGCGGCAATACCTCGACTGGATCGGCCGTCAGCCTCTCACGGGAGACCATGGTGCCGTTTTCCGCCTTCAGCCATTTCGTCACGGGCACCACCCAGGTGTCTGTCAATCACACCGGCACCTCCGTCTCTACGTCCATTTCCTACAATTTGCCTGAGGGTGTCTCGCTCGGAGCGGCGACCAATGCCATCGCCAAGAAAATGGCGGACATCCACGTGCCCGTGAGCATTCGCGGCGGCGACTACGGAACCGCGCGGCTGTTTCGCCAGGGCATCGGCAGTCTGCCGCTGGTGCTCTTGGCGGCGATCGCCGCGATCTACGTGGTGTTGGGGATGCTTTATGAGAATTACGGTCAGCCGCTGACCATACTCTCGACGCTTCCCTCCGCCGGACTGGGCGCGTTGCTGGCGCTTCTCGCCACCGGCACCGAATTCAGCCTGATTGCATTCTTAGGGATTCTTCTGTTGATCGGCATTGTCAAAAAGAACGCCATCATGATGGTGGACTTCGCACTCGACGCCGAGCGCACTCTGGGGATGGATCCGCTGCGGGCGATCGAACACGCCTGCAGGCTGCGCTTCAGGCCCATCATGATGACCACCTGTGCCGCCATCGCCGGCGCGTTGCCGCTGGCCGTTGCCACCGGCGACGGTACCGAAATGCGGCGGCCGCTGGGGATTGCCATCGTCGGCGGCCTGCTTGTCAGCCAGCTGCTCACCGTGTACACCACGCCGGTCATTTATCTGTACCTGCGCCGCTACTGGAAACACCTGAAGGATGGCACGTACTCGCCGCCGCAGAAGCTCAAGGGCGCTACGGCATCAGGTGATCGGGATATCGGTCCGATCGGGGTCCCGACATGATCAAGCCGCTCGCGCGCAGCCTTGCCGTGATATTTGCGACCTCTTTCGCCGCGGCCTGCGCGGTCGGGCCCGACTATCATCGTCCGCCGGTCGATGCGGCCGCGAATTTCAAGGAAGCCGGCGACTGGAAGCCGAGCGAACCCAACGATGTACTGTCGCGCGGTCCTTGGTGGAAGATTTTCAATGATGACGTGCTCGATGCACTCGAAGCGCAAATCGACATTTCGAATCAAAACATCAAGGCGGCCGAGGCCGCCTTCGAGCAGTCGCGAGCCCTGGTCGCGCAGGCTCGCGCTGGTTTCTGGCCCACCATCGCGGCAAGTCTCGGGATGCAACGCCAAGGCCAACCCGTGGTCACAACCAGCGCCGGCGCGGCGGCCGGCGTACCCAGCGGCGGCACCGGCACCACGACGCACACGCAAAATACCTACACGGCGGGCCTGTCGGCCAACTGGGACATCGACATCTGGGGCCGCATCCGGCGCAACACCGAGAGCAATGTTGCCTCCGCCCAGGCCAATTCGGCGGCGCTCGCCGCGGCTCGGCTATCCGCGCAGGGGGAACTTGCGATCGATTATTTTGAGCTGCGCGCCCAGGATCAGTTGGAAAAGCTGCTGGACGACACCGTCGTCGCCGAGACCCTGTCGCTGAAGATCACGCAGAGCCGCTATAGATTTGGCGTCGCCGCGCGAGCCGATGTGGTTACCGCTGAAACACAGCTGCTCTCGAGTCAAGCACAGCAGGTCAACGCCAAGATCCAGCGCGCCATCCTGGAACACGCCGTGGCCGTGCTGATTGGCAAGCAGCCGGCCGAGTTCTCGCTGGCCGGTTCGGCCATGCGTTCAGACGTTCCGACGGTGCCCGCCGGCGTGCCTTCCACCTTGCTGGAACGCCGGCCCGATGTGGCGGAAGCGGAACGTAAGATGGCGGCGGCCAATGCACAAATCGGCGTCGCCAAGGCCGGATATTTCCCGGACCTGACCTTGACGGGTCAGGATCAGTATTCGAGCACCTCGTTCAGCCGGCTGATTCGAAATTCCAATCGCATCTGGGCAGTCGGACCGGCGCTGGCCGAAACGTTATTCGACGGCGGACTGGTGCGCGCGCAGGTGCGCGGTGCGCGCGCGGCCTATGAAGGAACGGTGGATGCATATCGGCAAACGGTCTTGAGCAGCTTTCAGCAGGTCGAGGATGAAATTGTCACCCTGCGTGTGCTCGAGCAAGAAGGCGTGATCGAGGATGAAACCGTGAAAAAGGCGCGGGAAGCCGAGGCGCTGACGCTCAATCAATACAAGGCCGGCACGGTCCCCTATAGCAGCGTCATTACCGCCCAGACCACCCGATTGAGCGCCGAAGAAACGGCGTTGCAGGTGCTGTCCTCCCGGCTGCAGGCCAGCGTGTCGTTGATCGAAGCGTTGGGCGGCGGTTGGGATGCCTCCATGGCCACGGCGAAGTGATTTTTACCGATGTAGATCTCGCCAGGGAGGGTGAGAAGACTCAAGTGCGCGTTAGCCCACCCGACCGGTGGCAGCCACACGAAACTCGTCCGCCTGCGCCGTGAGATTGAGCGCCCAGCCCGAAAGACCAAGGGGGATGGGAAGGCTTCGGGGCACTGCTCTTCCGTGCCTCGAAGCCTTCCTATCCTCCTAGGTCACACGAGACGCTCAATTTCACGGCGCTGCCGGCGGCAATTCCAAATCGTCGAGAGCCGCCGGCACGTGACGGCGCAGCAATGCCACTTGCGCCTCCCATTGCTCCTTCGGCGGCAATTCCTCCAGATAACGAATCTCGCCCGCGGCGAGTATGGCCACCGGCAAGCCGTCCCTGAACAGCAGGCGATTGCCGGCCAACGATGCCAGCCTCGGTCCCGGCGTCAAAATCCCGATCAAATTGAGCGGATCGGCGCCGCAGAGCGATACGTAAGCTCCGCTAAGCGGCTTGCGGCGCACATCGCGCAACGATCCGATGGCTTCGGGCGTTGCGAATTGTTCGCCGGAGAACCCCGCGACAAAACGGCCACCGCGAATTTCTCCGCGGGCCTCCAGCCGGCGGCAACAGCTCAAGATTTCGCGCCACGGCGGCAGCCACTGCGCTTCGCGCGAGAGCAATTTCCAGAAAATCACGCCCCAGCGGCGCAGCAGCGTGCGCACGATCTGCTCCACCGCCTCATCCTTGCGCTCCGCAGACGGCGCCGCCGGCCGCCGCACCAGCGCCCAACGTCCCGCGTCGGCCATTCCGAACAGGGCCAGGCGGCGCTTATGCCGCGCCGAATACGAGTGGGGCCGCCCGCCGCGCCGGCCGCTCGGCATCAGGAGCACGCGCAGGCCCGCAAAGCTGTCGGAATTCACCAGGCCTACCGCCACCAATTCAGCCAGCGATTCTTCGACCTCCGAGGGCAGCATGCCGACATTTTCGGCGATCTCGTCGAAGAACGACGCGCCGTGCTCGCGGATGAAATCCGCCACTGCCTGCGCTTTCGAGGTCAGCAGCGCCGGATCGGACTGATCGGCAAACATCGACCAGAGCGCTACATTGCGCCGGGCAAGCAAAACAATCGGCGTTGAACGAACCGGTGCGGCGCCGCGTGCGGCCGCCTCATCGCCGCGCGTTGCGCCGCGAGCCGCCAGGCGCGTCCAGACAAAGCGGCCGGCGCGGCAATGTTCATCCAACCACTGGGGCTCGTACTCGGTGATACGCGCGGGGATCACTTCGGTCTCCCAGGCGCCCGCCGGTGATTCGAACCCCTCGAGTTGCGCGAGAATCGCGGCCAGCGCATCCGAGCCCTGCATCCGCGCGCCCGGCAAAACGCGCTGCCATTCGCTCAAGAAGCGCAGAAAATCTCGGGCGGTGACCGGCTCGATTTCCGCCCGCAGCCGTTTCACCGTGTAACGATGAATTCGTGCCAGCAATCGCCGCTCGCACCATTCTTCGGTTCTAGACTCGCCGCTGAAATGACCGCGCATCGCGAAACCTTCAGACTCCAGGGCGATCAACGCGCCGTTGATTTGCGCCTCCTCAAGCCCCAGCGACCCGGCTATCAGCGCCGCCGTAACCGGACCCAAACCTTCGAGGCGGCCGCGCACGATATCGACCAGGGAGTCGTCGAGCGCTTCAAATAGCGCGCGCCGTTCGACCGCCACCCACAGAAATGCGATCCTTGAGCGCGAGGCGCTCGACCCTCCTCTGCTGCAGCAGATCTTGCATCAGTGCGGGCCATCCCGGATTGGCGCGGCTCTCCTCATCCGTCATGAAGGTGAGCCACAGCAGCGCGTCGTGCAATTCATCCGGCGTGGCGGCATCCGGCCATGCCTCGGCCCGTACGCGTGCGATCGCCTCCCGGTCCAGCTTGCCGATGTCGGCCGCGTCGGTGGGGTCCAGCCAGCGCCGGCTCATGACGGCTTGCGTGCGCCGCTCCTCCAGAGGTGCGTCATCCAGATAGGCATAGGGCCGCGCGCTCAAGGCCTCGAGCGCCAGGGGCGAGGGCTCGGTGAGGTCCTTTGCGACCACCCGGATCGCGCCGCTCTCCAAGCGGCGCAACATCGCCTCGAATTCGTCGATGTCCATCGCGTCTTCCAGGCAATCGCGGATGGTTTGCCGCACCAAAGGATGATCCGGCACCTCGATCTCACCCGGCAGATTTTCGGCGCAGGCAACCTGATCCGGAAAGACCGAGGCCAGCAGATCCTCGGCGTTCATGCGTGCGATCTGCGGCGGGATTTTCTTGCCGCCGCGAAAGCGCGGCAGAGCCAGCGCGATGCCGGCGTCCCAACGCCAGCGAACCTCGAACATCGGCGCCGCACACAGCGCCTGAATCAGCACCTGCCGCACTGATTTGGAATTCAAATAGCGCGCCGCCTCCGCGAGTTCGAAACTATGCGCGTGCGTCAGCGACAGCACGATGTGATCTTCGGTGGCCGCGGCCTGCAATTCGAAATTAAAGGTGCGGCAAAAGCGTTTGCGCAGCGACAGTCCCCACGCGCGGTTGACGCGGCTGCCGAACGGCGAATGGATGATGAGCTGCATGCCGCCGGACTCATCGAAGAATCGCTCGAATACGACCGTGTCCAGCGTCGGCAATGTGCCGAGCGCCGCCAAGCCTGCGCTCAAGTACTGCACGATCTGAAAAGCGGACGCCTCATCCAGGCCCACCGTTTCCTGAAGCCAGGCGAGCGCCGCGGGCGGCTGCACCCCAAGCCGCCGCTCGATCTCCTGGCGCAGATCCGAGACCGCCGCTGACAGCTCCATGCTGCGGCCCGGCGCCTCGCCCAACCAGAAGGGAATCGAGGGCGGCTGGCCGTGCGCATCCTCGACGCGCACCGTGCCGCGTTCGACGCGCAAGATTCGATAGGAAGTGTTGCCGAGCTGGAAAATATCGCCCTGCAGGCTTTCGACGGCGAAGTCTTCGTTCACCGAGCCGACCACGATGGCATTCCGGCTCGAGCATCACGCGGTAGTCGGCATTGTCGGGTATGGCGCCGCCGGAGGTGATGGCGGTCAGGCGGGCACCCTTGCGCGGCCTGAGCATTTTATTGACGGCATCGTGATGCAGCAGTGCACCGCGGCGGCCGCGCCGCGTGCTGAAACCCTCCGCCAGCATCCGCACGCACTCGTCGAATTCTTCGCGTTTCAGGTTGCGGTAGGGATACGCGCCGCGCATCAACGCGAACAGACCGTCCTCCGGCCATTCGCGTGCCGACACTTCCGCGGTAATTTGCTGAGCCAACACGTCGAGCGCATTTTCCGGGATCTTGAGCCGGTCGAGCTCGCCGCGCCGCACCGCCTCGAGCAGCGCCGCACACTCGACCAATTCGTCGCGCGACAGCGGGAAAAGCCTGCCTTTGGAGATGCCGCCGACCGAATGCCCGGCGCGCCCGACTCGCTGCAAGAAGGAGTTGATCGAGCGGGTCGAACCAATTTGACACACCAGGTCCACATCGCCGATATCGATGCCCAGCTCCAACGAGGCGGTGGCCACCAGCACCTTCAGGTCGCCGCGCTTCAGACGCTGTTCGGCATTCAGGCGGCGCTCCTTCGACAAGCTGCCGTGATGCGCCGCGACATTCTCCTCGCCGACGCGCTCGGACAGATGCCGCGCGACGCGCTCGACCATCCGGCGGGTATTGACGAAGACCAGAGTGGTGCGATGTTCCAATACCAGCAGCGCCAATCGATCGTAGACCTGCGTCCAAACCTCGCCTGACATCACGGCCTCGAGCGGCGCCGGCGGAACTTCCAGCGCCAAATCGCGCCGTCGAACATGACCGGAGTCGGCAATGGTGCAGCGCATCGGTTGCGCACCGGTCAAGAACTTGGCAACTTCCTCGATCGGCTTTTGCGTTGCGGACAGCCCTACCCGGATGAGCACGCGGCCAGTCAGGGCCTGCAGGCGCTCCAGCGAAAGCGCCAAATGCGCGCCGCGCTTGTTGCCGGCGATGGCGTGAATTTCATCGACGATCACGGTACGGCAGGAGCGGAGCATGTCGCGGCCTGACTGCGAGCCCAGCAAAATGTACAGCGACTCCGGCGTGGTCACCACGATATGCGGCGGCCTGCGGCGCATGCCGGCGCGTTCCGATTGCGTCGTGTCCCCGGTGCGCACCACCGCACGTATCTCGACGTCCGCCAAGCCCAAAGCCATCAGTTCTTCGCGTATGCCCTGCAGCGGCGCCTCGAGATTGCGCTGGATGTCGTTCGACAGGGCTTTCAACGGCGAGACGTAGAGCACGCGGGTCTCGTCCGGCAACGGCGCCTGAAGCCCCTCCTTCACGAGTTGATCGATGGCCGACAGAAACGCCGCAAATGTCTTGCCCGACCCCGTTGGCGCCGCCACCAACACATGCTCGCCCGCGGCCAGCGCCGGCCAGGCGCGAATCTGCGCCTCCGTAGGCGCATCAAAGGTCCGCGAAAACCACGCGGCGACGGCGGGATGAAACGAGTCGAGTACGCTCATGTTTGCTCGAGGGGACGCAGGAAGTTTAGCAGGAAAGGCAGGACCGATCCCAGGATGTATACTGGGCCTGCGTTGGGGCGCACCGAACCGATAACGCACGCAGCCAATAAAACCAAGCGGAGCACGACCATGAGCGTAGCCATTCATCCCGCGGTGGACAAAGGCGTCAAGGCTGGCAGTCCTTCGTTCAGCGGCGGAACATTGAAGTGTAAGTGCGCGGAAGCACCGGTTTCAATTTCCATCAAAGGCAACGTGGCCTTCAATCACGTCTGCGGCTGCAGCAAGTGCTGGAAGCCCGAAGGCGCGATGTTTTCACTGGTCGCCGTGGTTCCACGCGACCAGCTATCCGTCGGCGCAAACGCACAGAAATTAAAGGTGGTCGATGCCGCGGCGCCGATTCAACGTCACGCCTGCAGCGGTTGCGGCGTGCACATGTACGGCCGCATCGAAAACAAGGGTCACCCGATCTATGGTTTTGATTTCATCCATCCGGAGCTTCTGGACGCCCATGGATGGGCCGCACCGGAATTTGCCGCCTTCGTCTCTTCGGTGATCGAGTCGGGGACCAAGCCCGAGCAGATGGGCGCGGTTCGCGCGCGCTTAAGGGAACTGAAGCTCGAACCCTACGACTGTTTGTCGCCGGCACTGATGGATCTCATCGCGACGCACACCGCAAAAGCCAAAGGGGTTCTCAAAGCCTGAGAGTTGAGGAGCCAGTCTGGATAGCCAGACAGACTCCTCCTAGTGAGGGGGGTTTTCCGAGCAGTTCGAGCGGCCCGACAAGGCGCAATCCTGCAGGCGCGCCATTCCGCCCAAGGCGTGCGTCAACACAAAGCCCGCGATCACCAATAACACGATCAGCGCGAGGCCAATGAGCGCCGCGCGACGGGTGCTCGGAGGCTGATCCGGCTCCGGTTCTAAAGGTCGCCAAGGATCTGGGTTTCTCACGATGTATCTTTTATACCACGAAAGGTTTCAGTCTTCCCAGCGGTCAAATCAAGCACGTGGCGCCATCTGTCAACCAAATGTCGCGGAAAGCGTGGTGCTTGCGCCACGGTTTCCGTAGGCTCAACATACGCAACTGGCGGGAGTGCGTCTACTAGTCTTAAGGAAAGCGGAAACTCGAGGTTTCTGACGCGAGGAGTCGCCCCTAATTTTAGGCGAGACGTGGTGGCCGCAGCGGATCAGCGCATTGCGCAAATAACATCGACCAAATTTAGGTGCAAGACCCCATGACAAATCAGACCGTGACCTCACGACAAGCCATTTATCTCGTCCTTGCCATGTCCGGAGCCTTCGGCAGCGCGCACGCGATGGCGGCGGACACCTCGACCGCGCCGGTGTTGGAAGAGATCATCGTGACCGCAGAAAAGCGCTCGGAAAATCTGCAAGACGTGCCGATTTCCGTGGTGGCGATCAACGCGCAGCAAGCGCAGGACGCGGGCATCACGAATATTAGAAACCTCGCGATCTTGACCCCGGGGCTTACGGTCACTTCGGAAGGCAATGAGGCGATCACCACGGCGCGTATTCGCGGCATCGGCACCGTCGGCGACAATCCGGGTTTGGAATCCTCGGTGGGCGTGAACATCGACGGCGTCTACAGGCCACGCAACGGCGTCGCCTTTGGCGACCTCGGTGAAATCGATCAAATCGAAGTTCTTTATGGACCGCAAGGCGAGTTGTTCGGCAAGAACAACGACGCCGGTGTCATCAACGTCACCACCAAGAGGCCGTCGAGCACCTTTGGCGCCATGGCTGAAGTCACGGGCGGCAACTTCAACGACCGCGAAGTCCGCGCATCGGTCACCGGACCGTTGAGCGACATCATGGCGGGCCGGCTATACATGGGCTTCCAGCAAAATGACGGCTTCCTCGAGGTCGTGAACGGCGTCGGCCCCAGCACGCAAGATAATACCAACGATCGGCACGCCTACAATGCCCGCGGCCAGCTCTTGATCACGCCGAGCGACACGGTGGATTTCTTGATCATTGCCGACTATGCGAAGCGCAACGAATCCTGCTGCAGCGCCGTCGTCGAGTACCCGGGACCGTTCCAGGGATTGGTGAATGCGTTCGCATCGACGCCGGCGCTGGGCGGCAAAACCGGCGCGCTCGGCGACTCGCCGCTGATCGGCCAGCCGGGCGTGGTTCGGCTGCCGAACAGCTACGTGGCGTATGACAATCAAATCATCACGCAGCACGTGCGCGACATGGGCATATCGGGAGAGCTGAACTGGAATCTCGGCTTTGGAAAATTGACCTCGATCACCGCCTGGCGCGACAACACCGTCACCGGCGGCAACGATGTCGATTACACCGGCATTGACCTGCTCTCCTTCCCGGACAACGGCAATGCCAATTCAACGGACTTCAAGCAATTCAGCGAAGAGGTGCGCCTCGCCGGCAAGTCGGGCCCCCTGGACTGGCTGGTGGGCGGATTCTTCAACAATGAAATTCTGACGACGCGAACACTGGGCGCCATCGGCGATCAGTTTGAAACTTACATCAGCGCGGTGGCATCGGCATCGATTGGCGGTCCTGTGAATCCGCTGTTGGTATCGCAGCTGACCGGCGATGCACCCGGCGCCACGTTTGGCGGCACGGGCTACAACGACGGCTATCAACAGACCGCCAGAAGCTTTGCTCTGTTCACGAATGAGACCTGGAATATTACTCAGGGGTTGGATTTGACGGCCGGACTGCGCGGCACTGAGGAGAAGAAAACCGCGACGGCGAGCTTTAATGGGATCGGCGGGGGACCGGGCTGCGGCGCCTTACTGAACTCTTCGTTGGTATCGCCGAACTCGCCTCTCGCCGGCACCAACGCACAGGCGTTCTTGCTGGGGTACGGATGCTTCTCCGGGCTCAATCCACTCATAGATGCCGGCCCAGGATTCGATCAGTCGAATACCGAGAATAATTTGTCGGGCACACTGAAACTGTCGTATCGCTTCAATGAAGAAGCGATGGTCTACGCTTCGGCCGCGAATGGGTACAAAGCAGGAGGCTACAATCTGTCGCGCGTTACGGCCGCGCCGTCGGCGAGCGATCCCATCGGTCTGACGCCGGATTACAACACGCATTTCCCGCGCGAAACGGTTGACTCCGGCGAAGTGGGCATCAAGACCACGCTGTTCAACAAGACGCTGCGCCTGAATGCGGCGGCCTTCTATCAGAAGTACACGGACTTCCAGCTCAACACCTTCACGGGCATCCAATTCGTCGTGACTTCCCTCGATAAGGTGGTATCCAAGGGTGTCGACATCGACTTTGCCTGGGCAACGCCCATCTCGGGCCTGACCATCGCCGGCGGCGTGACCCAGGATCTGACCAACATCGACAATTTCGGCAATGCCCTGCCCGATTTCTGCGGCGGCCCGGGAAATGGCTGCACGATGCGCGATAACAATCGCCTGTCCTTCGCACCGCTCTGGTCCGGCGCGCTGTCCGCTTCGTACTTGTTGCCGGTATCGGGCACGTTGGGAATTCGCACCAGCGTCGAAGAAAAGTACAACTCCTCCTACAACACCGGGTCCGACCTCGATCCGCGGAAAATTCAGGAAGGATTTGGCTTGCTCAACGGACGCATCGGGTTCGGCGCATTGGATGAGTCGTGGGTCATTGAGGCTTGGGGCGCCAACCTGGCCGACAAGTACTACTACGCCGTGGCGTTCGACTCGCCGTTCCAATTCAACACCATTACTTCTTATCTAGGTGCTCCGCGGACCTTCGGCCTCACGGCGCGAATGAAGTTCAAGTAGGTTTGCTGTCGATATCGACTCGAATACGACGGCGGGCCTGAACCACCCGCCGTTTTTTTTGCTTCTAAGGCAACTGGTATAGAAAAGGGGGTTCTCGTGGACAAGAAGATTGTCGCCGCCCAAACCGCCGAGCCGAGCAGCCGTCGCGATTTCCTAAAATCCTCGGCGCTGACGCTCGCAGCAGCGGGCGTGACCTCGCTGACATCGCAGGTTCAAGCGCAGACTCCCGCAAAACCCGCGCCTGGACCGGGCAGCGGCGGCGCGGGAAGCGTATTCGTGCAGACCGATACCGTTTACGGCAAGGTGCAGGGCATCCAGACGGCGGGCGTCAAGGAATTCAAGGGCGTGCCCTACGGCGCCTCAACCGCGGGACGCAACCGCTTCATGCCGCCGAAAAAACCCGCGGCTTGGAAAGGCGTACGCGAATGCCTGGCGCACGGCCAGATCAGTCCGCAAGCGCCGGCGGATTTGCGCTCCGATTACGCCATGATGATTCACTGGGACTACCAACCCGGCGGCATGGGAGAAGACTGCCTGTCTTTGAACATCTGGACCCCGGGCCTCAGGGATGGTGCCAAGCGGCCCGTGCTGGTTTCCTTTCACGGCGGCGGCTTTACCACCGGCTCAGGCAATGCGATTGGCTATGACGGCGCGCAGCTCGCACGTTTCGGCGACGTGGTCGTGGTCACGGTCAATCACCGCCTGGCAACATTTGGCTATACGCATCTGGCGGACTTGGGCGCACCCCCCGAATTCGCCTTCGCCGGCGTCGCCGGAATCATGGATTTGACCGCCTCGCTCGAATGGGTGCGGGACAATATCGAAAATTTCGGCGGCGACCCCGACACTGTGATGATTTTCGGCCAGTCGGGCGGGGGCGCCAAGACCAGCACCATGTTGGCCACGCCGGCGGCCAAGGGATTATTCCATCGCGCGGCGGTGCAAAGCGGTTCGTTGTTGAAATTCGTTCCTAGGGATCGCGCGACTCAGAACGCGCAAGCGCTGCTCAAGCAGCTGGGAATTCCAAAATCCAGGATTGCCGATTTGCAGAAAATATCCTGGCAGCAATTGCTCGAAGCGCAGGTCGCCGCCGGCGCCGGCGCGCCGGGCCTCGGCAACGGCCCGGTGCTCGACGGCAAGTATCTAACGCATGATGCATTCGATCCCGCCGCGCCGAGTGAATCGGCGCAGATCCCGCTCATCGTCTCGACCACCCTGGAAGATGCGGCCTTGAGCCTGACCAACTTCAACTTGAGCGAAGCGGATCTCAAAGCGCTCATCGACAGGCGCTACCAGACCCAAGGCGGCGAAATTCTTGCGCTGTACCGCAAATACCATCCTGAGAAATCTCCGTATCTGATTCAGGCGATGATGTTCACCGATGCGGGCTTCCGGCGCTCAGCCATCCGCCAGGCCGAATTGAAGGCCGCGCAGGGCAAGGGAGCTGTCTACATGTATCAGTGGGATTGGCCCACGCCGGCTTTCGGCGGCCGCTATGGCGCGGTGCATGGACTCGACGTGTCCGGCTCGTTCCGGGAAGCGCGCGAAGGCAACGACGCGGCGCGCGTGGCCGACCAGCTCTCCTCGAGTTGGGTCGCATTCGCCAAGCGCGGCGATCCCAATAATGCACGCATACCGCCGTGGCCGGCCTTCGATACCAAGACACGCGCGACGATGATCTTCGGCACGCCGACCCAGCTGCAGAACGATCCGCGCGGCGAGATTCGCAGCTTTTGGCAGCACATGCCGCCGCCCGGCGGCCCGCTGGGCTGAAATGTAAGCGTTTGGCGGCGATGTACGGCACACTAGCGGACGACAGCATTTCCTGGGGGAACAGCAGAGATGTCCGTTAGTCCGCAAACAATCGAAGGCGGCGCACCGGCCGATGGCGTCATCACCAAGGCGGCCACCGGTGCGAAATACGCCCTGTTCCTGCTGTTCGCCATCAATCTCTTGAATTTTTTCGATCGCCAGTTGCTGGGCGCGCTCGGCGAACCGATCCGAAAAGAATTTGAATTGAACGACACCGCACTGGGGTCTTTGGGCACCATCTTCACCATCATCTATGCCTTCGTTGGCCTGCCCTTGGGCACGCTCAGTGATCGATGGTACCGGAACCGCCTCATCGCCCTGGGGACCGCCTTCTGGAGCGTGCTGACGGCGGCCACGGGCTTCGCGCAGAACTACGCGCAAATCTTCATTGCGAGGCTCGGCGTCGGCATCGGCGAGGCAACCTGCGCGCCGGCCGGCCAATCCCTCATCGGCGATTTGTTCCCGCCCAATCAGCGCGCGAAGGCCATGGGTGTCTTCATGCTCGGGCTGCCGGCAGGCATTTTCCTGGCGTATATCAGCGCCGGCGCGATCGCCACCAAATTTGGTTGGCGCTACGCCTTCTACTTTGCCTGCATCCCAGGCATTCTCGTGGCGCTGATGGCGCTGCGCATCCGCGAACCGCTGCGCGGTGCATTGGACCCGGGCGCGTCGTGACCACCGTCCAGGATGCCGTCAAGTCTCCGGTCGGGGCCGTGCTGGGATTGCCGACGATGTGGTGGATCATCATGTCGGGCATTTTCCATAACTTCAATATGTACGCCATCAACTCGTTCAACACGCCGTTCTTGCAGCGCTTCCATGGAATGAGCCTGCTCAATGCAAGCTATGTCTCCTCGTTTTCGGTGGGCGCGGTCGGCGCCATCGGCCTGCTGGTCGGCGGCTGGCTCGCCGACAAAATGAGCGCGAAGCGCCGCAATGGCCGCTTGGTTCTGTCCGCTGCCGCCATGGCCATCACCGGTCCCTGTATTTTCATGGCGATCAATCAGCCGAAAGGCGCGATCGCGGCCTATGTCATTTTCATGGCCATCGGCACCATCACCATGTACGTGTACTACGCAACCGTATATGCGGCGATACAAGACGTCATCGAGCCGCGCCTGCGCGGCATCGCGGTCGCCCTCTACTTCTGCTTCATGTACATCTTGGGCGCCAGCATGGGGCCTTTGGGAACCGGTCGCTTGAGCGACTTCTTTGCCCACAAGGCGATGGTCGATGCCGGCGCCAGCAGCATGACCGAAGCCTTTAAGGCGGTCGGCCTGCACAAAGCCATGTACATCATCCCCGTGCTCGCGGTGGCCGCTGCGCTGGTGCTATTTGCGGCCTCGCGCACCATGGAAAAAGACGTGCGCAAGCAGCAGATGGCGCACGCGGCCAGTGATATTGACCAGCCGAGGTAGCGCTCGACAGGGAGGGTGAGGAGACTCAAGGCACGAAGGCGGCAAGTGCCTTGAGTCTCCTCACCCTTCCTGACGAGTTCTCTGGCCGGTGAATATCACAACGCCGGCGCTCGGCGGGTGCCGGGCGGCCGCTCTAACTCACCGTGCCGAGTCTAAGCCGTCGGTCGCAAGGTCTCGCTGAAACTCGCGAGATGGTAATCGGCATCGCCGAAACTTAGATCGATCATGGTCAGGCGCTTGAAATAGTGGCTCACGATGAGCTCGTCCACCACGCCCATGCCGCCGTGCATCTGCACGGCATGCTGACCGACCAAACGCCCGGCTTGCCCGATATAGGCTTTGGCGGCGGATACCGCGCGATGCCGGTCGGCGGCATCCTCCGAGTCGGCGTGAACGGCGGCGATGATGGCCATCGAGCGCGCTTGCTCGGCGGCGATGAGCATGTCGGCCATTTTGTGTTTCAGCGCCTGGAACGTGCCGATCGCGACGCCGAATTGCTTGCGCGTCTTGAGATAATTCAAGGTCGCCTGGTTCAGCGCATTGATGATGCCGACGGCCTCGGCGCACAGCGCCGCGATCGCGCGATCCACCGCCCGCTCGACTGCGCCCAAGGCGCGTCCCGGCTCGCCGATGAGCGCCTCGGCGCCGACCGCGACATTCTCCAATAGCAAGTCAGCGGCGCGCGCGCCCGATTGCGTCGGGTAGGCAGCGATGGTGAGTCCCTGCGCAGCGCGCGGCACGAGAAACAGCGATATACCCTCGTGCTCTCCGGTCTTCCCGCTGCTGCGAGCCGACACGAGAAAATAGTCGGCGGACGCGCCGTCCAACACCACCGTCTTACGGCCCGATAAGCGCCAGTTGCCGCCGCTCTCCCGTGCCGTGCTGGCGACGTAGGACAGATCGTAGCGCCCGGCCGCCTCGTAGGCCGCCAGCGAGAGTTTCAATTTGCCCGCCGCAATTTGCGGCACGAGTTCTTGCTTCAGTGCCGCGGAGGCGGCATCGCGCAGCAGCCCTCCGCAGGTCACGACAGTGCTCAAGAACGGCTCCAGCAGCAATCCCTGCCCGAATTGCTCCATCACCAGCATGATATCGACCGCGTTGCCGCCCAAGCCCCCGAACTCTTCGGGAAAGGGCAGAGCCAGCAAGCCGAGTTCCGCATACTGGCTCCAAGCCTCGGCGGAATAGCCCAAGGAGGAGGCGGAGAAGCCGCGCCGCTTGTCGAAATCGTAGTCGCGTGAAATGAAGCGCTGCAGCGTGTCCTGTAGCGCCAGTTGCTCTTCGCTGTAATTGAATTCCATAGGTGCTCTTCTACAAGCCGAGAATCATCTGCGAGATGATATTTTTCTGGATCTCGGTGGATCCGGCGTAAATCGTGGTTTTCCGTTGATTGAAGTATTGCCCGGAGATCGGCGGTGCATACGAGCGGTAATGCGCGCCCAGCAGAGGATTGCCCACCCAATCCATATCGAGCGCCTCGCGCACGTAGGGCAGCGCATCGTGCCCCAGGGCATGCATCTTGAGCTCCGCGAGCTGCTGAATGATTTCCGAGCCCTTGATTTTGAGCACCGAGACTTCCGGACCCAACGCGCGCTGTTCCTTCGCGGTAGCCGACAGCACCCGCAGATTGGTGATCTCGAGCGCCATCAGTTCCATCTCGACCTGGGCGATGCGGTCGCGGAAGCGCGCGTCTTCGATGAGCGGGCGGCCGTTCGACATCTGCTCCGCGGCAATCTCCTTGAGCTTCTTCAGCGCCCGCTTGCAAATGCCGACGCCGGCATTGCCGCTGCGCTCATGCGTCAGCAGGAATTTCGCGTAGGTCCAGCCCTTATTCTCCTCGCCGATCAGGTTCTGCACCGGGACTTTCACGTTGTCGAAGAAAATGTCGTTAATCTCATGCTCGCCGTCGAGCATGATGATCGGCCGGACCGTGATGCCGGGCGACTTCATGTCGATCAGCAAAAACGAAATACCCTGTTGTTGACGGCCTTCGCTGCTGGTGCGCACCAGACAAAAGATCCAATCCGCGTACTGGCCCAGGGTATTCCAGGTTTTCTGGCCGTTGACGATATACTGATCGCCCTGGCGTACGGCGCTGGTGCGCAGCGAGGCCAGATCGGAACCCGACCCCGGTTCCGAATACCCCTGACACCACCAGTCCTCGCCGGAAAGAATCCGCGGCAGAAAATAATCCTGCTGCGCGGCATTGCCGAAAGTCTGCATCACGGGCGCGAGCATCTTCAGCGAGAAGGGGTTTTGCCCCGGCGCGCAGGCATCGGCGCGCTCTTCTTCGAAAATATGCTGTTGCACGATATCCCAACCCGTGCCGCCGAAGGACTTGGGCCAATTGGGGGCGCCCCAGCCCTTGCGGAATAGAATTTTCTGCCAGCGCACCATATCGTCCTTGGAGATGCGCCTGCCCAGCTGCAGCTTGGTGCGGATGTCCGTCGGCAGCTCGGCATCGAAAAATGCGCGCACTTCGGCGCGAAATTTCTGTTCTTCGGCGTTGTATTTGAGATCCATATCGCTTCCTCTTTAAGGGCGCTTCAATCCACCGTGACAATGATTTTGCCGCGTGCCGAGCGCGAACCTAGGCGGGCAATCGCTTCGCCGCCGCGCGCCAGCGGAAATCGCTCGGTCACCGCCGGATTGATTTTACCATCCAGATACAGCGCCATGAGCGCGGCAACGTTGGCAGCATGCAGCTGCGGATTGCGGTGGGTGAACTCGCCCCAGAACACGCCGACGATCTCGCAACCTTTGAGCAAGGGCAGATTGAGCGGCAGCTTCGGATGCCTGCCGTAAAGCCCACCACCAAATGGCGGCCGGTCCAAGCGATGGCGCGCAATGCGGCCTCGCTGTAATCGCCGCCGATCGCGTCATATATGACATGAGCGCCCTGCGCGCCGCACGCTGCCTTGAAACTCTCGGTAAGCGCACGCGCGGCATTCTTGTCCAACGGGCCTTGTATGTACTGCACGCCCGCATCGGCGCCGTGCTCGCGGGCCAGCGCCAACTTTTCCGGGCTCGAGGCAGCCGCGATGACGCGGGCACCCATCGCCTTGCCGAGTTCCACGGCTGCGAGTCCCACGCCGCCGCCGGCGCCGAGCACCAGCAGAGTCTCGCCGGCGATCAAGCGAGCGCGATCCTGCAAGGCGTGTTGCGAGGTGCCGTAAGTCATGAGCAGCGCCGCGGCCTGCTCGAAAGGCATGGCGTCGGGATCCTCCAGCAGTTGCCGGCTTGCGCGATGGCCAACTCCGCCATGGCGCTGCGCACCGGGCTGACGAGGACCCGATCGCCGGTCTTGAGAGCAGTCACGCCCTCGCCCAAGGCGTCAATCACGCCGGCCAGTTCGCCGCCCGGCGAAAAGGGCCGCGGCGGCTTGATCTGGTAGAGATCTTGGATGATCAGCAGATCCGGAAAATTAACGCCCACCGCGTGAACTCGCACGCGAACTTCGCCGCGGCCGGGCTTTGGATCCGGAACGTCTTCCAACGTGAGGGTGTCAGGACCGCCGGGTTGTCGGCTGAGTAATGCTTTCATGGGGGTGTTGCCATGGAAGTCGATTTTGCATTTTCGCGCTCTTGCAGCTCGCGCCACATGATCTTGCCGGAACCCGACTTCGGCAGCGCCTCGACGAACTCGATCACGCGCGGCACCTTGTAGGCCGCCATGTGTTCTCGGCACCACTCGATGATGGCCTGCGCTTCGATGCGCCCGCGCCACTCGGCGCGCGGCACGATCACCGCCTTGACCGTCTCGCCGCGATGCGCGTCCTTGGCGCCGATGATGCACGCCTCCTGGACCGCCGGATGCTGGTACATGAGCGATTCAACCTCGGTCGGCCACACCTTGTAGCCCGACGCGTTGATCATGCGCTTCAAACGATCGACGATGAAGAAATAGCCGTCCTCATCCATCCTGCCGAGATCGCCGCTGCGAAAGAAGCGCTTGCCGTCGAGTTCAATGAAAACCTGCGCGGCGCCGACGGCACGGGCCGGGTCATCGTGCAGCTCACCGACCCGCGTACGCCGGTCAATGTCCGGCAGGAAGGCCAGCAGATCGTCGTGGATTTCGCCGGTACCTCGATGCCGAAGAATTTGATGCGCCGCTATGACGTCCAGGATTTCGCGACGCCGGTGCAGACCGTCGACGCGGTCCGCGTGGACGGCAGTTCGCGCTTGGTGATCAGTTCGCAGGGCGACTTCGAGCAGCTCGCCTACCAGTCGGACAACCAATACACCGTTGAAATCAAGGCTTCCTCGAAGCGCACTGCGGGCGCCGAGGAGAAGAAGGAATACACCGGCGAACGGTTGACCTTGAACTTCCAAGACATCGACGTGCGTTCTGTGTTGCAGCTGCTCGCGGACACCAGCGGCCAGAACATCGTCGTCAGCGATTCGGTCTCGGGCAACCTGACTCTGCGTTTGCAAAATGTGCCCTGGGATCAGGCGCTCGATATCGTGTTGCGCACCAAAGGCTTGGACAAGCGCCGGCAGGACAACGTGATCATCATCGGGCCGACGGAAGAATTGGCCTCGCGTGAGAAAGCCGAATTGGCGGCCCACAAAGAGGTGCAGGAGCTCTCCCCCACCCATACGGAATTCATGCAGGTCAACTACGCCAAGGTTTCGGATCTGGCGAAACTGATCAAATCGGCCAATGCCAAGGACTCCATGCTGTCGCCGCGCGGCCACCTATCGGTCGATGAGCGCACCAACACGCTTTTGGTGCAAGACACGTCGGAAAAGCTGGCCGACATCCGCCGCTTGGTGCAAACCCTGGACGTGCCGGTCAAGCAGGTGCTGATCGAGGCGCGCATTGTAATCGTCAGCGATACCTTCGAGCGCGACCTGGGCGCACGCTTCGGTGTCAGCACCGCGCAGCAGAACGGACCCGGCGGGCTTCTGGCCGTCTCGGGCAACGGCAGCGGTGCGAACTCGATTCTCGGCACCGGCCTGGGCGGGGCCTCGCTGACGGGTACCACGCTCGACAATCGCTATCAGGTCAACACGCCCGCGGCGAATACCAACGGCAGCATCGGCATCTCGTTGCTGGGCGGCAGCTATCTGGTCGACCTGGAACTCTCGGCGGCGCAAAACGAGGGCAAGAGCGAAATCATCTCCTCGCCGCGCATCATCACCGCGAACCAGAAGCAGGCCACCATCTCGCAGGGCGTCGAAATTCCCTATCAGGAATCGGCCTCGAGCGGCGCCACGACCACCCAGTTCAAGGACGCCGTGCTGAAGCTCAAGGTGACGCCGTTGATCACGCCTGACAATCGCGTGATCCTGGATCTAGACGTCTCCGACGACGCGGTGGGGCAGCAGGTCACCAGCGCCACCGGCGGCAGCGTGCCCTCCATCGATACGCGCCAAATCATCACCCAGGTGCTGGTCAACGACGGCCAGACCGTGGTGCTCGGCGGCATTCTCGAAACCACCAACGCGCATTCCGCCAACAAGGTGCCGTTCTTCGGCGATATTCCGTTCCTCGGTGCACTGTTCCGCAGCACGATAGATACCAACAACAAGACCGAACTGTTGATATTCATCACGCCGAAGATTTTGCGCGAGGGATCGAATCTTTACTGACACCCGCTCCGGATTCGGCTAGGGGCGCCTGTCAGCGCCCCTTATTTTTTCAAGAGACAATTTCTTTCGCGAGGCACTCTGGCGAACGGCGCCGTCCGCTATGATCAACGACGGTCATGCTCGGCAAGCGCAACATTTTTCTGATTGGACCCATGGGCTCGGGCAAGACGGCCGTCGGCCGGCATCTGGCGCGACTGTTCCCACTACACGTTCCATGACAGCGACGCGGACATCGAGGCAAAAACCGGCGTGGACATCCCATTCATTTTCGAGAAAGAAGGCGAAGCCGGTTTTCGCATCCGAGAAAAAGAATCCATCGACCGGCTGAGTCGCCTGGAATCCATCGTGTTGGCGACCGGCGGCGGTGCCGTGATCGATCCGGCCAACCGCGCCGCCCTCGCGGAGCGCGGCGTCGTGGTGTACTTGGTAACTTCGGTCAATCAACAAATCGAGCGCACGCGCCATGCGCGGCACCGGCCCCTGCTCCACGATACCGACCCCGAAACAGAGCTCAAGGAGTTGATGGGACGCCGAGCGCGAATTGTATGCCGAGATAGCCGACCTCACGATCACCACCGACGCGCGGCGCGTGCAACTTGTAGCTGAAGAAATCCATCAGCAATTGCGGCGCACCCAGAAAGCGTAAGCTTCGTATAATCACACCGTGCAAACGCTCCAAGTCGAGTTAGGCGCATTCCAGCTATCCCATCACGATCGGTTCGGGATTGCTGACGGACCGCGAGCTGTTGGAGAACCAAATCCCCGGCCGCGACTTGCTGATCGTCACCAATACCACCGTAGCCAAACTGTATCTGGCGAAGCTGACCGGCAGCTTTTCGCAAAGACGCATTGCAGAATGCATTTTGCCGGACGGCGAGCAGCACAAAACGCTGCAGACAGCCGGCTGGGTGCTCGATGCGCTCGTCGCCAACAAAATGAATCGCGATGCCACGGTGCTGGCATTGGGCGGCGGTGTCGTTGGGGATATCGCCGGGTTTGCCGCGTCCTGCTACCAGCGCGGCATAGGCTACGTGCAATTGCCGACCACGCTGCTCGCGCAGGTCGATTCCTCGGTCGGCGGCAAGACCGGCGTGAATCACTCGGGCGGCAAGAACCTCATCGGCGCGTTCTATCAGCCGCGAGCCGTCATCGCCGACACCGATGCCCTCAAGACCCTAGCCGACCGGGAATTGAAATCGGGCCTTGCCGAGGTGATCAAGCACGGCGTGGTTTGGGATCCGATGTTGTTCGCTTGGCTGGAGAAGCAGGTTCCACAGCTGCTGGCGCGGGACACCGACGCTCTGACCTATGCCATCGGCCGGTCCTGCGAGATCAAGGCCACGGTGGTCGCGCGCGACGAGCGCGAGCGTAACTTGCGCGCGATTTTGAATTTCGGCCACACCTTCGGCCACGCCATCGAGGCCGCGACCGCGTACGAGGAATATTTGCACGGCGAAGCGGTCGCCTTTGGCATGATCGTCGCGGCGGATCTGTCCTGCCGCTTAGGGTCTGATCGACGCGGCGGTCAAGGAGCGCCTGCGCGAGCTTCTGCGCGCGCGTCGGATTGCCGACCGAGGCGCCGCGGATCGGGGCCGCGCGAGCGCTACGAGTTGATGCAGATGGACAAAAAAGTGCTGGGCGGCGCCATTCGCCTCGTTCTTCTCGAGAAGCTCGGCCGTGCAATCGTCACCGACCAATACCCCAAGGCCGCGCTCGAGGCCACGCTGACGGAGTATTTCAGTGATCGGATTCGCCAGTGACTGGGTTCGCCAAGTGACTGGGTTCGCCAAGTGACCGTTCTCGCGCCCTATGCCGCTCACGCGGAACATTCCCGCGGCCGCCGCCATCCCGAAGCTAAACCCGAATACCGCTCGGAATATCAGCGCGACCGCGACCGCATCGTTCATTCCACCGCCTTTCGCCGCTTGGTGTACAAGACCCAGGTCTTCGTCAATCACGAGGGCGATCTGTACAGAACACGCTTGACCCATTCTCTCGAAGTTGCGCAAATAGCCCGAACCGCGCCGCGCGCGCTTGAAACTCAACGAGGAATTATCCGAAGCCATCTGCCTCGCGCATGATCTCGGCCATACGCCTTTTGGACATGCCGGGCAGGATGCGCTGAACGAGTGCATGGCGCGATTTCGGCGGCTTCGAACACAACCTGCAATCGTTGCGCGTGGTCGATGAGCTCGAGGAGCATTACGCCGAATTCGACGGCTTGAATCTGACCTTCGAATGCCGCGAGGGCATTCTCAAACATTGCTCTTATAACAACGCGGTGTTGCTCGGAGAACGTCGGCGAACGATTCATCAATCGCCAGCAGCCGGGTCTCGAAGCGCAACTTGCGAATTTTGCCGATGAGATCGCGTACAACAATCATGATGTGGAGGATGGCATCCGAGCCGGCCTCATCAGCCTCGAGCAGTTATTGACCGTAGCGCTGTTTCGCGGCTATCACGATGAAGTGCAGGCAAAATACCCCGAGCTCGCCGGGCGCCGGCTTATTTATGAGATCTTGCGGCGGATGATCAATCACCTGGTGAGCGACCTGATCGATTCGTCCGCCGCGCGGTTGAGCGCCTCGGGAGTACGCTCGATCGCCGAGGTCAGATCGCATCCCAAAGCGTTGATCGGCTTCAGCGATACCACGCGCGAATTGAACGCCGCGCTGAAAACCTTTCTTCGCGAGCAGCTTTACAAGCACTACAAGGTGCGGCGCATGACCACCAAGGCACGGCGCGTCGTACGCGATTTATTCGAAGCCTTTTTCAACGATCCCGGCTTGATGCCCGACGAGCACGAGGCGCGCACGCGGTTGGAACTGGTGAAAGGACCCGCGGGGCGCGCGCGCGCCGTGGCTGATTACATCGCCGGCATGACGGATCGCTACGCGATTCTGGAGCACAGCCGTTTGTTCGAGCCCAGGGAGCGGACCTGAGCGAGCGGACTGGCCCAAACGCCCCAACCGAAACGAGCATTCATGAGTGAAACGCTGAACAACGATCTGCTGCTGCGCGCCCTGCTGCGCGAGCCCACCCCGCGGCGGCCGATCTGGCTGATGCGCCAGGCCGGCCGGTATCTGCCCGAATACCGGGAGACGCGCGCGCGCGCCGGCGGCTTCCTCGAAATGTGCACGAATCCCGAGATCGCCTGCGAAATCACCCTGCAGCCGGTCAATCGCTATCCGCTCGATGCCGCGATTTTGTTTTCCGACATTCTCACGATTCCCCATGCCATGAATCTGGGGTTGGAGTTCGAAGCCGGCGAAGGCCCGAGCTTCGAGCGGCCGGTGCGAAATTCGGCGGATATCGACAGGCTCGGCGTGCCTGATCCGGGACGGGAATTGAAGTATGTAACAGACGCGGTTGCGCGCGTAAGGCGCGAGTTGGCCGGCCGTGTGCCCTTGATCGGCTTCGCCGGCAGTCCGTGGACCGTGGCGACGTACATGGTGGAGGGCGGCAGCAGCAAGACCTTCGGCCTGATCAAGCGCATGATGTACGAGTCGCCGCGCGAGCTGCACCGGCTGCTCGAGTTGCTCGCAAGGGCCACGATCCTTTATTTGAACGCGCAAATCGCCGCGGGCGCGCAGGCAGTCATGCTGTTCGATACCTGGGGCGGCGTGTTGACGCCGGCGCAGTATGAAGAGTTCTCCCTGCGCTACATGGCCCAGGTGATCGACGCGCTGACGCGAAAATCGGACGGGCGCAGGGTTCCGAATATCGTCTTCACCAAGGGCGGCGGGGCGTGGCTTGCCAAAATCGCCGCGATCGGCTGCGACGCGCTGGGCGTCGACTGGACCACGGACTTGAGCGAAGCTCGAAAGGCGGTCGCAGGGCGCGTGGCGCTACAAGGCAACCTCGATCCGTCGGCCTTGTTCGCGCCGCCCGAAACTCTGCGCGCGGAAACCCTGCGCGTGCTCGACAGCTATGGCGCCGGCGCCGGACACGTATTCAATTTGGGGCACGGCATCACCCCCGACGTCGATCCGGAACGGGTCGCGCTGCTCATCGAGACGGTCCAGAGCTACTCGCTCCCCAAGCTTGCCTAGCAAGCTTACCTAGCACGGCTCTCGGGGAGACAGCCCTATCCTCGTTTCCGACGCCGGACCAGGACCTGTGATCTGTATCAAGCGCTTGATCGGTTACGGGCGCTTGATAAAGCCCTTAGTCAGATAAGGCGCCTGATTGAGTATCACGGTCAATCCCCAAAAAATGCTGCGTTTGCGCAGATTCAGAAAGGGAGCCTACGGCGCAGCGGGCACAGGGGTTGCGGCGCTGCCAGCAGGAGCGGCGCGCAGCTCGTCGCGCAGCGCGCGGCGCAAGATTTTGCCCACGTTGGTCTTCGGCAGCTCGCTGCGAAAATATACGTGTCTGCGGATTTGTAGCCGGTGAGTTCTTTACGGCACTAGTCGATCAGAGGCTTCGGCGGTGAGTCTTGGATCCTTCTTTACGACGAACAGCGCCACAACCTCGCCGGAATTTTCATCCGGCTGAGCCACCGCGGCGACTTCCAGCACGCCCGCATGCGCCGCCACGATGCTCTCGACTTCATTGGGATAAACGTTGAATCCCGACACCAGAATCATGTCCTTCTTGCGGTCCTCGATGTAGACGAAGCCCTCGTTCGTCCATGCGTGCCGATGTCGCCGGTGCGCAGCCAACTCGCCGAACATCACCTTCTCGGTCTCGTCCGGCCGGTTCCAATAGCCGCGCATCACCTGCGGCCCGAACACGCAGATTTCGCCCACGCCGTTCGACGGCCAGTTCCGTGCCGGCATCGTCGCGAATGGAAACTTCGGTCGAGGATGACCGGCAGGCCGACCGAGCCGTTGAAATCCAGACCGATGGGATTGCTGCCGTGACCATGGGCGAGGTTTCGGTCAGTCCCCAGCCCTGCGCCACAGTGTTGCCCGTTACCTCCTTCCAGCGCGCCGCCACGACCGGCTGCACCGCCATGCCGCCGGCAAGGTCGACTCGCAGGGCGCTGAAATCCACGGATGCGAATCCGGGCGTGTGCAGCAAGGCATTGAACAGCGTATTGACGCCGCTGATGAAGTTGAACTTGTATTTCTTGAGCTCCGCCACGAACGCCGGGAAATCGCGCGGATTCGTGATCAGCACGTTGCGCGCGCCAAGCGGCAGGAAAGCCAGACAATTGCTGGTGAGCGCGAAGATGTGGTACAGCGGCAGCGCGGTGATCACGATGCGGCCGCCGCCGGCCTGGAGCGCCGGTCTGATCCACGCCAGCGCCTGCAGCAGGTTCGCCACCATGTTGCGGTGGGTGAGCATGGCGGCCTTGGCGACGCCGGTGGTGCCGCCGGTATATTGCAGGAAGGCGATGTCTTCGGGGCCCAAACTCAACCGGTTCGATCTTGAGTCCAAGCCCGCTTCCCAGGACGGTTCTTGAACGACACGGAACCGGGAATTCTCCAGGCCGGCACCTGCTTGCGCACGTGGCGCAGGACGAAATTCACGATCCAGCCCTTCGGCGCGCCCAACATATCGCCCACGCCCGTCACCAGCACATTTTTCAAATCCGTACGTGCCAGCACCTGCTGCAGCACATGTGCAAAATTCTCGACGATGACGATGGCCTTCGCGCCCGGAGTCTTTCAACTGATGTTCGAGCTCGCGCGGCGTGTACAGAGGATTGGTATTGACCACCGCCATGCCGGCGCGCAGCGCGCCGAATAGCGCGATGGGGTATTGCAGGATGTTGGGCATCATCAATGCGACACGATCGCCGCGCACCAGCCCGGATTTTTGCTGCAGCCAGGCCGCAAACGCGCGGCTGAGTTCATCGAGCTGCGCGTAGGTCAGGGTCGCACCCATGTTGGAGAAGGCGGGCATGGAGCGATAGCTCGAGAAGGCCTCTTCAATCGCCTCCTTGAGCGAAGGATACGCGTCAGGGTCGATGTCCGCCGGCACGCCGGGCGGGTATTGATTGAGCCAATTTCGATCCAGCTGGCAAGCCTCTTTGATTTGTAACGCGTGTATAGCATCCGCTCGGGATGCCAGCAACGTTGCGCGCGCAGCGGTAACATAGCGTCCATGCACCCTCGAGACTTGGAGCGCGCTATTGCAGCGCTGCGGCTTCGGCATTCTCGAATGCAGTGAACCGAAGGCAGCAGGCGCGGTCACACCGGCATCCGCCATCTGGATAGGCAAGACGCGGCGCTCGGCGCAGACTTGAGCCAAATGGAGATCGAACGATGAACAAGTTGCGCCTCATGGCCGGTATCGGCCTCTGCATCGCACTGTCAGGCTGCGTCATCGGCAGTGGTCCATGCCTTTGGCTGCAGGTCAGGCACGACTTCATCGGCCACGTGCACTTTCGCGAATTTCCGCGCAGCGACGGCATCGATACGGTGCCGATGCTGATTTTGGACAAGACCCAGTACATGTATGCGCCGCCGCAGAGCCTTCACTGCTTGCCTGCGAACGATCTGCAGCTCGTCGGGGTGACCGAATTACCGGACCGAATTGACGAGGGCTCACGTGTCATCGTCGATGGCAAGGTGCTCGAGGGCGTGGCGCAGGGCCAGCACACCCGTTTTGTCATTGACGTCGTCAGCATATTGCCGCTGAAGGACAGACATTGAGGGGCGATCGCATTCGCCAAATTCGGTTTACAATCGGCCATTCGGACCCGAACTAAAACCAGGGAGTGAAAATTAATGAAAAATACAACTATTGCCGCCCTGATCGCGGCGCCTCTGTTGGTCTGCGCATTGGCGATGCCAAGCCTGGCGGCGGCTGCCCCTAGCACCACCTGCAAGGATGGAACGACGACCACCTCCACGGGCAAGGGCACCTGCAGCGGCCATGGCGGCGTACAAAAGGCCGCGAAAACGCCCTGCGGCGAACACCGGCGGCGGCGCCAGCCCGGACGGCACCGGCGCCGCACTTGTGCGACGTACGACCAGCCGTCGAGCGGCAAAGTCTCGCAGCGACCATGGCGGAATACAGAAAGCCACGAAGTCCAAATCGGCATCGGCGGCCACGGCTGCCGCACCTGCCGCTGCCGCGAAGTCAGCGGCCACGGCGCCCGCGGCCGCTCCGGCTGCCGCATCGAGCACCGCCGCCAAAGCAGCTACGGCGAGCAAGTCTGCGCCCACGGCAGCCGCCAGTAATGCGGACCCTACAGGAGCGACCGCGAAGTGCAAGGACGGTACCTACTCGAAGTCCGCGCATCGAAGTGGAACCTGCTCCAGTCACGGCGGAGTCGGCTGAGTGGCTGACCGCGAAGTAGCGCGGTTATTTGAGCAGCGGCTTTAAGGCAGGCCAAACATTTTCGAGCAGGTTGGGCTGACCTAGGGCGTTCGGATGAATATCGTCGGCCTGCATGAAGCGCAGGGACAGGGCGATGTCGGTCAGCAGGAAGGGCACCAAGGGTACTTTTTTCTCGCGACGCTAAATCGCTGAAAACCATGGCGAATTGCTCGGTGTATTCCGGCCCGTAGTTGGGCGGCATTCGCATCCCCAGCAGCAAGACCTTCGCGCCGGCCGCGGGCCAGATCTGACCATCTGCGACAGATTGCGCGCGCATTTGCGCGATCGGCAGCGCGCGCAGCCCGTCGTTGCCGCCCAGTTCGAGGATGACGATGCTCGGATGATGAAGATCGAGCGCTCGCGGCAATCGCGCGAGGCCTCCCGCGGTCGTTTCGCCGCTGACGCTGGCGTTGACGACTTGGTAACCGTACCCTTGCGCCTTGAGCCTCGTCTTGAGCAATTCCACCCAGCCTTGTTCTAGCGCGAGCCCGTAGCCGGCGCTGATGCTATCGCCGAATACGAGAATCACCGGTGCTTCGGCGTTGGCCGAAGCGGATGCAACGATCAAGACGAATAAGGCCAAAAGCCGTTTCACGAGCGCTCCTGATGCAAGATCAAATCGTACTCGAAGCCAAGAATGTCTCGAAGACCGTGGCCAGCCCTGAGGGGCCGCTCACCATTCTCGCCGATGTCAGCCTCGCTGTGCGAACCGGCGAAACCCTGGCCATCGTCGGCGCCTCGGGCGCAGGCAAATCCACGCTGTTGGCGCTGCTCGCAGGGCTCGATTAGCCGAGCACCGGCCGCGTGTTGATCGCAGGCGTTGATCTCACGGAACTCGACGAAGACGGGCGCGCGGCCATTCGCGGCAATCATGTCGGGTTCGTCTTCCAATCATTTCATCTCATTCCCGTCGCTGACGGCGATCGAAAATGTCATGCTGCCGCTGGAACTCGGCGGCCGGCGCGACGCTCGCCAGGCAGCCGCGGCCGCGCTCGCGCAGGTGGGGCTGACGCCGCGGATGGCGCACTACCCGAAGCAATTGTCGGGCGGCGAGCAGCAGCGCGTCGCCATTGCGCGCGCTTTCGTGACGCATCCGAAGGTCCTGTTCGCGGACGAACCCACGGGCAACTTGGACACTGCCACGGGGCAACGCATCACCGATCTCCTGTTCGATTTGAATCGCAGCATCGGCAGTACCTTGGTGCTGGTGACGCATGACCGCAACCTCGCGCGCTGCAGCCGGGTGTGGAACTCGATGCCGGCCACGCCGTCAACGCCAAGCGGCGGGCGGCCAAGCGGCGGGCCGACAGCGGCGGCGGCGGATGCCTTGATGCAAGCGCTGCGTTTTGCGTTACGCAATCTTTGGCGCGACCTGAAATCCGGTGAGCTTTCGGTGCTGTTGCTGGCCCTGCTGGTGGCGGTGCTGTCGTTGACCGCCGTGGGCTTTTTCACCAGCCGCATTTCGCAAGGCGTGCGCGCTGCAAGCGGCGGAAGTGCTGGCGGCGGATCTGCGCCTGGAGTCGCCAGCCGCCGATCCCGCAGCACTATTTCGACGCGGCCGCTGCGCGCGGACTTCAGCAGCGCGCGAGTCCTGTCCTTCCCCACCGCGATATTCAGCGGCGACTCGAGCCAGCTGGCGGCGCTCAACGCCGTGACCGCGAGTTATCCGCTGCGCGGCCACATGCGCATCGCGGACGCGCCCTTCGGCTCGCCGCGAATCACCGATCAAATTCCGGGGCGCGGCGAGGTTTGGATCGATGCCCGCATCATCGCGCAGTTGAAGCTCGAGCTGGGCGCCACTCTGCGCATCGGTGCGGGCTCGTTTCGCGTCACGGAAGTGCTCGATTACCGGCCGGATCAGGGCACCGGTTTCGTCAATCTCGCGCCGGCTGCCTTGCTCAACTATGACGATATTGCCGTCCACGCAGCTGATCCAGCCGGGCAGCCGGGCCACCTATGCGGCGCTGTTCGCGGGCACGCCCGGCGGCGGTGGCGGCGTTCCGCGAATACCTGATGCGCGACCAAGTCGCCGGGCGAACGGCTGAGCGATGTCGAAGAATCCAGCCGGCAATTGAATTCCGCCATCGACCGCGCCAGTCGATTCCTGAATCTCGCGAGCCTTGCCTCGGTGTTGCTTGCGGCGGTGGCGGTGGTCATGGGCGCGCGGCGCTACGCGGCACGTCACATCGATGCCGTGGCCTTGATGAAATGCATGGGGGCCGCGCAGGGCTTCGTGCTGGCGATTTCCATCATCGAATTGTCGCTGCTGGCGTTGTTCGCGGTCGCCGTCGGCACGGCGCTTGGGCTTCTGGCGCAGTCGGGATTGGTCGTGGCTGCTGCGAGGATCTCATCCGCAACGAACTGCCCGCGGCCTCGCTGGCGCCGCTGCCCATCGCGCTGGTGACCGTGTTGGCCATGCTCATCGGCTTTGCGCTGCCGCCGTTGCTGCAATTGAAGAATACGCCGCCGGCGCGGGTGCTGCGCAAGACCGTGAGCGCGCCGCCGCTGCGCTATGGCGTGAGCTACCTGCTGGCGCTGGCGGCACTGTTCGCGATCCTATGGAGCATGGTGCGGGACACCGAACTGGTGTTGAGCGTGCTCGCCGGCGTGCTGGCGGTGGGTGCTGGTGCTGACCTTGGCGGGCTTCGGTTTGGTGCGGCTGACCAGCCGGCTGCGCGGCGGCGTCGGCGTTGCGTGGCGCTACGGGCTGGCGAATGTATCGCGCCGCGGCACCGGCAGCGTGGTACAGATCGTGGCCTTCGGCCTAGGGTTGATGGTGCTGCTGCTGCTGGCGGTGGTCCGCGGCGATTTGCTGGCTGATTGGCGCCGCAGCCTGCCGAACGATGTGCCCAACAATTTTTTGGTCAACATTCGACCGGAGCAACGCGCGGCGCTGCAGGATTTCCTGACGGCTCACGGCTTCGGAGCGCCGCAGATGTACCCCATGGTGCGGGCGCGCATTACCGCCATCAATGGCGAATCGCCGCAATCGCTCAAGCTGCGCGGCGATTCGGCGCGCGGATTCGCGGAGCGGGAGCAGAACCTCACCTGGTCGGCGCAACATGATGGAGGACAATCAGTTGATGGCGGGCCGCTGGTGGACGCCGGCCGATACCGGCAAGCCGCTGGTCTCGATATCGTCGGAGTATGCGGATGCGCCTGCATTTGAAGGTCGGCGATCAGCTCAGCTTCGATGTGGCCGGAGAGCCGCTGACGGTGCAGGTCGCCAGCATTCGAAAAATACGCTGGGACAGTTTCCGGCCGAATTTCTTCCTGGTGTTTCCGCCTGGGCTGCTCGACGGCGCGGCAGGAACCTACATGACCAGTCTCTACCTGACGCCGACGCAGCGCCCGGCGCTGGCCGATCTCGTGCGCCAATTCCCGACCGATTTCGGTTTTCGATGTGGACGCCATCCTCAAGCAGATCCGCGACATCATGGATCGCGCTTCGCTGGCCGTGCAATACGTGTTTCTATTCACGCTGGCGGCGGGAATCGTCGTGCTGCTGGCCGCGGTGCAATCGACCCGAGATGAGCGGCGCTATGAAAGCGCAATGCTGCGCACCTTGGGCGCGAGCCGCGGCACGGTGCTGCAGGGCGTCGCCGCCGAATTTTCGGCGCTGGGGTTTCTGTCCGGGACCTTGGCGGCCTTCGGCGCCACCGGCGTCGGCTGGATATTGGCGCGACGGCTGTTTTCGCTCGAGTTCACGCTTGATCCGCTGGGTGTGGGTCGCGGGCCTGGTGTGCGGCACCGTTCTGGTCGGCGTGAGCGGAACGCTGGCGACGCGCAGCGTGATCAATACGCCGCCCGTTGTCACGCTGCGGGACGAGTGAATTCCGCGCGCACGCCCGCGCTGCCGGGCATGCGCTGGGCTCTATGCGACTTCGATGATCAGCCAGCCGATCGGGGATCGGAATGCCGCGGGGCGGCAGCGCCTCGATGCGCACCGTGTAGATGCCGGCCGGCGAGACCTGTGGAATTCAACGTAACGCGCAACTCGCCGTTGGAATCCTTGAGCAAGTTGTTGAGCACCAGTGCGCGGCCCTGGTCCTGCTTGTCGACGAACATGCGAAATTGCATGAGTTTTTGCGTGTAGCCGAGATCGATGTGCACGTCCATCAGCAGCGGCGCCGCGCGACTTGAGTTTTATCCGTGCGCGGTCGATGCCGGCTGCGTGATCCGGGAGAGATATAGATCGCTTTCTCGGTCGCGGGCTGCACCAGCGATCCTTGGCTCATCACGCGTTTGGTATCTTCCAGCTTACCTTGCAGCGATGAGTACTTCCCGGCCAGGGACCAGGCGGCCGCCAGACACACGAAGGCGACCGCCGCCAAAGCCGATCAGCAAATAAATGCTCTTCCACCAGGGCGGCTTCGGCTCGCCCAGATCCTGCGGCTTGCCGCTGGCCTCCAGCAGCTTGAGGCTGGCATGCGCGCGCTCCGAAAGCTTCAGTTCATCCAGATAATCGGGATGCGCGCGGCACCACTTCTCGAGATCCCGGGCGCCCTTGAAAGGCAACTTGTTTTCCAGGTACCGTTCGATGAGCTTGTGATCTTCGATGAATTTTCTATCGAAGCGCGGCGAAACCGGCGGCGGTTTTCGGCCGGCTTTGCTTCTGGGATGGTGCGGGCATTCATGGCGAAACAGTCCTTATCCGGCTATTTTGCCGCGTCGGCCATGCGCAATATGTGAAATGATCGGCATATAGGCGCCGCGGCGTCGCGGGGCTGAGACTGCCGTCACGAATTGGCGAACAGCTCCTAGGCCTTTTTTGCGGCGACCCCGGCTCGCGGTGCACCGTTGCCCTTTGCCATGACGGCCGCCATCACGTCGCAGACCGCGCCAATGGCGGCCTCGCGGGTGCTCGACTTGCGCCACACGGCGCCGACGGTGCGCGAGGGCTCAGGATTGCTGAATTGCCGAATGGCGAGGCCGCGCTGCGATCCATACGGCGATTCCACCGCCAATTCGGGGAGCAAGGTAATCCCAAGTCCGGCGACCACCATTTGGCGCAAGGTCTCGAGACTGGTGGCGCGAAAATCCTCGGCCTCGCGCACATCGACTCGGCTGCATACCTCCAACGCCTGGTCGCGCAGGCAATGGCCGTCTTCCAGCAGCAGCAGGGTCTGACCCTTAAGCTCGGCCACCTTGATGGTGTTTTTGGCGGCCAGCGGATGATGAGTGGGGAGCGCCACCGTGAACGACTCTTGGTACAGCGCGCGGGCCTCCAGGCCGTCCTGCAGCACCGGCAGCGCCATGACCCCTAGGTCGATCTCGCCGTCGCGCAGGCGCTTCAGCAGCGCCTCGGTTTGGTATTCGTAAAGCATGAGACCGAGCTGCGGAACCGCCTTGCGGATTTTTTGCATGATGCGGGGCAGCAGATAAGGCCCGATCGTGGGTATCAGGCCAACCTTGAGCTTTCCAGCGAAAGGATCGGTATTGCTGCGCGCCAGAGCGATGATTTCATCGCTTTCGTCCAACATGCGCCGCGCGCGCACCACGATCTGCTTGCCGACTTCGGTGAGCTGCAGGTTTTTCGGCTGGCGTTCGACCAATTTGACGCCCAGGTACTCTTCCAGCTTCTTGAGCTGCGCCGACAAGGTCGGCTGGCTGACAAATGTGCGGTCGGCCGCCTTGCCGAAATGGCCGGTATCGGCCAATGCCACCAAGTATTTGAGATCCTTGAGGTTCATCGGATTACTCCCATAGACATAGTCTATCAAACCCATCATTACAATCAATGTGGTAAATGATGAATCCGCTGCTAAACTGGCGGCAAGTTTCAAAACCTGCCTCAAGGAGTTCTCCATGTCTCTGATCAATACCGAAATCAAGCCATTCAAGGCCACGGCCTATCACAATGGCAAATTCGTCCCCGTGACCAACGAAACGCTCAAGGGCAAGTGGTCCGTGTTCGTGTTTTACCCCGCCGATTTCACCTTTGTGTGCCCGACCGAACTCGGCGACCTCGCCGATAACTATGCGGAATTCAAGAAATTGGGCGTCGAAGTGTACGGCGTCTCCACCGACACGCATTTCGCCCACAAGGCGTGGCACGACACCTCGGACACCATCAAGAAGGTGCAGTATCCGTTGGTCGGCGATCCGACCGCGACGCTCGCGCGCAATTTCGAAGTGCTGATCGAGGACCAAGGCCTGGCGTATCGCGGTACCTTCGTGATCGATCCGGAAGGCAAGATCAAAGTCATGGAAGTGCACGACAACGGCATCGGCCGCGACGCCAAGGAATTGCTGCGCAAGGTCAAGGCGGCGCAATACGTGGCTTCGCATCCGGGCGAAGTGTGCCCGGCGAAGTGGACTCCGGGCGCCGACACGCTCAAGCCGTCGCTCGACTTGGTCGGCAAGATCTAGCGCTAATCTCAAAGCCCCGGCAAGCGCCGGGGCGGCGAGTCAAAGAGGACGCCATGCTCGACAGCAATCTGAAGACTCAATTGGAGACCTACCTGGGGCGCATTTCGCAGCCGGTGGAAATCGTCGCATCCCTGGACGAGGGCGAGAAATCCCGGGAAATGCTCGATCTGTTGCACGACATCGAGTCCGTATCGAGCCTGGTGCGGATCGACTCGCAGCGCGACGATGCAGAGGTCAAGCCCTCGTTCGCTTTGCGGCGCCCCGGCGCCGAGGCGCGGGTCCGATTCGCGGGAGTACCGATGGGTCACGAGTTCACCTCGCTCGTGCTCGCGCTGCTGCAGACCGGCGGCTACCCGCCGAAGATCGACGAGGATGTCGTGAAACAGATCAAAAATCTGGACGGCGACTACAACTTCGAGACCTTCGTTTCACTGACCTGCCAAAGCTGCCCGGACGTCGTCCAGGCGTTGAATGCCATGGCGGCGCTGAATCCGAAGATTCGTCACACCATGATTGATGGCGCGGTGTTTCAGGACGAAGTCGCGCGCCGCGAGGTGATGGGCGTGCCTGCGGTTTTCCTGAATGGCCAACCCTTCGGCCAAGGACGCATGGAGCTTGCCGAGATCATTCATAAGCTGGATGCGGGCGCGGCCAAACGCGAGACGGAGAAACTCAACGCCAGGGCGCCCTATGATGTCCTGGTCGTGGGCGGAGGTCCTGCGGGTGCCGCGGCTGCGATTTATGCGGCGCGCAAGGGCATTCGCACCGGCATCGCCGCGGAGCGCTTGGGCGGCCAACTGCTGGACACCGTCGGCATCGAAAATTTCATTTCGGTCAAAGAAACACACGGCCACAAGCTCGCGTCGGGGCTGGAACAGCATGTGATGACCTACGATGTGGATGTGATGAATTTGCAACGCGCGGAAGCGTTGATTCCCGGCGATCTGATCGAGGTGAAGCTGAGCGGCGGCGCATCGCTCAAGGCCAGATCCGTGGTCATCGCGACCGGTGCGCGCTGGCGCGAGATCAATGTGCCCGGCGAGCGCGAATACCGCAATCGCGGCGTCGCGTACTGCCCGCACTGCGACGGCCCGCTATTCAAGGGCAAGCGCGTGGCGGTGATCGGCGGCGGTAATTCGGGCGTGGAAGCGGCGATCGATCTCGCAGGCCTGGTGAGCCATGTCACCCTGATTGAATTCGATCCGCAGCTGCGCGCGGACGCCATCCTGACGCGCAAGCTGTTGAGCTTGACGAACGTCGCGGTGATAACGGGTGCACAGACCTTAGAAGTCATCGGCGACGGTCAGCGCGTCACCGGCCTCAAATACAAGGAGCGCGCCGGCGGCGAGTTGCGCGATCTGGAGCTCGCCGGGATATTCGTGCAAATCGGTCTGATTCCCAATACCGATTGGCTGAAGGGCACCGTCAAACTGTCGCCGCGCGGCGAAGTGGAAGTCGATGCGCGCGGCGGGACTTCGGTACCGGGCGTTTTCGCCGCCGGCGATTGCACGGTCGTGCCCTACAAGCAAATCGTCATTGCGGTGGGAGAAGGCGCCAAGGCTTCTTTGAGCGCCTTCGATCATCTGATTCGCTCGCCTCTGTCAGCGGCTGCCTGAAGATGGCGGAGCCCGTGCATGCGCGCCGCTTTTCCGCCGGGGTGGTGGTGGTTCACTTTGGCGCGGCGGCGGCGGCCCAATACCTGCTGCTGCGCGCCTATAAGAATTGGGACTTCCCAAAAGGCCTGGTCGAACCGGGCGAGCAACCTCTCGAGGCGGCAGTGCGCGAAGTGAAAGAGGAAACGACCCTCGAGAATCTTTTCTTCGATTGGGGTCAGGCCTACATGGACACCGGCCCCTATAACAAGGGAAAGATTTCCCGCTACTACCTCGCGCGCAGCAACGACACGCAGGTGCACCTGCCGATCAATCCAGAACTAGGGTTTCCGGAACACCAGGAAGCACGCTGGGTGGATTTAGAAACCGCGCTCAACATGGTCTCGCCGCGGCTCAAGCCGGTGATTCATTGGGCGAGGGAAATCATGGGCGCGCCGGCGGCCGGCGCAACCGCCGCCATTAGAGAGTAATGCTGCCGCGGCCGATCTCGAGCACATCGCCGCCGACAAAAACTTGCGCCTCGCGGTTCACGTCGAGAAACAGCGTGGAAGGCCTGGCGACGAATTCCCCCTGTGAAATCTGCAGTTGAACCGGCAGCGCCCGCTGCATGGTCAGACACCATGCCCCGAAGTTGGCGGTGGCCGAACCGGTGGCAGGATCTTCGAGAATCGCACCGCCGACCGGAAAGAAGAAACGCGCCAGCGCTTGAGGGCGGCCGGCAGCGGCCGTGCCCGCCAGACAAAAAACGTAGGCCATACTGAGCCCGTCCTCGCTCACGATCTTTGCCATCGCTTGCGCGCTCGGCGTCGCGCGGCGCACGGCATCGGTCGAGGTGAGCGGTACCACCAATTGTTCCTTGCCCGCTTTGACCCACAGCGGCCGCTCGCCGATGTCGCGGGTCTCAAGTCCCAGCGCCGCGGCGAGGGCGTCGCGCGATACATCCAGCTCGCGCGAGGTCGCCCCCAAGGCGCTCAAGGTCCAGCGATCGCCGCTGGCGCGCACCGGGATGAGACCCGCCTGCATTTCCAGGACCAGCGAATCTGCGCCCAATTTCAAGGCGCGGCAAACGTGCGCTGTGCCGAGCGTGGGATGACCGGCAAAGGCCATTTCGTAGGCCGGCGTGAAGATTCGCACGCGCGCGTCGGCGCGGGTGGAGGGCAGAATGAAAGTGGTTTCGGAAAGGTTGAACTGGCGCGCCAGCGCTTGCATCTCTTCGGTACTTAAACCGCCGCCATTTTCAAATACGCACAGGGGATTGCCGGTAAACGGGCCCTGGTTTTGCGTGAACACGTTGACGATGCGGAACGGGCGAGCTGCCATGGGCGCATTATCTCACCCGTCCGCCATCGCTTGGCTGCATTCATCATCTTGAGGTCGCGTTACGGGCGGACGACTACGACGGGTGCCGGAGCGACGAGCGCCACGCGCGGACCGTAGTAACCGCGGTGATAGCCATAGGGCGCCACCACACAGCCGCTCATCCCGAGAATACTCATAGGAATCAATAACATAAATAGCTTACGCATGACATCCTCCGCTAGGGTTTATTCGCTCTCAGGTAGTCAAACGCGGCGCTACCCTGGGCGATGACAGGATGAATAAACCTTAAGGCGCGGCCCCGTGCCGGCGCCAAAAAGGGCGCCAGCGGATTAAGTCACTCCCGCCGGCTCGCGCCAGCCGGTTCACGCCAGCGTGTGGAAGACTTTTTGCACGTCGTCGTCCTGCTCGAGCTTATCGATCAGTTCCAGCACTTCTTTTGCCTGGTCCTCCGGCAATTCGATCGGCACGGCGCAAATGTATTCGTGCTCGGCGGATAGCGGCGTGATGCCGCGGCGCTCCAGCGCTTCCTGCAGCTTGCCGAAGTCATTGAAGGCGCCGCGAATTACCAATTGCGGCTCGCCCTTGTCACCGCTGCTGTCGCCCATCTCCTCCAGACCGTAGTCGATGAGATCCAATTCGAGTTCGTCGTGATCCTTGACGTGCGACGGGTCGACGCGAAATACGCCCATTTTTTTGAATAAAAAGCTGACGCTGCCCGTGGTGCCCATGTTGCCCGCGCCCTTCATGAAAATGTTGCGCAACGATGCGACGGTGCGGGTGGGATTGTCGGTGGCGGTTTCCACCAGCAACGCGACGCCGTGCGGCGCGTAGCCTTCGTAAAGAATTTCGGCATAGTTGGCCGCGTCTTTGCCGGAGGCGCGGCGAATCGCGGCATCCGTCTTGTCCTTCGGCATGTTGACGGCGCGCGCATTTTGCAGCACGCGGCGCAGCGTCGGGTTCGATGCGGGATCGGGGCCGCCGGCATGCACGGCAATCGCGATGTCCTTGGCGACCCGGGTGAACTGCTTGGCCATGCGGTTCCAGCGGGCGAACATGGCATGTTTTCTGACTTCGAATATGCGTCCCATGACGACTATGGTAGCAATACGCGGTCAAACCGCTAGACTTGCCCTTCCAAACTTGACGGCAATTCCCATGAGCGCAGTCCCGGCAGACTCGATTGAAAACGGCACGAGCTTCCGCGATCTCGGCCTCTCGGATGCGGTGCTGCTTGCGCTCGCCGATGTGGGTTATGAGTCGCCTTCGCCGATCCAAGCCCAGACCATCCCGGTGCTGCTGTCGGGCAAGGACATGCTCGGCCAGGCACAGACCGGCACGGGCAAGACCGCCGCGTTTGCGCTGCCCGCGCTCACGAAAATCGATCTGGCGCGGCACGAGCCGCAGGTGCTGGTGCTGGTTCCCACCCGCGAATTGGCGCTGCAGGTATCGGAGGCGTTTCTACGCTACGCCGCGCATTTGAAAGGATTTCACGTGCTGCCCATTTACGGCGGCCAAAGCTATCAGCCGCAGCTAAACGCCCTGCGCCGCGGCGTCCACGTCGTCGTGGGCACCCCGGGGCGCGTCATCGACCATATGAATCGGGGCACGCTGAAGCTTTCGGGATTGACGCTGCTGGTGCTGGACGAGGCCGACGAGATGCTGCGCATGGGCTTCATCGACGCCGTGGAAAGCATCCTCGAGCAGACACCCCCGCAGCGCCAGGTGGCCCTGTTCTCGGCGACGATTCCTGCACCCATCCGCCGGATCGCGGCGAAGCACCTGCGCACGCCGGTGGAAGTCACGATCAAGAGCAAGACCAGCACCGCGACCAATATCCGGCAGCGATATTGGATGGTGAGCGGCATGCACAAGCTGGATGCGCTTACGCGCATCCTCGAGGCGGAAACGTTCGACGGCATGCTGGTATTCACGCGCACCAAGCAGGCCACAGTGGAGCTGGCGGAGAAACTCGAAGCGCGGGGCTTTGCGGCCGCGCCCTTGAACGGCGATATTGCGCAGCCGCTGCGGGAGCGGACGGTGGCCCGATTGAAAGCCGGGCAGATCGACATCCTGGTGGCCACCGACGTGGCGGCCCGCGGACTCGATGTGGAACGCATCGGACACGTGGTGAACTACGACGTGCCCTACGACACCGAATCCTATGTGCATCGCATCGGCCGCACCGGACGAGCGGGGCGCAAGGGCGAGGCCATTTTGTTCATCGCGCCGCGCGAGCGCAACATGCTGCGCGCCATCGAACGCGCCACGCGGCAAGTCATCGAGCCCATGAACCTGCCGAGCGTCGATGCCGTCAATACCCTGCGAATCGCCAAGTTCAAGCAGCGCATCACCGAGACCATCGCCAAGGGCGACGGCAATCTTTACCGGCCGGTGTTGGAGCAGCTTGAAACAGAATCCGGAATGGCCTTGATCGACATCGCCGCGGCGCTCGCAAGCCTGTCGCAAGGACCCACCCCGTTGCTGCTGGCGCAGAAACCGGAGCGGCCTGCCGATGCGCATCCGCCGGAACGTGCGCGCGACCCGCGCCGCGAAGAACCCCGCGAGGCCCCGCGCCAGCGGCCCACAGGGCGCGAGCCAATCCGCGCGCGGGATTCGCACCGCGAGGAGCGGCCCCGCAAGTCGGGCCCTGCGCAAATGGAAACTTTTCGCATCGAAGTCGGGTCAGTACATGGCATCAAGCCTGGAAACATCGTCGGCGCGATCGCCAACGAAGCGGACATAGAGGGCGTGCACATCGGGCGGGTGGACATTCGCGAGGATCACAGCTACGTGGACCTGCCGGAGGGCATGCCGAAGGAGATATTCAAGCAATTGCAAAAGGTGCGCGTGGCAGGCCGGGAGTTGCGGATCAGCCGCATCGCCGAAAAGCCGCCGAAACCGCCGCGCGCGACGCTTGGGCGTCATGGCGCCGCCCAGCGGGAGGCGCGGCCCGCAAAGCCGAAGATTTCGGCTCGCCGGCGCACGAAGAATTGAGTCAAAACCCAAACCTAGAGGAGTGAATCATGGGCAAAGGTATGGATCGTAAAAAGGAAGACAAGAAGAAGCCGGCCAAGACGTTGGAGGAGAAGCGCGCCGCCAAGCGCGAAAAGCGCGCCGCGCGAGGCTGACCTCTAAAGACTGGCGCGGGTAGCGCGTGCCGCGAGGCGCTCGGTTGGGCTCCTACACCACGCGGCCGCGCCGCCCGCCGCTGCGGAAATCGCGGATATTGGCCGCCATTTCGTCTATACAGCGCTGCCGCGCTTCGCGCGCGGCCCAGGCGATGTGCGGCGTCAGCAGAAGATTGGGGATTCGCCCGTCCAGGAGCGGCTCGCCGTGCGCCGGCGGCTCTTGGGACAGGACATCGATGCCCGCGCCGCCGAGCCGTCCCGCCTTGAGGGCGGCGGCAAGCGCCGGGCCGTCAATCAAGGCACCGCGCGCCGTGTTGATCAGCAGTGCATCGGGCTTCATCAGCGCAAGTTCACGCGCGCCGATGAGACCGCGGGTTGCATCATTGAGCGGGCAGTGCAGGGAAACAATGTCCGCGGTGGCCAGCAACTCATCGAGCGGCACACGGCCTGATTGATGCGGGCTCCCCGGCCGATCGGCGATCTTGACTTGCATGCCGAAGGCCTCGGCGATGCGCGCCGCGCCGCGGCCGAGTTCGCCCCATCCGACCACGCCGAAGATGCGGCCTTGCAGTTCGCGGATCGGGTGCGACAGCACCGCGCCGGCCTCGTCCTTCGCCCACGATCCATCCTTGGCCAGGCGCGAGAATTCGTACACGTGTTGGGTAAGGCTCAAGATCAACCCCCACACGTGTTGGACCACCGAGGCCGTGCAATAGGCGCGCACGTTGCAGACCGCTATTCCGCGTTCGCGTGCGGCAACGAGATCCACGTTGTTGGTGCCGGTCGCGGCCAGCGCCACCAGTTTCAAGCGCGGCGCGCCGGATAGCAGCGCGCGGGTAAGGTCGAGCTTGTTCAGCAGCGCGACATCCGCGTCCCGAATGCGCTCCGCAATTTGCGTCTCGCTCGAGGCGTACAAGACGAGATCGCCCGCCGCCTCGCGCAGCCGCTTAAGATCCAGATCGCCGTTCGAAACGGTGTCGTAATCCAAAAATACGGTTTTAAGAGGCTGCGTGTTCATGACGCGTTAGAATATGCGACTCATATGAAAATTACCGCAGTCAAAATTCTGATCGGCGTGAATGTGCTGGTGTACCTGCTGCAGGGCATGTCGAACGGCTACATCGATGTCCTCTTCGGCCTGTGGCCGCTGCAGCCCATTGAAGGGCACGTCTACTTTCACTTCTGGCAGATCGTCACCTATGCCTTCCTGCACAGTACCGGGCACATCAGCCATCTGCTGTTCAATATGCTCGGCCTATGGATGTTCGGCGAAGAAATCGAACGCTATGTCGGACCGCGGCGGTTGCTCAGCTGCTATTTCGCATCGGTCGTTACCGCCGCCTTGAGCCAGCTGTTCGTTCCCATCATTTTCGGCGCCCCGCCCGCTGCCACCATCGGCGCGTCGGGCGGCGTTTTCGGCCTGCTGCTGGCATACGCGGTCATGTTTCCGCATCGCAAGGTCGTGCCCTTGATTCCCCCGATTCCCATGCCGGCGTGGCTGTTCGCCACGATCTACGCCTGCATCGAGCTTTTCCTGGGGGTTACAGGAACGCTGTCGGGCATCGCGCATTTCGCGCATCTCGGCGGCATGGTCGGAAGCGCCTTGGTGATCATGCAATGGCGAATGAGCGCACGAGCGCGGCTGGGAAAAACCCGCTAGGCTGGCCGACATGAACATGAAAACACTGATGAAATCTCTGGGCGTGCTGCTGCTGGCAACGGCCGTCCCGGCCCACGCCGAGTGGGTGAACCGCGTCACCGACGGCATCATGGGCACACGCATCACCGTGGAGCTCTGGTCGGAGGACAGGCCGAAGGCGGAAGCGGCCATCGATGCGGTGCTGGACGAAATGCGGCACATCGATGAGACGATGAGCACGTACAAGCCCACCAGCGAAGTGTCGCAGGTCAACGCCAAGGCCGCGGACGGGCCGATGCACATCAGCAAGGAACTGTTCGATCTGCTGGTGAAGGCCAAGGAATACTCCGTCATTACCGACGGCGCCTTCGACATCACCTATGCCAGCGTCGGCTACATGTACAATTTTCCGAAGCACATCCGGCCGAACGATGCGCAAATCGCCAAGGCGTTGCCCGCCGTCGACTATCGGCATGTGCTTCTCGACCCGAAGAATCAGACGGTGCGGTTTTCCCAAAAAGGCGTGCGCATCGATTTAGGCGGCATCGCCAAAGGCTATTCGGTGGACTGCGGCATCGATGTCCTGAAGGCGCGCGGAGTGACGCGCGCCTACGTGTCCGCCGGCGGCGATAGCCGCATCATCGGCGATCGCTTCGGCAAGCCTTGGATGGTGGGGATTCGCGATCCGCGCAAAGGAGAAGGCGAGGTCATTGCCAGCGTTCCGCTGGTGGATGCCGCGATTTCTACGTCCGGCGACTATGAGCGGTTTTTCGATGAGGGCGGCGTTCGCTACCATCACATCATCGACCCGCATACCGGGCATTCGGCCAGCAAGGTGCGCAGCGCGACCGTAATCGGTCCTTATGCCACGCGCACGGATGGGTTGTCGAAGACCGCATTCGTGTTGGGACCGGAGAAGGCGATGGAAATTTACAATCGCCTCGACGACATCGACGCCATCATCGTCAAGAACGACGGTACGGTGGTTTACTCGAAGGGTATGCAGCGCGGCAAAGCGGGCGCGCCGCCGCCGAAGTAGGGCGCGCCGCCGAGGTCGCCGGCCGCCGCCCTCATCGAAAGGTGATAATTTTCGCCTCTTCGCAGGCGTTCAAATAGTCGCTGACGATGTCCACAGGAATCGGACCGAATTCGGCCGATACGGCATCTCTGATGTCCGCGACCGACCTCTTGCCGTCCACGAAATTGACGATTTCATAGGCGTAAAGAGCGCTTTGATCCTGAACATTGACGAATCGGCTCGACCCGGCACGCAGCAATTGGATCTTGTGCAGCCGCTCTTCTCCCAGACGGTCGCGCAGCACATCGTCGTTCTGGAAAGTCAGCGGCCCGAACTCGCCGATGCGATGCGGTATTCGCGCCGCATCCGGCGTGGTATGCCACGCCGGTACCCCGTTTGCATCGTGCGCGCCCCGCGCGGCGGCGGCTTGGATCAGCCAGCCATTCAATGTTGCCGCTTGGGCTTCGAGCGCCGCCAAGGATGGCGACAGGGCGGCCGCACGGCTGTGCGTGTAGAGCGCGAAGGACTGCAAGCCGGCTTGCTCGCGGTGAAGCAGGTGCGACAATAAATTGCGGGCCTCGAACAGCGCTTCCTGCGGCTTGAGTTCGCCCCGCTGCGTCAGCAGCAGCGCTCGATTGAAGCCCTGCGCCAAACGTTGCAGCGCGCGCGCCGACAAAAACGGCAGCACGAGGGCAGCGCTTGCCGCATCGAGCGTGGCGAAGCTATAGCCCGATGCCGCACCGAGCAGCGCGACCCGGCGCAGCTTGGTGGGGTCGATTTGCAGCAGCGTATCGTGATCGGTGTGAATGTAGATATCCGGCCAATCGCGCAGGTACAGCGACGGCACCGCGATGGTGGAGGAATCATAGTCATCGTGATCGCTGCCCTCGGCGTAGGGCGTCTCGTCGACAAAAAATGCATTGCGGGTGCCTAAGGCACCGTCTCGATTTTCGAGGACGGCGGCCTCTTCGTGACTGCCGTCTTCGCTATAGACCGTTGCGGCATCGCGAATGGCCTCGGCGAAGGTCGCGCCGATGTCCGTGACGAACGTCGGCAAGGACCAGGGAGTCTGCGTCACATGCAGCACGGACTTGTTCTTGAACAGATCTCCGCCCACCATATCCATGTGCACATCGGCGCGCATCGAAGCCCGAATGTCGGGGTGCCGGCTCAAATAAGCCATTGTGCCCTCGACTTCCGGGCCCCAGATGAAACGCAGCGTTCGCTGCGGACGTCTGAGGCTGCCGTTGCCGATCAAATGGCTCAGCACGCGCGCGGATTCCAGAATGGTCACGCAGCCGCTGCCATTGTCGTTGGCACCCGGCCGCTGGTGGTCGAGGTGGCAGCTGTAGACGATCTCCCCGGCGGTTGCATCGGTGCCGGGGATGGTGCCGGTCACCACCGTCCAATGTCCTGCGCCGACTTGCGCTTTTACATGAGCGCTCAGCAGCACCGGGCGGCCGGCGGCAATTTGCGCCCGCAAGTCGCTCGCGGTGGCGCGCGACACCATGAACGCAAACCCTTGAGGCAGCGAGCCGTCCAGGTGACCCCAGCGCACGATGCTGGCGTCGAGCCCCGACCAGGCGGTGCTCTGATTGGGCATATCGCTGACGATTCCCGCCGCGCCGAATTTCGCCACCGCCAGACGCTGCACCATCGACAGCACGCCGTCGGCGAGCACGATTTTGCCGCGCACTTCCTTGCCGGCGTAGTCGGACTCCGATGTTCCCGAACCCACATCGATGAGCGGCGCCTCGACCTCGGCGCTGTGGCTGTAGTCGGCCAGCCGAATCGGGTCGGTCGACCAATCGCCCAACAAGGTGTGCTGAGGCTTGATCTGCCACAAGCTCGCGCCCTCGACATTCCAGGCGATGTGCGAGCGCATCAGGCCGTACTGGATTTTGCCGTCGATCGGGAATTGCTCGGCGTGCACATCCTGCAAGCCATATTCCTGCGCGCGCGCCAGGATGAAATTTGCCGCCTGATCGAACTCAGGCGTGGCCGGAACGCGATGCAGCCGCGTCAGGGCGCGCAGGTTTTCATAGGGGGCGCTGCCGCTGGCCTCGTGGCGCAGGATCGACCAATCGGTATCCGACAGAAAGGGATGCTGAGCCCAGGCGGCGGAGGATTGCGTGACCCACAGTAGTGCAACGCCCAGACTCAAGCGAAGTGTTCGAATCACGATAATCCCCCGAATGTTAGCGCCTTAGGATAGCTGATCGGACGGTTATACTTGTCGACGGAATAAAATGGCCTCGCCGTGAGTCTTTACCCCATGGATGACAAGCGCGCTCGATTCGAGGGGCAGGTGTTGCCTCATCTCGACGCTGCGTATCGGTTCGCTCGGTGGCTGTGCCGCTCCGGGGAGGCTGATGACGTGGTGCAGGACGCTATTTTGCGTGCCTATCGGGGGTTCGAGGCCTTGAGGGGCTCCGACGCAAAGGCGTGGCTGCTGACCATCGTGCGCAATTGTCATCTGACGGCGGCGAAGCAGCAGCAGCGGCGAGCCCTAGTGCCGCTTCCCGAAGAAAACGATGCGGCTGATGGGCACGCGATGGTAGCGGCCGATGCAAATCCGGAGAGCGAGACGATCATTTCCGACCAAAAGCAGGTCCTCGACCGGCTGGTGGCCTCGTTGCCCGAGGAACACCGCACCGTGTTGATGCTGCGGGAAATCGAGGAAATGGACTATGCGCAGATCGCGGCCGTCACCAATGTGCCGATCGGCACGGTGATGTCGCGCCTGGCGCGCTCGCGCGCCGCCCTCAAGGCCAAATGGTTGCACGAAGTGGAAGGAGAGCCGCGTGCAGTGCGCTGAGTCGCTTCGGGTGCAGGCCTATTTCGACCGTGAAGTCGACGCGGTTTCAGCCGCGGAAATCGAGCGGCATGTCGAGCATTGCAGCGAGTGCCGCGAGCTGCTGCAAGATCTCGAGAAAGTGCGCAATGCTTTGCGAGGCGGTATCGGCTACGCCGCCGCGCCGCCGGCACTTCGCGCGCAAATCCTGCAGGCGCTGGATCAGGCCAGCGCGACTGGCGATGAGGCGGATGACAACGCGCCGCCGAGCAAATCGCAGCCGCCGCGGCCCGCGCAAGCGCCGCAAGCGCGGGTTTTCCGCGGCAGTGGGTTCTGGGCCGGGGCGTTCAGCGGCATCGGCGGCACCGCGATCGCGGCAGCCATCGCATTCTTCTTGGTGATGCCCGGTCTGGTCAGTCCGCTGAGCAACGAGATCGTGAGTGCCCACGTGCGCTCGCTGATGCCGGCGCATTTGATCGATGTGGTATCGACGGACCGGCATACGGTCAAGCCGTGGTTTGCGGGCCACGCCGATGTGTCGCCGGTGGTTGCCGATTTCGAAGCGCAGGGTTATCGCTTGATCGGCGGCCGCGCCGATTACATCGATCATCAGCGTTCCGCGGTGGTCGTCTACCAGCACGGCGCGCATCTCATCAATGTGTTCACGTGGGCCGCGAGCGGCGCGCGCTTACCCGGCGACACCACGCGCAGCGGCTATCACCTGGCATATCTGGCAACAGGGCGACATCCGGTATTGCGCCGTGTCCGATACCGGCTGGGACGAGCTATTGGGGCTGGAGCGCTTGCTGCGCGAACAGCCTCAAGCCTTGAGTGCGCCGCCCCCGGCGGCCCAAAAGTAGGCACGCGCCCACCTTCGCCGTCAATTGGAATAAAACCTGACGCAGCGAAGTCTTCTCTCCTGAAGCCCAACTGAGGAGAGAATCATGTCGGATGATCAATCGCTGCTGTCGCGCCGCAATGCCCTGAAATGCATGGCGTATGGCGGCGCAGGAACGCTGTTCGCGCTGTCCGGCGGCGTGTTCACGCCCATCGACCTGGCCATGGCGGCCGACAGCAAACATGCGGCAGCGAAGTTCGGCAAGCCCTTGTTCGTGCAGATCAGCGATACGCATATCGGCTTCAACAAGGAAGCCAATCCCGACGTCAATGGCACGCTCAACGAGACCATCGAGCTCGTCAACGGCATGCCGGATCAACCGGCGCTCATCATCCATACCGGCGACATCACGCATCTGTCGAAGCCGGCGGAATTCGACACGGCGCAGCAGCTGCTCTCGCGCCTGAGAACCACCGAGATGCATACGGTTCCCGGCGAGCACGACACGACCGATGCCGACCGTCACCGAATACTTCAATCGATTCGGCAAGGCCTCCGGCAACAAGGGCTACTACAGCTTCGATCACGCCGGCGTGCACTTCGTCGGGCTCGTCAATGTGCTGCAGTTCAAGCCGGGCGGCCTCGGCACTCTGGGCGCCGATCAACTCGCCTGGGTCGCCGCGGACTTGAAGGGGCGCTCGGCCAGCACGCCCATCGTGGTCTTCGCGCACATGCCGCTCTGGACCATCTATGAGCCTTGGGGCTGGGGAACCGGGCGATGCCGATCAGCTCATGAGTCAGCTGCGCCGCTTCGGCTCGGTCACCGTGCTGAACGGGCACATTCATCAGATCGTTCAGAAAGTGGAAGGCAACGTCACCTTCCATACGGCCCGCTCGACCGCCTATCCGCAGCCGGCGGCCGGCGCAGGGCCCGGACCAGGGCCGCTGAAGGTGCCCGCGGATCAACTATCCGAAAATGCTCGGCGTCACCAGCGTCTCGGTCGTCAAGCATCCGGCGGCCCTGGTCCCTCAACGACACGACGATTGCCTGAAGACTCCAAGCGCAAACTCTACAGGAAATACCCATGAAATCGATGACGCTCCGCCTGCCGCTGATGGCGGCGGCAATGGCGGCGATTTGGGCGGTGTCTTGAGGCGGCCGCCCCGAACAGCATCGAAATGAAGGACTTCATGTTCATGCCCACCACTTTAACCGTGAGTGCAGGCACGCAGGTTTCGTGGGTGAACAAGGACGATGAACCGCACACCGTCGTCAGCGACACGGGGCTGTTTCGTTCCGGCGCTCTGGACACCGGCGAAAGCTTCTCGTTCAAGTTCGACAAGCCGGGCACATACCGCTTCACCTGCTCGATTCATCCGCGCATGGTCGGCACCATCATCGTCAAATAGCGAGGGCGGCGCTCAGTCGCGGAAATTGTTGAACTGCAGCGGCACGCCGACATCCGCCTTGCGCAGAAATGCGATCGCCTCCTGCAGGTCGTCGCGCTTCTTGCCGATGACCCTGACCTTCTCGCCCTGGATCTGCGCCTGAACTTTCAGCTTCGAGTCCTTGATCAGCCGCGAAACCTTTCTGCCGGCCTCGGCGTCGATGCCGTGCTTCAATATCACGAGCTGCTTGGCCCTGGCGAGATTGACCTCCGGATCCTTGACCTCGAGGCAACCGACGTCGATTCCGCGCTTGGCGATGCGCAGCTTCAAAATCTCCAGCATCTGCTTCAATTGAAAATCCGCCGGCGCAATCATGGTCACGGTGGTCTCTTCCAGCTCGAAGCTGGCTCCCGTGTCCTTGAAATCGAAGCGCTGCGTCAGTTCGCGCACCGCTTGATCGACCGCATTGGTCAATTCATGCGTATCGATTTCCGAAACCACATCGAACGAGGGCATTAGGAGCCTGTCTGAGTATTCGGCGCGGTTTCCGCCAGCAGCTGATCCAAGGTGGCCTTCACCTCGTTCACGAATTGAATGTAATGATCGCCGGTGGCAGGGCCGGTATATCCCGTGTGAATCTTGCGGACGTTGCCTTTGCGGTCGATGAACACGGTGGTCGGAAAGGCCACGAAACTCTTCAGCATGGGCAATTTCTTGGCGGCCTCATCCTTGTCGGAAATGCCGGCGATCAGCGTCGTATATTCGATGCCGTAGTGCTGCCTGAATCGCCGCGTGGCCTCCGCAGCGCGCTCGAAGTCGCCGAAGTGCTCGAATTGCAGCGAGACGATTTCCAGACCCTTGGCGCGGTAGTCCTTGTAAAGCGGTGCGAGGAACGCCGCTTCGTCATGGCAATTGGGGCACCAGCTGCCGGCCAGCGCCACGATCAGCACCTTGCCGCGAAATTGCGGATCCTTGGACGAGACGGTTTTCCGGGAGAGATCCGGAAATGCAAAATCGAAGGTCTTGACGCCGTCGCGCATGGCCGTCAGGCCATAGGCATCCGGAAGCTGGGCGGCGGCATCGCGCTTGCCGGTCCATTTTTCGTGGTACGCGAGCCCCGACCACCAGTCGCCATCCAGGGTGCCGCCCGCGGCGATTTTTGCCTTGTAAAGAAATACGTGCGCGCCATCGAAGGTGGATAGGTACAGCTCATCGCCCTGCACCTGGCCCGCAAGGTAGCGGTGATCGCCCGTGGTGGTCAGGATCGTGCCGGTGACAACGTCGTGCGACTGGCTGAACTCGCCGACAGCGACTTCGGATGCGCCGCTGTCGTCGATGAACTTCACCGCCCAACGGCCGGACACGTCGGCACTGTCGCTCGCGGCACTGTCGCTCGCGGGATGGTCAAAAAATCGATACCGCTCCCCCAAGGTCGCATGCAGCGGCACATGCTGGTTCTTGGCATGCGGCTTGACCAAAAAAATCTCGCCTTGCAGTTCATTTCCCGCCGCATCGGCCTTGAGTACGTTTTCGTACCCGGGCATGGCGATTTCCAAATGCGAACCGGCGATTTTGACGTCGCTGAGCAGCAGCCGCTCCGGACCGTTGATGAGATAGCCGATCGGGTGAGAATCCTGCTCTTTGAGTTCCAAGCCGAACGGCAGCTCGCCACCCGGCGTCTTCAGAACCACGCGGTAGGTACCCATTTTCACGTCATTGCCGGAAGGGGCGGCCGCGGCCGGCGCATCGCCTCGATGGCACGCGGCGAGCGCCAGCCCGGCAACCAAGCCAAACGCCAGACGCCATGTTGTTGTGAGCATGATCCAACCTCAATAGATTCCCTAACGATACCCGCGCGCCTGCAAAGTGAATAGCTTCGCATATTGCCCGTCTGCCGCCATCAGCGCTTCATGGCTGCCGCGCTCGACGATGCGGCCCTCCTCGAGCACCAATATCTGGTCGGCCATGCGTACCGTCGAAAAACGGTGTGAAATGACGATGGCGATACGGTTGCGCGTCAATTCGCGAAAGTGCTCGAAAACTTCGGCTTCCGCGCCGGCGTCGATGGCCGCGGTCGGCTCGTCCAACACGAGAATATCGGCATCGCTGCGCATGAAGGCGCGCGCCAGCGCAATTTTCTGCCATTGGCCGCCCGACAACTCGCGCCCGTCCTTGAACCACTTGCCGAGTTGGGCGTGATAGCCGCCGGGAATCTGTTCCACGAAGTCCGCCGCGAGTCCCTTGGCCGCGGCGCTGCGCCAGCGCACCTCATCGTCGAAAGCGCGGACATCGCCGGCGCCGATATTTTCGCCCACCAACATTTGATAGCGCGCAAAGTCTTGAAAAATGACGCCGATGCGCTGGCGCAAGGCCGTTTCATCCCAGTCCGTAAGGTCGAGACCGTCGAGCAAGACTCTGCCGCGAGTCGGCGCGTAGAGCCGTGTCAACAATTTGATCAAAGTCGTTTTTCCGGAGCCATTTTGCCCGACCAGCGCCAGACTCTCGCCGGGGCGAACGTGCAGATTGACGCCGGACAGTGCCGGCGCGGCCGCGCCCGGATAGACGAACTCGACGTCCTCAAAACGGATGCCGTCGCCGGGATCGGGCCCGGCGACTCTATCGCCCTTGAGGCTGCCGGGCCCGACCGGTTGTTCCAGATACTCAAACAGGTTCGACAAGTACAGATTGTCCTCATAGAGGCCGCCGACCGCCGAGAGCGCCGCACTGACCGCTGACTGCCCCTGCCGGAACAGCATCAAGTACATGGTCATTTGGCCGACGGTCATCGCACCCAGCACGGTTTCCACGGCGATCCAGACGTAGCCGCCGTACAGCGTGACGGTTCCGAGCAGTCCCAATCCAAAGCCCCAGGCGTCGCGGCGCAAGGTCAGATCGCGGTCTTCGCGGTACAGGCGGGTGAAGATGTCGCGGTAGCGATCGAGAAATCGCCTGCCTAGATCGAAGAGTTTGACTTCCTTGGCGTAATCTTCGCGCGCCAGTACCGATTCCAAATAAATTTGCATGCGTGATTCGGGGGCGCGCCAGCGGAACAGCCTGAACGCCTCGCCGGAGAATTTGGCTTCGGCGAGAAACGCCGGCAGTCCCGCCAGCAGCAAAAGCAGCACCGCCCAGGGGGAAAAGCGGTATAGCAATCCGCCGAAGGAAATCAGCGAGATCGCGTTTTGTCCCAGTGCGAAGGTTCGCATGACGAGGCTCAAGGGGCGGCTGGATGCTTCGCGCCGCGCGCGCGTCAGCTTGTCGTAGAACTCGGAATCCTCGAACTGCGTCAGGTCCAGCGTCAGCGCCTTTTCCAAGATCATGACGTTGACGCGTTGACCTAATTGCGCGCGCAACAGCGACTGTGCGAGAGAGATTCCTCGTTGCGCCATGGCGGTGGCGGCAACCAGCAGCGCTTCCAGGGCGACATAACGCACCACAGCGGTGAGGTAAGTCGTGCCGCTGCGATGGTGCAGGTCCGCTGCGTGAATCACCGCATCGACAATTTGCGCGCCGACATAGGCCACGCCCGCCGGCAATACACCGGCAATCAACGTGAGCACGGCGAGTGTAATGCTCAATGCCTTGTTGGTGGTCCAGACCAATCCCAAGGCGCGGCTGCTGTACTCGAACACACCCGCAAGATTGCGGCGCCAACTGCCGCCGCCGGCGCCATCGGGCGAATTCGGCGCGCTGCCCAAGTTCGGCGCGCCGCCCAAATGCGGCGAGCTGCCGGAGCTCGGCAGGTTGACGGGTCGTAGCTTGGATTGGGCGCTGATGGAGGGTCCCCGCGGTCTATAATAACCGGTCGCAATTCACTGGTATGGCGGAGTAGTCGTGAAATTCAAGCCCTTGCTCGATCGGTGGAAGAAGACGCCTGCGCCGGCGAGGACCGCGAAGGAATATGCCGTTCGCCTGCCCCTCGATGATGCGGCCAGACTTCAGGCCCTGGCGGAGTTGTTTCCCGGACGGTCGATCGAGGAGATCGTGACGGATTTGCTGGGCGCCGGGTTGGATGAGATTGCAGCCGCCATGCCCTACGAAAAAGGCCCCAAAGTCATATCGCGCGACGACCATGGCGATCCTGTTTACGAGGATGTCGGCTTGACGCCCCGATTCGTCGAATTGACCCGCAAATGCAAGAAAAACCTGGAATCCGGCGCGAAAAAATAGATTCCGGCCGCCGCTTTTGGCGCGCGCCATTGACGCTGGCTGCAAAAGACGGCGATACTGACTGTATGTCGACCGCGCACAATCTCCGCAACACCGGGTGGTGGTGTCTCCCCTGAGGAGTGGGCTGGTCATTTAGATTTCGATCTTTCGTATATCCAGAACCCATCTCCGCGACAAGTGGCGATGGGTTTTTTTATTGCTTGAGTCAGCATGAATGAAACCGCCTTTTGACATAGCTGCCGATCTGGATACGCCGGTGTCCGCGTATCTGAAGCTCGCGCCCTTTCGTCCCCGCTTCCTGCTGGAAAGCGTCGAGGGCGGCGAGCGGCTGGCGCGCTATTCCTTCATCGGTTTCGGCGATTGTCTCGAGGTTCGCATCGAGGCTGACGGCGCGAACATCGGCGGCGTGCATTCGCCGCGTCCCAGCAACAGGCAGGAATTCTTAAGTCTGCTGCGCGGCGCATTGGCGCGCGCACCCCGTCCACTGCCAAATATTCCCGGCGTCCCGTTGTTGGGCGGGCTGGTCGGCTACACCGCATACGATGCCGTGCGCTACTTCGAGCGCATCCCGGGCCGGAGTCTGGATGCGACGCCGACGCCGCACGCGCACTATGTCGCGCCGCGATCGCTCTTGGTGTTCGATCACCTGACGCGCGGCGTCGCACTCTTGCACGACGGCACTGAGGCTGAGCGGCAGGCGCTGCGGCGCGAGGTCATTCAGGCGCTGCGCGGCGGCGTGCCCACACCGCGAGCGCCTGGAAAATTCTCGGAAGCAGTGCCTTCCTTGACCGAACCGGCGCACGCGGCGCGCGTCAGGCGCGCGCAGGAATACATTGCGTCGGGCGATGTGTACCAGCTGGTACTGGCCTCGCGATTCGAAGGCATCCATACACTGGCGCCATTCGAAGCCTATCGCGCGCTGCGCCTCCTGAACCCCTCGCCCTACATGTTTTTTTGCGAGCTGGGGCATATCACCGTGGTGGGTTCCTCGCCCGAAGCGCTGGTGAAGTGTCACCAGGGTCATGCGCAATTGCGGCCCATCGCCGGCTCGCGGCCGCGCGGCGCGGATGAGGCGAGCGATGCGGCGCTGGCGGCCGAGTTGTTGGCCGACCCGAAAGAGAATGCCGAACACGTGATGCTGGTCGATCTCGCGCGCAACGATTTGGGGCGCGTGGCCGTCGCGGGCTCGGTGTGCGTCGATCCCTATCGGGTGATCGAGCGCTACAGTCACATCATGCACATCGTGAGCGGCGTGAAGGGCCGCTTGAAGCCGGGCCACGATGCATTTGAGCTGTTCGCCGCAACCTTTCCCGCGGGTACGCTGGTGGGAGCGCCCAAGGTGCGCGCCATGGAACTGATCGACGAGCTCGAGCCCGTCGGGCGCCAGCTCTACGGCGGGACGGTGGGCTATTTCGGCCAGCACGGCGACATGGATCAGGCCATTACGATCCGCACGCTGGTGTTTCGCGGCGATACCTACAGCTACCAGGCGGGGGGCGGCATCGTCGCCGACAGTTCGCCACGAGCCGAGTACGCCGAGTTGCTCGCGAAGAGCGCGGTGCTGCGCCGGGCGCTCGAGCTCGCGGCGGAGGGCCTATAATTGACGCGCGAACGTCCTGCTCATCGACAACTACGATTCATTCACCTACAACTTGGTGCAGGCCTTCTTGATTCTGGGAGCCGAAGTCGACGTCCACCGCAACGACGCCATCGGCGTGGAACAGGCGCTGGCGCGCAGCTACACGCACCTGGTCATTTCACCGGGGCCCGGCGCGCCGCGCGACGCGGGCATCTCCATGCGAATGATCGAAGCTTTTGCCGGGCGCATTCCGATATTCGGCGTCTGTCTCGGACATCAATCCCTGGTTGAAGTATTCGGCGGCAAGGTGGTGCGCGCCGCGCGACTCATGCATGGCAAGGTGTCGCCGGTGCTGCATGATGGCAAGGGCCTGTACGCCGGCATGCGCCAGAATTTCGAGGCCGGCCGCTATCACTCGCTGATCGCCGAGCCGGCTTCGATACCGGCCGAGCTGGAAGTGACGGCGCGAACCGCCGAGGGCGAAATCATGGGCGTACGTCATAGGACCTTAAGAGCGGAAGGCGTGCAATTCCATCCCGAAAGCGTGCTGACGCCGGACGGCCCCAAGCTCATGGGCAATTTCCTCAAGTGCTGAAGTGAACAATCCGCGCGAGATCTTGGAGCAGCTGCTGACGCGGCAAGATTTGAGCGAAGCTCACGCCGCAGCTCTCCTGCGGCTGCTGACGACTCCGGATATTGCGCCCGCCATGGCCGGTGCACTGCTCTCGGCACTGCGCGCCAAGGGCGTCACGGCAGACGAGGTGCGCGGTTTCGCCGGCGCGATGCGCGCGCTGGCATTGAAGCCCGCGCTGCCGGAAGGCGTCGATGCCATCGACATCGTCGGCACGGGCGGCGATGCTTCAGGGAGCTTGAATCTGTCCACCGGCGCCGCATTGCTGGCGGCCGCCTGCGGATTGCCCGTCGTCAAGCACGGCAATCGATCGATCTCGAGCCGCAGCGGCAGCGCCGATCTGATCGAAGCGCTCGGATTCACGCTGCCGCTGGATGAGAATCGCGCCGCGGAATGCTTCGTCGCTTGCGGGTTCACCTTTCTGTTCGCGCCGTACTTTCATCCCGCGATGAAGGCGCTCGCGCCGATCCGCACCGCGCTCGGCGTTCGCACCGTGTTCAATCTGCTCGGACCTTTGACGAACCCCGCGGCGCCGCGCTACCTGCTGGTCGGCGCGTACGATGCGCATACGGCTGAATTGATGGCCGGCACGCTGGCGGGCATGCGCCTCGAGCGAGGCTGGGTGCTGCACGGCGCCTGCGGATGGGACGAGGCGACACCCATCGGGTCCTTCGTGGCGTTCGATATCGCCGGCGATCAAATCACGCGCCGCGAGGTCAACCCCGAGGAGTTTGGGATTGCGCGGTGTTCGCCGCGCGACTTGCAGGGCGGGGATGCCAAGGCGAATCTGCATGCGCTGCTGGACGTGTTCGAAGGGCGCGATCAGGGTGCGCACTTCGACACGCTGGTATTGCAATGCGGACTGGCATTGATGATCGCCGGCCGTGCCCAATCCATCGCGGAAGGAATTGCCTTGGCGCGCGCCGTCCTTGACAGCGGCAAGGCGCTGGCCTGGCTGCAGCGGTTGCGCGCGTTCGCGCTTCACGGGCATGCATCGAAGAGGTCCGAATGAGCGGCTTCTTGGACGAGATGGCACGCTCGAGCGCCGCGCGGGCGGCGCAGGCGAGGGCTGCTGAGCCGTTCGCTGCACTTGAAAGCCGCGCCAAGGCGGCGCCGCGCGGCCCGCGGCTGGTTTTGTCGGATCAGGGGTTCGATGTCATCGCGGAACTGAAGTTGATGTCGCCGGCGGCCGGCCCCCTCGGCGCACGCGACGAGGACTGGCTGAAGCGCGTGACCGCCTATGCGCAGGGCGGCGCCGCCGCCGTATCGGTGCTGACGGAGCCCTCGCGTTTCGCCGGTTCGCTGGAACATTTGCGCCAGGCGAGCGCGGTGCTGGCGCCGTTCAAGGTGCCGACGATGCGCAAGGATTTCCTGGTGGATCCCTATCAAGTGCTGGAGGCGCGCGCGGCAGGCGCGGGCGGCGTGCTCCTGATCGTGAGAATGCTGCCGCGATCGCAAATGCTGCCGCTGCTCGATGCCGCGGCCGAGCATGGCCTGTTCGTGCTGCTCGAGGCATTCGACGCCGATGACTTGCACAGCGCCCGCGAGCTGCTCGCCGGGCGCATCCCGGGGCGCGGCGCCGGCGCCGACGACATTCTGGTCGGCATCAATAGCCGGGATTTGCAGACCCTGGAAGTCGTGCCCGAGCAATTCGCGGCACTGGCGCCGCGGCTGCCCCGCGATCGGCCCGCCGTGGCGGAGAGCGGCGTCGCGACACGCAAGCGATGCGGTGCGCATGATGCAGCTTAGGCTTCAGGTTGGCGCTCATCGGCACGGCGCTCATGAGCCGCGATGATCCGCAGCGGTTGCTGCGTGAAATATTGGCAACGACGCGGACAGTCAAAGCTTAAATGGCTACACTCCGCGCCATGTGGATCAAGATATGCGGCATCACCGGCGCGGATGCGGTCAGCGCGGCAGCGGATGCCAATGTTGACGCAATCGGCTTCGTTTTTGCGCCGAGCCCGCGGCAGGTCACGCCCGGGCAGGCCGCGCAACTCGCCGCCCTTGCGCCGCCGGGCATTTTGCGCATCGCCGTGGCGCAGCACCCGCTGCAGATGAAAGTCGATGAGATTTGCCGAATCCTCAAACCGGATTATTTTCAAACCGACGTCGAGGACTTGCGCGAACTGAAAATTCCGGCGCACATCAAGGTGCTGCCCGTCGTGCGCTTCGGGCGCAAGACCCCGAACCCGCTGCCGGGCGCGCATGTTGTTCGAGGGTCCTTCAAGCGGTATCGGCGAGCTCGCCGACTGGGGACGCGCAGCGGAACTCGCGCGGCAGACCGAAGTGATTCTTGCCGGCGGGTTATCGGCGCAGAATGTTGCCGAAGCCATTCAGGCGGTGCGGCCCTTCGGCGTGGATGTCAGCAGCGGCGTCGAATCCGAGCCGGGCGTCAAGGATCCGGCGAAGATCCACGAATTCGTGCGCGCAGCGCGTGCCGCGGCGGCGCGCCTGGAGAGCGAATCATGAGTTCGGTGTTGCGCGTTGACGCGAAGTCCGCGAGCCTGCCCGACGCCAAGGGCCGCTTCGGCGAATTTGGCGGCCGCTACGTTCCCGAGACGCTGGTGCCCGCGCTCGATCGACTGCAGGCGGGCGTCGATCGCTATTTGCACCAAGCGGAGTTTCAAGCCGAATTTTGCCGTGAGCTCAACGACTGGGCGGGCCGGCCCACGGCGCTGTCGCCTGCGCCGGCTTTGAGCAGGCGTTGGGGTGCGCAAGTTTGGCTGAAGCGCGAGGACCTTGCGCATACCGGCGCGCATAAGATCAATAACGCCATCGGGCAGACGCTGCTGGCAAAGCGCTTGGGGGCGAAGCGCATTATCGCTGAAACCGGCGCCGGTCAACACGGGGTCGCGAGCGCGGCGGCCGCGGCGCGGCTCGGCATGCCCTGCGTGGTCTACATGGGCGCGGTCGACGTCGAACGGCAGGCGCCCAATGTGGACCGCATGAAGTTGTTGGGCGCCACGGTGGTGCCGGTGACAGGCGGCGATAAAACATTGCGCGCCGCCATCGACGAGGCGCTGCGCGATTGGGTCTCCGATCCCGACGGCACCTACTATTCCTTGGGATCCGCCGTGGGTCCGCATCCTTATCCTTATCTGGTGCGCGAACTGCAGTCGGTGATCGGCCGCGAGGCGCGCGCGCAAATGCTGCGAGCCGCCGGGCGTCTGCCCGATGTCGCCGTGGCCTGCGTGGGCGGCGGCTCGAATGCCATCGGACTGTTCCACCCCTTCCTTGCCGACCAATCGGTGCAGCTGCTCGGCGTGGAGGCCGGCGGACGCGGTTCAGGCTTGGGCGATAACGCCGCATCCCTGACTTTCGGTACGCCGGGAGTGCTGCAAGGCAGCTATTCACTGATTTTGCAGGACGCCTTCGGCCAGGTGCGCGAAACGCACTCGGTGTCGGCGGGCTTGGATTATTCCGGTGTCGGTCCCGAACATGCGTACTTGAAAAAAATCGGCCGGGCGACCTACGAGTCGGCGACCGATTCAGAAGCATTGGATGCGCTCGCCGAATGCGCGAAATACGAGGGCATTTTGCCGGCCATCGAAACTGCCCACGCCTTTTTTGGCGCGCGGCGCTTCGCGATGAAAAATCCGGGCGCGCAAATCCTCATTGGCTGCTCGGGCCGAGGCGACAAGGACATGGCCATTCTGCAGAACACGCAACTGCTGGAACCTCGCTGATGACTGCGAGCGAGCGTATCGGTGCGGCCATTCGCGCGGCCGCCGCCAAAGGCCGTCCCGCGTTGGTGGGTTATTTGACCGCCGGTTTTCCGAGCCGCCGGCAATTCAAGCAAAATCTTGGCGTTGTCGCCGCCGGCTGCGATGTGGTCGAGATCGGCGTTCCGTTCAGCGATCCGATGGCCGACGGCACCACGATCCAGCGAGCGAGCTTCGCCGCGCTGGCCGACGGAGTGACGCTGCCGTGGATTCTCGATGAATTGAACTCCATCGAGCCGCGCCACCCCGTGCCCATCCTGCTGATGAGCTATTTGAATCCGTTGCTGGCTTTTGGACTGGAGCAGCTGCCGCGCGCCGCGGCGCGCGCCGGCATCAGCGGCTTCATCGTGCCGGATCTGCCCTTCGAGGAAAGCGGCGATCTGCGCCAAGCACTCGAGGCCGAGGGGCTGGCGCTGGTGCAGATGGTGACGCCGGTGACGCCGCCCGAGCGCCTGAAAATGCTGTGCCGGGAAGCCAAGGGATTCGTTTACGCCGTGACCATGACGGGCACGACCGGAAAATCCGCTGACGCGAAATTCGCCGACGTGCCGCTCGAAGTACTCGAATACATGGATCGGGTGAAACAGCTGGCCGGCGTGCCGGTGTGCGCCGGCTTCGGCATCCGCTCCGCCCGGCAAGTTGCGCGCTTTGCGCCGCACGTCGACGGCGTCGTGGTGGGATCGGCGCTGGTGGAGACGCTGGAAAGAGGCGAGGATGTGGGCGCATTCTTGAGATCTCTGCGGTGAAATGCGTGTTCCGCGCCGCCTCGCTGCTGCAAGTCGCGCACGCGCGCAATCTGCTGATTGCGGCGGGCATCGACAGCGAGCTGCGTAATCAATATCTGGCCGGCGCACTCGGCGATTTGCCGATGCTGGAAACCTGGCCGCAGCTCATGGTGCAGGACGCGCTCGAAGCGGCGGCCCTGCGTGCATTGCAGAACGCGGCCGCCGCGCCGACGGGCGCGCCTTGGGTCTGTACGCAGTGCGGTGAGCAGCTCGAACCGCAATTCACCACCTGCTGGCGCTGCGGCGCGGCTGCTCTAGGAGCCTGTCTGAGTATTCCCCGTGGCTCACGCGGAATCTCAGACATCTCTAGGCTAAGCGCACAAACCGTGCCGGAGTGCACAGCCTGTGCCAGGCTTGACTCTCGCGCACCACGGTTCGCGGCGGCGATTCTCTAGGCCCCAATTCAGCTTTTATATTCAGATACTTGCATGCGATTGTCGGACAAACACCGACAGCCCTCAGCGCAAAGTCCGAGCCGAGGATCAGCGCCGCGCCCTGGCAGGCTCAAGCTGCACAGGTTACAAATTGTGTGCAGCAACGTGTAACGATTACACGGGCGTGTTCAGCAGGAGATTTGTAATGAACAGTGTGAGCTATGGCCTTCCCGAGCGTCCCGCACCGCTTCCCCTCTCCACCATGGACTCCTTGCTGGGCAACTCGGCCGCCATGCAGGAGGTGTTTCGCTTGATCGAGCGCGTGGGTCCCACCGAGGCCAGCGTATTGCTCACCGGCGAGAGCGGATCGGGCAAGGAACTCGCGGCGCAAATGATCCATGACTGCAGTGCGCGCCGCGGCAAACCTTTCATCGCCGTCAATTGCGGCGCCATCCCCCCGGGCTCATTGAGGCCGAATTATTCGGCTATGAGAAAGGCAGCTTCACGGGCGCGGTGCGCGCGCACGCCGGCGTGTTCGAACGCGCGAACGGCGGCACGCTGCTGCTCGACGAAGTGACCGAAATGCCGCTGGACATGCAAACACGGCTGCTGCGTGTGCTCGAATCCCGCAAGTTCTACCGCGTCGGCGCGAACACCGAATACGCCTCCGATGTGCGCGTCATTGCGGCCACCAACCGCTGTCCGCTGTCGGCGGTGCAAGCCGGGCAGTTGCGCGAGGATCTGCTGTACCGCTTGGCCGTGTTTCCGATCGACATGCCGCCGCTGCGCGATCGCGGCGATGACGTTGAACTGCTGGCGAATCATTTTTTGGCCGAACTCAATGCGCAGGCCATGACGCAAAAACGGCTCTCCGCGCACGCGCGCATGACGCTGATGCAGCATTCGTGGCCGGGCAACGTGCGCGAACTGAAGAATTGCATCGAACGCGCCTTCATTCTTGGCGACACCATTCTGGAATTGGCGCCTCTCATTCAAAACCCAGCCCGCGGCGAACCATCGAGCGGCCAGGGGGCGGGCATCGGCGGCGGGCGGATCGCGACCGCCTGGAGATTCGCGTCGGATCGCGCATCTACGATATGGAGCGCTCGCTGATCGAGGCCACTCTGGACTATTTCAAAGGCAACAAGCGCCGTGCCGCCGATGCGCTGGGCTGCAGCTTGAAGACGCTGTATAACAAGCTGAACGGCTATTCACAAAGACAGGAATGCGCGAATTCCTGACTGCGCGCCAATTTAGGGGAATCAAACGTGTCAAGAGTACTGATCGCAGACGATCATGCGGTGGTCCGAGCCGGATTTAAGCAATTTCTTGAAGCGGATTCGAGCATCAATGCGGTGGGAGAAGCGGCCAGCGGCAATGCAACTCTCGATGCCCTGCGTGAATCTGAATGGGACTTGGTTCTGCTGGACATTCACATGCCCGACCGCAGCGGCCTGGATATCCTGCGGCACATTCAAACCGGACATCCCAGCGTCAGGGTCCTGGTCATGAGCGGACTGCCGGAACAACAGTATGCCGTAAACGTTCTGCGCGCCGGCGCAAGCGGATACCTTTCAAAGGACAGTGCTCCTGAAGAACTGATGAAGGCGGTGCGCACCGTGCTGTCGGGGCGGCGCTACGTCAGCGCCGCGCTCGCCGAGATTTTGGTGGCGGATCTGGACGGCGATCCGGACAAGCCGCTGCACGCGCGGCTGTCGACGCGCGAGTTCCAAATCTTTTGCAAGCTGGCGGCCGGGCGCGGCGTTTCCGACATTGCCAATGAACTCAGTCTGAGCGTCAAGACCGTCAGCACCTACCGAAGCCGCATCTTGGAAAAGATGAGCTTCACGGCGAATGCCGACATAACTTCGTACGCGCTGCGCAACGGCCTCATTCAATAAGACGCAGCACACTGTGAGCACTTTTCACTACGGCGCGCGTTTGTCCAGGGCGACATGTTGATGGTGCGTTCCCTGCGGGTATTGCTGGTCGAGGACTCGAAAGTATTGACTGAGAGATTGACCGAGGCCATCAGGCAGATTTCCGATGTGGAATTGATCGGCACGGCGGACACCGAATCGGCGGCGCTGGCCGCGGTGAAGCGCGACGCGGTCGATGTCATCATCCTCGATCTGCATCTGAAGCAGGGCACGGGCTTTGGCGTCATGCGCGCGCTCGCCACCACGCAACAGAAGCCCCGGATCATCGTGCTCACCAACTACGACCTGCCCGAATACAAGAATGCCGCGATCGCGCTCGGCGCGACGCATTTCCTCGACAAGGCGCGCGATTACGGCCGCCTGCCGGAAGTACTGCACGAGATCTGCGAGGCGCATTTGTCGAAGCATTGAGCGACAACGACTGCGGCGGGCGGCAGTTGAATCGCCGCGTGGAAGTGCGCCGCGCGCCTTGCATCCGCCGCCTCGCGCTGCCAACGCGGCTCACGCTGAATACTCAGACAGGCTCCTAGAGAGCCAGGGAGGTGAGCGGTTGCTCGCCTCCTTCCTGCGGGTTCGGCGGCAGCATTCTCGTCAAGGGAATGCGCGCGGTCACCACCGTGCCGCCTGAGCTTGGACTGCCGAGCTCCCAGGTTCCGCCCAAGCCGGCGATGCGATGGCGCATCGAGGCCAAACCATGCGAGGTGCTGTTGACCAGGCGGTCGGTGGGGATGCCCTTGCCGTCATCGGTGATGCGCAGGGTAAATGTGTCCCGATCGATCGCAATGTAGAGGTCGGCGGATTTTGCTTCTGAATGTTTCAAGATGTTCGTCAGGGCTTCTTGTGCAATTCGAAACACGCCGATCGCGGCTTCGGGGCTGAATTTCAGCTCGGTTTCAGGAATAGTTTCGGTGCAACGCAAGCCGGTGCGCCGGCAGGTCTCCTTGAATTGCCAGCGCAATGCCGTGAACAACCCCATGTTGTCGAGCAGCGTGGGGCGCAGCTCCTCGACCACGCGGCGTTTCAAATCGACGCCGGCGCTCAAAGATTCGTGAATGCGCTTGAAGCGTTGCTCGATCGAAGGGTCCGCGGTCGGCAAGCGTTGCTGCAGCCAGGAGAGATCCATGCGGGCCGCGACCAGAAGTCCTCCCAACTCATCGTGCAGCTCGCGCGACAGCGCCGATTTTTCCTGCTCGGACACACCCTGTAAATGCGTCGAGAGCGCGGTCAATTCGCTGGTGCGCGCTTCGACCTCGAGCTCGAGCTGCGATTTCTGGTCGTGCAGGGCGGCGGCATGGCGCGCACGCCGCCGCAGGTCGCTGTAAACCAGCCGGATCGCCAGCAAAACCAAGCCGATGTTCAATATCGCGCCGGCCGCCGACACCCAGCTCGAGAGGCGAAAATCCCTTTGCCATTCTGCATTGGCCGCCGCCGCTTCGCTCGCCTGTTCGCCGCGCATTTTGGCGACAATGGCGCCGATCGAGTCCATGGTGCGCTTGCCCACGTCCGTGCCGACCGCGCTGGCAGCCGGGGATATGCCGCGTCTCTTGAGTATCGCGACGCCGTCTTCGAGTTCCCCCAGCTCCTTCCCCGTCAACACTCGCAGCTCGTGCAATTCGCTGCCGCCATCAGCGCCGCCATAGGCCTCGTGCAGCCGATCAAGTGCCTGCCCGACCCGCCTCACCGCATCGGCATAGGGGGCAAGGTAAGCGCTCTCTGCCGTGACCAAATAGCCGCGCTGTGCGGATACGGCATCCGTGATCAGGCCCGCGAACTCATTCAGGGCCTGTTCCCGCATTTGCGAGCGGTGCGCGCGCTCGTTGGTCATATTCAAGCGAGTCTGGCCGGCAGTGGCCAGAAAGAAGAGTCCAATGAGGAACCCAATCAGCAGGACAGGCGGCAGCGCCAGGTACCAGCGTCCGATCTTGCCCAGCTCCTCGCCCAAAATTTTCATTTAAATTGCCCGCCTTGCAGAGCTTGAGTTTAACATGTGAGGGTATTCCTACAGGCGGGCTCGAGGCGAACCGATGGACCCCTGGCGAGGATAAAGTCATAGTGGCGGGCAGTGCGCTCGACGTAACCCTAGGCGCGGTGCATCCACTCAAGGAGAATGAAATGGAAGCGAATTCTGACAATACGGCGGACCAGGCACGCGCCACGGCCCGCCGTTTGAAGAGCGATCTGACCGACGGCCTCAACGACATCAAGGGCGCGGCTTCCGGCGAGATCAAGAATCTGATCGCGGATGTCGAAGATCTCATGGCACGCATCGCCGATTTGAAAGACGCGGATGTGGTTCGCGTGCGCGGCAAGGTGCAGCGCGCGGTGGACGCCACGAAGCAGAGTCTTTCGGACAGCGCCGAGACCCTGCGGCGCCAGGCGCAAAACGTCGCGAGCAGCGCCGATGACTATGTCCGCGAAAGCCCGTGGCAGGCGATTGGCATTGCGGCCTTGGTCGGCGCGGTAGTGGGCATTTTAGCGACGCGCCGCTCCTAAAGGCTGAACGACAGTGCGCGGGTTATGGTCACTGCCGAAAGCCGCCCCCGCGCTGCTGCGCCATATCGGCGCCTATATCGATCTGGCGGAGTTGGATCTGGCGCGCACCCAGCGCGAAATCACCGCGCAAGTGGTGGCCGTGGCGATCGTCGCGATCTGCGCATTGTTCGCGGTTTTCTTTACTTGCCTGGGAATCATCGCTTACTTCTGGAACACGCCGTATCGCCTCGCCGCCATCGCCTGGTTGGCCGGCGGGTTTTTAGGCCTTGCGATCGCCGCTGCCGTCTATCGGGCGCGCGCGGCGCATGCGCGCTCGCCGCTGCTCGCCGATGTACGGCGCGAGTGGCAAGAAGATCGCGTCATTCTCGAAAAGATCTTGTCCGCGGACGAGGATTGACATGACCGAGCGCGACGCCGCGGAGCGAGACTTGATTCGTAACCGGCTGGCGCAGTCGCGTGAGGAATTGCGACTGCTGCTCGATCCGCCGGCCGCGCAGGGCAACGGCAGCGGCGCGGCCGGGAGCAGCCACGCAGGGTTCCCGCGCAGCCGCACCATGCAGCTGCTGCTGAGCAGCCGAGGCTTGGGTACTTTGGGCGCGCTCGCCGGCGGCCTGCTGATCGCGCGCCCCGCGCTGGCGTTGCGGCTGCTGCGCTTCGTGCCCGCGAGCGCGGTCGCCAAAATGCTCATGGCCCAGGCGCTCCGCGCATTGAAAGCCAAGCCGCAGAACGCAGATTAGCGCCGATCCCGCGGCGATTCGCCCAGGGTAATTTCCCCGTAGTGATAGCGCCCGTCATCCATTAATTGAAATTCGCCAGGCGCGCCGCTCAAATCCTTGCCGTCGAGGGTGGCGCGCGCCACCCCGCGATTCACACCGCGGGGATTTTTCACGGTGATGCGATAGCGCGACGTTCCGTGCCGGTAGGTGAACTCAAAACCGGGCCAGGCCCGAGGGATGCAGGGGTCAACGAGCAGCGTGGTTCCGCGCACTTTGATTCCCAAGATGCCTTCCGCCGCCGTGCGGTACATCCACCCGGCGGAGCCGGTGTACCAAGTCCACCCGCCGCGCCCCACATGATCCGGCGCCGAGTACACATCGGCGCACACCACGTAGGGTTCTACCTTGTAGCGATGGATGCCGGCGGTCGTGCTGGCATGATTGATGGGGTTCAGCAGCGAGAACAATTCGCCGGCGCGATCGCCGTCGCCCAGCAGCGCAAACGCCAGCGTCGTCCACATGGCGGCGTGCGTGTACTGCCCGCCGTTCTCGCGCAGGCCCGGCGGGTAGGCCTTGATGTAACCGGGATCCTTCGCGCTGTGATCGAAGGGCGGCGTGAACAGTTTCACCAGCCCATCGCTGCGGCTGACCAGCTGGGTGTTGACCGCCGACATGGCGCGCAGCGCGCGCTCGCGCGGTGCGGCGCCGGAGATCACGGCCCATGATTGCGCCACCGAATCGATGCGGCATTCATCGCTGGCCACAGAGCCCAAGACGGTGCCGTCGTCGTAATAGCCGCGCCGGTACCAGTCCCCGTCCCAGGCTTCGCGTTCGATGGCCTGCTGCACGGCGAAGGCATGCTTGCGCCACACGGCGGCCGCCTCATCGGCGCCGCGCGCCTCGGCGATCGGCGCAAAGCGCATCAAGGCGGCATGCAGGAACCAGGCGAGCCACACGCTCTCGCCGCGCCCAGCCACTCCGACCCGATTCATGCCGTCGTTCCAATCGCCGCTGCCGAACAGCGGCAGGCCGTGAGCGCCGATTCCCAAACTGGAGTTGAGCGCGCGCACGCAATGTTCGAATAGCGGCGCCGGATCGCCCGAGGGCGGCGCCCAGAACTTCTCGAGATCGCCCGGCGCGAGCGCACCGCCGCCCAGGAACGCCACGGGTTCGTCGAGCACCGCGAGATCGCCGGTGACCTCGAGATAGTGCGCAACGACGAAGGGCAGCCACACGCGGTCGTCCGCTACCCGCGTCTTGATACCCTGACCCGAGGTGGGCAGCCACCAGTGCTGCACGTCCCCTTCCGTGTACTGCTGGGCGGCTGCTCTCAAGATGTGCGCGCGGGTGATGGCCGGCGAGGATACGCACAGAGCCATGACGTCCTGCAATTGATCGCGATACCCGTAAGCGCCGCTCGACTGATAGAAGGCGGTGCGGCCCCAGACGCGGCTGCTCAAGGTCTGGTACAGGAGCCACCCGTTGACCAGGATATCCAGGGATCGGTCGGGCGTTTTCACCTGAATGACGCCCAAGGTGCGGTCCCAGAAATCGGTCACGCTCTTGAAGACCTCATCGAGGTTCGCGCTTCGATAGCGCGCCAGCAGCGCCGCCGCCGCGTCGGATGAACTCTCCTCGCCGAGAAACAGCTTCAGCTCGAGCGTCTCACCGGGACTCAAGCTGATCTTGGTTTGCATCGCGCCGCAGGGATCCAAGCCGCCCCCCACGCGGTTGCTCAGCGGCTGCGGCCCCAGCAGCGCGGCCGGTTCGGCGAGCGACCCATGGCGCCCGATGAATTCGCTCCGATCCGCGCTGCAGCTTTGCTGCGCGCCCGCCATATCCATGAAGGCGACGCGCGACTGGAAATCCGCGCTCCAAGGATTGCGCGCCAGCAGGGCGCGCGACTGCGGAGTCGATCGCAGGTGATGATGAAGGGCGCCGCCTTGTTATTTTGATTTCCGAGCACCCAGTCCAAGTAGTGGGTGACCGACAATTGGCGCGCTTGCGTCCGAGGCGTTCTTGATCTGCAGCCGCGAGATCTTGATCGGATCGGCAAGCGGCACGAACTGCGTCAAGATCGTTGCAATGCCGTGAGAGGCGTGTTCGGAGCGCGTGTAGCCGAAGCCATGGCGCACGACGTAGACGCAAGCGCGCTCGCGAATCGGCAGCGCGCGTGGCGCTCCATAGGTCTCCGGAATTCTCATCGCGGAGGTAGATCGCCTCAGCGGGCTTATCGCTGACCGGGTCGTTGCACCAGGGGGTGATTTGGTTTTGCTGCGCATTCAAGGACCAGGTGCTGCCCGAACCGTCGGCGGACACAAGAAAGCCGAATTGAGGATTGGCGATCACGTTGATCCAGGGCGCCGGAGTCCACTGGCCGTCATCGAGCACGATCACGTATTCGCGCGCGCCCGCGTCGAATCCGCCCAAGCCGTTGAAGTACTCCAGCGCCGGCATCGAGTGCGGCGCCTGAGCGCGCAGGTCCTCGCCGCTGTTTTCGCGCCGTAGACGCGCCGCAGCCGCCGGCTCCAGCGGCGCCGCGGCCGTGCAAGCTGCTCGCGCAGCGGCTGCGGTCCGCAAGTGACTAGCGCCCGCGCCGCCACTTGCAGGAAATCGCGCTTGTCCTCGGGCAAGGAATCGGCGCGCAGCGCGAGCGCCGCCGGCTTGCCGTTGCGATCGCGCTTGATCAAGGCCTCGAGCGCGGCCTGCAGCGGGGCCGCGGCGGCGGCAGCCGCCGTATTCAAAATGACCAGATCCACCGCCAAGCATTTGGCCTGCCAATAGGCTTGCGCGCGCAGCAATTGTGCAACCTGCTCGATATCGGCCTCGGCGCCGATCAGGGCGAGCACAATGGGCAAATCGCCCGACACCCCCAGCGCCCACAAAGCCGCTTGGCCGAGCTGGTTGCGATTGAGCATGTCGGCAGAGGCGCGCAGCGAAGCGTCGGAATACAGGATGCGTGCGGCGAGCTCCTGAAAGAGCTGCGCATCCTCGGCGGTGAGATTGAGCTCCGGGGTGTTGAGGTCGCGGGTGCCGAGCTCGCGGGTACCGCGGGTATCGAGCTCGCGCAGCTGAGCTTCGGCCCTCGCCCGCGACAGCGTTTTCGTGCGCCGAAAGGCCGCTTCGCTGCCTAGCTTATCGACCAGGCGCAGCGCCTGTGCGCGGCTGGCGCCGACGCCGCTCCAAAACGCCGCGTGGACGGTTTCGCCCGGATCGATTCGCACACGGCGCCGCAGCGCCAGCACCGGATCGAGCACGGTGCCCGCCGAATTGGACAAGGGCCTCGCCTCGATGATGGATGCCGCGTTGCGCACGTCGTGTCCGCGGCCCAAAAAACGCGCGCGATCGGTTTCGAATTGCAGGCCGCCGATGGCTTCGCCGTCCAGGGAATTGAAATGCGCCATCCATAGCTGTGGTTGGCCGGGATCGCGCGGCCGCCGCGTTGCCAGCAGCGCGCCGCGCTCGGCGACAAATTCAGTCTGCACGAACATCTTCGAAAATGCCGGATGTGCGGAATCGGCTGCGGCGGGACTTAAAACCACTTCCGAGTACGAGGTCAGCTCGATCTCGCGCGCGCCGCGGCCTTCGTTGGTGAGCGACAAGCGCCGCACTTCGGCATCGTCTTCCGCAGACACGATGATCTCGCATGAGCGTGCGGATCGGTCCGTCCTTGCGGCGGAATTCCGCGCGGTCTTCGAAGAAGGCCACCTCGTAGATTTCCGATTCCCGGGCGATGGGCTGATAGCCGGCCGACCACACGTGGCCGTTGAACACATCGCGCAGGAAAATGTAGAAGCCCCATGGGTCGCAGGTGGGATCCTCGCGCCAGCGCGTCAGCGCAATGTCCCGCCAGCGGCTGTAGCCCGAGCCCGCCGCGCTCAGCATCACCGAGTAGTTGCCATTCGACAAAAGATGGGTGCGCGGCGTCCCCTGGTAGGGGGAACTGAAGCGGCGGGATGAGTCTAGCGGCATCTTAAGACCGCTGCGGCCGAGCACATCGCGTTGAAACGCTCACGGGATAGTGTGCCTAGGCGCCGCGGTCATGGATTGAGCTTCCAAGCGGCCAGGTTGATCGCGGCGATCATTGTCACCCACAAAAAGTACGGCACCAGAAGCAGGGCCGCCCCGAACTTGACGCGCGCGAATTCGCGTATCGTCCAACCCACCGCCAGCCACAGCGCCACGATCTCGAATAGTCCGGCGTCGAGATTCTTCCAGCCGAAAAATACCGCCGGCCACAGCGTGTTGAGCAGCAGCTGAACGCCGTAGGCGGTGATCGCGGCAGCGCGGCCGCGATGATAGCGTTCGCGCCAGATGATCCAGGCCGCGATCGCCATCGATACGTACAGCACTATCCACACCGGCGGGAACCAATTTTGCGGAGGCACCCAATCCGGCTTCGCCAGAGCAGCGTACCAATGCGCGGCCGCCGCTGAAAAGCCCGGCGAGAACAGCGCGCCCACCACGCCCGCGCTCAAGGTCAGCACCAGAAATAGCGCCAGCGCGGGCAAATTCGGCCGCGAATTGCGGCCGCGGTAGCTGGTCGAACTTTCAATGGGAATTCTCATTCGATCCTAAGGCCTCAAGCGCAGTCTCAAGATTAGGACGATGGCGGCAATCATCTGCGCCGCTCCAAACCAGCGATATTGCGAAGACTGGGCCAGCCAAATCAAGCCGCATAGCCACAATACACCCGAAGCCAGCCATAGGTCGCGCCGCCAAGCCGCCGCACGCATTTCCGCGCGCAGCCGTGCCAACTCGCGATCGGCGCCGGGTCGGCTGCCGTCCGCCGCCTCGCGAATGGAGGTTTGCAGGATTTGCGGTATCTGCCGCAACGTCAGCAGCGCGTCAGGCCAATGCGCACGAATTTCCCTGAAGATAGTCCGCGGGCTGGTGCGCTCTCTCATCCATTCGCGCAGCACCGGCTGCGCGGTCTTCCACAGATCGAGTTCAGGATAGAGCTGTCTTCCCAAGCCCTCGATGTTGAACAGGGTCTTTTGCAGCAGAATGAGCTGCGGCTGCACCTGCATCTCGAAGCGCCGCGCCGTTTCGAACAGCCGCAGCAGCACTTGGGCGAAGGAAATCTCCTTGAGCGGCTTGTTGTAGATGGGCTCGCAGACCGTCCGAACCGCGGACTCGAGCTCATCGACCCGCGTAATTCTGGGCACCCAGCCGCTTTCGATATGCAGCTGCGCGATGCGGCGATAGTCGCGGTTGAAAAAAGCCATGAAATTCTCGGCCAGATAATGCTGATCGCGCGGCTGCAGGGTGCCGACGATGCCGAAATCCACGGCCGCGTAGCGCGGATTTCGCGGATCGTCGATCTGCACGAAGATATTGCCCGGGTGCATGTCGGCATGAAAGAAATTGTGGCGGAACACCTGCGTGAAAAAGATCTCGACGCCGTTCTCGGCCAGCTTGGCGATGTCCGTGCCGCGCGCCCGCAATTCCTCCACGCGGCTCACGATGATGCCGTGTATGCGCTCCATCACCATGACGTTCGGGCGGCAATAGTCCCAGTGAATCTGCGGCACGTACAACAGCGAGGAACCGGCGAAATTGCGCTTCAGCTGCGCTGCATTGCCTGCCTCGCGCATCAGGTCGAGTTCATCGGTGACCGTTTTGCGGTACTCGCGCACCACTTCGATGGGCCTGACAGGACGCGCTTCGATCCAGTACTCGTCGGCGAATTTCGCCAGTGCGTCAAGCACTTCCAGGTCAAGATCGATGACCTCGCGCATGCCGGGGCGCAGCACCTTGACCACCACCTCATCGCCGTTCTTCAGGGTCGCCGCATGCACCTGCGCGATGGATGCGGCGGCCAGGGGCGCCGCTTCGAATGTGCCGAAGATTTCGCCAAGCGGCCGGCCGAAAGTCTTCTCGATCATGGCGACGGCGACTTCGCCGGGAAAGGGCGGGACGCGGTCCTGCAGTTTCGCCAGCTCATCGGCGATGTCCACGGGCAGCAGGTCGCGCCGCGTCGAGAGCGCCTGGCCGAATTTTACGAAAATCGGGCCCAACTCCTCGAGCGACAGGCGCAGCCGCTCGCCGCGCGTGCCGCCGACGCGGCGCTGGAACCAGGTCCACGGCGAGAAATAATAGAGATAGCGCAGCGGGCGATACAGGTGAGTGGCGCGCACGAACTCATCGAGCCGGTGCCTGACCAGCGCCCGCTGGATCTTGAGCAGCCTCGCGAGTACTCGCCGGCGCATCAGGTGCTCATCGCCCGCCGCTCGATTCCAATCAGGCGAGCTTCGATCCGATCGATGCTTTCCCGAACGCCGTCGACGCCGCGTAGGAACTCTTCCATTTCGGTTTTCGTGACCAGGTCGCGGCCTTCTTCCTGCAGGTACTCGGCGATATTCTCGCCGGCGGTGCGCCGCGCGCGGCGTGCCCAGGTCCGCACGCTCTTGGCGAGCAGCGACAAATGCCGCGCCGGCATGTCGCCTATCCAGCGCGACAACTCCTCCTCCAAGTCAGGCCGCGCCGCCGCGAACAAGTCGCGATACAAGTTGGCGATCTCGGCATCGCCGCGAATCTGCACCGCGGCGCGCATCTCCGCGCTCGGCGTCCCCGCCGCCCTGAACATTTGCAGCAGTGCGGGGGCCGATCCTGAAATGACGGCATCCGCCGGCGAATCATCGCCCGCCAGCAATGCCGCGCGGCCGCCAAAGCAGGTCGTGCGAACCCGGGTGATGCCATCGACATCGACTTGCAGAGTGGCGCCCTCGAGCCGTTTGGCGAGAGCAGCCGCGCGGCTCGATGCGCCGATGTTGCGATTCAAGACGGCTTCAGCCGATGCCAACCAGGCAGGAGTTGCGGGCATGTCGGGCTCCCTGCTCCTAGATCTTGTAGCCGCGATGCACGGCGACGATGCCGCCGCTCAAGTTGTGATAGCGCGCCTGGATGAAACCCGCGCTGCGCAACATCTCGAGCAAGGTTTCTTGATTCGGATGCATACGGATCGATTCCGCAAGATACCGATAGCTGCCTGAGTCCTTTGCGATGAGTCCGCCCAGCAGCGGCAGAACCTTGAAGGAATACGCGTCGTAGATCGGCTTCAAGCCCGGCGCCGTCGGCTTCGAAAATTCCAGCACCAGCAATTGACCGCCGGGCTTCAGCACACGGTGCATGGACTTGAGCGCCGCCGCCTTGTCGGTGACATTGCGCAGGCCAAAACCGATGGTGACGCAGTCAAAGGCGTTGTCCTCGAAAGGCAGGCGCTCCGCGTCGGCAACGATGCACTCCACATTGCCCGCATGCCCCGCATCGAGCAGGCGGTCGCGGCCGATTTCCAGCATGGCAGGATTGATGTCCGACAGCACGACTCGGCCCGATTTGCCGACTTGGGCAAGCAACCCCGCCGCGAGATCGCCGGTCCCACCGGCGACGTCCAAAGCGCGTTGACCTGCGCGCAAGCCGGTCAACGACAGCGTGAAGTGTTTCCACAACCGATGCGCGCCGAAGGACATCAAATCGTTCATGACATCGTATTTGCCTGCGACTGAGGCAAATACGGCGCGCACGCGCTGCGCCTTGTCGGCCGCCGCGACCTTTTCGAAGCCAAAATCCACCGTGGGATCGGAATCAGCCATGGCGCCCATTGTAGCCGACAAAGTGATTTTGACTGGTTCGTAGCGCTCGTCAGGGCATCCGAGCCGCTCAAATTCACAGTGCCGAAGTCTAGGGGCGTGGCGCCTTAACGCTGCCGGCAGCCTGCGCGCAGCGTTCTTGATAGCGCGCCCAGTTCACGGCGCGGTCCCTGCCCAGCTGGTACAGGACGCTCCAGGAATACAGCCCCGTATTGTGGCCATCGTTGAAGAACAGGCGCAGGGCATAGTTGCCCACCGGCTCCACCCCGCTGATCCCGACGTTTTGCTTTCCCAGCACCAGCGCGCCCTCGCCGCCGCCATGGCCTTTCACCTCGGCCGAGGGCGAAAACACGCGCAGGTATTCGAAGGGCAGCTCGAAATGCGAGCCGTCATCGAAGCGGATATCGAGCAGGCGCGACTCGGTGCGCAGCTTGATTTCGGTGGGCTGCGCGCCCTTCGGCGCGCTCACAGAATGTACCGCGACAGATCCTGATCTTTGACCAGCTCGCCCAGATTGCTTTGCACATACTCGCGATTGATCACGACGCGCGTGCCGTTGCGATCGGCGGCATCGAAGGACACGGTCTCGAGCAGCCGCTCCATGACCGTGTGCAGACGCCGCGCGCCGATGTTCTCGGTGCGCTCATTGACCTCGAAGGCCACTTCGGCGAGCCGCTGCACGCCGGACTCCGCAAACTCCAGCGTCAATCCCTCCGTCGCCATCAGCGCCGAGTACTGGCGGCACAACGAGGCGTCGGGCTCGGTCAAAATCCGCACGAAGTCGCCGACCTTGAGCGGCTCGAGTTCGACGCGGATCGGCAAGCGGCCCTGCAATTCCGGAATCAGGTCCGAAGGCTTGGACATGTGAAACGCGCCGGACGCGATGAACAGCACGTGATCGGTTTTCACCGTGCCGTACTTGGTGTTCACCGTGCAGCCCTCCACCAGCGGCAGCAGGTCGCGCTGCACGCCTTCGCGCGACACGTCCGCGCCCATGGTTTCCTGACGGCGCGCTATCTTGTCGATTTCATCGATGAACACGATGCCGTTCTGCTCCGCGTTCTCGACCGCGCGCAGCTTCAGTTCCTCCTCATTGATCATTTTTGCCGCTTCCTCATCGACCAGGAGCTTCAAGGCTTCCTTGATTTTGACCTTGCGGCTGCGGGTGCGGCCTTGCCCCAAGTTTTGAAACATCCCCTGCAGCTGCTGGGTCATTTCTTCCATGCCCGGAGGCGCCATGATTTCCAACCCCACCGGCAGGGCGCGAACGTCGATTTCGACCTCGCGATCGTCGAGCTGCCCCTCGCGCAGCATTTTGCGAAAGCGCTGCCGCGTGTCGTTGTCCTTCACGCTTGCCTCAGCCGTGAAGCCCGCTTGGGTGCGGGGCAGCAGAATATCGAGCACGCGGTCCTCGGCCGCATCAGCGGCGCGATGGCGTACCTTCGACATTTCTTCCTCTCGCGTCATTTTGACGGAGATTTCGACAAGATCGCGGACGATCGAATCAACTTCACGCCCAACATAGCCCACTTCCGTGAATTTCGTGGCCTCGACCTTGATGAACGGCGCCCTGGCAAGCCGTGCCAAGCGGCGCGCGATCTCGGTTTTGCCCACGCCGGTGGGCCCGATCATGAGAATGTTCTTCGGGGTGATCTCCTGGCGCAGCGATTCGGCGACTTGGCAACGCCGCCAGCGGTTGCGCAAGGCGATTGCCACGGCGCGCTTGGCGGCCGTCTGGCCGACAATATGCTTGTCGAGTTCCTCGACAATCTCGCGCGGCGTCATTTGCGAGGAGCCTGTCTGACTGCTCGGGAGCAATGAGCCGGTCCGGGTATTCACTACAGTTCCTCGATGGTCAGGCTGCGATTGGTATAGATGCAGATGTCGGCGGCGATGTTGAGCGAGCGCTCAACGATGTCGCGCGCGGACAAGTCGCCGCTTTGCATGAATGCCAGGGCAGCCGCTTGCGCGAAACCCGAGCCCGAACCAATGGCGATGAGATCATGCTCCGGTTCGATGACATCGCCGGTTCCGGAGATGACATAGGTGCTCTCGGCATCCGCGACGCAGAGCAGGGCCTCCAAGCGCCGCAGGCTGCGATCGCTGCGCCAGTCCTTTGCCAGCTCAATCGCCGCGCGCGTGAGATTGCCGAATTTTTCCAGCTTGCCCTCGAAGCGCTCGAACAGGGTGAAAGCATCCGCGGTGCCGCCGGCGAATCCCGCCAGCACCTTGCCGTCGTACAGCCGCCGTACTTTGCGGGCGTTGGACTTCATCACGCTCTGTCCCAAGGTGACTTGGCCATCGCCGCCCACCGCCACGCGGCCATTGCGCCGCACCGCCAGAATGGTCGTGCCGTAGATGCGATTCGGATCGTGAATCATGGTCGGCGCCGGGCTCGCGGATGGGCGGCATCGTAAACGCTGGCCAGCCGCTGAAAATCCAAATGCGTGTAAACCTGCGTGGTGCTGATGTCGGCGTGCCCCAGCAATTCCTGCACACCGCGCAAGTCGCCGCTCGATTCCAACAGGTGCGTCGCAAAGGAATGGCGGAACATGTGCGGGTGTACATGCATCGACAAGCCCCTGCGGCGCGCCCACAGGCCCACACGCAACTGCACCGCCCGCACGGACAATGGCCGTCCCGATTTCCCCACGAACACCGCACCCCCCTCCGCGCCCGCGGACGCCGGCTTGTCCCGGATGAGCGCAGCGCGCTCCACGAGCCATCGCTGCAGCGCGTCGATGGCGTGGCGCCCGACGGGCACGATGCGCGTTTTGCTGCCCTTGCCGAGCACCCGCACGGTTCGGTCCTTAAGATCGACGGCGGACACCGTCAGCCCCACCAATTCGCTCAAGCGCAGGCCCGACGAATAAAACAACTCCATCATGGCTTTGTCGCGCGCCGAGAGCGAATCGTCCGCTCGAAAATCGAGCAGGCGCGCCATTTGATCGGCGTCCAAGGTCGCCGGCAGGCGCTTCTTGGATTTAGGCGCGCGCACCTCGAGCGCGGGATTATTTTTAGCATGGCCTTCGCGCATCAGGTATTCGTAGAACGAGCGCACGGCCGACAAGCGCCGCTGAATGCTGCGCGGCGCGATGCCGCCGGCGTGCTCGGCCGCGGCAAAGGCGCGCACCTGAAAATTGTTCAACGCCGCCCAGCGCGGTACTTTGCGCTCCGTGCAAAATCCCGCCAAAGCCAGCAAATCGTGGCGGTAGGCGGCCACGGTGTGCGCGCTCATGCGGCGCTCGAAGTTGAGGTGCGATAAGAATCGCTCGATTCGTTCGCGCTCGCTAGGCAGCACAGTCTGGAGCCGGTCCGAGGTATTACAGATCAGCGCATTAGCGCGTAAGTCACGAGCTCGCCGATGCGCAGCAGGAATTCGGTGCTCATGCCGGGATGAAAGCGTTCCGCATCGCTCGCGCCGATGGCCAGGATGCCGAGTGCGCCCTTTTGGCCTAAGGGCGTGAGCGCCACCGAGCCGATGGCCACCGACTCTGCGCCGAACAGGTAGTCACGCTGCGCATCGCGCACCTGGCCGCAACGCGGCTTGCCCGAACTCAGCAGGGACTCAAAGGTCCGCATATCTTCGTCGGCGGGATTGGCGACGCGCAAAAATCGGCCGATTGCCGGCTCCAGCGCGCGCGCTTCCTCGAGGAACAGCACGAGCACGGAGTTCATCGCGTCGAAGTCCTCGCGCAGCGAGGTTTCGATGGCGCTGATCGATTCCGCCAAGGTGCGCGTGCGAATCAGCCGCTGGCAGAGGCGATGAATCCGATCCGCCAGGGCGTCGTTGGCCCGCGCCACATCCACCAATTCTTTCAGCTTGCGCTCCAGCGACTGATTGCGCTCTCGCAGCACCTCCACTTGGCGCTCCACCAAACTCACCGTGGCCGCCACATCGCGCACGTGCGGCAGACGCAACTTGGTCAACAGTTGTGAGTTGCGCTCGAAGAAGTCCGGATAGGCCAGCAAATAGTCCGCGACACTCGTGTCGGTGAGGACATCCTGCTTGATCCCGCGCGCGTGACTCGTGGTCATTGTTTGGCTCCCGTAAATCGCGTTAAATCGACCGAACCTGTAAAAACCGTGGTCGCCGGACCCGTCAGCCAGATGTGCTGGCCCGGACCCTCCCAAGAAACCATCGCCGTGCCGCCCGGCAAATCCACCCTCGCTTCGCCGTCGAGCAGACCCTGCCGTACGCCCACGGCGACGGCGACGCAAGCGCCGGTGCCGCAGGCCTGCGTTTCGCCGGCGCCGCGCTCGAACACCCGCAACAATATGTGATTGCGGCCGAGGATCTGCATGAACCCCACATTGGCGCGGTTCGGAAAGTGCGGATGGCGCTGGATGCTCGGCCCCCAGAGTTCCACCGGCGCCGTTTTCACATCGGGCACGCGCAGCACCGCATGGGGGTTCCCCAGGCGCAGCGCGCTCATGCCGATGTCTTTGCCCTCGATCTTCAAGGAAAACTCGAATGGCTCCTCGAACTCCGGGATACCCATGTCCACCGACACCAGGCCATCATCCCGAACGCGCGCGCGCACGCGGCCGCCGGGGCTGCCCATGATGAAGTCGCGGCCGAGTTCCGGCGCGCGTGCGTACAGCAGGGCCGCGATACAGCGCGCGCCATTGCCGCACTGTTCGACCTCCGTGCCGTCGGAATTGAAGATTCGATAGAACACGCGGCTCGCGGGATCACGCGGCGATTCCAGCATCAGCGCCTGGTCGAAACCTACGCCGGTGTGCCGGTCGGCGAGGGCGCGCAGCGTCCTTTCATCCAGGAGAGTGTCTGCGGCGATGGCGGCGGCGTCGAACACCAGGAAATCGTTGCCCAGGCCTTGCATCTTCATGAACTCGATGCGCATACCAAGGAGCATAGCCGATGCGGCAAAATTCCGCTCGGGGGTTGCGCAATGTTCGCGTAAAGTTCTACCTTGGAAGAACAACAAAGCCCGGGGGATTATGCGCCACGTCATGGTATTGAACGCGAAGGGCGGCTGCGGCAAAAGCACGCTTTCCACCAACATCGCCGTATTTTTCGCCCGCGACGGGCACAAGGTATGCATTGCGGACTACGACCCGCAGCGCTCCAGTCTCGACTGGCTCGCCATGCGGCCGGCCGACCTGCCGGCGATCAGCGGCGCCGCCGCATTCGAGGATGGCCTGCGCAATGTACCGCGCAGCACCGAAGTCCTGGTCATCGATGCGCCCGCCCGCGTTCACGGCACCGAATTGAATGAACTGGTGCGGCGCGCCGAAACCATCATCGTACCGGTGCTGCCCTCGAGCATCGACATGAAAGCCTGCGGACATTTCATGGCTGAGCTGCTTGAAATCGGCAAGGTATCGCGCAAGCAAGCACGTCTTGCGGTGATTGCCAATCGAGTCCGAGAGTACACCCTGGTGTACGAGGAGTTGGACGCATACCTCACGAAACTCAAAGTGCCGTATCTCGGGCACCTGCGCGAAGCGCAGAACTATGTCCGCGCCTATTCACGCGGCATGGGCGTGCTCGAGTTGCCCGAATATCTCGCCTGGCCGGATTGGAAGCAGTGGCAACCGATCCACGAATGGCTGGACAGCAAGCGCAGCCAGCCCAGCGCTTAACGTCAAAGCGTTTATAGTTGAACAACACCGGCCACAGCGGGCGAAGGTTGTCGCGTGCTCATCAGGATTGCCAACTCCAACCGCAGCTTCACTGTTGACGCCGGCCAGGCGCTGCTCGAGGCGGCCAATGACGCCGCGCTCCATGTGCCGCATAGCTGCAAAGGCGGCAATTGCGGTGCCTGCAAGGCGCGCCTCCTCAGCGGCGCGATCGACTATCCCAATGGCAGGCCGCTCGGCCTCTCAGATGCCGAGATCGCCGACGGCCTGATCCTGCTGTGTCAGGCGCGCGCCCGCACTGATCTGTGGATCGAGACGTTTGAAGTTCGCCCGGCCGCTGCGGCCGGCGTCAAGCGCTTGCCGTGCCGCATCGAGCGCGCCGTTCCCTTGTCGCACGATGTCATGGGATTGTTCCTGCGCCTGCCGATTGCGGAAGATTTCAGCTTTCAGGCCGGCCAGTACATCGACATCCTGCTGCCGGGCGGTAAGCGCCGCAGCTTTTCCATTGCATCGCCGCCGCACGATGCCAGGCCGCTGGAACTGCACGTCCGGCGGATCGCGGGCGGAGAATTCAGCGACCGTCTGTTTCACGAAGACATGCGCGCCGCATTGCTGTCCATCGAGGGCCCGTTGGGGCAATTCACCTACCGTCCTCACCGCGCCCGTGCGCCGCGCATGCTGCTGATCGCCGGCGGCACCGGCATTGCGCCGCTGCTCTCGATTCTGCGCCACCTGGTCGAGAATGGAATTGAGCGCGACATGCAACTCTATTGGGGCGTGCGCGGTGAACAGGACCTGTATGCGCACGCAACGCTCGAGCGTTTGCGCCGCCGCGCCAAGTCACTAGCCTATGTGCCGGTGCTGGCCGAGCCCACGCCCGAATGGCTCGGTCGCAGCGGTTGGGTGCACGAAGCCGCACTCGAGGGCACCCCGGATCTCGAAGCGGTCGAAGTGTACGCGGCCGGACCGCCCGCGATGATTGCCGCCATTCAGCGCGAATACGCTGCGCGCGGCAGCGCCAAGTCGCGGCTGTACTACGATTCCTTCGACCCCGCGTCCGACCCCGCGTCCGACACGTTGGCGCGCCAGCGGATGAGCGCCGCAGCCAAGTCCTGATCCTCCGCCGAGTCCGCCCGCAGCAGCGGCGCGTTGAGCCCCAGCGCGCGCAAACCAGCGGCGACGCGCTCTCCCGGGACCAGCCAATGGGCGCGTTCGAATTCGCCGCGCAAGTCGAGCGACGCCGGCTCAAGCGGCGGCGACCCAAGCGGTGCCAGCTCGAGCAGCGCGGCACCGATCGCCAGACTGGTTGCCGTGATCACCTGAACCCCGCCCGCCGCGAATCGCTGCTGCACCGCCGTGAGCGCTGCCGCACTCACATTAGCCCGCGCCCGTTCGTACACATCGGCGCATACCACCGTCGCGCCACGGCGCATGAGTTCTTGTTGGAGCAGGTCCCGCCCCTCGGTTCCTTTGATGATCAAGATGCGGTGCCCAGCGACATGTCCCAGCCGCGGATGCGAAAGCAGACCCTCAGAGTCGAAGGACTCACCCGCTTGCATGGCCACGCGGTAGCCTGCTTGGTTCAAGGCACGCGACGTGGCCGGCCCTACGGCCGCGAGCGTCAGAGCGCGATTCTGATCGAGAAGCGACACGCCAAAACGCACCGCGTTGGCGCTGGTGAAGAGGATCACATCAAAATTCTCGAGGCCGCCCAGCTGCTCCATAAGCACGCGTCGATCCTTGAGAGGTTTGATTTCGACTACGGCCAAGCGCAGGGTCGTGGCACCATGAGATTCCAGCAACCGGCACAGCGGCATCGCCTGAAATTCCGGCCGGGTGACAAGCACGCCTACTCCGTGAAGCGGCGGCATTCAAGTCGCGCGCAAGCGCTCGAGCAAGGGGCCCGCGCCCGCGGCTAGGATGCGCTCCGCCAACTGGCGGCCCAGCGCCGCCGGATTTTCGGCGCTGCCCGATATTGTATCTTTCAGCAGCCGCGAGCCATCCGGCTCCGCGACCAGTCCGCGCAGCGTGATGCGATCCGCGTCGAGCTCCGCGTAGGCTGCGATGGGCGATTGACAACTGCCGCCAAGACGCGCAGCGAAGGCGCGCTCCGCCTCCATCACCTTGCGGGTCGCAGGATCTTCGAGCGCCCGCAAGAACTCAACAGTGCGCGAATCGCTTTGCCGGCACTCGATGCCGATCACGCCCTGGGTCACCGCCGGCAGACAAACCTGCGGATCGAGCCGCGCCGTGATGCGCGATTCCAATCCCAAGCGAATCAGGCCCGCGCAGGCGAGAACGATGGCGTCCATGCGCTTGCCGCTCGAGGCCGCTGTCGTTCCCGCGGCCGCCGCGCCGCCGCTTCCGCCATGCCCGCCCCCTAAGTCCTGTCCAGCATCTAGCTTGCGCAGACGCGTGTCCACATTGCCGCGCAGCGATTCAATGCTCAAATCCGGGCGCAACGCGCGGACTTGCGCTTGACGGCGCAGGCTCGAGGTACCGAGGACGGCGCCGCGCGGTAAGTCTTCCAGTCGAGCAATGCCCGATGTGGTCACCAGCGCATCGCGAGGATCCGCGCGATTCAACACCGCGCCGATGATCAAACCGAGAGGCAGATCCGCCGGCACGTCTTTCATCGAATGCACGGCAATGTCGGCGCGCAGCTCCTGCAGTGCGACCTCGAGCTCCTTGATGAATAAACCCTTGCCGCCGATGGCGGCCAGGGTTCGATCTTGAATGCGATCCCCCTGCGTCAGCAGCGGCACCAGCTCGACTTCCAGCCCTGGATGCGCAGCGCGCAACAGCGCCGATACATGTTCCGCCTGCCAAAGCGCCAGCTGACTCTTGCGCGTGGCGATGCGTAGCCGCGCTGTCACATGGACTCGGCTTTCGCAGGGAATAGCTTGGTTTTCAGCCGATAAATCGCCGAGATGTCTTCATCGCCGTAGCCCTGGGCAATCAATTTTTCGTACTGCTCCAGCGTCGACTCAACCACGGGCAGCACGCCGCCATGCTTCGCCGCCATCTCGCGGCAAATGCGCAGGTCCTTGTCGTGGAGCCGCACGCGAAATCCCGCCGGGAAACTGTTGTTTGCCATAAAGGGTGCGCGATTGACGAAGTACCAGCTCGAGCCCGCACCCTTACCCAAGACATCGATCACTTTTTTCAGGTCAACGCCTTCTTCGTGAGCAAACGCCATCGCCTCGCCCACGGCCTGGATGATGCCGGCGCACATGATCTGATTGGCGGCCTTTGTAACTTGCCCCGAGCCGCTGGCACCCATGTAGGCCACGGCCTTGCCCATTTTTTCCAAGATGGGCTGCGCGCGGCTGAATACGGATTCATCGCCGCCGCACATGATGGCCAGCGATGCCGTCCTCGCCCCTTCGACGCCGCCGCTCACCGGGCAGTCGAGAAACCCGACCCCGAGCGTGTTGAGCTGGTTGTAAAGATCCTGCACGGTCTCCTTTCCCACCGTGGAGCAATCCATGACGATCATGTTCGGCGTCAGCCCCGGCTCCAAGCCCGCGACCACTTCGCGCAAGTCTTTGTCGGCGGACACGCAAATCACCACCGCTTCGCAATTGCCCGCAAGCTCGGTCAAGTTTGCGAATGCCAGCACCTTCAGTTCCGCGGCCAGCGCCTGGGATTTTTCGGAGGTGCGATTCCAGACGCCGGTGAGTAGTCCGGCGCGATGCAGATTGCGCGCCATGTGCGCGCCCATGGCACCCAATCCAACGAAGCCTGTTTGCATGTGAATGGTCCTTGAAATCAGCCAAAGGACCGTAGCCTAAGGCTTTGCGCCTTCCGCGGCAAAGCGCGCGGAGTCTCAAGGACTGGAGCAGGCGTTTAATAGCTCCCGCTTGCGCGCAACAGGCGCTTGCAGCTACCTTGCCGGTACGCGCAGCAGGCGCTTGTGGCTACCCGGCCGGTGCGTGCATGCAGTAGTCGGGCCGCCGCCGGCGGCCACGCACTCTTAGCAGCTCGCGCTCAGGTTGTGCTGTTGCAGATATTGTCGACATCCCGTTTGGCGTTCAGCCGCTCGGTGTCGATTTCTTCAGAGTTCATGAACTGACGTTCGCCATCAGGGCCGGTTTTATAGAGCCTACGGCCTTCGATCAATTTCTTGTAGCGGTCCTGCGCTTCGGTACATTGCTTGTCGCGCGTTTGAGAGACGTCTTGCGCCACGGCTTTCTTGTCATCGGCATCCTTGGCCGCGGGGACAGAGGCGTTTCTCGCCGCAGGCGCAGTCGTCGAGGCCGATCGCGTCGAAGCGGAATGCGGAATCAAGAGCTCGACCACTTCGGCATGAACGCCGTCGGGCGGCCGATCGCCATACTGCACCTTGCCATCAGCGTCGACCCACTTGTAGACAACGGCGGAAGCCATGCCCGACCAAGCAATCAAGGCGGCGAACAACAGTAGGCGTTTCATCGTCCAGTCCTCGCTTAATTGTTACAGAGCACGCGAGCCGGCTTCACCGGTACGAATGCGCACCGCCTGGCCGAGATCGCACACAAAGATCTTGCCGTCACCGATTTTACCCGTGCGCGCCGTTTCAATAATAGCTTCCACGACCCGCTCAACCTGCCCGTCATCCACGGCCAGTTCAAGCTTAACTTTGGGCAGAAAATCAACAACGTATTCCGCCCCCCGATACAGTTCAGTGTGGCCCTTTTGGCGTCCAAAGCCTTTGACCTCTGTCACGGTAATGCCTTGAATACCTACCTCGGCCAGCGCGGCGCGCACATCGTCAAGCTTGAAGGGTTTGATGATGGCGATGACCATTTTCATGCATCAGGCTCCGGGTTTAAGTAAAACGCAGTTTAGCAGCGGAATTCGAAATAAAACTGCTGCGTCGCAGCATGGAGTATTCAAATCTTCTGGGGTATAAACGCCGAGGCGTCTCGCGCCGGGCGCGTGGTATAAAAAACGGCGCGGGTCCTTTTGGGGACCCGCGCCGCCGGGATATCGCACCGACGGGGGAGTTGGCTGGCTTGCCGGCGCGAGATGCTCCTAAATCGTCCGAAAATGCGCCTCGCTCGCTGCCTTAAGCGAGGCTTCGAAATCTCAATTAAATGGCGTCCGGACCGGTTTCACCGGTGCGAACCCGCAATGCTTGTTCCAGTTCGAGTATCCACACTTTTCCATCCGAGACGGCGCCGGTCCGAGCAACGTTGCACACCGCTTCCATGACCTGCTCCGCGATCGAATCGTCAACTGCAAGCTCGACTTTCGCCTTCGGCAAAAAGTCGATCTGGTAGTCAGCGCCTCGATATGTCTCTACGCGCCCTGACCAAATGCCATACCCCTGTACTTCGGTGACAGTCACTCCCTGAATGCCGAGGTCTGCAACCGCTTGCCGAACCTCGTCCAGCTTGAACGGTTTGATGACGGCGGTGATGAGCTTCATGCATTTATCCCCGCATTCATCGCTAATTGAGACGGCCTCCAACTCAAGTTCCGCGTAGTATTGACCCAAGAGATTGCAGTTTCCGTGCCACGGCCGCAGGCCAATAAATCAATGGGTTAGCTCCGCGTGCGCAAACGTAACGCACTCTTCTGGCGCGCAGCGATGGCAATCGTGCGTTAACGAAGGGCGAGCCGGTCAGCAGCTCGAGGAGGGTAGATGAGTTTCATCGATTCACATGGCTTGGATGATCTGGCAAAGCGCTTGGCAGATTCCGTGCCTGAATCGCTGCGCGCTTTCGGCCGCGACTTGGAAGGCAATTTCAAAGCGGTGCTGCAAGCGCAGTTGGCGAAACTCGATCTGGTCACCCGCCAGGATTTCGACGTGCAAGCCGCGATCTTGGCACGCACACAAGCAAAGCTCACCGCCATCGAAGCCCGCTTGAAAGAGCTGGAAGCGAAACTTTCGCCACCGTAGCGCGACGGCGCCGCTGAGGTTCCACCAATTCACGCAGCAATGCGTCACTGCAAGGACCGCGCTAAAGAAAGCGTATGGACACGCACAAGGAAGTGAGCAGCGTTTTCAGCCGCGCGCCCGCAGGCCTCGATGCGCCGCTGGTACGGGTCGAAGTGCACTTGGGCAATGGATTGCCGGCGTTCGCGCTGGTCGGGCTTCCCGAAGCGGTGGTTCGAGAGAGCAAAGAGCGCGTCCGCGCCGCGCTTGTTACCGCCGGATATGATTTTCCGCAGCGGCGCATTACCGTGAATTTGTCGCCCGCCGACTTGCCGAAGGAAGGCGGCCGCTTCGACCTGCCGATTGCCGTCGGCATTCTGGCCGCCGACCGCAAGATTGATCCGCGTGCACTCAATCATCGGGAGTTCTATGGCGAACTGTCTTTGGGGGGCGCGTTGCGCGAAACACCCAAGCTATTGCCGGCGCTGATCGCCGGCGCAAAGCTCGGCAGCGAAATGATATTGCCGGCCGCGAATGCGCTCGAAGCAAGCCTGCTCAATGGTGCGAAGTTGCGCCTGATGAATCACCTCTGCGAAGTGGTCGCGGCTCTCGGCGGAAAAGCCACGCCTACGGCGCGGACCCGCATCGGCGTGCAAACGCAAGCTCGCGCCACCATCAGCTCCGCCGCCATATCCCGGGTGCCCGAGGATGCGCATGACCGCGATGAAAATCATCTCGACGCTCGAGGAAAATCGGTTCCGGATCTCTCGGAGGTGCGCGGCCAGTATGCCGCCAAGCGTGCCTTGGAGATCGCCGCGGCCGGCGAACATGGGCTTTTGATGATCGGCCCTCCGGGCGCCGGCAAGACGCTCCTCGCGCAGAGATTGCCAGGATTGCTGCCGCCCCTATCGGCGCCTGAAATCCTGGAGGTGGCAAGCTTGGAATCCGCCGCTGGCCGTAGACCAAGCCTCGGCGGCCGCCGGCCGTTCCGCTGCCCGCAACACACGGCTTCGATGGCTGCGCTGATCGGCGGCGGATCACTGCGCCCTGGCGAATTATCGCTCGCGCACCTCGGAGTATTGTTCCTCGATGAACTTCCCGAATTTCCGCGTAATGCGCTCGAGGCATTGCGCGAACCGCTGGAAACCGGCGTGGTCGTCGTCGCGCGCCTGAAACGCACGTGCGAGTTCCCCGCGAGATTCCAGTTGGTCGCCGCAATGAATCCCTGCCCATGCGGTTACGCGGGCGATCCCCGCGGCCGTTGCCATTGCACGGCGGAGCAAATGGTCCGCTACCGCAACCGCATCTCAGGCCCGCTCATCGACCGCATCGACATCCACATCGAGATCGCCCCGCTGCCGATCGAGGATCTAATGGGCGAGGCGAGGGAACCAACGGCCGAGGACTCAGCAGCGGTGGCCCGGCGCGTGGCCGCGGCAAGGAGCGTGCAATTGCAGCGACAAGGAAAACTCAATGCGCGGCTGTCGCCTGACGAAGTCACGCGTTTCTGCGGGCTCGCGAAGGAGCCCAGCGCATTGCTCGCCACCGCGATCGCGCGCCTCGGATTATCGGCGCGGGCCTATCATCGCGTGCTCAAAGTCGCGCGCACCTGCGCCGATTTGAATCAAGCAGCCGATATACGAATGATCGACGTGGCGGAAGCGGTAAAACTGCGGGCTTTGGACCGCACTACTTGTTGAGCGAGACCATGTAGTCCACGGTCATGCGGATAGTCGCGTCCGGCCAATTCGTGCCGCCTTTGGGCGGCATATTGCCCTTGCCGGCGATCGCGGCCTTGTAGAGAGTTTCCTTGCCTTGGGCGATGCGCGGCCCCCAAGCCGCATGATCCCCGATCTTCGGCGCCCCATTCACGCCCGTCGCATGACATGCGGAACAGACTTCCGTAAATGCCTGCTCGCCCGTCGTCGGCACATTCGCCGCCGGCGCCGCGCCCGAGGGAGGTGCATTCAAAGCCGCCAAAGCCGAATTGTCCTTGCCCGCAATCGCAACTTGCGCGAACGGCGCAATATTTTTCTGCACCTCCGCCAAGTGCAGCGGGTCCAGCAGCACCTGCGCCCCCTGCGAGTCGGCTCCCATGGTGCGCGCCACCGCGAACAGGACAATGGCAAAGGCAACCAGAAGGCCGAGCACCATGCTGAAGGAATTGAAGAACTGGGTATCTGAGGATTCTGACTTGGACACGGTAACTCGCTGCTATCCATGGGAAAATATCAAGGCGGGCGACAGTATAGCGGCAGACAGGGAATCTCGAAATAGCAGACACCCCGGAACAGGCGCATCGAGTCGCGCCATTACATTTCTCTTATCGGCCGGTCCAACGGACTTTTGACCCCCATTGCGCCCTTTCCGAGGACGTGCGTGTAGCCGAAAGGTGTTGCAACTCGCCGGCTGCAGTATGCCGGCGCTGCGCACCGCCCACTGCACCGCGCGCTGGATTGATTTCTCGTGCATGTGGTGGCGCACCGAAGAATCGTCGCGGGCAGCACCGTGACTCGACCCTTGCCGCCCTTCGAGTCACGAACGATCAACGATCCCTTTCCGCTGGAGTTCTCAGGCAATTGGCGTTAGCGCTCTTTGGCGTCTTATCGGCCCACAAATGTCTCAGTACCAACGCCACTCTTGAACTCACCTTCCTCCCAGTCTCAACTGATCGCCCCGCTGATCTCCACATATGCCGAGCGCAGCTAAATGGCATGTCCTACCGAGATATCATCGATGCGGCGAAGAAAAAAGAGCGTGGCTCCCATGCAAACGGCGCCTAACAATCGGTTCGAGCGATCGGGGGAGTATCATCTCCGGTGAGCCATGGAGGGAGTCGATGATCGAGATAAATCAGCTTCGTTGGTCGGCAACGCAACCGCGCGTCGCTCAGCCTCATCGTTAGAGGACGTCAAAATGACCCTCACCGCGCGAATTCGCTTCGCTCTCACGGCAGCGATCCTAGCCGCGGCGTACTTCTATTTACTTGTCTACCTCGTCGGCTGGATGAGTGTGCGCCAGCGGCCGGGCTGGTGGCTCGCAGCATTTCCCACTCGGTACGTGGCCGCGATCACATGGTTAGTCTTGCTTCACACTGCTGCTGTATTGTGCGCAGCTCTTCCTGTCGCAGTCGTCGCCGTGGTTCTAGCGCGGCAAAAAGCCGTCCGGTTGGGGTTAGTCGCGGCCGTATTGGCAACTGCAGCCGCGATAATTCCTTCGCTGAGTTCAACTATTTGGCCCATCATTTGGAACAGCCATCCCGTATTTTTCGTAACTGACCAGATCAAGCTCGTTGTCGCCGTTCCTCTTATCGCTTGGGTCCTTCGCAGCGCATCCTCTAACAATCGGTTCGAGCGAACGCGCGCGCTAGTGTCTTCGGTGAGCCAAGGAGGGAGTCGATGATTGGGATCAAGCGGCTTCGATTGTTGGCGGCGCACCCGCTCGCCGCTCAACCTCATCGTTAGCCGGTTCCCATTGCCCATCAACGATCTTCCCGCCGACATTGCCGCCCACCGCGACTGGCTATTGTCCTTTGTGCCCGTCCGCGCCGGAACGCTCATAACAGATCTGGGTTGCGGCGCCGGTCGGGACCTCGTCTGTCTCGCTCAGAAATATCCTGATGTCGCTGCTCGGTTCATCGGGCTCGATTCGTCCGAGAAGACAATCATTGAGGCAAGTGTCGGAAGCACGAATGACCCGCGAGTGTCGTTTACTAATCACGACCTGGACCAGTCGCTTCCTTTCGAAGCGTCGTCATTGGATGTTGTATTCACCAATAATCTGCTCGAGTGCCTAGGTAATCGAGCTACGTTTGCGCGAGAGATCGGGCGCGTTTTGCGTGTCGGCGGGACTCTCGTCGCGGCACACTGGGACTGGGATTCGCAGTTGTTCGACGGCCTTGATAAGGCGCGCACAAGGCGGTTGCTTCACGCCTTCTCAGACTGGCAACAGCCTTGGATGAAGCACTCCGACGGATGGATGGGGCGACGACTGTGGGGAACATTCGAATCCACTGGCTTCTTTGAAGGCGTGATTCTGGCGCGCACGCTTACAAACACCATTTTTGCGCCTCCCTGGTATGGTTACGCCCGTGCTCAAGACTTTCGTTCGCTTGTGAAGCCAGCGATTGCCAACGCGGAGGACGTTAGTGAATTTTTGGGAGAACAGGCTGCATTGCAGGCGGATGGCCGATATTTCTACTCGATCACAGGCCTCGCGTATGTGGGTACACGGATCACCTAACAATCGTTCGAGCGGACACGCAGTAAACACCCGCGTCCCTCAACTTCATCGTTCGCCATGAGGCCACTTTCCCCTACCCTAGCGCTTACCCTTTTTTATGCCCTGGTGGGTTTTGTCAGCGGTTGCGGAATAGCAAAGTTTAGGATCCCTGGATTCGGTTCAATGGGCGCCATCGCAGGCGCACTTCTTCTCAGCATCGCCACATTTACGTGGTTCGACGCGACCGCGCGTCGCTCAACCTCATCGTTTGCATGGACGTAAGCGCGGCGATTGCCGCGTGGCCCTGCCAACAAGCAGGGGATCCGCTCGAGTTGCCGGGAACATTTCGCGCCGCAATTAGGGGTTCCGTTTCGTCGGTGTTTTAAAAAAGACATCCCGCGTGGTGGCAGGACCGCGTACGCTCGTGCCAAGACCCTAGGATCGCCTTCTCGACTCAGGAACCCCATGGATAAACCGGCAACGGGCGCCACCGTTCGCATCAAGTTCTCACCGTACGAGAAAGTCGTTATCGGCATTCTGGGATTTCTGCAGTTCACGGTCATTTTGGACTTCATGATCATCTCGCCCCTCGGGGCGATTGTGATGCCGAGCCTGCACATCAGTCCACAGCAGTTTGGCCTCGCGGTCTCTTCCTACGCCTTCAGCGCCGGAGTGTCGGGATTTCTTGCGGCAGGCTTCGCCGACCGCTTCGACCGAAAGCGGCTGCTGCTGTTCTTCTATTTTGGGTTCATGCTCGGCACCTTGTTGTGTGCTTTAGCCACCACTTACCCGCTCCTTTTGCTGGCGCGCATCGTAACCGGATTGTTTGGCGGGGTGATTGGCTCCGTCGTATTCGCCATCACCACGGACCTCTTTCCTCTGGAAATGCGCGGCCGGGTGATGGGGGTGATTTCCACCGCCTTTGCCGCGAGCCAGGTGCTCGGCCTCCCCGCCGGGCTGTATCTGACCAGCCATTGGGATTGGCACGCCCCCTTTCTTGCAATCATTGCCGTCGGTGTGCCGGCGGGAGTCATCATCATGCTCTTCATGCGCCCCGTCGTCGGGCACCTCGCGCTTAAGCAGGAGCGCAACGCACTGACGCATCTCATTAACACGATCACCGAGCCGCGCTATCGCCTCGCGTTCCTCCTCGTGATGCTATTGCCGACCGGCGGCTACATGCTGATGCCCTTCGGCACCACCTATATTGTTAATAATGTCGGATTGACCTTCACCGTTCTGCCGGTGATTTATCTTGTGACTGGGGTGAGTACTATTTTTGTGGGCCCGCTGGTGGGCAAGGCCAGCGATAGTTTCGGCAAGTTCCCCATGTTCTGTGTCGGCAGCATTATAACGCTGGTTATGGTGCCGATATGGACACATATCGGCCACGTGCCGCTTGCCACGGTCATAGTGATCAACGTAATCCTATTCGCTGGCATCTTTTCGCGGATGATCCCGTCTCAGGCTCTGCTCTCGGCTATCCCGGAGCCCACCAAGCGCGGCGCCTTCAATGCCATCAGCGCTTCATTGCAGCAATTCGCGGGCGGCGTATCGGCAGCAGTGGCGGGCTGGCTCATCGTTCAGAGGCCGAATGGCTCGCTCGCTCATTTCGATTGGCTGGGATATGTCGTGATGGCCATCGCACTGGCGACGTTCGCTCTGATGTATCGAGTGCACAAGCAAGTGCCCGAGCCCGCGCCGAGGTAAAACATGCTCGCGCTCCAGGTTCTTTCTAACGCGCGCTGTTCGAGCGAACGCGAAGCATTGTTAGGTGCAGCGCGATGAACATCATGGGTGGAGTATCATTTCCGTCGAGCCAAGGAGGGAGTCGATGACTTGGATAAAATCCGCTGCGTTTTTCGGCAGGGCAACGCGCATCGCTCAACCAAATCATTAGCTGCCAGTATGTCAACCGCAAAGCTCGCATCCATTCTCGCGGCCCTTGTATTGAGCCTCATTGCTGCATTTCAAATTCTGCTCGCACTTGCGCTCCCCTTTGGTCGTGCGGCTTGGGGTGGGACTCACCGTGTTTTGCCTCCTCGCCTTCGCATTGCCAGCGCCCTGTCAGCGCTGCCGTTGGGTTTAGCCGCGTGGATCGCGCTCGCTAGAACCGGTGTGGTTGCGATTCCTTGGCAGCCATCAGCAGTTCGCGCCGCAACCTGGGTCGCTTTCTCCTTTCTGGCATTAAGCACAGTTGCGAACTTCGCGTCGAGGAGTCGCATTGAGCGCGCACTGATGACGCCCGCAGCCTTTGTCTGTTCGGCATGCCTCCTTGTTGCCGCATTGTCCGAATATCCATAAGGATGGCGGCGAGTGTCGACGCTCCCGTCTGAGATCGGTTCGAGCGGTCGCGGCGGTATCATCTCCGTTGAGCGGGGGAGGGAGTAAATGATTGGTTCGGGACGCCAGGCCGCTTTGGACACGAGTTTCGCGCTGGTTTATCTTATCCGTTATGAGCCTTGACGAATTCCTCGCAGGATTTCCCTCTGTGCCGCGGTCACAGGTAAGTGCATTTCCCGAGCGCGCGACGCTGTGGCCGTCACTGATGCCGCTTGAGAGTCCTTCTCGACGAAAGCGTCGATGTTGGGTCCTGTCAACGTGACCCCTTCGAATGCTTGAACTTAAGGTCCCGCCTCCGGTCGTTGCGGTACTCGTCGCTTTTCTCATGTGGGGCGTTTCTCGAATCACTCCGACTTGGGTAGTACCAGCTCTCCCTCGCGGGGCGATTGCCCTGGTGATTGCCGTGATCGGAGTTGCCTTTAGCGTTTCGGGCTTCATCGCATTTCGTCATGCGAAGACCACGATCAATCCTAGAACGCCCGAGGCGGCGTCGTCGCTGGTGTCTCGGGGTGTGTATCGAATCACGCGCAATCCCATGTACGTGGGCCTTCTGTTGATCCTCATCGCATGGGCGGTGTTTCTGTCTTCGACTTGGGTGCTCGTTGGACCGCCGGCGTTTGTTGCCTACATTCAGATCTTTCAGATCGGGCCTGAAGAGAGAGCGCTTGCTGCGCGGTTCGGCACGGACTACGCCGCATACAAAGCGAGGGTTCGTCCGTGGCTATGAAGCTTGCGAAGCCTGGCAGGTTCGAGCGGCAGCGAGGGCGCAATGAGCGCCGTTTGCCGCTGACGCAATTCCGCACGCCGTCATCGGTGGCGACGGCGACCGCAATCATTCCCGCGTCGCTCGAGCGCATCCTTAAGCCGCAGGAGGATACCCGATGAGGCGCACCTGGACGATCATTGGCGTTGGCGATGTGCGTCGCAGCTTCAAGTGGTACCAATCGCTGCTTGGCCTGCCGGAGACGACTCCTGCCCATGACTACTTCGGTCAGATCCTCGATTCGGACGGTACGGTCTTGCTCTGCCTTCACGAGTGGGGTGCGCATGACCATCCTTCCTTGATGAGCCCCGATCACGCGCAGCCCGGCAACGGCCTCCTCTTGTTTTTCCGTGTCGATGATTTCGCCATGGCGCTGCCAAGGGCCCGTGCTCTGGTCGCTCGACTCGAGGAGGAGCCGCACGTGAATCACAGCACCGGCACTCCGGAGTTCTCATTGCGAGACCTGGACGGCTATTACGTCACGATCAGTGCGCTCTCTGTGGCCTGACAATCGTGGAGCGGACAATCTTTACTTGTACGGCTGCGCAACCTCGCGTCGCTCAGCCCGAGCGTTAGAGATTCTATGACACTCAGCCTTTCGCGGATCTTGTCCCTTCTGGTCGTGGCAGCCGCGTATGTGCGTGCTTTGTGGATCCCTTCCGGATTTTGGATCGTAACCTTCGTTTCCGTCCCAATACTCGCTCTGATTTGGTTCCCCGAGCAGGTTGATGATCTTACGTTTGGAGCTTGGTCCGGGGGATCCCAGATCGACTCCCACACTCCTGGTGCTGCAGTCGCGGCACTGGGGTGGATTTTCTTGCTTTTATTTGCTTTGGCGGTGTTCTTGGCGCGTCTTCACAGCAAGTGAGCAACCTGTGACGCACCTTGGCGCCCTGGGACCCGCACAGAAAGAGAGCGCAATAGATGACCAGAATGCGCGAGCAGGCATACCGTGCGCGAGTACCGCGGTGGCTGATGTGATCTGCATCGCTCGGCATTTAGCACTAGGCTGGAGCGATCGCCGGCTCGGTAAACTAACGAGGGTATCGATGATCGGGATACCGTGCCTTTTTCCCGGGACACGCACGCAGCCCGCTGGCCGGCGGCGAGCGGCCGCTCAACCCACGCGTTATGCGCCAGCCTAAACCTCGTCGTATTGCTCTCGATCTCGGCGGGTTGATCGGCAGCTACGGCATCTTGCGGCTTTCTGGCGCCGTTAGACGGGATCCGGCCGTCGTGATCTGGTTGACGCAGGGCCCGATTGAGCTCCGTTCTATCGCACAAAAATGGTTTATACGAATGCGGCAGTGCGGTGATGATGTCCGCGAACTGATTCACGACGGTTGCCCTGTCGCGTGCGTAGAAGACGCGCCGTTCGGTTACGTCAACTCGTTCAAGAAACATGTCAATGTCGGTTTCTTCCACGGCGCGGCGCTGAAGGATGCCGCTGGGCTGTTGGAGGGAAGCGGCAAGCGCATGCGGCACGTCAAATTGAAGCCAGGCGCCGAACTCAATGCTGCGGCTCTGAGCGATCTAATCGACGCCGCCTACATGGATATCAGAGCGCGCGTCGGCGCCGATGGGTCTTCGCGAGAAAGGTGATGCGGTATCGCGGGTGCTCTCGGCGGTCGCTTCGTTGGTTGGCCGGTCCCTGGGCAATTTCCCAGGGGCTTGCGTTGATTGCCGGATATCGTGAAATGGTTTGCTTCGAGTCCTTTGGGAGATGCTGGTAGTGTCATCGACTCTTCCGCGGCTATTGCTCGCGCTCGCGGCCGTCTCTGCGGCAAATGCCGGCGGCCTTGACGTGCCCGAGGATGCCGTGCGAGCTCTCGAGCAGGCTTACATTCAAAAGAACGCGGATGCTGCGGTCGCGGCGATGGATTTCGTGGAGGAGGGGCGACAAATGCTCCAGAAGATCAATCCAACACTGGCGAACGACCCCGTCATGATCAAACAAGCCGCCGAAGGACGAGAACTCGCATTTCGCAATGAGCTTCGCACAAAAGGCTTTCCTGACTTCACTCACTTGAAATGTTCGTTTGTGGGGAAAACCCAGATTGCTCCAGGGCTGGTTGAGTTGACGCAACAATGCGCATCCCCGGACGGCGCGAAATCCACTCAGGATCTCCTCGTGGTGAAGAGCGACCTTGGATGGCGTGTGACCTTGCGACCTCCTCCTTGACGGCCGGTCGCCAAGTTGCCCGTCCCGATTTCGCAATGCACTCTTGAGTTTCGCCGCCGCCGCCGCCCCTAACCCGCGCTTCGCGCGGCGCGGCTAATACAACGCGAGACCGCCAACCGGCGAATTGAAGGTGACGAGGTGTGGCAAGCCTAAGCTTCCCACGTACACGGTACGGCCGTCCGCGCCGCCGAATGACAAACTGGTCGGCAAGTTCAGCGTCTTGCCGGCGCAAGCGATCAAATGCTCAGGGGTCGCAGTCCGCCGCTGCAGGGCTGCCGCCATGGCATCGACGGCCTCTAGATTCGCCTCCTCGTAAATCGTATGGGTCTCGCCATCGGCGCTGACTACGACGAGGCCGTTGCGCGAAATGATGGTCACCCAAACGTTGCCATCTTCATCGAAAATAAACCCGTCGGGCAGGGCCCCGTGACCCAAATCCGCAGGACCGAATGTCTCCTTCTGCCCGAGATCACCGTTCGCGCCGATTGCAAATCGAAAGATCCGCTTACCCAACGTCTCCACGCCGTAGAGATGCCGCCCGTTCGGATGAACCTTGATTTCATTCGTCAAGTGCAGCTCATCCGCCACGATTCGAGCCCGCCCATGCTCGATCAATAGTATGTAGCCGTCCGGCTCGCTGTTGAGCGCCTGATACCAGCGTTCTCGCCGCGTCATCATGGACACCCAGATCCGATCTTCGGTATCTACCCATGCCGTGTTGACAGTGCCCAGCGGCTTGCCTTGAAACTGATCAAGGATCACGCTGACGCGCCCGGAGCGATCGATGCGAAAGACCTTATTGTCTTTCAGGCCCGCGACGATGAATGCGCCGTCTGAATTTCTCGAGTACCCGTTCGGCTCGTAAACCCCCTGACCCCGCAGTTCCGCAACTCCATTTTGCGTTACTCGCGCGATGCCGCCGCGGTCGTCCGAGGCCCAGACACCCTCCTTATCAGCCCGGACGCACTCCGGCCGGGTCAGACCGCTGCCGAAGACGGAAAGGTCTCGGGGGCTTAACCTGAATTTTTTTAATTTATTATTCATAGCGTGATGCCATGATACTCACTCTGATTTACAGCGTCATATGGTGCGATTGACCTATGTACACCATTCGCGAGGCACAGAGCGCCGCCGACATCGCGCAAGTGCGCGAGCTATTCCTCGAGTACCAGTCCAAGGTAGGGACGGATCTGTGCTTTCAAGGATTTGCCGAGGAATTGGCTACGTTGCCGGGTCACTACGCGCGGCCCGCCGGCCGCTTGCTGCTCGCCACAAACGCAGCCTCCGCGCTGGGCGTAGTGGGTCTGCGCCCCATCCCCGGCGGCGATGGCGAAATGAAACGTCTCTACGTGCGCTCTTCGGGCCGTGGCGCGGGTCTCGGTCGTCTGCTGGCCGAAGCTCTGATTCAGGAAGCCCGGCTCGCCGGGTACGGTAGGGTCCTGCTCGACACGCTTCCGACCATGACCGAAGCCCAGACGCTGTATCGTTCCCTGGGATTCGTCGAGATCGCCGCGTATTGCCACAATCCGATTGCGGGGACGCGCTACATGGCGCTGAACCTGCGCAGCGAATAACTCTCAGTGAAGCGGAGACACGCATGCACCATTCCCGACTTTGCGCCGTGTTGATTGACTGCAAAACGTCCTTGGATGAAGCCGCTGATTTCTGGGGCGAAGCGCTGGGTCGTCGGGTGGATCCCAAGCACCCCGGAAGCCGAGGTAATTACCGCATGCTGGAAACTCCAGCCGATGAGCCCATCGTGCAGATCCAGCGCGTGCAGCATGAAAGTCGGGTGCACATCGACATCGAGACCGATGATATCCCCGCCGAGGTGGGGCGCTTGGAAAAGTTGGGCGCCAAAGTGGTGGATCGTCTGGAACGCTGGGTCGTCATGCAGGCCCCCACCGGTCACCGCTTCTGCGTCGTTAGAGTGCAGCGTCCCGGTTTCCCGAAGAATACCAATCGGTGGGACTAAGGGACTTCGCAACATGGCAACGCCATTTAGTTTTCAGCCCGCCGGCTGGCATACCGTGACGCCCCGAATCATCGTCAATGGCGCCGAAAAGCTGGTGGAGTTCGTGAAAAACGTCTTCGGCGCCGCGGGTCAGTATCACTCCCACGCGCCTGCGGAGCTGCGGCTTGGCGACTCCATCATCATGATTAGCGACGCAGGTGTGCGCGATCCCATGACGGCGTGTCTCTATGTATACGTGCAGAGCGCGGATATCACCTGGCAGCGCGCGATAGCGGCCGGCGCACATTCGATTGAATCCCCAATGAACACGCCCTATGGCGACCGCCGCGCAATGATCAAAGATCCCTGGGGCAATACCTGGCAGATTGCAACCAGGCAGGCGCCCACGACCGAATGACTCGAGATCATCCTAAGTCGCGCCGGACAGCGCCCAAGCCTCCGAGCTGACGGCGTGGCGGGTTGCCGATGAGGGGTGCTACTGTGTGCGAAACAAGGACAAGTGATGCATAGGGATTCGATGCGACGCATCATCGCTGTCGCTGTGCTGGCCTCTTTCCTAAGCTCTACTCCGGCTTGGGCGGACCTCTATTTGGCGCATAAAGCCTACGAAAAAGGCGACTTCACCGCCGCGTTTCAACAATTCAAGGAACTGGCGGAATTGGGTCAACCGCAGGCGCAGTTCGATTTGGCTGTTATGTACGCGCGAGGAGAGGGCGTTACCGCCAGTAATACCAATGCGCATGCCTGGGCGTCGCTGGCTGCTCAAAATGGCGAGGCGCGAGGCAAAGGACTCGCGGACAAGTTGGAGCCGCTGCTCACGCCGACTTCATTGCGATATTCCTCAGAGCTCCAGGCTCAATACGGCCAGGCGAAACTCGATGAGCGGCTGTTGCCGCGGGTTCTGCACGGCAAAGAATACGAGGATCGCGACCCGCCGCGGAGCTTGAAGCCTTACGTGCCCGCCTATCCGCCGGAGGCGGAACGAAAAGGGGTTCAGGGCGAAACCTATGTGGAGTTCATTGTTGCGCCGGACGGCCATCCGCGGATGCCTCGAATTTTATATTCGTTGCCCGGTGGATACTTCGAGGCATTCGTTCGCGAGAGCGTCATGCGCTCCAAGTATTTGCCGGCAAGAATCAACGGCGAACCCATTTCCGCATCGACGAGCATGCTCTATAGCTTCGTCGTCAACTCAGTAACCATCCGCGACTACGGCAGTCTCGAGGCCCGCGTCAACGAGGCAAAAATCAAAGCCGAGTCGGGCGATCCCTCGGCGCAGATGCTTTACGGCATGATGCTGGCGGGCTTGCCGCAACTCAAACAGACCTACGACAAAGCCTTGCCATGGTTTCTCAAAGCCGCGCAGGCGGGATCGCCCTACGCGCAATATCAGATTGGCACCGGACTGCTGCATGGCCGAGGCTGCCAATGCGACAACATCAAAGGCGAGATTTGGCTGGAAAAGGCCGCGCAAGCGGATCAATCGGATGCACAGGTTTCGCTTGCCGAGTATCTCCTGAGGGGCAAGCCCAACGCCGAAGCGCTTCAGGGCGCCCGCGTTTGGCTCGAGCGAGCGGTGAAGCAAGATAACGTCACGGCCAAACTGCTGCTGTCCTCCATCTTGGCGGCAAATCCTTTCGCGGACATTCGTGACCCCGCTCGCGCGCTCGCGTTGACGGATGGCATGCAACATATCTATCGGGACGACCCCAGCTTTTGGGAGATTCGAGCGGCCGCCTTGGCATCGCGGGCGGACTTCAAGGCCGCAATCAAGGCGCAATCTCAGGCGTTGAGTGAAGCCACCCGGCTGGGCTGGGATTTGGCGCCCTTGCAGCAACGCGCCTCGCTTTATGCGGCTCAGCAGCCATGGCGCGGCGATCTGTTGAATTTCTAGGGGCGCCTCGAGTAGTTCTCGCCGCCTCGCGCCGCATCGCTTATGCTTGGTTCTCGCTTGACCCGCGACGCAGGTTGGCGGCGCAAGACGAGCTCATAACTCATAAGTAGAATCGTGGATTTAACGGTAGCTTAAGGGGGCTTCATGTCGACACCTCGTTTTGCCGCTCACGCTGCAGCGCTCGCCTTTGCATTGGTCAGCGCCTTAAGCTTTGCCCAGGCGCAGAAGGCCGAACCCGCCGCATCACCTGCGCAGGCCGTTGGACCGATCGTCAAGGTGAGACAAGGCGAAGCCCAGGGCGTAGTCGCGGACGGCGTGGCGATCTTCAAAGGGTTGCCGTTTGCCGCTCCGCCGGTGGGCGACTTGCGCTGGCGCGTGCCGCAGCTGCCCGCGAAATGGTCGGGTGTTCGCGCCGCAAACGCGTTTTCGTCCACCTGCGCGCAGAGTGAGGACTGCCTGTATCTCAACGTTTATGAGCCGGCCGCCGCCGGCAGAGGCGCCAAACTACCGGTGATGGTTTGGATCCACGGGGGCGCGTTTCTTTTCGGTTCAGGTTCCGCTTACGACGGCAGCCAGTTCGCCCGCCAAGGCGTAGTGCTCGTAACCGTGAATTACCGCCTGGGCCGCGCCGGCTGGTTTGCGCATCCCGCGCTGACGGCGGAGAACCGTAAAGGCCTGCTGGGCAACTATGGACTGATGGATCAAGTCGCGGCGCTCAACTGGGTGGCCGACAATATCAAGGAATTCGGCGGCAATCCTAAGAACGTCACGATTTTCGGAGAATCCGCAGGCGCCATTTCCGTCAATTACCTGATGCTGGCCCCGCAAGCCAGGGGATTATTCAAAAAGGCGCTGTCGGAGTCGGGCTTTGGCCGTCTCGCCGCGCATCCAATCAGTTCCGTAGAGCAGAACGGTGTGAGCTTCGCGGAGAAAGCCGGGGTTCACGGCACCGATGCCGCCGCCGCGAAAGCGCTGCGGGCACTGCCATGGGCAGAGCTGACCGCCAACGTCGCCGGCATTGGGGCGGCTGAACAAATACTCCCGATGGCGGACGGCAAGATGATTACGGGCAGTGCCGCTGATGGATTTGCCGCGGGTAAGGAAGCGCATGTTCCCTACTTGCTCGGCGGCAACAGCGATGAAGCCAGCTTGACGCGCCGCGGCCTGAATGCGGCGGAGCGCCTGGCGTCGATACAAGAGCGGCGCGACGCGTTTATTGCCGCGTACGATCCCGACAACACCGGCGACGCCGACCGCATCATCGCGCGTCTCGTCACCGACACTTCCATCAGCGAACCTGACCGCGATCTGGCGCGCCTGCACGCAAAGCACGGCAACGCAACCTATGTGTATTACTTCTCATACACCCCGGCTGCGCAACGCGCGACCCTATTCGGCCTCGCGCACGGCGGTGAACTCGCCTATGTGTTCAACACGCCGCGCCGCACGCCCTTTGATGAGGAAGGCAAAGCGGTGGCTTCCGCGGCGAACCGCTATTGGGCGCAGTTCGCGAAAACCGGCGATCCCGATTCCGCCGGCGGTCCGCCATGGCCCAAATTCGACGCGGCCGATGAATACGTTATGGAATTCCCCGCATCCGGCGTACCCGTCGCCGCCAAGCACTTTCACCGCGATCGGCTCGATTGGGTCGAAGCCGGGCTGAGGAAATAAGTCAGGGACGGAAAGCTCATGGAGTTGCTGTGAACGAGGAAAAAAGATTTCATAATTTTGGCGATTTCTATCCATTTTACTTGAGCGAGCACTCGAATCGCATTTCGCGCCGCCTGCACTTTGCGGGAACCAGCGTCGCGCTCGCGCTGCTGATTGCCGCTATCGCAACCCAGAAATGGTGGCTCGCCGCCGCGGCCCCGCTTCAAGGTTACGCGTTTGCCTGGGTCGGCCATTTTTTCTTTGAACACAACAAGCCCGCGACCTTTCAATATCCCGGTTTCAGCTTGATGGGCGACTGGCGGCTGTGGTGGGATATCTTGACGGGCAAACAAAAGTTCTGAACCTTCACCCAGGGAAAGCGATCAGAAGAGAGCCACTAGGAGCCGCATGCAATCGATCCCCAGATTCATTGTCGTGATACTGACGCTCTCTTGCTGCGTGGGATGCGATCAAGTATCGAAATCGGCCGCACGATCCATGCTCCATTCCGGCGTCACAGAGTCTCTGTTTTCCGATACCCTGCGGTTCCAGCTCACCCAGAACCCCGGCTCGTTCTTAAGTCTGGGGGCGTCCCTTCCGGAACAACTGCGCTTCACCCTGTTTACTGCGGCGGTTGCGGTTCTCGTCGTTGGGCTGGTGTGCGCGGCGCTCTTCGCCCGACGCCTGAGCGCCGCTCGATTTGTGGCATTGGCGCTGGTCGCGGGGGGCGGAATCAGTAATTTGATCGACCGCCTGTTGAACGATGGCCGCGTCACGGATTTTTTGAATGTCGGAATCGGCACGTTGCGCACCGGCATCTTCAATCTGGCGGATATGGCCATCCTGGCGGGCGCGCTGCTTCTCGTGCTCAACATGCGCACAGGCGCCTCGAGGCTGGCGCCCATATCGCCCCCTGCGCCGCCGCATCCCGCTGCGCCCCAGGACTCCACTGTGCCGCGGGATCCCTAACGATGTCAGCGTTGCGCAATATTCGGATGTTGGCGCGCTACTCGGCATGGGCGAACTCACTGCTGTACTTGGCGCTCGGTGAGCTTCCTGAAATCGAGTTGACCAATCCGCGGCAGATCGTCTTCGGCAATTTGATTCGCACCTTGAATCATGTCTACACCATAGACCTCGTTTGGCAGGCGCATCTCGAGGGCAGGGCCCATGGCTTCACGACGCGCACTCCCGACGTGCTCATGTCGTTTTCAGATTTGCGCACAGCCCAAGCCGCGCTCGACACCTGGTACATCCGCTATGCGGAGGAAATGTCCGATCGCCTGGGCGAGGAGATCGTCGAGTTCACCTTCATCGGCGGCGGCGACGGTTCCATGACACGGGGCGATATCCTCCTGCACGTGGTGAATCACACCACCTATCACCGCGGCCACATCGCGGCGATGATGTATCAGATACCCGCGCGCCCGCCCACGACCGACCTGCCCGTGTTCCTGCGCAACGCCGCGCTTCAGACCCAGCGCGGTCCGCGCGGACCGATCTGAGTCCAAGCGTGGGGCATTTCAATTACGCACGGCACTTCAGTGTGCTCGGCGCGGCAGCGGCGCTGCTGTTTCTGCTGCAGTATTGGGGGATCTTGAGCGATTCGCTGCTCGCGTCCTTCGCCATCAACGGCGCACTGCACGCGCTCTGCCTCTCGCTTGCACTGCGTTCACCGCAAAGCATCTTTCGCAAATTGGCATTCATCGCGCTCGCCGCCGCCTTGAGCATATTCACCATGTATGTCGGCATCATCGGGCTGGTGCTGTTTGCGGTCGTTCCCGGAAATGAGCGGCTCTACATGGTGCTGGGCCTGTGTTCGTTGTCCGGCGCCATCACCTACGGCTCCCTCATCCGAATATTTTGGATCCGCAAATTCTCCCCGCGCAGCATTCTGGCGATGGCTTTCCTGTGCCTGCTGGCCACCTCCCTCGCGTTCTTTATCCGCGCCTACTCCGAGGCATTGGGCAGCTGGTGGCTCGCGGTGGTATGGTGGTTCGCATTTTCGGGCGGTCTGGGGTTTTTTGACAGCCACCCGGATGCGCTCCGTCCCCCGAAGTACAATGCAGCCTAAGAGGGGCAAAGGATGACGGCGACGCCTTATCAGCTCAGGATCCAAATTTGAACAGGACGTCGGCTATTCGCGCGCGGTAGTCGAGGGAGAATGGGTTTTCGTGTCCGGCACCACCGGCTTCGATTACGACACCATGACCATTTCCGACAATCTATTGGATCAGACCGAACAATGCCTGAAGAACATTCAGTCCGCGCTTCGTCGAGCGGGCGCTGACTTTGCGGACGTCGTGCGCGTCAACTACATTGTGCCCAAGGGCGATCGTTTTTCAGACTGCTGGCCGGTGCTGCGCAAGTATTTTGGCGCGAGCCGCCCGGCGATGACCATGATCTCCGCGGGCCTGCTGGATCCTCGCATGCAGATCGAAATTGAAGTCACCGCGCGACTGCGTACCTAAGTGAGCGGCATGCCGAGCACTGACAATTCGGCGCAAGCGCAGGGCGGCTGCAGCTGCCGCTACATTCGTTACCGAATGAACGGCAGGCCGCTGTTCGTGCATTGCTGTCACTGCCGTTGGTGCCAACGCGAAACCGGCAGCGCTTTCGCGTTGAACGCCATGATCGAAGCCGAACGGGTGCAACTGCTCGAAGGCGAGGTACAAATGGTCGATACGCCTTCCAACAGCGGCAGGGGTCAGCGCATCGCGCGATGCCCCAAATGCTTCGTGGCGTTGTGGAGCCATTATGGCGGCGCCGGCGATACGGTGAGCTTCGTGCGCGTGGGTACATTGGATAATCCAGATCGCCATGCACCCGACGTTCACATTTTCACATCCACCAAGCAGCCCTGGGTGCTACTCCCGGCGGGCGTTCCGGTGTTCGCCGAGTTCTACAAGCGCGCCGAACGGTGGCCGCAGGACAGTCTCGATCGCTTCGCAGCGTTGAAGGCTAAAAAATGAAGCGACTTATGTTGACCATGGCCCACCGAAAACAGCGCCGGTGAACTCATGAGCGCCAGCGTCGCATCACCGCTGTTTAAGAAACTCAATCTGGGCGCACACCAGGAAATCGCGGTGTTCAATGCGCCGGGCTCCTTTGAGCCGGAACTCAAGCGGCTCAAGGGAATAAAGATCACGCGCGACCCGGACAGACCCAAAGGAGTGAAATTCGGCTTGGCCTTTGCCATCACCCAAGCGCAACTGGATCGCGCCTCGAAGGTCCTGGCTGCGGCATCCGAAGGCGACGCGGTTATTTGGTTCGCTTACCCCAAGGGAAGCTCCAAGCGCTACACCTGCGAATTCAATCGCGATTCAGGATGGAGTGCGATTCGAGCGGCCGGCTTCGAGTCGGTGCGCATGGTTGCGATCGATGAAGATTGGTCCGCGGTGCGCTTCCGCCGCACGGAGTATGTGAAGCCGCGCACGAGTTCCGCCAGGAAGCGCTAATGGCCAGAGCCGGCGGCAATGCCAAACGGAAGCCCAAACCCGGGCCGCAACTCAAACCCGGGCCGCAGCCCAAATCGCGGCGGCAACCCGCAGCGGCACCACACGCGAAAGCGGCCAAGGGTGTTGAGCACCCGCTGCTGCGTCAGCTCAGCAAAATTTGTCTCTCGCTGCCCGAGGCGGCTCGGCGCGATCTCCATGAGCACGCCGATTTTCGGGTTCGCGGCAAGGTATTCGCGTACTTTCTGAACAATCATCATGGCGACGGCATCATTTCGCTGTGTTGCAAGTCGGCGTTGGGAGAAAATGTGGATCGCGCCTCGCGTGAGCCGGCGCGCTTCTACCTTCCTCCCTATATCGGACCTCGGGGTTGGTTTGGGTTGCGCCTCGACGGTGAAGCGGTCGATTGGTCCGAAGTGAGAAATCTGCTCGAGCTGAGTTACGGATTGGTCGCGCCAAAGCGGCTCCTGCCAAAGAAATGACGCTTGAAATCTCGACAGAGCAGGACCGGCTCGACGTAACGATGATTCATTCGTTTCTCGCCAATGAGTCCTACTGGGTACCCGGCATATCGCGCGCCAGCGTCGAAAAGTGCATCAAACATTCACTGTGTTTCGGCGTCTACCTGGATGGGCGGCAGATCGGCTTTGCGCGCGCCGTCACGGATTTCGTTCGTTATGCGCATCTTCTGGACGTCTTCGTTCTCCCGGAGTTTCGCGGCCGGGGTATCGGTAAGTTATTGATGGAAAACATCCTGGCGCATCCGGAATTACGCACCATCGCGCGCTATACCTTAGGCACCCGGGATTCGCACGGCCTCTATGCCCGGTTCGGATTCACAGCTTTTGCAAACCCAGAAAGACAAATGGAACTGCTGCGTTCCCAATCCCCGCCGGCGCCCGATACCGCGCCATACTCACGGGTGTGATAAAGTTACGACCAAGAATCGAGGAGGGGCGGACGTGAAAACCTTGCTCTTATGGTGTGTTTTACTGGTCCTGTGTTGGCCGGTGGCCATTCTGGCCCTCGTGCTCTGGCCTTTGATTTGGCTGCTGTCGCTGCCATTTCGCCTGATCGGCATTTCGTTCGAGGCCATATTTGCGCTGCTGCGCGCGATTCTGCTTCTCCCTGCGCGTGTTCTTGGGTATCGAGATAACTCAGCCCGGCGCGCGCTCTAGCCGCTTAAGACCGCTTGGCAAGTATTTGGTGAGTTACCGATGATTTCGGCTCGAGAAGGGCTTGCCCTGCTGCGCGAGGGCAACCGCCGCTTTGTGTCGGAGGCCCCCAGTCGGGATGCGGTTGAAGGCCGGGCGCGTCGCCTGGAGTTGGCGAGCGGCCAGGAACCCTTCGCGGCGATCTTGGGCTGTTCCGATTCACGCGTTCCCGTCGAGATCGTTTTCGACCAAGGCCTGGGTGATCTTTTTGTCATACGGGTAGCCGGCAACATCGTCGCCCCGTCCTTGATCGGTAGCGTTGAATTTGCCGCGGAACAATTCAACACGCGGTTGGTGGTCGTGCTCGGGCATACACGATGCGGTGCGATTGAAACCACGCTGGCGCAATTGCGGCGCCCAGTGGAAAATCAATCCCGCAATCTTCACTCGATTGTGGATTTCATCAGGCCGGCCGTGCAGGGACTGATGGCGACCAATCTGAAAAACGATCACGATGCCCTGGTACGTGAAGCATGCCGCGCCAATATTCGAGCGTCCGTCAATCACTTGAGGCACGGCTCGGACATTATCGAGAAACTGATACAAAACGCGGGCTTGATGGTGGTGGGCGCCGAATACTCGTTGGAAACGGGAGTGGTCGATTTCTTTGACCACGTGCCATGAAGGGCACGTATCCGAAAAACAAGGCCGTGGTCATCATGATAGCCGCGCTCGCTTGGTGCGGTGTGTTGTTGCAGTTTTATCTCTCGTTGCATTCCGCGATTGAAAACGGCAAGGGTGTTGTCGGCGGCCTCGTCAGTTACTTCGGCTATTTCACCATCTTGACGAATTGTCTGGTTTGTATTTCCCTCACTACGCCTCTCATCGCTGCCGCATCATCGCCGGGCAGGTTCTTCGCCCGCTCGGACGTCACGGCGGGGGTCGCGACCAGCATTGTATTCGTCGGGATCGCCTATCACATCCTGCTGCGCAACGTTTGGAATCCCCAAGGACTGAACGCAATCGCGAATGACTTATTGCATTACGTCACGCCGATGCTCTTCATGGCTTATTGGTGGTTCTACTTCCCCAAGGGTGCACTGCGCTGGAGCTATCCTCTCATCTGGGGCCTCTATCCCGCCGCGTACCTGATTTACGCGTTGGCTCGAGGTTCAATCATTGGTAGCTATCCGTACGGTTTCATCGATCCGATTGCAATCGGCTATCAGCGAACGATGATCAACGCGGTTGGGCTTCTAATTGCGTTCATCGTGATCGGACTGATCTTCACGGCGTTGGGCCGCGTCCAGAGGCGCGCGAGCGCATGAGCGCCGATTTCCGCACCCTGCGTACGCCGCAGAGATTCAACAGTGTCGGGGCTGGCAAATTACCGGGCCATCTCGGCATCGTCATCACTGAGGTGAGCGCGTCGCGGGTCAGCGGCGAGCTGCCGGTGGTGGAGGCTGTCTTGGCGCCCAATGGCTACTTGCATGCCGGCGCCGTCGTCGCACTCGCGGACACGGTCTCGGGATACGGCTGCATCGCAAGTCTCCCCGCCGATGCATCGGGCTTCACCACCATTGAGCTGAAATCCAATCATCTCGGCACCACGTTGGACGGGACGATAATCGCAGTGGCGACGCCAGTGCATCGCGGCAGGAGCACGCAGGTATGGGACGCCGTCGTCACACACAAAGAGTCCAGCCGCACTCTGGCGGTATTTCGCTGCACCCAAATGATCCTTTACGCCAAGCCGCGCAAGGCTGAACCCTAACCCCGGCGTGGTGCGCGATGAACACGCCCCGAAGCTGCGATGTATACGTTGATCGCATGCATCGGGTCACCGCATATATCGATCGGTATCTCGCGTTTGAAATATGACCCGTCCAGCGGAATACTCGAATGCCGGCTGTGCGTTCCCGTGATGCCGCTCTGATGGCAGTCGATCAATGAGTGAATGCATCGCCTTCATTCGCGGCATCAATGTGGGCCGTAACAAACGCATCGCGATGGCGGATCTGCGCGATTTGATTGCTGATCTCGGGCACACCAATGTGCGCACGCTGTTGAACAGCGGCAACGTGCTGTTCCAGAGCAAGCGTCCGAATGTGGCCCAGATGGCGGCGAGCATCGAAGCCGCGATCAGCGCCAGGTGCGGATTTTCAGCAGCTGTAACCGTCACTACCGCGCAAGCATTGGACCTCATAGTAAGTGAAGATCCTTTGCTGCAGATGGTCGACGACCATGCCAGGCACTTGGTTGCATTCGTCACTCACCCGAAGCACCTGGAAGCGCTGCGCCCGATGCTCAAGGAGTCCTGGACGCCCGACGCGCTTGCCGTCACCAAGCGCGCGGCTTACCTGTGGTGCGCGGCTGGAATACTTGACAGCAAATTACTTCTGGCATTTTCCCGAAAGGCCGGCGCCACGGTCACCACCCGCAACTGGGCGACGGTCCTCAAGCTGCACGCAGCAGCAAAGAAAGCGACATAAGCAGTTCCAAGGATCCGTCGGCGCCGCCGCTGGACGGCCGTCGCGGTCGCAGAGTAGTATCGCCACCCCAGCGCTGCGCCCGTAGCTCAGCTGGATAGAGTATTCGCCTCCGAAGCGAAAGGTCGCGCGTTCGAATCGCGCCGGGCGCGCCAATTTCATAAGGTACCAACTGGGCGCTCGGTACCCGTTCGTTCCGGTCACACGGCTGCCGGTTTGTACCGGCTCGGCACCTGGATAGCGCCGGCATCGGGCTCGCGCAATACGTTGGTTTTGCTACCCTGTCACGGTGAAGCTCTTCGGCAGAGTAGTCCTCGCGATTGTCGTGTTGGCGGCGGCCTTCATCGCAGTTAAGTATATGCGCGCTTCGAGCGCGCGTGATGTCGACCGGGCGTATCACGCCGCGATCCCAAAAACCGTCATTCTGCATAGCATTAGCTTCGGCGCGGGCGGCGACATTCCGTCCTCGTATACCTGCAAAGGCGAAGGAGTGTCTCCCGAAGTGTCCTGGGAAGGCGCGCCCGACAAGGCCCGATCCTACGTTCTGATCGCGACGGATTGGGACGGCCCAACGCCGCGCCTACGGCTGGGGAATTTCACGCATTGGATTTTGTACAACATTCCGCAAGACGATCATGAGATAAAAAGTGCGGCGACGCCGGCTGAGCTGAGTCAGAGGAAAATAGAAATCGGCGATAATTCTTCAGACGCAGCCGCCTATATGCCGCCGTGTCCGCTTTTGGGAAAGCATCGATATATATTTCGGCTCTACGCGCTCGACGTTCCACAGCTCCATCCGGCTTCGCGCGACCGAGACGGTGTGATGGATGCCATGACCGGACATGTGCTCGCCTACGGTGAAATCGTGGGACTCTTTGGCGGCTGAGCGACTAGCGTCAGGCGAACCAGGATCATTTTCGCAGCGACGCCGCGCACCGGTCTCAAGGAGGGGTCTTCACGCGTGGCAAGTTTTACAATCTGTCCCCAAACTCGGGGGATAACCCTGTGCATAACCGGTTTGCGGTGATCGAAACGTCAACGCCGTTCAGCCGCTTATGTCGAACTGATGGATTATTGATCACGCGTAGCGTTTAGCGCGCTTTTTCTTGAGCTTCTTGCCCGCCTTCTTTTTGGCAACCTTCACCTGCGCTTTGCGCCGCATCTTTACCAGCTCATCAATCAGCGCATCGACCGGTTCGCGCTTCTTGGCCTTGCGCCGCATCCACACGAGAGCGTCCAGCAGGTTATCGACAGCTTCTTGTTGTTTCGCCATGCAGCATCCTACTTCGTCTTGGCCGCCGGTTCATCCCGTAAGCCTCGCCTTCCTCAAGGCCGCCCTCGACCCGCCCTGCCAAAATGGCTTGAAACTGAACCTCGCCCAGCGGGGTGATGCGAATCGCCCGCGACTTGTTGCTCTGGGATACCCAGCCAAGCTCACAGAACCGAGACAGCATCGCGGCGCCAAGAGATCCGGCCAGGTGATGCCGGCGCTCGCTCCAATCCATGCAGGGTCGGCAAAAGGAGCGGCGCTGCTGCGCAACCGCAGCGGTATCGACTCCTATTCGCGCAAACCAGCCGATGCCTTTTTCAGTCAGCCGCAGCGCCTGCGCAGGATTCTCCAGCACGCCGTCCCGCAATAGCGCCTCATAGATCAAAACAGCGGTTTCGCCAGCCAGGTGATCGTAACAGCTGCGCGCCTTTTGCAGGGCTGGATCGCGCGGGCTTGAAATCAGCCGCAACGCGCCGGTGCGAAAGGCCACCCCCATCAGCAATTCGAGCAACCTCGCGACGTCCTCATTCCCCAGGCGAAAATAGCGATGCCGCCCCTGCTGATCGACCTTGACCAGGGCCGCATCGAGCAGCTTGGATAAGTGTGCGCTCATCGTCTGCTTGGTGACGCCTGCAATGGCTGCCAATTCCGTCGCCGTCAGCGCCCGGTCCGTCATCAGTGCCGTGAGTGCGTCCGCCCGCGCCCGATCGCCGAGCAATGCGGCGACTCGCGCGATATTCGGGCCGTCTTTCATAGTTCGACGATAGCCGAACCATCGGCGGGCAGCAACGCGGTACGATTTGTCCCTTCGGAATGGAGGTCCCCCATGACCATCACTTGCTTCATACGCTATAGGATCGACCCGTTTCAGCGCACGGCCTTCAAAGAGTATGCCGAACAGTGGGGCCGGATCATTCCCCGTTGCGGGGGTCACCTGATCGGATATTTTCTCCCGCACGAAGGCACCGATGATATCGCATGGGGCCTGATTTCGTTCGAGTCCCTCGCCGCGTACGAGGCATATCGCAGTCGCTTGAAGGGCGATTCCGAAGGGCGAAGGAATTTTGGGATGGCGCAATCGTTGCGCTTCATCCTCAGCGAGGAAAGGACCTTTCTCGAGGCGGTCGACTCGACCCTGCAGCGTCCCGCAGTTCCTTAGCGTCGAGTAGATGAACAAGCCGGTGCGGTATAAGCTACCCCACCTCATAAAAAAGCCAGGAAATATCCTATGCCGCGCAGATCACCGGCACTATTGCTCATCATCGTCGCATGCACCGCTCAGGCAGCGGAGCACTTCGATGGGAAAACCTGGTGGGATACGGTGAAGGAGATTTCGGACGACAAGTACGAGGGACGCGATACCGGCAGCAAGGGCGAACGCCAAGCGCAAGAATATATGGTGGGGAGGCTCAAAGCGCTGGGTGTCGAGCCTGCCGGCTCGAACGGCTACTTCCAGAGCGTGAAATTGCGAACGGTGGAGATCGATGAGCCCCATTGCGCACTCTCGCTGGTCCGCGATGGGCAGGTACAAAATCTCACCCTGGGCGAACAGGCGTATTTCAGCACCCGCTATCCGCTCGCCCCAAAGGTCGATGCCGAGCTGATATTCGTCGGCTACGGCTTGAATATTCCAGAAAAGGGTTACAACGATTTTGCGGGCCTGGATCTTAAGAACAAAGTGGCGGTGATCCTCACCGGTTCACCGGCCGACGTGCCCTCGGCATTGAGTGCTCATTACCAATCGCGCGCTGAACGCTGGAAGGCGCTCAAGGCCGCCGGCGCGATTGGAGTCATCCAGATCCAAAACCCGGCGTCCGTGGACTTGCCGTGGGCCAGATCCTCGCTTAACCGCAATCATCCCAGCATGAATCTGGTTGGCGAGGAATTTAACGAGACCTCTGGCGCCAAGCTCGCCGTTGCATTCAATCCGGCCCACGCCGACCTGCTTCTGCAGGGAAGCGGCCACACGTTTGCAGAACTTGCCGCCTTGGGGAAGGAGCGCAAGCCGCTGCCGCACTTTCCTTTGAAAGTATCCCTGAGCGCGACCACGGTGACGCATTCGCGAGACATCGATTCGACCAACATCGTCGCCCGGATTCCCGGCACGGATCCGCAGCTCAAGCATGAATACGTGGTCCTGTCGGCGCACATCGATCATGTCGGCATTGGCGAACCGATCAATGGCGATCGCATTTACAACGGCGCCATGGACAATGGGTCTGGCAGCGCGTTGCTGCTCGATATCGCCCGCTCGCTGAGACAAACCCACACCAAGCTCAAGCGCTCGCTGTTGCTGGTGTGGGTGACGGGCGAGGAGAAGGGATTGTTAGGATCCAAGTATTTTGCCGAGCATCCGAGCGTCGCGCCGCAATCGATGATCGCCGACATCAATACCGACATGTTCCTGCCCATCGTGCCGCTGAAAATCCTGACCGTCTATGGCCTTGCCGAGTCCGATTTGGGCGATCGCGTGACGCAAGTCGCTGCACATCTGAACGTGCAGATACAGCCTGATCCGTTGCCGCTCCTCAATGTGTTCATTCGCAGCGACCAATACAATTTTGTTCGCCACGGCGTTCCCGCGCTGATGATCGACGTCGGCGCTGTTCCCGGCTCGGCCGAGGCCGCGACCATCAAGGCGTGGCGCACCGAGCGTTATCACGCGCCCTCGGATGACGCGGATCAGCCCGTGAACTTGGCGACTGCCGCGGGCTACGAGGAGGTCATCCGCGCGCTGGCCATCGAAGTGGCCAACGACCCGAAGCGGCCGCAATGGAAGCAGGACAGCTTCTTCCGCCGTTACGCGGCGGCCGCAAGCCCCTGAAGGTCAGGGGCGGCAGACCGCGCTACTGGCTGCTGATCGGTGTAGCGAGGTCTAAGGGTTTCGAGGGCGCCATCGCGCCGGCTTGACGTGACCCGCCGCCCCGGCCGAAGCCGCCGAAATTGTGTGGCGCAGCGAGCAGCAGCCGGTCAAATAGGCCTCGCGAAACTGTGTCGCGATGCATCCACGGCGTGCTCCACTGCAGGGACGGTGCACCGTGCTTGCCTGCTTGCAAGGAGAGCGAACTTGCCCGGCTCTGCCACAGCGTCAGCAGACGCACGCGATCTTGAGTCTGCGCTTCTGATAATTCGCGGGCAATCGAGGTGTCCCGAAGCATTGGCGCATCAATGACGGAGCCTTCGCTGCTGTCGCTCGGTGCTTCCAGCAGGCCCGGTTTTCGCGGCCGAAATTCGGTCGGCGAAAATAGCGGCATCTGCGGCGGCGCACAGAAGGCAAACGGCGCGGACAATGACGGCGCGGGGATTTGCAGGCGCGCGGTTTTGCGAGTCTCCGCGGTGTGATGGGTATCGGAGCTTGGCAGTGGGTCGCCTGCCGAGGCATTGCCCGGCGCCAGACCGTAGAGCGCCAGCGCCACGAGTAGGCATTCGCAGTTGCTGCGCGACCGCAGTTGCGCTTCGACCGGTTCCATGGCCGCATTTTCGCCCAATAGCCCAGGCGCCCGTTACGCCTCACAACATAACGCCGCTGGATTTCCCGTCAGATGCGATGCGAGGTGTAAATCTCGATGCGATATGTAAAAGCCAGTCAGGCCTCAGGATCGCGGTACTGCGCGCGGCCGACTTCCCAGTTGCGTCCGTCAAACGGCCTCACCGTCATGGATTCAATGCTGCCCTCATCGATGCAGCGTGCGTTCACGCTGACTCCGTCGGGATGCGAGCGCGGAATGTAGAACGATTTCACGCCGCAGGTCGCGCAGAACAAGTGTTTCGCGACCTGAGTATTGAAGGTATAGGTCGTGAGCGCATCGTCGCCCTTGAGCAATTTGAAGCGCTCTTTCGGCACGATCAAGTGCAGAAATCCAAGCTTGCCGCAGATGGAGCAATCGCATTCATCCACCTCGATCACCGCCGGCGCAATGACTTCGAAGCGGACGCGGCCGCAGTGGCAGCCGCCCGTGTGGGTGCGCATCATTTTTCAATCCTGCGGTCGGGAATGACCCACATGACCGCTACCGCCGCGTAGATCGCCACGGCCAGCCATGCCTGCCACAGGGAAACAGCGATGCCGACCGCGTAAAGCACGATCGAGATGCGGCCCTTGAAATCCGTGCCGAAAGCCTTTGCCAAGTCCGAATCCGGACCGTTGTCCCTGATCAGGACGCGCGCGAGAATGTAGTACGCAATCGCAGCCATAAGCAGCACGATCCCGTACAGCGCGACCGGCGCCGACACCAAATGGTTCTCGTCCATCCACGCGGTGACGAAGGGAAACAACGACAGCCAGAACAACAAATGCAGGTTCGCCCAAAGGCCGGCGCCGCTGACATGCTCGGCTGCGTGCAGCATGTGGTGGTGATTGTTCCAATAAATTCCGACGTATGCGAAGCTCAAGACATAACTCAAAAAAATCGGAATGATGGGCAGCAGCGCGTCGAATCCGGTACCGTGCGGCGCCTTCAGTTCCAGCACCATGATCGTAATGATGATGGCGATGACGCCGTCGCTAAACGCCTCCAGACGTCCTGTGCCCATAGGGCTATGTTGAAAAGCCCAGGCTCCTAGTGCCTGTGCTCTTGCGCGGCGAGATCGCTGAGCATGGAGATGAGTTTTTCAGGGCCGCCCGCCATGGCCACGTCGGTAATGTACTTGCCGTTCACGACGAACATGGGCACGGAGCTGACGCGATAGCGCTGCACCAGTTGATCGGCGCGCTGCATGGCGGTTTGCACGTTCATGTCTTGATAGGCTTTTTCGAAATCGGCGTCCGATAGTCCCAGCTTTTTGATGAACGACACCTGCACCCGTTCCGCCGCCGCGGCGTTGTTGGGATCAGCCCCAATCAGCGGGTCGCCGCTGACCTGTATTTCCTTGAATATCTCGCTGTGGACGTCGTTCAATTTGCCCATGGCCTCGAGCGCGTAAAACAGGTGCGCCAGGGATCGATGGCCTTCGTTCCATTCCACCGGCACCCGGGTGAAGGTCACGTAAGCCGGCTTGGACTTGAGCCAGGCCTGCACCGTGGGCTCGAGCGCGTAGCAATGCGGACAGGCGTACCAAAAAAACTCCAGCACTTCGATTTGTCCGGCGGGCACATCGGTGGGCTGTGCCGGCACTATGCGGTTGTAGTTAACGCCATCCTGCCATTGCGTGCCGCTCGCCGCCGCCGCCGATCTGCTGGATGTCGCTGCGGCAACTGTCGAGGCGACAGCCGCCAGCAATTTATTCTGCGCGCCGGTATCTCCGGGAGTCTCCTCGACCATTTCGGAGCCGTCTTCATTGAGCACGGTCATCGTTAACGGCTTCCCGGCGCCCGCCGCTGTCTTGCCTGGCGCTGTCGCCGCGCCGCTCTTCACCGCCGCGGCGGTGGCGGGTGCAGGTGCTTTCGCGGGAGCGAGCCCCGATGGCTCCTGCCTACCGCACGCCGTCAAGGCGAGTGCAACGCCAATCGCGATCAGCAGCCCGCGAAGTCGCATCAGCGTATCCCTTGCACGTACGAGGCGAGATTTCGAATGTCATGGGGGGAGAGACGTTTGGCGATGGTCTGCATGATGCCGTTGGGTCCGGTCGCTCGAGTGCCGGAAGCGTAGTCATTCAATTGCTTGACCACATAGGTCGATTGTTGACCGCGCAGTGCCGGAAATTTAGCGGGTTCATTGCCCTTGCCGGTCGCGCCGTGACAGGCCATGCAAGCCGGAATTCCGCGCGCCTGATCGCCGCCTCGGTAGAGTTTCTCGCCCGCCTGCCAGTAAGAGGGGTCCGCCTCCAAACCCGTGTTGCTCAGGCTGTCGAAATACAGACCCAGGTCGGCCATATCGTCCGCCGTCAAATTGACGGTCATCGGCATCATGATGGGACTGGCGCGTTTGCCGGTCTTGAAATTATTGAGTTGCTCGGCGATGTAGTCGGCGCCGAGTCCCGCGAGGCTGGGCCATTGCGGATTCGTGCTGTTGCCATTGGCGCCATGACAGGCTTGGCAAGTCGCAGCCTTGGTGGCACCGGCTTCGACGCTGGGCGAAGGTGTGGCGAGGGTCGTGACAAAAGTGCTCGATATGGTTGCTGCAAGAATCCAAAGCCGCTTCATGACGCCCTAATACCCCATTTTATTGTGACCCGCTGTCAACCCTAAATTGTACACTAGAGTCAATAATTTGCGTCTCGCCGGCGGCCATGACGACCTACTCTCACGCGAAATTCATGACCAGCGCAGCCGAGGCGAACCAGCTGGCACCCGATTCGGGCCGCGAGGTCGCTTTTGCCGGCCGCTCCAATTCCGGCAAATCCACCGCGATCAACGCCATTACCCAACGATCGGGACTGGCCCGCGTGAGCCGCACGCCGGGCCGGACCCAGCTCATCAATTTTTTCGAGCTGGCGCCCGGGCAGCGGCTGGTGGATCTGCCGGGCTACGGTTACGCCAAGGTCCCCGAGCGCGTTCGTCTGCACTGGCTCGCGCTGATGGAACACTATTTCAACGTGCGCGAATCGCTCGTGGGTTTGATGTTAATTGTCGACAGTCGGCGGGGCTTGGGCGCGCAGGACGTGGCGATGCTCGAGTGGATACTGTCGAGAAATCGCTTCGCCCATGTTTTATTGACAAAAGCAGACAAACTCAACCGGCGCGATTCGCAACGCGTACTCAAGGATACGCTGGCGGCTGGGGCGGATGCTGCGGTGTCGGCGCAACTCTTTTCGGCGCATGCCAAACTCGGCATTGAGGAAGCGCGCGAAGTCATGGATCGCTGGCTGGGTCTTTGAAATAAAAAAGCCCCGATGGACGCTTGTGGCAACCATCGGGGCAGACCAACCCGGCATGGGGATGACAAACCGGGTCATGCTCGCTCAGGGAGAAGAGCGAGGAGCGTCTTAAACGCTCATTTGGTTAGATGGGGATGGCTCGCGAAAGTTCCAGTCCTTGAAAGCTAGTTTTTTTAATGCTGCGTTCCGCGGCAAGATCCCGTCCTGATAGCGCAATTCTGCACCTTATTTTATGCAAGCGCACGCCTTTAATAGGCCCAAAACGCCTCTAATGCGCCTCATCCCAATTGCGGCCAACCCCTACATCCACCTTCAGCGGGATGGAAAGATCCGCGGCACGAATCATATGTGTCCGTGTTTGTCCTACAAGGGTCTCGATTGCCTCGTCGGCGACCTCCAGCACGAGTTCATCGTGCACCTGCATGATCAGGCGTGCTGGAATGCGCGAACTTTGCAGCCACGAGTCCACCTCGATCATGGCGCGCTTGATGATGTCCGCCGCCGTCCCCTGCATCGGCGCATTGATGGCGCTACGTTCCGCATATTGGCGCAACGCAGCGTTTCGCGACTGAATTTCCGGCAAGTAAAGCCTGCGGCCGAATACGGTTTCCACATAACCAGTTTCGCGCGCGCGGCTGCGCGTCTCCTCCATGTAGCGCCGCACGCCGGGATAGCGCTCGAAATACAGGTCCATATATTTCTGCGCGTCGCCGCGGGCGATACCCAATTGCCGCGCCAGCCCGAATGCGGACATGCCATACATCAGGCCGAAATTAATGGCCTTCGCGGAGCGCCGCTGATCAGCGCTTACCTGTTCCAACGGCGTGCTGAAGACTTCCGCGGCGGTCGCCTGATGGACGTCGCGGTCTTCGGCGAAGGCGCGCAGCAGCGTCGCGTCGCCCGACAGATGCGCCATGATGCGCAGCTCGATCTGCGAATAGTCCGCGGCCACCAGCGAGTGGCCCGGCGGCGCAACGAATGCCTGCCTGATGCGCCGTCCCTCGTGAGTGCGGATCGGGATATTCTGCAGATTCGGATCTTGCGACGACAACCTGCCGGTCGCCGCCACCGCCTGGTGATAGGAAGTATGGATGCGTCCGGTGGCCGGATTGATCTGCAGCGGCAGATTGTCGGTGTAGGTGGACTTGAGTTTCGCCATGCCGCGATATTCCAAAATCAATTTCGGCAAGCGATAAGTCTCGGCAAGTTCCTCGAGCACGTCCTCGGCGGTTGAAGGCTGACCGGTCGGCGTCTTGCGCATCACCGGAATGCCGAGCTTGCCGAACAGGATTTCCTGGAGCTGCTTCGGCGAGTCCACATTGAAAACGCCGCCGGCTTCCAGGTGCGCCTGCGACTGCAGCTCCAGCATGCGCGACGCCAACTCGGTGCTCTGCGCCTTCAGCAGTGCGCGGTCCACCAGCACGCCGGTGCGCTCCATTCGGAACAAGACGGGCACCAGCGGTTGCTCGATGTCCTCGTAGACGAACTTGAGTGCCGGCAGCGCTTCAATTTGCGGCCAAATCGCCTGATGCAGCTGCAGCGTGATATCGGCGTCCTCGGCCGAATATTCCGCCGCCCGATCCACGTCCACCTGATCGAAGGTGATTTTCTTCGCGCCCTTGCCGGTGAGCTCTTCGAAGTGGATCGTCTTGACGCCGAGGTATCTCACCGCGCTCGCGTCCATATCGTGGCGCGTCGCGACGCTGTTCAAGACGTAGGATTCAAGCATGGAGTCGAAGCGCTGGCCATTGAGCGCGATCCCGTAGTTGGCGAGCACGTGCGCATCGAATTTAAGATGGTGGCCGAGCTTGGCCTTCGTCATATCCTCGAGCACCGGCTTCAATGCCTGCAGCACCTTGTTGCGATCGAGTTGATGCGGCGCGCCGGCATAGTTGTGTCCCAGGGGCACGTACGCAGCCTCGCCCGGCGCAACCGCGAAAGACACGCCGACAATCTGCGCACGCATATAGTCCAAGCTGTCGGTCTCGGTATCGAACGAAATGAGCGGCGCGGCCTTGAGTTTTTCGAGCCACAGATCCAGTTCCTCTTCCGACATGACTTTGTGGTAGTCGCGCGGCAGCGGCGTGCTGACGACGGCGACCGCCGCGGCAATCTGAGCGCCGCCGGCGTCGCTGCGCTCCGCGAGCGCAACGTCCACTTCGACGTTGTCTTCGGGCGCCGCAGGCGCAGGTCCCAAGGACTTGAGCAGCGCGCGCAATTCCATGCGCGTGTACAACTCACGCAGCCGCTGCCCGTCGGCGGCGCCGGAACTCAGTTGTTCGACCGTCACCTCGAGCGCCAACGTGGTGTCGATGGTGGCGAGCTTGCGCGACAGCTCCAGCATCGGCAGTTCGTTGCGCAAGTTTTCGCCGACCTTGCCGGGAATGTCGGCGGCATGGGCAATCAGCGCATCGAGCGTTTGATATTGGTTCAGCCACTTCGCCGCGGTCTTGGGGCCGACGCTGGTGATGCCCGGAATGTTGTCGGAGGTATCGCCGACCAGCGCCAGATAATCGACGATCTGCTCGGGAAAAACATCGAACTTCGCCTTCACGCCGATACGGTCGAGGCGCGTGTTGCTCATGGTGTTGAGCAATTCGACATTCGGCCCCACCAATTGCGCCATGTCCTTGTCGCCGGTGGAGATCAGCACTTTGAAGCCGGCGTCGGCCCCTTGCTTCGCGAGCGTGCCGATCACATCGTCCGCCTCGACGCCGGGCACGCGCAGCAGCGGCACGCCCATCGCCGAGACCACGTCGTAGAGCGGCTGCACTTGCGCCCTCAAATCATCCGGCATGGGCGTGCGATGCGCCTTGTACTGATCGAACAAATCATCGCGAAAGGTGCGCCCCGGCGCATCGAACACCACGGCGATTCGATCCGGGGCTTCTTCCTTGATCATTTTGTTCAACATGTTGAGCACGCCGAGCACGGCGCCCGTCGGTTCGCCGCGCGCATTGGTCAGGGGCGGCAGCGCGTGGAAGGCGCGATACAAATAGCCTGAACCGTCCACCAAAATAAGCTTGCGTGCGCTCATGATCGAAGCATCCTTCGCTTTACGGATGCGTCAAAACCGCAGAGGGAGGAGTGCTCGGCGTTGTGGGTGAAGGTGGGGGCGTGGGCGCGGGGGTTGGCGCCGGTGTTGGCGCGGGCGCGGGCGCGGGCTTTGCGGGCGCGCCGGGTATGGTAGGAATGGTGCGCTTATGCTTTTGCGCGTCCGGCATTACCAGAGGCCCTTTTTGACCGCAACCGAGTACGCCGCCTGCGAGGCAGATCAGCACCAAAAATTGCGCGAATTTCATAGCGGGCAGTATACCCGCGCCGCCGCTTGCCGGAACTTCTGTCAACGCCCTTCAGTCGAATACGTTAATCAGTGCGGAGGTATTTATGCGGCTTTCAAAGGCTCTTCGGGCAGTTCTGGCAATTGCGGCGTGCGGCGTCGCGGGCGCGGCATTCGCCGATAACCCGCTTGGATTTTACGTTGGCGCGGGGCTCGGCGAATCGCAGATCAGGAGCGATGACTCTTATTATGGGTATCCCGGCTACTACAACGATTACCAATTCGCCTGGCAGGGAATCGTCGGAATCCGGCCGATCCGCATGTTGGGCCTCGAGGCCACCTACATCGATTTCGGCCAACCCTATCGCCACAACGGTTATTACGATTTCAACGTCTCCGGCAGCGATTCCCATCCCACGGCGCCCGCATTGTTCGCAGTCGGTTACCTGCCGTTGCCCATGCCATTCATCGATGTCTTCGCCAAAGCGGGCGCGGCGCGGCTCTCCACCAACCTCACTGACTTTGTTCAGCAGCCCTGCCCGCCGGGCGGCCCGTGCCCGTATTTCGTGCCGACCGATCGGCATCAAGTCACCAACACGCGATTCGCGTACGGCGCAGGCGTGCAATCGAAGTTTCCCTTTGGCTTGATCTTGCGCGGTGAATACGAGCGCATCAGTTCGCAATTCGGCGATCCGGATGCGCTCATGGTGAGTGCGCTATGGCAGTTCTGAGCTGCCGCCTTTTTCAAAGCCTGAGGCTGCATCGCTCTTAAAGCTTGAGGCTGCGCCGCCGTCAAAGGATGATCCCGCGACCGGATCATGGCGGGTGCGGTCGCCCTAGAAGGGCGCCGCACCCTATACTGGCGCGCATGAGAGCATTTTTGTCCTTGCGCGCATCCCTGGCGCTTTTTTGCACGGCCGGCATCGCGGCTGCCCTCGTAAGCTGCACAGCCAGCCGGTTGGCAACGGCACCGAGCGGCGCCGGCACGCCGCTCGAGCGCACGCGCGCGCTGCGCAGCGACATCGACACCATCGTCGTCATTTACGCCGAGAATCGCGCCTTCGATAATTTGTACGGCAACTTTCCCGGCGCGCGAAACTTGAGCGAAGTCCTCGATCGCGATGGCCATCCACTGCCCGCCTACCATCCGCAGTTGGATCGCGACGGCAGCGTGCTATCCGTACTGCCGCCCAGCTGGGGCGGCGTGACCGCGGCAGGGGTGAGGCCGGTCGTGACCCAACAGCAAAGCGTCGGATTGCCCAATGCGCCGTACTCAATCGAGCATGCTTTCACGCCGCAGTCGCAGGTCAGCTTATCGACTGCAACGGTAACGCGCGATTTGTGGCATCGATTCTTCGAACACCAAATGCAAATCGACGGCGGCAAGAACGATGGCTATGCGGCCTGGTCGGACGCCGGCGGTCTCGCGCTGGGACACTACGACTACAGCCGTTCGGCGCTGTACGCGCTGGCGCGCGAATTCGTACTCGCCGACAATTTTTTTCAAGGCGCCTTCGGCGGCTCATTTCTGAATCATCAATACTTGATTTGCGCGTGCGCCCCGGAATACCCCGGAGCCGACACCGCCGCGGCGAAACCCTCGATCGCCGTGCTGGAAAAAGATGCCGCCGGCCGCTATTTGCCGCGCCTCAAGACCGCGGCGACTCCGCCGGCCTCAGCGCTCGATCAGCCGCCGACATTCGCGAAGAGCGGCGACATCGCGCCGGCTCAATTATTTTGGCGACGGCAAGTTCTACGCGGTGAACACCATGCAGCCTCCTTATCAGCCGAGCCGCAACAAGCCGGCGGCCAAGGACGCGAGCTTCGTCGTATGCGGATCCGCACAATCCGACCACGCTGCCGCCGCAAACCCAGCGCACCATCGGCGATGCGCTGGATGCGAAGAGGAATCGCTTGGGCGTGGTACGCGGGCGCGTGGAACGCCGCCGTCAAGGACGGCAGGCGGCCGCCGGTCGAAATGCGCGAAGTGATCTACGCACCGGAGACTCGCCGGCGGCAATCCGGATTTTCAGCCGCATCACCAGCCGTTCAATTACTTACGAGCGTTTCGATCCCGCCGCCCACGCGGAACAACGCGCGGCGCACCTGAAGGACTACGAGGACCTGCTGGCGGACGCGGCCGCCGGGCGCTTGCCGGCCGTGATGTTCTACAAGCCGCAAGGCAATCTGAACCAGCATGCCGGCTACGCGTCGGTCGCCGACGGGCGATGCGCATATCGCGGATCTGGTGGCCAAACTGCGCGCCGGCGCGCAGTGGCATCACATGCTGATCGTGATCACCTACGATGAATTCGGCGGCGCCTGGGATCACGTCGCGCCGCCGCAGGGCGATCTTCTGGGTCCCGGTACGCGCATTCCGGCGTTGATCATCTCGCCCTTCGCGAAACGCGGCACGGTCGATCACACGCAGTACGACACCGAATCCATTCTGCGCCTGATCACGCGCCGCTTCGACCTTGAGGTCCTGCCGGGGATCGCGCAACGCGACGCCGGCCTGCGCGCGCATGGCGCGCCGCCGATGGGCGATCTCACCAACGCGCTCGAGCTGCGCTGAGGCCGCGACGTCCGCGCTTGCTCGGCGGCTCGCGGCAGACTGGCGCAGGCGCTACTTCGGACGGCGCTACTTTTGCCTTATCGGCGGTGGGGTCCCGGGCGGCGCCTTGGGCGGCGCGCCGGCAGCTTCCGCGCTGATCACGCTCACCTCGAATATCAGCAACGAATCGGCCGGAATCTTCGGCTGCGCGCGTCGCGCCGTAGGCAAGCCCCGGCGGTATGAACAGCTGCCATTTCGCGCCCGGCTTCATCAGCACCAGCGCCTCCTGCCAGCCCTTGATGACGCCGTTACCGGGAAAGTCGCAGGCATGCCGCGCGAGTACGAGCTGTCGAACTCCGTGCCATCGATCAGCTTGCCGCGGTAGTCCACCGTCACCTGATCGGTGGGACCGATGGGCGGCGCCTTTTTGTCGCCCGGCGGCAGGATCTTATATTCCAGTCCGGAGGCGGTGGTCATCACGCCTTTTTCCTTGCGCGTTTCGCGCCAAAAATTCCTTCGCAGCAGTTTGTGTTGCGCGCCGCCATGGCCTCGCCCGCCGAACGCGCGAAAGCCGTGAGTTGCTGCTGATCGGCGGGCGTAGGCTGTTTGCCCTGCAAGCCATCCTTCATGCCGCGGACGACGGTCTCAGGAGACGATCGAGTCTCGCCGATGCCGGTGTTGTGCATCTGCGCGCCGAATACCAAGCCGAACAAATAGCTGACTTGATCCGGCGTGGGAGGCCGGCCAGGGTCCGCCCCCGGCCGGCGGCCGTGCTCGGCGGCGGTTTCACGGCCGGCGGGGGCGTCGCGCCGCGGCCAAGCCCGCGACGCCCACCATAACCACGAGCTGACTGCCTGGCGCCAAAATTCAACGGTGGGTTTTTTCATGGCGCCGAAGATACACTTCTTGCGGTGCAAATGCCAGCGCGAGATTTATGGCGTGAGGGCGCCGCGCTTGATGACCGCCATGGTGATGCGCGAAATACACACCAGCTTCTGGCCTCATTGACGATGTCGATGGTCCAGACATGGGTGCGGCCGCCGAGGTGCACCGCTCGCGCCGTTCCGGTGACCAAGCCGCGTGCGCGCCGCGCGCACGTGGTTTGCATTGATTTCCTGGCCGACGACCTGATACTCAGCCGCATCGACGCACATCGATGCCCCCATGCTGCCCAGGGTTTCGGCAAGCGCCACGGAGGCGCCGCCATGTAAGAGTCCGTAAGGCTGCACGGTACGCGTATCCACCGGCATGGTGCCGCGGACGAAGTCCGCGCCGATTTCGGTGAACAAAATTCCGAGATTCGCGATCAGCGTTCCTTCCCGGTTGCCGTTCAAGTCCTCGATGCTTCGCGGGCTGCGCCAGATGCTCATTCGTTGTCCTTGAGTTTTGCGGCCACCCGCCGGTAGGCCTCGCGAAAAGGGATGCCCTCCTTGGCCACCAGCGCATTCGCCGCGGCCGCGGCGTGAATGCTCGGATCCAGGCGGATGTTTTCCGGCCGAAAGCGCACGCCGTTGAGTGCGTTCGGGAGGATGGCCAAGGTCTGCATGCACGAATCGATGCCGCGAAACAGCGGTGGCTTGATCAGCTGCAGATCGCGGTGATAACCCGAGGTCAGTTTTTGCGTGATGCTCAAAACCTCATTCAGGGCCGCATGCGCGACGGCGCTGCGGCCGCGCACCAGCTCGAACACGTCGGGATTGCGTTTTTGCGGCATGATCGAGGAACCGGTGGTGAAGGCTTCCGGCAGGCTCACATAGCCGAATTCCTGCGAATAAAACAGCAGCAGGTCGGCCGCGAGGCGGCCCAGATCCTGCGTCAGCAGCGTGATTTCGAACAACAGCTGCGCCTCGGCTTTGCCGCGCGACAACTGCACCGCGGTGACCGGCTCCTGGGTGACGGCAAATCCCAAGCGCCGGCGCGTGGCCTCGCGGTTGATATCGAGATTCGGGGTCCCGAATCCGGCGGCGGATCCTAAGGGGTTCTTGCCGCTGCGCCGCTGCGTGGAGAGCAATCCTTGCGCATCGTCGCGAAGTTCCGCGGCAAATCCCAGCGCCCAGAGCGCGACGCTGCTCGGCATGGCTTGCTGCATGTGGGTGTAGCCGGGAAGTTCTTGGTCGCCGTGCCGCAAGGCCAAAGCTTGCAGCGTGTCGGCCACTGCGAGCGCGCCTGCGCAGAGTGCCTGCGCGGCATCGAGTAGGTAGAGCCGCAGAGCTGCCAGCACCTGATCGTTTCTCGAGCGTCCGGCATGCAGTCGGCCGCCGGCTGCGCCCAAGCGAGCGGTAAGCAAATTCTCGATGGCGGTCTGACAATCCTCCTGCTCGAGCGAAATGCGCCACTTGCCTTGTGCGTGCTCCTCGCCGATGGCCGTCAGCGCCTCGCGGATCGCCTGAAGATCCGCCGCCGACAGCAATTTTTGCTCGCCGAGCATTTCCGCGTGCGCGATCGAGGCGCGGATGTCGTAGGCCACCAGGCGATTATCCAGGGCATGGTCATCGCCCGCGGTGTAATCCAGTACCTGCGCGTCGAGCGAAGTTCCCTTGTCCCAGAGGCGAGTCATGCGAGCAGGATCAATGCTGCGCCAGCTGTTCCGCTGGACTCAACGCATTGAGGTCCGCGACCACCAGCGTACCGGTGCCCTCGTTGGTGAACACCTCGGCGAGCAAACTGTCCGGCGCCTTGTAGCTGATCACGTGCACGCGGCGCACGCCGCCGCGAATCGCATTTTCGATCGCCGTCGCTTTGGGCAGCATGCCATCCTTCAAGCTGCCCTGGTCGCGCAGACGTTTCAACCCCAGGATGTCCGTGTACGAAATGACCGATCGGGGCTCCTCCGCGCGCTCCAGAATGCCCGGCGCGCCGGTGCACAGCACCAGTTTTTCTGCCGAGAGGGCGCCGCCGATCGCCGCAGCCACGGTGTCGGCATTGATGTTGAGCAAGGTGCCGCTGGCATCGGCGGACAGCGGACTGACGACCGGCATCAGGCCATTCTCGAGCAGTTTTTCGAGCACTGCCGAGTTGACCGAGTCAATGTCGCCGACGAATCCGTAGTCCACGATTTCGTTCGAGCCGGCGAGGGTCACCGGCGGGCGTTTGTGGGCGCGAATCAGACCGGCATCGACGCCGCTCAAGCCGATCGCCTCGATATCGAGGGCGCGGCAAATGGCCAGAATCCGCGTGTTGATCAAACCGTTGAGCGCCATGGCGGTCACGTCGATCGATTTCTGGTCGGTGACGCGCCGGCCGTTGACCATGCGCGTATCGAGCCCCAAAGTCGCCTGTAAATTATCGAGCTGAGGGCCGCCGCCGTGCACCAGCACGGTCTTGATGCCGACCTGATGCAGGATGGCCACTTGCTCGATCAAACTTCGGGTCGAGGCGTCGTCGGTGAACACGGCGCCGCCCGCCTTGATGACGAAAATTTTGTTCTTGTACATGCGAATGTACGGCGCCGCGCTCTTGAGTGCGCGCACGGCGACGGTCGGATCGGGTCGGCTCATGATCATTTAAAAATCTCCGCTACGCCAGAACGCTTGAAGTCGACACGGTCACAGCCCCGGTGCTGGACACCTCAGTCAGGCTCCGAGGCCAACATACGATGCAGCACAGCCATTTGCACCGGCAAGCGGTTGAAGGCCTCGCGCTTCACCACCGCGCGCGGGCCGTCGAGGATCTCGTCGGCCACCGCGACATTGCGGCGCACGGGCAGGCAGTGCATGAGCTTCGCATCGGGCTGGGTGCGCTCGAACCAGCGCTCGCGCACGCACCAGTCCGAGAGATCCGCGCGCAGCCGTGAATCGGCTTCCACATCGCCGTAATAAGTGGTCGTGCCCCACTCCTTGGCGTACACCACGCTCGCGCCCGTGAGGGCCGCGGCGCGATCCGAGGACTCGCTCACCGAACCGCCGGCCGCGCTGGCCGCCAAACGCGCCTTCTCCATCACTTGCTCAGGTAACGCAAATCCGTCCGGGCGCAGGACCACGACTTCCATACCGCGCATCGCGGCCATGTGCACCGTCGCCGCCGGCACCGCCAGCGGCAGGGCCTTTGGGTGGTAGGCCCAGCTCAACACGAACTTGGCGCGGTTCGGAATCTTGAGCTCATCCAGAGTGCGCCAGTCCGCCAAGGCCTGGCAGGGATGATTCATCGCGGATTCCATGTTGATCAGCGGCTTGTCGCACAGCTTGTCGATCATGCCGAACAGCGTTTCATTCAAATCGCTGTCCAAGCTCTTGCCGTCGGCAAATGCGCGCACGCCCAGCGCGTCGCAGTACGAGGCCAACGCCGGAATGCCTTCGCGGATATGTTCCGCGGCGGCGCCCTTCATGATGGCGTGCGGCCGGGTTTCGAGCTGCCAGGTCCCCAATCCCGGGTTGATCACAAATGCGCTGCCGCCGAGGCGCGCCATGCCGGCCTGAAACGAGGCCAGAGTGCGCAGCGACGGGTTGAAGAACAGCAGGCCGAGAATTTTATTCGCCAGCGCCCGCGGCTCAGGTCTGTCCTGCAGCGCCTGCGCCAAGGCCAAAAGGTCGAGCACTTGCTCGCGACTGAAACTGGCGAGATCGAGGAAGCGTTTCATGCGGATATCTGCGCCAGCGCATCGCTCAAGGAATCCACATGGCCCTCGTTCAAAATGTAGGCCGGCAGCAGGCGCAGAATGTGCGGATCGCCGCTCGTGCCCGTGAGAATGTTCTTCGCCATGAGCGCCGCCTGCACTTCCTTGGCGGGACGCGAAGTCTTCAGGCCCAACAAGAATCCCGCGCCCTGCACGCCCGTGACCGGGCCGATGATGCAGCTCGAGCGAATATAGGCGGAGACCTGGCGGACATTGGCGAGCAGCGCTTCCGATTCGATGGTATCGATCACCGCCTCGGCAACCGCGCAGGCCATGGGACCGCCGCCGAATGTCGTGCCCAGGTCGTCGAACTTCAACTGATTGCCGATGCGCTTGGACAGCAGCAGCGCGGATACCGGGAAGCCGTTGCCCAAGGCCTTCGCCGCAGTAATGATGTCGGGAACGACGCCATAGTAATTCGCGGCGAAGGGCGCACCGGTGCGGCCCACGCCGCATTGCACTTCGTCGAATATCAAGATTGCGCCGACCTCGTCGCAGCGCCGCCGCAACGCCTCCAGCATCGGCTTGCCCACATCGTAGGCGCCGCCGACCCCTTGAATGGGTTCAACGATGACCGCCGCGGTTTCCCGGTCGATGTGTTCGGCCACCGCACCGGGGTCATCGCGCGGCGTGAAGCGCACATCGAAAGGCGTGCGCGGAAAGCCGTACCATTTTTCGAGTGCACCCCAAGTCACGGCGCCGGCGGCCGCGGTTCGGCCGTGGAAGCTCTGTTCCAGCGCCACCGCCTTGGCACGTCCGGTGATTTTGAAAGCCAGCTTCAAGGCATTTTCATTCGCTTCGGCGCCGCTGTTGATCCAGAACACGGTGTCGAGGCCAAGACCCGCGAACTTGGTCAAGCGCGCGGCCGCGCGCTCGCGAACCGCTAACGGCACCGCGTTGGTTTGAAAAGCCATCTGCCGCGCCTGGCGCTCGAGCGCGGCGAGCCAGCGCGGATGCCCGTAGCCCAAGCCCGCAACGGCATGACCGCCGTAAAAGTCCAAAATCTTGCGGCCGTCGCGCGTATACAGCCACACGCCCTCGCCGTGCGCCACTTCAATGGGGTATTGCGCAAATACTTGCGCCAAATGAGTCGCGTGCGCCGCCGCGGTGGGATTTGTCGCTGCCATACGTTTAAGTCCATCCGGGTGCGGGGGTGGTAAGGCCGGTGGTTTCGGCCATGCCTAATAGCCGATTCATCCATTGGATCGCGCCGCCGGCGGCGCCCTTGTTGAGATTATCGACCACCGACATGACGGCGATGGAATTGCCGTTGGAGACGGCGCTCAAGTTGGCATAGTTGCTCGTCGCCACATCCTTGACGCGCGGCGCTGCGGCCGCGACGCGCACGAAGGGACAGTTTTTGTAGTACGACTGTAGTGCCTCAAGCGCCTGCGCCGTCGAGAGTGCCGCTTTCAGGCTGGCCTGCACGGTGACGTGGATGCCGCGCGCAAAGGGCCCGGAATGCGGCACGAAATTGAAGTCGGCGTCGATGCCGGTCGCCAGCTTCGCGCAGGCGGCGATCTCGGGCACGTGCCGGTGACTCAAGGCGCCGTAGGTGTAAAGATCGCTGTGCCGATGCGGATGATGCGTACTCTCTGAGGGTTTGCGGCCCGAGCCGGTGCTGCCGGTGATGCCGGTGACGAACAGACGCGTATCGGTCAGCCCCAGCGCCAGCAACGGCACGCTGGCGAGCAGCGTCGCGGTCGCGAAACAGCCGGGATGCGCAACGTGCGGTGTCGGTGATTTTTGCAGATGCTCAGGCACCGCGCAGGTGAACTCGCGGATTCGCGCCGGCGCGCCGTGGGTGTGCTTGTACACGGCTTCGTACGCAGCCTGGCTGGCGTAGCGAAAGTCCGCGGAGATATCCACGCAATGCACGCGCGTGCCGGCGGCCGCCGCGGTCGCCAGCAGGCGGTCGACGATGGCGGCGGACACGCCGTGCGGCGCCGCGGAAAACAACGCCGACACCGGTTCGCGGCGAATCACGGCATGAAGTTCGTCGGGCGCCGCGAACTTCAGATCCGGATAGGCGCTGCGCAAATGCGCGAACGCATCGGCGACCGATGCGCCCGGCTGGCTGTCGGATAGGATCGCCGCGACCTTCAGTTGCGGATGAGCCGCGATCAGGCGCAGCAGCTCGCCGGCCACGTAGCCCGTGCCGCCGAGCACAAGGGCGGGCGTTGGCGTGCTCATTCGCCGACTGCCTTGGGTTGGCGCGCATTGCGCAGGCCCAGCGAGGCGATGATGTGATCGCCGAGATCCGCCGGATTGCTGATCGCATTGAAGGCCTCGACATTCATTTGCTCGCGGATGATTTCGATGCCCACCTGATTGTCGGTGGCGGGGCCGGTCACGGCGCACGGTTCGATGCCGAAGCGCTCGCGCAGCAACTTGACGCCGCCCCATGCCGCGACCGGATCGTTCGCCGACAGCACCACGGCGGTGAGCGCGGCCTTGATGTCAGGCTGGCGCAGGATGGATTCGACTCCATAAGTGCCCAGCAGGCCGTCGCCCAGCTCGAACACGATCGCGTCCGGGTGGCCGGCGGCCATTTCCGTGAGCATGGTGCGGGTCAGCGCGGGCCCGCTCTTTTCGGTGGTGGTCACGATGCCCAGATCGGTGAACAGCATGGTGCGCCGAGCGCCCGAGTCCTCGAAGGCCATGATGTCGCGGCGCAGCGAAACGCCCGTGGCCTTGAACGCGTCCACGATCAAGCCGCGATGGCGCATGCGCGCAATGATGGCCGCGGCGGCCGCGGTCTTGCCGGCCTCCATGCAGGTGCCGGCGAGGGCCACCACCGGCACGCCGCGCGCATCGAGCGGAACGTCGTAGTCCAACGCTTTGTAGCCGACCTTGGCGGGGACGCCGATGCGCTCGCCCAAATAGGGAAACGTCAGCACCGTGCCCAACACCTTGCAATCGAAGGGTTTGCCTTTATCCTGCGTCGCCGAATCGCAGATTCCCAGCACGCCGCCGATGTTGAGCATTTGAATGACATCGCCGGGCTTGAGCGTTGCAGGAATGTGGCCCGAATAGCCGAACAGCGCTTTGCGGTGGCCTAAGGCGCCGACCACGATGTCGCCGCGAACCACTTTCGCCATGCGCCCGCTGATGAGTTCCAAGGTGTTGTAGTTCGCCTTGTTGTTCAGGATTTCCACGACCAGCACCAGACCTTCCTCGCAGGGGATCTCCGGCGCGACCCGCAGCTCGTGCGACAAACCGCACGCCTGCGTCACCGAGGCGATCTTGTCGACGACCATCGTGCGCATGCTGTTCATGATTCGCTATGCTCCCTCACCGGCACGTTTGTAAAACACTCCCGTCAGCGCCAGCATTTTTGAATAGCCCAGGGCATCGGTCGGCGTCCATTCGCCCGCGGATTCGCCATACACGCCCTTGGAGGCGGCCATGAGCGAGTAGGGCGAGCTCACGCCTTCCACGAACACGGATCCAGGCCGGAACAAGACCTTTACCTCGCCGCTGACGCGAATCTGCGAGGACTCGAGCAGCGCTTCGATATCCCGGCACACCGGATCCAAGTGTTGACCCTCATGCACCAAGTCGCCATAGGGCTGCGCGACGCTTTCCTTGATGCGCGACTGCTTGCCGGTCAGCACCAATTTCTCCAGTTCGCGGTGCGCGTTCAGCAACACTTCGGCGGCGGGCGCTTCGAAGGCGACCCGGCCTTTGGTGCCGATGACGGTATCGCCCAGGTGAATGCCGCGGCCGATGCCAAAAGGACCGGCGAGGGTTTCCAGCGCTTCGATGACGGCAACGGCCGATAGAGGCTTGCCATCGAGACGGTCCGGCACGCCCCGAGTAAAACCGAGGGTATGGCGTTCGGCCGCGCGCGGATGCGTGAACGCATCCTTCGACAGCACCCATGCATCGTCGGGAATGCTGCCCTGGGAGGTCAGGGTTTCCTTGCCGCCGATGGTGACGCCCCAAAGGCCGCGGTTGACGGAATAGGCCGCGCCGAACGGCGGCACCGGCAGCTTGTGCTCTTCGAGATACCGTAGCTGTTCGGGGCGCTTGAAAGCGCGATCGCGTACCGGCGCGATGATCTCGAGGTCGGGAGCCAAAGTGCGCAGGGCGACTTCGAAGCGCACCTGGTCGTTGCCGGCGGCGGTGCAGCCGTGAGCGACCATTTTTGTGCCGAGCGACAGCGCCATTTGCGCGATGGTCTGCGCCTGCAGCACGCGCTCGGCCCCGACGCACAGCGGATACATATTGCCGCGGCGGACATTGCCCATGATCAGAAACTTCAGCACCTGATCAAAGTACGCGCTCTTTGCGTCAATCAAATGATGTTCGATCGCGCCCAGCTGCGCCGAACGCTGCGCCAGCGACTTGGCCGCCGGCGCATCGATGCCGCCCGTATCCACGGTCACGGTGATGACCGGGCGTTGATAGGTATCTTTGAGCCACGGCACGCAGAATGAGGTGTCGAGGCCGCCGGAAAACGCCAAGAGAATGGGCTCGGCGCCAGGGCCGAAAGTGGATGTCATTGAGGTTAGCGTCCGAAAAGAGCGAGCAGCCGACCGGCGAGCTTGCGCTGCGCCGCCGCGCCCGCGGTGGCGATGAAAATCGTGTCGTCGCCGGAAATCGTGCCGACCACTTCCGGCCATTGAGCGGTATCGATCGCAACGGCGACGCTTTGAGCGGAACCGATGGTCGTTTTCAGCACGGTGAGATTGGTGCCGGCGGTTAAGTGAGCGCTGACGAACTGCTTGAGCGCTGAAAAATCGCTCTTAGGTTGAGCGCCGGTCTCCGGCAATACATAGCGATCGCCCAGCTTGGCGACGCCCAGCTCGCGCAGATCCCGGCTCACGCTCGACTGCGTCGCGATATGGCCCAGCTTGCGCAGCAGATCCACCAATTCGGTCTGGCGCCCCACGCTTTGTTCGCGAATGATTTTCGCGAGCATCATGCGGCGCGCCGGTGCATTGCTGTGTTCGGGCTCGGACCTAAGCATTTGTGGGCTCATGCATAAAATTGCACGCATGTTGCATAAAAATGCACTGGCTGTCAAGAGTGCCGTATGCGAGATCGGCGCCTGCCGCGAGATCACGCCGGCTCAGCGTTTGGCCGCAGCCGCCCAGCCCGCCTGGCGCGCGGCGATCTCGCCGGCATGATCCAACGGTTCGCCAGCGATCGAGCTTTCCACGGCGGCGCGGATCGCCGGCGAATCCTCCGAGCCCGCGGTGCGGAAATTGCCGGCATTCGCCGCGGAGGGCGCTGATTGCGCCAACGCCTTGATCCTCCAGACCGCCCCTTCATGGCAGGCCAATCCTGAGCTTGCGTCGGATCCGCTCAATGTAAACGTTCTGCAGTAATCGCCTGACTTGTCGCGGAAGCTCAATCCGGCGACGGCGACGCGGTCCGCCGCGCGATCGTCGGACAGTTGGTTTGATAAAGCCTCGGCAAGGGCAGCGCGCGCGACGAGCCCGCCGCCGGCGCCGGGCTGAATCAAGCCGCGCGGCCCATGCCACGCCAAAAATCCCAGCCACAAACCCAGCAAGAGACTCGCCGCGATCGCGGCCGGTTGCCAACGCCACGGGCCCGCGGGGTGTTTTTTGCGCGCCGCCTCTCTAGCCACGGACAGATCCGCCACCTTAAGCGTAGGCGCGGCGGTGCGCCCACGCGCCGCTTCGATCAGCCGATCAGGTACCGGTTCGCTCAACACGGCGGAGAACGCGCCTTGCATCGCATCCCGCAGTGCGCGATGGCGGGCGATACGCTTGCCAATTTCCGGATCTTCCCGCATCGCCGCCTCGACGCTTGCGCGGCTTGCCGCGTCGAGTTCGCCGTCGGCATAGGCCATCAGCGTTTCGTCCGAGATCGTCATGGAAGGTCTCCCGGCAGCCGCAGCATTTCTTGCAGCGCCTCGCGCCCGCGGGCGAGCCGGCTGGTCAATGTCCCGAGCGGCACATCCAGCACCTCGGCCGCGTCCTTATAGGACAGCCCCTCGATCAATACCAGACTGACGGCCAGGCGCTGATCCTCTGGCAATCGAGTCAGTGCCGCCTCCGCCGACCAACGGTCTATTTCCCGTTCCATGGTTGCCTCACCGATCTGCTCACCTGCTGCCTCCGGCATCAATATTTTAGCGCGTCGTGCACGCGCCCTCACCTCATCGATCCAGGCATTGCGCAGTATCTTGAACAGCCAACCATCCAAGCGGGCATCGCTGCGCCATTGATCCAATCGCAACAGCGCCCGCTCCACCGCGATTTGGACGACATCATCGGCATCGTGCGGATTGCGCACCAGATTGCGCGCAAAGCGCCGCAAGCGCGGCAGCAACGCGACGATCTGTTCCTGGATGTTTTCGACGCCGTCGTTCGTACTCATGAGGTAGACGTTTGCGAGTTGCTGTTTAATCCGCGCATGCTAACAGCCTTGAGTGGGCGGTCAGCCGCGTGCACACCCAAAGGGGTTCCCAGTTTGATGCGTGTATTCATCCGCATAATGATGGCGACCGCCATGGTCAATACCGCCCAGGCGCAGCTGCGCTTGCCGGCCGCTCCATTACCCGCCTTGCCGGTGCAGAAATTGACCCAGACGGTTGGCCAGACCGGGGCCGATAGCCTTCAGCAGCTGAGCGATGTGCGTCATCTGCTCACCGCCAGTTTGATCCGGGCAAACCCGCGCACGGTGGCCGCAGACCCGCACGGCAACCCGATCGTGCGGGGCGAGATCCTGGCTTACTCGCCCTCGTCGGCGGCGATCGAAGCGGCGCAGGCAAATGGCTTCACGATTGCACGCGAGCAAAGCAACGCCGACCTGGGCATTCATTTGCTTGTCCTACAGGCGCCACCGGCGCTGAACACCGTCAAGGCGCTGCGCGCATTGCGCCGTGCCGACCCGGCAGGAATCTATGATTTCAATCACATCTATACCAGCGTCGGCGTGCTGAGGTCCGGCGCAGCGAGCGATGCACAGGCTCCGCAAAGCGCCGGCGCGAACCGCTCCGATCGGCCCTTGCCGCGCGTTGGTCTGATCGATTCAGGCATTGACAGCGCACATCCGGTGTTTCGCGACGCGCTGATCCACGCCTGGGGCTGCGGCGGCCGCGTGCTCCCGAGCGCGCACGGCACGGCGGTTGCCTCCTTGCTCGCCGGTCAGTCGACCCGCTTTCATGGGGTGCTGGACAAAGCCGAGTTGTACGCCGCCGACGTCTATTGCAACGCCCCGACCGGCGGTGCAGTGGATGCGTTGGCCGCGGCGTTCGCCTGGCTGGCGCAGCAGCGCGTGGCCGTGATCAATGTGAGCCTCGTGGGTCCTGATAACGCCGCGCTGGCCCAGATCGTGCGCGCGCTCACGTCCCGGGGATATTTGCTGGTCGCCGCCGTGGGCAATGACGGACCTGCGGCGCCGCCCCTGTATCCGGCATCCTATCCGCATGTCGTCGGCGTGACCGCCGTGGACGCCCATCGACGCGTGCTCATCGAAGCGGCGCGCGGCAGCCAGGTGATGTTTGCCGCTCGCGGCGCGGATATGTCGGCGGCCGATATCGGGGGCAAGTATGCGGCGATCCGCGGCACCTCCTTTGCGGCGCCCATCGTGGCGGCGCTGCTGGCGCAATCCGTGACGGCCCCCGATCTGAGCAGCAGCACTGCGGCAATCGAATTGCTTGCACAAAGCGCCATCGACTTAGGGCCAAAGGGGCGCGATTTGACATATGGCTTCGGGCTCGTGGCGCCCGATTACCGCAGCGATTTAGGCCAGCCAGGACGCTAATACCCGCCTGGAAGAAATCTTCAGCACCGATGGAAGAAACAGCCGCGCGCGCTCGTATCAATGGGTGAAGGCCGCGCAATGGGCTGCGGTCAAAGGAGATCGACGATGAACACGAAACACATTGTTGCTGCGATCAGCGTCGCGACCGCGTTGGCAGTCATCACGCCCGCCTACGCCGGCGGCCTGCGCGGCGGTCTTGGCGGTGGATTGGGGGGCGGCCTTTCCGGGATGTCCGGAATGAACCGCGGTCTGTCGGGTCAAGGGGCCTTTCAAGGTCACGGCGCGGCCGGCGGGTCGCTGAATACGCCGAAGTTGCATCCCGCAACGAAAGCCGCGAAGCCAGGATCGGTCAAGGGCGATGCGGCCGCTCAGACGGCCGGCAGCGTTTCCAGGGCCCCCGCGCAGGCGCCGACTGCCAAGCCGCACGCCGCTTCGAGCGCGGCTCCCACTGCCTCGGCGACCCCACAAAAGCCGGCTTCCGCGGCGGGCCTCGCCGGCGCGGGTGGCGTAAAGGGGACGACCAATAAGGGCTCCGTTGCGGCGAACGGCATGGGCTCGATTGATGCCGAGCATTCGAGCAGCGCAACCTCGCTCGATGCGGCGGGGGGCGCTTCCGCCGCAGCGTCGCGCAATCCGCAATAGCTTGAATCTGTGCGACTCTCAGCGCCCTCGCATTCGCGAGGGCGCTTGCGTTAGGCGACCAGCCGCTGCAGCGCGACCGTATTCATTTGCCGACCTTGATCTCGACATCGTACGTCTGCGCATGAGCCGCCCCGTTTACTTTACCTTGTGACCGTCCTGCTCCTGAATGTGGCCATGCGTATCGTCGAAGCGCGCGTGCATCGTCTGTCCGTCGGGCGACAGTGTCCAGCGCGAGATCTTGACCACCTTGCCGTCATGTAAATCCGATTCCTCGATGGTGCGCGCGTCGATTAGTTTGAGCGAGACACCGTTGAACTCATCGTTGCCCTTGTACGGCGCCGGTGTGCCGTCTAATTTGGCGGTGAAGGACCGGCCCATTCGATCGATCATCGCGAGCGCGCCGCCGCTCACTTTGAAAGTAGTGTCTTCGACGTGATTGGAAACGTCCATTTCCATCATCTGCCATCCGCCCGAAACGGGATGCGACCCGGGCTTGCCGGCGCTGACGCGCGAAAACTTTGAGGTCAGCTCAATCGGAACTGGAGCCATTCCGATGATGGTTTGAACCTCGGTCTTGGCGGCGCCATCCGCGGAGACCGTCACTCTCGTATCAGCGACCACTCTGCCGTCCTTCTTGCCGGTCTTGGTGATCGTGTGCTCATCGACAACCACGATGTTGATGGTATCGAAGTAGGGATTTCCCTGGAGGGGTTGATCGTGCCCGTCGGCTTTAGCCTTGTACGGCGGCGTACACGTAGGACACTCATACTCGCCGTCGCCCAACACCGCAATTTCCGTTTTAGGATGGCTGGGCCGTTGCGGATCAGGCCGCCACGTGCCATCGAATGCGCTTTGCGCAAAGCAGAGCGCCGGAAGCAGCAACGATCCTGCCCAAAATGCCTGTGTCTTTCGCATGCTCATTCCTCTCATGGGTTCATTTCCGCGGCCGCGTCGCGAGCGAGGCGGCCCAGGCGGTGAAGCCCGGCGAAAACTGTTCGAGTCTGCGCAGGGTTTCCGCGTTGCCAAGCTGGTGTTGCGCTGTCGATCCTGCCGGAAATGCCGCGCGCACCTGCTGCAAGAAGCCGAGCCCTTGTTGCGCGTAAACCCGCTTCGCGTGCTCCAGGAATTGCCCCTGATACCAGCCGTAGTTCTCGCCGTCGTTGGCGAGGATGTCCATGTACTGCGATTCGAAATCGTCGAGCGACACATGGTGCTGCGGCAGATTGACGCGATTGGACATCTGCACGATGTCGACCAGCCACAGAAGGTCGCGCCTCTCGCTCTGAAGATAGGCGTACAAAACGTAGCTCGCGAGCAGTTCATTCAGCCAGCGCGTGCCCGCGTCGATTCCGTAGGCATCGATGACCGCGTGGCCGAGTTCATGCCCGCCGATCAGATCGCCGGATCGATGACTCGCCTCGCGCCAAGTCAAGTGGTGCGCCGCGAGTTCCTCGCGGGTCTCGGAATCGACATCGCTTTCCTTGGCAAAAAAATCCTCCGCGGTCGACCAGTCCGCCGGCATGAGGGCAACGGGCGGCTGGCCATCCACCGAAGGCATGGGATAAGGAAGCTGCCGCTCCGCCGCGGACCATTGCGCTTTGTCGAGAACTGCCAGGTACAGGGGTAGCTGCACGCCCAGCCGCCGCTGGGCGAATTCCATTTCCGCGGTGACGAAGCGCTGCAGGCCGCGGGCGCGCTGTTTATAGCCGGGCGTGAAGTAGGTCGGGACGATCCCCTCGAGGCGCGGCGTGCGCAGGGCCTGCACGCGCTCGAGCCGGCCGGACTCGAACTGGGCGAACGCGGCAGTCGAAGCCACTGCCAGCAGGAGACCTGCGGCAAATCGAAGCGTTGCCCGTGCCAAGGAGTTGTAATTCTTGTCCATACCCTGCAAACCGTTTCAGCGGCCGCTTCCCGCCATCGCGGCGCCAATGCCAGACGATTGCGCGGCCAACGCGGGCCCCTTCAAGCCTACACGCTCCCGAGGAACATCCGTATTCTTTCCACCTCCGCGTCGAGAGCGGCGCGAAACTTCGGGTCGCGCGGCGCCTTGCCGTCGCTGTAACCGAACTCGGCGCCCAACCGTCCCTCGACCACGCTTAGATTGCCCCAACCGATGACCCGCTCATGCCGCAGCAGGGGCAAGGCGTAGTAGCCGAGCTTGCGTTTCGGCGCGGGCGTGTAGGCCTCGAACCGATAAACCCAGCTCCAGAAAATCTCGAAGCGGGCCCGGTCCCAGACCACCGGGTCAAAGGGCGTGAGCAGACGTACCTCATCGTCGAGCCGCCGCCACCGCGCCGACTGCGGCTCTTCCTCGGCCGGCCAATACCATTCGATGCCCTCGACGCGGGCATGCTGGAGTCGCTGCTTGGCGCGAGCCAGGGCCGCGCGGCGTTCCTTGGCCCATTGCGGCGCCGCGTGCTGCAAGCGATTCACCAAAAATCCCAGGCTGCCGCTCGGCAGGGGCGCGTATTTGCGGACGATCACATCCACCAACGCGTCCATCCTGGATGCAGCCAGCACCTTGGCCTCGGCCCGCGTGATGCGCTCTTCCGCCGCCGCATCACGCGCGACATAGACGCGCGTGCCGCCGTCGCGGCGGGCCACCCGCAGCAGTCCGCGATAGTGCAGATGGTCCAGCAATTGCGTGCTGGCATTCGACGATCCGCCGAACCAGTTGGTGACGCGGCCATGCGCGAAATGCGCGTCCACTTCCCGGGGATGCACCACGCCGCGTTCTCGCACGAAATCGAGGATCTCCTGCGTTTGCCGGGCGCGTTTCGGCGAAGATCCGATCTTTACTGTGCGTGGGTGCATCAGCGCGTGGTGAGCGCGCGGCAAAAAGCCGTAGTTGACGAAGAAATCCTCTTCGAGCGCCAGCTTCGGATACAGACGCTCAAGATCGCCCGCACGATAGCCATTGACCCGATGGCGCAGCGTCAGATCCTGGGCGCGGGCAGGCGCACGAATCGGATCCGCTTGGACAAATCCCAGCTTTTCGATCGCGCCCCGCAGCGTGGTGGGCTTGAACAGGGAGCGAGCAATCGCATAGCGCCGCAGCTGGCTCAAAGAGATGGGCATGCCGCGAATATACCGAATCCGCCGTATCCAAGTTCTGCGGCTGCCGCGGCCGCAGGTTCTCGGGTACATTTAGGCCATGCTGGAAACCATCGAAGTCGAAACGGCGCCGCAACCGAACGCCGCGGTCATTTGGCTGCACGGCTTGGGCGCCGACGGCCACGATTTTGAACCCATCGTGCCCGAATTGGTGCCGCAAAGATCGCGCGCCTGGCGTTTCGTGTTTCCGAACGCCCCGGCGCGCCCCGTGACCATCAATGGCGGCATGCGCATGCGCGCCTGGTATGACATCGTGGGATTGGATCGCAAGGCTGCGGAAGACGCCAACGGGTTCAAGGACAGCGACCAAAAGGTTCGCGAGCTGATCGCCCGGGAAGTCACGCGCGGCATTCCGGCGGCGCGCATCGTCCTCGCGGGATTTTCCCAGGGAGGCGCCGTCTCGCTGTATACCGCGCCACGCTTGCCGGACAAGCTCGCCGGCGTGATGGCGCTGTCCTGCTATTTGCCGCGGGAAGGCACCTTTCAGGCTGAACGAGCGCCGGCCAACGATGCCACGCCGATTTTCATGGCCCACGGACAATTCGATGGCGTGGTGCCATTGATGCTGGGTACGAAATCGCGGGATTATCTTAAGGCCCAGGGGTATAAGGTCGAATGGCACGACTACCCCATGGCGCATGCCGTTTGCGCCGAGGAAGTCGCCGATATCCGTCAATTCCTAATCCGCGTATTGCCCTAAAGCTCACGCTGAATATCGAGACAGGCTCCTAATGACCATCCCATCGCCGTTCATCAAACGACTCAAACTCGCCGCCACCAAAGCTGCCGCGCGGGCGGCCAACGCCAAAACCCAAGTGCGCGCCGCGAAGGCGCAACTCAAGCAGGCGCGTAAATTATTCAAAGCAGAGAAGAAGGCGGCGAAACAGGCGTGGCGAAAAGTCGATACAGCGGCCCTGTCCGCGGCCCGGCGTGCACCGCGGCCGGCGGCCGCGTTGAAGCTCAAACCGGCGGTACGCAAACCGCAGCCGAGCAAACCGCCGGCGAACAAACCGCCAGCGAAGCCGGTCGCCGCGGCGCGCAATCGCCCGAAGGCCGCGCCACCCAAGGTCGCATCGAAAGGCCTGCCGAACAAGATCAAGCCGCGCCGAGCCGCGAAAGCGCGGGCGGCGCAAGACCCCGGCACCATGCACTCGGCGGCGGAGGTAGCGAAGTCAGTGATCGAGCGGCTGCATTCGCCGCCGCCGATATTGCCGCCCGAGCCGGTCATTCCCGCCGCACCCGAAGGCCCTGGCGATTCGGCGAGCGCGCCGGACCGGGGATCGGACCTTTAGCCGCGAACGCGCTGGTGGCCGGCATCGGGGATGCGCGCAACTTCAGGCGTCGCCCAACACTCACTGGTAGTCCCCGGCGTAGTGATATTGACCGGCTCAAGTTCTCGCCTGGGAGGGCGGGAAGAATCAAGGCCCTTTTTGCCTTGGGGCCTTGATTCTTCCCGCCTTCCCAGGTGAGCGCTACACCGGTCAAAATCACTGGGCCGAGCTCCTTCCTAATGTGGCGCCGGCGGCACGAGCCCGGGAAATAAAATCGTCATCAGAACGCTCAAGATCAAAGCCGCGAGCAGCCATAACAGTTGACCCAGCACCCAGACCGCAAAGGCTTTTCGCGTGGTCAACCCCAGGGTTTCGCTGAACCCCATGACTTGCAGAACAACGCTCCAAAACAGCAGCAGCATGTAGGCCGCCAACTGCGCCGACAGCACGAAGCCGACGAATCCGTCCACCTCGGCGGCGGGCTTCTCGATAATTGCCGCCTCACCCACCAAGAGCGCCGTGAATATCCATAGAAGCAACGATGCCGCCACCGGAATGCCCCCATAGGCCAGCACGTGAAAGACTTGGTTGCGCGCCGACTTGCCGCCGGCGCGCTTGCCCAAGCGCCCATAGATGGCGGCAAAAATGTACATGCTCAATATGCCGCCCAAAGGCCCGAATATGCAGGCGCTTAGGAGAATCTCGGCGGCGCTGAAACCGGATCCGGAAAGCTGGGTTCGGTACACCATCACGGCGGTGGCGGTGCCCTGTGCCGCGGCCAGCAAATAGTCCGTGGCGCCGACCGGCCGTGTCGCCAACTCGCGAAACACGCGCCGCGGTCTCAGCCAGACATCTTTTATTGGGCGGATTTGTTCGGTTGTGGACACCGTCGGCAGCCTACGCAATCCGCGTCAGCGACTCCAGTGTTCACGCACAGATGACAGCAGACTTTTTCAGGGCTACTCTCACGGCGAGTTCGAACGATGTTTCAGGAGAAGGATGATCATGGCAAAAAAGAGCAAGTCGAAAAAGCGCAAGTCGAAGCGGCCGATGGCAAAGGCCAAACGTGGTTCGGTTAAACGCTCAGCCAAAAAGAGCGCCGCGAAAAGAAAAGCGCGGCCGGTGAAGGCGAAGGGCAAGGTCAAGGCGAAAGCGAAGAAAGCGGTCAAGAAGGCAGCGCCCAAGAAAGCAGCGCCGAAAAAGGCAGCGCCCAAGAAGGCCATGCCCGCCGCGGCGAAGCCTGCGGCGCCGGCGCCTGCGGCGGTGAAGGCTCCGCCCAAGCCGAAACCTGTGCCGATGACGCCGGCGCCGATGATGGCGCCGCCCGCCATGCCGGCCTCTGAGCCTGACATGCCGCCGGCGATGAATTCCGGCGTGGAATCTTCGGGGATGTAAATTCCCCCCGATGGCGGCGGGAGCCTCCAACGGGCTCCTAGGCGCGTATCAGCCCTTGGAGAGGGCGCGCGCCGCTGCTGTCGGGGAATACTCGTTTGGCCAGGGTGTTCGCATCGACGTGCAGATGCTCGTCGAGCACGCCTTTGAATACGCTGCGTAGGTCGAGCGTCGGCTTCAGATCGCGATTGTCCAGGAGCGCCGTGCGCTGCAGGCCCGGCCAGTCCGTCACGACCCGTCCGCCGCGAACCGCGCCCCCGACGAGGAAGGCGCAGCCGCCGGTTCCGTGGTCGGTACCGCGCGTGCCGTTGACCTCGGCGGTGCGGCCAAATTCGGTCACCACCAGAACCGCGGTTTGCGGCCACAGCGGCCCCAGCCCATCGGCCAGCGATTTTAAGCCCAAGTCGAGCCCCGCGAGGCGCGTGGCCAGCAGGCCTTTGGCGCCGCCCTGATTGGCATGGGTATCCCAACCGCCGGCCTCGATGACGGCAATCTCCGGGCCGCCGTCGCTGCGCATCAGCTCGGACGCCATGCGCGCCACCGCCCCCACCCGATCCGGGTAGCCTGCCCGCGCCGAGGCCGCTAGTCATCGCGCCCGAGTCCGCGGCGCCGTCCACCATTTTCTCGGTCTGCACCGCTTCGCTCAACCGCGCCGAGAACCAATCGTCCTTGGAATACAGGTCCGCCAGGCGCGCCAGCAGGTCTTCATCGACATCCGGCGTGACCTGCGGCGACTTGGAGATCACGGGAGCTTCGCCGCGCAGGATCAGCGGCACATTTTGGCTGATGGCGACGGCCCGCTCACCCGGCCGCCCACCGCGCGGTAAGGCCGCGAGCGCCCGATTGAGCCAACCGTCGGCGGTGCCGATGGGTTTGGTGAGCCCGTTCTCGAGCACGTTCTGACCGTCAAAATGCGATCGATCGCGATAGGGCGAGGCCACCGCATCGAAGACCAGCAGTTCGCCGGCGCTGAAGCGCTCGTGCAAAAAGCTCAAACTGGGATGCAGGCCGAAGGTGTTGTTCAGTTCCAATGCGCCATCGGGGCCGCCCGGCGCGGCGATCGCCAATTCGCGATGCAGGCTGGCATAGGCAGGATCGCCGTACGGGGGCACGGCGGCCAACCCATCGAGCGCGCCGCGCAAGATCACCACCACCAGGCGCGACGAGCCTCCGGTGTAGGCGAACAGGGCATTCGGGATCGCGGCACTCGCCGCCAGCGCGCCCGCGCCGAGCAGAAAGCGGCGTCGACTCGAGTTCATTGGCGAAGGCCGGGGCATGCTTATCTCCGTTGAAATTCGGGGCTCATCAGCAACAAGGCCACGGCCTGTCCGGAGGTCGCGGCGCGGCGCAACGCGCTCAAGGTTTCCGGGCGGGCGTAGCTGCCCAAGGTGGCTGCCGCCAGCGCCGTCGGTTCCACGCCGCTTTCATACTTGGCGCCGACCCGCGATGCCCACAGCACGCGGTGCATGAGCGCATCGGAGCCATCCCAGCTTTTGGAGGTGTCCGGCCAGCCCGCGGGGGATCCCGGCGTGTACTGCCGCTGGCCCAACAGATCGAAGCTGCGAATGACTTCCAAGGGCTCCGCCGGCGCGACGTTCAAAGCTCTCAAAGTCGAGAAACACGAAATCCTCGGGGGTCTTGAACTTGCGCGCCTCGGCATTCCAGGATTCGGGAGATTCGATCAGCGCTGCGTACACCTGCGGCAAATCGCCGTCCGACTTTAAAAAGGCGCGCGCGACTCGATTCACCGCGGCCGGCGGCGGATCATCCGCGATGAAATGCCGCACAAGCTTGGTGGCGATGAAATTGGCCGTTTCGGGACGGCGCGCCAAATCGGTGAGCACGGCTTCGCCCTGAGCCTGGCCTGACTCCGAGTAGGTCTTGCCGAGAAACACCTTCGGACCCGGCTCGTGCAGGTTGTCGCGGAAATAAAAGCGGCCCGGCACGCCGCCGGCCAGCCGGCCCTTGCCGCCGCCGATCGACCAGCCCGTGATGATCTCTGCGAAGCTCGTGACGTCGGCTTGGCTGTAGCCGCCGTTGACACCGAGGGTGTGCAATTCGAGAATCTCGCGCGCCAGATTTTCGTTGATGCCGAATTGGCGCTTTTGACCGGCTCGCGGCGGCGCGCGAAATCGCGCCGCGAAAGCCGCCGCCGTTGAATCCTTGCCCACCGAATATTGATTGTCGAGAAACGCGATCATCGCCGGGTGCTGCTCGACCGCGGTCAACAGATCGACGAAACGGCCGGCGACGTGCGGCCTGATGGCCTCGTTCTCCAGCGTTCCGGCGAGGCCGAATACCACGCCCTTGTCGGCCGAAACCGCGAAATGATTCGACCAGAAGTGCACCAAGCGTTCGGCGAAGGGCCGCGTCGTCAGCGCGGCGCTTTGAGCGCGCGCCAGCACCTGTGCGCGGTAATGGGGCTGATAGGCTTCGCGGATGGCGTTGAATGCCAGCTTCGCATCCGGGCTTTCCGCCGCGCCTCGCGGAGGCCTGCTTCATCTTTTGCCGTTCATCGCGCGCCTTGATAAGGCCGGCAAAGATTTGATCGGACGGCGCCAAGGGCGCATTGACCGCCAGCGGCACCGGCCCCCTGATTTGCGACATGAGCCAGGCACGAGGTTCTTCAGCGGCCGCCGCCAAATCGCCCGGTCTGGCACCCAATCCGAAGCGCAGAACGGCGATTTCAGCTTGCATCATTGCCCCTTTAACGGCGCAGCTCATGGCGGGTTGACCTCAAGTTTAACCGCCGGCGGTTGCGCCGCAATATGCCGCCTCGCTATGTCAAACAAGCTCACCACGCGCCCAGAATCGGTCGCACGCGCCTGGACGGCCGGTTCGTCAACCTCCGCTGTGCGCCGCCAAAAGAAAGCGCAGCGCCAAACCCAGCGCGACGAGCGAGATGAGCCCGTTCAAGACCACGCCGACTTGCGTCCAATAGCCCGGAGGCACGACGGCGGGGTCCAAATTCTTCACGACTTGGCGGAATTGGCGCGCGGAGATCAGCGCCACGGCCGCGCCCAACAGCAACAGCAGCACGCCGGCCGCCAGTGAAAAGCTGCGCTGGCCGCTGGACTCGGATTGATGCGCCACCAATTGTAGGAACAAGCCAAATCGCTCGACGACGAAACCAAATCCCATCAATGCGATCGCAGTGCGTTGCCATGCAAGCAGCGTGCGCTCCGCGGCGAACAGCACACGAGGATCTGCCATGTAGGACATTGTGGGCTCCTTAAAAAAACGTAAGGTAAATCGGCCAGTCAGCGAAGTCTGACATACTCATCAGGGAGCGCCCGATCCCCTGCGCAGGCAAAATCCCGCGACAATGGCGGCGACCAGCGGGGACAAGCGACCGGCGGGACCAGCGATCAGCGAGGACAATCGCTGCGATCAGCGAGAATTGATAAGCGCGAAAATCTGCGGCGCGAAAATCTGGAAATTACTATGGCATATGCGAAAGCGAACCTGGCTGCGAACGAAGATGAGTCGCTCGAAGCCTCTTCGCGAGACTTGCCGCCGCAGCGCGATCTGAATTCGCGCGGCCGGCGCATGAACTCTGCCGAGTTGCGGGAGATTGAAAGTCTGCGCGCCATGAATGCGCACTTGCTGCGCGAAATCGCCGCGCTCAAAGCGCGCGAAGTGGAAACGCAAAAGCTGGCGGAGCGCGACGGGCTCACCGGGCTCTATAACCGCCGCCGCATGCTGGAACTGCTGGAGGCCGCAATCAGCGATGCGGTCCTGCAGGATCTGCATGTTGGGCTGTTGTTCATCGACTTGAACGGCTTCAAGGTCATCAACGATAAGTATGGCCACGCGTCCGGCGACAAGATTCTCATCACGGTGGCGACGCGCATCGCGGCGCGAGTGCGCACCGGCGATATCTGCTGCCGTTACGGCGGCGATGAATTTGTGGTGGTGCTGCCCGGCGTGCCGGATCCATTCCCGGTGAGCCGGATTGCCGATGCGATTCGCGAGCGCGTGTCGCTGCCCTACTGGATCGGCACCGAGCAGCAGCAATTGACCGCCTCGATCGGCGAGTCGATGTATCCCTATCACGGCGAAAATGCGGCTCTGTTGGTGCATCGAGCCGATGAGGCCATGTATCGGCTGAAATCGCGCATCGTGCGGCCGCCGGTGCTCGCCAGAGCGGGGCAGCCGCGGCTGAACCGGCGCCGCAACGACAAACTCAAACCACGCTCCGGTGGTACTTCATAGCCCCACGCTCCGGTGGTACTCCATAGCCGACGGCGCTATGCTTGAGTAAGATCCCGTCAACGGCGGGGGACGAAGGACGTTAAGATCCTCATGTTCTCAAGATAACTGGGACTGATCATGAATCCACGCATGTCGTTGATCGCATCTGCTATTTTCGGCCTCCTCATCACGCTGGCGCTGCCCGCCTGTGTGGTGGTGCCCGATCAAGGCCACTATGCCGGGGGCGTCGTCATGGTCGCGCCGCCGGCGCCGCGTGTGGAAGTCGTCGGCGTCGCGCCATCTCCGGGCTACGTGTGGATCGGCGGCTATTGGAACTGGGTGGGCGGCCGCCACGAGTGGGTTGCCGGCCGATGGGCGCCAGGCAGGCGGGGATATCACTGGGTCGGTCATGCCTGGGTGCGGGCCGGCGACGGCTGGCGTATGCGGCCTGGTCATTGGGAGCGCGGCTAGCAAAGCCTGTCTTAAGTATTCCGGCCGAGTTGCGTTGGCTCTGCTCAGGGAGCCGATCTGCCGCGCGCTGGCGCTTAACGCCCAGCGGCAGGCCAAGTGGCAACGTTATGAATCTCTCGCAGCTTCGGACCTCCGCCGGCATCGAACCAATGCTCGATTAATCGAAACGAAATCGATACGCCCGGCGGCACAATCGGGCGGCCCGACGCCAAATCCGCGCGCGTGAACCACTGCGCGTCTTCCAGTTCCTCATCGCGCCTTAGGATTTGCGTCGTCAGCGCATGCGCCGTGAATCCGAGCATCAATGAGGATGGGAAAGGCCAGGGCTGCGAGGAGTGATACTCGATCTGATCCACCTCGATGCCGGTCTCTTCGAATACCTCGCGAGTGACTGCGTCCTCGAGCGATTCTCCGGGTTCGACAAAACCGGCAATCGTTGAGTAACGGCCGACGGGCCAGGACGCCTGTCTGCCCAGCAATGCCCGCTCGCCGTCGGTGACCAAAACGATGATCGCCGGATCGGTACGCGGAAAATGTTCGTGCCGGCACGCAGGATTGGTGCAGATGAGCACATGGCCGCCGCGGGCGGCGAGCGTGCCGGCGCCGCAGATGCCGCAGAAGCGGTGCCGCGCCCGCCACAGCACCATGCCGCGCGCATAACCTAAAAGTCCGGCCTCCATGGGCGAGAGCATCGAGGCCAGCAGGCGCAGATCCTCGAAGCGCGTACCTGCCCCAAGTTGCGGCGGTTCGGTCGATTCAATCTCATAGGCGAACACGTTGATGTCGCCGTATCGGCCCAGAAGAATCAGATCGTTGTCGTTGCGCCGCGCTTCCGGCACGGCCGACAGCTCGAGCAGCGCCGCGCGCGGCGCCGCGCCTTCGACCATCAGATTGCGGGAATTCCACAGCGGAAGATAACGGCTGCGCTGCGTCGGCCAATGCATTCGCAAACCAGGTGGGATCCTTGCGCAAATGCGCGGCACGGTCCATGTACGGACCGGCCAAGATATTCCTTTGCTGCATGCCAAGGATTCTAGCAGGGCGAAGCTAAGGTCGCGGATTGGGCCACGCTTGCCCAAGGATCGCCGCGCAACCGAAGACAGCAGTCCGCTAGGTTGGCACTTTTCACCTCGCCTATTGTTGTTGGTGGGCGCGTTCAGCAGCGCAGGTTGGGATGGCAGCCGTCGAATTCATCACAAAAGCTTCATGTTGCTGTTACCCGCCGCCGCGCCCGTCCTGGTAGCTTGCGCGCTCAGCAATGGGATCCGCTTGGCACACAAGGCATCGTGCTGGAGAGGCGCAATGCAGCACCGTACGAGGAAGTCTGCCGTTAAATTTATCTTGGTGCGGCTGATCGCGGTCGCAGTAGTTGTAGCCTTCGTACCGCTGGCGGCGTACGCCGACGAGATCGTGACATTCGACTGGGTCGCTTACGCGTCCTCCGGAACCGCCGCAACGCCGCACGGCTTTATCACCTTGGATTTGACCAGCCCTTCGGCGACGCCAAGCGTCGGGGGCAGCAGCTTCAACCAGAGTTACGGCACGAGTGCGGAATGGATGGCGGCCCTCACGGGCTTCTCATTCACCGCGAGCGATGGATACACAATCGGCTTAACAAATGTCACATCGGAAACAGCTGGCGTCGGCTTCGGCAACACCTGGGCTGCCAGCGCTGATGTTAGCGCTCCGTTTGTGCCCTCAAGCGTAGGCAACTTCCTGATCAACGACTTCACTCTGTCGGGCAGTGAGACAGGAATGACCTTCATGCTCCAGTTTGGGCTCGGCAATAGTCCGGGCACGACGACACAACCGGGCTTGGCCAACAACTCCCTCACCCCCTCTGGCGGCGCTGCGAACGCAGACTACGGTTATTGGAAACTCACGACTGTTGCGCCGGTCCCCTTGCCTGCTGGTCTTCCACTGCTCGTTGGCGGTCTCGGATTGTTGAGCACGACGCTGCTGCGGCGCCAACGGCCGTTCATCCCTGGGTAACATCACGGCTGCGGACCGCTCGCCCGCGCCGCGGCAGAGCTTTCACTGATCCATGGCCGCGACCGTCAAGCAGCCAAAACGGTGATGCCACCCGCAGGTTGTCCTGCTACGCAATATCCACGTCACTGTCAGGCGTCTGCGACATATTTTGCGCTCAGGTCGGCTTACCATCGTGCCGCGGCGTGCACAGGTGCATAAGCGTTCGTCTGGCCGGGCGCCGTTCATACGTCCTGTATTCTATTAAGGCAGGCAACGCCTTCGGCTCGAGCACCCATACGTCCCCTCTTGGGCTCTGCTGCTCCGCCAGCCTCGAAACACCACGACGCCGCGCGCGCCCGCGCTGCCCCCAAATGCCGCGACAAAAGCCGGTCTCTGTTCGCCAGAGCTTTTTCGCCTCCATTTCACCCCGCCCCTTCCTGTGGGATATTGGCTCATCGCGGCCGAATGGATTCAATACTTTAACGCCTAGACCCGCTACGTCACCGTCATTGCGGGTCACCAGTGTCAGCCGATTGACTGCGGCCGTGGCGGCCAGTAGGCAGTCGACGACCGGCGTCGGTCTCAGTGCGCTCATCCGTCCCCATCGATGGGCCACCGCATTGTCGATCCCAAGCACGCGAGTGCCGAATGCGACTTCCACCCGACCGAGCCATCGTTCGAGAATTGCAGCCTTGCCAGGATCGTGAACGCGCGCTAGTTCGACGCCCTTGCGAATCTCTCCGAGAACGAGCGTGCTCAGAAACAGATCCGCGTCGACGATCGAAGCGTACCAGGCGGAGACGTTTGCGTCGCACCGTTCGCCTTTGCGAACCTCAGAGATGATGTTGGTGTCGAGTAAGTAGCTCATAAATCGATGTCGCGCCCGAAATCGCGCGCACGCTCAAGGTCGATGCCCTCGAGCGGAGCGGATACAAGCAGTTCTTTCAAGCCAAGGTTGGCGGGTGCGAGAAGCCGCTGTCGCAAAAGTGCTCGGGCGTCGGCCTGGCGCAGGGGGTCCGTCAGAGCGGCTGCCACTTGCCGCATCAAGGGTGCATCTTCCTTGCGAACGCTGAATTCGACCCGCACGAATCCTGCGCGCGCCTTGCGCGCACGATGTCTGACGACAGAAGACTGCTTGTTCGTGTAGGTTTCCTCCTCGCCCGCCCCGCTCGCGGCGTTTCCGGAAACATTACCGGAAATAGTGTCCGGCCGCAAGCTGACCGATGACGCACCAGCGCCAAAACTTCTCAGCTGCCGATGAGTGCAATGATCTTCGCCCGAACATTGGCGAGTTCAACGGGCTTTGCCCTGCCTTTGTACTTCGTCTTGCGCTCCACCCAATTCAGACTCTTGACCTGGTCGGCGAGGACCGCGCTCGGACGGCTGCCGCTTAGAGTCACCTCGAACGGATAGCCTTTCACCTGGCTTGTCATTGGGCAGCAAAGCATCAGGCTGGTTCTGCCGTTGTAGGCTGCCGGACTGATGACTAGCGCGGGCCGGTGCCCCGCCTGTTCATGACCGGCTTGTGGGCTGAAACGCAACCGACAATATCGCCCGCCTCAGGTACGTAGTGATCCGCCACTAAAGCGATTCCTTCCCAACCGGATTACCGAAGTCGATGCCGCCATGCAGGTTCTCCGGAGTGATGCCGGCGAGCAGCTGGGCCAAATCCACCTTGCCCGCTCGAATCGGCTCGATGACGATGTGTCCGTCTTGCTCGCGAACGTCAACCGCCTCATCTAGTCTGAGGCGAGCAGCCTGCATAATACCGCTCGGAATTCGCACAGCCGCGCTGTTGCCCCATTTTTTGACGATCACACGCATAGCGCCTGCACGCCGATACCAGTACCGCAAGATACCGCAAAACCGCTCATGTGTCTACAATGTAGATACATCCGCTAGAGGATGTCGGCGCATTCTCATTCCGCCGTTAGCACCTCAAGGGCGACGCGCCGATGCCCCCGCCGGACGCGCCGGATCAGGATCGACCGATCTGCTCGAGCGCCACGGAGCGTTCTACCTTGGCCATCGCAGTCTAGCCGGGCGGACCCTTCGCGGCGCTCTCGATGGCGCCGTCGCAATTGCCGCAGGTCAGCCTGCGTTTCCCGAGCAGGTCCCGTACGCGCACGCCGCCGCAAATCGCACAGCGCGCGATGCCCACCTCATCATGGCGCGCCAGCGCCAGCAGCAGAAACCAAGCGTGCTCGAACGAGATGCTCACCGGCTGGTGCATTTCCAAATAGGCCTCGTAGGCGCGGCATAGCAGCGCGCCGGACTCCAGCGATCCCACCCGATAGCGCGGCTCGAGGCCGCGCTCGCTGCAGCCGACCAATCCGTACATCACGAACAGGCTCGCAAGCTGCGCGGCTTGGAAATTCAATTCCGGATTGCGGAAGAAAAATGCCGCCTGGCGCGGCGACTTGCCGCGATGGCGCGTAACCGCGCGCGCGTCGCCGTTCAAAACATAGCTGCGGTAGAGCTTGCGGATGCGATCGTCGCTCAGGCCGGTCCACTGGCGAATCGTAAAGGTGCGCGCCTCGTGGCGGATCAGCCGCAGTGCAAGGTCAAATTTCTGCCGGTCTCTCGTGTAACGATCGTCGGACACCCTCATGGCGCTCTCCCGGGTCAAATCATGCGTTTCAGGGGGAAAAAGAATTTGACAGAAATTTGTCACAAAGTTAGCTTGCTTGCCAAGGAGTATTTTCAATACGAATAGGGGCAATTTGTGCGCGACGCATATATCGGCAATTGGACCCAGCAGTCGCATGTCTCAATCGAGCATCTGACCTCGATGCGCGGTTTGAACAGTCGATTCCTCGAATTGGCCGGCAACGGATTGCTCTCGCCGGAATTGGCGCGGCAGGTCGCGGATCTTTCGCCGGCGCAGCGGGTCTCGGCGGCAAATTGTCCTTATGCCTTGTTCGATCTGCGATTCGACGATGATGGCTATTGGCGCGGCCGTCTGCAGGCTATCGGCACCTGGCGGATCGCCGATGATGTTCAGGTCAACGCGGAAATCGTCGACTTCGTGCGGCTTGCGCTCTTTTACACCTGGCATGTGGCCTCGAGCGCCGGGTTGGCCGCGCACCTGCTGCTCGGCATGCATGGCAATACGGCCGCAGCCCTTCGCAGCATTTCCGTCGACGCGTTGCCGTCCTTGGCGCTCGCGGAGGCGGCGAATCTGACCGCCCGCTGGAGCGGCTGCCGCTCCTACTGGACCGCCTTAATCAGCGCGGCGGCGCGCCCTGATCCTGCCGCGCTGCGCCGAGTTCAGCTCTCCGGGCTGCAGCTGGCGGCCGCGGCTCAATTGCCAAGCGAGCCCCGCGAGGTTTAGTCTACGCGGCTCTTATGCATGCCTTAGTTCTCCGACAACTCACCAAAGTCTACAAAAACGGTATCAAAGCGCTGAAGGCCATCGACCTCGAGGTCGAGGAGGGGGATTTTTTCGCGCTTCTCGGCCCCAATGGCGCCGGCAAAACCACGGCGATCGGCATCACGACCTCCCTGGTCAACAAAACCAGCGGCGTAGTCGAGGTGTTCGGCCATGACATCGACAGGGAGTTGGAGGTGGCCAAATCCTGCATTGGTTTGGTGCCGCAGGAAATCAATTTCAATATGTTCGAGAGCCCGTTCACCATCGTGGTGAACCAGGCGGGCTTCTACGGCATCCCCCGGCCGCTCGCGAAGCAGCGCGCGGAAAAATATCTCAAGCAGCTGCAGCTTTGGGACCGGCGCAATTCGGTGGCGCGCTCGTTGTCGGGCGGCATGAAACGGCGCCTGATGATCGCGCGGGCGCTGATGCACGAGCCGCGCCTGTTGATCCTGGACGAGCCCACCGCCGGCGTCGACATCGAGATTCGCCGCTCCATGTGGGAGTTCTTGCGCAGCATCAACGCGCAAGGCACCACCATCATTCTGACGACGCACTACCTGGAAGAAGCGGAGAATCTGTGCCGCAACGTCGCCATCATCGAGGGCGGCAACATCATCGAGCGCGACAGCATGGCCAATGTGCTGCGCAAGCTGCAAACCGAAGTGTTCGTGTTCAACTTGCGCGAGCCGCGCGGCGCGGCCCCGCAGCTGTCGGGATTCACGGCGGTCCTGTCGGATGATCACACCCTGGAAATCGAGATGTCGAAGACGCAGAGCCTGAACGACATTTTCGCGCAGCTGTCGGCGCAGGGCATCGCCGTCAACAGCATGCGCAACAAGGTCAACCGGCTGGAGGAATTGTTCATCCGCCTGGTCGACGGCAGCGTCAGGACCGCCGCGGCGAAGGCCTCGTGATGCCTGAATCGCGCGCCCTCACCGATTGGATCGGTTTTAAGACCATCATTATCCGCGAATTCAGCCGCATCGTGCGGATCTGGGGGCAGACCCTGGTGCCGCCCGCGGTCACCGCCACGCTATACTTCGTGATCTTCGGCAGCTTGATCGGCCGGCGCGTCGGCCAGATCGGCGGCTTCGATTACATGCAGTTCATGGCGCCCGGCATCATCATGATGAACGTGATTACAACCTCCTACGGCAATGTGGTGTCGTCGTTCTTCGGCGCGAAGTTCGGCAAGCACATCGAGGAGCTGTTGGTGTCGCCGCTGCCGAATTGGCTGATCGTCGCCGGCTACACCATGGGGGGAGTGCTGCGCGGCGTGCTGGTGGGCGCGGTGGTGACGATCATCTCCTTGTTCTTTACGCGGCTGTCGATCACGCACGTGCTCGCGATCATCTCGGCGGCCTTCCTGACGAGCATGATCTTCGCGCTCGGCGGCTTCATCAACGCCCTGTTCGCCAAGAATTTCGACCAGATTTCCTGGTTCCCGACCTTCGTGCTGCAGCCGCTGACTTATTTGGGCGGCGTATTCTATTCGGTGACCATGCTGCCGGGCTGGGCGCACGTGGCCACGCAGCGCCAACCCCATTTTGTACATGGTGAGCGCATTTCGCTTCGGCTTTCTCGGCACTTCGGATGTCGATTTGCGCCTGGCTTATGCGATCATGATTTCCGCCGCCACCGTGATGTTCGCGCTGGCGGTAACCCTGATGAACCGCGGCACCGGTATCCGCGAATAAGGAGAGAGCAAGTGGTACTAACGATTCCGCGCGCCCTGAGCGCACTCACTGCCGCGTTTGCCGGCCTCTGCATGGGCGTGGGGGTTGCCGCTGAGGCGCCGCCTCAGCCTAGCGATCTGATCGGGTTTTCAAGCGCCGCAGCGACCGCCGAAACGCAGCTGGAACAGCGCTTCGACTCGGACCTGTCGGCCGCGGACTTGCGCTCCTGGTTGGAACGGATGAGCTCGGCGCCGAACCACGTCGGCTCGCCGCACGACAAGGCCAATGCCGAATTCGAACTCGCAAAGTTCAAAGAGTGGGGCTGGGATGCGTCCATCGAGACCTTTTCCGTGCTGTACCCGACGCCCAAAGAGGTATCGGTCGAGCTCGTTGCGCCCACGCACTTCAAGGCGCTGCTGACCGAGCCGCCCATCGAAGGCGACCGCACCTCGACGCAAACCAAGGACGAACTGCCGGCCTACAACGTCTACGGCGCCGACGGCGATGTGACCGCGGAGCTGGTGTACGTCAATCAAGGCATGCCGGATGACTACAAGGAGCTCGAGCGCGAAGGCATCAGCGTCAAGGGGCGCATCGTGCTCACCCGTTATGGCGGCGGCTGGCGCGGACTCAAACCGAAGCTCGCATACGAGCACGGCGCCATCGGCTGCTTGATTTATTCCGATCCGCGCGATGATGGGTACGGCGCCGGCGACGTCTATCCGAAGGGCGGATATCGGCCGCCCAACGCCGTGCAGCGCGGCTCGGTGCAGGATATGACCTTGTACAGCGGCGATCCGCTGACGCCCGGCGTGGGCGCGGTGCCGGGGGCCAAGCGCCTCGCACTCAAGGATGCCAAGACCATCCTCAAGATTCCGGTGTTGCCGATTTCCTACGCGGATGCGCAGCCGCTGCTCGCGGCGCTCGGCGGCCGCGTCGCGCAGCCTTCCTGGCGCGGCGGCCTGCCGCTCACCTATCACGTGGGTCCCGGTCCCGCTAAGGTGCACATGAAGGTGCTCTCCGAGTGGACGCAAAAGCCGATCTACGATGTGGTCGCGAAAATGCGCGGCAAGGATGCGCCCGATCAATGGATCATCCGCGGCAACCATCACGACGGCTGGGTGTTCGGTGCCTTGGATCCGCTCGCCGGCCAAATCGCCCTGATGGCGGAGGCCAAGGCGATCGGCAAATTGGTGCAGCAAGGCTGGCGGCCGCGCCGCACCTTGGTCTACGACAGCTGGGACGGGGAGGAGCCGGGGTTGCTCGGCTCCACGGAATGGGCTGAACAGCATGCGGCGGAACTGAAAGTGAAAGCGGTGCTGTACGTCAATTCCGACACGAATGGACGCGGCTTTCTGCAAGCCGAAGGCAGTCATGCCGTGCAGCACTTCCTGAGCGAAGTGGCGCGGGATGTAAAAGATCCCGAAACCGGTGCGACAGTGCTGGCTCGGGCCGTGGCCGAAAGGAGCGTCAGGAGCTTCGACTCGCCGCGCGCCGATTCAGCCGCGCCCGCCGGCGCCGACGGCGACCTGCATCTGGGAGCGCTGGGATCGGGCTCGGATTACACGCCCTTCCTGCAGCACGTGGGCATCAACTCCGTGAACCTTGGATTCGGAGGCGAAACTCAGTACGGGGTATATCATTCCGCCTACGATTCGTTCGATCACTTCCGGCGCTTCGGCGATCCCACGTTCGAGTATGGCGTGGCGCTGGCAAAGGTGGCGGGCCGCATCATGCTGCGGGCCGCACAGGCCGACCTGATCCCGGCGCGCGAGAGCGATTTCGCGGCCCAGGTCGCGGCCTACGATGAGGAATTGCACAAGCTCGCCGACAGCATGCGCACGAAAACCGCGGAGCTGACCAAGCTGCTGGACGACGACGCCTACAGGTTGACATCGAATCCCGACCACCCGCGGGCTGCGCCGGAGCGCGTCGCCGAGGTGCCGCACCTGAGTTTTGCCGATCTCGACAACGCAGTCGCGAGGTTGGAACGCAGCGCCAAGGCATTCGACAAGGAATATGCGCGATTGGATTCGACCAGCGATCCCTCGACCAAAGCTGAACGCGATCGCGTCAATGCAACCCTCACCGTCTTGGAGCAAAGCCTGATGGATCCGCATGGCTTGCCGGGCCGGGAGTGGTACCAGCATATGATTTATGCGCCTGGAATGCATACGGGGTATGGCGTCAAGACCCTGCCCGGAATTCGCGAGGCGATCGAAGAGCGCCGCTGGGACGAGGCCAACCAGTACGTGGGGGTGGTCTCGCGCGCGCTCAACGCCTACAGTGAGCGGATGGACCGCGCCATCGCGGCGCCGTAGACTGCACAGATAATATTAAGGAGTGGGTAATGAGCGAAGAGAAGCAGCAAAAATTCACGGCCAAAGTGCGCCGCGGTTTGGTCTGGGTACATTCCGTCGCAGCCGCGGAACTTGCCAAGAAGAAGGCCGAAGCCACCGGCGTACGGATCGAAGGGTTTACTGCAAGTGAACTGGCCGACGTTGAATCCGCGTTGACTTGGATTTCCCAGAACAAGGAATCGCCGAGCGCCGAGTCGGTCTAAGTCTGCGGAGGTGCCGTTAAGTTTGCCGCGGTGCCTCAAGTTCGCCGCGGCGCCCGCCCCTAAGGCTTAGGCTCCGAGCTTTGAGCACGCCCGAAGATGCGCTGCATGCTCGTCGCGATTTCGCGACGAGCATGACGGCGATGCTGCGGTGACCTTCGCTTTCGCGACTGCGCTACACTAAACGCATGGCTCGAAAAAGCGCTTTAGTCGTCGACGATTCCAAGTCAGCTCGCGTCATTTTGAGCCGCATGCTCGAAAAATACGACATTGATGTCGACATGGCCGAGTCGGCCGAACAAGCCATCGAATATTTGAAAGGCAACCGCCCCGATGCGATCTTCATGGATCATCTCATGCCCGGCATGGATGGGCTGCAGGCGGTGAAGGCCATCAAGGGCAATCCGCAGACCGCAATGATCCCCATCATGATGTACACCTCTCAAGAAGGAGAGCTGTATGTCGGTCAAGCCCGCGCTTTGGGCGCCATGGGCGTTTTGCCCAAACAGGTGCGGCCCGTCGATGTGTCGAAGGTGCTGTACGAACTGCATTTGCTGCCCGACCGGCGTGATCTGGTGGAAGCCGCGCTGCACCCGGTCGAGATCGATTCAGGCGTGCCGGTCGAGCGGCCGCCGAAGATCGCCGCCGCCGCGCCGGCCGATTGGGGGCGCCGCATCGAAGCCGCGGTGAAGGATCAGGCGGTGGATATTCGCCGCTTCATCGTCGCGAGTTTGGACAGTTTTTCGACGCGCATCATCAGCGATGTGCGCAACGCCATGCCAATCCAAGGCGCCGATCCGATCGCACCCCTGCCGCCGCCGCCGCAATCCGCATGGCCCTGGATCGCCGGGATCTTGGCGGCATGCCTGGTGGCGGTCGCCTTCGCCGCGAATTGGCTGAATGCGCGCAACGATCTGGCGAGCGCGCGCGCCGAGCTGGCGGCCTTGAAATCCAGCAATTCGGAGTTGCAGCGCTCGCGGCTCGATCTGACCACGACGGTCAAGGAACTCACCGCCGCCCTTGGCGCGGCGAACAGCGCCGCGCAGCCGCCCGCGGCCGCCGGGTCCGGATCCGCCGCGGATCCATCGCGCGTGGAGCCGGTGCCTTACGGTGAAATCGCTTTTGATCGCAGCCGCTTGGACGTGCTGCGCGATCTGTTGATGAAACTCGAATCGCAGAATTTTCACGGTGTCGTGAAGATCACCAGTTCCGCGGGATTATTTTGCCTGTCGGGAAACCCCACCGACGGCTATCAGCCCGCGGCGCCGACGCTGCCCGTCGGCCGCTGCGATCTCATCGGCAATCCGCTGGATGATGCGCTCTCGGGTCAGCAGCGCCAGTCGTTGGCATTCGCAAATTTGGTCGCGGGCGTGCGTCAACGAACGGCGGGCGCCATCACGGTTGCCTTGGAAAGCATCGGCAGCACGCACCCCAGCACGCCGTATCCGCCGCGCAGCGACAGCCTCACGGCGGCGGATTGGAACAAGGCCGCGGCGGCGAACAATCGGGTCGAGTTCTCGGTCGAGCGCGCCACGCCGCAGCCCGCCATGCCGCAGCCCGCCACGCCTGCCACGCCGCAATAATTGTCCTAGAAGGCGATCCTGACGAAAAATTCCGGACCCTTCGAATTGAAATTGAAAAATCCCGCCTGCTTGGTCTGCGCCGAGATGAGGCTGGCGCGCAGCATGCTGTAGCCCAACGCGAAGGAAATGTTCGGGCGCAGACGGTACAGCGCATCCGCCTCGTAAATCCCCAACGAGCCGTCGAGATCATCGACCCGCACCTTCATGTACTGCGCGCGGCCGTCGAAATAAAACCGCTTGCTGACGACATAGGTGGCGGCCAATCCCACGGTCGGGAAGGGACCGGCCTGATCCTCGGTCTGATCCACATGACGCGCTGCAGTCTGCACCCGCGCCCGAGCCGAGATGTCCGTGTCGTTGATGCCGATGGTCGCGGCGACCTCGTATTTGTCGCTGTGTAGAAACGAATAGCCGTAGCTGATGCTGAAGGTGCGAATCGACAGGTCGGAATCCACGGGATCGCCGGGCTGCAGCACGACATCGCGGAAGACAATGGGTTGGGTAATGGTGGTCGTATCCGAGCGATCCAACGAAAAATAATCGAATTGCAGGCGGTGGCGTTCGCCGACGCGCACCATGGCTTGGATTTTGGCTTCGAAGTCGCTCTTGTCCAATCCGAACACATCCTCGGCATTGACCGGTGTGCCCGGAACACCCGCGCTGCTGTCGAGCTGAAGATTGGTGTCGTTGGAGAGGCGCACGACGCCCAATGACAAGCGCACCCGCTCCTCGGTGGGGCTGAGATAGTCCTCTGCGTGCGCCAGCGTCGCGAACAACGCCAGCGCCGCCAGGGCCGCAGCATTCTTCTTCATGTCGGTCTCCTCAAAATCAACAGATCCGTTTCGGCGCGCCTGTCGGCGGGCGGCAAGGAGGGGCTGATACGCTGCAATACATGGGCTGCAGCCGCTCGCCACCCGGTCAGTTTGCCGCCATAGATGCACAGCACGCGCGGGCGTACGTCTCGATCCGTAGTGAATATGGTCTCGCGCGAGCGGTCAAAGGCTGCCTGCGTAGCCGCGGGCAGGACCCGCAGGCCCGCGAAGCGCTCGCTGATGTCCGCGCGAGTCAGGCTGCTCAAGGCGGGAAAGTAGTGGCGCACCACCGCCAGCAGATATTCCTCCTCGGCAGGCAAAGGATGCACCTGGTCGGGGTCGCCGCGATACGGTGTTTCGGTGGTGCCGATCAGGGTCGCGCCGGCCCACGGCATGACGAATACCGCGCGTCCGTCGGTGGGGCTCTCGACGTAATAAATCCCGGCGCTCAAGGGATGCGGTATGACGATGTGCGTGCCTTGGACCAGGTCCACGTCCGGAATGGGAATGGCGGGTTCGACCGCGCGCGCCGCTTGCATCGCCCACGGGCCGGCCGCATTGACCAGCACCCGAGCCTTGCACTCGATGCTTTCGCCGGCTGCAGTGTAAGTCACGCACACCCCCTCCGCGTTTAAGGTTGCGCGCGAATATCGTGCCGGCATCGCGAGTTCGGCGCCTAACCCTAAGGCCGATTTCACCACGGCACGGGTCAAGAGTGCATCGTTGGTCTGGGCATCGTGATAGCGAATGACGGCATCCAGATCCAGCGTCTTCAATCCGTCCAGTTGCGCCCATTCGGATTTGGGCACGCTGCCGAAGCGCGTCGCCGCATCGAAGCCGCCGAGCAATGCGTAAATCCACAGCCCCATCTTTAGCTGCCAGGGCCGGCGTCGGGTGTCGCGGTACACCGGAATATAGAACGGTTTGAGCGCCACCAGCTCCGGGGCAATGCGCAGATGAATGGCGCGCTCGCGCAGGCTCTCGCGAACCAGCGCGAATTGCCCGGATTCCAAGTAGCGCAGTCCGCCGTGAATGAGCTTGCTGGAACGGCTCGAGGTGCCGGCCGCCAACCCTTGGCGCTCGATGAGCAATGCGCGGTGTCCGGCCGCCACGGCGGCTTGGAGCACGCCGGCGCCATGAATGCCGCCGCCGATGATGACCACATCGTATTCTTTCATTTGTCTGAGGGGTTTGATCGCTGGCGCTTAGGATGCGTGATTACACGCGAACACACCAACTTTGAATTGCTGTCGCCATTCGCGCACAGTCGCGAACATTCAGTCGACGCTGACTTTGCTTTCTCGCGGCCGTGCGATGCTGGCTTCGTTTTCGCGCTTCTCTTCGAATTGCATGACGGGCGCGTCGGAAGTGACTTCGATTTCTCCATCGACGATCGCGCCCTTGGCGATGGCGACGGTGCGTGCGCTGACCCTGCCGCGAATGACCGCGGTGTAGCCGATTTCCAGTTTATCCCTGACGATAAGGCCGCCTAAGATGGTGCCCGCGACGATCGCCTGCTGCGCCCGGACTTGCCCGTGCCAACTGCCGGAGGCCGACAAACTCAGCGCCCCTTCCAGCTCGCCGTCGCCATGCACTTCGCCGGAAACCACGAATTGGCCGGTGCCGCGAATGTCGCCGACGAACACCGAATTCGCGCCGATGAAGGTAGGGCTGGCCGAACTGCTGTCCAGAAAGCGGCGTTTTTGTTGGGTCATGACGCCTTCTTATCCTATCGGGGTGGCCCGTGGTGTGACGAGCTTGGCGTCGCCGTCAGGTCGCGAATGGAAGTAGAATGCCCGAATCCTTTCAGTCCCCCCGTAGAGTGTGAAAATGGTCAGCAAACACGTGTTTTTGGTCCTGTCTTTGACTGCCGTATTGGCCCTGTCAGGATGCAGCCGCCAGCAGAGCGACTGGGAGAAAACCCGGGCCGCGAACACCACGGATGCGTATGAACTCTTTTTGAAGAAATACCCGAGCGGCGAATTCACCGCCCAGGCGCAAGCTCGCGTCAAGGAACTCTATGAGGAGCGAGATTGGCAAAAAGCGCGCGATACCGACACGCTCGATGCCTACCAGGCATTCTTGAAGCAATATCCGGAAGGCAAGTGGACCGAAGAGGCACGAATTCGAGTCGAGAATTTCACGTTGGCCGCCGCGCCGACTACACCTGCGCCGGGCGCTGAAACGCCGCCGCCGGAAGCCGCACAGCCGCCGACGGCACCCAAGCCCGCGCCAAAACCGGCGAGAGCGAAACCGGCTGCGGCAAAAGCAGCGGCAAGCTCGAGCGCGCATGCTGCGACGAAGGCGCAGGGAGCCTACGGCGTGCAACTCGGCGCGTTCAAATCCGGTTCCGATGCCGCCAATAAACGCTGGGCGCGACTCGACCAGGAATACCCCCAGTTGTTGTCGGGACTGGCGCCCAAAGTCTCCCCCAAGAAGGGCAGCGCCGGCACGCTGTATCGCTTGCAGGTGGCGGGATTGACCGAAAAGCGCGCGCATGCGATTTGCAAAACGCTGAACGCACACCGCCAAGCCTGTGTGCTGATCCATCGGTAAAATCCGCACCGCGGCCAGGCGCAATTCTCACAGACCGGCGCCAAAGTCCCAACCGCGGCCACTTAAGATTACTTAAGGCCGGCGTGCCAACCCCGCGTGTCAGCACCCGACAATTCGCGTCACCCGCGAGCGCGCCGGTTCCTTCGTAACTCACTGATTTTTATTGAGGTCATGCCTGGCACGCTGCTTGCTTGGCTTAAAGCGTATGCAATCGAGAGTCATTGCGTTATTGGCAGCGGAGGGCAGCCGCGAAGCCACGTTGTTGGTTCGCCGCGGCGATGGCCAGTTTGCCCTGGCCAGGATTGATGCGCGTGTGGCCTCGGCCGCACGACTTGCCGGGGGTTTCGGCCCTACCTTCGCGTATCGCGCAGCGCTGGAGACCGCCGCCAAGAGATAGTTTCAAGATTTTGGGTCACCCCCGAGGCGCCGCGGTTCAAGCTTCCCCCTCCCGCTCGCGGCGCCTTTTTTTTACCTCGCCAATTCGTCCAGCAAGAACGCGTACTCCATGGCGATTTCCCGATAGCGTTGGAAGCGGCCGGATTTTCCGCCGTGACCGGCCTCCATTTCCACGTGCAGCAGCAAGCGATTCTGATCGGTCTTGGCGGCGCGCAGTTTGGCCACCCATTTCGCCGGTTCGTAATATTGAACTTGACTGTCCCAAAGACCGGTGGTGATCAGCATCGCCGGATAGGCCTTACGGCTGACATTGTCATAGGGCGAGTACGACAGCATGTAGTCGTAGTACTCGCGCTCGTTCGGATCGCCCCATTCGTCGTACTCATTGGTGGTGAGCGGGATGGTCCTATCGAGCATCGTGGTCACCACGTCCACGAACGGGACCTGCGCGACGATTGCACGGTAGTCTTGCGCGCTCATGTTGGCGGCCGCCCCCATGAGCAGTCCTCCGGCGCTGCCGCCCATTGCGAACACCTTATCCGTGGCGGCATAGCCGTGCGCCACCAGCGCGCGCGTCACATCCAGAAAATCGTTGAAGGTATTTTGCTTGTGCAATTTTCGCCCGGCGTCGTACCAGGCGCGCCCCATTTCCTGGCCGCCGCGCACGTGGGCGATGGCATAGACAAAACCGCGATCGAGCAGGCTCAGGCGCGGCGAAGAAAAGCTCGGGTCCAGGGAAAGGCCATAGGCCCCGTAGCCGTATTGCAGCAGCGGATTTGCGCCATTGCGCGCGAATCCGCGGCGATACACCAGCGATACGGGGATCTGCGCTCCGTCGCGCGCCGGCACGAATAAAAATTCCGTGGCGTAGTCCTTGGGATCGAAGCTGCCCAGCACCGGGTCGCGTTTCAGCAGCACCTGTTCGCGCGTACGGATGTCATAGTCGTACAGCGTCGTCGGTGTGGTCAGCGACGAATAAGCGTAGCGCACGATGCGGGTGTTCAACTCCGGATTGACGCCGATCGAGGTGCTGTACGCGGCCTCATCGCTGGCGATGAAGAACGGCGCGGCGCCGTCGAGCGGTCGAATGCACAATTTACAAAGGCCGCCGCTGCGCACCGATACGGCAAGAAACTCATTGAATACGTCGAAGTCCTCGATGTAGGCATCTTCCCGATGCCCCATCAGATCGACCCATTCGGCGCGGTTGCTGCCTGCGCCGATGGGCGCTCGGGCCAGACGAAAATTACGCGCCTGCCAGTTGGAGCGGACGATGAACTCCTGCCCGAGGTGCTCGATGTCATATTCATGATCGGCTTCCGCGGGCAGGAAGATTTCGAACTGCAGCTGCGGATCATCGGCGCTCGCGTAGCGCCATTCGGACGACAAGGTGCTTTCCATGTGCAGAAAAATGAACGCGTCGGATTTGGACTTGGAAACGCCGGTGTAGAAACGCCGGTCGGTTTGCTCGAAAATCAACGCATCGCGCTTCGGGTCCTCCCCCAGCACGTGCTTTTTCACGTATACGCCCAACAGCGTCTCGGGATCCTTCTCGACATAGAGCAGGGTCCGATTGTCGTTGGCCCACGCCAGGTCAGGCTCGACATCCGCAATCGCCACAGGCGCAATCGCTTGAGTGCGCAGATCCTTGAACTTGAGCGTGAATTGGCGCCTGCCGGTGGTGTCTTCGCAGAAGGCGAGCCATTGCGAATCCGGCGAGATCTCCATGGCGCCGATGCGGTAATAGCCCAGTCCTTGAGCTTGCGCGTTGGCGTCCAGCAAGATCTCCTCGGGTGCCTCCGCCAAGTCCTTGCGACGCACAAAAATAGGGTGTTCCTTGCCCGGTTCGAAGCGCGTGCTGTACCAATAGCCATTCTTCCGATACGGCACCGTCGAATCGTCCTGCTTCAGGCGGGCGACGATTTCATCGTATAAGGCGTTTTCGAGCGGCTTGGCGGCGGCGCAGCTGCGCTCGCGAAACGCATTTTCCGCGTTGAGATAGGCCAAAACCTCCGGATTCTTGCGCTCATCGTCGCGCAGCCAGTAATAGGGGTCGAGCCGCGCGCCGAAGGGCGATTCGACCGGGTGCGGCCGCACTGCGGCAACGGGAGGCTTAGGCAGGGATTCGTTCATTTTTTTTGGGTTGTCCTGGGTTGAGGCGCGAGTATAGTCAAGAGGTCGGACAAGCGTCGGATCGCGGCCAAAAGGAGGGCAGTTATGCAGACCGTGAGTCAACTACTTCAGGCCAAGGGGAACCAGATATTCTCGGTCGCGCCGCAGGATTCGGTATTGCACGCGATCGAAGTCATGGCGACGCGGCACGTCGGCGCGCTGCTGGTGATGCAAGAAGGCGCGTTGCTCGGCATCATTTCGGAACGCGACTATGCGCGCAAGGTGATCTTGAAGAACCGCTCATCGCACGATACGCCGGTGAGCGACATCATGAGTTCGCCGGCGGTGAGCGTGACCCCGGACGACACCGTGCATCAATGCATGCAGCTGATGACCGACGGACGCTTCCGGCACCTGCCCGTGGTGAAGTCGGGGCGCGTCGTGGGCATGCTGTCCATCGGCGATCTGGTCAAAGCCGTCATCCAAGAGCAGAGCCAGCACATCGAGCAGTTGGAGCGCTACATCGCCGGGTGACGCTCGAGTTCGCCGCGCGCATTGAGGCTTGCCAATCAGGGCGGCACCCATATAAGGTAAACCCCATACACAGGCGCGCTTCGCGGCGTTTGCCCATCTGGCGCTTAAGTTTTTAACTGCCACGAACCGAATTTAAGTTCTAGTTTTAAACAGCTCCCCGCGTTTTTGCGCAGGGCTTGGCTTGAGCTTGGGCGCGCCACATGACGACTGACGACACAACCTCCTTCAATACCCATTTGGGCGGCGCCGATCCGCGCCTGGGCGGTTGGGGCCTGTGCCGTGCCGCTTACGAAAAGGACTCCTGCGGCTTTGGCTTGATCGCGAGCCTCGATGATCGCGCCAGCCACTGGGTCTTGCAGACCGCGATCAGTTCCTTGAACCGGCTCACGCACCGCGGCGCGATTGCCACCGACGGCAAAACCGGCGACGGCTGCGGGTTGCTGATCAAACAGCCGACCGAATTTTTACGCGCCGTCGCGGCCGAGGCGGGCTTCAATTTGGCGCCGCTGTTCGCGGCCGGCCTGGTGTTCTTGAGTCGCGATGCCGCCAAGGCCGCCGCGGCGCGCGAGGCGTTGAGTGAACAATTGCGGCTCGAGAGCCTCAGCGTCGCGGGGTTTCGCGCCTTGCCCACCGATCCTGCGGCATGCGGTTCCGAGGCGCTCAAAAGCCTGCCCCTCATCGAGCAGGTTTTCGTGAACGCACCGGCCGACATCGATGCGCCCGCCTTCAATCGCAAATTGTTCCTGGCGCGCCGCCGCTGCGAAAAAAAACTCGAGGCCGAGGACCCGGTCTTCTATGTGCCGTCGCTGTCCGCCAGCACCATCGTCTACAAGGGCATGGTGATGCCGCAATTTCTGGCGCAATTCTATCCCGACCTGAACGATCCTCGGCTGGAGGCGTCGGTGGTGGTTTTTCACCAGCGCTTTTCCACCAACACCTTGCCGCAGTGGCGGCTTGCGCATCCGTATCGCTACCTCGCCCATAACGGCGAGATCAACACCGTGCAGGGCAACCGCAGCTGGGCGGTGGCGCGCGGACCGCTGTTCCGATCGCCGCTGTTGCCGGACCTGGGCGACATTCTGCCGCTGGTATCGCTGACCGGCTCGGATTCGCAATCGCTCGACAACATGCTGGAAGTGCTGCTCGTCGGCGGCCTCGATCCGCATGCATGCAATGCGCATGCTGGTGCCCCCCGCCTGGCAGTCGGTCGACATGATCGATCCGGACTTGAAGGCTTTTTACGAATACTACGCCACGCACATGGAGCCCTGGGACGGTCCTGCCGGCATCGTGCTGACCGACGGCCGGTATGCCTGCTGCACGCTCGATCGCAATGGGCTGCGGCCGGCGCGCTGGGTCATCACCCGAAATCGGCACATCACCATTGCCTCGGAAGCCGGTGTCTGGGATTACGCGCCGGCCGATGTCATCGACAAAGGCAAGTTGGGGCCCGGCGAGATGCTGGCGCTCGATCTTGAGTCCGGCGAACTCATGACCACCCGGCGCATCGATGATCTGCTCAAGGGCCGCCATCCTTACAAGGTTTGGCTGAAGCAAGGGGTGCGCTATCTGCAAACCGACCTGATAGATCCGCGGCTTGCGGCCGAGCCCTTCGACCGCGAGGTCCTGGCCCAGTATCAGAAGATGTTCAACGTCTCGGCCGAAGAGCGCGACGAGATCATTCGGGTCCTGGCCGAAGACGAAAGCGAGGCGGTCGGCTCCATGGGCGATGACACGCCCATGCCGGTGCTGTCGAAGAAAGTCCGATCGCTGTACGACTATTTTCGCCAACAGTTCGCGCAGGTGACGAATCCTCCCATCGACAGCTTGCGCGAAAGCATTGTGATGTCGCTGCAGACGCAGATCGGCGCGGAAGCAACATTTTCACGCCGGCGCCGCAGCATGCCGAACAAATCGTGTTGAGCTCGCCGATTCTTTCGCAGCGCAAGCTGCGCCAAATCGTGGCGCTCGCCGAATCCGGGGTGCCCAACGAATTCATCGATCTGCAATACGACGGGCATCTGGACTTGAAGACGGCGCTGCTGCGCGTGTGCGACCACGCGGAATCCGCGGTGCGCTTGGGTAAGCTCGTGCTGCTGCTGTCGGATCGATACCTGGTGAAGGGCAAGCTGCCCATCCACGCGCTGCTCGCCACCGGCGCCGTGCATCATCAGCTGGTGACCACCGGACTGCGCTGCAAATGCAACATTCTGGTGGAAACCGGCACCGCGCGCGATGCGCATCACTTCGCCTGCCTGATCGGCTATGGCGCCACCGCCGTGTATCCCTATCTGGCCTATCAGACCCTGTTCGACATGATGCGCAAGGGCGTGCTCAAGATGGAGGCGATCGCGCGCCAGGAATTGGGCCGAAGCTACCGGCGCGGCATTCGCAAGGGATTGTTCAAAATCATGTCCAAGATGGGCATCTGTACCGTGGCCAGTTATCGCAGCGCGCAGCTGTTCGAGATCGTCGGTCTGAGCGATGAGGTCGTGCGCTTGAGTTTCGACGGCACCGAGAGCCGCATTCAAGGCGCCGATTTCGCGGATCTGAAAGCCGATTCCGAATATCTGGCGAAGCGCGCCTGGAATAAAACCGAACCGGTCGAACAAGGCGGCCTGCTCAAGTACATGCACCACGGTGAATACCACATGTACAACCCGGACGTGGTGGCGACGCTGCAATCATCCGTCATGACGCGGCAGCTACGAGCAATATCGGCAGTTCGCGGCCTTGGTCAATGAGCGGCCGGCGTCCTGCCTTCGCGATCTGCTGAAATTAAAGGCCGCCGCGGCACCGATTCCGCTCGAGGAGGTCGAACCGATCTCGGCCATCCTGCCGCGCTTCGACAGCGCCGGGATGTCCTTGGGCGCCCTGTCTCCGGAAGCGCACGAGGCGCTTGCCATCGCGATGAATCGATTGGGAGCGCGCTCCAATTCCGGCGAGGGCGGCGAAGATCCGGTGCGCTACGGCACGGAAAAGAATTCCAAGATCAAACAGGTTGCCTCGGGCCGCTTCGGTGTCACGCCGGAATACCTGATCCATGCCGAGGTCTTGCAGATCAAGATCGCGCAGGGCGCCAAACCCGGCGAAGGCGGGCAGCTGCCGGGCCACAAGGTCAATGACATGATCGCGCGCCTGCGCTTTGCGCGCCCCGGGGTGGGCCTGATCTCGCCGCCGCCGCATCATGACATCTACTCCATCGAGGATCTGGCGCAGCTGATCTTCGACTTGAAGCAGATCAACCCCAAGGCGCTGGTGTCGGTCAAATTGGTGGCGGAGCCGGGGGTCGGCACGGTGGCGGCGGGGGTCGCGAAAGCCTACGCGGACCTCATCACCATCAGCGGCTATGACGGCGGCACGGGCGCCAGTCCCCTCTCGTCGATCAAATATGCCGGCACGCCCTGGGAACTGGGGCTGGCCGAGACGCACCAGACGCTGCGCGCCAACGAGCTGCGGCACCGGGTGCGCCTGCAGACCGACGGCGGATTGAAGACCGGCCTGGACGTGATCAAGGCGGCGTTGATCGGCGCCGAGAGCTTCGGTTTCGGCACAGCGCCCATGGTGGCCCTGGGCTGCAAATATTTGCGGATCTGCCATTTGAACAATTGCGCCACCGGCGTCGCCACGCAGCACAATGTCTTGCGCAGCAAATATTTCATCGGCTTACCGGAAATGGTGGTCAACTATTTCAAATTCGTGGCGCAAGAATGCCGCGAAATCATGGCCTCTCTCGGCGTGCGCAGCATGGCCGAGTTGATCGGACACACGCAGCTGCTGGATATCCTGCCGGGGGAAACTTCGAAGCAGCGCAAGCTGGATTTGTCGCCCCTGCTGGCGAATGCGGCGCTTCAGTCCGACAAGCCGCAATATTGCCTCGATCCGCACAATGCGCCCTTCGACAAGGGCGCGCTGGCCGAGCAAATGCTGAACGACATGCGCGCCGCAATCGATTCACAGTCGGGCGGCCATTTTCACTACGCGGTGCATAATTTCAATCGCTCGATCGGCGCGCGAATTTCCGGCGAGATCGCCCGCCGTTGGGGCAACGCCGGTATGAGCGCCGCGCCCTTGAGCGTGGATCTGCAAGGCTCCGCCGGACAAAGTTTCGGCGTCTGGAATGTCGGCGGGCTGCACTTAAGTCTGACCGGTGAGGCCAATGATTATGTCGGCAAGGGAATGGCCGGCGGCAAAATCGTCTTGAAGCCGTACGACCATTCGAATTTCATCGCGCGCGATACCGTGATCATGGGCAACACCTGTCTGTATGGCGCCACCGGCGGCGAACTGTACGCAGCGGGCCGGGCGGGCGAACGCTTTGCGGTGCGCAACTCCGGGGCGCTCGCGGTCGTGGAAGGCACAGGCGATCATTGCTGCGAATACATGACGGGCGGGGTGGTATGCGTTCTCGGCACCACCGGCGTGAATTTCGGCGCCGGCTTCACCGGCGGCTTCGCCTACGTGCTCGACATGGAGCGCGATTTCGTCGATCGCTACAATCATGACCTGATCGATATTCATCGCATCTCGCCCGAAGGCATGGGCACGCATGTGCAGCATCTGCGCGGCCTCATCGAGCAGCATGTCGATGCCACCGGCAGCGCCTGGGGCGCGCAGCTGCTCAATGATTTTCGCACCTACATCGGCAGATTTTGGGTCGTCAAACCAAAGGCCTCCGCGATCGATTCGTTGCTGGAAAATCTGCGCCGCGCCGCTTAAAGCGCGCGCCGCGAATCGCCATGGCCGACAAGCATCTGCAATTTCTCGATATTCCGCGCAAGGATCCGGACAAGCTCGAGGTCGAGGTGCGCACCACGCAGTTTCGCGAGATCTATTCGCAATACAGCGCGGAATCGGCGGCGCAGCAGGCGGGGCGCTGCATTGCCTGCGGCAATCCTTTTTGCGAATGGAAATGCCCGGTCCACAACTACATCCCGAATTGGCTGACGCTGATCAACGACGGCAAGTTGTTCGAAGCGGCGGAACTGTCGCATCAAACCAATTCGCTGCCCGAGATGTGCGGCCGCATTTGCCCGCAGGACCGGCTGTGCGAGGGCGCATGCACGCTGAACGACGGTCTTGGCGCGGTGAGCATCGGCGCCATTGAAAAATACATTACCGACGAGGCCTTTCGTCTCGGCTGGAAACCGGACCTGTCGAACGTGGTGCGTACGGGTAAGCGCGTGGCGGTCGTGGGTGCAGGTCCCGCGGGCCTGGCCTGCGCCGACATCTTGGTGCGCAACGGCGTCAAGCCGGTGGTCTTCGATCGCTATTCCAAGATCGGCGGCTTGCTGACCTTCGGCATCCCGCCGTTCAAGCTGGAAAAGGCAGTGGTGGAGAAGCGGCGCGAAATCATGGAAGGCATGGGCGTTGAATTTCGATTGAACGTCGAGGTGGGCCGCGATATCGCGTTCGCGCAGATCGCCGCGGAGTTCGATGCGGTATTTCTCGGCATGGGAACCTACACCTACGTCAAAGGCGGCTTCGACGGCGAAGATCTTGCGGGCGTTCACGAGGCGTTGCCGTATCTGATTTCCAACATCAACCGCGAGCTGGGCTTGGAGAGCGGCGCCGATTTCATCGACATGCGCGGCAAGAATGTCGTCGTGCTCGGCGGCGGCGATACCGGTATGGACTGCAATCGAACCGCCATACGTCATGGTGCCGCCAGCGTGACCTGCACCTATCGGCGCGATGAAGCCAACATGCCCGGTTCACGGCGCGATTATAAGAATAGCAAAGAAGAAGGCGTTAACTTTCTATTCAATCGTCAGCCGATAGAAATCGTCGGCGTCGACAGGGTGCAGGGCGTGAAGCTGGTGCAAACCCGCTTAGGCCCCCCCGGACCGCGCGGCCGGCGCGTGCCGGAGGTGGTGGCGGGAACGGAAGAAACCATCGCCGCCGACGCGGTGATCATCGCCTTCGGTTTTTTGCCCAGCCCGCCCGATTGGTTTCAAGCGCAGCGCATTGAATTGCACGGCAACGGCCGAGTGCGCGTGTCGGGCGCGCCGCACTCGCGTTTTCAAACCACCAATCCTAAGATTTTTGCGGGCGGCGACATGGTGCGCGGCTCGGATCTGGTCGTCACCGCGGTGTTCGAAGGACGCGAGGCGGCACAGGGGATCTTGCAGCATTTGGGATTGCGCGAAGCTTGACAGCCGCTTCCCGCGGCGCTCACGGTTCTGCTCTCGGATCTCACTGATTGAGGCCGAAAACAGGGCCGATATCGAGGTCCGAAAACGGCGAGTATTTAAATTCGGTTGGGGCTACTCTAGCCCCATGGAACTCGACACGAATGCCTGTTATCGCGCCGCCAGGGCCCGAGATAGCCGCTTTGATGGGCGTTTTTACGTCGCCATCACTTCGACGCATATTTATTGCCGGCCCATTTGCACCGCACGTCCGGCCAAGCGGGCCAACATGCGCTTTTTTTCCAATGCGGCGGCCGCTGAAGGCGCAGGCTACCGACCTTGCCTGCGTTGCCGTCCGGAAAGAGCGCCTGGACTGGCGCCGGTCGATGCCGTCAGTCGATTGGTCGGCGCCGCGATGGCCGGCATCGAAGAACATGCCCTTTCCAGCGCGCGGGTCAATGATCTGGCCGCTGCGTTGGGAATCAGCGACCGGCATCTGCGCCGGATCACGGAAGCCGAACTCGGCGTCTCGCCGATCGAATTGGCACAAACGCAGCGCTTGCTCCTCGCCAAACGGCTATTGCGCGAAACCGCGCTCGAGCTGACCGACATCGCTTTCGCGAGCGGCTTCGGCAGCGTGCGGCGTTTCAACGCCTTGTTCAAATCCCGCTACGGCTTGAGCCCGCGGTCGATTCGCGGCAAATCGATCGACACCGACACCTTGAGCGTGCAGCTGGAATTTCGGGCGCCGCTGGCCTGGAAGAGTCTCCTGGCTTATTTAAGATTGCGCGCCATCCCGGGAGTCGAGGCGGCGGATGACACGCATTATCGGCGCACGGTGGCCATCGGCGCGGCCAAGGGCTGGATCGCCGTGTCGATGAATACGAGCGGCAGCGCACTCAATCTGCAACTCTCGCCGACCTTGACGCCGGTCATCGGCGCGGTCATTGGCAGGGTAAAACATTTGTTCGACTTGGGCGCCGCACCGGATTCGGTGGGCACCCTGCTGCGCCAGGACGACATTCTCGCCGCCACGGTGCGCCGCCTGCCGGGACTGCGCGTCGCGGGGGCCTTCGACGGATTTGAGCTGGCGGTACGCACGGTGCTCGGACAACAGGTCTCGGTGAAAGGCGCGAGCACCCTCGCCGGGCGCTGGGCACAAGCCTACGGTGAACCCTTCGCGACCCCCTATCCTGAGCTCAATCGTTTGAGTCCCGGCGCGCAGCGCATGGCGGAAATTCCCCCCACTCAAGTCGCGGGATTGGGCATGGTGGGCGCCCGCGCCCGCTGCTTGAGTCACCTGGCGCAGGCGGTGGCGCAGCGCAAGATCGTGCTGAGCTACGCCGCCAATGTCGAAGAGCAGATCGAGAGTCTGATGCGCTTGCCGGGCATCGGACATTGGACCGCCAATTACATCGCCATGCGCGCGCTGCACTGGCCCGACGCATTTCCCACCGGCGACTTGGTATTGATGCGGGCCGCACGCTCGAATCAGAAACAGCTGCAACGGCGTTCCGAGGCTTGGCGCCCGTGGCGCGCGTATGCGGCACATTATCTTTGGCAATCATCAGGAGTCGCGCCATGAATGTGTTTTGCTATCTCGACAGTCCCATTGGACGCTTGATGCTGACTTCCGACGGTACCGCGCTCACGGGCTTGTACATGAACTTGTACCGCAACAAGCCAGCCAAGCTGCCGGCATTGGACGGGGATTGGATTCAGAATGCCACCATCGATCCATTGCCGGCCGCCGCGCGCCAGCTTAAAGAATATTTCGCAGGTCATCGCCGTGAATTCGCTCTGCCTTTGCGCCTCGCGGGCACCGATTTCCAGCAGCGCGTCTGGCGCGAGCTGACGAATATCCCATTCGGTGAAACGCGCAGCTACGGCCAGCTTGCCAAGCGCCTGAACAATCCCAAAGGATCGCGCGCGGTTGGGCTGGCGAATGGCCGCAATCCGATTGCCATCATCGTTCCCTGTCATCGGGTCATCGGCGCCGATGGGTCGCTGACCGGCTTTGGCGGCGGCATCGAGCGCAAAGAATGGCTGCTGAGCCACGAAGGCCTGCCGCGCACTCGCGACCTGGCATTGGGCGATCCGGCAAAATCGGGCGTCGCCGCGTAAAATCTCAGACGATTGCAAGATGCCCGCATTGCTGGCATTATGAAAGCATGGCAGTTCAGATCAACATTCGTGATGTTCCCGAGAAAGTCCGCGACGAACTAGCCGCCCGTGCGGCTTTGCAGGGTAAGTCGATGCAGGAGTTCCTGCGTGCCGAACTGGAGCGATTGGCAGCCCGCCCGTCGATAGACGCTTGGCTTCAGCAGGTGCGTAAGAGAAAGCGCGCGACGCAGACTCGCATTTCTTCCAAGCAGATACTTGAGAACAGAAACGCTGACCGACGTTGAGTATCGTCATCGATTCGTCGGTCGTAGTAGCCGCCCTCGTTGACAGCGGTCCCCACGGCGATTGGGCGGAAGAAGTTCTTGCTAGCGGTTCGCTGCATGCACCGGAGCTGGTACGTGCCGAAGCTACAAACATATTTCGCCGCCTGGAGAGGGCAAAGCTAATTACGACGCCAGAGGCGAATGCGGCGCAAGACGATCTTATGCAACTTGATATCGGGTTGTTTCCTTTTGAGCCCTTCGCCAGCCGCATCTGGGAATTGCGTCACAACGTGACAAGTTACGACGCGTGGTACGTCGCCATTGCCGAGGCGCTCAACCTCCCGCTCGCAACTCTGGACGAACCTCTATCGAAATCAAACGGAGTTTCCTGCAAGTTCCTGACGCCCGGCTCCTGACATCGCCGGCGGTCGTTTGCACCGCCAATCCACGAACCTCGGTAAAGAGTTCGAGAATCCGCTCAAGCGCCTGGCGCGCTGCCGCATCGATTTGCTCGAGACTGGGACCGGTAAGCATGATCTGCCAAGGACGTTCCCGTGGTGCCTCGCTGGTGTCTTTCGCTGCTCGACTCACAAGTGCCATTCCATGTCTGTAGCCCTTGCGGGATGATGATATCGACAACAGAGACATCTACAAGCGGGGCGACGCCACCAACGCTGCGGCGAGAGACGCGCATTGCGCCTGAACGGCACGCCAGTTATTCCAAGGCGCAACGATGCCTTTGTATTCCGACAGATCAATATCGGTGAGATCATAGGGATCGGGCAGTGATAGCTTGACGACGACGGCGGTGAGCAGGTCGCCGGCCTCGTCCTTAAACTCGGCATAGAGTTCGTTCATGCGCTCGAGCGCTGCGGCGCTTTTTGCCAGGCCGATATGGTGGGAAAGCGCCGCAACGTCGAGATAGTCTCGGGTGGCATTGCGATCAACCACGAGAAAGGTCTTGATGCGCAGCGTCTCCTCAATCGTTGGCAATCGAAGGCGGCGCCCTCCTGCACAACCACCTCCGTGGTTTCGAGCGGCGCGGAGCGCCGCTGGTTGCGCAGTCCGGCAGCGATCTTGTTGACATTCCCCAGCACCATTTTGCCCTTTACACGACGGTGTGTGTGCCAGCCGGCGATGGATTCCAGGGCGCGAATGGCCGCGTCGTAGTTCTTTGCCAGGTCTTTGACGACGTGATCATGGTCAAAGGAAATGCGATGGCCGGCGTGCACGGCCGCGGCGGTGCCTCCCACGAGGATGGCCGCGGGTATTTTCGCCTGCAGCAGCGCGGCATGCGCGAGGAGGGTTTCCCAGTCGGGGATTTCCGTTTTCTTGGTCACTCGGCAGCAGCGTCGTGCGGTTTGCGTGGGAGCTTGCGCAATAGTGCGGCAAAGGCTCGCGCTTTCGGGTCACGCTTACTGACACCCGGATCTGACAGCCGCAGGACAGCTTACCAAACGCCTGAACAATCCCAACGGATCGCGCGCGGTTGGCTGGCGAATGGCCGCAATCCGATTGCCATCATCGTTCCCTGTCATCGGGTCATCGGCGCCGGTGGCTCGCTGACCGGCTTTGGCGGCGGGATCGAGCGCAAAGAATGGCTGCTGAGCCACGAAAGGCTGCCGCGCACTCGCGATCTGGCATTGGGAGATCCGGCAAAATCGGGCGTCGCCGCGTAAAATTTCAGACAATTGCAAAATCGCGCGTCGGGTAGCTTCGGTGAGGTCAATATTGTCAAAGCGCTAGATCAGCGGCAGCAGGATGGTGAACACCACGCCGCCGCCATCTTCCCGGTTCGCGGCGACCGCCGTGCCGCCGTGAAATTCGGCGATGAGCCGCACGATGTACAAGCCTAAACCGAAATGCGGCTTGTCATCGCCGCCCTGGCGCTGTTCGAACAGGGATTCGAACAGGCGGCCCATCAACGCTTCGGGGATCAGCGGCCCGTCATTGGCGACTTGTAGACGATAATTCGCCTGCACGCGCTCCAAGCGCACGCTGATCGTGCCGCCCTTCGGGCAAAAATCGACGGCATTTTCGATGAGTTTGTCGAGCAGTTGCACCATGAGATCCGGCGCGCCGCGCGCAAAGCAGGGATCCTCGGGCGTTTGCAGCGCCAAATGCGTGCCGGGGAAGGCATCGCGATATGCGGCCACCGCGGCGATCAACAATTCCCGCAGGTCGAAACTCACCCGTTCGGACTGCTTGATGCTCTCCTCGACCCGCGCCGCCGCGCCCAGCGCGCTCAAGATGGATTGCAGGCGCTGGGTGCCTTCGCGAGCGTGCGTGATGTAGCGGCGCTGATCGTCGCGCAGCCCTTCCGATTCAAGATTGTCGAGCGAGGAACGCACAATGGTCAGCGGCGTGCGCAGCTCATGAGACAGCTTGCCGCCCAGGGTACGCAGGTATTGCGCATGTTCATTCAAGCGCGCCAACAGCCGCTCGAAGCCGCGCGACAAGGCGCCGATCTCATCCGCGCTCGCCGCTTCCGGCATGCTCAGTCGGATTCTGCCATCGCTGCCCACGGCCGAATCGGCGGCATCGCGCAGCCTGCCGATGCGCAGGCTGAGCCAGGTCGCGAACGCGAACATAATGGCGACGGCGGCCGCGGTCGCGATCAGCGTGAGGTTGAACAAGCGGCTGAGCGCGCGATCGCGCAGCGCCAACAGTTGATCGGCCGACTGCTGCAGAACCACCGCGCCGTGCAGGTGGCCGTCGATCACGATCGGCGCCGCGGCCATCAACTGCATTTCGCCCCGGTTGCCGCCGCGCACCCATTGCGCCCGCGGCTGCCCATCGAGGGCTGAGTTGACGCTCTCGCCGCTCAAATGATCGGGCGCGCTGGATACAGTCGGCATGTTCGAGGCGTCGACGTCCAGAAAATAGCGATACCAAATGGGTTCGGCGCTTTCAGCCTCGCCGCGCGCCTTCGACACCACCGAACCGGCGGTGCCCAATTTGAGCGCGTTGGCGTCGATGACGGTGGCTCGGGTGCCGTCGCCGATGAAGCTCTGCAGCAGCGAGTTAAGACCGGCGGTTGCAAAAAACAGCCGGCCGCCCTCGGCGCTGTCGGCCGTGAAGCCGGCTTTTCCCTTGCCGCGACCGTCCTGCACCTCGACCCACAGATGCCGGCCCACGAAGCTCAAGGGTATGCGGGCCTCCAAGTGGTAGCCGGCCGCCGTTTGCAGCCAAAATGCCTGAATTCGCGGTTCCGCCACGACTCGATCGGCGCCGTCCTCCCCCTTGACCACGCTTTGCGCGGCGATCAGCCCGGGTGCGTCCGTGCCGAAGAAATAAGCTTCGCGTCCGTTGGGTCCGTCAAGTGCCAGATTCACCCGATCGAAGCGATCCGTGTCCGGCCGCACGTTCAAGGGCTGCGGGTCGAAATGCGAGTCGTGAACTTCGATGTATAAATAGAGGAAGCCCTCGGTCGAGCCGGCCTGCAGGCGCGCCCGATACCCGGTCGTGCTGGGCAGCGGGGTCGGCTCCGCCGGAACATCCCAATCCTCTCGATAGCCATCGAGCAGCGGCTGCGTCGACAAAGGATAGACGTACAGATCGCCCGCGCCGGCGGAAAATGCCCGGGTATCGCCGGCATCGTGGAACACCCGCTGCGGTTGGGCCGCGAGCGCATTGGCAATGGTGCCGGCGCTCGCCAACAAGGATTGTTCCTGCGAGCTGCGCAGCGCGGTCTCGAGTTCCTTGGCGTATTGGCATCCCGCCCACGGCAACACCAGCGTGGTGAGCGCAACGATCAGCAGTTGCAGTCGAATGCTCACTCGACCCAGCGATAGCCCATTCCGTACACGGTCTGGATGGCGTCGAACGCGGTATCGACCAGCTGAAACTTGCGCCGCACGCGCTTGATATGCGAGGTGATGGTGTTGTCGTCCAATACCACATTCGCGGCGTCCATCAGTTGTTGACGGTTCTTCACGTGGCCGGGGTTCTTCGCCAGGGCATGCACGATCCAAAACTCCGTCAGCGACAGCGTGACCGGCACCGCGTTCCAGGTGGTTTGCATCTTCTCGCCGTCGATCGACAAGGCCCCGCGCCGCACGATTTCAGCGGCATTGTCCGGGCGCCGCAGCGCGTCGATGCGCCTGAACAGGGCAGCGACGCGAGCCGCCAAGTGCGGCAGGCTGACGTCCTTGGTAAGAAAGTCATCCGCGCCCAGCCGCAACCCCGACACCGCATCCAACTCGCTGTCCCGGGCGGTCAGAAAAATGATCGGCAACTCGGCGGACAGCGCGCGCAGATCGCGGCATAGATCGAAGCCGCCTTCGGCCTCGTCCTCCAGCGAGATGTCGATGATGGCAAGATCCGGTAGGCGCGTAGTGAATGCCTGCATGGCCAGGCGCCGATTGCCATAGGCCTTGATCGAATAGCCGTGGCGCGCCAGTGCCGCGGCGTAGTTTTCGCGCAAAGCCGGCTCGTCCTCGACGATCGCAATCTGCTTCTTCATGACCGAATCATAGCCGAACGGCCTTGAAATCCGGCTTCTTAAGAGCCCCTGCCATGATTGGTCAGAATCGGCCTGCGGGCCGCCCGGATTGCGTCCTCAGAAACCAGTGCTTTGCCGCGGACACTGGCCTCGAAGCATCGAGGAGAGCAGCTTATGTCCACCACAACTCTAGGCTCAAGACATCCGGCCGGATCATTCTGGTCCGCGCGCCGCGAAGCGTCGCTCAATTGGCTGGCGCTCGGCATGCTGCTCGCCGCCTGGAATGCCACGGATAATGATGCGGCGGCGAGCGCGCGCCCAAGACCTGAAGCGCTGCGCGGCTATTCTTATGTCTCGGTTCGAGCGGCGCAGCGGGTATCTTCGTCGCACGAAAGATAGAGCGGAATCATCGCAAGGGTCACAAATCCGTCAACGTATTGTAAAGGACGATACCTCTAATGGCGTGGCGTCATGCTCGCCACAGAAACTGCTAAACAGATATTAATCGTCGATCGGGATGTTGCAACAGTGGAGCCACTCCGCCAGAAACTCGGCGAAGCAGGTTTCATGGTGCGCGCCATCACCGACGGCGGCGCCGCCGTTGCGGCGGTCGCAGAGCGTCCGCCGCACCTGCTCATCATCGATTGGAACGTGCCGGGATTTACCGCGCTCAACATGATCCAGCGGCTGCGCGCGGCGCGAGCGCCGCAAACCATTCGGCTGATCATTCTGTCGGAACTGGCGGGCGAAGAGCATGTGGTCACCGGCCTCAACTTGGGTGCCGACGATTACATCACCAAGCCGTTTTCATTGCGCGAGGTGGTCGCGCGAGTCTGCGTGCTGCTGCGCTCCCATTCTCATGAAGCCGAGCATTTGGCGCTGTGCTGCGACGATCTGGTGCTGGACGCCGCGACCAATCGGGTCACGGTTCGCGGCAAGTTGGTCAATCTGCGCGGCGTGGAATATCGGCTGCTGGAGTTTTTGATGGCGCACGCCGGCCGCACCTTCAACCGTACGCAACTGTTGAGTCAGGTTTGGGGCGGCGACACGGAAGTCGATGAGCGCACCGTCGATGTCAATGTGCAGCGGCTGCGCAAAATCTTGAGCGAACAGGGTTACGAGGCTTATATCCAAACCGTGCGCGGCTTCGGCTACCGGTTTGCGCAGCCGGCCTACGCCGAATGAGGAATTGATCACAATTTCTGTGGTTCCACGTGATGTTCCACGCCTAAGTTCCTTTTTTGTAAGCAAATCTTCTTCCCCAAGTCATCGCATTCGTAACACCAAACCGCGATCTTAGGCGCGTCGGAAGGTCATTTGGAGGACGAGATATGCCGGAGCGTAGCGCCCACTCGCCGATGCGATTACGAACAGTCTTCATCTCAGATATCCATCTGGGATTCAAAGGCTGCAGCGCTGAATGGCTGCTCGATTTTCTGCATATCATCGAAACCGACACCCTGTTCCTGGTCGGCGACATCATCGATGTGTGGAGCATGCAAAAAAACATGTTCTGGCCGCAATCGCACAATAACGTGCTGCGGACCATCCTGGGCAAGGCCAAGCGCGGCACCAAGGTGATCTTCGTCCCGGGCAATCATGACGAGGTGTTTCGCGAGTTCGATGGCGCCGTGTTCGGCAATCTCGAAATTCATCGCGAATACATCCACGAGGCGCCGATGGCCGGCGCATGCTGGTATTGCACGGCGATGAATTCGACAGCGTCGTGAAGTGCAGCCCCTGGCTCGCGAAGCTCGGCAGCAATATTTACGACATCCTGCTGGCCGCGAATCCCTATATCAACTGGTTCCGGCGCAAGCTCAATCTGCCGCACTGGTCGCTGTCCATGTATCTGAAGCACAAGGCCAAGACCGCCGTGCAATACATCGGCAGCTTTGAGGAAGCGGTCGCCCAGGCGGCGCGCAAACGCGGCGTCGATACGGTGGTTTGCGGGCACATCCATCATGCCGAGATTCGCGACATCGATGGCATCCTGTACTGCAATGACGGCGACTGGGTGGAGAGCTGCACCTCGCTGGTCGAGGACATGAGCGGACAGCTGCGCCTGATCGATTGGCCGAAAGTCCGCGAACAAGCCCAGCCGGCACCGCTGCCGCTGCCCATCGGTCAGGCTGCTTGAGTTTGGAGCGACGATGAGCGAAGTGAATGTGTTGTGGAGTTCGGCTTGGGCGAAGCTGCAGAAGAATCTGGCGAGCAGCCTCGCCGCGGGTGACCCGGTCGCAGGGTATTCGCTGTTCGCCACGCCGCCACAGGGCGCCGCACCGGTACAGTGCCGGGCATTGCCCACCAGCTCCTGGCTGGTGCGTGCGCGCAGCCGCAAAACGCAGGCGTCCCAGCGCCTCCAATAAAATCGATTCGATCGATCCCCCAGCGATAATTCGGCCGCCCGGCGCGGCCTTTTTTTCTTTAAAGAAATTGCCGCATCACTGTCCGCGAATCGTCATGTTGGCGGGGCAGTATCGAGGCATTGCTACTTAGGCTCGGAGAGAAACCCATGAGCGATCTCGATTTTGATCTGGATAGCCAGATGAGCCACCTCGAAACGGAATGGCGCCAGGCCTATGAAACTACGATTGCCGCTCGCGCCGAACTCCAGGCGCTGGCCTCTACTCCCAAGCCGAGCCTCGTGGCGATTGCCAAGGCGCAAACCCGCCTCGAACGCGCGGAAGGGGCGAAATCGCACATCATGGCGAAGATAGAACGGCTTGAAGACCGCATGTTGAGTCAGGACTGAGACAGTCAAGGAGATCGTATGCTCGACGGCTATACAGATCGGGATGCAGCGGCCAATCTGCTCGAACGCCGCTGGTTTTCGTCGATCACCGCCGTTCGAGTGGCGGAAGCCGAATGCGAAGTGCTGCGCGAAGTGCTGGAACTCGCGGAATCGGCCTGGCGGCGCGGGCGCACGCAACTCGCCGAACTCGAATGTTTACGCGACGCTTTGGGCGATGAACTTGCTGCGCTCGATGCATGTGAGGCTCCCGCGCCGGCTTCAAACCTGCCTCGGCCGCGCCGGGTGATGTCGGCAGCGTAAAGCCCCCTCGTAACCTTCCTGGTCACGGCAAAAATCTCAGTGCTCGAAACCGCCGCCCGGATCTGCCGCCGCGTCGGCTGACATAAAGTCGGCTGATATAAACAAACCCCTTCTCTACCCGACGTCACCAGGCACGTTCCCAAGCGGCGCCGATTCACGCGCTTATCGTTTGGCCACACTGACTTAAAGCAGTTTCGCGATCCGCGCGACTTAGACTTAGACGCAGCGGCGGCGGCAGCCCGCGGCACGCGCCAGCGTCGAGGGACGTTCCTCTGCGACGCCGATAGATCCCACCGGCGTGCACATTCCGCTGCTCCCACGCCGCATTATGTCCGTTGATTATGTTGAAATCGTCACGGAACTGCCATACCTACGAGATACTTTTTACCTACCATCCAATGCGCATCGCGTGCCAAAACAAAACACAAGAGGTATGGATTCGTGCTCGATCAACGGAAACAAGCGGTCTCGATTCGGCTCGGAGAGAGCGACCTCAGGAACATCAAGCAAATTGCGCGTCGCTTGGGAGTTCGGGACTCGGACATCATCCGATTCGCTATCAAGTCGATGCTCCAACGGATTTCGCCTTTATGCGACGACGCCATTACCGGGAGAAGCCTGGTTCCGGTGTTGGTGGAGTCAGGAGACGAATTGATCCGGCACTTCGAGGTCGATGCCTATCGGCTGGAACGCATCATCAATGAGCGTGCGGAGGCAAGCGACCGCGTCGACCGCGAGGACATCGCACTTCTTGCGATGAGCGGTCTGCGGGAGCAGTACCTGCTCCTGCGCATGAACGTCAATAACGGCGGACCGCTCGATGCCGGTGCTCGAGGTCACTCATTGCGCGCGTATCTCTACGACAAGTACGTCTTTCGGCAGGACGACTCCAAACAGTCGGAATCGAGGGCGGCCGCCGATGCGGAAGCGCGCGTCGGTGCGCAGCGCCCTTCGGCGGTGACACCTATTTCCAAAATTGCAGGGGTACCGGTATGAATTTCATCAAAAAATTGGTGACGGGGCTAATCGGCGGCGCTGTTTTGGCCGCCGGGTCGGCTGCCGCGTCCGAGGTGCCCGGTGCGTCGGAAATGCTGTATGACAGCGCCGGCTTCATCCGGGGTCAGCAGTCGGGCGAGGAATCCTTCTACGTCCCAGGATCCGGTACGCTGACCGTCGAACTCACGAACGTCCCATGGCCACAACAACTCGCCAGCCTCAACCTGGTGCTCAACTCGGCCTCGGGTATCCAGGGAACCGAGATGGGTCCGGGGACCGAAACCTTTCAGTTGACGGCCGGCACGTACTACGCCCAATGGTTCGGAACGACCCAGGGCCCGCTGAACGTCGGGGTCTATTCCCTTGATATCCAATTTCTGCCCAGCGGCGTCATGTCGGTGCCGCTGCCGGCCTCGATCGCGTTGCTATTGTCGGGATTGGTACTCCTCGGCTGGCAGCGCCGCCACCGACGCGATCACCCCATTCAACGACAGTGGCTGTGCCAATAAGCTGCCTGTAGAGGCGGCGTTCATCGGTTGGCGCTGACATTTGTATGGCTAATGTCAGCGCCTGCAATGAAACTCACATATAGGATCTCTAGACTCGCCAGTTCCTTCAGTCAAAGGGGCGGGCAGTCATGGTTGGCGGATGGCTTTGGTGAGCACGATGAGGCATGTCTGTCGTGCTCTTTTAATACTGGCGCTGATCGGGGCCACGGCACGCGCAGACGACGCGCCTATAGCTGCTGGCTACCGCCTACAGCCGGGCGATGTGCTGCAGATAGTGGTTTGGAAGGAAACTGATCTTCAAAGCGAGACGCTGATCCGTCCAGACGGGGGAATCTCGTTCCCACTGGCCGGAGACCTCCAAGCGGCCGGCCTTACAACCGCCGAGCTTCGGGCCGAGTTAGAGACGCGCGTGCGCAAGCTGATTCCCGACGCCGTCGTCACCGTTTCGGTAAAGGCGCCCAACGGCAATCAGATTTTCGTGATCGGAAAGGTCAATAAACCAGGCGCGTACCCGCTGCTGCGGCCCATCGATGTGACGCAAGCCTTGAGTTTGGCGGGGGGTGCAACACCCTTTGCGAGCCCGGACAAGATTCGCGTGTTGCACCGGAATGGATCTCACCAGACATCGATTCGCTTCCGCTACAGCGATGTTGCACGGGGTCGCAACCTCGATCAGAACATCTTATTACAGAGCGGAGACACGGTAATCGTGCCGTGAGGGCACCTTTACTTGTCGTATTAATGAGCGCCATGGGTTATTTTTCTGCGACCGGTAGGGCCCATGCCGATCCTTGGAGCACGCAGCCCTTGATCGGAGTCATTGGACAATACGCCTCTAACCCGGCATTACTGCCCCAGTCCGCATCCAACCTGGCAGGGCTCCCCTCAGCGCAGTCGGAAACGAATGGTGCCTTCGTGCTGAATCTGCCGGTGAACTACGATCTCGATAGCTTTCATTTTGCCGCCACGCCGAACGTGCGGTATGGCAACTCTGCCGGATACGCTTCGATAACGTCGAATTACTTCCACCTGGATACGAGCGCTCAGTTTGCCAACGAGTTAGGCTCGACCACGATTTCAGGGTCTCGCTACCGCGATTCGTCCCTTTTCTACGCGGGCGGGACAGCCAACGGGGTGGGTGTCAGACGTGACACGGTATCGGCCGACGTAAATTGGCAGCGACTGCTCACCGAGCGCGCGCAGCTGCAACTGGACGTCAATTCCTCAAAGACCACGTTTGCGCAAAGCAGTGCGCAAAGCAGCGAAAGCAACCTCGTCGACTATCGCTATACCACGGCCTCGCCATCTGCGTCTTTTGCCCTGAGCGAGCGCAATACGCTTCGGATCATTTCCGGCGTGAGCCGCTACGACGCGCTCGACGGCCTTACCGACAGCAAAAGCACCAGTTTCCAGCTCGGATTGGATCGACAGTTGAGCGAACTATGGACCCTCAAAGCCACAGCCGGCTACTCGAAGGTGAGCGATCAACAGAAATTTTATTATTCTGGATTTTATCTTGGAACGATTGACTCGACGCAAAAGAGCACCGTGTATTCAGCCAACCTGGTGCGCCAAACCGAAAACTTAACGCTCAATTTCGGCGTATCCCAGGGGCTGGTTCCCACGGGGTATTCCTATTTGTCGCGTCAACAAAGTGTGAGCTTTATCGCCAACTATACCTATTCGGAGCGCTGGAGTTTCAACGCAAACCTCACGCGGCAGCTCAATTCCAACCCGGTCGGCAACGACGTCACTATCAAGTACGACTACTACAACGTTTCGGCTGCGGCGAACTGGCTTTGGACGGAGCGATGGATGCTGACGCTGCGGGCAACGAGGATCGGCGACCGGTACAGCGCGCCGGCCTTTACTGGTACCTCCAGCGGCATCAGTTTGCAGATCTCACGCCAGTTTCTTCGAATGGATCTATAGATGAACGCGAACGCGCAATTGATCGAACCGGGAGTGGCCGCAAGAATTCGGGCCTATTGGCGATTGAAGGGCATCTTTTTTTCCGTGGCGGGATTCTGCGCATTGTTGACCATGCTCCTGGCCATCCTTTGGCCGCCCACCTACAGAACCGGCTCGACCATCCTGATCGAACAGCAGGAAATTCCGCAGGAACTGGTGCGCTCCGCCATCAGCTCTTTTGCGGATCAGCGCGTTCAAGTCATCAGCCAACGCGTGATGACGACGCAGAACCTGATGTCGCTGATCGAACGCTACAATCTCTATCCCGATATCCGCGAATCGAAGCCGCGGGAAGTCTTGCTGCAAAGAATGCGCAACGACATCGCCATGAAGATGATCAGCGCCGATGTGATCGATCCACGCAGTGGCCGGCCGACTCAAGCGACCATTGCCTTTACGGTCTCCTACCAAAACCGTTCCGCCGGATCTGGCCCTCAAGGTCGCAAATGACTTGACCACGCTTTATTTGAACGAGAACCTCACTTCTCGGACGCAGATGGCGGAACAAACGACCGCTTTCTTCGCCGAGGAGGCTGCCAAGCAGCAGGCGCGCATCGTCGAGAAAGACAAGGAACTCGCCCTTACAAGCAGAAACATCAAGATAGTCTCCCGGAGCAATCGCAACTGAACCTGCAGGTCAGCGATCGGACCGAACTCGGAGTTGCGCGATGCGGAAAATCGCATCGCGCAACTCGACTCGCAACTGGTTTTGCTGCGCGCGCAGCTCGCGCAATTGAACCCCACCTCGCAGGTATTTTCCGACACCGGTCAGCGAGTCATGGGTGTCGAAGACCGGCTCAAGGCGCTGCGCTCGGAACTCGCGGGTTACAAGGCGCGCTACGCGCCAGGCCACCCGGACATCGTCAACACCGAGCGGGAAATCGCGGGACTCGAAAAGGAAGCCAAAGCTCAGGAAACGAACGTTCGCGACGCCACCAGCGACATCGCCCGGCAACTGAGCGAGGTAAAAGCCCAGCTCTCACGGGCGCAGGAAAAATATACCGCGGATCACCCCGATGTCATTCGCCTGACCCGTCTAGTGGCCGAGCTGGAAAGCGAACTGGAGCGACAACCCGCGGCAGCCGATGCTCAAAAGCTTGAATCGCACGCCGATAATCCGGTGTACATTCAAGTGAAAGGGCAAATTGATGCGACGATCGTGGAGAAGCAAAGCGCTGAGGCAAAGCGGGACGAGCTCAAGGCAAAACTCGATGACTATGAGCGGCGCCTGGCTCAAGCGCCGGCCGTGGAGCGGGACTACCGTGAATTAGCGCGCGATTTGGAGAGTGCGCAGCTCAAGTATGAGAAAATACGCGCGAAGCAAGGCGAAGTGCAGGTGTCCGAAAACCTCGAGACTGAGCGCAAGGGCGAACGATTCACGATGATCGAGCCGCCATTGCCGCCGGAAAAACCTGTTTCGCCCGATCGAATCCTGATCATCGTCCTGGGCTTGATACTGAGCGTGGGCGTAGGGTTTGCCGCGGTCGTCGCCAGGGATTCACTGGATCCGTCGATCCGCGGATTCGATGACGTCAGACAACTGTTGAGTGTGCCGCCGCTGAGCGCAATTCCAACCATCGTCACGGCGGCTGAGCGCAAGTCTCGTCGGCGCGCCGTCGGCTACTCGTGGGCAGGCGCAATCGCGACAGTCATCGCAGCAGCCTGCGTCGTACATTTTTTTGTGCGGCCGTTGGATGTGCTGTGGATGAGCCTTGTACGGCGCTTTGGGGCTTGACGCGTGGATCGAATTCGCAAAGCACTTGATCTGGCCCGACAGGAGCGGAATCGAGGTTCGGATCCGGGGCCGACGCAGCCGGCTTCCGAGGCCCGCTTAACGTCGCAAGTGCTCGCGCCGATCGTCTACACGGTTACCCAGATATACCGTCCGGAAGCGGGCGCGCTGGGGGCAAATCGAGTTGTAGATCCCTCAGGCAACGACCCTGCCGCCGCAGCATTTCGCATGCTGCGTACACAAGTGATACAGCGAATGGATGAAAACAACTGGCGGTCGATAGCGGTCTTGAGCCCCGCTGAAGACGATGGCAAGACGACCACCGCCGTGAATCTCGCGATCAGCTTGGCCAATGATCGACGCCACACGGTGTTGTTGGTTGACTGTGATCTGAGGCGACCGGCTATTGCAGGAGTCTTCGGCATCAAGCCGCAATACGGCATCGACGATGTGCTACGTGGTGAGGCCTCCATCGGCCAGTGTCTCTATCATCCGGAACCGTTCGAACGGTTGGTCGTGTTCCCTGCGCGCGCAGCTCTCGCGAATTCCTCAGAATCGTTGGCGGGTCCGCAAGGGCGTGCACTGGTGACCGAATTGCGAGGACGATATCCTGAGCGAATCATCGTGTTCGATTTGCCGCCGGTGCTGGGCGCGGACGACGCTCTTGCGTTTTTGCCGCAGGTCGAGTGCGGCTTGGTGGTAGTCGCAGAACGCTCGACGCGGCGCGATGAGCTCCTTCGATGCATGGAGTTGCTGCGATCGACACCCATCGTGGGCACGGTGCTCAACAAGGCGCTCGAAGCAAGATCCGGATACGGTTAGCGCCATGTACGAGCGCTTCTTTCACATGACCTCCAAGCCCTTCGCAATGAATCCTGACCCGGCGTTTCTGTATCCGTCGAGTCAGCACGCAACCGCACTAACGATGCTCGAATACGCGATTGAATCGCAGGCCCCGTTCTGCGTGTTGACGGGCGAGATTGGTTCCGGCAAGACCACGCTGCTGCGTCACTTCTTACGCACTCTCGGCGATGAAATCACGGTCGGATTGATCAGCAATACGCACGCCGGCTTTCGTTCGATACTTCCATGGGCGGCTTCAGCGCTGGGCATCGCCCCCGCGGAGGACTCGGATATAGCGCACTATGAAGCGCTGGTCGATTTCTTGATTCGCGAATACGGCAAAGGACGCCGGACCTTGCTGGTCGTCGACGAAGCGCACAATCTCCCGGCGGCGATACTAGAAGAATTGCGTCTCCTCTCGAACCTCAATTCTGAACAGGATCTGGCGCTGCAGGTGTTCTTGGTCGGGCAACCCGAACTTCGCAGCAAGTTGGAGCAGCCGGCTTTGGAGCAATTCGCGCAGAGGGTGTCGGTGGATTTTCACCTGGGTTCCTTGACGCCGCAGGATGCGCACGCCTACATCAGGCATCGTTTGTCCGTGGTGTGCGGCGATCCGGGGCTGTTTCAACCCGAGGCAATCGCCTTCATACACGGCCGTACCCGCGGCATCCCCCGTCTGATCAACCAATTTTGCGATCTGGCGTTGGTGTATGCCTTCGCCGAGCAGCGCAACACGATCGATCTGCAGTTGTTGCAACACGTCCTGCAGGATCGCAAGCATGGGGGCGCGATAGCCCTGTTTGCAGGTCGATCTGTCGCTGCACCGGGTGTGCACGCGAGTGTGGGCTCGAACAGCGGCTGAATTTTGCGGCTGCGCCTGTCCCTTTCGCTTGCCGTGTTGGCATTCGGCACCGCCGGCGCCCAGAGCCTGAGCGCGGCTCGGCTCGGCGTTTTGTACAATCTTGACGACTCGTCAAGCCATGCGATCGCGCTCTTCTATGCCGCAAAACGCTCGATTCCGGCGAGCAACATCTTGGGCGTTCATGTTGGACAAGCCAGTGTCATGGCTCCCGGAGTGTTCGCGGGCATCCGCAAACAGACGATGGCTCGGCTGCCGACGGAAGTGCAATCGCTGGTGTTGGTATGGTCCCGGCCTTTTGCGGTCGGGTGCATGTCGATCACAACAGCGGTTGCGGCCGGTTATAGCGCGTCATTCTGTGAACCGGGCTGCGCCGATACCGCACCGAATCCGCTGTTCGATGCAGACGACTGGCTGCCCGCGGACACGGTTGGCTGGTGGCCAGCCATGTTGCTCCCAACCGATGACCCGGCACTTGCGCACGCACTGATCGAGCGCGGGATTGCGGCGGATGGGACTGTGCCTGGCGGCACGGTTTATCTGGTTCGAACGACCGATGCCGCCCGCAATGTGCGTGCGGCCAGCTATTCAGAGCTGCGATCGATGATTGCCCCAAAACTTCATTTGGTTGAACTATCGACCCCGGTGAAACAGGACGTCCCAGCAGCGATTGCGTATTTCACTGGTGCGGCGCGAGTCGAGGAACTGGCGCGTATTCATTTCAGTCCGGGTGCGATCGCCGATCATTTGACCTCGACCGGAGGCATGCTGACAGGGGGCACCCAAATGCCGGCCACCGCGTGGCTCAAGCAGGGCGCCACGGCGTCCTACGGGAATGTCTCAGAGCCCTGTAATCGCCCGGGAAAGTTTCCGAATATCAGCGTTTTGCTGCGCCACTATAAGCTCGGCGACACGGTCTTGGAAGCCTATTGGAAGAGCGTTGCCATGCCTGGCCAGGGGCTATTTATCGGCGAGCCCTTGGCGCGTCCCTTTGCGGTCAGCCGATGAATGTTCGGCAGGAATTGCATCGAACAATTGATTGCAGCGCGGTAGTCAAAAGTTCACGAGCCGCTGCTACGTTCGGAGTCACTCTCCATACCTGCGGTATCGACCAAGAAATAATGACGTCGCGCGTGTTCGCTTTACATAAATGTCGCGTCGGGATTGTGGGTCTCGGCTGCGTTGGTCTGCCGCTGCCTCTTCCTCTCGGCATGTGGCTCGATCGGCTTTAGGACAATCAGTTTCAACTCACAACAAACACGGTGCACCTATGGCAAGTGGCTCCATGAAAAAACTACTGAATCGCCCGCTCCGGGGCTATCTCGCCGGACTCGCGCTGCTCTTCGGCTCGCTCGCGCTCGCTCAGAACTTCAACGGGACTGTGACAGCAGGCAGTTACAATACCAACACCGTCACTGGCAGCTATCAGATAGCGGGTGACAACGCGATTTTCTTTCCGTTCGGTGATACCACTAGCATCGGGGTCGGACCTAATGCGCTGTCAGTCCTAAACACAAGTCCGGCTTATAACGTAGCGGTTGGACCTTACGCCCTTTACAGTGACTCGACAGGGACAAAGAATGTCGCAATAGGGTATTCGGCCCTGTCCAGCAATACCAGCGGCAGTAACAATTTTGCCGTGGGTCTCAATGCGCTCACCTCCAATACCACGGGCAGTTTGCAAGTTGCCGTGGGCACAGCGGCATTAGCCGGCAATTCAGGCGCAGACAATACGGCGATTGGCTTCGGTGCTGTTGGAGGCATCGGTAACGGCACGCAAAATGTGGGTATCGGGCAAAGTACAATGGCATTTTCGACCTCAAGCAGCGGTGCCGTTGCGATTGGCGCGACGGCCCTTTACGCGTGCACTGACGGTTGTAGTTACTCAACTGCCATAGGCTATTCGGCGCTGACCGCTTCGAACGCAGTACGCAATGTTGCTATCGGGGCCTACACGCTCGAATCACTTACTTCGGGCATCGACAACGTTGTTGTGGGCACAGAGAGTGCGGTCCGGCTTACCGGCGGTGTTGACAATATTGTGTTAGGCGTCGGCTCGCTCACCTATGATCTCACCGGCGATTTCAATGTCGCGATTGGCGATCTTGTGTTGGTGTCGGCAACGGGGGTTGATAACACCAGTGTAGGTCATGAGTCGGGTGTTGCCATCACAACCGGCAGTGACAACATATTACTTGGTTTTCATGCCGGTTCCAACGTGACCACCGGCAGCAATAACATCGAGATCGGTACCCCCGGGACGGCGGCCGACAACAACACCATCCAGATCGGCGTGCAGGGCACGCAGACACAGACGACGATCGCCGGAATCTACGGCACGATGGTCGCCGGCAGCGCGGTGTACGTGACATCGACGGGTCAGCTCGGGGTGCTCGGCTCCTCGGAGCGATTTAAGACCGACATTGCGACCATGCCGGAGCTCTCTGACAAGCTCGCGCAGCTGCGCCCTGTGACCTTTCACTACAAGACGGATCCGAAGAGCATCCAGCAATACGGCCTGATCGCAGAGGAAGTGGATAAGGTATATCCGGAACTGGTGATCCGTGACGATCATGGCGAGATCCAGGGCGTGCGTTATGAAGAGCTCGCGCCCATGCTGCTCAATGAAATTCAAGAGCAGCACCAAATTATCGCGGCGCAGGCTACGGAGATTCGCGACCTGAAGCAGCAGCAGAAACAGTTTGCGACGCACTTAGAAGTGAATGCCCTGAAGCAACAGTTACGGTCCGCGCTCGCTGCGCTGCAGGCGAAGGATCAACTCGTCGCCCAGCGTTGATACTGGACCATGGGATTCCCTGCATCGTGTCGCGCGATGCGCGTCGGCAGGTAACACCGTTGCCCTGGCCAGTATTAGTGGAGTATGTCACCCGTGGAGTACCTTGCAGTAGTTGAGTTTTGCTTCATGGACCGGCCCAGCGGCGCTGGACGGGTAGCGTGGGATATCGCTCGAGCGATGCGCCAGCGAGGCCACGTAGTGACGCTCCTCTGTTATTGCCCGAGCGAGAGGACGGCCGAGGGTATGGTATTGGTGGACGGCATCCGCGTCCTGCGTTACCACAAACTGAAGCTGACAAGTTGGCACCCAGGGCGACTGAGGGCCATCGTCGCGGCGACGGCAGCGGCCTGCAGAACATGGCTTGCCCAACAGCGGTTCGACGTTATCCATATACACTCCGCCCCACAGGGCCTCGGAGTTTGCGAGGCGCTTGGCGCTGGCCCCCGCTACGTCTATACGGCGCATTCGCCGATGGTTTTGGAACAGAACAGCACCTGGCGAGCCCAGGGATGGGCGGGACGGCTCAAGTTGCTGCTGGGTCGCGGACTGCTGGCGAACGTCGAGCGGCGCATTTTGGAAGCAGCGGCGGAAATTCACACGCTGTCCGAGTTCACCCGGTCAGCGTTGGAGCGTGACTACGGCGTGGGTGAGCGGATTTCTGTGATCCCCCACTGGTACACGCCTCGAGGGCCGAGGCTTGATAAGGCCAACGCCCGCCGTATTCTTGGCTGGTCCCAGGAAGCGCGGATATTCCTAACCGTTCGTTCCATGGGACCGCGCTACGGCCTGGACATCGCACTTCGGGCACTCGGACCATTGACACAGGAATCAGACTGCCATTTTTATCTTGGCGGGGACGGCGCGATGCGGCCACAACTCGAGATGCTCGCCGCGGGTTTCCGGGGGCCCAGTGGCAAGCGCATTCATTTTATGGGGCGCATTACGGATGAGCAGCTGGAAATGGCGTATGCCGCGGCCGACCTGTTCATCTTGCCGACGCTGGCGCTCGAGTGCTTCGGCCTAATCATCGTCGAAGCTCTAAGTTTCGGCTGCCCTGTGCTGGGCACCGATGCGGCCGCGATCCCGGAGGTGTTGCGGCCGATCTTGCCGCAGTTCATCGTGCCAGCCGGCGACGTGGCTGCACTGCAGTCCCGGGCTCGCCAATTCCTGCAAGGCACAATTGATGTACCGAAGCGGCAGACGCTGATTGACTATGCCGCTGGGCGGTACCAGGAAGCTGCGGTGGTATCGCGATTTATCCCGTTGTTCGAGCCGTCTCGATGAGCCGGCGCTTCGCCCTGCTTCCGTTGCTTCTCGGGAGCGGTTTGGCGCTGGCCGCGGCGGGCGGCAACTCACCGGACAGCTTTGGTTGCACTTCGAACGATGCGACTTCCTGCTGGCAAGCGGCGATCAGTCACGCAACTTTGCCGCGACACCCCGTGTACTTCACCGGCGTAATGGGCACGCCGGGCACGACCTATGTCATTCGCGACACGTTGACTATCGTGTCAGCCTACGGAGGCACCATCGATGGCAATGGATCGGTGCTCGAATGGCAAGGGCCGCCGGACCGCCCCATGTTCCTTGCCAAGAACACGCAGCAAGTGCATTTCGCAAACCTGCGCATCGTCGCCGCCATGCCGCTTGAAGCGGCATTCGAGTTCACGAAAGCGCCATACGGCAACGATCCTGAGCGAAACGTGGCCCCGAGCGAAAACGTGATCGACTCGGTGAGCATCGAGGGCGTCAAGCTCGGCCAGCTAAAATATGGTATCCGGTTCAGCAAGCGCTACGGGATTGACGAGGACAATGATCAATCGACGATCATGAATACCGCGATCTACAACGTCACAGAGGCTGCGATCTCCATCGAGCATACGCAGTCGCAGCATCATCACTTCTACGCGGTGAAGGCCAGCGGCGCGAAGGGCAATCAAAACGCGTCGTTCGTTCGGGCGGATGGCGGCAGCTTTGCGTCGCTCGGTGGATTTCACGGCGGATTCTCTGGAGCGGTCTATAGTATCGTTAGCGTCTACGGCACCGATCTCATCGTGGATGAGGACAGCGAGCGCAGCGCCCGTTTCATCCGGACACCGGTAGGCGCGGCAAACTTTCCATTCCCAGTGCACGTCATCGGCGGGCGATTCTCGGTCGATCATGTGGCCAGCGACGGCCGGTTCATCGATTTTCATCGCATGGGTCCGCTCAGTATCGATGGCCTCAGGGTCGATGGGAAGCCTCCGCCGGGCGCGGTCATGCCAGCGCTTGCCTTTCTGCCGGATGCGGTGAACGGCAAAGGGCAGGGAAGCCTGATCGTCAACAATGTCACATTCAACGTTCCCGGCTCTGCGTCCTGGGACGTGCTGGCTATAAACGCTGCAACGAGACTTTCGTCTGTTGGCAACAGCTGCATCGATGAGCGGGGCAACGTCGCGCCCTGCCGAGGGGTAGCGAACGGCATCAGCAGCATGGGTGGTGGGATCTTCTACCGAGAGCTGACAATCGCGCCACTCCGGGATTTGCCGGCAGGGCATGCGGTGTTCTGCGAAGATTGCGCGGCTGAGCGGGGCTCTGGCTCCTGCGCGGCAGGCGGCTCCGGGCGCATCGCCCTTAAGCTGCGCGAAGGATGGATTTGCGATTGAGCGTTGCCGTCAAGCCTTACCTCGGTCCAAGACCTCGCGCTGTGGAACAGTACTTGATTGGCCTGAAGGGTGGGTCGGGTTCCCTGCGTTCGGCAGGTCGCCCGGCCAGTGCTCAAGGCTGCAATCAATGAGGCTGTCATATGGCCGGGACGCAAGGGTTGCTGCAGTCTCTGGGATTCCCGCGAGGAACCGATTGCCGTTGGCAACCCAGGACAAGTGATCGGCCGGGAAACGTTTGCGTCGCAGAGCTGCGATCTGGGCGCGCGCGCGCATGGTATACCAGATGGCCTGCGCTCGTTGGCTGATTGGCTCGGGAACATAGCCGATCCACGATGCAGCCAGTTCGCGCAGCCAAGTGTTGTTCGAAAGCGCGACAATCGGCTGCCGCAGCACCTGCACAAGCGCACGACCGAGCGGAACCGGGAGAGAAGCCGCTGATCGCTCGACGGCTAGCGGTATGCCGGACTCGGCTGCCTCGAACTCGTAGACTTGCTGCCATGACCATTGCGGGTTGTTCATCAGGTCATAAGTACCCGATGGCGCGCTGCCACTGATCACATGCAAGATCGCCTCTCGGATCGTCGCGGTATAAACAGTGTTCGATGCAGAGTCTTGCAGCGGCAGAAATACCTCGCCGCGACGAATCTCATCGCGGATATTGATGGAGATCTGCTGCAGCGGACCGCACACATGTCCGAGACGAAATATGAACGCGGTCTTCCGGAACTGACGTTCGAGCCGTCGCACCTGCTGTTCCGTGGCGAGCTTGGCTCTGCCATACAGGCTTTTCCACCTGACCCTGCTTGCCGCCGCCGCATCTCCGTATACTGATTGCGTACTGAAATGAATCACGATCGCGCCCGGACGAGAATAAGCGAAGATCGCTCCCACAATCGCATCCTCAGTCCGGCGCATCTCGCGCGGAGAGCCTCGCGCCAAGGCCGAGTTGACGATGACGTCGCAGTCGCCGATGAGCCGTGGTGCATCGCTAGCGTCCGTTATTCGGCCGTGCCGGCAGGCGACGCCGTTCCAGCGAAGAAGCGCTGACCCGCTGCGATAGCGGCAAACCGGAATTAGCTGAATCTCGGGTGTATGCGTCAGCAGCAGGCACAACTCGGTACCCACCTGGCCATTCGCGCCAAGAATGGCGACCTTAAGCATGGGGGGGTGAGTGGCGGAAGGAATGGATCGCTTCCACCAGATCCGTGGTTGCCAAAGCGCTGACCGCGGACACCTCGGATTCGCGCCCGCCGGCGGACCCCTGGAGAAACGCGTGCCATTCAAGGAAAAAAGCCTGATTCGGATTGCGTGCCCCCGTGACGGGCACGGCCAAGCGCGCAGAGCGTGAAACTGATCCCGGCTCTCCGACATAGACTTCGCTGCCCGCGCCAATTCCGCACCAAACGATGGCATCGCGGAAATGCAATTCGATTTTGTTGCTTTGACGATCCAGCCAGCTCACGCAAAAATCGACGCGAATTGGTACATGTTCGTCCGAAATTTTCATTTCGATCGTTGTCCGGACCTTCCGATCGATCGCACCATCCAAAATGAATTCCGCTTCCTGTACCGCGACGGATTTTGGTTGCAACAGAGTCAATATCGTATCGAGTCCGTGGGACCCCAGGTCCATCAGCACGCCTCTTGATTTGCCGAGTGCGGGGTCGTCGAGGAATGATCCGTCCATTCCGCCGCCGCGCGACCGGTCCCCCTCCGAATAGGTCAGCCGCATCAGTGGTCCGAACCAGCCCTGATCCAAGACCCAGCGCAGCGTACGGACTGATTGGTAGAAACGGCGCATGTAGCCACAGCCCAAGCGGTATACGGGAAAAAGCGACAAGATGTCCCGATGTTCCGCGGCGCTCATCGAGAACGGTTTCTCGCACAAGGTCGTGGCGCCACGTCTGGCCAGGTCATTAAGATAAGGCCTGCGAAACTCGACCGGAATTGCCAAGAGTACCGCATCGGCGGCCGGCAACTCTGGTGGCTCGGTAATCGGGGCGGTTGGAACGCGGTATGCGCGTGCCACGCTCTGTGCCCGAATTGAGTCCCGGTCGTAGACCCATGCGACGGCCACGCCCGGCATGGCGCTTATCACTGGGAGGTGGACATTTCGCGTGATATCCCCCGCGCCAATGATGCCGATCTTAATAATGCTGCTGTTATTCATGAACCGCGAGGCCACGAAAATGTCGATTGCGCATGGTAGCTTCTGTGGTTTACAAATTGGAGAACACCAGAAATCCGATGCCCCCCAACATGGGGCGTGTAGAGCTTGGTTCTCTTAACGCGGCAGTATTGACTATGGTGTCGAACAGCGTCCGGTTTTTGCAACCTCTGCGAGATATGGGGCAAGTAACTTGGAATGAGCGATCTGGTGAGTTTCGCGCAAGTGCAACAGAGAATCATAAAAGAAGGGCTTTGGATAGATGCTCCGATTGGGCAGCACGAGAAAGCATTGCCCATGACTTTCGTAAAGGTGACGCAGAAAAGGAATGGCACTGTCTGGGATTTTGGCGTCCTCGACGATTGTCGGCAATCCACCGACTACGCGGACCCCGGCAGTCTTCGCCCAGTCCAAAATCTCTACAATATCGGTCCAATCGGACTCCGAAACAAAGCTCGCTCCAGGTACTTCCGGAATCGGTAATTGCGCGATAAGACCTTTGTATGCAAGCGCCTTTGCGTCATCGTGACCGCGCTCATCGCCTTGCGGGGTCAGCGTCTCAACGGAAAATCTCCGTTGCACCCCCGCGTACTGTAGGGCCATTTCGCCAATCCCTGATATAAGAAAACGAATATCGAACACAAATAGCGTGTGCAACACATCCGACGGGCTCAATGCCATGAGACCCCTTTTTTCATATGACACCCGGTAAGGAGCCTCTTCGCCGACCGAATGATTTTCCCCGTGGAGCCGGTACTCGACCGGCATGTACAGCACGTCACCCGGCTTGAAGTACCGTTTGTACAGCGACAATTGCCAAGGTAGAGACAGCCCGCCTGCTATCGACATATTTGCGCAAGGGTACCCAGCAATCTTTTCGATCACTTCGCATCGATGGCTGAATCGCCCATTGCTGCCCGCAAGAATGACGATCTTTCGCTCGTCCGCGTGTGCGGCGAGGTAGTGGATCTTGAATTTAATATAGTCACCGTAGATGTCGATGGTCAGCGGTTTGTGCACAACAAAAGCAAATACCAGCAGGTAAACGGCGATGCTCAGCGCGGCAGCGAACAACAGTTGTCGGATAGTCAGCATTTCTTAGAATTGGAAATATATGAATTCCGACGGAGCGCGCGCAATGAACACAGCCTGTACGACAAAGGCGAAACTACAGACCACCGCCCAAAACTGCTGCTTCCGTGACATTGACTGGGTGTTTGGCAAACACCAGCATATGAACATGGACATCAGTATCAGCGAGCTTTGCTCCAACGTGCCCATGACCTGACCCTTGCCGAGCAGCGCCATATTGCCGGTCGTGTGCACGAAACCCTTGAGATGCAGAATACCTGCGATCTGCTCCGGGAGAACCGCTCCGTTCGCGCCGGTCATCCCGACCAGCAACGCGGCCGCGCCCCGAAAAGTTTCTGCCCTGAAGAATACAAACCCCACAACGGCGCACAGAAATGTGAGAATCACCGCCAAAACGTGGCCCGCGCGACCGAACCCCGGGGACCCCTTGCCCAGAATTCTCCGCATCGTCTGCTGCCACCAACCGTTGACGCATAGATATAATCCATGCAGCGCGCCAAAAGCGACGAATGTCCAACTCGCGCCGTGCCACAGTCCAATCAAGGTCATGGAAATCATGACGGCCTGCCACCGCCCCAGCCGCCGCCGCTTGAAGTAGATATCTAGGGGATAATAGAGATAGTCGCGAAACCACTGCGAGAGACTCATATGCCAGCGACGCCAGTACTCAGCAACATTTCTCGATTTGAAGGGTGAGTTGAAATTCAACGGGATGGCGATCCCGAAGAGGCGCGACGCGCCAATGGCCATGTCGGAATACCCCGAGAAATCAAAGTACAGCTGAAAGGTGTACGCGAGCACCCCGCCCCAGGCGTCGAATAGGGTAACCGTCTGGCCGCCCCAATCCACCGCGTGGAATACGGGTCGCGAGAATAGAGCCAGGTTATCTGCGAGCACAACCTTCTTGGCCAGGCCAATAATAAAAATGGTCAAGCCCGCACTGAGATTCGACCGCTGAAACTCGTAGGTCGCGGGATTCTCGAATTGGGACATCATCTGCTTGTGATGCAGGATGGGTCCGGCAATCAGATGCGGAAAATAGGTGACAAAAAGGACGTAGTGATCCAGCAAATAGTCTTCGGCGAGTCGTGCATAAACATCGAGCAGAAAGCCTATCTGCGTAAATGTAAAGAAAGATATCCCCAAGGGCAGGATGATATCGGCGTGCGGAAAGCCGGCTGCGGTAAGCCCATTTACAATATCTATTGCGAAATTGGCGTACTTAAAGACACCGAGCAGCAGCAGATTAAGCGTAACCCCGGCAACGAGGATCGCTTTCCGTCGCGCCGGCTGTGTAGACCTGGCCAGAGCCATCCCAATTATGTAGTTGAATGCGATTGAGCCTGCCAGCAGCGGGACGAAGCGAACATCCCACCAGCCGTAAAAGAAAAACGAAGAGAGCACAAGCCAGCCCGCGGCAAGACGTCTGTGAATTCTTGCGCTGATGAGGAAACCAATGAATACAATTGGCAGAAAATAGCCAATGAACGCAACAGAATTAAAGAGCATTGACTACTCTCGTGCGCCGCGCCGGGGCACAGATCGTCTCACAGTGCGCCCGGGCGCCCTGCCATAGTCATTGCCGGCGAGCATCTAGGATTTCGTGGTAAACAAGCATTGCAAAATTAAGCCGCGCGCGAGCGGATAATCTGAATGAGATCTCCGACATTTTTCAGCCCCATTACCTCCAAAGTGGGTATGCGAATCGCGAACTCCTCCTCGACCAAAATGATCATGTCAACGTGCGACAGCGAGTCCCACCTCTCGACGTCGTTCGCCGTCATGTCGGGACGCACCAGGAGACTTTGGTCGTCAAATACTTCCTGGAATACCCGCGTGAGCCTTTGCAAGATGTCCTCTTCAGTCACTTCGCTGTCCCCTGGATAAAAGTTGCGCGGGTCTGGTAGTCGTCGGTGCCTAAAAACCATCTGTCGCGCGTGCCATCGCGATCCAGTAAGCGGAAACCAAATTGCGCGAAGAAATCACGGACCATCGCATTCTTCGGACTTCCGACGTATTCGCCCTGAATACCGGAGAGGCCGCGCGCGCGGCATGCGTTGAATAGATAATTCATGAGATATTCCTCGACACCTCGCTTTAGCACCCGGCAGCTCATTACGAGCTCCTCCACGATCAAGCGACCCGCCGCGACGTTGCAACATACTGCCGCGATCAGGCCGTAATCACCGTAACGGTCGCGGAGCCGAGCCTGCACGGTGAGGCAGCTCTCGCCGCTCAGCATCATGCGCGCACAGTCGCTCTCTGCGAGACGTTGAGTACGAAGATTGAACTGGTTGCTGCGCTGAATTAGCTGCGCGACGCGCGGTAGCTCCGCCGGCCGGAACGGTCCGCAGTCGATTTGCATGTCCAGGGAACTTAAGTAGTCGTCGATGCTTTTGAACCGTATCTGCGCGGTGGCACGCTGCGTCTCCTCTCGATACATTTGCGTCCGTCGCGCGTCCTCGTCCGAATACCCAATTGCTTCAAAAAGGCCACTACCCTCCAGAGTGGGGATATAGTCGGCAACATCCTCGGGCATCTCCGGCACGGCAACCGAGGGCAGTTTGGCCCGAACGAGCTCTCGTTCGAATCGGGAGTCGTCTACAAATACAAAAGAGTCGAGACCAAGATTTAGTACCTGGGCAATGTACTCAAGGTTGCTCGCCTTGTCGTTCCAGTTAGCGACGAAAACGGCCACATCCCCCTCCTTTAAAACCATCTCCGGGTGGCTGCGAAATGCGTCGAGCGCGATAGCCTCATCATTCTTGCTGCAGACGGCCAGGACGTAGCCACGCGCCTTCAGGCTCAGCAGATAACGTTGAAACAGTGCAAAGGTCTCCCCGTAAGCATCACCCCCAAGGCGGATGTGATCCTTCCCGTCGTCGCCGACGATGCCACCCCAAATGGTGTTGTCCAGATCCACCACGATGCACTTGGTGACACGACCTTTGGCAGCGGCAATTGCGTTGGCAATCGAAGCTGCCAAATCGGGCAAAAATCGGTTCGCGCAAAGATACTTTGCCCCGGCCCACAACCGCTCGTCGAAAAAACACTGTCCGCCCACGCGGCTGGCGAGATACATGACATCATTGATCTGGCAGCCTTTTCGGCTCCGCACCGCCTGCGCGAGTCTCGAGTTATATTCAGCAACGCTGCCATACAGCGATTGCCGGGTCATCACGCCATAGTTGCCAAACATTCTCTCGATTGGGAGAGCTAAATTGCTCACGATGACCTTTGCACCGACCGCAATGATCGAATCTACCATTGCCATCGCATCCTCGAGATACTGATCAGGTAGACGCTCCCGCTCCTCCGGTGTCGATGTGCCGAGAAAGCGGGCGCGATAGCTCTGGACGGCCAAGCTCAAGAGGACCACTTCCGGCCGCGACTTGTACAAAAGCGAATCCGGATCGTATGCTTCGGCAGCGGCCGTACCGTAGGGCGCTTCGTATACGAGCGGAAAATACCCACTCGCGGCAATTGCCGCTTTTAGCACGAAAGTAAACTGCTGAGTTGCGTGATCGGCAAGGAGCGCCACTCGCAACTCTGGAAGGCGTGCAGTGTTCTCGCAGAGCTCTCGCCCCACTTTCAGCATCTGCAAATAGATGCGATTTTCAGAACTTCGACCAACCGACACGCTAGCCACGACGCCCGTAGCCGATTTTTGGGCGGTTTGGAACGCAGCTACTGCCGGCGCATCTACCAAACCCAAGCGCGATCATAGGGAAATATGGAAGCAGCAGATCGTAATGCGCAGCGAGATGGACGCACTCGTGGCCGATAATTCACCACGGCATGATCCAATCAAATTGATGGCGCCAACAACTTTCATACTACAACTACTGTTCAACCCGCCATCAGTGACCGGTGTCCATCATCCGACATATCTGAGGCCCGCGCTTTGAATGTGAGCCGAATCAACGACGAGCAGAAAAATCAATATATTCGGAATATATGTCCTTCCTATGACAACAGCGAAGGCGTGAAGTGATCGACTAGGACAGCGCGCTTCCAAGTCCGCGCATAAGGTTTTGCGGCCGATTTGATCGCGGCTAGTTTGCGTACCATATCAATGGCGTTCATGGCGCCCACACGGAGCTAGACCGATAGAATCTGGCACAGCGATCTGTATCTTTGGAGGACATCTGCTTCTGCGTGCGGGCTTTCTGATCGGCTCGCGAGCACCATTGAGCCAGACGAGAAACTGGTGTATTCCGCGTCGACTTACCTTAAAGCGACCCCACCTTAAAGATAGGGGGAACAGACGATAAGTGAATCCAGGCACCGACGACCCGCACTGCTTATGCTTGCTGCCGTAGGGCTGTGTGCGCTCTCCTCAGCCGCTGGCGCTCAGGAATATAGCGTCACGAAAATCGGCAACCTTGGGGGAACGCAAGGAGCAGGCAGCTTTGGCCTTACCGACGACGGCGCAGCGACGGGAGTGTCCGCGATCAGCGGAAATGCTACGGAAAACGCCTTTCTCTACAGCAATACTGACTTTCTCAGCCCCTCAACGACCTCCATCATTTGCACCATCCGATCCTGATTGCTGTATCCGCTGCGCAAACAACGCTGCCGGCCGGCTTCGGCGATGGCCCGGCGTTCCGCCGGGTGCGCAATGTAGTACCTCGTCTTGTCGATGAGTTCGGCATTGTTGGCGAAGAACTCCGCTTCCTTGCCTTCTTCGAACAGTGCAAGATGCTCATCTGTTCGTTCCGCCAGCATGAAGGCCCCGCAAGCCGGAATCTCCATGGTTCGAGTTGTTTGCAGATCCCGGTTACACTCGCGCAGGAAACAGAGATTGATATCGAAGCTACACAGCGCTAAGGCGTAATCCTGGCCCCATATCGGCCGATTCTCCAAGCGCAAAAAGCTCGATCGATAGCGGCACTTGCGCCAGTCCTCACTCCCCCAGACACGTACCGGAACGCCCGCTCTGGCCAGTTCGCAGACGGAGGCCGATCGCGCTTCCTCCCATTGACCGATGAATCCGACCACGCCGCCGTACTCAACACGTTGCTGGTCGGTGGGCACGACCGGCCGGTGAATCGCTGGATCGTAGGCGTTACCGATGAACGAAGACCGCCTGGCGCCGAGCTTCTGCAGCTCCGCGACGCCATAGCTCTTGGTTGTGAAATAGAGATCGTACTCCGGCAGTCCGGCTTTGAAACGCCGCGATTGGTTCGCTGGATTCATCATGTCGTCGGGAGAGTAGCCCACAATCACGCATTGAGGATGCTTGGCGCGCACCGAGCGAAGAGTATTGGGATCGATTGTCAGGCCCTTGTCTATCCACAGTACGTTCGGTGTTTCTTGCTCCGCCGCTGCGAGAATCTGCGCATTCGCGTGCGTCATGTCGACCGGTCCGAACACGCGGCGCAATATGCGCAGGGAAATGGACCTCTCCCGCGAATGAAGCGAATCGGGCCGCGTATCTATCGGCGAGACGACTGCCCCAATGTCACGAAGGGCCCGCATTCGGTGGAGCGCGGTGCTTCCGCTCCAGAGGTCTCCTACGTAGATGACCTTGATTCCAGGGGGAGCCACCGTCAGTCGCCTCGCATGGCCGCAAGGAGCACGGCACGCGCCTGCTGTCGCATTCGATCATCCTCGCAGTACTCGCGGCCGAGGCGTGCAGCGCCATCCGACCACTCCTGAAACTGCTCATCATTCATCGCAGCGAATTTCTCCAGCGCGTCGACGAATCCCTCGGGTCGATCCAAGCTCAGATCTTGGCCCGCGCGCCTCTCCTTCAATTGGCGCCAAGGTGTCCGGTCGGAGATCAGCACCGGGCATCCGGCCAGCAACGCCTCGAGTATCACATGGCCGAAGTTCTCGCCGAGCGTCGGCAAAAAGAACAAGTCGTACTGGGACATGACATCCACGACATCCTCAGGCGGCGCTATGCCAAGATAGTTCACCGTGATGTGTGCTGGGAGATCCCGCCTGACCCGCTCGCATTCCTTCCAATACTTCGCCGACTCCTGGGTCCCGTAAATGTCCAGACTCATCGGAGTCCTGACCATGCCGAGGATGCGCAACGCCCCGTCAAGGTTCTTCATCGGCGATATGCGGGACAGAAAGACCAGCCTAAGGGACCCCGCCATCTTGCGGCAACGCGTCGGGGCACTGCCGCTCAGCCGCGGCGGCAGGTCCTGCGCTACCAGCACGCGAGCTCCGTGGCCCCATTGCGCGCGAACTTGGTCGGCCTCGATTTCATTGCTGGCGTGCCACGAAAGGCCGCGGTAAAGGCCCAGGCGTCTGACCAGGATCAACCAGGCGGCTTTTTGACGACTCTTCAAGGCAAGGGCGCCTGGCGCGAATTCGCCGCGGGGTGCGACCAGCGCCGGCACGTCGCGCGGAAGCAAACCCAGACGACGCAGCAGGAGCGGCATTGCGACAAGGGACGGATCTAGGAAGCTCTGAAAATACAGGAGGTCGGGCGCGAAGTCGGCGATCACTCGGCGTAATACCCCCGGTGACCAGTGGGGGGGTCGAAGGTACCAGGTGGGGATCCCCTCCGCTTCGGACCACCGATCGTAGGCCACACCCGTAAATGGCCGGCGCGCGGCCGCGTCTCGGTCCCGGGTTACGACGCCGAAATCGAAATCGCCGCTCAGGGCCTCGATCGCCCGCTGGAGGCTGCGAATCGGGCCACCGGCACGGAAGCCCGGAAGGAAGTAGCTAGCAAAGCATAAGACACGCTGGTTGCCCATAGAGGAAGCTACGCGGGTCGTCCAGCTAGCGTAACAGGAGACTCATCGGCGGCACGGGCGCTTTAACATCAGCTGCTGAAGATACGCTGGCAGGAGGTGCCAAATGGGAGAGACCAAAAAATCTCAGCACGCGATCACCCAGCCAGATGAGAATCATCAGGCGAACGAAGATGGTGTACTGAGTTGCGATGATGTCCTCGAATCGAAATACGAGAAAGTACGTCGACATCAGCAGCGTCAAGAACCGCGGGATGGTCATTCCAGATCGATCTAGCAGTGCATGGCTGAGCTTGCCGAAGATCACGCCGATAACGAACATTCCGACGAGTACGCCAGGCATACCGAAGTTCCAATACAGCTCACCCAGTTGTGTCGTGGGGACGAATGTGTACTGGGATTCCGACAGATGGAACTCATGATTGAAGCGCTGGCCGATTGAAATGTCAGGCTTTTCCGGCCACAGGAAGTTCGGGATGAACGACTCGAAAATCCACACGAGAGATTCGCCGCCCAGACGACTGACGCGCCCGGAGTCCGTACCCGCGACAATGATGTCGATGTAGATTTTTCCATCGACTCGCTGAGCAAAGCCCTCCAAGCTGCCCGAGACTATGCCGACCTGGCCTTCCGTCTGCCGCTTTACAGTGTCGATGTTCTTGCCGAAAGCCTGCAGTGCCTCAGCCGGAGTTTTATAGTCGCGCTCCGACGTGAGTGTCCGATAGGCATTGAAGAACAGCAGATAGGGCACTCCGACGATTAGAATTGTAATCAATATTTTTTTTCTGATTTTCCCGTCGAGGTAGTAAAGACCGACGAGCAGCAAAAGCGGAATTTGGAAGGATACTTCCTTGGAATTGCCGATGAAACCGAGAAGAAACTGGACAGCCATCACGGACAGCAGTACGGGCCAGAGCAGGTGCGGGCGATAACCGCGTGCTACCAGATAGATGAGCATCATGCCGCCGATCGGCGCGAACAGACGAATGTTCGATGCGATGCCTAGGGGCAGCCCCATCACATGCGTGGGAATATGCAGCGGTGAGACGTTCAACTGATAGGCAATCATTTCAGCGAAGCCGATCGCATAGAGGATCACGCCAAGCTTCAGGCTGCTCGAGTAGCGCCATTCATGGTCCAAGAAAGTCGATGCCCGGCGGCTGCTCAACGAAGATGCCAGGAAATAGCCGCCGAGAACAGCCAGCGCACCCAGGATTACGACGGCATCGGACGTCAGCGCATAGCCTGCTCCGACAGCCGTGGTCGTTTCGTCGATGGCCCAGGGCAGCGCCACATGTCGACCCGTAAGGATCTGCACTGTGGGATGAATTCCGAATATGACGAAATAACAACCCATGAACATCGAGATAAGTCGGCGCCCAGGATTGTGGCGACCAAACAGCGGGGGGCCCGCACAGATGGCGAACAGCATCGCGCAGTAAAGATCAGCGGATGCGCTGTCGCCTCCTTGCGCCATATCCGCGATGAGTATCGTTGCCGCAAAACTAGCGCACAGGGCGATGTAGATGAGGAAAGATCTCCCGAATCCTCGGGAGTCAACTGTTTTACGGTCGCCGGATTGGGGGGTTATATCTGTGAGCAGCATGAATGGTTCGTGTATACGCGCCAAATCGCCGATACGAGCATTATGTTGAACCGGCAACGAACAGCGGCGCAATGAAAGCCGGTGCCCATGAAACTTGCTGATGAATTGTATCGTACCGGAAACACAATTACGTACCGCGATTCGGGTCGAAGGCAGTCGACCGCAGCACTCTAGGAATTCCGAACAAAGGCACGCCATGTCGCGATACCTTCGTCGCGCGCAGCCCGGCGAATCGGGCGGCTAAGGGCCAGGATGCCTGCAAACATGGTGGCTGCGATTGCAGCCGTCGTGCTGCCGAGGTACGTCCACGTCGTCGCGGCTGGGACGCGCCACGACGCGAAACACACTACGGCAGTTGCAACGACAATCGCAACTCCGAAGGCAGCTGCAAGCCCACGATAGTCTGCCGCCTCGATTGGAAGCACCTTCGGTACACGTCGCCACATGACTATGCCCCACCCGGCCGCTGAAATCACGGCCGCAAGCGGGGCACCCACCATGCCGAACTGCCGCAGCATCAGCACCATCAGTGGGATCTGAAGCAACGAGAAAATCGCAAATGCCCTGGCTACGACCAGGAATTGGCCCGCTGCCATCAGCACGTCGTAGCCGAGGAAGCCGACGAGGGACACAAAAGCCGCGGCTCCGAAGGCAAATGTGGTTTCAGCGCCTCCAAACATCTGTGGCCCCACCCAAAGCGAAACAAAGTCACGGTTCACCGCCGCGGCGGTGGCCAAGCCGATGAGTGCCAGCGCTCCGATTACTGGGGTTATCTTCACGAGGAGTTCGCGAAATCTCGCGAGGTTGCCTTCCCCATACAGGTGGGCCATCGCCGGCACCAGCGCGGCAGTCAGCTGACCGATCAGCATGCTGACCGTGTCGAGGCCGCGAGTGGTGATGCCGTACACCGCAGCCGCTTGGCTGCCGAGCACAGCACCGACGAAGAATACATCCGAGCGGGTCAGCAGCTTCATCGAGATGGAGACGACGAAGAGCCGTGTCGAGTCGGCCATCAGTTGCCGGCTCTCGGCGGCCTGCAGTCGCGGCGTCAGCGCCAGCTCGCGCACGCACACGCGGTAAGCCTGGACAACGCTTCCTAGCGCCGCGAACACGCCGCGCGCCACCATGCCCCAGGCGAGCGCGTACAGGCCAAAGCCCTGATAGAGCAAGACTACGGTTGTGAGGATGACGGTCACCTCCGCCAGGAACTGGATGAGGCCTGCACTGCCCGCCTTCTGCAGGCCTCGCAGCACGCTGCCGGAAATCGTCGCAACGATCGCGATCGCATTCGCCGCGATCGACAGCAGGAAACAATCAATGACCTTGCCGGCCACCGACGCGTCAAGATGCAGAAGCCCGGGCAGGAACGGAGAGATGCCGGCGCTGACCGCGCTGACAATGATTGCGATCACCACGCTGGTAATCCATGCGGTCCCGACGATCACGGAGAGACGCTCACGATCAGCTGCGCCGGATGCGGCGGCAGTCCGCTGCACTAAGACTCCACCGATGCCGAAATCGGAGACCAGCAATTGGACGAGGGTGCCTCCTGTGGCTAACCAGGCACCGTATTCGGCGGGCGATATATAGTGTAGATACAGGGGAACCAGGACGATGTTCCTGGCGATGCCCAACGCCATCGTCGCATAACCAAAGAATGCGCCCCATGCGGTGGACATCCGTCTCGTGGATTGCATAAGCCGCCGTCAGCAGCCTCGGCGGCTGGTGCTAGACAACGGAGGCGACCGCCGCGTGCGAGAGCACGTAGCCGCTCTCGAGCACCCCGACGATGCGCTCCGCCGCGCGGCCGTCCCAGAGCGCCGGCCTCCGACCGGTTTTGCCATGGCCGTCCAGCACCCGAAACGCTTCAGCGACGATCCGTGCAGGATCCTTTCCGACCATGACATTGGTACCCTCGGTGAGCGTAATGGGCCGCTCGGTGTTCTCGCGTACTGTGATGCACGGGATGCCGAGCGCGGTGGTTTCCTCCTGCAGTCCGCCGCTGTCCGTTATCACCAGTGCTGAGTTCGACCAGAGGTTCAAAAAGGCCATGAACGGCAACGGCGGCGAGAGGTTGAGGCCCGGGGGCACGTCGATTCCACAGCGCTCCATCATCGAGGAGGTGCGCGGATGCACCGCAAAGGCCAGCGGCAGTCTCTCGGCTACCTTCCTCAGGCCGCCAAGAATACCGCGCAGCGTCGCTTCCTCGTCGACATTCGACGGGCGATGCAGGGTAACGACGCCGTAGCGCTGATCGAGGCGGGACCGAAGGGCCAGCAACTGCGCGTCCGGCGGGTGGCTGGCGAGCCGAGCCTGCTGATAAAACAAATTATCGATCATCACATTGCCCACGAGATGAATCCGCGCAGGATCGTGCCCTTCGCGCCGCAGATTGTCAGCCCCCGCCTGTTCGGTGGCGAAGAACCAGTCGCTAATCGAATCGGTAACAATGCGGTTGATTTCCTCCGGCATCCGCCGATCGCCGCTGCGCAGGCCCGCCTCCACGTGAGCGACGTCGATGTGCAGTTTCTTGGCGACCAGCGCGCAGGCGACGGTGGAGTTGATGTCTCCCACGACGATGACAAGGTGCGGCTTCTCCTCAAGGCACACCCCCTCGAAAGACATCATGATGCGCGCCGTCTGTTGGGCGTGAGTGTGACTGCCGACTTCGAGCCGGAAATCGGGCTGCGGGATACCGAGTTCCTCGAAGAACGATTCGCTCATCGAGGCGTCGTAGTGCTGGCCCGTGTGCACGAGCTTGGTATCAAAGCAGCGGTTCCGCGCGCGCAACGCGCGCATCAGCGGCGCGATTTTTACGAAGTTTGGCCGTGCACCGGCCACCAGCAAGATTTTTACCAGCTGTGTCAAGTCACCCTCTTCGGTAAACGATGCAACGATACTAGAGTTTCTTCAACGCACGAGCCGCACACATCCATGCCGCTACCGGCATCGTTAAGTGCGCGAAAGGCGGGGTCTCTGTGCGTCACGTCCGCGAGGCCTCGAATACCGTAAGCGGAGCGACTGCCGGCCAATTTTGAGCAAATTTTGGCCACGGACCGCCAAAGCTTTCTGACCGAATAGGCGTGAAGCCGGTATTTATCAGTATTTGCCTAAACTCTGCAGCGCTAAAGGCGTTCCTCGAATACCTCATATAACCGGGTAGGCCCGGGTGTCCGAGCAGGCGCGTCAATCGATACTCGGCTAAGTGTGCACGCCGAAGGATCGAGGTACGATTTGGAATTGAGACGATTAATGTTCCGCCGATTCCTAATACGCGCGCAAATTCCCGCAGGCAAGCAAGCGGATCATCCAGGTATTCGAGCACACTACTGCACAGGATACCGTCAAAATCACCACCCGCGAATGGCAGGTGCAGGACATCTTCTACGTGCTGAAAAGTCGGCCGATTGCCGATAGCGGAGCCCGCCGCAATTCCCCGGGCTATCACGAGCATCTCCTCGGCAGCGTCCACGCCAATTACGTGGGCGCCTTGCGCCGCCAACATGCGCGACAGCCGTCCGGTTCCGCAGCCGGCGTCAATCCAATGTCGCGATGCTAAGGGTTGTTGATCGATGACAAAGGACTTGACGACTTGCTCGCGACGCTTAAATGACGGGCGTTCGTATCTGCTCTCCCACGTGCGGGCTAACTCATTATGATAATCCACTGCATGCTTCACGAGCTCGTTCACGCGGACGTCTCCGATGAACACTGCAATCCTGAGACCACGCGCCCCAGCAGCTCTTCATAGCGCATCGCGAGCCGATCGCGGTCGAAGTTTTCCATCACGAATCTGCGCCCTTTCGCGCCCATCGATCTCACCGATTCAGGATCCTGCGCCAGCCGCAGCACCGCGTCGGCAAGCTGCCGTGCATTCTCGGGTTCAATGCACACCCCGGCGCCGGCCTTTGCGATGATCTCAGCGGATTCGCCTTCGACTCCGAGCACGACCGGCTTCTCCATGGCCAAGCTTTCGAAGATCTTCGAGGGGATTACGGTCTTGAACAGCGGCGATTTCTTCAGATGCACGACGCTGACCGCGGCAAGATCCCACAGCATCGGCATCTTCGCCTTCGGCTGCTGATCGAGCATCATCACATTGGGCAAGCCCTGCGCATCGCGCAGCGCCAGGATGCGGGCGCGCTCCGCGCCGTCGCCGACCAGCAAGAACACGATGTCAGGATTCCCGCGCAGCAGGCTGGCGGCCTCGAGGACGGTTTCCAGCTTGTGTGCCATGCCATGGGTGCCAAAATAGGCCGCGACGAACTTTCCCGCGAGGCCGAGCTCCGCTCGCAACGGATTCGTGCCGACAAACGGCTGGTACACGGACGCGTCGACGCCGTTCTTGATGACTTCGATCTTGGCGGGAACGATTCCCTTGCCGATCATATAGCGCTCGAACGAATCGGTCACCGGCACGATGGCATCGGCTCGTCGATACGCGAACAGTTCCAGCGATTCGAGAAACGACACGATCAGGCCGGGTTTCATTCCGCCGACGACGATCACGGACTCCGGCCACAGGTCGCGGATTTCGAGCACCCAGGGCGCACGCTTCAAGCGGCTAACCGGATAACCGGCGAGGCCGTTGAAAAACTGCGGCGAGGTCGTCAGCACCACATCGGCCTTCGGCAGGAAGGGCGCCGCGAGGACGCAGGCGAACATGAACGACAGGTAGTTCAGCGAGCGCTTCAAAAACCCCTCGTTTGCGGTCACAAATGTCCACAGTCGGATCACCGTGATCTCGTCCCGTTTCTCACGCTGCCACAGGCGGCTGCGATAACCGGCGTAGATCTTGCCGCGCGGGTGGTTCGGGACGCAGGTGACCACGGTGACCTCGTGCCCGGCGCGCGCCCAGGCCTTGCAGTGCTCGTAGGTGCGCGATGCCGGTGCGTTGACTTCGGGCGGAAAGTAGTGGGACAGGAACAGAATGCGCATGCGGGTTCAAGCTCGGGCGATGCTGTATTGCTGCCGCAGCGGCAGCACGCCTTCGGACCGCAGCCGCACGACGTCGATGCGTTCGGTGCGCCCGAATCCGGGGTATTGCTCCGCGGACTCGATGTGAATTGACGAGCCTTCGCCGACATTCAGCAGCGCCACGCGGACGTGGGCATCGTTGCGCACCTCCAGCGCGCCGGCCTGTCGCGATAGGTGCAGCCCGGGTGCAAAGTGGAGGTGGTTTTCCATGATATGAAAACCTTCGCCCAGCAACTCATCGGATATCTGGAGCAATTGATTGGGCGCGTATTCTGCCGACCGGCGGTGGATGACGCCGCCCGGCAGCCGGTAATAGCCGTCGTGCGCTCCGACGAACGAAACCTTCCCTTTGTCATGCGCCACTCGGGCTTCAACGGCGCGGGCGCGGCGCGCGACCCGGAAGACGCCCCAGATTTCGGATTGCTCTGCGCCGTCGACCATCACGGTATTGTGGCCTGCCGTGCTGCGCGACCGATGACGTCGCTCTCCCGGCTCGTAGTCGTAGACACCGGTATCGATGACGACGCGCCGTCCATCGAACAGCAGTTCGTAGCTCAACGTATCGCAGTGCGTATGCCCCGGTTGGTAGTCCGGCCCCACGGAGCCGCAGTCGATCAGCCATCCATCCGTCGGTCCACACCAACCAAAATAGCCGCTGGCCGGGCGATCTATCAGCTCCCCCTCGGCGCGCGAATAATTGGGCTGAGCCCCAACAGGCGCGCAGCATAGTCAAACAACGACTGGGTGGAGGCTGCAATGCCCTGAGCGGCGTCGTTGAAAAGCGCGATCTCACCGTCTGGAAGCGTCAGGTCACGAAGAAATGCCAGCGCCGGGATCACCTTGTGCGTCAGCGCCTCGAGCGCAGTCGCCGATATCACTTTGGGAATGGCGCGGTCGAGCGCGATCAGGTCGAGCAGATCCTCGAGCATGATCGCGTGGTACATGGGACTGCGTTCGTAGTGGCCGCCATCACTCAGAAACTGTTCTTCGAGCTGCTCGATCAGTATCCCCGAACCTTTCTGCAGCCACTCGTCGGCCACCGGACCTTCGAAATACATGCCCGCAAAAAGCAGGGCCTTGGCATTTTTGAACAGATGATTGGCCAATAAATGATATTCAATATTACGCCGCAGCCAGGCGCACTGTGACCCGAGACTTTCGATCCAATGCAGCGGCACGGCGGCGCGAGGGGCCGCGGTTGACATGAAATACTTGATCCAGTTGACGATGCGCAGCGAAACCGTATAGGGCTCCCAGGCATCCGGCGTCCCCGGTGGATTGTGCCGGATCCAATGATCCACGAGCTGCGCCCTGCTCGACGGCACTGCGATTCGGATCACGCAGATAGTCGAAGTAATGCAGGTTGTAGCGCCACAGCTTGGGCAGATCGGCACAAGCCCAGTCGATCGATCCGTCGCCAAAGGTGCGCTCGGTGTTCAGAAATCGAAAATTCCAGGGTTTGTTCCCGTGGCCGGGTGCCGCAGCATTGAACTGTGCCGGCCCCGGCTGCGCGCGCGCCGCCAGGGAAGCCAGCGATGGCGGCGTGAAATGAGGCTTAAGGCGATGCAAGATCTGATGAGCGACTTGTCGTGGCTTAAGATGGCGCGCGGTACGCCAGTAGAGCGCGGAGCGGGCCAGCATGTTCAAGCGTGCAGCTCTTCTTGCGCCGCCAGCGTGGCCTCGGCCACCTCGATGAGTTCCTCGAAGGGTATCGGTGATGCGCCGCCGTTCGTGATCGCCTGCACGAAAGCCGCGGCACATTGCTTTTGCCCCTTGTCCTGGCGCCACAACGATTGGCGGGAAAACTGCGGCCAGCCGAACCCTCGCAGGATGCGGAAATTCTCGAGCTGCAGAATCGCACCGGCACAGTAGACCTCGAGCCGCTCCTTCGGAAACGACCGGTGGCCGTTGGCAAGGTAGTGAATCGCTCCGATCGAACCATCCTCAAATTCCAGTGTGATGTTGACTTTGTCGTCGCGCACACCGCTGCCCGCGCCGAAGCCCGAGGCGCGCAGTTGGGAAATGCGGCAACCTGCGAGGTGGCGCAGCAGATCGATGAAGTGACAGCCCTCGCCAATGATCCTGCCGCCGCCGACTTTGCGGTCCTGCGTCCAATGCTGACCCGGTATCGCACCCGCGTTGACGGTCATCACGAAGGCTTTGGGTTCCTGCGTATGCGCGAGCAGCGCCTTGACCTTGACGATTTGGGGCGCAAACCGCCGGTTGAACCCCACCATGAGCAACGGGCCGGATCCTCGCGGCGTACGCGCCTGCGCATAAGCCTGCTGAATAGCGGTGAGTTCGTCACCGGCAATTGCAAGCGGCTTCTCCACGAACACGTGCTTGCCGGCGCGCAGCGCTTCGCACACATAATGGGCGTGGCTGTCGTGGCGGGTCGCAATGACGACTGTATTGATCTCGGGGTTGCCCAGGATCGTGGTCGCATCCGTCGTTGCCAGTGCAACGCCGTTCTTTCGCGCGACATTCGCAGCGGACAGGCCGTTGCTCGATGCCACAACCCTGAGCTCAGCCGAAGTGTCGCGCAGCGCCGGTATCAGCACGCGCCCCGCATAATTCCCTGAACCGATCACGCCGATCGTAACGGCGGAAGCCTGTGCCGGGCTTGCGGCCGGATCCGACACCCGGATCGTCCGCGCCGTGCGGGCATCGAACGGCCGCGAATCGGCTGGATATTCCAGCACGATGCCCAGGCACGGCTTGTGCTCGGCGATGAGCGCGTATGCGTCAGCCGCCTGCTCGAGCGCTAAAGCGGTGGCTGATGAGCGGTGCCACGTCCAGGCGTCCCTCGGCCAGCATGTCGAGGACCGCTTCGAAGTTTCGCTGCTCCGTCCAGCGGACGAATCCGACCGGGTAATCCTGCCCCGCGCTTTCATAGTCCGGATCGTAGCGGCCGGGTCCGTACGAACAGGACACCTGAAATGTCAGTTCCTTCTCGTAGAAATCGGCCCGGGAGAGCGCCAGCCCCGCCACCCCCACCAAAACGATGCGTCCACGCTGACGGCACATGCTCGCCGCCTGATGCACGGGTTCGTTGCTCTTGGTCGACGCCGTGATGATCACGGCATCCACGCCACGGCCGCGCGAGAATCTCATGGCCGCGGCAACCGGGTCCGCACCGGCCGAAAGGTCGACGATCTCCGCGCCAAACTGGCGCGCGAGCGTCAATTTGTCGCCCTCGAAGTCGATCCCTAAGACGCGGCAACCTTGGGCGCGCAGCAGCTGCACCGTCATCAGCCCAACCAGACCGAGTCCCGTGACGACGACCGCTTCGCCGAGCGTAGGCGCCGCCAGGCGTAGACCTTGCAAAGCGATGGCGCCGATGACGGTAAATGAGGCAGCTTCATCCGAAACGCCGTCGGGAATACGCGCGCACAGATTCTTTGGCACGACAACCATTTCGGCGTGCTTGCCGTTGGAGGCGACGCGGTCGCCGATCCGCAGGTGTGCGACATCGACGCCGAGTTCCACAACCGTGCCGACATTGCAGTAGCCCATCGGCATCGGCTCGTCGAGCTTGGCACGCACCGCTTCCAGGGTCGGCGCGAGACCGTCCACTTTGATCTTATCCAGCACCTGCCGGACTTTGTCGGGCTGCTGGCGCGCCTTGTCAATGAGATTCGCGCGGCCGAAATCGACCAGCATCCGCTCGGTACCGACGGAGACCAACGACCGCTGGGTACGGATCAGCACGGAGCCAGCACTTGGGCTCGGGCAGGGAACCTCGTTCAATGCCACCATACCGCGCGACAGATGATTGATTACTTGCAACATTTCGTTAAATCGTCGATCCCAAGGGCGATGGAGGCGAGCACGATAAATTACCATCGAAAAATGACAGTTTAGCCAGCGCTGCGGCGCGTTGCGCCGCAAGTATCTCGGGGGGATGTCATCTCACTGCAACACATTGCCAGTATCTACGGGCCTACGAAGTAACCACAGCCCGTTCCCTCAAGGAGAGACATCGATGTCTGCGCAGTCGATCGATCGCAGCGCGACGGACGCAACCGTTTGGCGATTGCCATGGAATCTCCTGCTCATCGCCGTGGTTGCCGGCTTGCTCAGCGTGCTGCCATTTTGGAGCGGATTGACGCAGATGTGGCAGTTCTGGGTCGATTCCCCGGAATACAGCCATTGCCTGCTGATTCCGCCGGTCGCGGCTTTCCTCATTTGGCAGCAGAAGGATCGCCTGGAGCGCGTTGCCTTTTCGGGCAGCTGGTGGGGTGTCACGCTTCTTCTGTTAGGCGGTGCCCTTTTGGTCGTCGGACAGCTGGCCACGATTTACACGCTCGTTCAATACGCTTACGTGATCACGTTGTACGGCCTGGTCCTGTCGTTTCTGGGCTGGCCCGCTTTCAGACTCATCGCGATTCCGCTGCTGATCGTGCTGGTTCATGATTCCGCTGCCGGCGTTCCTGCTGTTCAATTTGTCGGCCGAGTTGCAGCTGCTCTCTTCGCAACTGGGTGTTGCTGTCATTCGCCTCTTCGGTATCAGCGTCTTTCTGGAAGGCAATGTCATCGATCTCGGCGGTTACAAGCTGCAGGTGGCAGAGGCCTGCAGCGGCTTGCGCTATTTGTTCCCGCTGATGACCCTGGGATTCCTGATGGCGTACTTCTACAAGGGCGCGCTCTGGAAGCGCCTCGCGCTGTTTCTGTCCAGTATTCCGATCACCGTCATGATGAACAGTATCCGAGTCGGGACGATCGGCGTGATGGTGGAGCATTGGGGCATCGGCATGGCCGAGGGCTTCCTGCATGAATTCCAAGGCTGGGCCGTGTTCATGGTGAGCGCGGTGCTCATGCTCGCGGAAATCGCCGTGCTCAATCGGATAGGGCGCGAATCCGGGAGCTGGCGGCAACTGTTTGGCGTCGAGTTTCCCGCGGCCTCGCCGCGCGACGCGCGCATCGAGCGGCGCACCGTTCCGGCAACATTCATCGCAGCATGCGGTGTACTCGTGGCGTTCGTCATCGTGATGCAGCTGATACCGAGGCCCGCTGAGATCTATCCGCAAGCGCGCGAGTTTCGCCGATTTTCCGATGCAACTCGGCGGCTGGGCCGGCCGCAGCAGTTCGATGGAAGGCGTCTATCTCGATGCGTTGAAGCTCGACGATTACCTGCTGGCCGACTATGCGAACGGCGGCGGTGCCCCCGTGAATCTGTATATCGCGTACTACAACTCACAACGTAAAGGCGAGGCGGTGCACTCGCCGCGTTCCTGCCTGCCCGGCGGCGGCTGGCAATTGCGTGATTTCGACCAGCGAACGCTCCGCGGCGTGAAGATCGATGGGCAGCCGCTGCGCGTCAATCGCACGCTCATCGAACTCGGCGATCAGCGGGAATTGGTGTACTACTGGTTCGAGCAGCGCGGCCGGGTGATCACCAACGAGTTCGCAGTCAAATGGTACCTGTTCTGGGATTCTTTGACGCGCCGTCGAACCGACGGCGCGCTGGTGCGCCTGATCACCACCCTGCCGCCGGGCGGGAACGAAAGTGACGCCGATCGCCGCCTCGCAGACGTCGCGGCCCGCATCGCACCCACCCTCACGCGCTACGTGCCCGACTGAGGTCGGCACATGCTATTCATCGTGCCCTTCCTGCTGGCGATGGTCGTCACGATCGCCTGGGTGCCGATATTCGGCCGCGTCGCCGCCAAGTGGCGCGTCGTCGATCAACCGGGTCAGCGCAAGGTGCACGCGATACCGATTCCGCGTATCGGCGGAGTCGCGATGGCAATCGGCGTACTGGCGGCGGCCATCCTCGTGGTGCCGCTCCAGGCGCCCGACCGGTACTTTTTGATTGCGGCGGGTGTTTTGATCGTGTTCGGTGTCCTGGATGATCGCTTTGATCTCGATTACCGCATCAAAATGGCGGGCCAAGTACTCGCGGCGGGCATCGTCGTACTCGGCGGCGACATTCAAATCCACGCGTTCACCCTCGATGATCGCGTCATGCTGCCGGAATGGGTTTCGGTTCCCTTGACGATGTTTTTTCTCGTCGGCATCACCAACGCGATCAACCTCGCCGACGGGCTGGATGGGCTTGCGGGCGGGACGACATTTCTCTGCCTGTGCGCGCTGGCGATGCTGGCCTACAGCGTCGGCGAATTGTCTTGCACCGCGATGGCGCTGGCCTTTGCCGGCGCGGTGCTGGGCTTCTTGAGGTTCAACACCTATCCGGCCAGCATCTTCATGGGCGATGCCGGCAGCCAGTTGCTGGGTTTCGCGGTCGGGGTTTTAAGTCTCCGTGCGACTCAAAGCGGCGACACCGTGGTCAGTGCGGCAACGCCGATTCTGCTGCTGGCCATGCCCATCTTGGACACCTTGAGCGTGATGGTGCAACGCATCGGCGAAGGGCGATCGCCGTTCAGCGCGGACCGGAACCACATCCACCATAAGCTGCTGGCTTTGGGGTTCGACCACCATGAGGCGGTCATGGTGATCTATGCGATTCAGGCCGATTTGTTCTTGCTCGCCTATTGGATGCGGTTTGAATCCGACCTCGCGATTCTTGGGGTGGTGACGATATTCTTTGTCGGCTCGATCACCTTGCTGCAAGTGGCCACCCGACGCCATTGGCGGTTTCGCTCCTCCAAGGCAACCAAGGTGAACTCGCCGCTGGCGCGCTTCATCACGGTTCTGCGGGCGCCGCAATACTTGCCGCGATGGTCGTATCTCACCGTCGCGATCGCGGCGTGGGTGTACGCGACGCTGGTCACCGCCGAGACTGCGCGTGTGAGCATGGACGTGCGGCTGCTGCTGATGGCGCTGCTTGCGATCACCGTCGTATGGCTCGCCATTCTGCGCAGCAAGCCCTTGAGCACGATAGAAAAAGCCGCCTTGTACATCACCGCTACCGTGCTCGTGTACTTGGATAGCGTCATTCCGCACGATGAGCATTGGGTGACCGTGGCGGCGTGGGCGGCGATTTTGACCATGGCGGCCGGCACTGTGCTGCGCATGCGGTTGTCCACGGACCGCCGCTTCGAGTTGACGCCGCTGGATCTCATCGTCTTGTTCGTTGCCCTGGTCGTGCCGAGTTTGACCGGTAGTTTCGGCTTGCCCGACGGCGGCGCCGGCGGCATCGCCAAGCTCGTCATTCTGTTTTACGCGATCGAGGCGCTGGTGAGCCGTGTCGAGACGCCGGTGGTTTGGCTGCGCATCGCGGCGGCGGCGCTGCTGGCGGGCTGATCGTACGACCGCTCGTATAACCACGAACTCGTCATACGAACGTCATCTGGAGTTCGTAGCCTGTCCGCCCTTCCCGCGCCCGGAATCGACTATGCCGACTCGTACGCCTATTGAGCCCTGTCTTGACGATCGCCTTGGCGCTGACTGTTCTGTCCATGTCCGGCTGCGGCGGCGCTCAGGCACGCTTGGCGCGGCATCTCGAGAAGGGGCAGAGCTTTCTTGGCTGCCGGGAACTTCGAGAAAGCTCGCGTCGAATTTCAAAATGCCTTGCAGATCGCCCCCAAGGACGCCGAGGCGCGCTTCGAGATGGGCGTGGTCGACGAGAAGCTGGGTAACCAGCGCGAGGCCGCAAAATTCTACCAAGGCGCGATCGACGTCAATCCCGATCATATCGGTGCGCGTGCAAAGCTCGCGCGAGTTGTACGTGTTCTCGGGTGCCCCGGAACAGGCGCTCGATTTGCTCAAACCGGCGATGGACAAGCATCCCGACGATCCGGAATTGCTGGTCGTGCGAGCCGCGGCCCGAGTCCAGCAAAAGGATTTGAGCGCGGCGCAAGCCGATGCGGAGCGCGCCGTCAAGTTGGCGCCCACCAATGAGGATGCCGTGGCCGTGCTCGCCGGCGTGTACACCTCGCAGGGTGACAAGGCCAAAGCGCAAACACTGCTCGAACAATCGATCCCGAAGATTCCGGACACCGTCGACTTGCGCTTGGTCCTGGCGCAGATCTACGTGGAGCAAAATCGTCTCGCCGATGCCGAAGCGCTATTGCTCAAGCTCGTCGCCCTGAAGCCGGGCGATAAATCGCACCGGCTTGCGGCTGGCGCAATTTTACGCGCGGTCGAAGCAGATCGACGCCGCCGAGCGCACCCTGCGCCAAGCGGTCAAGGATTTGCCGGCGGAGCGGGACGTCAAGCTGTCGCTGGTCACCTTTCTGGCTGCGCTTCGCGGTCGAGACGTGGCGGAAAAGGAGCTCAAGGGGATGATCGATGCATCCCCCGGCGACAACGAAATGAAATTCGCGCTGGCGGGCTTTTATCAAGAAGGCAAGGAGCCGGCGAAAGCCGAGGCCGTGTACAAAGACGTCATCGCGAAAGAAAAGTTGAATCCAGCGGGCTTGAGCGCCCGCGATCGTCTCGCGGCCCTGCGGCTGCAGGAAAACGATATGCCCGGCGCACTTGCCCTGGCCAACGAAGTGCTCGCCAAGAGTCCCCGCGACGACGATGCGCTCCTCATCCGCGGCAGCATCTCGCTGGCCACACAAGATCCGCGCTCGGCGATCGCCGATCTTCGGGCGGTGCTGCGCGACCAGCCGAATGCGATCGGGGTGCTTCGGTCCCTGGCGCGCGCCCATCTCGCCAACGGCGAGCCCGCGGTCGCCGAAGAAACCCTGCGCCACGCCGTCGAGGTCAATCCGAAGAACCCGGTGCTGCAATTGGAATTCGCGCAGCTTCTGGCGCAGATCGGCAAGCCCGACGAGGCAAAGGCCATTATCGCGGAACTCGTCAAGCAAAAGCCTGATAGTGCGGAGGCGCTCGATACCCAGTTTCGGATCGCGATGGCGATGAATGATCTGGCGACCGCCAAATCGGCCGCCGCCGCTGTCGTAGCGCTTCGTCCGAAGCTAGCCGTGGGCTACATGTATCAAGGCATGGTCGCCGAGGCCGAAAAGCACCGCGAAGATGCCTTGCACCTCTACACCACCGCCGCCGATCTGCAGCCCGACGCGAAAGAGCCTTTGGAAGCCGTGGTGCGTTTGCTGGTCGACTCCAAACGGCTGCCCGAGGCGATTCAAGCGCCTGGATGAGGTGACGGCAAAGTATCCCGAGAGTTCGCTCGCGCTGACAATCAAGGGCGACGTGCTGTTGCGGACCGGCAAAGAGCGCGGAAGCCAGGGATACCTATCGGCTGGCGATCGCGCGTACACCCAAATGGTGGAGGCCCTACGTTGGGCTGGCAGGAGCGCAACTGGCGCCTGGCGATCCGCAATGCAGCGATAGCGACGCTGCGAAATGCGCCTCCTGGTGGTCGATCAGACCGACGAGCTGCGCATTGAGCTCGCTTCATTGCTCGAGGCATCGGGCAAATCGGCGGAGGCGATTCAGCGAATACGATGAGGTACTTCGCCGCAATCCTCAATCCGAAGTTGCGGCAAACAATCTTGCGATGCTGCTCGTTACCGATAAGAAGGATGCCGCTAGCCTCGATCGCGCCAAAGAACTGTCGGCACGCTTTGCGAACTCGTCGAACCCCTCCTACCTCGATACCTACGGTTGGGTCTTGTTCAAGCGCGGCGATGCCGCGGGCGCCGTGCCGGTATTGACGCGCGTCGTGTCCAAAGTCCCAGACGCCGCCGTCGCGCGGTATCACTTGGGCATGGCTCAGTCGCTGGCCGGTCCCAGTAGCGAGGCTCGCGACAATCTTCTGCGTGCGGTGAATTCAGGGACCAAATTTGCGGGCCTCGATGAAGCGAAGGCGACGCTCGACAAGCTCGCCAAATCACCGTCAATCGCCGCCTCGACTCCGAAGACATGAGTTCACGTTCATGCTGAATCGCAAGCAGCATGGCGATCCGCGCGTGCGCATGAGGCAGTGCCTTGCGGTATCGCTCTTGCTGATGGCCTCGGCGTGTCCGCGATGGGCTGCGGCGCAATCGCCCGATCCGCTGCCTCCGCAGACGCAGCTGGTGGCCGTGACCGGTGCGCCGGCGGCGACCGAGGAAACCTTCACCATAGCCGCTGTCGCCTCGGGTTCCACCCAACCCGATTTAGTCGTCACCTTCACCGATTTCCAGACGCCGGCTCCGCTCAGCTTCCGCGAGCATCGTCGTCACGCAGGGGTCCGCAATCGTCGGCCAGACGGCGCTCGTGCCGGTGACCGCGCCGACGACTCCGGCACCGACCGCGACCCTGGCCTTGCCCGGCGCGGTCGGGCAGTACACCTTACGCGTGATCGGCACACCGAACGCCGAGTTAGGGTATGGGACCTTCAGTGTTTGCGTCGCCCCCAAGGTAACGCCGACCGCCTGTATCGCCGATGCCTCCCTCGCCGGGAATGTGACCGTGCAATCGGTGCCGGCGAATCCGACGGTCACGACATTCAGTGCCAACGTGATCGTGGCCACAGCGGGCGCCTATACGTTCACCTACCAGGACGATCAATTTCCGGTGGCATTGCAGACCCTGACCTTCGCGCTGTTTCAGGGCAGTCAGATCATTGCGGCGCCGATACCCGCCTCCCCGGCGACGCTCACTTTGAGCCCCGGCACCTATCAGCTGTTCGCGGTGGCGCAGGCGGACGCGACGGCGCAGGCCGGGTTGTTCGGTATCGCCGTAACGGGTCCCGGGGGAGTTTCCTTGCTTGGCACTGCGTATCCGGTCGGCCTGCTGGGTCAAGGTTCGCAGGTGAGCAATCCGACGGCTCAGTCGCTGACGCTCAAAGTCACGGATTTCCAGTTTCCGGCCGCGCTCATGAGCGCGAGCGCCCTGGTCACGTCGGGTGGCGCAAAACTAGCGAGCGCCTCGGTCATCGGCGGCTCTTCCAATTTCACCGCCCCTGCGGGAGCGCTGCAGGTGTGGACCACTGGCGTGGCCGGTCCGGCGAACGGCGCGGGAACCGGGGTTGGCACCTATGAGGTCGACGTGACGTCGGCCGCGGGCACGTCTCTCGCAATCTGCCTACGGCGTCAGCGGCGGCGGCTCGCTTGCCTACGCGTTTATTCCTGCGCAGCCGCTCGCGGCAGGCAGCTACCAGGCCACGGCCAACGATTTCGGATTTCCCGCCCCGCTCACCGCCGTGCAGTTCGCGGTGGCCCAAAATGGCACCGTCCTAATGGAGCAGAACGGGGTCGGCACGATCGATTTTACCGCCTTGGCGGGTCCCATGGTGTTGCTGGTCAACGCAACTCCGCAGACCAACGTGAACGCGCTGGTCGACGTCAATGTTCAAACGACGGGCAGTGCGCCGCAACTCTTGTTCGATCAAGTCCAGCCGGTGAGCGTGTCGGGTGGGTTCATTTCCAAATCCATTCTGCTGGGGACGTCGGGGAATTACGAGGTGACGCTCACCGATCTGGCCTTCCCCGCGCAATTTCAGAATTTGGCGTTGATCGGTTCGAGTGCGGGCGCCGTTCTCGGCACCATTTATAGCGGCGGAAGTTTCCCGATCACCGCCACGCCCGGCAATTATCAATTTACGTTGGTTGCAACGCCCACGGCCCCGCAACAATACGGTCTGTATGGCATTCAGATCGTGAATGCACCGCCGCAGGTTACCTTGACGGCATCGCCGATGAGCGTGACCGTCGATGCACCGACAACCCTCTCCTGGACGACCAGCAGCGCGACCGCGTGTACGGCCAGCGGCGGCACCTTCACGGGTGCCGAGCCGGTCGGCAGCGGCATGGTATCCGTGGTCGTCGCTGCGACGACGACTTATACATTGACGTGCACCGGGGCGGGGGGCTCTGCATCTGCGAACGTGACGGTGACGGCGACTGGCGCGGCGGCCAAGTCGGGCGGTGGTGGTCGGATCGGCCTGGGTCTGATCGCAATGCTTGCGGTAATGTTCGCACTCGTGCGCATCCGCGATATCAAGGGCCCCGCAGGTTCGCCGCCTCCAGCTTGAGCTTGCGCGATGACGATCAATGCTGGAGAGCCGGTCGAAGCCGTATTTCAGCAGGCGCTTGATTTGCACCGGGCGGGGCGGCTCGAGGAGGCGAGGCGGCTGTATGAGCGCGCGCTCGAGTTGCAGCCGCTGCAAGCCCGTGCCTTGCACCTGCTCGGCGTCATCGCCGCAAGCACGAATCGTCCTGAGCAGGCAGTGGATTATTTTGCCCGAGTCATCGCGATCTCGCCGCAATTTGCGGCGGTCCACAACGATCTCGGCAATGCGCAATCCGGGCTTGGGCAATACGAATCCGCGGTCGAAAGCTACGATCGAGCGATTGTTCTCGAGCCGAACTGGGCCGATGCCCACTACAACCGAGCCAATGCATCTGTTCGAAATGCGGCAGTATCCGCCAGCCGTTGCCGGTTACCGGCGCGCCATCGCGCTTGCGCCGATGCACGCGGCCGCTTTCGCCAATCTGGGGAACGCGCTGCGCGAACTCGGTGATTCTGTCGGGGCCGCGGCAAGCTATGAGCGTGCCATTGCGATCAAACCGAACAATCCGGGTGCGCACAACAATCGGGGCATAGTGCTCTGCGATGCAAACCGGCCGGACGCCTCCGTCGCCTGCTTCGAGGCCGCGATTGCCTTGCAGCCGCACTACGTCGAAGCCCATGTCAACTTGGCCAATGCGTTGCGGCGTTTGCGCAGGTACGAGGCTGCCGTCGCGGAATACGCCGAGGCGATTCGCTATCGGCCCAATGAGGCTCAGACGCACGCCGATCGAGGCGACGCCCTTTACTACCTGCGGCGGTACGAAGCCGCCGTGGCGAACTTTGATCGAGCCTTGGCGCTCGATCCCAAAATCGAATCGGTGGCAGGCGTGCGGTTGCACTGCCTGCAGCAGTGTTGCGAGTGGCGGGATCGGGAGCCGCAGTTGGCCCAACTGACAGAACGCATCGAGCGGCATGAGGCTGCGTCGAATCCCTTCCTATTCTTCGGGCTATGCGGCTCGCCCGCCCTGCAAAGGCAGCTCGCCACGCGCTGGGCGCAAACAAAGTGCGCTGTGCAAGATTCACTGCCTGCAATTGGGCGGCGTCTGCGGCGGGAGAAGATCCGGATCGGATATTTCTCGCCGGATTACTACAATCATCCGGTGTCGATTTTGATGGCTGAGATTTTCGAAATGCACGATCGCGCGAGGTTTGAGGTGACGGCATTTTCCTACGGTCCGCTCATCCAAGATGCCATGCGCGAGCGCGTAACGCGCGCCTTCGACCAATTTCTCGATGTTCACGCCAGATCGGAGCGGGAGATTGCAACCATTGCCCGGGACATGGAACTCGACATAGCGGTCGACCTGGCAGGCTATACCGGCGAGGCGAAGATATTCGCCTATCGGGCGGCGCCGATTCAGGTGAATTACCTGGGCTATGTCGGGACCCTCGGCGCGCAATTCATGGACTACCTGATCGCCGATGCAACGATCATTCCGGCCGCATCTCGAGGTCACTACCAGGAGAAGATCCTGTATCTCCCGACCTATCAGGCCAACTCCCGGACTCGAACGGCCGCGCCATTCGCCTATACGCGCGAGCGGCTCGGGTTGCCCGCGGCAGGCTTTGTATTTTCCTGCTTCAACAGCAACTACAAGATTACGCCGGACGTGTTCGACAGCTGGATGAGGATTTTGCAGCGGGTCGAGGGCAGTTCGCTGCTGCTCTATGCCGAAGGTGCAGCCGTTGAACGAAACCTGAGGCGGGAAGCGCGCGACCGCGGAGTCGACGATGAACGCCTCGTTTTTAGTCCGCGGCTGCCGTATCCCGAATACCTGGCGCGTTTTCGGGCGGCGGACCTCTTCTTGGACACCTTGCCTTTCAACGGAGGGACCACCACGAGCGATGCGCTCTGGGCCGGATTGCCCGTGCTGAGTTGCTGTGGTGAAGCCTTTACCAGCCGGCTCGCGGCCAGTTCGTTGGTGGCGCTCGACCTGCCCGAACTCATCACAACCACTCAAGAGCAGTACGAGGAGGCGGCGGTTTCACTCGCCGGCGATGACTCCCGGCTGGCAGGCATCAAGCGCAAACTCGCCGTTGGCCTGGAGGCTTCGCCGCTGTTCGATCCGCGAACGTTCACCCGTCATCTCGAGGCCGGTTTCGCTGCGATCTACGAGCGCTATCATTCCAATCAGGCGCGCGAGCACGTGGTCGTGCGGGGATGACGCTGCGCTCGAGCGATTCGGATTTGGCGAGTGGGGCCGTCGAGGAGAGTCTCGCGCTCCTGCGGCCGCAGTTGTCGCGCGAGCCGGCGAACGCGCAGCTTTGGCACCAAGTCGCGATCCTTGCGCAGCAAGTTCAGCGGTCGCCGGAGGCCGTCGCCGCCGCGACACAAGCCGTGCTCCTCGCACCGGCATGCATCGAATACCGACTGACGCTTGCCGCGGCGCTTCACCTCGACGCGGACTTGGCTCGGGCCATCACTCAATTCGAAATTGCCGCAAGGTTGGCTCCTGACGATCTGCGTGCCGCGCTCGGCCTTGCCTCGGTCTACGCGGCGGTCGGGTTGTTCGACGAGGGAGCGGGCGCCGACCGCACGGCGCTCAAGATCGACCCCGCCAACCGCGCGGCCGCACAGCGGCTGTTCGACGAAGCGGTCCGGCTCGAAAAGGCCGGCCAACCCGCGCAAGCGCTGAAGGTTTTCGCGCTGGCCGCACGCAAGGTTGCCTGGATTGGCGCCGATACATTATCGAATTGGGTGTCTGCTGCAGGACGCCGGCCAGGGTGACGCGGCGCTGTCGCATTACGAACTCGCCGCACGTCTGCAGCCCGATCTGTTCGGAGCGGCGCACAATGCCGGCAAGCTCGCCGCCGGTTTCGGCTTGGTCGATCGCGCCCATCGGTACCTGAACCAGGCACATCGCCTGCGGCCGCAGGACGGAATTTCCATGCGGCTCGAGCTGCTCACCGCCGCGATCCATGGCTCGACAGAAGCGATCGATGAGGCTCGAGCGCGCTTCGAGCAGGGATTGGATCGCCTGCTTGAAGCGCCGCCGCGAATCGACGATCCCTTGAACAAGGCTGATCTGCCCACCTTCTATTTAGCCTATCACGGACTCTGCAACCGTCACCTTCACAGTAAATTTGCGCGCGCATTTGCGCTCTCGGTACCCGATCTGGACTGGCAGGCGCGCCATTGTCTTGAAGCCCATCGCCGACCGGGCCGCATTCGCATCGGGTTCATTTCCCAATTCATGCGCACCCACAGCATCGGCAAGGTCGCCCGCGGATTGATCGCGGGGCTCAGCCGCGAGCGGTTCGAGGTCTATGTACTCAACATCCCGCCCAATGTGCTGGATGAGACCACACGGTGGATCCGGGCCCGCAGCGACCATTGGCTGATCCTGCCTGATGCGCTGCCCGCCGCCCGCGCTCAAATCGCCGGGCTCGAACTCGACATCCTCTTCTACCAGGATATCGGCATGGAGCCGTTCTCGTATCTGCTTGCCTTCGCGCGGCTGGCGAAGATCCAGTGCGTCTCCTTCGGACATCCCGATACCACCGGCATCCCCAACATGGACTACTACGTATCCAATGATTTATATGAGCCGCCGGGAGCCTCCGCGCATTACAGCGAGCGTGTCTTTATGCTGCACGATCTGCCGACTCTCGCCTATTACTTCCGCCCAACGTGGCGCAATCATTGCCGACCCGCGCCGAGCTCGGGCTGCCGACGGAGGCGCGCCTATACTGTCTGCCCGCAAACGCTCTTCAAGTTGCATCCGGACTTCGATGGCCTGATCAAGCGCATTCTCGAGCGCGACGGCGCGGGACGCGTTCTGTTGTTTTCGGGACGCTGCGAGGAATGGAGCGTCCTTCTGCAAGAGCGGTTCCGCCGCACGATGCCGGACGTTGCCGACCGCATCCAGTTCCTGCCGCGTCAGCCTTACGCGCGGTTCCTGCGCTCATGGCGCTCGCCGACGTGATGCTCGACACCCTGCACTTCAACGGCATGATCACCTCGATCGAGGCCTTTTCGGTCGGCACGCCGGTGGTGACCATGCCGACCGGCTTACAGCGCGGCCGGGTTACTCAGGCCATGTATCGAAGCATGGGCATCGAAGGCGCGGTCGCTGCCACCGTCGACGAATACGCCGATCTTGCTGTCGACATCGCGACGAACGCAGACCGCAGGCATCACGCTGCGCAAGCTCATCGCCGAGCGCAATCACCTGCTCTTCGAGGATCGGCGCGCGGTCCTTGAATTCGAGCGATTCTTCCTCGCGGCGCATCTGGAGTCGATCGGGCAGGCGGCGAACTGAGCCGCGAGGAACTGATGCTCGCAGTGAAGGTAAGATTCTTCTCGCGTTACGCCGGCACCCTGGGCCGCATCATCAGGTCCGGCTCGTCTGCACCGTCGCCGGCCGCCCAACGCGCGATCTTGATGGGTTCCGCATAAATGCGCGCGAGCAGGGAATTGACTTCATAGACTGGATGTTTGGCCGCGTTGGATACCTCCAAGGCGGCAAATTCCACCACCCGCGTTGCAGCCACATTGGGCGGATCCGGCGCGAGTTTCTGCAATCGCGCGCGGCACGCGGGTTCGGAAATTGAATGATAGGCGCGGCATGGTAGCGGTCGGCTCGCATACGCCGCACAGCCGTCCGGGCTCAATAGTACGCAGGGGCTTTCCCGGCCGCCGCCGCTCCGCGATTGCGATGCTAGGATGCGTGCAACGACGAGCGCGCGCGTCTCCGGCGCCAGACTTTCGATATGCCGAACGAGCAACACGCCTTCGTATCTCGAAACGATGATCTCGTTGAACCGGCAGCAATGGTCGCAGCCGCGGGCGCAAGGCACCGCGACGGGCAATGCCTTGAGGGCGGCGGCGATCTCGGAATCGGCGGCTTCGAAGAGTGCCGCATATCGATCGGGCAGTACGCCGCCGGCGCTGCCGCGCCACGATGCGGTCAGCCTCGCCAACAAAGCCTTGGCATCGTCGAGGCGGTCGGCGCGGTCCAGGCGACGATCGGCGCACGAATTGGAGCGTGAATTCGCGCATGCCAATCGCCTGGGACAGAGCCTAGAGCTTCTTCAGGACTTGCGCGGCGAGCGCTTTTTCGAGCGCTTGATTGCGATCGTCGGCCGCCTCGAGTCCGGATCGCACCAAGATCCGAAAATAATGATCGCCGCTTCTGACCGTGAGCACGGCGGGCACACGCATCGTGTGGGTCACAATCGCCTCATCGCCGATGCCGTCGGTGGCGACGCTGTGCGGCTGCTTTTGGATGTTCGCGAATTCTTTGGCGTTGATGAGGGTCAGCATGACGTTCCGCCCGGGTCCGGTCGGCTTGTTGCTTTCACGCCAGTTACACATGCGCGGATCGGCTGCGATAGGTTGAACGCCCGGATCCACCGCCACGCCGAGCGCGGCGGCCACTTGCGCCTTCGTCAATAAGGTGCAGGCCTTGATTGGGCTCTGCGCCCGCGCCGATCCGATGATACCCACGATGCCGAGGGCGATGAACCAGCACTTCCCATAGCGATACATCGTCTGTGACTCCTGAATTAGGTGAATAAAAAAATCATCCCAAGATCGCGAGATCCGCAGCCGCGCTGCGCGCGCTCACCCGCGATCCCGTCCTCCGGACCGCAGCTCCTCCGCGACGATGCTCTCGAAATTCTCGAGGGGTACGTTGCCATCGATCGGCCGCCCATTGATGAAAAAGTACGGCGTTCCCGATAGCCCGAGTTTTGCCGCCGCCCTGGCATCCGCATCGAGCGCCGCCGCCGAAGCCCCGTCGCTCAGGCAGGCGGAGAATTGCTCGGGGTTCAGCCCGAGCCGCTTGGCTGTAGCCTTGAGCGCGTCCGGGGTTAGCGCGCTCTGATCGGCGTACATCGCATCGTGCATTTCCCAGAACTTCCCCTGACGCTCTGCGCAGATGGCCGCCTCCGCAGCCACCTTGGCGTTCGGATGAATTTGTGTCAGCGGCAGATTGCGGAAGACGACCCGGACATCATGCGGGTACTGCTCGAGCACCGCATGCACTGAAGACTCCGCCTTCTTGCAGTAGGGACATTGAAAATCGCCGAACTCGACGATGGTGACCGGCGCCGAGGCCGGTCCGCGGGCGGGACCGTTCGCCGCGACTGCGACGCGGTAGGGGCCGAGGACCGATTTGATGCCATGTTTGGTGCGCAGCTCATCGTAAAAGCTGCGCGTCGCGGCCTGGTTGCGCTGCTCGGCGAGATACGCCCGCATCTTGGGGGCGATCGTGTCATAGGGTTCGCGAATTCGGTCCTTGTTTTGCTCATAGAATGCCCGGGTTTCCTCTTCGCTGGGCGCGATCGGCTTGAGCTCGGCAAGGATGTCGCGGGTCGTCACGCCGCGCGCCTTTGCCTCCTGGTCGAGCGCGGCGTCGTCGAGCTGTTTGTCGAGTTGCCGCCGTAATAAATCATAGTGCGCCTTGGCATACTTGAATTCGAGCTGATGCTGTTCCGTATCGTAGTTGCGTTGCAACGCGTCGAATGCGGCTTGATCGCTCTGCACGATGGTAGCTTCCGCAATCCGCTCCGGTCCGATGAAGCCGATGACGCCTTGATCGACCCCGGCGCTCACCGGACCGCACGTTGCGCCAAAACCGATGACGAGCCCAAGGGCCGCCCGCAAGAGCAAGCGAGCGGGCAGCAACGAATCGATCAATCGGTTTGTCATACGTTCGTCACTCATTTGGGAACGGGATGTTGTCGCCTGTCGCCGGGGCAACCGGAAACGAATCCTAAGACCGAATTGCTACAGTTTCGCGTCGCCGTCGGCACCATCCGGTGTTGCTGAATATTCATACTTCAATCACATCGGTGACACTCATTACTCGGATCATGCGACCAATTCTGCGGGGGGCGTCACAGATCGGAACGCTCTTACGTAGATTCAGATCACAGATTCGGGATGACGTCGGCGTCAACCGAACGGGTGAAAGTTTGTAACGTCATCAATCAGTTCGGGAGAACATTTCCAATGAAATCATTCAACAAAGCGCTTGCCGCTGGCGTCACGTTGGCACTTGCGTCGGTCTCGGCCCACGCCGCGCTCACGACGCCGGGCATCGTAGAGGGGTCCGCCCCGGGGTCCCACGGCTCTGTACCTGGCCGTATATAACTCGGCCAACCAATGCCTCCGAGGTCGTGAACCTCGGCTACACCTACTCGCAAATCGCGTTCGCCAGCGGCACTCTCACGCCGACGAGCTCGCCGAACTGCGCCGTTTGTTCTTACCACCGACCCCTCCGGTGGCACCAATCAAGTGCTGCAGCTGAACTTCGGGCAAGTCGCCGGATTCACGGCGGCCGGCGGAAATCTTTTCGGCGGTTCGACCGCTGGCCAGCGACGGCTACATGGTTTTGTCCGCCGCTGACGGGCACCGGCGGCGGTATGACAGTCACCGATGCCGTGACGCCGATCGTCACCTCGTCGTCCCTCGGCGGCGCCCAGGGCAAAATCGGCAGCGAAATCTCTTCCTGGGAGGCTGCTGCGACCCAACGACCGGGTGATCTTATCGACACCTGCAGCGGCACCGCCACCTACAGCGTCATCAACGGCACCCTGAATAGCGGCGCCGTCATTGCCGGAACGAACTATTCGCAAAGCGTCGGTTCGGCGGTCGGCTTCTACAACATCGTGTCGCACCGGCCGCTCGTCCGTCAGCATCAACCAGTATGCCACTACGAACGGCGCGGGCTTCTGGTTCCTGTCGGACACGCGGCATTTTGACCTACAACATTGACGTCGCTGCGGCAGCCGTCCCGCTACCCGGCTGCGATTTGGCTGCTGGGCAGCGGCTTGCTCGGGCTGGTGGGCGTTGGGCGCCGTCGCGCCGCCGCCTGAATCTAATTACTCAAGTTATCGCAATTAAACAGGAAAACATCATGTCAATTCTCAAGCAAGCAATCCGATCGGCCCTGGCGCTGTCGGCCACGGCACTCGCCGCGCAGTCCGCGTCGGCGCTGGACATCAGCTCGTACGATTCGAGCACGGTGAACGTCTATCTAAGCGGCTCCACGGCCGTTGACGGCACGATTCTGAACACCGCGATCGCGACGGTCGCCCCGCTCGGTCTCTGCCAAGCCGGCACGGTGGACGTCTACTACATTGGCACTGCGTCCTCCTACTCGAACCGTATGATCTTTTGTTCATCGTCGAGCGGCGTAACCTCGAGCACCGGTACGCTCACGCCGGGAACCAAGCTCGCGATCTTCAAAGAATCGAACGTGGGCTCGGTGAACGGCGTCGCGCCGCTGTATCTGACCGCCGAGAGTCAGCCCAACACTCTGCTGTTCATCGACCCCAGCCAAAATCACCGACACGAACTGCGCGACCACGGCGACCGTTGCGGCGACGGCGAAGCTCGGTGCCTATACCAACCACTCAGGCTGCCCGGCCACCTGACACCGTGAACGCCAATCCGACGGCCGGCTTTGCCGACGTCGAAGCCGCGATCCTGCGGACGCCGACCAACGGCGCGGTCGATGCGAAGGCGACGTCGACCTTCCTGACCCCGGTGGGTACGCTGGACCAGATCTGGACCATATTGCTGACGAAGAACGCGTACTACGCTCTGCAGGCCGCCGAGGGTTACACCTCGCCGTCCGACCTGGCGTCGAATGCGCCTTCCCTGTCGCGCGAGGAAATCGCGGGACTCCTGAGCGCCAATACCGTCTCTTGGAGCCAGCTCGGTGTCTCGTCCCCCTCGGACGACAACGTCTATCTGTGCCGGCGCGACTTCGGCTCAGGCACGGAGGCCTCATTCGAGTCCGAATACCTCAACGAGCGTTGCAGCACCTCTGACGACGCAAACCATCCCGGCGGAAGACGGCCAGTTCGTGTTCGCGGCCGGCAGCGGCAGCGGTGTGCGCGGTTGCTTGGAATCCTTCTTCCAGGGCGGCAACATCACGCCCGTACTACGAGCCGGGCACCGACCATGCCGGCACCGGTGCTGGCTTCAACTCGCCGGTGGCCGAGCCGGGCAGCCAGTTCGCGATCGGCATCAACAATGCCGAACTCACCGCGAGCAACCTTTCCGGCGCCAGCCGACTCCTTCCGCGCGATCGCGGTCGACGGGGCAGGCCCGACGGTGGCGAACGTTCAGAACGGTGTCTATCCGTGGTTCAGCACCGGCGTCGCGTACACGATCAGCTCCGGTACCGGCGTGCCGTCGGGTAACCCCAACATCGTGCGCGCCGCGCTGCTTTCCAAGCTCGGTCATCCGGCTTTCACCGCCGTCAGCAATTCGGGCTATACGGGCGTGCTGCCGTGGAGCACGAACTCAACGACGGGCGATGCCTCGCCGGCGGGTCTCTATCTGGCTACCAACCCGCTGACGACGATTCCGTCGACCAGCGCCTACGCGGCCACGAACCCGACGAACGCGTTCACGAAGAGCTCGAGCGGCTTAGTCAACAATTGCGATACGCCGATCTTCGACCAGGCGCACCAGTCGCATACCGCTCCGGAGAGCAAGCTGCTGGGCACGACCGCGATCAACAACTGATAGTCAATTAGTTCGCGGTTCCGATAGAGTCGACCATAGGCTCAGGCGGGTCACCGGGGTTAAACTCGGTGACCCGTTTCGCGTTTTTATGTTCTACCAGAGGCAACAATTTGCGCGGGACGTCTCGAGCCTCCAAAAAATTCCTTGGGATGACCGCGGTTTTTTTACTCGCCACCGGTGCAGTCTTGTTCGACGAATCGAAAGCCGCTGACGCTGCTGTGGTTTCCGCGGCCAAGACTGAGGCCACGTTCGACATCGTCGAATTTCGAGTCCTGGGAACGCACATCCTGCCCCGCCCGGCGATAGAGAAGGCGGTTTATCCCTTTCTCGGACCCAAGCGCACGATCGACACCGTCAAGCAGGCGGCCGATGCTCTGGAGAAGGCCTACAAGGATGCAGGTTACGGCGCGGTGTTCGTCGATATTCCGGAGCAAGAGGTGGCCGACGGCCTGGTGCGGCTCAAGGTGACCGAGGGAAAGCTAGAGTCGGTGCACGTTCGCGGCGAGCGCTATTATTCTCGTCGCCAGATTTTGGCCGCCTTGCCGGCTCTCGCGCCGGGGACGCCCCCGTCGCTGCCGGCGCTGCAGCAGCAACTCGGCGAGCTGAACGCACGCACTCCGGACCGCGCCGTCACGCCGGTGTTGAAGGCCGGCTCGGAGCCGGGAGCGGTCGATGTCGATTTGGACGTGAAGGACACACTGCCCTTGCACGGCTCGATCGCCTACGACAACCGTCACACTGCCGATACGACGCCGAACCGCGCGACCGCCGCATTGAGCTACGACAACCTCTGGCGGCCGCCAGGATAGTTTCGGCGTGCAATATCAGACGGCGCCCGCCAAACCGAGCGATGCTGAAGTTTTCATGGCCAACTATCTTGGCCATATCGATCCCAGCGGCGCGGAGGCGGCGCTGTCTTACACCCATACCAGCAGCAACGTACTGGCTTTAGGAACGCTCGGCGTGCTCGGCAAGGGTTCGATTTACGGCGCGCATTGGATCAAACCCCTGGAGAACACCGCTGAAAGTGCGCAGACATTCAATGCAGGCGCTGACTACAAGGATGTACTAACCTCGGTCCTGCCGAACACCACGGGCAGTACCAGCGCCGGCGCCGTCACGGCGCAAGTCAATTACGTCAACTGGTCGGCGGCCTATGCCGGCAATTGGTGGCGGGGAAGGCAGTCCTATTCGGCGTCCGCCGCGGTGAACTTCGGCGTTCGCAGCGTTTTCAACAGCACGAACGAATTTGAAAACTCGCGCTACAACGCGGACCCGAATTATTTTTACGTGCGCCTCGGCGGGGCGGCATCGGAGCCGCTGCCCGGCGGGCTCGCGATTCAGATGAGGATCAACGGGCAATGGGCGGACAGCCCGCTGGTCAACAATGAGCAATTCTCGCTTGGCGGCGTCGATTCGGTACGCGGCTATCTTGAAGCGGAAACCCTTGGCGACTCGGGCGCCGCCGCCACGATGGAACTGCGCAGCCCGCCTGTCGGTCGGCGCGCGTGGCCGTTTCTCAGTTCGCTCTACGTTTTCGCGTTCGTGGACGGCGGCGTGGCGACGCTGGTCAACCCGCTCCCGGCGCAGCGCGAAAACATCACGCTGTGGAGCGACGGTATCGGACTGCGGCTCGAGAATTCGCACGGAGTCAGCGGATGGCTCGACTATGCGACGCCGCGGCGCGACGGTGTGCGCACTCTGCGGGACCAGTCGCGGTTCGATTTCTCATTGCGGTACGGTTTTTGATCGTGAGGAGCATTCGATGCGTCACTTGATCCGGTTCGCGACGGCGCTCGGCGTAGCGGCCTTGATATTGCTGGCCCGGCCGGCAGTGCGGGCGGCGACGCTGCCGCAGCCGTGTTTGGCCAATGCCTGCGCGAACAGCAAATTCGGCGCCTCCGGATTCGTCAGTGCCGGCGCGGCGACTGCAACCCAGGCAGGCTCCAAGTTGACGGTCGATCAAACCAGCAAGAACGTCACGCTGAATTGGCAGAGCTTCAACATTTCGGCGGACGGGACAGTACAGTTCGTGCAGCCGAGCGCCACCGCCGTCGCACTCAACCAGATCAACGACGCCAACCCCAGCCAGATCTTCGGCGCCCTCAATGCCAACGGTCGCGTATTCTTGATCAACCAGAATGGCATCGTCTTCGGCAGCGGCGCGCAGGTCAATGTCGGGGGGCTGGTGGCATCGACCTTGAATATTGCCAGTGCCGCGGTGACAGGCGGACTGATTGCACCTGGTTCCAATGGCAATCCCGCCTTCCAGGCATTCTCGACCGGTTTGACCGGTGGGGTGACCATCAGTCAGGGTGCCAAACTGCAAACGGCCTCGGGCGGCGAAATCTTGATATTCGCGCCGCAGATCAGCAACGAAGGAACGATCAGCACGCCGGGCGGCCAGACGGTGCTTGCGGCCGGCGACACGATTTATCTTGCGACACAGTCGGACCCCTCGCTACGCGGGCTGCTCGTGCAAGTCGGCGGCACCGGCGGTACCGTCACCAACGGCAATGCGAGCAACAGTACGGCGGCGACGCCGGAACAGCTCGTCGGCCAGATCCTGGCATCCGACGGCAACGTCACGCTTGCGGGGCTTGCGGTCAATCAATTGGGCCGGGTATCGGCCACCACCAGCATCAACCAGAACGGCAGCATCTATTTACAAGCCGGCGATCACGGTTCGATCGGTGCGTCGGGCGCAACCGGCGTGAGCGGCACGATCCAACCCGGAACCGGCGGGCGACTCACCTTGGGCGCAAACAGCGATACCGAGGTGACGCTCGATAGTGCCGATCCCTCGACGACGGTCAACGACGTTCCGCAACTCGCCTCCGCTATCCAAATGTCCGGCAACAATGTGCAGCTGCTCGCGGGTAGCGTCACCCGCGCGACGGGAGGTAGCATCGACATCACAGCGGCGCAGTCCGTGGGCGAGTCCACGACACCCGCCACACCCGACGGCAGCCGTGTGTACGTCGCGCCCGGTGCCGTGCTCGATGTGTCCGGCGCTCATATCGTGCTGCCGGTCAGCACCAACGTCATTCCGGTGCAATTGCGCGGCACCGAGCTTGCGAACAGTCCGCTGCAGCAAAATGGTCCTCTGCGTAGTCAGACAGTCTACGTCGACATGCGCCAAGGCACGCCGCTCGCCGACATCAGCGGTGAGATTGCCGCCATCGGGTACAACGTCGTCGAGCGCAACTTGAATGGCGGGACCATCACGATCAATTCCGCCGGCGATGCGATACTCGCGCCGGGATCGATCGTCAATGTCGCCGGCGGCTACATCCAGTACACCGGCGGATACCTCAACACCACCGAACTGATCACCACCACCGGCCAGCTCGTCGGCATCGGCTCCGCCAATCCAAACGTTCTCTACACGGGTATCGCCAATACGGCGACCGTGAGCGACCCCAAGTGGGGCAGCTCGATCACCTACCAGGCGGCTCAGCCGACGTACTCCCCGGGCTACGTCGAGGGTAAGGATGCCGGGACGCTGGTCCTGTCGGCACCGCAATTCGTCTTCGATGCGACGGCCAATACCAGCGTCCTGAGTGGCCTTTATCAGCGCAATCCGGATACTGCGCTGCTCACCGGCAACAACAACTATCACCCCTACAACCAGGTGCCGCAGCCGGCCTCGCTCATCATCGGCACCCCGGGCGGGCTGAGCGCCGATTTCGTCGTCGACAATGTGACGATCGCCTCCGGTCTGGTGCTGCCGAACTTGCGCAACGCCGACGGCAGCGCCTTCAACCCGCTCACGGACGATCCGGTCACCGATCCCTTGCCCGCGAGCTACACCGCTTCGGTGCTGCGGCCCGAGCTGCTGGGCGCGCAGGGCTTTGGCGCGGTTTCGATCTACACCAATGGAAAATTTCTCCAGCCAGTCGGGACCGCTCTTGAATTTCCGGCCGGCGGTAGCTTCAGCGCTACCGCGAACCTCATCGACATCGAGGGACAAATCACTGTGCCGGGCGGCAGCATCGCGGCCGTGGCCGAGCCGACCTCGGTTCTCATGCCCACCGCCCAATTCGCGCTGACCTTGGGTCCGCAGGCCGCCCTGTCGCGGATGGAGAATGGATCAATGATAATCCGCTGCTCTACCCGGCCGGCAATTCGGCGCCGCTCTTCATCAACGGCGGCAGCGTCTCACTCACCGCCTACTCCAATAGCAACGCGAGTCCCGGGGTGCGTCTCGCCCCCGGCAGCCGCATCGATGTGTCCGGCGGCGGGTCAACTGACCACCGCAGGCGCCCTGAATGCGGGCATCGGGGGCACGATCACGCTCGGAGCGCAATATACGGCGGGCGCGTTCGTGGGCGCACCGCCTCGCGTCGAAATGGGCGCGACCCTGTCCGGCTATGGTCTGTTCGAGGGCGGCACCTGGCGGTCGCCGATGGGGGCGTGTGCATTGCCGTGGCCGATTGCAGCGGCGGCGATCCGGCGACGCTCTGGATGTCGCCGGCGCAACTGGCGGCGGGCGGCTTCAGCGATTATACGCTGACCGCCGATCAGGGCGGTTTGACGGTCGCACCCGGACACCGTCGTGACCCTGAAACAGCAGAATCTGATTCTACCCGCCAACTATCAGAATCTCGCCGGACCAGGGCACGCTGATCGGTACGGCGACGCTGGCGGTCCTGCCGGATCAGCTGCGCCAACCCACGAGCCTGTCGCTGTCGCAAAGCTTGCCGGCCAGCGACCGCAGGACAACGGCAATTACACGCTCTCAACGTTACGGCCGCAATGCCCTCTCTCTCGATCGGCGCGGGCGCCCTGATCCAGGCCGATCCGCTCGCGAATATCTCCCTGGCATCCAATATCCGCATCATCGAGGACGGCACCCTGCGCGCTCCGGGCGGCACGATTTCGCTCTCGTCTGGACGCGAATCTGGCGGAATCCGTTATGACGATACCCAGGCGATCTGGCTCGGCCCCCAGGCCGTGCTCGATGCCGCGGGCGTGCCGCAGATCTTATCCGAATAGCCTCGGACAGCCGACGGGCGAAGTCTTGCCGGGCGGCACGGTGAGTCTCTTGACCCAGCGCGGTTTTATCGAACTCCTGCCGGGCTCGATGATCGATGTCTCGGGTACCTCGGGCGTCGTCGCCGAGACCGGCGTCGGCGGCGGTGCCGTGCGCAGCGAACAGGTGGCCTCGGCCGGCGGCACTGTTGACTTGAGCGCGGCCGACGGCGCCGAGTTCGGCGGCACCTTCGAGGCCGCGGCGGGTACGCCGGGTCCGGCTTGCCGCAGCCGGCGGGAGGCACATTCAGCCTCACGCTCGATGCCGGTGGGCGCAACGATTACGCGTCGGGCAGCGGTGCGGCGACAACCTTTCCCGGTTCCCGGGCGTCACGAGCAGTCAGATTATCGTGAGCGCCACGCAGCCGCCCATCGTGATCGATCCGGGCCTTCCGATTCCGAACGTCATTGCCGAAACCGCTTATGTATCGGCGCAGGCCTTGGGCGCGGCCGGTTTCGACACGATCGGTCTCAAGGCGGCGTCGCTGCCGATCTTGGGGACGACCCCGCACTGCCGGGCCGCATCGATTTCGTCGGTAATGTGACGCTGGGCGCGGCCCGAATCGATTACGCTGGACGCGGGCGATCTACTCGGTTAGCCCAGGGGCGACCGCCGAGGTCATTGCGCCATACGTCGAATTCGGCAATTCCGATGTCCACTTTCTCAACGTGACCGCCGCGAACGCCATGAGTACCGCCGGTGGCCCGGCGGGCGGCACGCTCGATGTGGACGGCGGGTTCATCGAGCTGTACGGGACTAGCGCACTGCAAGGTATCGCAGCGGCCAACTTCACCTCGAGCGCTGATCTGCGCGTTCGCGGCCTGCTGAATGATACCGGCGTGTTCGCCACCGCGATCGGTGGAGCCCTCTATACGGATGGCAAGCTCGACCTGGCCGCGCAGCAGATCTACCCGACGACCTTGTCGCAGTTCGTCATTTCCGCGGATCCCAACAGCCTCACCGATCCCACCACCGGTGCGATTACGATTCAAAGCAGTCCGGGGAACGCCGTCACACCGCTCTCGGCGGGCGGCGCGTTGACATTGAGCGCCGGCACGGTCGCACAAAATGGCGTGCTCCGCGCGCCTCTTGGCGCGATCGCCATCGACGCGGCCTCGATCAACCTGGGCGATGGCAGCCTCACGTCAACCTCGGGGGCCGGCCTCGCGATCCCATTCGGCACGACGCAGGGCGGAATCGATTGGGTTTACCCGCTGCCGAACAACAACTCATTGGTCTACGGTACCGGCGGGATTGCGCCCCCCGCCCAGCAGGTGACCCTACAGGGGGCCAAGGTCAATGTGAATACCGGCGCCACGATCGATGTGGCGGGCGGCGGCGACCTGCAAGCATACGAGTGGATCAGCGGTACCGGCGGCACGAACGACGTGCTGTCGAACGGCACTGCCAACGGCGGACGGCCAAATCAATTTGCAATCTTGCCGAGCCTGAACGGTGGCGTCGCCCCCTACGACCCCAATATTTCGGCGGGCTCGAATCTGCAAGTCGGCGATTCGGTCTATCTCTCGGGCCTCCCGGGCTTGCCGGCTGGTGTTTATCAGTTGTTGCCGTCGCGTTATGCACTGCTGCCGGGTGCCTTACCTTGTGACCCAAGTATCCGGCTATCAGGACATCCAGAGTGGCCAGGCAATTCCAGTGCTCGGCGGCGGTACCATCATCGCCGGATATCGAACGGTTGCCGGGACGCCGTTCGGCGACTCACGCACCAGCGGCTTCGACGTTGTTCCAGCATCTATCGTCCTGCAGCAAGCGCAGTATACGACCACGAGCGCGAATCAATTCTTCGCGAGCCAAGCGCAGAGCGCCGGGGTCGCGGCGCCGCGCCTGCCGCAGGACAGCGGCGTGCTCGCACTGGTTGCGAGTGATTCCCTGAGCCTCGGCGGAACGTTGCAGACGACGGCGGCCAACGGCGCCCTCGGCGCCGAAGTGGACATCTCCAGTTCCGCCATCCTCGTTGCACCTGCGACCGCCACGGCGCAGAACGGGCAGATCCTGCTGACCCCGACCAGCCTCGATGCACTCGGCGCGCAGACCTTGCTGCTCGGTGGCCTGAACAACGCCGGCGCAATCACAACCACCGCGCAGTCGGTCGAGATCGCCAGCGGTGCGGACCTGACCGCGCCGGTGGTATTGCTGGCGGCACAGGATCAGATCAACGTCGACAGTGGCGCCTCGATCAGCGCGACGGGCGCGGCGCCGAGCGCGCGCAGCTACTCCCTCTCGGGTGACGGCGCGTTCCTCAGCACGAGCGCGGGTGTGCAGAGCTCGGTCGTGCGCACAGGCACGACGGGTACCAACGGCTTGCTGACTCTCGCGCCCGGTTCATCGGTCGCGGCCAGCGGCGGCTCTGTGTATCTCGAAGCGTCCAACAATGTGGTGACCGGCGGGACGTTGTCGTTGGCGGGGAGCGATCTGGCGGTGCAATCGCCGAACATCATCCTGGGCGCCGCACCGAAGGGCATCACCGGCACCGTGCTCGGATCGAACGTATTGGCGGCGCAAGGATTGCGCAATCTGCTGCTGGAGAGTGGCTCGAGCATAGACATCTACGACGGCGTGAACGCGGCCGCGAAAAACATCACCATCGATAGCGCCGGGTTGTCGGGCTTCGGGGCGGCCGATGAAGTGGCCACCTTGTCGGCGGCCGGCACGTTTACGCTCAGCAACCTTCAGGGCAGTACCACCAACGGAGCGGGTACCGGGACGGGAGCGCTGACGATCAATGCGGCCGATATCAACCTGGCCGGCGGCACTCTCGCCGTCAGCGGCTTCGGCTCGCTCGCGCTTAGTGCCAACAACTCGTTGACGGCATCGCCCGCCGCCAGTTCGAGCACGGCCAGCTTGAGTTCCACGGCATCAAGCTCCGCAGGATCTAGCAGTATCCCGAACTCAGTGAACTCCGGCTTGAGCACCGCCGGTAGCCTGACCGTGACCGCGTCGCGCATCACCACGGGTGCGGACGTGAACCTGACGTTGTCGGCCACGGGGGCGGTGTCGCTGTTGGCACCGGCGCAGCCCGCCGCGCTGACGGCGGCCTCGGCGCTCGGCGGGTCCTTGACCGTCATGGGGTCGAGCATCACCGTAGCGACACCCATCGAATTGCCGTCGGGCCGTGTCACCTTGACCAGCACGGGCGTTGCCGCAGGCGACATGGTGTCGCTGCAATCAGGGGGTTCCATCAATGTCGCGGGCGTCGTGCAGCAGTACGCCGGGGTCGCAGTGGCGAGCCCGGGAGGATCGGTAACCTTGGCCTCGGCAGGCAACATCGATCTTGCGGCAGGCAGCAGCATCGATGTCAGCGCCGGCAGCGGGGGGCAGGGCGGCTCGCTCGCGATGTCCGCGCCCGGCGGGACAGTGAGTCTCGGGGGCACCGTGACGGGTATGGGCGGCCCTGGGATGGGCGCCTCTGTGAGCATCGATGCACAGGGATTCGGGGATTTCAGCACACTCGGCCAGAGCTTGACCGCCGGCGGTTTCACCGGCGGGTGGACGCTGAGGCAGCGCGGGCAGGGCGATCTGGTGCTCGCCGCTGGAAGCACGATTACCGCTAACGAGGTCTCGTTGGAAGCTGATCAAGGTGGCATCACGGTGAACGGCCTCATCGATGCCGCTGGCGCGCAAGGAGGCTCCGTGATCCTGGCCGCCGCGGACAATCTCATCCTCAACGGCACGATCGACGCGCATGCGACGCTCGCCGGCCAGCGCGGCGGGACGGTGCAGCTCGAGACGGCTCAGGGCGAGATGCTGCTCGACAGCGGCTCGAGCATCAATGTCGCCGGCGGCGGCGCCGGAGCGGGCGGTACGGTGCTGCTGCGCGTACCGGCCGCGACGGTCACGGCGGTGCTCGGCGGCGGCAGCGGCGTTGCGCTCCAGGGCTCGATCCTCGGGAGCACTCGAACCACGCTGGAAGGATTCTCCGTCTACCAGAATACGACGGGCGTAATCTCCGCGGCCGATACGGCCGCGGATCCGTCGAACCCCCTGTATGCCGATGCGGCAAATTTCATGAGCAATGCGGGTGCCATCACGTCGGCGCTCGGACAGGCGTCCAACAGCGCGTTCTTGATCGCGCCCGGCGTGGAAATCGACGCGGTGGCGAATGCGTCGAATACATCCGGCGCGCTGACTTTGAATACCCCATGGAATCTCTATAACTGGCGCTTCGGCACCGGCAACGTGCCGGGCGTCTTGACGCTGCGTGCGCAAGGGGGCGTGACCTTCGACGCCTCACTTTCCGACGGCTTCACGGCGATCTCCGGGCCCGGTGCGTTCACGCTGCCGAAAACGGCGTCGGATTCCTGGTCCTATCGCATCGTCGCGGGCGCCGACTTTGCAGCCGCCAATCCCGAGACCGTGCTCACATCGACGTCGGCGCAGCCCGCCAATGTGACGATTTGCGAGGCGACGGCTGCGTGCGCGACGGCGAGCAATTCCGTCACGGGTAGCGGCTACACGCCGACCATGGTGCGCACTGGCGATGGCTTCATCGACGTGAGCGCCTCGGGAGACTTCGTCCTCGGCGACCAGGCGGCCATGCTCTATACGGCTGGCGTTGCCGAGGCGGGCGCCACCTTCTCTGGTGGCAACACCGGACGCGGCGTCACGCCGCTCGCCTATCCGATCGACGGCGGCGATATTCAGGTGAACGTCGCCGGCGACGCCGTCGGCGTGGCCGCCGGCCAGTTCGTCAATGCCTGGCAGTGGCGTGCGGGCTCGGCCGTCAATGGCCAGGTCGCGGCGACCGCGGCGACCGCGTGGACGGTAAATTTTCAGGATTTCCAGCAAGGCATCGGCGCCCTGGCCGGCGGCAACGTCACTGTGCGCGCGGGCGGCGATATCGATGATTTATCGGTCTCCATCCCGACGGTCGGTGTGCCGGTCGCCGGCGCGATACCAGGCGCGAGTGCGCCCGTGGTCTTAGGCGGCGGCAATCTCACGGTCGTCGCTGGTGGTTCGATTCTGGGAGGCAGCTACGACGTCGGTCGCGGGTATGTGAACCTGGTCGCCGGCGCCGATATCGGCCCGGCGCCTGCCACTAACGGTGGCGCGCCCGGTCTGTCGCCCATCATCGGTCTTGGCGATGCGAGTCTCGTGGCCACGGCGCGGGGCAATGTCCAGGTGTCCGATCTACTCAATCCGACCCTGCTCAATCAGGGCATATACCAGCCGACGCAGAGTCAAGTCGTCTTCTTTTCGACCTATGGTGCCGATTCCTCGGCAAGTCTGACCGCGATCGGCGGCAACGTGGTCCTGAACGACGATTCCACCGCGGTGGCCAGCGCGCTCGGCGACTCATTCCTAGGCCAAATCATTGCGACTGCGGGTCCGCTCGATACCTTGCCGCCGACGGTCAATCTGGTGGCGCTCAATGGCAATGTCGACATCGGCCGCACGATCGTGACCTCGCCGTCGCCGACCGGCAATTTGCAGGTGTTCGCGAATCAAAATGTCCAGGCCCTTTTGAGCAACTCCGGCGTCTCCGCGCAGTTGATTCTGTCGGACGCGGATCCGAGCGAGCTTCCCTCGGTGACCGCGCCGCTCAACACGACCTCGATCTACGACGATATCGCCGGGGCCCTGGCACTGAGTCAGCCGGACCAGCACGCAGCCACTCCCATCTATGCCGCCGCGGATGCAGCGGGGACGCTGGACCCCGCGCGTATTGTCGCGCTCAACGGCAGCGTCGATTTCCCGCCTAATCCGGGATCCGCCGTCGAAGGAATCTGGTCGGCCAAGCCCGTGCAGGTCACAGCCGGGCTCGATGTCGTCGGCCTGAACTTGGTGGCGCAGAATTTGGGTCCGAGCGACGTGACCTCCATCGTGGCCGGACGGGACATCGTCTATCCCGCGCAACGCTTGAGCACCGGGCAAGTCGCGGCGGACAACAATGGCATCGTCGTAGATGGCTCTGGGGCGCTGCAATTGACCGCCGGGCGCAACGTCGATCTCGGCACTTCGAACGGAGTCAGCACCCGGGCGAATCTGTTGAACCCCGTGTTGCCGGCAAATGGGGCCAGCATCAGCGTCGAGGCGGGCATTGGCGCCGCCTCGCCCCAGTATGCCGCGTTCATCAATCAGTACGTCACGGGGTCGAGCGAGTTCGATAGCAATCTCATTGCCTTCGTGCAGAGCATCGACGGCGTCAATGGGCTGACCGCCGCGCAGGCAAAGCAGCAGTTCGGTGCCATGACGCCGGCGCTCCAGCGTACTTTCGTGGAGGAACTGTTCTTCGACTTGCTGCAGATCTACGGAAGCAAGGAGGCTGCCTCCGGCAATGGCGACTTCGCCGGCGCATTTGCCGCTATCAGTACGCTGTTCCCGGGGGCCAATCCGGATTCGTCAACCGGGGAAGCCAATCCCTACGCCGGCAACATCGAGCTGTACTTCAGCCGCGTTTACACCGAGCAGGGCGGAAACATTTCCTTGCTGGCCCCCGGTGGGGAAGTCAACGTCGGGCTGGCGCTCGCGCCCACGAGCTTCGGCATTGACAAACTTCCGGATCAACTCGGCATCGTGGCGCAGACCACGGGCAACGTGAGTGCTTTCACCTACAAGGATCTGCAGGTGAATCAATCTCGCCTGTTCGCGGCAGACGGCGGCGACATCCTGGTCTGGAGCACCGATGGCAACATCGACGCCGGCGCCGGCGCGAAAACCTCCATCTCAGCGCCCCAAGTCAACATTGCGTACGACAGCAATGGGCAGCCCACAGTGACGTTGCGCGCCGCGATCGCGGGCAGCGGCATTCAGGCGCTGGCTGCAACCCCGGGGGTGAGCCCGGGCGATGTCTTTCTCTTCGCGCCGCGCGGCGTCGTAAACGCGAACGATGCGGGTATCGTCGCTGGCAATCTCACGGTCGCTGCCACCGCGGTGCTGGGCGCCAACAACATCACGGTCACCGGCACCTCGGTTGGTGTTCCGGTCACGGTGACTGGTGTCGGCGCCTCCTTTGCCGGCGCGGCATCGACCGCCGGCGCGACCTCAAACGTCGCCGAGAGCTTCAACGGCGCAAATTCGGCTTCGAACAGCACGCCGGTTGCTGATGCTGCCATCAGCTGGCTCGATGTCTTCGTCACCGGACTCGGAGAAGAGAACTGTAAGCCCGACGACGTGGAATGTCTGAAGCGCGAAAGCACGAGGCCACGCGCTCAATAATTTTTTGTGGGGTCCGGCGTGGGTCCCGCAAAGCCCTGCTGTAACAAAAGGATCACGCAGCGCCGCCAGAATGGGCGAACGATATTCTTCGCGATTTGTGGGATGCGAGAAAAGCATGAAAAGCGGCGTCAAGTGGCTTGCAATGTCGGCGGCGCTCATCCCCGTCGTTGCGCTTGCCGCCTCCTGGTGGAACAACGACTGGAAGTACCGCAAGGAAATCGGCTTCGACTTGTCGCCCACGGGCGCCGACGTCGCCGGCACGCCGCAGGATGTGCCGGTGCTGGTGCGTCTCTCGCTCGCCAATTTCAGCTACTTCAACGACACGAAACCCGATGGCTCCGATTTTCGCTTGGTGGCGGGCGACGACAAGACGCCGCTCAAGTTCCATTTCGAGAAATACGACCCGCAAAATCAGATGGCATTGCTGTGGGTACGCGTTCCGCAGATCACGGGCGGCTCCAAGACCGACAAGATTTACGCCTATTACGGCAACCCCGATGCCGCCTGCCGCCGCCGATGTTCCGGGCACTTATGATGCGTCGCAGGTCTTGGTGCTGTCGTTTTCCGAAGCCGCCGGACCGCCGCTGGACTTGACGGCCTACAAGAACAACCCGTCCGCATCGACCGCGGTTCTCGTCGCCGGCCGGATTGATCGGCGGCGACGCGAAGTTCTCCGGCAAGGAAAGCATCACGGTACCGGCGACCGCCTCGCTGCGGCTTCTTCCCAAGCAGGGATTCACGGCGTCCGCGTGGCTGCGGATCGAGCAGGCGCAACAGGCGGTCGTGTTCGCGCTCAACGATCAGGGCAAATCGCTGGAACTGGCGCTCGACGGATCGAAGCTCGTGGCGCGCGCAGCCCTCGACGGTGCGCCGGTGTCGGTAACCCAAGCCACCGATCTCACTTTGAGTCAATGGCACCACGTGGCCTTGACGGCCGGCAACGGCAAACTGACGCTGTACGTCGACGGCGTCGCGGCCAGCAGCGCGCCGGTCACGCTGACCGAAGTCGGCGGAAAGTTTACGATCGGCGCGGCAAATGGCGCCCGATTCCTGAGCGGCGATCTCGATGAGGTCGAAGTGTCCAAAGTCGCGCGCAGCGCGGATTGGATCAAGGCGAGCGCCCGCGGCCAGGGCATGGACGCCAACCTCGTCGTCTACGGCGCCGACGGCCAGCGCGAAGGCGGCGGGCAGGTCTCCTATTTCGTGACCATCGCGAAGAATCTCACCATCGACGGCTGGGTCGTGATCGGCATCTGCATGGCCATGCTCGTGGTCGCGCTGCTCATCATGGTCGTCAAGGCGATTTTCCTGAGCCGCGTCGAGAAGGCCAACGCCAAGTTTCTGCGCGATTTTCGCCATCTGAGCGGCGATGCCACGGCGCTCGACAAGCCCGCCGAGAACGACGACGACGACGAACTGGATGATGCGCCGACGATGGCCTCTCTGATGGCCAGTGACCAAAATAAATACGGCGCGTCGACGCTGTACCGGCTGTATCACCACGGTGTTCGCGAGAGTCAAAAGCGCGTCGCGGGTCAAACCGTCGGCGCAGCCCACGCCGCCGTTCTCTCTCCCCAATCGATCGACGCGATTCGCGCCGCGATGGATGCGACCATGACGCGTCTGCAGCAGAGCCTGTCGAGTCAAATGGTGCTGCTGACGATCGCGATCTCCGGCGGACCGTTTCTGGGTCTGCTCGGCACGGTCATCGGCGTCATGATCACCTTCGCGGCGATCGCGCTCTCGGGCGATGTCAACGTCAATGCGATCGCGCCGGGCACCGCGGCGGCGCTGGCGGCGACGGTTGCGGGACTGTCGGTCGCGATCCCCGCGCTGTTCGGCTACAACTGGCTGAATACGCGCATCAAGTCGATCACCGCCGACAATCGCGTGTTCGTCGACGAGTTCGTCACCCGGCTCGCCGAGCAATACAGCTAAGGCGGCGATCATGTCAGGCTCAATCGACAGCGGCGACAAAGATGTCTACGACGACATCAACATCACCCCGATGCTGGATCTCGCCTATGTGCTGATGGTGATCTTCATCATCATGACGACGGCGTCGGTTCAGGGAATCAAGGTCAACCTGCCGAAGGCGAGCGAGACCCCGTCTCTTGCGAAACCGCAGACCAAGGCGATCACGATCACGGCCGATGGAACGATGTATCTGGATACCTATCCGGTGAGCCTTCCCGAGCTCGAGAATCTCCTGCGCCAATACAAGGCGGCCAATCCGAATTTGCCGGTCATCGTCAAAGCGGACTCGACTATTCCCTATCAGCGCGTCATCGACGTGCTCGACGTGATCGGCCGGCTCGAAATCACGCAGCTTGGGTTAGTGACCCAACGCATCGTCAAGTAGCGCAGCGTCATGGTTGCCAAGCGCAGGAAGCGACGCTACTTGACGCGCATCGGCGGCGCAGTGTTCGGATTGTTGCTGATTCTGGGATTCGTCGTGGTTCGTGCGATCCATGCTGGCCGGCAAGAGCAGGCAAGCCGGCGCGGCAGGTGCAAATCGTGCAGATCATCCGCCGCCGCCGCCGCCGCCGCCGGAGCAGCCGCCGCCGCCGCCGCCGGAAAAACTGGAACAGCCGCTGCCGAAGGACACGCCGGAGCCGAAGCCCGACGAGGCCGCCGCCGGCAGGGCCGTTGGGTCTCGATGCGCAAGGCTCCGCAGGCGACGATGCGTTCGGACTTGCGGCGCGCCGCGGCGGCAGCGATTTGGTCGGAGGCAACGGCAGCGCGGCGTTTGCCTGGTATACGAATAGGCTGAAGGACGCAGTGACGGAGAAGCTGTCGTCCGACCCCAAAATCGGGGCGAAGAGTTATTCGATATCGGTACGCGTGTGGATCGACGCCAACGGGCGCATCAAGATCAAGTTGACGACGAGCACGGGCGATCATCAGCTCGACCAGAGCATTGAGGCGGATCTGGGTTCTATTCCGCAGCTGAGCGATGCGCCGCCGCTGGAAATGCCGCAGCCGGTGAGTCTGAAGATCGTTTCTCGAAGATGACCATGAGCGTGAGGAGATCGATGCCAATGTTCACGATGAAATTCTTGCGGGCAGCGGCGGCGTGCGTTGCGCTTGCGACGCTGCCGGTCGTTGCCTGCCTTGCCGCGGATGAGCGGCAGTCTCTCGAGGAATTGCGCAATACCGTCATCAATCTGCTTCAGGCCCTGGTCGATCAGGGCGTGATGACGCGGGAGAAAGCCGCGCAACTGGTCAAGGCCGCGCAGGAGAAAGCGGCGGCCGACGCCGCGGCGACCGCGAAGGCCGACGAGGGCGCGGTGCGGGTGCCGTATGTGCCGCAGATCGTCAAGGACGAGATAGCCAAACAAGTAGCCGATCAAGTCAAGCCGGATGTGGTCGCGGCCGTGGTCAAGGATGCCAAGAGCGAGAAATGGGGTGTTCCGGGGGCGCTGCCCGACTGGCTGACGCGCACGCGCATCACCGGCAGCGTCACGCTGCGCGAAGAAGATGTCCTGTTCGCGGCGGACAATGTGCAGAACTACTATCTCAACTATTACGGCATCAATAACGCGGGCGGAATCGAGAAGGCCGGCCTCAATGCATTCGAGAACGTCAGCGTGGACCGGGCGCGCATGCGCGGTCGCGCACGTCTGGCAGTGGATTCGGACATCACCGATTCGATCACCGCCGGCATGCGGATCACCACAGGAAACACCTCGGATCTCGTGTCCGAGTCGCAGACCCTGGACGGCACCGCGCCGTACCAAATCGGAATGGACGAGCTTTACATACGCCTGGACGAACGCAACGCGCAGAAATTTCCTTGGCTGTCGATTGTCGGCGGCAAATACGTGAATCCGTACGGCACGCCCACGGATCTCATCTTTCACAAGGACTTGACGTTCGAGGGGCTCGCCCTGACCGGGCGCCTCGGCCTGGGAGACGGCACCGCGGAGCAGTCGCACCTCTTCGTCACGCTCGGCGCGCATCCGCTGCAAGAAATCGCGTTGTCGCCGGACGATAAATGGCTGGTCGGAGGACAGATGGGCGCCAACCTGCGCTGGGGCGAGGGACAGCGCCTGCGTCTCAGCGGCGCGTTCTTCGACTATCTCAACGTGACCGGGCGACTGAATCCCCTCGACGGCACCATCTACAACTACACCGCGCCGCAGTTTGCGCGCCAGGGAAACACCTATTTCGACATCAGCAACAGCACCGACCCCACCGTGAATCTGTTCGCCCTGGCGGCGAAGTATCGGCTTGCCAATCTCAACATGACCTACGAATTGCCGATCGGACGCTACACCTTCGGCGTCACCGCGGATGCGGTGAGGAATCTCGGCTACAACACCGCGGAGGTGTCGGCGAATTACGGCGCGTACATTGCGCCCCGCACGAAGGGCTATCAGGGGGAATTCAGCTTCGGTTATCCGACCGTGCTGACGGCGGGCGCCTGGCGAGGGGTCATCGGCTATCGCTACCTGCAGCGCGACGCCGTGATCGACGCGTACACGGACTCCGATTTCCACTGGGGCGGAACCGATGCCAGGGGTTACTACCTGCTCGGCGATGTCGGGGTCGCGAACCGGGTTTGGGTGCGAGTGCGCTACCTGAGTTCGAATGCGATCGACGGCCCGACCTTGGGTATAGACACGCTGCAGCTCGACTTGAACACTCGATTCTAGGTGCGATCATGAGCAAACTTCCCCGTTGGTTGGCGGTGCCATTGACGGTCTGCGCATTAACGCTCGCCGCGGGCGGCCGCGCTTATGCCCAGGTCGAACGCAGCGGCGGCGGCGAAATCCAGAAGATCATGCAGCAGTATCAGCAGATCGCGGGGGAGAAGACGGCCCTGCAAGCCCAGGTCGCCCAGATGAAAACGGATTTGGACGCCGCGAAAACCGAGCTCGCGTCGCTGAAAAAGGAGCGCGATGCGCTCAAAGCGCGCGCCGGCGGAGCCGCGGCGGCCGCGGCCGCGGTCGCACAGCTCACCGCGTCGAAAGACTCCACGGAGAAGAATCTGGAGCTCTACAAGCAGCGAATGAATGAGCTCGTGAACCGATTTCGCGAGACCGCCGCCACGCTGAAGGAAGTCGAAGCCGACCGCAGCAAGCTGCGCCAGGATCTGGGCGAACGCAGTGCGGCGTTCGACAAATGTGCGGAGAACAACTTGCAGCTCTACGAGATCACCAACGAGGTCTTGGATCGCTACGAGCACGTCGGACTGTTCACCAAGGCGAGCGCCGCGGAGCCCTTCACCCGCATCACCCGCACGCGAATCGAAAATCTGGCTGACGAATATCGAGCGCGGGCGCTCGAGAATCGGACCCAGAAAAAACACGCACCGTAGGGAAAAAGCCGATCACGCCCCTGCGATTCGGTCTCAAGTTCGTCATCGCCTTTGCGATTCTCATGGGCGCTTTCGAGGCGTCTCGAGGTACGCCCTTTGAACGATTCGTCGTCGAGGACTTGATCCTGCTTCCGACCGTTACGCTGATCGATGCGGTGACGCCCAACGAGCATGTGGAACTGGCGGGCCGGTCGATGGTCTCGTCCGGGGCGCGTCTCAACGTCACGCGGGGCTGCGAAGGGGTGGAAATGTTTCTGCTGCTGGTCGCGGCCATCCTGGCCTTTCCCGCCACTCTCAAGCAGCGCGCGCGCGGACTTCTGCTGGGGTCGGTGCTGGCTTACGTGCTCAGCGTGACACGCTTGATGGCTCTCTATTACGTATTGCGCTACAGCCCGAACGCGTGGCAGGCCCTGCACGGCCTGGTTCTGCCGTTGGGTCCGATCATGGTCATGGCGCTGTACTTCATGCATTGGACGGCGGGTAATGGGGCGATGCGGCCGACGGATTCCGGTCACCATGCGGCGTGAATGGCGCTGGATTCTCGCGGTCTCCACGCTGCTCGCTCTGGGCGCGATCGGCGCAAAGCCTTATGCGACGCTGGCCGCACCGTATTACACGCTGGCCGCACGCTGGATCGCTCGCGGACATCCGTGGGAGGTGACCGACGTCAGCGTGGTCCCGAGCACCTCGAGTCCTGGCAGCATCGTGCGCTTGAGGGGCACCGTTCGTGAGCGGGCCGAAGACAGCCGCCCGGCCATGAGGCTGATCTCAAAGTTGCAGGTGGCGGCTGTCGTGGAAGCGCCGTGGTCTTTTGGTCGTTGCTTCTTCTGTGGCCGCTGCGATCTTATCGGGACCGTCTTTGGCTGCTGGCGCTCGGCGTTCCGGTTTTCCTATGCCTTGAGACCGCGACCACTGTCTGCCAGCTCCTCAATCCGCTCGCCTACGGTTCCGCGGCGCTGGCCGGTCATCCCGATGAGATAACCGCATGGGAAAGGTGGAGCCGCTTTCTCGAAGCAGGCGGACGAGCGGCGCTGGCGATGACCGCAGCGCTGCTCACCATCGCTCCAATTCTATTCATACGCGGCACATCGATTAGCAACAATTCAGCGCTACATTCCTGATGACCGTGTCGATGGGAAAGCAAGGGATGTCTCCAGTTTGCCGGCATGTTTGTGTAGCCGTCTGGTGTTTTACCGGCATCATGCTCGTGGCGTCGCCGCGCGCGGCCTGCGCCGCGGGCGTTCCGGCGGCGGGGCAGCCTGCGGCGAGAATCGTCCAGCCGATAAACGACTCGCAGCGATTCGAGCTCAGGGGGCAAGTTCATCGTGCGATTCGTGACAGTGAGGATCTCGGTGACGCCGACCCGGGGTTGCGCGCGGAACGGGTCATCATGCTGCTGCAGGGGAGCGCGGCGCAAGACGCCGACCTCGAACAGTTTCTAAAGAATGTCCAAACGCCGAGTCGCCCCGATTTTCATCGCTGGCTGACGCCTAAGTCCTTCGGACAGCGTTTTGGCGTGGCGGCCGCGGACACGGCTGTCATTCGCGCGTGGCTGCAATCCAAGGCATTTCGCATCGACGAGGAACCGGCGGGCGCGCGTTCGATCGTATTCAGCGGCAGCATCGGTCAACTGAATGCGGCCTTTGCCGCCCAGATTCACCGTTACCGATGGCACGGCGAGCCGCATCTTGCGAACGCCGTGAATCCCACGATACCGGCGGCACTCGCGGGGGTCGTCGTGGGTTTCGCCTCCTTGCACGATTTCCGTCATTCCCCGCAGCATCTGGCGCCGCGGATCCGGCCGCAATTTACCTTGGGAGGCGCGAACTATCTTGGCCCGGGTGACTTCGCGACGATTTATGACCTGGTCTCGCCATACGCCCAAGGAATCACCGGGATGGGCAGAAGCATCGCCGTCATCGGCCGCAGCAACATTCAGGCGGTCGATCTCAGCGATTTTCGCTCGTTCTTCGGTCTCTCATCGACGCTCCCTACCTCAATCTACGCCAATAGCGGCAATATCGCGCCGCCGCTGGTATCGGGCGATGAAACGGAGTCCGATCTCGACTTGGAGTGGACTGGAGCGACCGCGCAGTCCGCGATGATCAAGTTTGTGACGACGGCATCCACCATGCTCACCGACGGGGTGGATCTGGCATCTCAATGGGCCGTCAGCAACGATCTCGCCGACGTGATCAGCGTGAGCTACGGAAGTTGCGAGGCAGCGGCCGACCTCTCCGGCGGCACAACTTTGTACAACCAGCTCTGGCAACAGGCCGCCGCGCAGGGCACGAGTGTCTTCGTCTCGGCCGGGGATTCGGGCGCGGCGGGCTGCGATCTCGATAGCTCCTCCAAGGCGACGCACGGCTTGGGGGTCAATGCCGTCTGCAGCTCGCCCTATAGCACGTGTGTCGGGGGCACCGAATTCAGCGGCGATGTCTCGAGCCCCAGCACCTACTGGAGCACGACCAATACGCCGGGAGCGCAGGCATCGGCGCTCAGCTATATTCCCGAGGCGGTGTGGAACCAGAGCGGCAGCGTGTCCGGGGGCGTCGATCTTTGGGCATCCGGGGGCGGTGCCAGCATTTATTTCGCGAAGCCGGCCTGGCAATTGGCGACCGGCGTCCCGAGCGACGGTCGGCGCGACGTGCCGGATGTGGCTTTGAGCGCCTCCGGCATGCACGACGGATATGTCCTATTCAGCAGCGACGGGTATCCGGCGGGTACCGTGTTGATCATTGGCGGCACTTCAGCGGCCGCCCCCTCGATGGCCGGAATCGCCGCGCTTTTGGCGCAGAACCGGAACGGCCGGGTGGGGAACTTCAATCCCATTCTCTACGCGCTCTCAGGACTGCAAGTCACCGGCGGCGCACCCGTGTTTCACCTCATCACCAGCGGTAGCAATTCGGTTCCCGGGCAGACCGGCTTCTCTGCGAGTACCAGCGATCCGTCGTATAACCAGGCAACAGGACTAGGATCAGTTGATGGCGGGCAGCTGATCGCGCATTGGACCGATTATGTGGCCCCGGCCTTCGGGCTGTCGCCCGCGACGGCGGTGGTGCCGGCAACCGCTTTCGTCGGCGCGGCGTCGCTGACGCTGCCATCGTCGACCTCGTGGAGCGCAGTCGTGGGGGCAGGCGGCAGCGGCTGGCTCAGGGTCAAGCCGGCGAGCGGCATGGGGAGCGCGCCCCTGACTTACAGTGCTACGGTCAACTCGGGCTCGAACGCCCGCAGCGGGACTATCACCGTGGACGGTCAAGTGCTCACCGTAAGCCAAGCGGCGGGGAAGGGCAGCATGGCGACGGTCAATCTTTCGTCCTCGAACCTTGGTTTTGGGACCGACTCACTCGGCCAACCGACATCGAGCCAGCAGGTACTGGTGAGCGACACGGGTGATGCCAGTCTGACGCTGAGCAGCATTAGCCTTGACGGCAACGCGCCTGGGGATTTCTCGCAGTCCGGCAGCTGCATCGCCGGCCTGGTGCTTGTGCCGGGAGCAAGCTGCTATCTGAATATTAGTTTCGATCCCAGTAGCCCAGGATCGCGTACAGCGACTTTGCAGATCGATCTCGGCGGTGGGGGCTCAACCAGCATCAGCTTGTCTGGCACGGGCAATCCGCCAGGGAACAGCGATGGACCCTTACCGCTCTGGGCGTACGCATTGCTGGGGATCTTGTTATGGGTGATCGCTGCCCGAGAACAGCGTCGCAACCACGCGCACTGCAACTAGCGGGAACCGATACCTCGCCCTAAAGCCGCTCAACCTGCAACTGTGACGTGCTCCTATGGGTGGCCGTTTTACACGCGACCTGCGTGCAGCAATCGGGCATCAAGCTCGGGCGAGCTCTCGACGACGGCCGAACAGTGTCCCCAGTCCGCCCAGGCCCGACAACAACAACAACGCGGCCGCGGGGATCGGCACCGGCGTGTAGTTGTATTGCAGAGTCACCACGCCATCCGCATAGGTGGCAAAGCGAGTGTAGCTATTGCCGCCGGTGGCGACGTAACTGAGTTCGGCGTTGGCATCGAACGTGGAGCTGCCCATGAAGGTGGACAATCCAGTAGTAATCGTCTGCGACTGGGAGGTCAGTGCCGCGGTGTTATAAAACGTCCCCACATCCGAGTAGGTCGAAGTACCGCCGCTGGTTATGAGGAGGTGTGCATCGTTGAAAGTGGTGCCGCCGATCGTCGTGGTAGCGCCATTGTCGACGGCCGTGGCACTGCCCGGCTGAGAGTTATAGGCGCTGACCGACAAACTTGGCATCGCATTATTGGACGCGCTGAGCGATACGCCGCTGGGTCCGGTGAGGGAGAAGCTCGTGGTCCAGTTGGTCACGTTGATCGTTGCACTGCTCGGGCCGGTGTTCTTGAAGATCAGGTCGCGCTCGACGGACCCTCCCAGCGTCACGACGACGCTGGTCAGGGTTCCCAGAGCGGTGTTGAAATCCGCGAACGTGATGGGATCGTTCGTAACATCGGTCGTGAGCTGGCCCGTATCGAACGTTTGCGTGATGGTTGCCGCTTGCGCCGCGGACATGCCCGCGAGAGCGATCAGCGCCGGTAGAGCCACGCGCGCGACTTTGAATTGACGTGTTCTGGCCATGCTTCGAGTTCCCTTTGGGTCGCACCGGCGCGGCGCGCGTTTTGTCGTTACTCCCTACACGTACATCTCCGGCTTCTCGGCGGCGTGTCTGTTGGATGACAGATTGACGTCATGCACGAGCGCCGCTCAAGCCGCTGCGAGTGGGTATGGCGAAGTTCGCCGCAAGCGGCTTAGAAGCAGATCCCCATCCGCCGGTTGCCGCTACAGGTGCTTTCGCGTTCCGCTGTCCGGACACACCAAGTAGCAGTCCGGATACCCTGCCCGGGCGGAGCAGCCGTTGGTGGAGTCGAGGTATCCCGACTCCGCGTAGCAGTGATTGGGAGCGGAAGGGTCCGAGGACGGCCGCAGGTATGAACATGCGGTAGTGGCGCCGAGAATGAGAATATAGGTCAGTATGCGAGACATAAAAGGCCTCCACTAGTTTGACCCACATTCAATTCGGGGAGTTTCGCTACATATCAATTTTGTTCTTAGTCTGACAATCGATCTTGGGGTTAGCCGAACTTCGCGGATTCGACCCTGATTGAGGCCGCGCCGAGGGCGCGGCCTTCTCCCAAGCTTTTGATTTTCTTTGACTGTAGTGGCGCACGTTGCTGCGGAAACGTCTGTAGTGAAGACCTACTCTCTGGTCAAGGGCGCAGGCTTGCGGATAATGCGATGTCAGCATGTTTTTGCGCGCCACTACTCGCAAGAAAGACGGCAAAGAGCATCGCTACTGGAGCGTGGTGGAGAACCGCCGTGTCGCCGGCGGGCGCGTCGTGCAGCGGCACGTGCTGTACTTGGGCGAGATCAACTCCTCGCAGGAACTCGCCTGGCGCAAGTCGATCGACGTCCTGGAGGATGGGCAGCCAGCACCGCGTACCTATGCACTGTTCCCGGAGGATCGCTGCGAGGGGTTATTACCCGACGAGTCGATCGTGCGGTTGAAGCTCAAGTCGATGCAACTGCACCGCCCTCGGCAATGGGGCGCGTGTTGGTTGGCGCTGACCCTGTGGCAGACCCTGGATCTGGATGTCTTCTGGGCCGAGCGACTGCCCGCGTCACGCAAGGGAACGCGCTGGGATCTGGTGCTGTTTGTGCTCGCAGCGTATCGACTAATCGCCCCGGGAAGCGAGTGGCGGTTGCATCGTGAGTGGTATGGCCGCACGGCACTGAGCGATTTGCTTGGCGCCGATGAGGCGCTCGCCGATCCGCACGTGCTGTACGAGTGCCATGATCGCCTCCTCGCGCACAAAGAGGCGCTGTTCACGCATCTGACGGGCCGTTGGCGCGACCTCTTCAACGTCTCCTTCGAAGTGCTGCTGTATGACCTCACGAGCACCTACTTCGAGTCCGATCCGCCGCTCGATGAGAACGATAAGCGCCGCCACGGCTATAGCCGCGATCACCGCTTTGACTGCGTGCAGATCGTCATCGCGCTCATCGTCACGCCCGAGGGCTTGCCGCTGGCGTACGAGATTTTACCCGGCAATACCAACGACTCGAAGACTCTGCGCTCCTTCCTGCAGAAGATCGAACATCAGTACGGCAAGGCGCAGCGCATCTGGTGCATGGATCGCGGCGTGCCGACCGAAGAGGTTTTGGCCGAGATGCGCCGCAGCGAGCCACCGGTGCAGTATCTGTGCGGCACGCCAAAAGGGCGGCTCAATCGGCTCGAGCAATCGCTCGTCACTAAACCCTGGCACAGTGCCCGCGCCGGGGTGAAGGTGAAGCTTCTGCCTGAGGATAATGAACTCTACGTGTTTGCTGAGAGTCTCGATCGGATCGCCAAGGAGCGCTCGATGCGCCGCCGGCAGCTCAAGTGGCTGTGGGCGCGACTGGCACAGTTGCAAACGATGGAGCTCTCACGCGATGCGCTGCTGATGAAGCTCGGCAGTGCTCAAAGTAAGGTCCCCGCGGCGTGGCGGCTCGTCGAAGTGAAGGTCGAGAAAACGGGTGCCGCGTTTACCTATCGCCTCAATCGCAAGAAGCTCAAGCAGGTTCGTCGCCGTGAAGGTCGCTATCTGCTTCGCACCAACCTGACCGAGACCGATCCGGTGAAGTTGTGGAACTACTACCTGCAGTTGGTGCAGGTCGAAGAGGCGTTCCGCACCTTGAAGAGCGATCTGGCGATCCGCCCGATCTTCCACCAAGATCAATCACGCATCGAGGCGCATGTGTTCGTTGCCTTCCTCGCGTACTGCTTGTACGTGACACTCGGGCGGCAACTGAAAGGTCTCGCACCCGGGCTCACCGCGCGCTCGGCGCTTGAGAAATTTGCCGCCGTGCAGATGGTCGACGTGAAAATACCGACCACCGACGGTCGAGAACTTCTGCTCACTCGCTACACACAACCCGAGCCCGAACTTGAGCTGCTGCTCGAGCGCTTGCACCTCACGCTTCCCGCCCAACCGCCGCCCAAAATCAGCCTCGCCCAGACCGCCGCCGCAAACCTCCTGTAGTGCAGACCTTCGGGGGTGCACCCCAAGTGCATCAATCACTTAGCGTCGGTAAAGCCTCGAATCCGCGAAGTTCGGCTAAGCGGCGCAGCACGCTGAAGCGCCACCGGCGGTCTGGCTAGATGGTGCCGGCCGGCGTATAAATCCGTTTTCGCTTTTTTAAGGGACGGATGACGAACGCCGCGGTGGAATTGGTGGTGGCGGTTTCGGAGAACGATGTGATCGGCCGCGCCAATCAGCTTCCGTGGCGGCTACCGGCGGACCTGAGGCATTTCAAAGCCTTAACGCTGGGGCAGCATATTCTGATGGGCCGCAAGACCTACGAGTCGATCGGCAAGGCATTGCCGGGTCGAACCAATTGGGTCTTGAGCCGCTCGAGCGATTTTAAGCCGCCGGACTGCAAAGTGGTGCGATCGATCCGGGAAGGCCAATCCGGCGTAGGCGTCGATGCGCCTCTCATGGTGATCGGCGGCGCCGAAATCTATCGACTGTGCCTGCCGTATGCGGTGCGCATTCACCTCACGTTGGTGCATACGAAGATCGCGGACGGCGACACGTTTTTCAGCGCCTGGCGCGATCCGCAATGGACCGAGACCGGCCGCGAACGGCACGACGCCGACGAAAAGAATGTCTACGCCTACAGTTTTCTGACCCTCGAGCGCGCGGCGTAGCGGCTCGCTAAAGCGGGGGCAGGCGGCTCAAGATTTCGCGCTCCGCAAGCGCGAAATCGACTTCCGGCAGCGTATGAACCGCGCCGCGCGTCAGAGCGGACAGGATTTCCGACTGTTGCGCGCCGCGCCGCTGAGCGGTGAGGTAGGGGATTTCATGATGGAACATCACCATGGAATAGCGCGGAATGAAGCGCTGCGGAAAGCGCCGCTCGAGTTCCAGAGATAGCGCCTGCTGCAGCTGAAATTTAGGCTTGGCAACGCTTTCGCGCATCTCCATGTAATTTTCCAGCGCCATGGCGGCGATGGCATCGGTGTTGGGCTTGCGGCCGGCGCCGAATTCCGCAAACAGCGTTTCCCAGGAGGACGCACGCCGCGCGACGCAGGCGTCGAATTCGATGCAGTCCTCGAAGCAACAATTCATGCCCTGGCCGTGAAACGGAACCATGGCATGCGCCGCGTCGCCGATCAGCGTTGCTTGAGCCTGGCAGTGCCACGGCTGCGCGGCGACTGTTCCCAAGAATCCCACCGGATGCGCGCTGAACTGCGCGAGCGCGTCCGGCATGAGTTCGCGCGCATCCGGAAAATTGCGCGTCAAGAACTCATCGACGCTGCCGGCGTCGCGCAGCGAGGCGAAGCTCACCGTCCCAAGTTTTGGCAGAAACAACGTTGCGGTGAAGCTGCCGTCCGTATTTGGCAGTGCGATCAGCATGAAATTGCCGCGCGGCCAAATATGCAGCGCATCGTTGGCCATGCGAAAGGCGCCCTGCGGCCCGGCCGGAATGGATAATTCCTTGTAGCCATGTTCGAGGTCGATTTCTCGGGCCTGAATGAGCTTGCGCGCCGACATCTCGCGGCGCACGGCCGAGCCGGCGCCGTCGGTGGCGAGCAGCGGCTGCATCGGTACGGCGAGAACCCGGTCATTCTCGAGGTCGCGAATCTGCGCGGTATTCGCGGCGAAATCGGCGCCCTCGAGCCGATGCTGGAAAAGCAGCCGCACGCCGGGCTGGGCGGCTGCCGCTTCGATCAGCGCCAGGTTGAGGCGGTGCCGGGAAACGGAATAAATGACCTCATTAGGGCGCTGCCCGTAAGGTTGAAACGCCGTATCCCGATTCTCGTAGTGAATCAGCCGGCCGCGCATCGGCAGCAGGGCCGGCTGCACAGCGTCGAATACGCCCGCTGCTTTGAGCGCATGGATTCCGCGATCGGCGAGCGCCAAGTTGATGGATCGGCCCGCGCCGGCCGGGAGTTGTCTAAAGTCCGGACGCGATTCATACAATTCGACCTCGAGTCCGCGCCGCGCCAGGAGAACGGCGAGCAGCGCTCCGCTCGGGCCTGCGCCGACCAGGCGGATCACAAGCTACCGCGCAACGCCTGCGCCAGAATGTCGACCGCCGCGAGGACATCCGCGAACGAGGTGTAGAGCGGAATCGGCGCCAGCCGCAGCACGTCGGGCTCGCGCCAATCGCCGATCACGCCCGCCGCGGTAAGCGCTTCGTGGCAGCCCCTTGCCTGCGCTGCGGGGCGCGCCAAGCTCACGCTCAATTGACAGCCGCGCTGCTGCGGCGCGCTTGGGGTGATGATTTCGACCTGTCCATGCAAATGCTCCTCGATGAGCTTGTGCATGAAACCGGTGAGCGCGACGGACTTGGCACGCAGGGCGCGCATGCCGGCCCGCTGAAAAATCTCCAACGAAGCCAGCAGCGGCGCCGTGGACAAGATCGGCGGATTGCTGATCTGCCAACCCTGAGCGCCTGCGATCGGATCGAATTTGGGATCGTAGAGAAAGCGCTCCGCTTTGTTGTGTCCCCACCAGCCCGCAAATCGCGGCAAGTTGAAATTCCGGGCATGCCGCTCGTGTACGAAGCAGCCGCCGACGGCGCCGGGGCCGGCATTGAGATACTTATAGCTGCACCAGACGGCGAAGTCGGGATCCCAATCGTGCAATTGCAGGGGCGTATTGCCGATCGCGTGCGCGAGGTCGACGCCGACGCGAGCGCCGGCACGGCGCGCCGCGGCGATCAGCGCCGGCAAGTCGAGCAGCTGCCCGGTGAGATATTGCACGCCGGGCAGGAGCACCAATGCCAAGCGGCTGCCTTCCCGTTCGATGCGCTCGATCATGTCTTCGGTTCGTAAGGTGCGCTCGCCGGGCCGCGGCCCAATTTCAATCAAATTTTTCGCGGCGTATAGGCCGTGAAATTCGAGCTGCGAGACGACCGCATAGCGATCCGACGGAAAGGCCGAACTTTCAATCAGCACGGTATTGCGCGCCGCGTCGGGCCGAAAGAAGCTGACCATCATCAGGTGCAGATTCACCGTGAGCGAGTTCATGGCAACGACTTCGCCCTCCATGGCGCCCGCCAGCTCGGCGAGCGCCGGCGCGGCGCGCTCATGATAGGGAATCCACGGGCGCTTGGCTGCGGTGTGACCGAGAACCCCTAAGCGCCGCCAATCGCCAAGTTCCTGCTCGATCATTGCAGCGGCGGACTTGGGCTGCAGGCCCAGGGAATGGCCGCCAAAGTACAGCAGTCTGCGTCCCTGCGAATCGTGCGGATGGTAAAACTCCCGCGCAAAACCGGCGAGCGGATCCGCCGCATCCAGAACCTCGGCTTGCGCGCGCGTGAGACCGGGCGCGGTCAGGCGGGCGCCTGCATGACGGTGCCGCAGACGCTGCACGTGCGGCGCGGCAGGCTGGAATAGAACTGCGCAAAAATTTCCGGCAGCTGAGTTTCAATATTGCCCACCGCGACGCGCTCCAGATACAGCTGATGCCCGCAGTTCTCGCAGTACCATGAAAAGCTGTCGAGTTCCTGCGGACTGCGCCGCCGTTCGACGACCAGCCCGACGCTGCCGGCGGGACGCTGCGGCGAGTGCGGCACTTGCGCCGGCAGGAGGTACATCTCGCCCTCTCGGATCGGCACATCCACCAAGCGGCCATCCTGCACGGTCTTCAGCAGCATGTTGCCTTCGATCTGGAAGAAAAATTCCTCGCTCGGATCGTGGTGATAATCCTTGCGTGAATTCGGTCCGCCGACCGCCATGATGATGAAGGCGCTGTCTTCAAAAAGCAGCTTGTTGCCCACCGGCGGTTTGAGCAGGGCACGGTTTTGCTCGATCCAGCGCTGCAAATTGAAAGGCGGAATGGCGGCCATGACACCATTATACCGGCGCTGAACTTCATTGCGTTCGGCAAGGTCCAAACCGGTCTGGAGGCGATATGCGAGCGTTTTGGGCGACTGCGGGCGTCGGATTGATGTTTGCGCTGCCGCTGTGGGCGGCCGATCCGGTCGTTGGCAGCCCGTTCCCGGCGCTGTGGAAGGAGCAGCATCTGGAGTTCTCCTACCTGGGCCGCACGGCACGCTATTCCTGCCAGGGCTTGCGCGACAAGATGCGTTCCCTGCTCCTGGACTTGGGCGCACGCCGCGATTTGCAGGTTGCGCTGTTGGCCTGCAATGAGTCGGCCCCTTTGCACCGCGGCTACCTCGGCCCGCGCTTGAGCCTGACCTTCTCTTCGCCCGCATTGCCGGACGCATCCGCCAAAGCTTTGCACCCGGGCGATCTGGCGGCGGTCGAGGCGCGCTTCGAACCGTTCACCCTCACGAGCGATGCGTTTCGCAATTACGGTGTCGGCGACTGCGAACTCGTCGAGGAGTTCGCGCGCGAGATCCTGCCGCGCTTCAGCGCGAGAAACGTAAAGCAGGACATCACCTGCATTCCCTATCAGGCGAGCGGCAGCCGTTTCTTCGTGCACGGCGAGATTTTGCGAGCGGTGAGGAGCCCACGGTGAAATTGACCGGCGGCTAAGGCCCGGAGCCTTCTCGGAATCGATCAATATCACTGAGCCTAGGATTCCTTACGCGGCGGAGTGCTGGGCGCCGAGCAGGGTACCTGCACGGGTTTGGCGTCAGGCACATCGAGACGCAAGGCCGTGAGACGATCGCCCCAGACGCAACCCGTATCGAGCCCCGTGACGTCGGCGTTTCTGAAGAAACCCAGCGTTGACCAGTGTCCGAAGACGATTCGCGGACCGCGCCAGCGCGCAGCGCGCGCCTCGAACCAGGGGACGAGCGATCCTGTCTGCGCTTTCTGCGGCGATCCCTTGGCGCGAAGCGCCAAGCGGCCTTCCGCGTCGACGTAGCGCAGGCGCGTGAGGCAGTTGGCGATAAAGCGCAGGCGCTCGTCGCCTTGCAGAGACTCTTCCCAGCGATCCGGCTGGTCCCCGTACAATCGCTCGAACAGCCTTTCCGGATTGCGCCGCAAGGCTTTCTCGAGTTCGTGGGCGCAGTCTCGCGCCAGGGTCAGGTCCCATTGCGGCGCCAGACCGGCGTGCACCATGCACGCGTTCAATTTCGCATCCTCGTGCAGCAACGGCCGCTGTTGCAGCCATTCGAGCAGCATGGCGCGATCCGGCGCGGTCAAGATGCCATCCAGCGTGTCGCCGCCGCGCAGCCGCGCACCGCCATGGGCCACCGCCAGAAGGTGCAGATCGTGATTGCCGAGAATGACCGTGGCGGCATCGCCCAGCGCGCGAATTCTGCGCAAGACTTTGAGCGAATCGGGGCCGCGATTCACCAAATCGCCGACGAACCAGAGAGAATCCCGATCGGCCGAAAATTTCAAGGCAGCGAGCAGGGTGCCGAGCTCCGCGTCGCATCCTTGCACATCGCCGATCGCGTACAGCGCCATCGGCCCAGGAGCTAGTGCAACACGCCGGGCATCGCCAAGCGGAACGGTGCGATGGGCGCATCGAATTGCTCGCCATCATCGGCCACCATTTGATAGCTGCCCTGCATGGTGCCGACCGGGGTTTCGATGACGGCGCCGGTGGAATAGCGAAATCCCTGGCCCGGCTTCAAGTACGGCTGCTCGCCAACCACGCCATCGCCGCGCGTCTCCTTCACATTGCCGTTCGCATCCGTGATGATCCAGTGGCGCGTGAGCAGGCGCGCCGGCACCGGTCCCTCATTGCGTATGGTGATGGTGCAGGAGAACACAAAACGCTTGTCGCGCGGGTCGGACTGTTCTTCGATATAGGAGGTTTCCACCTCGACCGTGATTCTGGAGTTCACTGGCTGTACCGCCGGGCTTTGCACGGCTTAGGTCACGCGGACTGCAAGCACGTCGCAATGCGCCGCATGCAAGACCGTGTCTTCGGTAAAATTGACCAGGATCCCCAAGCCGTGGCGCACGCGGCTGCCGAGGACGATCAGATCGACCGCCTCTTCCTTTGCAACGCGCAGGATCTCGGTTTTCTTGTTGCCGGCTTCCACCCGGGTGCTCACGTGCGACAGCCCGAGGCGAGCCGACAGCTCGTTCAGCTTGAGCTTGGCGCGCTCTTCCAAATCCTCTTCGATTTGCATCGTCGGCATCAGCGTCTCACCCATGGGTTCGGCCGGCACGAATTCGACCACATGCAGAATCACCATTGCGGCGTTCGAGTGCGCGGCCATGTCGCGGCCCGCGGCCACGATCTGTTCGCTCGTGTCAGTCAGATCCAACAGTACCAAGATTTTCTTGTAGTCCGCCATGCGCCTTCGAGTATAACCGAGAGTGGTGGACGGCAAGCAGGCCGAATTGCGCGGGCGTCAATGCTTCCGGGCGGAGCTGCGAGTCGATCCCGCAGGATTCAATTTCCTCCGGCGTGAGCAAGCCTTTTAGACCATTGCTCAATATCTTGCGCCGATGCGAGAACGCGGAAGTGACCAGCATGCGAAGCACGCCCTCGGCACCGATGTCGAAGCGCGGCTGCAGCGTTGGCCGCAAGCGCACGATGGCCGACCAGACTTTGGGCCGCGGCTTGAACGCGCCGGGCCCGACATCGAACAGCTTTTCGACTTCGGCCACTGCGGCCAACATGACCGTCAAGCGGCCGTAGGTCTTGTTCGAGGGCTGCGCCGTCATGCGGTCGACGACTTCCTTTTGCAGCATGAAATGCATATCGGCAATTGCCGCCCGCTGCGATAGCAGCCGAAACAGCAGCGGCGTTGAAATATTGTAAGGAAGGTTGCCGACGATACGCAGCGGACCGCCCTTGGCACGCAAGCGTCCAAAGTCGGTATGCAGCGCATCTTCGACGTGAACGCGAAGGCCTTTGCCTGCGCGCGCGTCGTTTTGCAGCCCTCGTGCCAGGTCGCGATCGATCTCGATGACATCCAAGCTGCGCACGCGCTGCAGGAGTCCCCAGGTCAAGGCGCCCGAGCCAGGGCCGATTTCCACGACGCGGTCGTCCGCCGCGGGCGAAATTGCGTCGAGGATTCGTCTTATGACGCCAGGATCATGCAGAAAGTGCTGACCAAAGCGTTTACGAACCGGCATGATCCGCCAGGTCGATGGCCAGCGCCACCGCGGCGCTCAAACTTCCGGTGTCGGCCTGTCCGGAGCGCGCCAGCTTGAGAGCCGTGCCGTGATCCACGCTGGTGCGCAGAATCGGCAATCCCAAGGTGATGTTCACAGCGTTTCCGAAGCCGACGTGCTTGATGACGGGCAATCCCTGGTCGTGGTACATGGCGACGATGACATCGACAGTCTTCAGGAAGCGCGGCGTGAAGGCAGTGTCGGCGGGGATGGGTCCTTGCAAGTTCATTCCCTCGGCCTTAAGTTCGGCGATCACAGGCTCGATTATGTCCAATTCTTCGCTTCCTAAATGTCCGCCCTCGCCGGCGTGCGGATTCAATCCCAGCACCGCGATGCGCGGCGGCTGCAAGGAGAAATGCCGCTCCAAATCCATGTTCACGATGCGTAAGGTGGAGCGCAGCCGATCGCGCGTGATGGCGTGCGGCACCTCGCGCAACGCCAGATGGGTCGTGACCAGCGCCACCCGCAGCTGATCATTGATCAACAGCATCACGGGCAGCGCCGCGCGGGTTCGTTCCGCGAGATATTCGGTGTGGCCGCTGAAGCGGTACCCGGCATCCATGAGCGTGCTTTTCTGGACGGGCGCGGTCACCATGGCGGCGAACTCGCCGTTGCTGCAACCGTCGCAGGCACGATCGAGCATTTCAATCACATAGGGCGCGTTGCGCACGTCCGGATGCCCAGGCACAACCTCGCAGCGCGTCGGGATATGCATGACCTGGAAGGTTCCGCTGCGATGCGGCTTGAGGGGCCGCGTGGCGTCGTAGGGTTCGAGGGTCAGGGGCAGTCCGAGCACCTCGGCCGTGGCTGCCAGCAGGTCCGCGTCCGCGGCAACCACCAGGTCGGCTTCCCAATCTCTTTGCGCCAAACTGACGCAGGCGTCCGGTCCCACACCGGCGGGTTCCCCCGACGTGATGACAATGCGCGGTATGTACACTACATCTTGGTTTCAACGAAGGCGTCGTCGCGCAAGCGGCGCAACCACAACTCCGTTTCTTCGTCCGCTTTGCTTTCGCGGATCGCGGCAAAGGCTTTTTGCCGCCGCACATCGTCGGTGCTGTCATAGGTTCGCGTGCCCAACATCTGCACGATGTGCCAGCCATAGCGGGTCTTGAAGGGCTGGCTGATCTCATTGGGCTTCAGGTCGGCAATTGCCTTGTCGAATTCAGGCACAAAGGTGCCCGGGCCGCTCCAGCCCAAATCTCCGCCATCGGGCGCCGAACCAGGATCTTCGGACGACGTCGAGGCAATGCCGGCAAAGTCCTCACCTTTGAGAATTCGCTCGCGCAGCTTGGCGAGCTTCTCGCGCACCGTCGCATCGTCATCCAATTCGTTCGGCTTCATCAGAATGTGCCGCACGTGGATCTGATTGATGATGACCGGCGCTTCGCCGCTGCGGCGCTCGTTGAGCTTCACGATATGGTAGCCGCTCGGCGTGCGGACCGGCGCGCTCACTTCGCCCGGCTTCATTTTGACCACCAGGTCAAGAATGAATTGCGGAAGCTGCGAGCCCTTGCGCCATCCCAAGTGACCGCCCTCCAAAGCCGTTTGGCTGTTGGAGTTGGCAATGGCCAATTGACCGAAATCCTCGCCCTTGGCCGCCCTCGAGGCCACATCCTGCGCCTTGTGGGAGATGGCTTCGAGCTGCTGCGGCGTGGCGGCGGCCGGCAGCGACAGCAGGATATGCGAGATGTTGAATTCATCGTTCGCGGCGGCGTTCTGCTCGCGCGCCAGATATTGCTCGAGTTCATGCGGCGAGACATTGATGTGCGCAATCACATCGCGTTGCCGCAACGTGCTCAAGGTCAGTTCTTTGCGCATCGATTCGCGGTATTGCTTGTAATCGACCCCTTGCGCCGCCAGCGCGGTCGGCAACTGATCAAAGGGGATCTTGTTGCGCGCCGCGATCTCCTGCAGCGCTCCATTCAATTGCTCATCCGTAATCGTCAGCCCCACGTGCTTCGCGCGCTGCAATTGAATTTCCTGCAACACCAGACGATCCAACACTTGCTGCTGCAGCACGCTCTGCGAGGGAAGCTCGACTTTCTGTTCCTGCAGCCGCTTCTCGACCGACGCCATCTGCTCGTCCAGCTCGCTTTTGAGAACCAAGCCGTCATTGACGATGGCCGCGATTCGGTCGAGCAGTTCGCCGTGAACGCTGATGTCGCGGGTCTGCGCATAGGAGGGCGACAGCAGCAGCACCTGCGCGAGGACAATCGCACAGAATTGGAACACTTTACGCATAGGTCAAAATCCTAAAGCCTTAAGTTAATGGGTGCTCGGGTCGCGGGTCGAATACCCGCGGATCGACTGTTCCAGGAAGGAATCCTCACGCTTTCCGACCGAACTTAAACCCGTCAGTTCCAATTGTAATGCAATCGAGGTGTCCAGTGTGCCCCCGACCGTGGTGCTGCCGGGCCGGATGCTCAAGTAGCGGCGCTGCACCAGCTGGACCCTGTAACAGCAGCTTTTGTACTCAAAACCGGCCACCTGCTCGATGGTTTGACGGTCCTGGAGCGAATAGACCCAACGCCCCACCGTGTTCCAATGCTCCGCGATCGGCCAGGCAAAAGAGCCGTCCCACTGCTTGAGAATCCCCTCCTGGAAGCGGTAGCCGATGTTGATCACGCGGCTGGGATCAGGCCGGTATTGCAGCGAAATTTCCGATTTTTCGGTTTGCGACGTATACGGGTTCCATTGATAGTCGAGATTGACCCCGAGGTGCTTGTAGCCTGTCAGATCCACTTCCGCCACGATGTCCGAGGCCGGGAACGCCCCGGGGGTCTGCGAGGTCAGTTGCAGGGGCTGCGCGAGGCCGCTGCGATTGAGGCCGTAGGCGTACTGTCCCGGGTAGGCGACGAAGGGCTGACCGCGCGCCACCAGCAGCGCATCGCCCGGCAACTCCAACGGGTTCACGATCGGTACGTTCGAGGCGAACTGTGCGCCGGGGGTCAGGGAATCGGCGGGCAGCCCTACGCGTGGGATGGAAAAGTAGCGAATTTGCCCGATGGTCGCCGACAAGTACTGGGTGCCCGAGACGGTATCGAATAGCCGCGTCGTCACCGCCAGAGCCAGTTGATTGGCATCTCCAATCCGATCCGACCCGACATAACGATTGGTGCGAAACAATTCGGTCAAGTTAAGATCGGGCAGTCCGCTGTCGAATACCGGTAATTCGTCCTGGTTGCGATAGGGAACGTAGCTGTATACCAGCCGCGGTTCCAAGGTCTGAGTGCGCTGACCTTGAGAGCCCGCTTCGCGCTCGAATACCAGGCCCGTGTCCAAGCGCGCATAGGGCAGCGATCGGGTCGGCGTGCCCGGAAGATCCAGCCCGGCATTCTGCAAATCGTACTGGGTGAAATCGTAGCCGACCGCAGGTTCGAAAAAATAACCGGGGCCGCGGCTCGACCAGCGTATTTCGGGCGACAGGTTCAATCTCAGGCCCGTGGGCCCGACGCCGCGCAGAAAATTGACCGCTTCGCTGTCGAATGCAAATTCAAAATTGCTGCTGTCGATCGGATACAGCGCGCTCGCCTGGATGCGCGGCACGCGCGAGTAGGGCCGCTCCGTATCGGGCACCGAGATATCGATGGTTTGGTAGTTTTGCAGCTGGCCGCGGATGCGCCAGGCATCATCGTAGTAGAGCACATCCGCGCGGCGTCCCAGGTACGTCACGCTGGTCTGCTCGGTTCCCACCGCGAAGCTCTCAAAGTAGTTGCTGTCGCTGACGCTCGCGATATCGGCATCGAAGCGCAGGCCATGCTGGATGTCGGTAACGTCGGTGTAGCGTACATAGCTGCGATCCTCGTGCAGCTGCTTATCGTTGGGCAGGAATGTCGCGTCGAGCTGGCCATGCGAGCTCGCGGTCAAATAGCGAAAATCCCCCGCCAACTGCACGCCGCGCGCGGTCAGCACGCCGGGTGTGACGGTCAGGTCATAGTTGGGTGCAAGGTTCAGGTAGTAGGGCACTTCCAGCTCAAAGCCATTGCTGCCCGAGTGGCCTAAGCTCGGAAACAGCACGCCGCTCTTGCGCTCATCGCCCAAGGGAAAGGAGATATAGGGTGTGTAGAAAACCGGCACATCCTTGAAGCGCATGGTGACATGGTGCGCAACACCTTCCTGCAGCTTGGTGTCGAGACTGATCTGCGCGGCGCTCAGGCTCCAATCCTCGTTTCCGACCGGGCAGCTGGTGTAGCGGACATGATCCAAAGCCACCTTGCCGTCGGGATGCACAGAGATGTCCTTGGCGAAGCCGCGGCCGTTGCGGTCCATGAGCTGAAAGAAGGCCTCATTGAAATTCGCACCGCCGGCGGTTTCGTAGCTGCCCGCGTCGCTGCGCACCCGCAGCCGCGGGTCGAGAAAATCGACCTTGCCTTTGACGTCCAACTTATCGGCATTGTAATCGTAGGTGACCGAGTCAGCCGAGACGCTGCGTTGATCCTGGGTCACGGTGACGCGGCCGGTGAGCACGGCGTTGCCGTCGGCACCCAGCACGGCGTTGTTGGTGTCGATGTGAATGCGATGATCGTCGGCCGAAACGCCGGGGGGCAGCGTGTAGGTAAATTTCGGCGGAGCGGGGCAGACGTCTGCGGCGTAGCCTGCGGCGCCGGCGAGGCAGAAGAAAACCCATGCGGCTTGGAACTGAGAAGCGCTGGACAAAATGCGTCGCCTTAGTCGGTATACTCAAAACGCCGCATTTGCGGTCTGCGAATGGTCAAGCATGGTTGTATCGGATGCAAGCGATTCCCGCCTGGCGAACTTGACGCAGTGGGTGACCGAGGATTTGGGTTTTGCCGGCGCTGCGATCGCACCTGCGTCCGTGGATGCAAGCTTTCGCCGATATTTTCGCGTGACCCGCGATGCGGATTCCTACATTGCGATGGATGCGCCGCCCGACAAAGAGGATTCGGGCCCGTTCGTGAATGTGGCAAGAATTCTAGGCAGCCTCGATCTGAACGTGCCCCTCATTCTGGCGCGGGACATGGATCGCGGATTTCTGCTGCTGTCGGACTTGGGCTCCCGCCAATATCTCGATGCTCTGGCTGAAGACGGCGCCGCCGATGAGTTGTACGCCGATGCGCTCAAGAGCCTGCGTACCATGCAAACCGCGGCTGCCGGCATCTCGCGCGCCCTGCCTCGATATGATCGCGCGATGCTGTTGCGCGAAATGGAGCTTTTGCCGGAATGGTTCCTCACGCGCCACTTGGGTCTGAGCATCGATGCGCGCGAGCGCGCGATGCTCGGGGGGCTGTTCGAGATCCTGGTGGCGGCGGCCGCTTCGCAGCCTGCGTGTTTCGTGCATCGCGATTATCATTCGCGCAATCTTCTGGTCACCCCCAGGAACAACCCCGGCATATTGGATTTTCAAGATGCCGTATGGGGCCCTGTGACCTATGATTTGGCATCCCTGCTCAAGGACTGTTATATCGCCTGGCCGCCGGCGCGCGTGCGGCAGTGGGTGCTGCAGTATCGCGAGAGTCTGCTCGAGGCCGGATTCGAATTAGACGCCGACGCGGCCTTGTTTCTGCGTTGGTTCGATCTGACGGGTCTGCAACGCCACATCAAGGTCCTGGGCATTTTCGCGCGCCTGTTCTATCGCGATGGCAAGTCGCAATACCTGAACGATTTGCCGCGCGTCCTCGCGTACGTGCGCGACACGGCATTGAGCTACCCGGAGACCGCGGCCTTTGCCGAATTCATCGTGAAGCGCATCGACACAGAGTTCAAGGCCGCGCAGCAGCGGGCGCGGCTGTGAGCGAACGGCCGCGGGCGGCGATGATTCTGGCGGCGGGGCGCGGCGAGCGCATGCGGCCGTTGACCGACACGACGCCGAAGGCGTTGCTGCGCGTGCATGGACAACCGCTGATCGAACGGCATGTGCAACGCTTGGTGCAGGCCGGCATCGAGCGCATCGTCATCAATCTGGCGTGGCTGGGCAGGCAGATCCGCGACTACCTGGGAGACGGCGGCCGCTACGGCGCCGCCATCATCTACAGCGAGGAAGCGCCGCGCGCGCTGGATACCGGCGGCGGCGTCTTTCGCGCGCTGCCGCAGCTCTCGCCCGGGCCGTTCGCCGTGGTCAACGGCGATATCTACACGGACTTTCCATTCCAGACGCTGGCGATCGACGCGCAATACGATTCGCACCTCGTGCTGGTGCCCAACCCCAGCTACTTGCAAGGCGACTTTGGCCTCAAGGACGGCAAAGCACTGGCCAGTGCCGCCGAGCTATTTACGTTTGGCTGCATTGCCGTTTACCGCAACGCCTTCTTCGCCGATGCCCAAGACGGCGTATTTCCCATCATGCCGCTGTGGCGGCGTTCCATGGGCGCCGGGCGGTGTTCCGCGCAGCTCTATACCGGAGCGTGGGAGGATGTCGGGACGCCGCAGCGGCTTGCCGCTCTCAACGCGGCGCCAAACCGGTAGAGTATAATTAAGGCATGTCAGAGCAACGCCCGGCGCGCAGCGGTCAAAAATACACGACGGCACAAGGCTTTACCGCCATCAAGGATGGCATCAAGCAAACGCATGCCGCCGCCTCGAATCCGCGTAAGCCCCCGTGGCTGCGCGCGCCGCTGGCCACCGGCGCCGCATTTGGCGCGGTCAAGCAAATCGTTCGCGATCACGCCCTAAGCACGGTGTGCGAAGAGGCCAAGTGTCCGAACATCGGCGAATGCTGGAATGCGGGTACCGCGACCATCATGTTGATGGGTGCCGTATGCACGCGCGCGTGCCGCTTTTGCGCCGTCGATACCGGCAATCCGCGCGGCTGGCTGGATGCGGAAGAACCGCAAAATGTGGCGAAGTCGGTGCAGCTCATGCGCCTCAAATATGTGGTGTTGACCTCGGTCGATCGCGATGACCTGCCGGATGGCGGCGCGGCGCATTACGCGGCTGCGATTCGCGCCATCAAAAGTCTCAATCCGGACACCGCGGTCGAAGCCTTGACGCCGGATTTCCAAGGGGTCATTGCGGATGTGCGCACCGTGCTCGACTCAGGATTGGACGTGTTTGCGCAAAATGTGGAAACCGTGCGGCGCTTGACTCATCCAGTGCGCGATCCGCGCGCGGGGTACGAGCAGAGCATCGAGGTCCTGCGCGCGGCGAAAGTCTATAAACCCGACGTGCTGACGAAAACCAGCTTGATGCTGGGGTTGGGCGAGACCGATGCGGAAATTCGCGAGACCCTGGCGGATCTGCGCGCGGCACAGGTCGATGTGCTGACCCTGGGCCAGTATCTGCGCCCCACGCCGAATCATTTGAACGTCGAGCGGTTCGTTACCCCGCAGCAGTTCGACGACTACCGCGAATGGGCGCTCGGGCTGGGTTTTCTCGAATGCGTCTCCGGGCCCTTGGTGCGCTCGAGCTATCGTGCGGAACAAGCGCTGGCGCGCAACAATGCGGGCCTTAGTAATGCAAAGCTTGCGGTCAAGGCCGCCGGTGCCTGAAGGTTCATGAGCCAGTTGCCGCTGATTCGCCGCCTCGGGTTGGCGCCGTACGAACCGGTTTGGCGGGCAATGCAGAAGTTCACCGACGAGCGGCAGGATGCGACGCGCGACGAAATCTGGTTCGTCGAACATCCGCCGGTTTTCACTTTAGGGCTGAACGCCAGCCGCGAACACTTGCTCGCGCCAGGCGATATCCCCGTGGTGCAAATCGATCGCGGCGGCCAAGTGACCTATCATGGACCGGGCCAGCTGATGATTTATCCGCTGCTGAATTTGCGGCGTCTGAAGCTGGGCGTGCGCGATTTGGTGGTGGCGTTGGAGAACGCCGTCATCGCCTATGCCGCCGGCCTCGGCATTGCGGCTTCAGGCTCGAGGAAAGCGCCAGGCGTCTATGTTGAGGGCGCGAAGCTTGCCAGCGTCGGACTGCGCATTCGCCGCGGCGCCTGCTATCACGGGATGGCGTTGAACGTGTCGCTGGACCTTGCGCCCTTCGAACGCATCAATGTTTGCGGGTACAAGGATTTGCGGGTCACGCGGCTGGCGGATTTGGGGGTCGGCGCCGGAATTGAATCCGTGGCGCAGGACTTGCTGCCGCATTTGCTGCGGCAATTGGGCCAAGACTCCGAGGCGCCGCGCGTTGCGCCCTACAGTGCCATCAACACGGACTTGCAGGCAGTCAATTCCCGATAGATCTTGTCGAGCTGTTCGCGGCTCGTGGCGTGCACGGTATAGGTCAACGCCAGAAAATTGCCGTCCGCGCTGGTGCGCGTCTTCACACGTGATTCCGCCAGCGGCCCGGCGTGCCGTTCGACGATGGCTTGCGTGAGCGAGCGCAGATCGCTGTCATGGCGGCCCATGACTTTGATGGGAAAATCACTGGGGTATTCCTCGGGCGCGCTGCTCATAGCGCCGGGGTCTTGGCCAATTCGCGGATGTAGTTGCTAAAAGCGAGGTGGATGCGCTTGAAGAGCGGCCCTGGGACCCCGCTGCCCACCGGCGCGCCATCGAGCCTGGTCACGGGCAATACACCGCGGGTTGAGAAGGCGAGCCAAATCTCATCGGCGCTGCGCAACGCCGATTCGGAGACCGCGGCGCTCAAGTTGCGCACCGACAGAAGATCCGCGAGTTCCGTGACCACATCGCGCGTGGTTCCCGGAAGGATATGATGGCTGTTGGGCGGCGTTTGAATCACGCCGTTTTTCACCACGTGCACGGTCGTTGAAGATCCTTCGGTGAGCTCGCCATTTTCCAGCATGATGGTTTCAAACGCGCCCGCATCGGCCGCCAGCTTCTTCAGCAGGATGTTGGCCAGCAGGGCCGTCGCCTTGATATCGCGCCGTGCCCAGCGGGTCTCGGCGGCGGTGACGGCGGCGACGCCGTTTTCGAGCAGCGCATCCGGCAGCGGATCCAACTCGGTGCAGTAGGCGAACACGGTCGGTTTCAGCCCCTCAGGCCAAGCATGATTGCGGCCGAACTCCGCACCGCGGCTCACCTGCATGTAAAGATGCCCTTGATCCGCCGAATTTCGCGATATCAGCTCCTGGCACAGGTGCGCCCAGTCGCCATGCGACATCGCGGGCGGCATGCGGATCCCGGACAAGCTGCGATTCAACCTGTCCAGGTGCTGGCGCAACCGAAACGGCCGCGATCCGTAAACGGGCACCACTTCGTACACCGCGTCGCCAAATAGAAAGGCGCGATCGAAGGGCGAAACCCGCGCCTCATTGAGCGGCAGGTATCCGCCGTTCAAGTAGCAGATGGGCAGCGGACCGCTCATGCGAACCACAGTCGGATGGTATCGATGAGGCGCCGCCACCAGCCGCCGGCGGCCACCGGTTTGAGCGGATGCAACGCCACGGTCGTCAGGGCCTCTTTGCCGTTGAAAACATGCACCGTCCCCACATTTGCATCCAGATCCAGCGGCGCAATCAGCTTAGGGGCAACGTCGACGGTTGTTTTTACATCGGACTGGCCGCGCGCGAGAGTCATATACAAATCATCCTTGACACCCAACTCGGCCGTTGGATTGGCGGCCTTCCACACGTGCGTGGTGGCCAACGCCGTGCCCCCCTTGACGATGAGTTTGGTGTCGTAAAAAGTAAAGCCGTAGCCCAATAGCGCGGCGCTGGCATTCTCGCGCGCCCGCATGCTGGTGGAACCGAGCACCACCGATACCAAGCGCATGCCTTCGCGATGCGCCGAGGTGACGAGACAGAAGCCCGCGGAATCGGTGTGTCCGGTCTTCAAGCCATCGACGCTGGGATCCTTTTCGAGCAGTCCGTTGCGATTCTGCTGCTTGATGCCGTTGTGCTCGAACTCGCGCACCGAATAATATTTATAGTACTGCGGATAATCGCGAATCATGGCGATCGCCAGCAATGACATGTCGCGTGCGGTGGTGTAGTGCTGCGGCGAGGGCAGACCCGAGCTGTTTTCGAAATGCGATCCGACCATGTTCAAGCTCTTGGCGGTCGAGTTCATGAGCTGCGCAAAGGTATCCTCGGTACCGGCGATGCGTTCGGCCAAAGCGATGGTCGCATCATTCCCCGACTGCACGATCATGCCGAGAATCAGATCGTTCACGGACACCGGTTTTCCGAGCTCGATGAAGGTGCGCGAGCCCTCGGAGCGCCAGGCATGCTCGCTGACGGTGACCATATCTTCGAGCTTGAGCTTGCCTACGCTGAGCTCGTGAAAGACGATGTAGGCCGTCATCAGCTTGGTGAGGCTGGCCGGCTCCATGCGTTCCGTCGCGTTGCTGGCGGCGAGAATTTTACCGGTCCGATAATCGGCGAGAATGTAAGCGCGCGCATCGACTTGGGGAGGACCGGGAATGGCCATCCCCGCCACCCGCGGTGCGGACAGCGCGGGCGTCGACGCAGCGGGCGCGGCGGGTGCGGCAGCCGCGACATGTTTATGGTGGGGCCTGGCCGCCCAGCAGGTTGCGCTGAGGACCGCGGCTAAACTCAAGCTGACAAGAACAGAACGGACCATGGTTAGTGAATACCCCAATGAAAGCAGGTTAGTTTACGGCAATAGCGATTAGTCGAGTGCAAGATGCGCGTCGTTGATGCCAACGCGCTCAAGTGCCGCGACGATGCGATCAAATTCAGCAACGTCCGGAACAGGGCCGATGCGCACCCGGTACATTCTGCGGCCCGCAATTTCATTGTCGCGTACGAATACTTTGCCGTAGACGCCGCCGCTCAATTTTTGCATGAGCCGCGCGGCGTTCTTCGGATCGCTAAAGGCGCCTGCCTGGATAAAGAGCGCGCGGGGGACGGGAACTGTCGAAGGAGCGCCGCCCAAGTCCGCGGCTGCCGCAGGCGGCGCATCCGCCGGCGCATCCGCCGGCACAGCCGCCGCCACAGCCGCCGCTGCGGCGGTGAGGGGCGTTGCGGTAAGCGGCGCGGCAATGGGCGCGGCATAGGGCGTTGCAGTGGGCGACGTGCCCTGCGCCACCAGCAGTGGCGTATTGACCGGCACGGGCTCGAGGCTGCGCACCTCAACCATGGCTGTGCCGTTGCGCAACATGTCGAGCTTGGATGCCGCGGTGTAGGAAAGATCGATGATGCGATTGCCCACGAACGGCCCGCGATCGTTGACGCGCACCACGATGCTGCGTCCGTTCTGCAGATTGGTCACGCGCACATAGGCAGGTAGGGGCAACGTCTTGTGGGCGGCAGTCATGGCGTACATGTCATAGGGCTCGCCGGTAGAGGTTCGGACTTTGTGGAAACCCGGTCCATACCAGGAGGCGACGCCGCGTTCCACGTAGCCCACGCTCGAGGAGAGCACAAAGTAGCGCTTGCCCATCACATCATAGAACGGCGGATTGCCATTTCGGGAGCGCGGTTCGTAGCGCGGCACCATGTCGGGTACGGATTCGGGCGGCCGCTCCGCCGGCGGCGGCACCGGCGAGGCGCTGGGACTCTCGCGGCGCGGCGGCGCACTGAAACATGCGGCCATTCCGACCGCGATCGCGACGCACAGCGGCAGCGCCAGTGCGCGCGACAGCGTCACGGCGGCGTCGTGGTCGTGGCCAAGGGTGCGGCCAGGTGCGGCCAGGGTGCGGCCAAGGGTGCGGCCAAGGGTGCGGCCGAGGGTATGGCCGAAGATGCGGCGTCGTTCGCCAGCACGCGCTGCTTCACGGCCGCCGCGAGCTCATAGACCGCCATGGCATACAGCGCGCTGTGGTTGTAGCGGGTGATCACGAAGAAGTTGTTGTAGCCGACGCGCCAGTGGATGCCGTCCGGCTCGTCGGCGGCAATCAAGATCGCCGGTGCGTCGGGCGGCAGCGGGGCATCGAAGCTGACGCCTTTCGCCGCGAGCGAGGCTACGGTCTCCGACAGGGCCAACTTGCGGCCATCGAGATCGGCGGCCTTTTCAGGCGCGACCGTGGCCTCTTCCAAGACGGGCTCGCCCGTGTTCCAGCCGTGTTCTTTCAAATAATTGCCGATGCTGGCGCAAACGTCCGGCCAGTCGTTCCACAGATCGATGCGGCCGTTTGCATCCGCATCCACCGCGTAGCGCCGGTAATTCGAAGGCATGAACTGCGGCGCACCCATGGCGCCGGCGTAGGACCCCTTCACGGTTTTGGGATCAAGATGCGCATCGCGCGTCAGCAGCAGAAATTGCTCGAGCTCGTCGCGAAAAAATTTCTGGCGCGGCGGGTAGTCGAAAGACAGCGTGACCAGGGCGTCAAGAACCCGATAAGTCCCGGTGAGGCGGCCATAGTACGTTTCAACGCCGAGGATGGCCGCGAGATATTCCGGCGCCACGCCGCTCTTGATGCTGGCTTCATCGAGCGCCTGGCGATGCGCCATCCAAAATTCCGTCCCTTCGCGGATGCGCCGTTCATTGAGGAAGATCGGGCGGTACTCGTACCAGAGTTTGGCTTTCTCGGCGGGCTTGGATATGGCGTCGATGATGGCGGGTTGGCTATCCGCTGATTTCAACAGCTTGCGCAAGGCGCGTTTCTTGAAGCCGTAGGCGTCCGACATGTGCGTGATGAACTCCTTGACCTCGGCGCGCTTGATGTCCAGCCCCGAGGCGGGTTCTGTCCCGAGCCCCAGCAATGCAGCGCAAACAAGCAACGTCGCGGTAAATGGAGTGCGCATCGGTATCAGGACCCGATCAGCTTGCGGTGCGAGTGCAGCGACATGAGGATGCCGAAGCCGGCCAGCAGCGTGACCATGGAGGTGCCGCCGTAGCTGATCAGCGGCAAAGGAACGCCGACCACCGGCAAGATGCCGCTGACCATTCCTGAGTTGACGAACACATACACGAAGAAGCTCAAGGCGACGGCCCCGCCGGTCAAGCGCGCGAACGTCCCTTGCGCCTGCATGGCAAGGTACAACGCACGGCCGATCACCACGCCGTACAACGACAGAATCAGCAGCTGTCCCAACAGGCCGAATTCCTCGCCGATGACCGCAAAGATGAAGTCGGTGGAGCGCTCGGGCAGAAACTCGAGCTGCGCCTGACTGCCGTTCATGTAGCCCTTGCCGAACAGACCGCCCGAGCCGATGGCGATTTGCGACTGAATGATGTGATAGCCGGCGCCGAGGCGATCGGTCTCCGGATTGAGAAAGGTCAATATGCGCTGGCGCTGATAGTCGTGGATGAAATGCCACGCGCCCCAAGCGGCGGCGCCCAGCAGCGGAATGGCGATCAGGATCAGGCGAATCTGCAAGCCCGCCAGCAACATGACGATGAGACCGGATGCCGCAATCAGCAAGGCCGTGCCCAAGTCCGGTTGCGTCACAATCATGGCCGTGGGAACGGCGATCAGGGCTCCCATGACGATCAGGTCCAAAAAAGTCGGCGGCAGCGGCCGTTCGTGCATATACCAGGCGCACGCCATCGGTACGGCAAGCTTCATGATCTCCGAAGGCTGAAAGCGCATGAAGCCGACATCGAGCCAGCGTTGTGCGCCCTTGCCTACATGGCCCGTCACATCGACGACGATCAACAGCAACACTCCGATCACATAGGCGATCGGCGCGAACATGCGCAGGTATTGCGGCGTCGCGAACTTCGCGAGCGCGAGCATGGCCGCCACCGCGATGCCGATATTCACCAGATGGTGCTGCACCATTTTCCAGTTCTGACCCGAGGCGCTGTACACCACCAATATGCCGATCACGACAATGATGGCCAACACGCCGGTCAAGGGCCCGTCCAATCCCAACGCACGCAAGGTGCGGCCCCCCGCGGTCAGGGTGCGGCGGGTTCGAGACGGCGAGAATTCATCGTAGATCATGGTTCAACGCTCATGTACTTTGCCCATGACACTGATGATCACCGGCCAAAGCAGCGCGCCGATGAAGGGCGCGAGCCAACGGCTGAAGGTGGTCACCGGGTTGCCGGTGGCGCCGTCAACCCAAAAAAGCACGAATTGATAGCCCGTGAGCAGCGCGAACACCACGAGACATTGCGACAGCATTGAGAACACCCGGATGCGCAGCCGCAGATGCGTGGCCCAGGCGCCCATGAGGGTGAGCGCGAGCGCGTGCTGGCCCAGGACCACGCCGTTGATCACGTCGAGCGCCAACCCTGAGAAAAAAGCCAACGACAGTCCGCCGGCGCGCGGCGATTCGATGCACCAATAAAACACCACCAACACCAGAAAGTCGGGACGAAATGCGTCGAGCACGGCCGGCAACGGCACCACCGCCAGCGCGAGCGCAACCAGCGCGGACAGCGCCATGGGCATGCGCCGGATTCGCGCTTCGCGCATCATTTCTTCGGCACCGGGGCGGCTTTGAGCGGCGGCAACAACTCCGTAGCCTGCGGTTTGAGCCAGACGAACAGCAGTTCCTTGGAGCGGTTGAGCGCCGCCGCGGGTTTGACGTCGACGTCGGCGAGGGATTGCGCCGGGTCACGCTTGACCTCCGCGATCGTGCCAACCGGGTAGCCGGCGGGAAATCCGCCGCCGAGACCGGAGGTCACCAGTAAATCGCCCGCCACCACGTCCGCGCTGGTGGGCAGATAGGGGAGCTTCAGCCGATTGGTGTCCCCGGTTCCGACCGCCACCGTGCGCAAGCCATTGCGGTTGATCTGTACCGGGATGGCGTGCGCCGCGTCGCTGACCAGAATCACCTCGCTGGTGAGTTGCCCGACGCGCGCGACCTGGCCGAACACGCCGCCTGAGTCGAGCACCGCCTGTCCCACATAAATGCCGTCGCCGGCGCCTTTGTCCACCAAGACCCGCTCGCGGAAAGCGTCCAGGTCCACATTCATGACATCGCCGACGAGAAAACGATCCGTCACGCCGGCGGTATTTTCGCGCAACGCCCGCAATCTCTGCGTTTCCGCTTCCAAAGCCTCGTAGCGCTGCAGCCGGAACTGCGCCACGCGCAGCTCCGCTTCGAGCTTGCTCTTATCGGCACGCAACGCGTCGCGGGTCGTAATGCTGTCGCGAAACCAGTGCCAGCCTTCGAAGGGCGAGGCGACGGCAATTTGCACCGGATAGGCAACCACCGAGAGCAGCCGGCGAATTCTTCCCAAGTGATCGTAGCGCTTGTCGACAATGATGAGCGCCAAGGCGAGCAAGGAGTAAAGAACGCAGCGGAACAACAGTCCCGTGATTCGACCCGAGGCGTCGGTACTACGAAACGCGACCATGGGCGGAAAAATCCACCGGAGCCGGTTCGAGGCTTGCGCTGCCGACGCGGCTCACGGGCAAGGCTCGAACAGGCTCCAGCGCGCTTGCATTACTCCAGTCCGAAAATGCCGGGTCCGTGTTCCTCGGTGAGCTCGAGGATCCGGCCGCCGCCGCGCGCAACGCAGGTGAGGGGGTCATCGGCGATCACCACCGGCAGACCGGTTTCTTCCATGAGCAATTTGTCGACGTCGCGCAGCAACGCCCCGCCGCCCGTTAGTACGATGCCGCGTTCCGCCACGTCGGCGCCGAGTTCGGGCGGCGTCTGTTCCAGCGCCTGCTTGACCGCGCCGACGATGCCTTGCAGCGGTTCTTGCAGCGCTTCCAGAATTTCGTTGGAGTTCAGCGTGAAGCTGCGCGGCACGCCTTCCGACAGATTGCGGCCCTTGACGGAAATCTCGCGCACGGTTTGCCCGGGATAGGCGGAACCGATTTCCAGCTTGATGCGCTCGGCCGTGGCTTCGCCGATCAGGATGCCGTAATTGCGGCGCACATAATTGGTGATGGCTTCGTCGAACTTGTCCCCGCCGATGCGTACGCTGGCGGCGTAGACGATGCCGTTCAGGGAGATGACCGCGACCTCCGAGGTGCCGCCGCCGATGTCGAGGACCATGGAACCGCGCGCCTCTTGCACGGGCAGGCCGGCGCCCACCGCGGCGGCCATCGGCTCGGGGACGATGTCCACGCTGCGTGCGCCCGCCCCCTCGGCGGATTCCTTGATGGCGCGCCGCTCGACCTGGGTGGACCCAAAGGGTACGCAGACCAAGACCCGCGGGACTGGGGCTCAAAAAGCGGTTGCCGTGCACCTTCTTGATGAAGTACTGCAGCATTTTTTCCGTGTAGGTGAAATCCGCGATCACCCCGTCCTTCATCGGCCGAACCGCCGTGATATGGCCGGGGGTGCGGCCCAACATGTTCTTGGCTTCGACCCCCACGGCGACGATGATTTTGCCGCCCCGCGTGGGCTCATCCTGCACCGCGACCACCGAGGGTTCGTTCAGAACGATGCCGCGCTCGCGGACGTAAATGAGGGTGTTGGCAGTGCCAAGATCGATTGAGAGGTCATTAGAGAAATAACCTCTAAGGCGTTTGAACATGGGGTATTTTTCGTAAACTTTTGGGGTTAAAAAAAGATCGGCTAATGTAACTTACCGACACGACATATCACAAGGCAACGTGTATCATCCCTCAAGCTTAATTTGCGTGAGTTGCTGCGCATTTTGAGCACCAACCCTATGAGCCTAACCCGTCAAGACGTGGAAAAAATCGCGCACCTTGCGCGGCTGTCCATCACCGCGCATGAGATGCCGGTGTACGTGAGCAGCTTGTCGAGCATCGTCGACTTCGTCGATGAGTTGTCGCGCACGGACACCGAGGGCGTGTTGCCCATGGCGCATCCCCTCGATGGCCAGCATCAGCGTCTGCGAGCCGACTTGGTCTCGGAGAGCGACCACCACGAGAAATACCAACAGAACGCGCCGGCCGTGAGCGCCGGCCTGTATGTGGTGCCGCGGGTGATCGAGTAAACTGTAGGCTATTGTTGACGGATGCTGCATAACCTTTTTATCGGCGAACTCGCCGACCGCCTCGGCAAGCGGCAAATTTCGAGCACGGAACTCACGCGGCACTTCTTGGCCCGGATCGAGCGCCTGAATCCTGCGCTGAACGCCATGATCACCCTGACGGCTGAACGCGCGCTGGCCGCTGCCGGGGCCGCGGACGCCCGTCTGGCGGCGGGGGAGCGCGGCCCGCTCCTCGGCATCCCCCTCATTCATAAAGACATTTTCTGCACGGACGGGGTCAAGACCAGCTGCGGCTCGCGCATGCTGGACAACTTCGTCGCGCCCTACGACGCCACCGTAGTGGCGCGCCTCAAGGCGGCAGGCACGGTGATGCTGGGCAAGTCCAATATGGACGAATTCGCGATGGGCTCGTCGAATGAAACCAGCTACTACGGCCCGGTCAAGAACCCTTGGGATACGGCCAAGGTCCCGGGCGGCTCCTCGGGCGGCTCGGCGGCCGCCACGGCCGCCCGCTTGACCCCCTTGGCCACCGGCACCGATACGGGCGGTTCGATTCGCCAGCCGGCGGCGCTCACCGGCGTGACCGGGCTGAAACCCACCTACGGCCGGGTTTCGCGCTACGGCATGATTGCCTTCGCCTCCAGTCTCGACCAGGCCGGCGTGTTCGCGCGCAGCGCCGGGGATGCGGCCGCGGCGTTGCAAGTCATGGCGGGCTTCGATCCGCGCGACTCGACCAGCGTCGATGTGCCGGTGCCTGACTATTCCAAAGCGTTGAATCAGCCGCTCAAGGGCATGAAGATCGGGCTGCTGCGGGAGTTCTTCGACGGCCTGGAGCCGCGCAACGCGGCCCTGCTCGAGGACGCCCTGAACATCTACACGGGCTTAGGTTGCGAAACCCTTCAGGTCAGCCTGCCGCATTTGCCGCTGTCGGTGCCCACGTACTATGTGGTGGCGCCGGCGGAGTGCTCCTCGAACCTGTCGCGCTTCGACGGGGTGCGCTACGGCTACCGTTGCGATAATCCAAAAGATCTCATGGATTTGTACAAGCGTTCGCGCGGCGAAGGCTTCGGCGCCGAAGTGAAGCGGCGCATCATGACCGGCACCTATGTGTTGTCCGCCGGCTATTTCGACGCTTACTATTTGAAGGCGCAGAAGGCGCGCCGCCTGATCACGGATGACTTTCGTGCGGCATTCGAGAAGGTGGATCTGGTGATCGGGCCCACTACGCCGACGCCGGCCTTCGATATCGGCGCCAAGATGAATGATCCGGTGCTCATGTATCTGAACGACATCTACACCATCGGCGCCAACCTCGCCGGTCTTCCCGGCGTATCGGTACCCTGCGGCTTCGTCGACGGCCTGCCCATGGGCTTGCAGCTCATTGGACCGCATTTCGCGGAGGCGAAATTGTTGAACGCGGCGCATCAGTACCAGCAAGCCACCGATTGGCACAGGCACGCGCCGCGCGGATACGAGCAATGAGCGACTGGGAAGTCGTCATCGGCCTGGAGATTCACGCGCAGCTTGCGACGCAGTCGAAGATTTTCTCGGGATCTGCGACCACCTATGGCGCGCCGCCGAACACCCAGGCCGATTTGGTCGACTTGGCCTACCCCGGCGTGTTGCCGGTCTTGAATGCCCGCGCCGTGCAAATGGCTGTGAAGTTTGGGCTGGCTGTGGATGCCACGGTGGCGCGCCGCTCGGTGTTCGCGCGCAAGAATTATTTCTATCCGGACTTGCCGAAGGGCTACCAGATCAGCCAGTACGAGTTGCCGGTGGTGGCGCGCGGACACTTGAAAATCATGCTGGACGATGGCGCGGTCAAGACCGTGCGGCATTACGCGCGCGCATCTGGAAGAGGACGCCGGAAAATCGCTGCACGAGGGCCTGGCAAACGCCTCCGGAATCGATCTAAATCGAGCCGGCACGCCGCTGCTCGAGATCGTCTCGGAACCCGACATGCGATCCGCCAAAGAGGCCGTCGCGTATATGAAAAAGATCCACACGTTGGTGCGGTATCTGGAGATCTGCGACGGCAACATGCAAGAAGGCTCGTTTCGCTGCGATGCCAATGTGTCGGTGCGGCCGCGCGGCCAGGAAAAATTCGGCACTCGCGCCGAAATCAAGAACTTGAACTCATTTCGATTCGTCGAGAAGGCGATTCAGTTCGAAGTGGCGCGGCAGGTTGAGCTCATCGAGAGCGGCGGCATGGTGGTGCAGGAGACCCGGCTGTACGACTCCGACAAGGATGAGACCCGCTCGATGCGCTCCAAGGAAGAGGCCAACGACTACCGGTACTTTCCCGATCCGGATCTGTTGCCGGTGGAAATCGACGAGCCGTTCATCGAGGCGGTGCGCGCGACGCTGCCGGAGCTGCCGGATCAGAAGGCGGCGCGATTCGCACGCGACCTCGGCCTCTCGGCCTATGATGCCGGCGTCTTGAGCGCCAGCCGTGAACTCGGCGCCTACTTCGAAGCGGTGGCCGCGAATTTAGGTGCGAGCCAGGCGAAGCTGGCGGCGAATTGGGTCATGGGCGAATTCTCGAGCGCGCTCAATCGCGACAGCGTCGATATCGAGCACTCCCGGGTCGACCCGGAGCAGCTGACCGGTCTTTTGAAGCGAATCGTGGATGAGACGATTTCGGGCAAGATCGCCAAGGAAGTGTTTGAGGCCATGTGGACCGAGGGCAAGCCGGCCGATGCCATCATCGAAGCCAAGGGCCTGCGCCAGATCACCGATGCGGGCGCCATTGAAAGCGTGATCGATGCGGTCATCGCCGCGAACCCGAAGCAACTGGCGGATTATCGATCGGGCAAGGACAAGCTGTTTGGCTTTTTCGTCGGTCAGGTGATGAAGGCGACGGGCGGTAAGGCCAATCCCGCGCAGCTCAACGATCTGCTGAAACACAAGTTGGGCGGCGGAAATGCATGACCGCGATACGCTGCACCGCTTCTTATTCGAACGCTTTCCGATTCGCGGACATCTAGTTCACTTGGACGCCGCGTGGCGCGCGTTGATCGAGCATCGCCACTATCCGGCTGTGATCCGCGAGACCTTGGGCGAAGCCGTCGTGGCCTCGCTGCTGCTCGCGGCCACGATCAAGTTCGAGGGCGTGCTGTCATTGCAGTTGCAGGGCGACGGGCCGATGCATTTGCTGTTGGCGCAGTGCACCAGCGGCTTAGGGGTGCGGGGTCTGGCGCGTTACCGCGAGGGTGCCGGCGAGGCGCATAAGATCAATGATCTCATCGGCAATGGCAATCTCACCGTCACCCTGGAGACCGACGAAGGCGCGCAGCGCTACCAAGGGATCGTGCCCATCGAGGGTAAACGCCTGGCGGACGTCGTTGCAGGCCTACTTCCAGAATTCCGAGCAATTGCCGACGCGGCTGTGGCTGCATGCGGATGCGCAGGGTGCATCGGGCATGCTGCTGCAGAAACTTCCCGGCGCAAGCTCGCTGCCGGCCGCCGATGCGGCGCTGATCGAGGACTCCTGGCGGCGCGTGCAGCTCATCGCGGATACCCTGACCCCGGAAGAGCTGCGCAGCCTGGCGGATGCGGAGATTCTGCACCGGCTGTTCAACGAAGATGATCTGCGCTTGTTCGAACCCTCGCCGGTTTATTTTCGCTGCCGCTGTTCCCGCGAGCGCGTCGCCGGCATGCTGCAGGGGCTGGGCGAGGTTGAAACCCGCAGCGTGATCGCCGAACGCGGCAAGGTCGAAGTGCACTGCGATTTCTGCAATCGAGCCTTGTATTCGACGCGGTGGATGTCGAGCAGCTGTTCAAGGCACCGGCGGCCGCCGACAGCGGTGGTCGCGCGCCCACGCGCGTCCACTGACATTAAGGCGACGCTGCGCGACTGATGCGATCGCAATTAGTCCTGCTTGCCGCCGCGCTGGCGGCCGCCGCAACGACGGGCAGCGCATGCCGGAAGCCGCGGCCGCAACGCCGACAATGAACCGTTCTATTCGCGCAGTTTCGAGCCGATGCCCTCGGCTGCGGCGCTGGCGGCGCTGGGACGGCAATTGTTTTCGGATCCCGCCCTGTCCGCTTCGGGAAAAATCGCCTGCGCCACCTGCCATGATCCGAAGCACGATTTCGCACCGGCAAATTCTCGCGCGGTGCAGCGCGGCGGCGTGGATGGGCGCAGCTTCGGCGTACGCGCGGTGCCCTCGCTCAAGTACGCGCAGAACACGCCGCCCTTCACCGAGCACTTTGTCGACGATGATGGCGATGACAGCGTCGATCAGGGACCGGCGGGCGGACGCACTTGGGATGGGCGTTCGCAATCTTTTCACGATCAAGCGCGCCTGCCGTTGTTCTCAGCCTTTGAGATGGCCAACCGCGGATTCCGCTGCGCCGTGCTCGCGAAGGTACGGGCGGGCCACGACGCGCAATTTCGCGCAGTGTTCGGCGACAAAGTCTTTGACGACCAGGCGCTGGCGTTCAAGGGCGTGCTCATGGCGCTCGAGGCCTATCAACAGAATCCCGCTGAGTTCTATCCCTACAACAGCAAGTACGACGCCTTCTTGAGGCATGAGGCCGCGTTGAGCCCGCAGGAATTGCGGGGATTGGCCGCCTTCAACGACCCGCAGAGGGGCAACTGCGCCGCGCTGCCACCCGAGCGCGAAGATCAAAGGCGCGTTCCCGCAGTTCACCGATTTTGGCTTCGCGGCGATCGGCGCGCCGCGCAATTTGAGTATTCCCGCCAACGCCGACCGCCGCTACTATGATTTGGGCCTGTGCGGACCGTGGCGCACGGATCTGAAGGATCGGCACGAATATTGCGGGCTGTTTCGCACGCCCTCGCTGCGCAATGTCGCGCGGCGACCGGTGTTCCTGCACAACGGTGTGTTTCATGCCTTGAGCGATGCGGTGCGGTTTTACGCTGAGCGGGATACCAAGCCGCAGCAGTGGTATCCCCGCGCGGAGGATGGCCGCATTTTGAAATTCGATGACTTGCCCGCAGCCTTTAACGCCAATGTGGATATCCAGGCGCCATTCGGTCGCCGCGCCGGCGATGCGCCCGCCTTGAGCGGGCAGGACATCCAAGACATCGTCGCCTTCTTGCAGACGCTCACCGATGGTTTTCAGTGACCCCGGAACCGAGCGCTGCACCGCTTCCGCGGTATCATTGCCGCGTAGCGAAAGGACCTTAAAAAGGGAGAAGGCATGATCAGGCGCAAACAGCGCATTCAAATGCGCGATCTTTCGCAATTATCCGGAGAAGACGCCGAGACCGCTGCCAAGCATCGCTTCAACGGCCGCGACTTGAATCTCTTCAAGGTGTTGATGAACCATCCGGACCTCGTGAGGCGCTGGACCGTGTTCGCCGGCCACGTGCTGCGCAAGCAAACCTTGCCGCCGCGCGAGCGGGAACTGCTCATTCTGCGCATCGGCTGGTTGAATCAAGCCGAATACGAATGGGCGCAGCATGTCGAGATCGCCAAGCGCGAAGGCATCAGCGCCGCGGAAATCGAAGCTGTCACGCGTGGTCCGTCGGGCCCGTGGGCCGCCGAAGACGCTGCGTTGCTGCAAGCGGTCGATGACTTGTTTGAGAACTCGGTGGTGTCCGAAGCGACGTGGACCGCCCTGGCCAAAAGGTATTCCACCGAGCAAATGCTCGACTTGCTCTTCACCATCGGCCAGTACAACTTGGTCTGCTGGGCGCTGAATAGTCTTGGCGTGCCGCTCGATGACTTTCTGCCGGGAGCTTAAGCGGTGAGACTGCAGGGCAAGGTCGGCATTGTGGTCGGCGCCGGTCAAACACCGGGGGACACCATCGGCAACGGACGCGCCGCGGCGCTGCTGTTCGCCCGCGAAGGAGCCAAGGTGCTGTTGGTGGACCAAGACCTGGTACGCGCCGAGGAGACCGCGGCGCTGATCGCGAAGGCGGGCGGCCAGTCGAAATGCATTGCCGCGGATTGGACTCGGGCTGCCGATTGCAAGGCCTATGCGCAGGCGTGCGTGGCCGCGTGGGGGCGCATCGATTTTTTGCATAACAATGTCGGCAGCGGCAGCGGCGATGCACCCGCGGAGAGCATCGCCGAAGAAGCCTTCGATCGCATCATGCAAATCAATTTGAAGGGGTGCCTGCTCTCCTGCCAGGCGGTGCTGCCGGTGATGCGCGGACAGGCCTCGGGGACGATCGTGAATATTTCATCGCTCGCCGCCGTGGCGTATGCGCCGGGGCTGACCGCTTACAAATTATCGAAGATCGGCATGAACATGCTGGGTCAGCAGCTGGCGCTCGGCAACGCCAAGTACGGCATTCGCGTCAATACCATCATGCCGGGGCTCATGGACACGCCGATGGCGATCGAGGGGCATGCCGAGGCGCGCAATATTCCCAAAGCCGAGCTGCGCGCGCAGCGCGATAAGCGGGTGCCGCTCAAGGCCAAGATGGGAACTGCCTGGGATGTCGCGTATGCCGCGCTGTTCCTGCATTCCGACGAGTCAGCATTCATCACCGGCGTGGCGCTGCCCGTGGATGGCGGTCAGAGCGCACGGATCGGCTAGGTCCGAGGCATCGCCCCTTGCACCCGTCGCCGAAAAGCGGATCCTTCATCGCAGGCGCCTATTCGAACCACCAGGGTTCGCGGCGCTACAAGCTCTTCATTCCGTCCGCACATGCGGGCAAACCTTTGCCGTTGCTGCTGATGCTGCATGGCTGCCTGCAAGATCCCGACGATTTCGCGCTCGGCACGCGAATGAACTGCATCGCCGCGGAGCAGGGGTTTTTCGTCTTGTATCCCGAGCAATCCGCAGCGGCGAACCAGACTCGATGCTGGAATTGGTTCAACGCGGCCAATCAACGGCGAGATCAGGGCGAGCCGTCGATCATCGCCGGCATGACGCACGAGGTGATGCGTTCCCAGAACATCGACGCGCTGCGCGTCTACGTTGCCGGCATGTCGGCGGGCGGCGCCATGGCCGCCATCATGGCGGCGAGCTATTCGGACCTGTATGCGGCCGTCGGAATTCATTCTGGGATGCCCTATGGCGCGGCCCAGAATTTCCCGGCGGCGATTGCGGCGATGAAGGACGGCGCGGCGAGGGGTGCGCGGTTGCCGGCCAAGAGCATTCCCTTGATCGTGTTCCATGGAGATGCCGATCCGATGGTCAATTCGCACAATGGCGAGCAGCTTATCTCTCAGTGGCTGGGCGGCCCTGTTGCTCACCGCACGCAGGACAGCGCAACGGCGCAGGCCCGCGAAGGCAACGGCCGCGCCTTCACGCGCACGCGCTATCGCGATGGCGCGGGCCATCCCGTGGCAGAGAACTGGCTGGTGCACGATGCCGGACATGCCTGGTCGGGCGGCGGCTCGGCCGGAAGCTTTGCGGACGCTTCGGGACCCGACGCCAGCCGCGAGATGGTGCGGTTTTTCGCCGCAGTTTCCCAGGATGCGGCCACGGTTGAGAGGGGGGGATTGCTCAAGCGCCTCAAGGAGCGGCTGAGCCGCGGCGGACATTCTTAGAGCAGACTAGCCGCGCGTTTTGAGCCACGCGGCGACGGCGGCGGGGACGGTCTTGCGGGTCTTGCCGCCGACATATAGACCGATATGTCCCGCGTCCACTTCCATGGACTGATAATCCTTGCTGCCGATGTGCGCACCAAGCGGAATACTGGCGCTCGGCGGCACCAGATGATCCTTCGACGCAAAAATGTTCAACAGCGGCGCGGTCAGATTTTCAAGACGCACCGGCCGGCCGGCCAGCACCAATTCGTCGCGCACGAGCCGATTTTCCTGAAAGAACCATTGGATGAATTCGCGAAACGCCGTGGCCGGCTGATCGGGGCTGTCGAATATCCATTTTTCCATGCGCATGAAATTCTCGAGCTGCACCCGATCTCCCTCGAGCTGCAGCAGATTGACATACTTCTGTTGCGTGAGGCGAAACGGCATCAAAGACAAATACACCAGATTCAGAAAATCTCCGGATACGTTTCCCGATTGCGTCAGCAGTCCGATGTCGATGTGTTGCGCCCACTTCGACAATAGATTCTCAGGGGTTTTGAAATCGACCGGCGTGACCATGGTGATCAGCTGGGCAATTTGCCGAGGCTCGAGCGCCGCGTAGCACAGACTCATGGTGCCGCCCTGGCAGACCCCCAACAACGTGAGCGAATCGAGCGCCTGCTCTTTCAGCACGAACTCGACGCAGCGGCGCAGGTACCCATCGACGTAGAGGTCGAAGCTCGAAAACCGGTCCGCGCCGTCGGGATAGCCCCAATCGAGCAGATACACATCGAGGCCGGCGAGCAGCAGTTCGCGTATGAAGGAGCGGTCCGGCTGCAGATCGAGCAGGTAGGGCCGATTGACCATCGCGTAGCAAATGAGCACGGGCTTCAAGTTTGCGGACCGGGCCAGTGCCGAATACCGGTACAGGCGAATCTTGTCTTCGCTGTACACGCAGTGCTTCTCGGACGTGCCAACCTCGACATCGCCCAATCCCAGCATCGTGCGCAATACCGCGCGCCCGCTTTCCTGCATCGCCGCCGCGCTATGCAGCAGGTCCGCGAAAGGATCGGTCGCGGTGTTCATGTTTTGCCGCGCTTGCGCGCTTTTCGCCGCGCTTTGGACGCCTTCGCCCGGCCCGATGCGGCGCCCGCGGCCGCGACGCTTGATGCCGCGGCGCTTGATGCCGCGGCGCCCGCCGCGCGCATCGCGTCGGTCAGCGCGCGAACTTGGCGATGCAAGGTGTCGATTTCCGATCTGCTCGGCAAGTCCAGATGCCGGGCAATTTGTTCGGTCAATTTTCCGCGCTCAACTTTGAAGGCGCTCGAAATATTGCAAAGCGCGGCGAGCAAACGCGCGAACCGGTCGCCGTGCGCGGCTTGATGGTAGGCGCCCTCCGCGCAGTCGATCCATGCATCGTAGAGTTCGGCCGGCGACTTGAGAGCCGGCGGCGCCGCTGCGAGGCGCTGTTTCATGACCTGAAAAGCATCCTGCATGATCGCGGCGTTCTGCTGCGCGAATTCGGCGTACCGCTGTTGAAATTGCTTACTCAGTTCGAGGAGCCGGCCCGCGATCTCTTGATACTCGCGCGATACCCCTAAAGCCGCCGCGCCGGGAATCATCTGCGCAGGGTCGAATCCGCCCATGCCCATTCCGTCCACGAAATCCTTCCAAGGGGCGAGGAGCGGGGAGAGCATTGCGGCAGGCATGGCCGCGCTCGATTGTTCGGCCAGGCGGGCAAACATTTCTTGAAACGCGCCCGCCTGGTCCACCCAGGCCTGCAGAAATCCGGCGCTTAGGGGCAAGGCGCTTGAGAAAGGCTCCCGAGCGCTCATATCAAAGTTCTATGCAATGCATTAATTTCATCAGTTTTACGGGCCAAATCCCAGTTTTAAGCGATTGTGCATTGCATACTGACGGCGCTATGCTTAGTTCGCTGGCCAAAGCATGGCGCTAAACAATATGTCAAATGAACGCCTCATCAAGAAGTACGCGAATCGGCGCCTGTACGATTCGACCGAAAGCCGTCACGTCACTCTCGAGGACATCCGCAAAATGATCGTCTCGGGCGCAAAAGTAAAGGTGGTGGACGACAAGTCCGGCGAGGATCTGACCCGCGCGGTTCTGCTGCAAGTCATCGCCGAGCAGGACCAATACGGCACGCCGGTCTTAAGCACCGAATTGCTGGAGGCCATCATCCGCTTCTATGGAAACCCGGTGCAGGAAATGCTCACCAAGTACATGGAGCAAAGCGTCGGTGCCCTGGTTCGCCAGCAGGAGGCCATGCGCGCTGAGATGACCAAGGCCCTCGCCGGTCCAATGGCGCCGCTGGCGGAGTTCGCCCGACAGAACATAGATCAATGGTCAAAGATTCAGGCCTCCATGATGTCGGCTTTTTCGGGCACGAAACCGCAACCGGCTGCGCCGGAAAAAGAACAACCGCCGCAGAACAAGGGAGCAAAGCATGAAGATTAAAGACAAGACCATTGTGATCACCGGCGCCGGGCGCGGCATCGGCCGTGCGCTCGCCGTCCGCTTCGCCACCCAAGGTGCGCATGTCGCGCTGCTTGATATGAACGCAGCGGATCTGGCGGCGGCCACCGCCCAATGCGCCGATCTCGGCGTGCGCGCCCTGGCTTACACGGTCGATGTATCGCGGGAGGCCGACGTTTCAGCCGCTCTCGATGCGGTGGTGCGCGACTTCGGATCCCTGGATGTAATCATCAACAATGCGGGCATCGTCAAGGACGCCTTGCTGGTCAAAGTGAAGGACGGGGAGGTGGTCGGCAAGATGTCGCTCGAGCAATGGCGAGCGGTGATCGATGTGAACCTCACCGGCGTATTCTTATGCGCCCGTGAAGCCGCCGAACGCATGATCAAACTCGCCAAGGGCGGCGTGATCATCAACATATCCAGCATTTCACGCCACGGCAATGCCGGTCAGTCGAACTATTCGGCCGCAAAATCCGGCGTCGCATCCATGACGGTGGTGTGGGCCAAGGAACTCGCCCGCTACGGGATACGGGTGGGCAGCATTGCGCCCGGCTTTACGCACACCGACATTCTCGCCTCGATGAAACCGGAGGTGCTGGAAAAGGTCATCGCGCCGGTCCCGCTGAAGCGATTGGGCCAGCCGGACGAAATCGCCCACGCGGCGCAGTTCATCATCGAAAACGATTTCTTCACCGGGCGCTGTCTAGATCTCGACGGCGGCCTGCGGCTGTAGTTGATTTTCTTGGATTGCCGCCAAGAGCGTCCGGGCGACCCAGCGCACGCGCGTCACGGAGCAAGCCAGCAGATCGTCCGTGACTGCGCCTAAGTCCATCGGCATACTCAAGTCTTTGAGACCCAGGTAACCTCCGACCCATTTCTCCACCGCCTCCGCTTCGTACTCGCAAACCGTGCGATTGAGTTGTTCTCTGGGTTGGTGCGCCAGGAAGTGCGTCAACTCGTGGACCAGCGTCAGCAGTTGTTGTTCCTGGCTCAATCCGCTGCGCAAAACGATCTGATTCGCGTCCATTAGGCCCACCACCCAAGGGCTCAACGAGGTACGAAACACCGCGATGCCCTGGCGGGCGGAGAACTCTTCAAGGGCGTCGATGAAGTGCTGCAGCGGCATGCCTTGATCCTCGCAGATCCAGCCGGTCAGGACAACGCTTCGGCACGGACGGGCACGCCTACCGCAACGCGTTAAAAATGGCGGTAAAGTTTGTTATGTTAAGAGGGTCTTCTCTATAATTACGTGATTAATCAATATATTATTGAATATAGATACCCCAAAACCCGCTGCCGCAAATTATTTTGCATTGCATACTTTTTTCTGTATAATGTCGCCATAGGATTAGTTGTAGCCAGGATTAAAGGAGTCCCCATGACCCAGCCCACATTTGATTTCAGCACCCTGTTCGAGACCTACAAGACCGCGATGGCGCCCGTGTATCGCGCACAGCAGGAAGGCCTGAAGACCCTGGAGCGCCTCGCCCAGTACCAATTCGCCGTCACCGGCGATTACCTGGAATGGAGCCTAGGCCAAGCCAAGGCCAGCGTCGGTCCGAAGTCGGCCGCCGAATTGATCGGCCAGCAAACCTCGCTGAATCTGTCCCTGAGCGACAAGCTGCGCGCCCGCGCTGAAGAGTTCAGCAAGATTGCAACCGAGACCCAAGGGGCAGTGACGCAGTGGCTCGACGAAACCACCGCCAAGGTCGCCGAAAAGGCGAAGAAAGCCGCCTAATTTTCAAGTTTAGCGCGTTAAAGATTGGGGCGACCAGGGTCGCCCCTTTTTTTTACACGCACTATCGCCACGTGCCATCATCGATCCCGGGGGGAACGAGTACATGGCGGAATCTGAAGGTTCGAGTGCTCAAGAACAATTGAGCCGCGAAATGCGCGCCCAACTGGCGGCGATCACCGGAGGTCTGGCGCCGGACGACTATGCCCAGGCGTGGTGGGACTGGTACCTCAATATCGCCCAAGCACCACAAAAACAAACCGATATCGCGCACACGGCCTTCAAGGCGATGTTGGACAATTTCTCCTTTGCCATGCAGGCCTCGACCGGTCAAGCGCTGGCGCCGGCCTCCACCGACGTGCGATTTTCCTCCGATGCTTGGAAGCAGTGGCCTTTCAATATGATGGCGCGCGGCTATCTGAACTGGGCCAAGGTCATGCAGCAGGCGACCACGAATGTTCCGGGCATGACGCCGCGCAGCGCCGATCTGGTCGGATTTTCCACGCGGCAAATGCTGGATGCGACCTCTCCGGCCAATCATCTGATGTCAAACCCGGAACTCTTGGAATTGACCCGCGAGCAGTCCGGGCAAAACTTGGTGAGCGGTTTTCAAAATTGGCTCGAGGACGTGAGTCGGACCTTGAAACACGACCAGCCCGTGGGAACGGAAAATTTCAAGGTCGGCGTCAACGTGGCGGTCACGCCGGGCAAGGTCATCTTGCGCAATGAGCTCATCGAACTCATTCAATACACGCCCGCGACCGGCAGGGTACACCCCGAGCCGGTACTCATCGTCCCGGCGTGGATCATGAAGTACTACATCCTGGACCTATCGCCGCAAAATTCATTGGTGCGCTTTCTGGTTGAAAAAGGCCACACGGTTTTCGTGATCTCGTGGAAAAATCCCAATGAGACCGACCGCAACCTAGGGATGGATGACTACCTGGAAAAGGGCACTCGCGCCGCCATCGATGCGGTCGGCGCCGTCGTTGCCGACACCAAAATCCATGCGGTGGGTTACTGCATCGGCGGCACGCTGCTGTCGATCGCCGCCGCGGCGATGGCGAGGGACGGCGATCATCGATTGGCGTCCCTGACTTTGTTGGCGGCGCAGATGGATTTCAGCGAGCCGGGTGAATTGTCATTTTTTATCAGTCCGAGTCAATTGGCGATGCTCGAGGCCGTGATGCACAAGGCCGGCGTGCTGAGCAGCGACAAGATGGGCGCGGCATTCGGCCTGCTGCGTTCCAACGATCTGCTCTGGACGCCCGCGATCAATACCTACGTCAAGGGCAAACGCGAGAAGCTCAATGATTTGATGGCCTGGAACAGCGACGGTACGCGCATGCCCTGGCGCATGCATAGCGAGTACTTGCAGCAGCTGTATCTGCAGAATGATCTGGCGGGCGGACGCTTCAAAGTCAACGGCCGGCCGGTGGACCTGAAGTCCATTACTCTGCCCATGGTGGTGTTTGGCACCGAAACCGATCATGTCGCGCCGTGGAAGTCGACCTACAAGGCGCGCGGCTTGACCCGCTCCAGCGACTACACCTATGTATTGACGAACGGCGGGCACAATGCCGGCATCGTCTGCGGTCCGGTGCATCCACGGCGGCGCTTTCGCGAGCTCACTTGGAAGGATGCAACCGCGAGTTGCGGGGCGGCGGAGTGGCTCGACAAGGCCAGCATGCATCAAGGCTCATGGTGGCCGTGGTGGCAGGATTGGCTCGCGGCGCATTCCGGAGCGCAAGATGCGCCGCCGCCCAGCATGGGCAACTCCGCAAAAGGTTACGGCGTGCTCGGCGACGCGCCGGGTGAATACGTGCTGCAGCGATAGCGAATTCGAAGGGGCGATCATGGCGAAGCAAGCAAGAATTGCATACGTAACCGGCGGGATGGGCGGCATCGGCTCGGCGATTTGTATCCGACTGTGCAGCGAAGGCCATACCGTCATCGCAGGTTGCGGCCCCAATTCGACCCGCAAGGAACGCTGGATCAGCGAGATGCGCGCGAAGGGCTACAACGTGCATTGTTCCGAGGGCAATGTCGCCGATTGGGACTCCACCGCATCGGCCTTCCACAAAGCCCGTGCCGAGGTGGGTGAAATCGACATTTTGGTGAACAACGCCGGCATCACGCGCGACGGCACCTTTCGCAAGCTCACCAAGGATTCCTGGGACGCGGTGATCAACACCAACTTGAATTCATTGTTCAATGTCACCAAGCAAGTCATCGACGGCATGGTGGATCGAGGTTGGGGGCGGATCATCAACATCTCATCCGTCAACGGCCAGAAGGGTCAATTCGGGCAGACGAATTACTCGACCGCGAAGGCGGGCATTCATGGATTTTCCATGGCGCTCGCGCAAGAAGTCGCGGCGCGGGGCGTCACCGTCAATTCCGTTTCGCCGGGCTATATCGGCACGGACATGGTGCGAGCGGTGAAGCCTGAGGTCATGGAAAAAATCGTTTCCTCGATTCCGGTCAAGCGGCTGGGCAACCCCGAGGAAATAGCCTCGATCGTTGCATGGCTCGCCTCCGATGAGTCCGCATTCGCGACCGGCGCTGATTTTTCCTTGAACGGCGGCCTGCACATGGGTTAGCCGTCGGCACCCTAGAGCGCCGACACGCCCGCGAGCGTCGTCAAACTCTGTGCCCGGGTCAATGCGATGAACTCTCTTATATAGGCGGCTTCAGCGCCGGCGCGGGTGGTGGCGGCGTAGAGTTCGCAGCGTAGTCCGGCTTCGCCGATGGGGCGGGAGACCACATAGCCGCGCTCTATATAATTGCCTACGGTCCATGAGGGCAGGGCCGCGATGCCGCGCCCGCTCGCGACCAACTGCAAAATGGCCACCGTCAATTCCGCCGTGCGCCGTCTCGGGTTGATTTTCGCGGGCGTGAGACAGTGCTTCATCACATCCAGCATCTCGTCCGGCACCGGATAGGTAATGAGTGTTTCGGCTGCGAAATCCGCCGCCTGCAACCAGGGCTTGGCGGCCAAACGATGCCGCGGGCTCATCAGGGCGACGCTTTCATAGCGAAATAGCGGGCTGAAGACCACGCTGGGATGCGCTGCTTGCGGGTCGTGGATGATGGCCAGCTCCGCCTCACCCTGATCGAGCAGCGGCAGCGGATCCATGAGGAATCCAGAAATAATGTCGAGCTCCACCTCGGGCCACAAAGTCCGGTAGGCATCCATCGCGGGCATCAGCCAGTCGAAGCAGTTGTGGCATTGGACGGCTACTCGCAGGGGGCCGGCATGCCCTTGGGCCAGGCGCGCCACATCCCGTCCGGCATCCGCGACTTGCGGCAGTACCACGCGAGCCAGGGCCAATAACCGCTGTCCGATAGCCGTGAAGCGCAGCGGCCGAACGTTTTTCTCAACCAGCGCGGCCCCGTAGTGACTTTCCAGAGTTTTGAGCTGGTGCGACAGGGCGGATTGGGTCAGAAAGAGCCGTGCGGCGGCTTTGGACAGGCTGCCGCACTCGGCCAGGGCCAGTAAGGTCTCCAAATGCCGGATTTCGAGGGCGGTGGACGACATGAGCCTGATTCATTCCAGGTATTAAAATAATGAGATTGAATCAAATCGTAGGCTCTTGCATGCTTATTGTCGAGATAGTGCCATTTAGGGTTTTGCGTGTCCGATCCAGCGGTATCGTTCGAGTTTTTCCCGCCTGGGGATGAGGCCATGGCGCAGCAGCTATGGCAGTCCGTCCAGCGGCTGGCCCCGCTCTGCCCGAGTTTTGTGTCGGTGACCTATGGCGCGGATGGCTCGACCCGGACCCGCACACACGAATTCGTGCAACGCGTGCTCAAGGAAACCAATCTACGGGTCGCGCCGCATTTGACCTGCGTCGGCGCCGCGCGCGCGGAGGTACTTAAGATTGCACAGAGCTATTGGCAACTCGGCGTGCGGCATTTGGTGGCCCTGCGGGGCGATGCTCCGGCGGCCAATTTGTCCGCGGATGGACGCTACCTGCCTTACCCCGGCGGATTCGCGTATGCCTCCGATTTGGTGCGGGGCTTAGGCGAAGCCGGCGATTTTGAAATATCGGTGGCGGCGTATCCGGAAGGCCACCCCGAATCCGGCGGAGTCGAAGCCGATTTGGAGAATTTGCGCCGCAAAGTCGAGGCCGGCGCGCGCCGCGCCATCACGCAGTTTTTCTTCGAAACCGATTTGTTTTTGCGCTACCGAGACCGTTGCGCTGCGGCCGGGATCAAGGCCAGCATCGTTCCTGGCATCCTACCCATCACACGCTTCCCGCAATTGCTGCGCTTCGCCGCCCGTTGCGGCGCCTCGGTTCCCGATTGGTTGCGCAGCCGGTTCGACGGCTTGGATGAGGACCCCGATACGCGCCGCATGATCGCCGCGAATGTGGCCATCGAGCAGGTTCAGCGCCTGCGTCAGCACGGCGTCGATGAGTTTCACTTCTATACCTTGAACCGCGCCGAATTGGCGTATGCAATTTGCCATGCGTTGGGCTTGAGGCCGCGCATCAGCGAAGCGCGGGTGGCTTGATGCCTCACGACCAGGCGGCGAGCCACGCAGCGGCGACCCGCGCAGCGGCGACCCGCGCATTCACCGCGCTGCTCGAGCAGCGCATCGTGATGTTTGACGGCGCAATGGGCACGATGATCCAGCGTCATCGCTGCAGCGAGGCGCAATTTCGCGGCGAGCGCTTCAAGGATTGGCGCAACGATCTTCGCGGCAACAACGATTTGCTGAGCCTGACGCAGCCCGGCATCATCGCGGAGATTCATCGCGCCTATCTGAATGCGGGCGCCGATGTCATTTCCACCAACACTTTCAATTCCACCTCGGTCTCGCAGGCGGACTACGGCATGCAGGCGCTGGTGGGCGAGTTGAATCTTGAAGCGGCGCGCCTGGCGCGCCGGGCCGCGGACGAGTGCAGCGCCGCTACCGGCATGCAGCGCTTCGTCGCGGGGGCCTTGGGTCCCACCAGCCGCACCGCATCGCTCTCGCCCGACGTGAACGATCCCGGATTTCGAAATATCAGCTTCGATGAACTGGTGGCGGCGTATTCCGAGGTCACGCGCGCGCTGATGGCGGGCGGCGTCGATATGATCTTGATTGAAACCGTGTTCGACACCTTGAATGCCAAGGCCGCGCTGTTCGCGGTGCGCCAGGTGTTCGACGCCGCGGGCGAGGAGTTGCCGATCATCGTCTCCGGCACGATTACCGATGCCTCCGGCCGCACCTTGTCTGGACAGACCACGGAGGGCTTCTGGAATTCCATCCGCCACGCCAAGCCGCTGGTGGTGGGGTTGAATTGCGCGCTCGGCGGCAAGCAGCTTCGGCCCTACATCGAGGAACTCTCACGCATCGCCGAAATCTACGTCTGCGCCTATCCGAATGCCGGACTGCCCAATGCATTCGGCGAGTACGACGAGACACCGCAGCAAACCGCCGAGACATTGCGCGAATTCGCGGCCAGCGGCTTCGTCAATATCGTGGGCGGCTGCTGCGGCACCACACCTGAGCACATTGCCGCGGTCAAACGTGCGGTCGACGGTCTTGCGCCGCGCATTCTGCCGCGCATCGAATCGGCCTGCCGCTTGAGCGGCCTGGAGCCCCTGACCATCGATGCGCGCAGCTTGTTCGTCAATGTCGGCGAGCGCACCAACGTGACCGGGTCGGCGAAGTTTCGCAAGTTGATTGAGGCGGGCGATTACGCGGCGGCGGTCGACGTGGCGCGCCAGCAGGTGGCCAACGGGGCGCAAATCATCGATGTCAACATGGACGAGGGCATGCTGGACTCGCAGGCGGCGATGGTGAAATTCTTGAGCCTGATCGCGGGTGAACCGGATATCGCGCGCGTGCCCATCATGATCGACTCCTCGAAATGGTCCGTGATCGAGGCCGGTCTGAAATGCGTGCAGGGCAAAGGCATCGTCAATTCCATCAGCCTCAAGGAAGGCGAGGAAGCGTTCCTGGCGCACGCGCGACTGTGTTTGCGCTACGGCGCTGCAGTCGTGGTGATGGCCTTCGATGAGAAGGGCCAGGCGGACACCCTCGAGCGCAAGGTCAGCATCTGCGAGCGCGCGTACCGGATTTTGACCGAGCGCATCCAATTTCCGGCCGAAGACATCATCTTCGACCCGAATATCTTTGCCGTGGCAACCGGCATCGAAGAGCACAACCGCTACAGTCTGGACTTCATCGAAGCGGTCGCGGCCATCAAAGAACGCATGCCCTTGGCGCATACCAGCGGCGGCGTCAGCAATGTGTCGTTTTCCTTTCGCGGCAACGATCGCGTGCGCGAAGCCATGCACTCGGTGTTTCTGTACCACGCCATCCGCGCCGGCCTCACCATGGGCATCGTCAATGCCGGCCAACTCGCCATCTACGAAGACATCGATCCAGAATTGCGCGAGCGCGTGGAAGACGTGATTCTGGCGCGCCGCGCGGACGCGACTGAGCGGCTCCTGGAGATCGCCGAGCGCTACAAGGGCGGCAGTGCACAGAAGCGCGGCGATGATTTGGAATGGCGCAAGCTGCCCGTTGCCGAGCGCTTGCAGCACGCGTTGATCAAGGGCCTGGATGAATTCGTGTTCGACGACACCGAGGAGGCGCGCCTGCAGACGCAGCGGCCGCTCGATGTCATCGAAGGCCCGTTGATGGACGGCATGAATGTGGTCGGCGATTTATTCGGCGCGGGCAAGATGTTCCTGCCGCAGGTGGTGAAATCGGCGCGCGTGATGAAAAAGGCCGTCTCGGTGCTGATTCCATACATCGAAAAAGAAAAGTCCGGCGCGAGCCGCTCCAACGGCAAAGTCGTCATCGCCACCGTGAAGGGCGACGTGCATGACATCGGCAAGAACATCGTCGGTGTGGTGCTGCAATGTAACAACTTCGAAGTCATTGACCTGGGCGTCATGGTGTCCTGCGAGAAAATCCTCGAGGCCGCGACGCGGGAAGGCGCGAATCTCATCGGCTTGTCGGGGCTCATCACGCCCTCGCTGGACGAAATGGTGCATGTCGCCAAGGAGATGCAGCGCTTGGGATACCGGCAGCCGCTGCTGATCGGCGGCGCCACCACCTCGCCGGCGCACACGGCGGTGAAAATCGATCCGCAATACGCCGGTGCCGTGGTGTACGTCAAGGATGCGTCGCGCTCGGTTGGCGTGTGTCAGCAATTGGTCACGGAGAGCTCGCGCGATGCCTATGTCGCGGCCCTCAAGGCCGAGTGTGAACGGCGGCGCGAGCAGCATCGCAACAAAAGCGCCAAGGCGCCGCAGCTCTCGCTGGCCCAGGCGCGCGCCAAGAAATTCAAGATCGATTGGGCGGCCTATACGCCCCCGGTGCCGAGGTTCCTCGGCATCAAGGCTTTCGATGACTATCCATTGCAAGAACTCGTGCCATACATCGACTGGATGCCGTTTTTCAACGCTTGGGAATTCGCCGGCAAGTTTCCGGATATTTTGCAAGATGAGATCGTGGGCGAAGCGGCGCGCAGCCTGTACGCGGACGCCACGCGCATGCTGAACACCTTGATTGCCGAAAAATGGCTCAAAGCCCGCGCGGTCATCGGCTTCTTCCCCGCCAACAGCGTGAGCGACGATGACATCAACGTGTTCACCGACGAGGGCCGGCAAACCGTCCAATTGCGTTTGCATCATCTGCGTCAGCAGAAAGCCAAGCCGCAGGATCAGGCGCAGCTTTCTTTAAGCGACTTCATCGCGCCGGTACAGAGCGGCCGCGCCGATTACATCGGCGCGTTCGCGGTGACCGCAGGGATCGGCATCGAGAAGCATGTCGCGCGCTTCGAAGCGCAGCATGATGACTACAGCAGCATCATGCTCAAGGCGCTCGCGGATCGTTTGGCGGAAGCGCTGGCGGAGCGCCTGCACGAGCGGGTGCGGCGGGAATTCTGGGCCTATGCGCCGCACGAGGAGTTGGATAACCGCGGCTTGATTGGCGAGGAATATCAAGGGATCCGGCCGGCGCCGGGATATCCGGCCTGCCCCGACCACACCGAGAAAGCGCTGCTGTGGCGGCTGCTGGATGCGGAGCGCAACGCGAGTTTACATTTGACGGAATCGTTTGCGATGTTGCCGACAGCGGCGGTGAGCGGGTTTTATTTTTCGCACCCGAAGGCGCACTATTTCGGCGTCGGTAAGATCGATCGCGATCAGGTCTTGAGCTATGCGCAACGCAAGGGATTCACGGTGAAGGAAGCTGAACGGTGGTTGGCGCCGCTGTTAGGTTACGAGCCCGACGTGGGAGACGCGGCTGATGCCGCCTAGCTCGGGACGGGCCGCCTTCGTCACCGGCGGCACCGGCTTTGTCGGCCTGAACCTGGTCAAGGAACTGATGATTCGCGGCTGGGATGTGACTGCTTTGCATCGCCCGTCTTCGGATCTTAAATTGCTGAAACGATTTCGGCCGAAACTGGCGGTCGGCGAGTTGAGCGACCCTAAATCGCTGCTGGCCGCGATTCCGCCGCAAACCGATACCGTTTTCCATGTTGCCGGCAACACCAATATGTGGCGCGGGGGCAATGCTCGGCAGACTCGCGACAACGTGGAGGGAACCCGGCACATCGTCGAGGCGGCGCTGGCCAAGGGGGTGCGGCGTCTGGTTGTGACCTCCTCGATCTCGGCCTACGGTCCGGTGGACGGTGAAATCACCGAAGAGACTGCGAGCCTCGCGGCGGACTCGCGCGTCAATTACCAAAAGACCAAATGGCAGGCGCAGGAGCTGGCGCGCGCCGCCATTCCAAAGGGGCTTGAAGTCGTCATCATGCAGCCCGGCGCCATCATGGGCGCGTATGACATTGGGACCTGGTCGCGCCTGTTCGTGATGGTGCGCGACGGCAAACTGCCCGGCGTGCCGGCGTCTTTGCTGAGCTTTGCGCATGTGCGTGAAGTCGTGGCGGCGCATATTGCCGCGGCCGACAAGGGACAAAACGGCGGCGCCTACCTGCTCGGCGGCGAAAACAAAACCATGATGGAGCTGGTGAAAGAGATTGCCGCGCTGCTGGGCAAGCCCGCGCCTGAAAAAGAGACCTCCATTGCGCTGCTGCGCGTCATCGCGGTCTTGGGCGATCTCGCGAGCCGCTTCACCGGCAAGGCGCCGCCCATTACGCCGGAAATGGCCAGCCTCATCAGCCGGAAAGTCAGCACCTCCTCCGCCAAGGCGCAACGCGAGCTCGGCTATCGAATCGTCCACTTGAGAGACATGGTGAAGGACTGCTACGACTGGATGGCGGCGGAAGGGCGCATCTAGCCTCGCTCGACTGTCAATCGAAGCCGCCTTCGCCGGTCTTACTGGGGTTTGGCGGCCGACAGGATGTCATCGGCGAGGGCTGCATAGTTGCCGTCGAAATGATGGCCGCCCTTGACTTTCACGATCTTGAATTTGCCGGGGTCCAGTCTTGGACATAGCGAGTCATGCTCGTCCTGGCCGTAAATGCACAGCACTGGGATGGCGGTAATGCGATTCACTTCAGGAAGGGTTTCAGGACCGGAATTGTCATCCGAAATCCAGCTGCTGACATGAAATTCAAAGAGGGCGTGCTCCGACATGCCGAGGATCGCGGTCAGGGACACGTGCGCCTTGGTCGCCGCCGGCAGACGATTCACGGCGAAGGGCAGGACATCGGCGCCCTGGGAGTAACCGATGAGGAGCACGCGCTTCTTGCCCAAGTGCGAAAGATAGTAGCGAATCATTTTGTCGGTATCCGCCGCCAGCCCCTGCGGCGTGCGCTTCGTCCAGTAATAGCGCAGAGAATCCAAGCCCACGACGAAAATGCCTTTCGCGCTCAACGCCGCGGCGATGTCTCGATCGATGCCGGCCCAACCGCCGTCGCCGGACATGATGATGGCGAAGGAATCCGACGGCGGCGCATTGGGCTGCGCGGGGACTTCGACGATCGGCAGGTCACCCAATGCTGCGGGCGGCGCGATACTGCGATTGAGATCCGCCGCGGCCAGTTTCGCGAAAGCCGCGTTGAAGGGCCGGTCGCCCAAACTGGGCAGCACGGCGATGGCCGCGCCATGCACGCGCGAGACAAAATCGCGGCTTACCGCCGCGGGGCAGTCGAGGCTCTTCGAATCCCTCAGCACGACCCAGGGGTCATTCAAGGATTTGATCGGCAGAAGGCCCAGGCCTGAGCCGCGGGCGCCGTGCGTCAACTCGAGTCCGGAGCCCTTGCACAGCGGCTCCTGCAATTTCAAGTGCGGACAGAAACCCACGCTGAGCGCGCCGGCGAAGGTGTTTGGCGGCGCCTGCGCCAAGACCGCGTAGGCCATGCCGCCGCCGGAGTCGAGGCCGACGAGCAGCGGCGCCAGATAGCTCGAGTTGTGAAAATAGGCCTGCACGAAGTGACTCAAGTTTTCCAGATCCCCATCCGGAAAGTCGCAGTCCCCGCCGTCTGCATTCAGTACCGCGTTGAATTTCGGCAGGTCGATGCCCACCACCATGGCGCCTTGCTGCGCGAGCTGTTCCGCGAAGCCCTCGGCTCGGTGGTTCCAGCCCTCATCGCCGGACAGGAACAGTACAAAGCTCGTCACTTGCGCCGGCGGGTTGTAGACCGCCAAATCCTTGAAACGGCCATGGCTCAGAAGCGTGGGAGCGGCGTTTGCCAGTTCGCCCAGGAGCGCCAACGCCGTCACAAAAAGGAAAGATTTCATCGGTTGGTCACACTTGCGGGTCAAAATGAGTACGAATGACAACAATCGATCTCGTGTACATCAATGCGGGAGGAGGGCATCGCTCCGCCGCTGTTGCCCTCGAGATGGCGATTCGCGAGCAATACGTAGACTGGCAGGTCAGGCTGGTCAATTTGTTCGAAGTCCTCGATCCTCAAGACGTATTTCGCAGAACCACCGGCGTCAAGCCGGAAGATTACTATAACGTGCGCCTCGCGCGCGGCTGGACCTTGGGTCTCGCACAGGAACTGCGCATCCTGCAGATGCTGATTCGCCTCAGCCATAAATCGCTGGTCAGCCTGCTGCGCCGGCATTGGCAGGCGACGCGGCCCGATCTGATCGTCTCCATGGTGCCGAATTTCAACCGCGCCATGTACCAGGCCGCGATGCTGGCCAACAGCCGAAGTTCCCTATGCGACGATTCTGACCGATTTGGCGGATTTCCCGCCGCACTTCTGGATCGAGCCGATCAAGCGCAGCACTTGATCTGCGGAACCCCGCGTGCGGCAGCCGCAAGCGCGTGCCGCGGTTACGAGGACACGTGCGTTCACGAGACTTCCGGAATGATCATCAATCCGGCTTTCTACCGCGACTTGAAGCTCGATCGGCGCGCGGAAATGCTGAAACTCAAGCTCGATCCGGATCGGCCGACCGGCATGGTGATGTTCGGCGGCCATGGATCGCGGGTCATGCGCGGAATCTCCAAGCGTCTGGATGACGTTCAGCTCATTTGGCCTGCGGGCACAACGCCGTGCTCGCCGAGAAGTTGCGCACCCTGCCTGCCTCGGCACCCCGCCTGGTGGTGGGTTTCACCTCGGAAATCAGCTACTACATGCAATTGAGCGACTTCTTCATCGGCAAGCCCGGTCCCGGCAGCATCAGCGAAGCGGTGCAGCAGGGCCTGCCGGTGATCGTGGTGCGCAACGCGTGGACCATGCCGCAGGAGCGCTACAACACCGAGTGGGTCGAGGAAAATGCGGCGCCGGCGTGGTGCTGGATTCGTTCAAAGCCATTCGTGCAGGCGTCGTGCAAGTCACGGAGCACATCGACTTGTATCGCGCCAGCGTCAGGCGCATCCAAAACCGCGCGGTGTTTGAAATACCGGAAATCCTGGAGCGAATCCTAGCGGCGGCGGCTCGGGTAGGCGTCGATCTCACCGAGCATTTCGGGGCCGCCGAGCGCCTGCATCTGTCCTAGGATCCAGTCGCGCCGCTGCTGCACGTACACCGAGGGCGCGGCGGCGATCAGCCGCTTAGGGTTCGGCAACACCGCCGCGAGCACCGCGGCGTCGCTGCGCGTCAGCTCGGCGGCGGAGTTGTGGAAGAACCGCTGCGCGGCCGCCTCGGCGCCGTAGGTGCCGTAGCCGAATTCGGCGATATTCAAGTAAACCTCCAAGATCCGCCGCTTCGGCCAACAGGCCTCGATCAACACCGTGAAATAGGCCTCCAGCCCCTTGCGAAAATAGCTGCGGCCCGACCACAGAAAGAGGTTCTTGGCGACCTGCTGGCTGATGGTGCTGGCGCCGTGCACGCGGTGGCTGTGCTGATTCATCTCGTAGGCTTTCTCGATGGCCTCCACGTCGAAGCCCCAATGCTCGGGAAATTTCTGATCCTCGGAGGCGACCACGGCGAGCGGCAGGTTCGGCGAGATTCGGTCCAAGTCCACCCAGCGATGACGAAACACGTAGGTACGATCGTGCTTCGCCCAGGCGGCGAGCTGCGCTCTCCGCCATGAAGGCGCTGTAGGGCGGATTGATCCACCGCAGCAACAGCACGGCGACGACGCTGGCCGCGACGCAAAACCACAGCAGCCCAAGGATCGACCGCCCCAGCCGGCCGAAAGAATGATCGTCTTTTGCGCCACGCCGCGTCAGGTTTTCGACGCGCCGCACGCTCTTCATGGTCACCGCGTCGACCGGCACATCGTCGAAGCCGCGCTTGCGGCCGGTTTCCACCGCCGCAATCTTATCGATGACGTCCATGCCCTCGGTCACCTTGGCGAACACCGCGTAGCCGAAATTGCCGCGCGAATGGTCGAGAAAGTCGTTGTCCTTCAGATTCACGAAGAACTGCGATGTGGCGCTGTTGATGTCGTTGGTGCGCGCCATGGACAAGGTGCCGCGCTTGTTCTTCAGGCCGTTATCGGCCTCGTTCTTGACCGGCGGCTTGGTTTTCTTCTGCGTCATGTCTTCGGTGAAGCCGCCGCCCTGGATGACGAAGCCGGGAACGATGCGGTGGAAAATCGTGCCGTCGAAGAAGCCTTCGTCGATGTAGCGTCATGAAATTGGCGACCGATTCGGGCGCCTCCTTCTCGAACAGTTCGATGGTGAAATCGCCGAAGGTGGTTTCGAAGCGGATCATGGGAATTCCTAGTGTTGTGAGTGAATGCCCAGCGTGACGCGGGGCCTGCCGAAAATCCGAGAAAGTAGCAATCGAATCGAAACCGTGCCGCTCGAGCAACTGGCGACCTCGGTCGCTTGGGTGACGCCGTGCTCCAACACCAGCCAGCCGCCGCGGCATGCAGATGCGCGCGGCGCCGCCGCGATGATCGCCTGCGAGCGCCTCGAGCCCGCGTGGGCCCGGCGATCAATGCCGCGGCCGGCTCCGCGGCCAGCGCGGCCAGCGCCGGGTCGTCCGCGGCGACATAGGGCGGATTGGCGACGATCAGATCGAAGCGCTCGCGCCGGCACCGGCGTCGAACCAGGAGCCCAAGCGCCAGTCGATGTGCGAGCAGCTTCGAGTGCGTGCGCATTTTCGCGCGGCGACAGCCAGCGCCGCGGGCGAGATGTCGACGCCCGTGACCGCCACGTGCGGGCCGCTCGCGGCGATGGCGAGCGCGATGGCGCCGCTGCCGGTGCCGAGGTCCAGAGCCGAGCAGGCGCGCATCGGCGAGGCAGCAGCTCCAAGGCGCGCTCGACCAGAGTTTCAGTTTCCGGCCGCGGCACCAGCACGGCGGGCGTGACGTTGAGCGGCAGCGACCAAAACTCGCGGCTGCCGGTGAGATACGCGACCGGCATGCCGCTGCGCGCGCCGCGCGATCAGCGCGGCGTAGGCGCGTGCCTCGTTCAGCGCGACGCGGTCATGAGCCGCGCGCGATCAGCGCCGAGCGCGGCAGACCCAGCAGCTCGCCAGCAGCAATTCCGCGTCGAGCCGCGGCGATTCGCTGTGCGCTGCGCGAGCGCGCGTTCGCGCGTCGTCTGCGACGGCTTCGGCGATCGTGGCCACGGCTGTCATTCGACCTGCTGCGCCAGCTCTTCGGCCTGGTGTTCCTGATTCGAGCGCGCGATCAGCTCGTCGAGGTTGCCGTTCATGACGTCATCGAGCTTGTACAGCGTGAGATTGATGCGGTGGTCGGTCACGCGGCCTTGCGGAAAATTATAGGTGCGGATGCGCTCGGAGCGGTCGCCGGATCCCACCTGCAGCTTGCGCGACTGCGCCTGCTGCGCTCTGCTGCTTTTCGCGCTCGCGCGGCGAGCAGCCTGCGCCTTGAGCAAGCGACATGGCGCGCGAACGGTTCTTGTGCTGCGAACGCTCGTCCTGGCACTCGACCACGATGCCGGTGGGCAAATGCGTGATGCGAATGGCCGAGTCGGTCTTGTTCACGTGCTGCCCGCCGGCGCCGGAAGATCGATAGGTATCGATGCGCAGTTCCGCGGGATTCAAGTCGACCGCCTCGACCTCTTCCAGTTCCGGCAAGATCGCCACGGTGCACGCCGAGGTGTGAATGCGTCCCTGTGCCTCGGTGGCCGGCACGCGCTGCACGCGATGTGTGCCGGACTCGAATTTGAGCAGCGAATACGCGCCGCGCCCGATGATGCGGCTGATGATTTCCTTGTAGCCGCCGTGTTCGCCGGGACTCTCGCTCAAGACCTCGACGCCCCAGCCCTTGGATTCGGCATAGCGGGCGTACATGCGAAACAAATCGCCGGCAAAGATCGCGGCCTCGTCGCCGCCGGTGCCGGCGCGGACCTCCAGGAAGATATTGCTGTCGTCGTGCGGATCCTTGGGCACCAGCAGGCGCTGCAACTCGAGTTCCTCGCCCAACGATGACGCGGATTCGAGCTCAGCCAGTTCCTCCTCGCCCATGGCGCGGGTCGCGGGGTCTTTGTCGGCCGCCAATTCCTGCGCCGTCGCCGCGTCGCCCTCCAAGCTTGAAAATCGCCGATAGCGGCTCGACCAAGGTCCTCGAGCCTCGAGTACTCCATGGAAAGCTCGCGGAACTGGTTTTGCTTGCGAAATGACGCCGGCGTCGGAGAGCAAGCGGCTGATTTCCTCGAAGCGTTCATCAAGTTTTTCCAGCTTGCGCCGGATCGAATCTTTCATGGGCGCGAATTATAGCGGCCCAGAGGGGCCAGCAGGCTGTTAGTGCCGGTCGCGCTCTTCGGTCAAAAGGCGGGTCACGGTCTCCGCCAGCGCCAAATCAGACAGCTCGGCTGCCTGGCGCAAAGCCTGGGTGGGGGCGTGCAATAGCCGGTTGGTGAGGGTGTTGGCCAGGTAGCTCGATGACTTCATCGGTGGATTTGCCGGCCGCCAGCATGCGCCGCGCCTGCTCCGCGGTTTGCTGGCGAATCGCGTCCGCTTGCTGGCGCAGCGCACGAATGGCCGGGCCCGCGTCCTGAGCGCGCGACCCGGTCAGAAAACGCGCCACCTCTTCGTTGATCAGCAGGCGCGCACCGCCGGCAGCCAATTCGCGCTGCTGACGATTCTCGTTCACCAGCTGCTGAAGGTCGTCGATGGAGAAAAGATAGACATCTTCAAGCTCGGCGACCAAGGGGTCGATATCGCGCGGCACGGCCATGTCCACCATGAAAATAGGCCGGTGGCGCCGGGCGCGAATGGCCGCTTCCACCGCGCGCTTGGCGATTACCGGCTCGGGGCTCGCCGTACAGCTGATGACGATGTCCGCCTCGGCCAATTGCTTGTCCAGATCCGTCAGGGGCACGGCGTGCGCGCTGAGTTCGCCCGCCAGCGTTTGGGCCTTTTCCAGGGTGCGGTTGGCGATCACCATGCGCTTGATGCCCGCCCTCATGAAATGCCGCGCCGTCAGTGCATTCATGTCGCCGGCGCCGACTATCAAGACATTGTGGACGCTCAAATCCTCGTACACGCGCCGGGCCAGACTGACCGTGGCGGACGCGAGCGACACGGCGTTGGCGCCGATGCGAGTTTCGGTGCGCACCCGTTTGGCGGCCGAGAACGCGGCCTGAAACAATTTATTCAAGCATGGGGCCGGTGCTGCCGGCTTTCCTGCGCGATTCGGTAGGCCTCTTTTAATTGGCCGAGGATTTGCACCTCGCCCAACACCATGGAATCAAGCCCTGAGGCCACGCTGAAGGTGTGCTCAATGGCGCGCGATTCTTGGTGGACATAGAGACTGGCGGCGAGATCGAGTTTATTGCCGTGATGCCGTTCCAACCATTGCGAGAGTTCCGAGCCGCTGGCCGTGCCGGACCAATACACCTCGGTGCGATTGCAGGTCGACAAAATCAACGCCTCGGCGACCCCGGCCTCCTTGCGCAAGGTCAGCAACGCGGCGATCAGCCGATCCTCGCTGAACGCCACCTTTTCGCGCAACGCGACCGGCGCGGTCTTATGGTTGATACCGAGGATATTGACTGCCATGGAAGCGCTTGGGCCCAAGTTTTAAGGATTCTGGTATATGACGCACCGCCAGATCAAGGATGAATCCGCGGCATCGGGTTATTCATTTCGCTATAGTGCGGCCGTGTTCTCGTTTTCCATCATAATCAGGGCTGGTTTGGGCTTAAGCGCGCTCGTTTTGAGCGCCTGCGCGGCTACTCATTCCCAACCTGAGCCCGCGCCGCAGTCATTTTATACCGTCACGGGTGAGATAGCCCTAGCGCGCCAGGAACCGCGCGTGGCCGCAATTCAATATGCAGCCGCGGCGGCGCATGAAACCGATCCTGCGCTCCTGCTGCGCGCCGCCGAAGTCACGGCCGAGACGCTGCAGCCCTCGCTGATGGCCGGCGTTGCGGCGCGCTGGCTGGTTGTCGATCCGAAATCGCTGCAGGCGCAACGCGCGGCGGCCCGCGCCGCGTTGGCGCTCGACAAGGTCGACGAGGCTGCGGCGCACTACCGGATCGTCCTGATGAATTCTCCGGCGGGAGTGGATGCCGAGTTCGCCGATGTGGAATCGGATCTGGGGTCCGATGAAAATGTGTTCGGCGCGCGTCAGCTCGCCGATCGATTGGCGTCGTACTTTCCGACCTCGCCATCGGCATTGCGGATCCAAGGCATCGCGGCGATGCGCGCGGACGATCCGGCGGCTGCGGTGCACAGCTTGAGCGGCGCGCTGGCGATCGAAGCATCGGGCGGCAACGGTGCCAAACATACGGCGCATAAAGAGCTGGCGCAGACGCTGCTGCGTGCGCGGATCATGGCGGGCGATGTCGAGGAGCCGTTGAGTGCCGCGAAGATGCAGCTCGAGGCGGATCCCTCGCCAATCAATCGGTTCAATTACGCGGCTCTGCTGATGACGGCGCAGCGATTATCCGATGCCACCGAGCAGCTGGAAATATTAGCGCGCAATCCGGAGTCGACCGCCGTGGCATTGCGCCTGCTGGGGTTGCTGGAATTTCAACAGGGACACTTCGAAGCGGCGTCCGCCAAGTTCCGGCAGCTTTTGAACACCGGCAAGTTCCCCGATGATGCGTTTTATTACCTGGCGTTGATGGCGGACCGCAACGGCGATCCTGAGCGAGCGCTGCGCTTTTTCTCGCAGGTGCAAAATGGCGAAAACGTCGTGCCGGCCTTGCTGCGTGCCGCCACCTTGCTGCACAAGCATGGTGCGCCGAGCGCCGCCGACGAGCTGCTCGACCGTCTCTTGGAGGACGAGCCGCAACGCGCGCCGGAAATCTTGACGGCGCGCGCGCGGATGTATGTGGAATCCAGTGACCTGCCCAAGGCGTTTGCGGTGTTGGAAAAGGCCGAGATGGACTATCCGGACAGCGTGGAGTTGCGCTATGCGAGAGCATCCGTATACGAGGAGCAGGGATTGGTTTCCGAAGCGTTGCGTGAATTGACTCAGGTGGTCAAGTCTCGACCGAATGATCCGGCTGCCTGGAACGCCCTAGGTTTCACACTCGCCGATCACGCCAAAAGCCTCTCCCGGGCCCGCAAACTGATCGAGCGCGCGCACGCCGCGGCGCCCAAAAATCCGGCGATCTTGGACAGTTTAGGTTGGGTGTACTTCCGCCAAGGCCGCCCGGCCGATGCGCTGCCATTTCTCAAGGCGGCGTATGCGGATGACCACGACGGCGACATTGCGGCGCACTTGGGCGAAGTCCTGTGGCAATTGGGACAGCAAGACGAGGCGCAGAGAATCTGGTCCGAGGCCGCCGCCCTGGATGCGGACAATCATTTGCTGAAATCGACGCGGCACCGGTTCACTTCCGCAAACTAATCAGAGCATGCGGCGCGCGTTGACGTTGATGGGATGCTTTGCGCTGGCTGCGTGCGCCACCACGCGCACCGGCTTTACCGCCCTCGACTAGGTGGGAACAGCGCGCCGGCGAATTGCAACGTGCGCGCGATCTGGCAACTGGATGGGCGCGCCGCGGTGGCCTTCGGCACGCAAGGCTGGCAGGCTACGCTCGACTTGGCGGCAAACCGACGACAGCGCGGAAGTGCATTTGGCGGGCCCTTTGGGCATTGGTGCCCTGGTGCTCAAGCAGACCCCGGAAGGTCTTTCCCTGAACGGCGCGCCGCCGAGCGATGCGGTGAATTCTCAGTCCGGGAGAAGTTGGGATTCGATCTGCCGATCGAAAACTTACACTACTGGCTGCTGGGTGTGCCGAATCCCGCCTCGAGTTTCAGCTTGTCGCGGAACGACGAGGACCGGGCGAAGGTGTTGAGCCAGGCGGGTTGGAGCATTGTCTACGATCGGTACATGCCGGCGGGCGGCGACCTGCTGCCCGCGCGGCTGGTCTTGACCGCCGGTGATGTGCGCGTGCGGATCGTCATCGATCATTGGGATTGGTCCAAATGAGCAGTACGCGCTCGGTGTGGCCGGCGCCGGCGAAGCTGAATTTATTTCTGCACATTTTGGGTCGGCGGCCCGACGGCTACCACGAGCTGCAAACCTGTTTTCAATTCGTCGATCTTTGCGATGAAATCCGCATCGAAGTGCGCTCCGACGGGCTGATTCGCCGCACGATGGACATAGCGGGGCTGCCCGCTGAGGCGGATCTTTGCATCCGCGCGGCCGAGGCGCTGCAAGCTGCCACGGGTTCACCGTTGGGCGCCGACATTGGCCTCTGCAAAAGAATTCCCGTCGGCGGGGGCTTAGGAGGAGGCAGTTCCGATGCGGCCACCTGTTTGGTCGCGCTCAACCATCTCTGGGGCGTTCATTGGCCGCGAGAAAGGCTGGCGGCGCTCGGCCTCAAGTTGGGGGCGGATGTGCCCGTATTCGTACACGGCCGGGCAGCCTGGGCCGAAGGGGTGGGGGAACGCCTGACGCCCTTGTTCCCACCGTTGGCACCCGCCGAAGCTAACTATCTGATTTTAAAGCCGAATGTCTTTGTCAGCACCGCCGCGGTGTTTCAAGATCCTGATTTGACAAGGAAATCTGCGCCCATCACAATTCACGGTTTCCTGGCGTCCGGTGGAAGGAACGATTGCTTGGGCGTGGTGCGACGCCGTTATCCAGAAGTTGCACATGCGCTCGATTGGCTATCGGTCTTTGGTTCTGCGCGCCTGACTGGCACGGGGGCCTGTGTTTTTTTGGCCTGTGAGACTATGGATCTTGGCACAAGAAATTATGCGCAAGGTGCCGAAGGAGTTTGAAGGATTTCTGGCTCGCGGACTGAATGACTCGCCCTTGCTTGAGGGATTGCGGACCGGTTGATGCCGGTTCGTCGGTTTTTTTCCAAGTTGGGGTGTCGCCAAGCGGTAAGGCAGCGGGTTTTGATCCCGCCATACGGAGGTTCGAATCCTTCCACCCCAGCCAATTTTTGCGGTGAATGCGATTCGTCGACAGGAAATGGTCCAAAGAGGATGAGTTAGCTGGGGAAGGATAACGCCCGAAGGGCGGCCCCGGAGGGGTGAGGCCCGCAGGGCCGAATAATCCTTCCACCCCAGCCATTTTGAGCAAGGTTGATGCAGCAAAATAATGAATTCGGATCGTTGTCGATCGCGGTGTTCACGGGCAACGCCAATGCGCCGCTCGCGACCGAGATCACCCGCCACTTGCACGTGCCGTTGGGGCGCGCCGATGTGGATCGATTCAGCGACGGCGAGGTGAGCGTCGAGCTGCGAGAGAATGTGCGCGGGCGCGACGTGTTCATTCTGCAGCCCACGCATCCGCCGGCTGAGCATTTGATGGAGCTGTTGATGATGGCGGATGCCTGCCGGCGCGCCTCGGCGAAGCGGGTGACGGCGGTGGTGCCCTATTTCGGCTATGGGCGCCAGGATCGCCGGCCGCGCGCCACGCGCGTGGCCATCACCGCCAAGCTGGTGGCGAACATGATGACGCGCGCGGGCGTGGATCGACTGCTGACGGTGGATTTGCACGCGGATCAGATTCAGGGATTTTTCGACATCCCGGTGGACAATGTGTACGCCTCGCCGGTGCTGCTCGGCGAGGTCTGGAAACAGAAGTACCAGAACATGATTGTAGTGTCGCCCGATGTCGGCGGCGTGGTGCGCGCACGGGCGCTGGCGAAGCGCTTGGATGATGCCGACCTGGCCATCATCGACAAACGCCGGCCGCGGCCGAATGAGTCGAAGGTCATGAACATCATCGGCGAGGTCGAAGGTAAGACTTGCGTGCTGGTCGATGACATGGTGGATACGGCCGGCACGTTATGCCAGGCCGCGCAGGCGCTGAAAGATGAAGGCGCGCTCAAAGTGGTGGCCTACATCACCCATCCGGTGTTGTCGGGCCAGGCGATTGAGCGAATTTCGAAATCGGTACTGGATGAGTTGGTGGTCACCGACACCATTCCGCTATCGGAGGCGGGCGCGGCATGCAGGCGGATCCGCCAGCTGAGCGTCGCGGGATTGTTGGCGGAAACGATTCGCCGCATCAGCGACGAGGAGTCGGTGAGCTCGCTCTATATTGATTAGGTCGGCGCTCTGGCAATTGGTCGCGAAGCCAGGGCGCCTTTGTTGGTGATGTAACTGGAGAAGATTATGAAAACCTCTTTCGAACTCGTTGCCGAGTTCCGCGAGACGCAAGGCAAAGGTGCGAGCCGCCGCCTGCGTCATGACGGAAAAGTACCGGCAATTCTTTATGGCGGCCACCTGGCCGCGCGTACTCTGACCTTGAGCCATCAGAAGCTGCTGATCATGCTCGAGAACGAGCGCTTTTATTCCACCATCTTGAATCTCAAGGTGGGCGATCAGTCGCAGGCGGCCATCTTGAAGGATGTGCAACGGCACCCATTCAAGAATGCGATCGTGCACGTCGACTTCCAGCGCGTCGAAGAGAACGAAAAAATCCGCATCAACATACCGTTGCACTTCTCAGGCGCGGCGGTAAGCCCGGGGGTCAAATCCCAAGGCGGCATCGTCTCGCATATGCGCACCGAAGTGGAGATCTCCTGCCTACCGAAGGATTTGCCGGAATTTATTGAAGTCGATATTTCCGGCCTGTCGCTCAACGAGAGCGTCCACCTATCGCAGCTGAAGGTTCCGGATGGCGTCGTGCTCGTAGAGCTGGCGAAGGAAGATGCGGCAGTGGTCGCAATCCATAGCCCGCGTGCTGAAGAGCCTGAACCCACCGCCGCGGCAGCCGCGGCGCCCGGCGCGGAAGGTGCGGCAGCAGCCGCAGCGCCGGCAGCAGCTGGGGCAGCCGCAGCGCCGGCAGGAGCCGACGCGGCCAAGGCGGCGGCACCGGCGAAGAAGGAGGAAGCCAAAAAGGAACCGGCAAAGAAAGACGCGAAGAAGTAATTTTCTAGAGGCGCTGTCTCATGAGGGCCGTCGGTTTGACGGCCCTTGTCTTTTAAAGGCTTTGTTTAAATGGCTGGCTTACCGTTGCGCATCATCGTCGGTCTGGGCAATCCAGGCCCGGAACATCTGGTGACCCGCCACAACGCGGGTTTCTGGTTCGTGGACCTGCTTGCGCGCCGTCACCGCGGCGAGTTTCGCGATTATCGAAAATATTCGGGCGAGACCGCGAAGATCAGCATCGAAGGAAACGAGCTGGTGCTCTTGAAACCGACGACTTATATGAATCGCAGCGGCCTATCGATTCGCCAGTTGAGCGACTTCTACAAAATCCCGCCGGCGGAAATCCTGGTGGCGCACGATGAGCTCGACCTGCCGGTCGGCACGGTGCGCTTGAAGCAAGGCGGCGGCCACGGCGGGCACAATGGTTTGCGCGATACCATCGCCCATATCGGCGAGACCTTCTGGCGCCTGCGCTTAGGGATCGGGCACCCCGGCAACAAAGCCGAGGTCATCGATTATGTGCTGACGCGCGCGCCGCGTGCGGAAGAGGATTTGATTTTGGACGCCGTCGGAACGGCGGTGGATTGCATTCCCCTGCTGCTCGAACAGGGTGCGGAACGCGCCATGACCCGATTGCACAGCCGCGCAGGAAAAGTTTAATGCCCATTCGTTGCGGAATCGTTGGTTTACCGAATGTGGGCAAGTCCACGTTGTTCAACGCGCTCACGCGCGCGCAGATCGCGGCGGAAAATTACCCCTTTTGCACCATTGATCCCAATGTGGGCGTGGTACCGGTGCCGGATCCGCGTTTGGAAAAGCTGGCCGCCATCGTGCATCCGGAGAAAATCCTGCCGACGACGGTGGAATTCGTGGATATCGCCGGATTGGTAGCCGGGGCATCGAAGGGCGAGGGTTTGGGCAACAAATTTCTCGCGCACATTCGCGAAGTCGATGCGATTGCGCATGTCGTGCGGTGTTTCGAAAACGACGACATCATTCACGTGGCGGGAAAGATCGATCCGGCCGGCGACATCGAAGTCATCAATACCGAATTGGCGCTGGCGGATCTGGACAGCGTCGAGCGTGCATACCAGAAGGCGCTGAAGGCGGCCAAGGCCGCGGACAAAGACGCGGTGAGACTACGGGACCTGCTCGAAAAGGTGCGGATCCAGCTTAATCAAGCGAAGGCCGTGCGGCTGCTGAAACTCGACGTTCACGATCACGCCTTGCTGCGCGATCTGCATTTGCTCACCGACAAGCCCGTCATGTATGTCGCCAACGTTGACGAAGCGGGCTTCACCAACAACCCGCGCCTCGATCGGGTGCGCGAGATCGCCAAGCCGGAGGGAGCCATTGTCGTGCCGATCTGCGCCGCCATCGAAGCGGAAATCGCGCAGCTCGATGAGGCCGACCGCGCCGAATTCCTGGCCGAATTGAAATTGGACGAGCCGGGACTCAACCGCGTCATCCGCGGCGGCTATTCGTTGCTGGGCTTGCAGACTTATTTCACCGCGGGCGTCAAAGAAGTGCGCGCCTGGACGGTGCATGCGGGCGCCACCGCGCCGCAGGCGGCGGCCGTTATCCATACCGATTTCGAGCGCGGCTTCATTCGCGCCGAAGTGATCGCCTACGATGACTTCATTCGTTTCAAGGGCGAGGCGGGCGCGAAGGAGGCCGGTAAATTGCGCTTGGAAGGCAAGGAATACATCGTCAAGGAAGGCGATGTCATGCACTTTCGATTCAACGTGTAGATTTGCACGTGTAGTTGCCCAGAACCGCCAGATTTGCGCCTTGACGAGGATTGGGCGGGCGGGCCATATATATAGCTAGACGGTCCTGCTCCGGCGTCGAGAGCAACCGGAAACACAAGCCCTAGGCGCACTACCGGGCCACCGACCGCGCGGTCTAAACCGCAGTTAGTCGGACACGAGTGCGTCATGGCATCATAACCAGCCGCAGCGTGGTCTAGCGAGACGAAGGAAATGGATCGAATCAAGGGCAAAGCGCATCCCGGGATAAGTAAAATTCACGGCAAGGAAAAACGCTGGAGCGCCGAATATGCTGCGCTCCGCCAACTTTGCCTTGCGTCGGGCCTCAATGAAGAGCTGAAATGGGGTCAAGCTTGCTACGAGCTGAATGGCGGCAAGATAGTTTTGATCCATGGCTTCAAGGATTATTGCGCGCTGCTGTTCATGAAGGGCGCCTTGCTGAAGGACCCCAAGGGCATCCTGGTTCAGCAAACCAAGAATGTGCAGTCCGCCAGGCAAATCAGGTTTACTTCTCTGGGGGACATCAACAAGCAAAAGGCCGCGGTTGAGGCCTATATCAAGGAGGCCGTTGCCGTTGAGAAATCCGGTGCCAAGGTGCAGATGAAAGGCGTGGCAGATTTCGAGATGGCGGCTGAGTTTCTAAATCGGTTGGATGATGACCCTGAATTGGCAGAAGCCTTTCATGCGCTCACCCCGGGAAGACAGAGGGGTTATTTGCTGCATTTCGCGGGGGCGAAACAATCGGCGACTCGCGCCGCACGCGTAGCGAAACATGCGCCGAGAATCCTGCGGGGCTTGGGCCTTGATGACTGAGCCCAGCCGCTTGGCTAACCCTTTGATTTTGCGAGTATCCCTTGCAAAATCGGCTTGACAGCGACCGCGTTGCTCCACACAATCCGCGGCTCTTTGTGGTGAGGTAGCTCAGCTGGTTAGAGCGTGGCACTCATAATGCCGAGGTCGAGGGTTCGAGTCCCTCTCTCACCACCAAAATCAATGACTTGGCTCGCTGCTTGCGCAGCGCGACCTTTATTCATCGTCTAACCCGAGCGCGAATGACACCGCAGCCGTTGCCTCTTTCATTCTCCGCGACGTTAATCGCGTAATGCGATCGCCGATGTTGCTCTTGGGTACGGTCTGAAGATTATCGAAGTTTGCTGCGCAGGTGTGCGGCACGCCATCCAGTTCCGTCAACAGCAGCTCGGTAGGAATGCTGCGGATCGTCGATGTGATGGGCGCGACGGTGATCGAATTTAAAACCGAAATTGCGGATTCGCGAGTGAGCACTAACACTGGTCGCTTCTTGTCCGGTGCGTTGAATGAGTACCAGCAGACGTCGCCCCGATTCATGATGCGCCCCAGTCTTGCTGGTTGAGCCAGACGTCGAACTCGCCTGGCTCGACTGGCTTGCGCATGTAGCCTTCGGCGTGACGAACTTCTTCCTCTCGAATTCGCTCGCGCCGGATCTTAGCCTCGAGTGCGTCGCGAATGAACGCCGAGCGGGTGGTTTTGCGCGCCTGGCTCATCTTGTCGACAAGCTTCAGCAGTCGCTCATCGATAGTCATTTGAATGGTCTTCATGAATGTGGAGTACGATGTGGATATGTATACACATCATACACCACATTGCACGCGCTAGCGACCAATTGCACCGTGTCACTTTTGGTGCTGCCGAGACGGCAACCCTCGAGATACGGGCGAATAGTATCCCACACAAATTTATTTAGTGGGATACGAAAGTTGGCGTGCGTATCCCACACCTTGTAGTATTGTGGGATATGACATTTTTGACGACACCCCACGAACGAGCGCTCACCCTGCTCTTTGCGGAACTAGAGAGCAGTGCTGCAGAGCAATCTGAAGTCCTGCTGGGGACACCGGGCACCCTGGCGGAACGTGTCAATGAAACCGGCACGCGTTTTTGGGTCCATCGTTATTCCGCTGCCCTGAATCGACGTCAGGAAATGTACGTCGGAAAAGTGGGCAGTCCCGAGATCGAGCAGCGGATTAGTGCGATGCGCGAGATGATTGCGACCGCCAACACGACAATAGCGAGAGTGAGGTTGCTCAGCCGAGCCGGATTCGCCACCGTCGATCGAAAGGCCTATTTCACCTTGGCAAGCCTACATAACAGTGGCCTATTTCGGGCTGGAGCGCTTTTGGTCGGTTCCCACGCCTATGGCGCTTTGCTGAATGCGCTCGGCGTGCGAGCCGCACAATTGACAACTGAAGATGTGGATATCGCTCGTCGCGAAGCTTTGGTAATGCCAGGCGTTTCAGGATTTCTTGACATGCTTCGTACAACCGGCATCGAATTTTTTGAAATACCCTCGCTCGATCGCCGCCAGCGCGGCACCTCTTTCAAAGAGCGTGGCGGGTCGAACTTCAAGGTCGACTTGCTCGTACCTTCAGGGGATGACAATTATTCGACGATGTCCGTCCCAGAATTGAAGGCGCATGCTCAAGGTCTGCCGCACCTGGCCTACCTCTTGGCAGCGTCTCAGGAAATTCCCGTGCTCAGTTCGCACGGCAGCGTCATGGTGCGGGTACCGGTGCCGGAACGATATGCCGTCCATAAGCTCATCGTTTCACAGCTGAGGAACAAAACAAGCAGCAAGCCAGAGAAGGATCTCCGTCAAGCGGCGGCGCTGATCGAAACGCTTGTCGAACGCTATCCCGGTGCGCTTGAAGATGCCGCATCGGCTGTCCCCCAAAGCGCCGCGCGACCAATGGCCCGGGCGATCAAGGCGCTTGAACAACACTTGCCGGTCACCGCCGCGGCGGCGTGGGACACCCTTCGCGCCATCGCAATTGCCAAGTAAACGTTTACCTTCGAGTGACGGACTTCGGCATCGCGATCATTTGTGTCCTTCATTAACGAATGGATGCACGGCTCCACTGGTAGAAGGATTCGCGTGATATGCCAAAATGACGGCAGGTCTGAGCCATGTTCTGGGGTGCACCGCTAGCGGCCGTAATCCGCCGGGGTAACAGGTGGTGACTTACGCTATGGATCTCCGTGCCACTTTCTGATGCATAACTATGACGTTGTGGTTGTCGGCCTAGGCGCGATGGGCAGCGCCGCGTTGCATGCGCTCGCGCAGCGCGGTCTCAAGGTCATCGGGATCGACCGATTCGAACCGGGACATAATCTCGGGTCCTCGTATGGCGAGAGCCGGATAATACGCATGGCCTACTACGAAGGCCCTGTCTATGTGCCTCTTTTGCGATTGGCCTACGACGCGTGGGAGCGGTTGGAGAGCCACACCGGCGAGCATATTCTGACGGTCACCGGAATACTTGAGGCGGGGATCGAAGGCTCGGCGCTTGTAGAGGGATCATTGCGCTCCGCGCTACAGCACGGTATTCCTCATGAGGAGCTCCTCCCCGGACAGGTGAACGAACGCTTCCCCGCATTTTCGATCCCGTCCGGTTGGCGTTGTGTCTTCCAGCCGGACGCCGGGATTTTGCAGCCCGAGAAGGCCATCAATTTGTTCGTAAAGTCAGCGAGCGAACTCGGAGCGACCGTCGCGTTGGGCACGCGAGTTGCGCGCGTGCTCCCAGTCGGTGACCACGTTGAAGTTCACCTCGAGTCCGGAGAGACAATAGAAGCGGGTTCCGCGGTGCTCGCTGTCGGTCCGTGGATTCAGGAACTCGTTCCTGAGCTTGGAAGCAATATGAGACTGACTCGTCAACCGCTGATGTGGTTCGAACCCCTGATACGGCAATCGGTGCAGCCTCAGTCCATGCCCGTGTTCTTCTTCGACACTCCGGACGATCTCATCTACGGCTTTCCCGACTTTCGAGGCAGCGGCGTCAAGGCCGCATCGCACCTATCCGGCGGCGAATTGACGACTGCTGATGAGACCCGGGCCGAGGTATCGGACGAAGAGAAGGCGCACCTCAAGCGCATGATGGCTCGGTTCGTCCCGGCCGCTGCGGGCCGTGTCCGGCAGACACATGTGTGCATCTACACCCGCAGTACCGACGAGCATTTTGTACTGGGCTTACACCCAAGCGCTTCCCAGATCGTTCTTGCCTCGCCGTGCTCGGGTCACGGATTTAAATTTGCGAGTATTTTCGGAGAGATTCTCGCCGACCTGGCGGTGACGAAAGCAACCGACAAGCCTATCGATTTCTTTCGGCCAAACCGCCTCATGGAGTGAAGTGGTAGTCCGTGTCGCGTTGACGTCCGGGCTAAGCGGCAATCAGACGGCGGTGCTTCCAGGTGATCCAAAAGGGGCCCGGGCCGTACGCGTACTCGGGCTTGCGGCGTTGACACGGTAAACACGGGGGCGTTGATCATCGCGCTGCGCCACCGCTCACCGTTTGGCGCGGAGATCTGAAGTCCCATGCCCCGTACGCGCAATGAGGCGTCTGAGGCGTTCGGGTTTTGGGTCGCGAGGTTTAAGCGCCCAAGCGCGGGATACTCACCGCGAGCGAATACCTGCGCGGAAGACAGTTCTGTGCCCGCGCCGTTCGACTCGAATACGCCGGAGAAGCAGATGCCCTTCGAGTGATTGCGCCGATGCCCGAGTGGCGGCCCGCTCGGCGGCGTAAAGGCGTCCACCATCTTGTTTGGGGTGAGGCGTGCAGGCGAGAGCCATCCTGCGGTGCATGCGAAGACGGCTGCAGCCGCGCCGACGAGCAGGGCGATCAGGATCAGCGAACCTGTCGCGGCGGATTTCGACTGAGGCATGTCGGTCTCCCGAGAGTTTACAACTCACTGACCGGGAAAAATCAGGGCCCACGGCCGAGCAAGTTTGCATCGGAGCTGGATTCCCTGCAACCTCGCGCGAGACGCGGCAAGTTCTTGAATTTATTCAAGCCGATTTTTTGCTGGCAGGCCTTGGTATGCTGCGATCGTGTGCTGCAGCGGGAGGTGCCCATGAAGTGCGGCGATCAGCTCCTTACGCGTCGTGACGCTGTGATCATGTGCGGCGGTTTGAGCGCGAGCCTATTGATACCGAATTTAACCGCGGCAGACGCGCAAAAGCCCATGCGGGTTCGTCCGATTCCGCACGGCCACGGCGAAACCCTGCCAGTGGTCGGCGTCGGCACGGCCGGCGTATTCAATGTGGGAGCGAGTCCGCAGGAGCGGAGCGGGCAGACCGAGGTCATCCGTGCGCTAGTGGCCGGTGGCGGCACCATTGTCGATACCGCACCCTCCTACGGCAACGCCGAAAACGTCATCGGCGGCATCCTCGGCGACACGGGATTGCGTCCGCGCGTATTCATAGCCACTAAACTTGAAGAATACCGGACCGGGGGAGAAGCTGCGGAAGCACGGGAGTCTCTGCAGCGGCTCAAGACCAACAAAGTGGACGCGCTGCAGCTTCACAACGTGCACGACCCGGGCCAGGACATGGCCGGCCTGAACGCGCTGAAAGCCCAGGGTCTGTGCCGCTACACGGGCATCACGACCACCTACAAGGGCGCGTATGCCGCCGCCGAGGCGATCCTCAAACGCGGCAAGCCCGATTTCTTGGAGATCGACTACGCGATCGACAACCGCGACGCGGAGGAGCGGCTGTTGCCCACAGCCGCAGACGTGGGCGCAGCGGTGTTGGTGGCACTACCGTTCGGACGCGGCAAGCTATTTCGCAAGGCCTTGGGCAGTAAGCTGCCCGATTGGGCGGCCGATTTCGAGTGCGCAAGCTGGGGCCAGTTCTTTCTCAAGTTCATCCTCTCCCATCCCGCCGTGACTGCTGTAATACCGGGCACCGACAAGGCTGAGCACATGATCGACAATCTCGCCGCAGGGCGCGGGCGGCTGCCGGATGTCAAAGAGCGCGCGCGCATGGCGGAGTATGTAGCGTCCCTCGGCTAAAGAAGTCACGAGTGCCATTGACTGGCGGCACGAGGCGCTGCGCCGCGCCACTAAAGCTATGACGCTCAGGAGAGTTGCGATGACCGATCTGATTCGAAGCGGATCTTCGCGGATGCTGCGGCGAGTCGCCGGTGTGGAGCATCACGAGATCAAGGTTGCGCTCACCGCATTCATTTATTTTTTCCTTCTCATGACCAGTTATTTCATCCTGCGCCCCTTGCGCGACACGATGGGCACGATTTATGGCGTTGCACATCTGCAGGAACTTTTTACCGGCACCTTTTTCTTGAGTCTCATCGTCGCGCCGATATTCGCCGGCCTTGCCTCACGCATCCGCCTCGCGAGTTTCCTCCCGTGGGTCTACGGCTTTATCGCCATCACGCTGCTCGTCTTTTATTCGCTATTTCGCGCCGCCACCAACGACCGCTGGATCGCAGCCGCGTTCTACGTCTGGGTCTCGACCTTCAATCTTCTGACGATCTCGGTATTTTGGAGCCTGATGGCCGACATTTTTTCCAGCGATCAGGCGAAACGGCTGTTTGGCTTTATCGCCGCGGGCGGCACCGTCGGCACCATCTGTGCCCCGGCATTCACAGTGCTGTTCGTCCGCGCGCTCGGTACCAACAATCTGCTGCTGATTTCGGCAGCCGGCTTTGCAACCACCGGGTTCCTGGTGCGTCTGATGGAGAGAGAAAAGCGCAGACTCGTTGTTTCGACTTCGGACGCGCAGAAGACCTCGCTCGATCACAGCCTCGGCGGCAATCCGTTTGATGGCTTCATGCTGCTGTTCAGGTCGCGCTATCTCTTGCTGATCGCGCTGTTCCTGCTGTTGATGACCTGGATCTCTACCGTGATCTACTTTCAGCTCGGCGATCTGATCAGCAAGAATTTCGTGTCGCGAGTCGCCCGCACACAGGCTTACGCAAGTATCGACCTGGCCACCAATTCCATCGCGGTATTGATCCAACTGTTCGGGACCGGCCGCTTTATCCGGCGCTTCGGTGTGACGACGGGCCTAATGCTCAATCCGGTCATCATGGTCGCGGCGTTCCTGGCCGTGATCTTTTCGCCGGTGCTCATCGTGCTGGCCTCGATCCAGGTGGTGCGCCGCTTTGCCGAATATGCCATCGCCAAGCCGAGTCGCGACATGCTGTTCACGGCGGTGGACCAGCAGGCCAAATACAAGGCCAAAAATGTCATCGACACGGTGGTTTACCGCTTCGGCGATCTCACCGCCGCTTGGCTGAGCGCGGCCGTGCTGCCCTATGGCGTAGCAGGACTTGCGGTGTTCGGAGTCATGATCTCGGCCGTCTGGTTTCCGATTGCCTATCTGCTCGGCAGGTATTTTGAGCGCGCGCAGGCGCACAACATCGTTGCCGCGCGCGCGGCGGCACGCGAGGTTCAATAGCCGTGTAGCCGCTCGCGCCGCCGGCGGACCCAAGAAAGGCGGGTAGCCCGCTTCATGATTGATGGAAGAGTGGGATCGGTGTCAGAACTTTCCGACACGCGAGTAGGCTTCCGGGTGACATCGCAGCGGTCATTTCTGAAGAAAATCACGAGCCGAGACCGCACAGAGCAGGTACCCTAACCGCAAGAAGTGAATCGAAGGATTCTTGAAGGATTCCATGTGTTCCTCGCTGTGATACGCGGTCGCCGCGCCGCAGGGGTCGCCGTGCGCGTCGCCACCTTCAGCATGGTGCTGCTCGCCGGCTGTGGGCATAAGGCTCCGCCGCCAACCCCGCCGCCGCCGAAGGTCTCGGTCGTCACTGTGCAAGCGCAGGCGGTGCCGATCACCACCGAACTTCCCGGACGCGTGTCAGGCTACCGTACCGCCGACGTGCGACCGCAGGTCAACGGCATCATTCTGAAGCGGCTGTTCGTCGAGGGCGGTGACGTCAAGGCAGGGCAGCAGCTCTATCAGATCGACCCAGCGCCCTACCAGGCGAGTTACGACGGCGCCGTCGCGGCGGATGCTTCCGCCCGGGCGCTCGCGGAACGCTACAAACCGCTGGCCGAAGCGAATGCGGTCAGCAAGCAAGATTACGACAATGCCGTGGCCTCACACCTGCAGGCACAAGCGGCTGTGGAAACGGCACGCATCAATCTGATCTACACCCGAGTGCTGTCTCCGATCACGGGCCGCATTGGCCGCTCGTTGGTCACGGAAGGAGCGCTGGTCACCGCCAATCAAGCCACCGCGCTTGCCACCGTCCAACAACTCGACCCGGTGTACGTGGATGTGACCCAGCCCACCACCACCGTGCTGCGCCTGCAGAGGGAAGCCGCCGCGGGACTGCTCAAGCAAAACGAAGCGGGGCAGGCGCAGGTGCGCGTGCGGTTGGAAGATGGCAGTGCCTACGCCCGCCCCGGCACCCTGCAGTTTTCCGAGGTGACCGTCGATCAGGGCACGGGCTCGATCACGCTGCGTGCGCTGGTGCCGAATCCCGAGCGTGTGCTGCTGCCCGGGATGTTCGTGCGCGAAGAGATTCAGGAGGGCGTGCGTCAGGGGGCCGTGCTGGCCCCGCAGCAGGGCATCAGCCACGATCAGAAGGGCGCACCCAATGCACTGCTGGTGGGTCCGGACAATACCGTCGAGCTGCGAACCCTCGAGACCGATCGCGCGATCGGCGATCAATGGTTGGTGACTTCGGGGCTCAAACCCGGAGACCGTGTCATCGTCGAGGGGATCCAGTTCGCAAAGCCCGGCGCCAAGGTAGTTCCCGAGGAGTATCGGCCGGCGAATGAGAAGACGGCCCTGCCGCGAGCCGCGGCCGCTTTAGGCGCAACAAAGTAGGCGCAGGCGATGGTCAATTTCTTCATCGATCGCCCGGTTTTTGCCTGGGTACTCGCCATCGTCATCATGTTGATGGGGGTACTCGCCGTCACGACGCTGCCCATCGCGCAGTACCCGAGCATCGCTCCGCCTGCCATCTCGATTCAGGTGACCTATCCGGGCGCCTCGGCCGACACCGTGCAAAGCGCCGTCACGCAGGTCATCGAGCAGCAGATGAGCGGCATCGATCACCTGCTCTATTTCGGCTCCGAAAGCGATGCCGACGGGAGCATGACCATCACGCTCTACTTCGAGCAGGGCACCAATCCGGACATTGCCCAGGTGCAAGTGCAGAACAAGCTGCAGCTCGCCACCCCGCTCCTGCCGGTCGAAGTGCAGCAGGAGGGGCTGCGCGTCGCCAAAGCCACCCGCAATTTCCTGCTCGTCATCGGCTTTTACTCGAGCGATGGTTCGATGAACAGCGAGGACGTGAGCGACTACATTGCCTCCTACGTACAGGATCCGGTTAGCCGCACTCCCGGGGTCGGCGACTATCAGCTATTCGGCACGCAGTATGCGATGCGCATCTGGCTGGATCCGGTGAAGCTCAATAACTATGGCCTGACACCGACGGACGTGAATAACGCGCTGCAGGTGCAGAACCTGCAGGTTCCCGCCGGAGAGCTCGGGGGGCTGCCCTCCGTGAAGGGACAGCGCCTGCACGCCACCATCATCGGTCCCGAACGCCTCACCAGTGCCGAGGCGTTCGGCCGCGTGCTGCTCAAAGTGAACACCGACGGCGCGCAGGTGCGGCTCCGCGACGTCGCGCGCATCGGCCTCGGCGCCGAGAACTATTCGATCCACACCGAGTACAACGGCAAGCCGGCCGCGGGCTTGGCGGTGAAGCTCGCTCCCGGCGCGAACGCTTTGGACACCGCCAAAGCCGTGCGCGCCACCATGGACAAGCTGGCGCCGTTCTTCCCGCGCGGCCTCACGCTCGTTTATCCCTATGACACCACGCCCTTCGTGCGCGTCTCCATCGACGAGGTCGTGAAGACGCTGTTCGAGGCGATCGTGCTGGTGTTTCTGGTGATGTACTTGTTCCTGCAGAACTTCCGGGCCACGCTGATCCCAACCATTGCCGTCCCCGTGGTGCTCTTGGGCACCTTCGGCGTGCTCGCTGCCGCGGGATTCTCGATCAACACGCTGACCATGTTCGGCATGGTGCTCGCCATCGGCCTGTTGGTGGACGATGCGATCGTCGTCGTGGAGAACGTCGAGCGCGTGATGGAGGAGGAGAAGCTCTCACCGAGGGAGGCGACGCGACGCTCGATGAGCGAGATCACGGGCGCCCTGGTCGGCATCGCCCTGGTATTATCGGCAGTGTTCCTGCCCATGGCCTTCTTCGGCGGCTCGACGGGGGTCATCTACCGTCAGTTCTCCATTACCATCGTTTCGGCCATGACGCTGTCGGTGATGGTGGCGCTGATCTTCACGCCGTCACTGTGCGCGACGCTCCTCAAGCGGCGGGTCGCCGAGGCTCACGAGCGCGAGCGCGGGTTCTTCGGCTGGTTCAATCGCGGCTTCAACCGGATGAATCGCGGCTACGAGCGCGGGGTCACTCACGTCACGGGTCGTACCCGGCGCTACTTCTTGGTGTATGCGATCATCGTGGTTGCAATGGGGCTGTTGTTCGTGCGCGTGCCGAGATCCTTCCTGCCGGATGAGGATCAGGGCATTTTGTTCGTCCAGGTCGTGGCGCCGCCGGGAGCCGCGAGTGAGCTCACGCAGCGCGCGCTCAATGAGGCGCGCGACTACTTTCTCAACGACGAGAAAGATCTCGTGAGCGGCGTGTTCACCGTCAACGGCTTCAGCTTCGGCGGCCACGGGCAGAACGCCGGTCTCGTATTCGTGCGCCTGAAAGACTGGTCGCAGCGCCCGGGGAAACAGAACTCCGTGTTTGCCCTGGCAGGGCGCGCCAACCAACACTTCCACCAGATCCGGGGAGCGTTCGTGGTCGCCTTCGCACCCCCGGCCGCGCTCGAGCTCGGGAATGCCACGGGATTCGACTTCGAGCTGGAGGACCGCGGCAACATCGGCCATGCGGCGCTGATGCAGGCGCGCGGTCAGCTAATGGGAATTGCGAGCAAGAACCCGGCGATCGGCATGATACGCCCGAACGGCCTCGAGGATGAGCCGCAGTACAAACTCGACATCGACTGGGAAAAGGCGAGCGCGCTCGGCCTGTCGATCGGCAACATCAACGACGCCCTCGGCGCCGGCTGGGGCTCGGCTTTCGTCAACCAGTTCGTCGACCGCAACCGCGTCAAGCGGGTGTTTCTGCAAGGAGATGCTGATTCGCGCATGCTGCCGCAGGACTTGGGCCTCTGGTATGTGCGCAATGGCGCGGGTCAAATGGTGTCCTTCGCGACTTTCGCCTCGGCGCACTGGATCGAGGGCTCGCCCAAGTTGGAGCGCTATAACGGCACACCGGCGCTGGAATTTCTGGGCGCCCCTGCACCCGGCAGGAGCACCGGGGAAGCGCTCGCGGCGATGGAGGCGGCGGTGACAAAGCTGCCCAAGGGCGTGAGCTACGAGTGGACCGGCCTTTCCTACGAGGAGAAACGCTCGGGCTCGCAGGCGCCGGCGTTGTACGCCATCTCGCTCACCGTCGTGTTTCTTTGTCTGGCGGCGCTGTACGAGAGCTGGTCGATACCTTTCTCGGTGATGTTGGTGGTGCCGCTCGGCATCATCGGCACCATCAGCGCCACACTCTGGCGCGGACTCGGTAACGACGTCTTCTTCCAGGTGGGTCTGCTTACCACGGTGGGACTGTCGGCCAAGAACGCGATCCTGATCGTGGAGTTCGCGTTGGAAAATCACGCGCGCGGCATGCATCTGATCGAGGCGACAGTCGCGGCGGCCCGCCAGCGCCTGCGGCCGATCCTCATGACTTCGATGGCCTTCATCTTAGGCGTGCTGCCGCTGGCGATCGCGACCGGGGCGGGCGCCGGCGGGCGCATCGCCATCGGTACCGGCGTGATCGGCGGCATGGTGACGGCCACGGTGCTCGCCGTGTTCCTCGTGCCGGTATTCTTCGTAAGCGTCCGCTCGCTGTTCGGCGATCGCCAAAAGCGCGAGGAACCCGCGCTGCCGGCGCAGTCCGCGCCGCCGGCGCCGGAGAGCCCAGGATGACTTGCAAAAGCGCCGGTTTCCTCGCCGCGGCGGCGGCCACACTCCTCGGCGCCTGTACCTTGGAGCCGCATTATCATCGCCCGCCCGCGCCGGTGCCGGCGTTGCCAGGCGGCACGGCGGATGAAAAGGCCGCCGACATCGGCTGGCGCGAGTTCTTTCCCGATCCGCAGCTGCAGCAGCTGATCGCTCTCGCGCTCACCAATAATCGCGACCTGCGGGTGGCGGCTCTGAATGTGCAAAGCGCTCAGGCGCAATACCGCATCCAGCGCGCCGACCTGTTTCCGACCGTCGATGCGAGCGCCGTCGAGCAAGTGCAGCACATTCCCCTCGGTGTATTGGCGGCTGAATTTCCCAGCGGCGCTGCCAGCGGAGCCGGGTCCCTGCCGGCCAACGGGATTACCCTGCACACCTATGACGTTGGAATCGGCTTCACGAATTACGAGCTGGATTTTTTCGGCCGCCTCCGCAGCTTGAGCCATGCAGCGCTGCAGCAGTACTTCAGCTCAGGCGAAACGAGACGCAGTGTGCAGCTCACCCTAGTGGCGGAAGTCGCCACCGCCTATCTCACGGTGCGCACCGATCAGACCCTGCTCGACATCACCCGGGACACGTTGAAGAGCCAGGAAGACTCTTACGCGCTGACGCAGAAGATGTTCAACGGCGGCACGACCACGGAGCTCGCGCTGCGCCAGGCCGAGACCACGGTCGACACCGCACGCGCCAACCTTGCTCAGTACAACCGGCAGCTGGCGTTGGACCGAGATGCGCTGCAGCTCTTGCTCGGCGCGCCGATTCCGGACGGTATCGATTTTTCCGGCGGCCTGGACCGCGGAACCATGGTCGCCGAACTCGAGGAGGGCATTCCCTCAGACGTGCTGGTGCGCCGGCCCGATGTACTCGCCGCCGAGCATCAGCTCATGGCCGCCAACGCAGAGATCGGCGCGGCGCGTGCGGCGTTCCTGCCCGCCATCTCGCTCACCGGCAATTTCGGCACCGAAAGCACGCAGCTGTCAGGCTTGTTCAAGGGCGGTTCGCGTGCCTGGACCTTCTCCCCACAGATCAGTGTGCCGATCTTCGCGGGCGGCGCCAACGTCGCCAACCTCCAGGCGACCAAGCTCGCTCGCGATACGGCGGTTGCGCAGTACGAAAAGGCGATTCAAACCGCCTTCCGTGAGGTCGCCGATGCGCTCGTCGCCCGCGGCACACTCGATGAGCAGCTGGCGGCTCAGCAAGCTCTCGTGACGGCCTCGGCCGCAGCCTATCGGCTGGCCGACATGCGCTACCGCGGCGGAGTCGACAGCTACCTGAGCGCGCTGGTTGCGCAAGTCTCGCTCTATAACGCCCAGCAGCAGTTGCAAACCGTGCGGCTGCTGCGCCTGCAAAATCTTGTGACGCTATACAAGGCTTTGGGCGGAGGACTGCGGGAGCACACCGCGACTGCTTCAAACTAGCGCCCGCATGGGTGTATCGTTCAGCTGGCAACAGGGGAGTTGGCATGGCGGACACGGCTACTGCTGGAAGCGAGTACTCCACCAGCGGCGCGCATTCGTGGATCGGCGAGCTGTTGCTGCGTCTTCTCGGCGCGGCGCTGCAGATCCTGGCGACTTGGGCGGTGATACGCGCTCTGACACCGGAGGAGGCGGGAGTTTACTTTCGCGGATTCGTGATCGCCTTAGGCTTAAGCACGCTCCTACGGGGCAAGTACGAAATCCACATGGCGCAACACATCATCGGCCGGCGCGCCATAACCACCGGTATTCCCAATGGCGTACTACTGATGCAGGTCGCGCGGCGGATGCTGCTGCGCTCCAGCCTCCTGTGTGCCGTTCTCTTGGTCGTAATGGCCGACCTGGATATCCAGGCCCCGCAGCTGCAAACCATATTGCAGACCTACCTGCCCTTCGTGCTCGCCGTCCCGTGCGTCAGCCTGTCGAGTCTGTTGGGCGAGGCGCTGCGTGCAGCCAATCGCACCCTCGGCATCGTCGTGGCCGCCTATGCCGTGAACCTCTCCATCCTTCTTGCGGTGCTGCTCGCACCTTCGGACGCGTCGCTCGCGCTTTACTCCTGGGCGTTCCTGCTGGGCAGCCTGGTTTCCGTGGGAGTAGCCGTGGCGCTCGCCTGGCGCGCCTTTCCGGTCGCGCGCGGCGAGGGCTACTCGCTGCCGATTTGCCGTGCAGAACTGCAAGGGGTGGACTCGCGAGAATTGATCGGCCTCGCGCGCGCGTTGCTGCTGTGGGGACCCCTGTGCATCCTGGCCGTCTGGGCGGCGCCCATACAGATGGCGCAATATGCCGTGGCCGCGCGCACGGCGCTGATCGTCGGCATGTTTCTGCCGGCATTGAACCTGACAGGCGGCCGCGAAACATTGATGGCGACGACGCAACCGGTCCAAGCGCCGCGGCGCCTGCTGCTGCGGCAGCTCGCGGCGGCGTTGCTCTACAGCTCGGCGTTCGTCGTGCCGCTGTTGGTCTTGGCGCCGGCAACCCTGGCGCTCTACGGCAAGCCGTACGATTCGCAGTTGGCGGTGTATGCGCTGCTTCTGGGGGTGCAGTGGGCAAATGGCGTCGGTCGTCCAGCGGTGCGGCACGCGGTAGTGGAGTGGGATGCACGGCGGATCGGCGTCGCCGTCGGATCCGGCGCCGTGGCGGTCGTGCTGATCTGCGCGCTGGGCGTGACCACCTACGGTGCCCTGGCTGCCGCGGCGGCCTCGCTCATCGGTGCCTTGATCTTCAACGGGCGGGCGATCGCCATGGCCCTATCGAGCCCGGCGTGAGGCGTGAAGATAACGCGGAGGCTGACTCCGACGTGGCGAGACGGCAGCGATAAAACTAGGTGGGCGCCCGCCCACTCAGTCGTTGAGGTCATCCTTGTTGAAGAACGGCTTCATGTCGATGTACTCGTAGGACTTGACCTCAGGCTTTAGGGACGCGCCGTCTTGGGGGCGCTTCTGCTGCAGCTCGGCGAGCGCCTTCTGCGTGCCTTCGAAGATGGCGCGGGCCAGCTCGTTCTTGTGGATGGCGTGGTAGCGCGACGGCAGGAGCCACTGCACGGCCGGGAACACGTAGCGCAGGTAGGACGGTGTGTTGGAATTGCCCAGGATCACGCTGGGCTTGTAGATGCTCAAGGCCGGGATACCGACGCCGCTTACCGCCTTCTCCTTCTCGCCGATGATGCGTACATACCTGACGGAGGATTTGATGTCGGAGCCGGCGGCGGTCATGAGTCCCAAGGAAAGAACGCCGCCCGCCTTGCAGCCCTTGGCGAAGTGCTCGGAGTACTGCACCTCGATCCTGCGCAGCTCTGCCTCGGGCATCTTTTGGCTGCCCTTGCCGACGCCAATGGCGCAGAGGCCCACCGTGGCGCCGGCTTCTCGAGCCGCGGACTCCACCGCCTCGGCCAGCTTGTCCATGTTCGGCACCACGACCTCACGCACCTTGGGCATGCCCCGGAACTCATCGATCTGCCGGCGGTTCACCACCACCACCTGCCTCACCGCGGGGCTGGCCGCCAGCAGATTCACGATCCGCCGTCCCACATTCCCCGTCGAGCCCAGAACGACTGCCGAGTAGGGCTGCAAGACGGAGTGGAGGGGTTTCATAAGCATGAGATGTGCGGCGCGCGGACGAAATGGGTGGGAGGCTGCAACGGCTTAGCGCTGAGCATATGGTAGCAAACGACTGAGTCGCGACCACGCGGAACACAAGTAAAAAATGCCACCGTAGCGGCCTGAACGCCGGTGCCCATCAGCGCCACGCCGGCCAGGGAACCCCTCCGCGGCAGAGCGCTTTGCTCACCGAGAATTACGTTGCTCGGCATCTTGCACGATGCGGCAGGCAAGATTGATTGCGCCTTCGAGCGCATCGAGATTGCCGACGTAATTTTCCATAGCCTGTTCGGAACGACGGCGCAGTGCTGCGGACCTGATCAAACCGTGCTTGGCGAGGGTGATGATGTCGTCGCGGTCTTGGCTGGAGAAGCGACTGATTTTGCTGACCGCGAGGTCGAGCGAAGAGAGCAGTCGGACGTCGAGGATTGAGGCATCGATGCGCTTGAGCGTTAGTGGGACCGAGTCTTCGTGAGCATCCTGATGCATGAGCGCGAAACTGTCGTTGTATTGGCGATCGAAATAGAGCAGTCGAGGGGCTCCATCGGGATCCCGGTAGGTGACTTCCAGGTCACTGGGTAATGCGATGCGTTTGGAAAACACCGCATCGATGTCGTTGGACACACGCTCGCCGGTATAAAAATGCATGGCTGCCCCACCAGCCACATACATTTTTATCGGCAAGCTTTGCCTCGGCAATGTGCTGAGCGGCGCGGCGATGCGCTGGACGAGTTCTGTGAATGCGGCGAGATATTCCGGCCGCGTCGCGCTGCTAGGCCGCATGCGTGGCCTCCATTGCCAGCATAGGTAAGAAGCGCGAGGGACGGAGGGGACTGCGCTTCAGCCAGCGGGCGAATACGGGGACTTCGGTGGCGCCGGGGTGCAAGACTTCGGCGAGCGCGAGCAGGCCGCGGCGATCCGCGTCGGCATTGCTGGCAAGCATTACGGCGAGGCCGGCCATAAAGAAAGCCGGGCCGGCGGCAGCCCACGCGGCCGGGTCGCTCTTCCGGGAAGCACAGAGCGTCAGCAGTCGCCGTTCGTAGCCGCGCGATAACTCGCGGGGAAAATGGCCGTCGGAGGTGGTCAGGGGTTGGGCGGCGAGCGTGACGGACAAGCTGGCGCCCGCGGCGTCGGCGAGCGCGATTAGCGTGGACAAATCGCAGGAACTGCGGCGACGCAAACGCGAGAGAGTTTCTTTGCTGAAACCCGCCGCTGATGCCCAAGCTGCATCGTTGAGCCCCCCGTTACGGGCGGCCAGCGTTAGCGAGTCCAGCAGCTCTTTGAGTGTAGTTGACGTAAACATCAACTAGTAGACTACAGCAGTTGCGCTAAAGATCAACTATCTTGTGCCATTGGATCCGAGGCGCGCGATGCGGGGAGCGCGCGGACAGCGGGTGAAGAATCCCCGGCCAGACCGAGAGCCTTGGTCAACTCTGCCCACAGCGCCGAATAGATTTGCGCTGCAGCACTTGCCGGGGCAAAGGCCGGTAATGGCGCCCGGCGCAGGCTCATGCGTTCGATCTCACTGGAATACGGCACTTCGGTGACGAGCAGCATCGGGTACTGTTCGCGAGTCTTGGCGATGATGTCCTGGTGCAGCGCCTTACGGCGATCGACCATCGAGAAAAACGGCAGGAGTTTCAAGTCCGTCCAGCCTTTGCTGGCAATGAAGGCCTGCAATTGCACCAGCATGCGGACCGACAGCGGCGTCGGTAGCAGCGGCACGATGATCGCGTCTGCCGCGTGCAGCACGTTTTCTGACAAGAGTGAGATGCCGGGCGCGCAATCGAGGAATAATACTGCATAGACATCTCGCAACGATCGGCTCATTTTAAGAAGTCGCTCGGTGGGATTCTTTCGCTCAGCGAGGTGCAGGTCAAAATTTCTATACGAAAAATCCGCCGGCAGGAGGTCGAGGTCCGTATATCCGGTCGAAAGGATCAGTTCAGGCAGGTGACGCTTGCCGTTCAGTAGTTTCTTGGGGCTCGCGCGTTCCAAGGGATCGCCTCTCAAGGTGTAGGTCGCGGCACCCTGAGGATCCAAGTCCCAGAGCAGCGTCGGGCCGCTGCTTGCCGCACACAGGTACGAAAGATTGACAGCCGTCGTGGTCTTGCCGACCCCCCCTTTGATGTTGGTGACTGCGATTATTTTCATCGCGCCGACTTGTTTGCCGCTCGCGCCCAATCCCAAGACGGCGGCGGCGGGAACCGCTGCGACTGGCATCGACTGATCCAGGAATTCCGCCAAAGTTCTGCTCCTTGGAGATCAGGCCGGTTGCTTGAGCGCTACCTCAGCGGTTTCGAAAACCGCGCAGCATGCGCGGTGTTGCAAGCCACTTGAGCACTGCACTGCCGACTCGAGCCCTGCCATCAAACGACAGGCATGCGACGGCATTTTTCTTCATTTCGATCGGCAAGGAGTTGCCATCCTTTAGAAGGCAAGCCGTGAGCAGCGCCGAAAGATCCGGTTGATGACCGACGATGGCAATCCGCTTGCTTTGATCCTTGCCTAACACAGTGAGCACCGCTGCGGCGGCCTCCCCAGGCTTGAGCTCGGGCGCTACCTCGGCCCGCGGCCAGCCGGCGACCTCCGTCAGAATCTTTGCGGTCTGTCTGGCACGAAGCAAGGGGCTGGTGAGAAGGCGATCCGGCACCTTGCAGAGTTCCTTGATTCCAGACGCCGCTTTCCGCGACCGCCTGACGCCCAAGGGCGAAAGGGGCCTTGCGGCATCGTCGGCCCAAAGTTGGCGGTCGCGCGCGAATGCAATCGCATGTCGGATGATCAACAACTCCATGGCTTCATAGCGCCGCCGTCGGCGTCTCATTTGCAGTCGACTTTTCAAATTTCGTCCGCAGCTGCTTCCATTTTTTTCGCACCTTTCGATAACCGGCGGCGCAGCGTTTGCGAGCTTGCTTGGCTGCGCCGAAGTGGCGTTCTGCAAGGCGACCCATCAAAAACAAGGTCTCCGCCGGAATACCCTCAGGATTCGCCATGGCCAGAGCGTTCAAGCGCCGCATCGCTACCGCAGCGTCCTGTTGAAGCCCAAGATTTTCCTGCCAGCGGCGCAACGCTCGCACCACCTCAACGGCGGGCTTTCCGTAGAGGGGAGCCACTGCTTCCAGCGCGTAGCGCAACTTCTTTACTTGTCCGCGAACCTCGTGATACTCCGCGGTGGAAGAGTCCGATCCGAGCCGATCCGCACGCTTGCGCAACTTGCGGAAACGGCTGCGTAGTAATTTGGGCGAAGCTTGCAGCGCCAGCCCTGCCGCTGAGGCTTGCGATGCAGCGCCAGGCGCGGTCAGCGAAAATAATTCCTGAAAATGCTTCCGCACCCAAATCGAGTCGAGAACGCTCAACATTTGCGCACGGGCCCGGCCGCGCTCCGCCAATAAGTATTCCATCAAGGGCGCTACGCCGCTGCGATCCGATTTCGGCAATTTGCGACTGAAGGTTTGCAACTCGCCCAAGGCGACGTCGAGATCACGGGCGGCGCCTAAGGCACTCAACACGGTCTTTAGCGTCGCGCGGATCCTTGAATATGCCGGCGGCAGAAACGATTGAAACTGGCGCAGTATGGCATTGAGCCTGCGGCCGGCGACCCGCAATTCATGCAATTCTTCAGGATCGTCTCCCAATCTGGCACCGGGCTCGCGCAGCTGCCAGGCAGCCAAGTAGCGCCTCAGGTTCGCCAGGGCGACCTCGAGCATAGTCATGGAAGCGTCTACGCTCGTTGCGGCGAATTCGGGCGCGGGCGGCGACAATCCTACCGATTTGAGTCCGAGCGAGTACTTGCTATCGGACGCCGCCTCGAGCGCACAGTTGCTGCGAAGGGTCTTCACCAGCGATCGCAGAGGCGCGTGTGATTGCGTCAGGGCTTCCACCTCGACCCGCAGCATGTTTGCCTGGGGTGCACCGTGCGGCCGAGATATCACGGTTTCATCGAGGGCGATTTCGCCGAGTTGCCGTGACTCGTCAGTCTTTCGGATCGCAAATCTCTGCCTCGAGGTGCGCAATTCGAATAGCGGCAATAAAGTGCGCGCTCCGCTCACGGCGCATACCCGTGTTCCAACCGGCCCAGTTGATGCTCGGATCGCTTCCTGGTCGGAACCATTTAGCGTTTCAGTCAATTCCCGGCGGTCTGCGACCTCGGTGCTGGCTGAATGAAGCGACTTGAGCGTGGCTTCGGTTGTTCCAGAGCCGGAGCGGACACGCAGAGCGAAGCCCGCGCGATGTATTCGCCAGTCATCCGTGTCCAAGTACGTGTCGAAGATCTGCTGCGTGGAGCGCGGCTCGAGAACCAACCCGTCGATTGTACCGTGGTCGCTCAGCCAGCGCCGAACGGAACCAAGGTCGGTACAGACGAGCTGCCATTCCACTTCGCGCCCGTCCTTATGAGGCTTGGTATGCGGTGCGGAAACGGTGCCGGATGACATATGCGTGCAATTCTAGCATCGCCGTCGCAACGAGGTCGCCGCGGGAGAGGCCAATGCGGCTGCATCCGCCACGGATCTACGCGGCCGGCGAGCAGGTAACCCGAGGCGAAAGAGTCCAGCCGCCGCCACAATCCGCCCGAATTGCTCCACAGGGCCGCCCGATTGAGCTCGCACACTCGGTGTAATGCAATCAGGAGGATGGCGGCATGGGCGCCGGAGAACTCGAGATCTGGCTGAATCATTTCGAACATCACGCCTTGCATCGGCGCCGTGTCGGGCGCGGCGTTGCCGATGTTCTGAGGCCCGATGAGCGGCAGCTCATTGCAAGCTCCATCGCAACGTTTCAGCTCGGCGAGCGGTCTGAAGGGCGGACACTGCTGCGGGCGGCGGAACGTTTCGCGCGGCAAAAGCAGATACCTCACTTGCTCAGGATAATTGAATTGCTGCTGCGCGAGGAGCGGCGTCATGCCGGGCTCCTGCAGGCTTTCATGCAGCATCACCGGATGCCGCTGAAAAGAAGCGACTGGACGGATCAGATTTTTCGTCTCGTGCGGCGACTCGCCGGACTGGAGCTCCATCTATGCGTGCTCATCTGTGCCGAGCTGATTGGCAACGTATATTATCGCGCGCTAGAAGCGGTTACGGATTGCGAGCGTTTGCAAGTGCTCTGCCGAACCATCGTTGCCGACGAGCTTGCCCATGTCGGATTCGAGTCGCAGTTGTTAGTCACGCTGCGAGCCGGACGCGCCGCTCGATGGCGGGCTGTGACGCGCCCGGCGCATCGGTTATTCGCTCCCGGTACCTCGCGTGTCATCGGGTACTCGTCGCGTGTCATCGGATGTTCTTCGCGTGTACCGCGGCGGTGGTGTGGTTGACGCACCGTGCGGTATTGCGCAGCGCGGGGCACAGCGGACGCAGTTTCCTGCGCGCCTGTCAGGATCAGTATGATTTCTACCTGGAACCCACGGCCGTGCTCGCGCGCTCGCCAGCGCCGAAGTCCGCTACACCGATACGTGGGTCTCGCGCAGGCGCGCGATCTCCGAGCGCGGCGGGGCGCCGAATAGGCGCCGGTATTCGCGGCTGAACTGCGAAGCGCTTTCATAGCCCACGCGGTGACCGGCGGTAGCCGACTCGATGCCGTCGGCGAACATCATGCGGCGCGCTTCGTGCAGCCTCAAGTGTTTTTGGTACTGCAGGGGCGACATGGCGGTGACCGCCTTGAAGCGGTGATGGAGCGCCGACTGACTCATATGAACGGCGTCCGCCAGTGCCTCGATGCGCAGCGGCACCGCATAATTCTGCTTGAGCCACTCGATGGCGCGAACGATGCGATGATTGCCACCCTCGCATTGCGCAAGATCAACCAGACGATAGCCTAGCTCACCGCGCAAAATGCGGTAGTAGATCTCACGCTGTACCACCGGCGCGAGCACAGCGATATCCTCCGGCGTATCGAGCAGCTTCACCATCCGCAAGACTGCGTCGAGCAGCGACTCGTCCAGGCGTGCGACAAAGAGTCCGCGATCGGCGGCGGCGGGCGACGGTCCCCGATCGCCTAATTCCAGCACCAAGCGCGCGATTTCTTCGAGGTCGAGGTTCAGACGCAGCGAGAGGTAGGGATGCTCGGGCGTGGCTTCGAGCACCTGGCTCATCCCGGGCAACGTCACCGACACCACCAGATAGTTCAGCGCGTCGTAGTGGAATACTTCATCGTTCAATAGTGCACGTTTGCGGCCCTGTACGACGATGCCCAAACAAGGCTGATAGACCGTCGGCATGCGCAGCGTGGGCGCGCTGCTGCGGGTCAGCGCCAGGGACGGCAGCAGCGATTGATGGGTACCATCGAAAGGCGCCAATCGGGCAACCCTCGCGGATAGCTCCTGCTGCCGCGTCGCGATCCCGCTCATCTCGCGAATTCTCTGCAAGCTGCTGTCAAACATGACTGTTTCTCGATGCTCGGGTCATGGGTACATGGTAGTGCCTGGCCGGCCGGCGCGATACCTTAGGATCCCGCGGTTTGCAGGATTGGGCAAGAACGCGGCAGAAATGATCTAGCGTCTCGATAGCTCCGATGTTTAGCATAACCGCCACCCCCGCCTTGGAGACATACATGATGATTCCGCGTCGCAAACTAGGGCCCCAGGGCCTTGAAGTCTCCGCCATTGGTCTCGGCTGCATGGGCATGTCGGACTTCTACGGTCCATCCGATGAAGCCACCAATCTGCGTGTGCTCAATGCCGCTGTCGATATCGGCGTCAATTTCCTCGATACCGCCGATATGTACGGCGTTGGCGCCAACGAATGCCTGTTGGCGAAGGTCTTGAAAACGCGCCGCGCGGAAATCGTGCTCGCGACCAAGTTCGGCAGCGTGCGCAGTGCCGACGGTGCGTTTCTCGGCATCAACGGAACACCGGAGTATGTGCACGCGGCCTGCGACGCCAGTCTTGCGCGGCTCGGCGTCGATCATATCGACTTGTACTACCAACACCGGGTCGACCCGAAGGTTGCGATTGAAGAAACCGTCGGCGCCATGGCGGATTTGGTCAAGGCTGGCAAGGTGCTGCACCTGGGTCTCTCCGAAGCTTCGGAAAAGACCATTCGCCGCGCCGTGCATGTGCACCCCATTACTGCACTGCAGAGCGAATACTCCTTGTGGTCGCGCGATCTGGAGGCCACGATCCTGCCCGCCTGCGAGGAACTCGGCATCGGCGTCGTCGCCTATAGCCCGCTCGGACGCGGCTTTCTGACCGGCGTGTTCAAAAAGCCGGAGGACTTCGACGCCGGCGATTACCGGCGCAGCAATCCTCGATTCTCGAGCGAGAATTTTGCCGGCAATTTACAGCTGGTCGAGGCCGTAGCGCAGATTGCAGACGAGGAAGGCTATACGCCGGCGCAGATCGCCCTCGCGTGGCTGCTCGACTGCGCGCCGTACATCGTGCCGATTCCGGGTACGCGCAACATCAAGCGCCTCAAGGAAAATGCACTGTCCGTCATGGTGCGCCTCGGCGATGCGCAGCTCGAGCGGTTGTACGGGATTCTGCGCGAACGGCCGGTGACGGGAGCGCGTTTGGCTGCATCATCGATGCTGACGATCGACGCCTAGCCGGCGATCGACGCCTAGCCGATGTGCAGAATTGATGGGCTTCGCGAGCAGGTAGCGATCGCCCAACCACTCGACGGCTCGGGCAAGCGCCGATCGGTAGTTCGCCACGGGCAGCAAGTGGTGCGGGTGATCGCCTTTATCGGTCATTTGAAAAGCTCCTGAACGATACGAGGACATCTAGCGCACCGCCAAACGGCTGATGAATTCATCATCGGCGGGACATTGATTGGCCCTGCCGGTGCCGGCATCATGATTTGCGTCCTCAGCCCCGGCGCTTCGCGCTGAGCTCCACAGTCGACCCGCTCGAGCGCATCGGTAGCCGAACTGGAACAGTGATCGCATGGTGGGCGTGCGGAAATCGAACGAACTGAGCGGCGGATAGGCGACGGGAATGGCAGCATATTGGAACTGCGCTCCTACAAGTTCTGCATCAGTGGCGGTCAGTTCGAGCGTCGTGCGCAACATGTGATTGAGCCCCGCCGAAACGCTGCGCGATAGAATCGATCGGGTTTGCAAGCGGATTGCAGAGGGTTGCTCGCTCAACCGTCCATCGACGATGACGTAAACCGCCGTACCCTGCGACGGGTCGCCTGCGTCGCGGCTCGGTTCGACGAACGCCAGCGGAACGAAGAAAGGCAGAGCGATCACACCGTCAACGTGAACTTCGTCATAAATCGCCCGCTGCTCCTGCACGCGGATGACGACCGGGGGAAACAGTCCCGGCACGCTGGCAGAGGCTACCAAGACATCGCGAAACAGCGCCTTTGCGCGCGCGCCGCCGTTCATCGCGATCGAGCCCAAGTCCCATATCACCGGCTCTCCTGTGCTGACATCCGTGGTGGCCACGAGCAGCAGCCGTCCGGTCGATGCCTCGCGCGCGACCGCTTGGATCAAGGCATCGGTCGCGTACCGGTCAACCAGGCGCCTGAGCGGCGCGCCGCTATAGACGCTCGAACCAAAGAGCGCGCCGAGCCCACGCGAATGCAGCAGATGCTCGGCGCGACCGGAGGTGTAGACCTCAACGAGCTGATTGTCCCAGTCCGATCCTAAAAAAGCGTAGGGAGCGATCAAAGCGCCCGTGCTGACGCCGGTGACGACGGAAAATTGCGGCCGAGACGCCGATCGGCTCAGGCCGACCAGTGCACCTGCGCCAAAGGCGCCGTCGGCACCGCCCCCCGAGAGTGCAAGGATGTTGACCGGCTGTCCCGCACGCGCGGCGCGCACGCGCCGCGCGACGCTTTGCGAGGACAGGGTCGAGAAGCGTTGATCGGGCCCCAGCGTGCGGATCGAATTCGGCGCTTCCCCTTGCTCTGCTGTGGGCTCGCGTATGGTGGTGTGCGCGCAGCCTTGCAGCGTCAGAGCCAGGGTAAACAGAATGGCGATGGGGAGTTTCAGTTGCATGATTCACACCTTATTGCACATGGCGGCTCACAGCCGAGGCACCGCAACGCGATTGCAGGTCCTGCAACCCGCGCATGGCGACGCGCGCGTACTTGGTGAGGGTATTGAGAAGCGCCGGCAGGCCTCCGATTGCGCCCAGCGCGCTGATCAGAGCGATGACATCGATGGCGTAGACGATGCCGCCCCAATACTGACCCAAAGCGATGCCGATTCGCGCTCTCATGGAATTGGCGCCCTCATGGAATTCGCGCCACTTTTATCGGGGCAGCATCGCTCAGCGGTTGCCCAACGCCGCCGAGCGCTTTGTAGATCGCGACCACCGAGACATTGACGGCCGTCTGCGCCTGCGCCACCGAATCTTCGGCGTCGAGCTGCGTGCGCTGCGCATCGAGCAGGACCAGATAGTCTGCCGCGCCGTCGCGGTATTGCGTATCGGCGAGCTCCGCGGCACGGCGCGAGGCTTGGGCCTGTTCGGTCAGGCTCTTCAGCTGCGTTTGTTCGGTGCTGTAGGCGACGAAACTATTTTCGGTGTCCTCGAGCGCGGTCAACACGACTTTCTCGTAGTTGGCCGCTGCGGCGTCGGATTGCGCTTCGCTTGCGCGCAGCCGTGCCCGCACCGAGCCAAGATCGAATGCCGCCCAACTCACCGTCGGGGCGATGGACCATGCGCGCGCATTGTTGCTATCGGTGGTGCCGAACAATCGGCCCACGTCTCCCGAGAGAAACCCGACGAAGCCCGTGACATTGACGCGCGGGAACAGGTCGGCGGTTGCCACGCCGACGCGCGCCGTGGCGGCAGCGAGCTGGCGTTCGGCCGCGCGCACGTCGGGTCGGCGGCGCAGAAGCTCGGCCGGGTCGCCGATCGGCAGCGCTTTCGCGTAGGTTGCGACGGCGGCGGGCTTCAGCTCCTGATCCAGCGCGCCGGGCCGCTCGCCAATGAGCACGGCCAGCCGATAGCCCGCCTGCTTCTCGGCCGCCTCGAGCGGCGGAATCGTGGCCTCGGTCGCTTTCAGGCGCGCACGGCTGCGCTGTACATCGAGTTCCGAGCCACGTCCCGCCTCGTCAAGCAGTTGCGTGAGCTCGAGCGTTTGCTGCTCGGTGCGTAAGTTCTCTCGCGCCACGGACAGACGCTTTTGGGCGCCTCGCAGCTCGAAATAGTTGCGCGCCACCTCTGCCGCGACGGTCACCTGTGCGTCCTGATAGTTCGCCTGCTCAGCGCCCAAGTCGGCGCGCGCGGCCTCGACCGAACGGCGCACATGGCCGAACAGATCGATCTCCCACGCCGCGTCAAATCCCAGGCTGGCGCTTTGCGCATTGATTCGCGCAGGGCCAAATCCCGGCTGCTGCTCATCAAAGTGCGAGTACGCGCCTTGCAACGGCACGTGTGGTGCGTAGTCGAATTTTCTCTCCACGAATACCGCGCGGGCCGCGCGGACCCGGTCGTATGCGGAACGCAGGTCCAGATTGGCGCCAAGGGCACGATGCACCAGATCGTCGAGCTCGGCGTCTCCAAACCCCTGCCACCAAAGCGCCTCTGGAGATTGCGTGACGAACAGGGCGGACTGGGCGTTCTGCACGACGGCCGGGGCGACCCCGGGTGCCCTGTAATTGGGGCCGACCGCGCAAGCAGCCAGGAGCAGAGTCGCCAGCGAAATCGCGAGATGGTTTTTCATAGCAGTGCTTTCATACCTAGGTGTCATCAACCGCTCTCATCACTAAACGATGTTTGCGCGAGAAGCGTCGGCGCAGTGCCGGGGTCCCGCGCCGCGGCGCGCGCGGAGAGCTTGCGCACCAGCACATAGAACAACGGCGTCAGGATGAGTCCGAAGCCGGTCACTCCGAGCATCCCGGAGAACACGGCAATTCCCATGGCGTGACGCATCTCGGCGCCCGCGCCGGTCGACACGACCAGCGGCACGACGCCCATGATGAAGGCAAGGGAGGTCATCAAGATCGGGCGCAGCCTCAAGCGAGCGGCAGTGAGCGCCGCTTGCAGCGGCGACAAGCCTGTAAGTTCCTGGTCTCTCGCAAACTCCACGATGAGGATTGCGTTCTTGCTGGCGAGCCCCACCAGCACGATCAGGCCGATCTGCGTGAAGATATTGTTGTCGCCGTGCGTGAGCTCGACGCCCGTGATGGCCGAGAGCAGCACCATCGGCATGATCAGGATGACCGCCAGCGGCAGACTCAAGCTCTCGTACTGAGCGGCGAGCACCAAAAACACCAGCAGCACCACCAGCGGGAAAATCAGCACCGCGGTGTTGCCGGCGATGATCTGCTGATAGGTCAGCTCGGTCCATTCGAAGCTCATGCCGTTGGGCAGTTCCTGCCGCGCGAGTTGCTCGATCGCCGCCTGCGCCTGACCGGAACTGAAACCCGCGGCCGGGCCGCCGTTGATCTCGGCGGTGGGGTAGGAGTTGTAGTGCATGACGCGGTCGGGACCCGATGAGTGCTTGACCGTCACGAAGGATCCCAACGGAATCATGTCGCCGGCGGCATTGCGGGTCTTGAGCCTGACGACATCTTCGGCCTGGAGCCGGAAATTCGGCTCGGCCTGGGCGGTTACCGGATAGGTGCGGCCGAAGTCGTTGAAGTCATTGACGTAGAGGGAGCCCAAGTACACCTGCATGGTGTCAAAGAGATCCTGCACAGATACGCCTTCCGCTTTCGCCTTCTCACGATCCACTTCGGCATCGATCTGCGGAACATTCACTTGATAGCCGGAGAAGAGGCCATGCAGCGCCGGGGTCTGATTGCCCTTCGCCAGCAAGTTCTGGGTCTGTTTGTAGAGTTCGTCGAACCCCAGGCCGCCGCGATCCTCGATCTGCATGCGAAACCCGCCGATGGTGCCCAATCCCATGACCGGCGGCGGCGGAAACACCGCGATAAAGGCTTCCTGGATACCGCTGTATTGCTGATTGAGCGCGGCGGCGATGGCGCCGGCGGACAGCTGTTTGGATTTGCGCTCCTCGAAGGGCTTCAAGGTCACGAACACGATGCCGGAATTGGGACTGTTGGTGAAGCCGTTGATGCTCAAGCCGGGAAAAGCCACAGCGTGATCGACGCCCGGCTGCTTGAGAGCGATCTCGTCCATGCGGCGTATCACCGCCTCGGTGCGATCCAGAGTCGCTGCATCGGGCAGCTGCGCGAAACTCACCAGGTACTGCTTGTCCTGGGCGGGAATGAAACCGCTCGGGGTGTGCGCGAAGCCCAAGTACGTCAGGGCGATCAATCCGCCATATATAAAGAGTGCGACGCCTCCGGCGCGCACCACATGGCCCACGCCGCCGACATAGCGCGCGGAGAAGCGCGTGAAGACGCGGTTGAACGGACGAAAGAAGCCGCCGAGCACGCGATTGAGAATGCGGGTCAGACGATCGGGCGGCGCCCCATGTTCCTTGAGCAGCAGGGCTGACAGGGCGGGCGAGAGGGTGAGGGAGTTGAAGGCCGAGATCACCGTGCTGATGGCGATGGTCAAGGCGAACTGCTTGTAGAACTGACCCGTGAGCCCGCTGATGAACGCCGTCGGCACGAACACGGCGCACAGTACCAGCGCCGTGGCGATGATGGGGCCCGTCACCTCGCGCATCGCCTGGCGGGTCGCCTCCATGGGCTTCAGCCCGTTGGTGATGTTGCGCTCGACGTTCTCGACCACGACGATCGCATCGTCGACCACGATGCCGATGGCAAGCACCAGGCCGAACAGCGACAGGGCATTTAGGCTAAATCCAAACAGGTGCATGACCGCGAAGGTGCCCACCAGCGATACGGGAACCGCGATCAAGGGGATGATGGAAGCACGCCAGGTTTGAAGAAAGACAATGACGACCACCACGACCAACAGAATGGCCTCGAGCAGCGTGTGCACCACCGCGTGGATGGAGCCGCGCACGAAAACGGTGGGGTCGTAGACGATCTGGTAATCGACGCCTTGCGGGAAGTCGCGCTTCAGCTCCTGCATCTTCGCGCGCACCAGTTCAGAGATCGCGATCGAATTGCTGCCGGGGCGCTGAAAAATCGGGATCGCCGCCGCCGCCTTGTTATCGAGAAGCGCACGCAGCGCATAGGTGTCGGCGCCGAGCTCGACGCGCGCCACGTCCTTCAAACGCACGACCTGACCCAGGGCGCCGGTCTTGATGATGATGTTGCGAAAGTCGTCCTCGGTGGTCAGGCGGCCTTTGGCATTGATCGCCACCTGAAATTCCGTCGCGCTCGGCAGCGGCGGCGCGCCGAGCTGGCCCGCGGCGACCTGTATGTTCTGCTCGCGGATGGCCTTGACGACATCATCGGCGGTGAGACCGCGGCTGGCGACCTTGTCCGGATCCAGCCAAATGCGCATCGAGAACTGGCCGGCGCCGAACACTTGCACATCGCCCACGCCGTCCAGGCGCGCGAGCTCGTCCTTGACGCGCAGCAGCGCATAGTTCGACAAGTACAGCGTGTCGTAGCGATTATCCGGAGAGACCAAGTGCACGACCATGGTCAGGTCAGGCGAGGCTTTGTTGGTCACCACGCCAAGACGCTGCACGACGTCGGGGAGTTTCGGCAGGGCCTGCGCCACCCGGTTCTGCACCTGCACTTGCGCCTTGTCGACGTCGGTGCTCAAGGCGAACGTCACGGTGAGGGTCATCACGCCATCGGCGGTTGCCTGCGAAGACTGGTAGAGCATGCCCTCCACCCCATTGATCGCCTGCTCCAGCGGACTCGCAACGGTCTCGGCAATGACCTTGGGGTTTGCGCCCGGATAGTTCGCCTTCACGATCACCGTCGGCGGGACAACCTCCGGGTATTCGCTGATCGGCAGCTGCGGCAGCGCGATCAGGCCCGCGAGGAAAATGAGGGCCGACAGCACGCCCGCGAAGATCGGGCGGCCGATGAAAAACTGCGACAGCTTCATGACTTCAACGCACCACGTGAAGGGCAACGCTCGCCTGGGCGAGACGCGAGACCGCATCGACCGGACTTGTCGCCAGCGGACTGGCCGCTACCGCACCGACCGCTGTTGCCGGGCTTGCCGGTTGCACGCCCGGCTGGGCGGCGACCTGGGTGAGGCCGCCGGCCGAATCGCTCATGGCAACACGCGTGGCCGCGACACTTTGCCCGGGCCGGACATGCTGCAGACCGTTGACGACGATGAGCTCGTTCGGCGCAAGGCCATGCGTCACGACCCGCAGGCCGTTGATTTCGGGCCCGAGCTGCACGAGGCGATACTCGATGCGGTCGTCCTTGGTCAGCGTCAGCACGAATTTCTTGGACAAATCGGTGCCCACGGCACGATCCTCGATGAGGACGCTGTCATGGTCTGCCCCGCCGACCAGCCGCACACGCGCAAACAGGCCCGGCGTGTAGCGGCCGTCCGGATTTGCCAGCGCGGCGCGCGCGCGAATGGTGCCGGTGTTGGGATCGACTTGGTTGTCGATGAAGTCAAGTCGGCCCTGGTGCGGATAACCGTCCTCGTCGGCGAGTCCAATATAAACGTCGGCGGCGCCGCTGCGCGCGTGCTCATGCTCCGCCTTGGCGTAGCGCAGATAGGTCTGCTCATCGGCGTCGAAATAAACGTAGACCGGATCATCGGAGACGAGCGTGGTCATGAGGCTGGCGCTCGTGACGAGATTTCCCGCGGTGATGAGGGCGCGCGACGCGTGGCCGTCGATCGGAGCGCGCACTTCGGTGAACTCCCGGTTCAGACGCGCCTCCTGCAACAATGCATCGATCGAGCCCATGGCTCCCTGAGCCGAGGCTTCGGCCGCAACCTGGCGCTCGTATTCCTCGCGCGAGATGGCGTGTGCGCTGATCAGGCGTTCGGCGCGCGCGCGGTTGGCCCTCGCGAGTTGAAGGTCGGAAACGCTGCGTGCACGCTCGGCGACGAGCCGCTCGACTTCCGCTTGGTAAGGGCGCGGGTCGATCTGGAACAACAGCTGGCCTTTCTTCACGCGAGCGCCATCCGTGAAGGCAACGCGGTCGACGTAGCCGCTCACCCGCGGCCGCACATCCACTGTGTTGACGGCTTGCAGACGACCGCTGAATTCCTGCCATTCACGCAGCGGCCGGTGGATCACTTCCGCCACCTGCACCTGCGGCAATGGGGCCGCGGCCTGCGGTTTGGCGCGAGAATGTCCCGCGCTCGAATAGAGCGCGAAGACTGCGATGGCCGCGAGGCCAAGCAGAACGGGGAAAGAGCTTTTGTGAAAAATGCGGTTGAGCGGCACGTGCAGACTCCGATCCGATATTCGAACGACCCGACCCCGGACAAACGGGGTCACCTGTGGACTGAACCGGAGCCTGAGCAAGGCCTCCCGAGGGAGAACTTGACTTACGCCCCAAACACTCCGATGCTATAGGCGTGTGTTACCGGTCAGTCACTTCGACGGATACGTTAATGACCGGTCAGTCACATGTCAAGTGGAGTCTTTTATGAATCGAGCTAAGACGACGCAAGTGGCTGTAAAGGAAGAGATTATTTCTTCCGTTGCGAAGTCGCGGGTGCGCGATCGCATCATGAAAACTGCCAGCGATCTGTTTTATCGCCACGGCATTCACGCCGTGGGCGTCGATACCATTGCCAACGAAGCCGGTACCAACAAGATGAGCTTCTATCGCAATTTCGCCTCCAAGGACGAACTGGTGGCGGAGTATTTGCGCAGCGAGGAGCGTGAGGGTCAGCTCTGGTGGGATGAAACCTTGGCGGCACACGCGGGCAATCCGCGCCAGCAGGTTGAGTCGCTGTTCGATGTGTTGGTGAAGAGCAATTGCGAAGAAGATTCGCGCGGTTGCGCGCTCGCCAATGCCGCGGTGGAGATCACCGAGCCGGACCACCCGGCACGCCCGGTGATCGAGAAGCACAAGGCCGACATGCGCGGACGCTTTCGCAAGCTGGCGCGCGAGATGGGCGCCCGCGAACCCAACGCGCTCGGCGACTCGCTGATGTTGCTCTGGGAAGGCGCCTATGTGGCGCGAGTCACGATGGGCGCGGATGGCCCGGTGCAAGGTGCGGCGAAAGCGGCGCGCGCGCTGATCGCGGCGTACACCGATTAGTACTTCGGCACTGTGAATAGGATCGGCTCGGATGGCCTCAGGGGCTCGGAAGCGTCAAGGCCCGGAAGAGCAGGGCCTTGACGCTTCCCATCGCCCCAGGCCTTTCAAGTGCGATTGCTCAAATTCACGGTGCTGGAGGACGAGTCTCGAATGGGTGCCATCGATCTGTTGCCTTCGCGCCTTGATTCTTCCTGCCTTCCCTGGTGAGCGCTACCAACCGGTCAAAATCACTGGGCCGAACTACTAGTTCGCCTTGATGCCTTCGACCTGGATGCGCAGCAGCACATCCTGTTTGAAGCCGTATTGCTGACCGTAGTTCACGCCGAAGTCAGCGCGGTTGAAACTGCCGCTGGCATCCGCTCCGCACACCTGCTTCTTGAGCATGGGATGCTCAATGCATTTGAAGGAATTGATGGTCAGCGTCACGGGCTTGGTGACGCCGTGAAGCGTCAGGACCCCTGCCACGGTTCTTGGCGCGCCGTTGGCGAATTCAATGAATCTTCCTTTGTATTCCGCGGTCGGGTACTTCGCCACGTCCAGCATTTCCGGGCTCGATACATGTTCGTTGAGTTTGTCGTGGGCGAAATCAACGGTTGCGGTGTCGATGAGCACGTCGACCGTTCCCGTCTTGGCCGCGGTATCGATCGTGACGGTGCCGCTGGTTTTCTTGAACGTGCCTCGCCACGTGGACAGCCCGCCGAAGTGGTCCACTTCGAAGCTTGGATGGGTGTGATCCGGGTCAAGATTGTAGGTGGTCGAGGCAGCGGTGGCCGATGTGACAACAAAGGCCGAGAGCAGCAACGCGTAACTGTTTTTCATCGAAGTTCCTTGCAAAAGTTTATGTGTTCATGCCGCCATCGCCGCGATGTGCTCGCGCGCTTTGAGCATCGCCGCTTGCTTGGCTTCGGGACCAAAGGCCAGCCCCTCCGCGCGGACGATGGTGACATCCGTCAACCCAATGAAGGAGAGCACGCCGGTGAGGTAGCTCTCGTGATGCTCGAGAGCGGCTGCGGGAGAGCCCGGCGCATAGACGTTGCCGCGAGAGGAGGCGATGAACACCTTTTTGTTCTTCAACAATCCTTCCGCACCATTCGCGCCGTAGCGAAAAGTCTTGCCGGCGACGACCACGCGGTCGATCCACGCTTTCAGCTGGCTTGGAATAGAAAAGTTATACATCGGGGCGCCGATCACCACGATGTCGGAAGCAAGGAGTTCGTCCAGATACCCCCCGCCCTTCGCCAAGTCAGCACCGAGAAGCGCATCTTCAATCACGCCTCCTTGCCATGCCGCCAAGTGCGCCGAAGACAAGTGAAGCGCCGAGTCAGCCGCCAAGTCCCGATACACCACGTTTATGCCGGGGTGCAACGCAATTTGTCTTGCGACGATTTCCGCCGAGAGCGCGCGGCTTGCCGAGTTGGGTCCTAGAACGCTGGAATCGATATGAAGTAGCTGCATGATGGTCACTGCCTCGTTTGGCTAAAGCGAAACTGGGGTGTATCCTGCGCCGGCGGCTATCCCCTATGAATAGCCGTTATATTGCGATACTATCCATCCGAATATCCGATACATGGGGGTCAAAATCGTGCTGGACGGCGTCTCTCTGGACCAATTAAGGGCCTTCATCGCTGCAGTCGATGAGGGCAGCTTTTCCGCGGGTGCGCGCAAGCTGCATCGCGCGCAATCTGCTGTCAGCGAACTCGTCAGCAACCTCGAAGCACAACTTGGTGTCGTTCTTTTCGACCGCTCGGAGCGTTATCCAAAGCTCACTGCCGCCGGCGTGCAGTTGCTTGCCGATGCGCGCAGTGTCGTAGCCAACGTCGATCTGCTCAAGGCACGCGCGAAAGGAATCTCCCATGGCCTCGAGTCGGAACTCTCCGCGGTGATCGATGTGCTGTTTCCATTCGAAGCGATTGCGGAATCAGCCAAGGAATTCAGGGACCAATTTCCGCGCACGCCCCTGCGACTGTATGTTGAAGCGCTCGGCGGCGCATACCAACCGGTGCTCGATGGGCGCTGCAGTTTGGGCGTCGTGGGGTCCCTGCCGATGGCACCGGACTCCATGACCTTGGAGCGATTGCAAGGACTGCCCATGATCATGGTCGCCGCGCGCGAGCATCCGCTGGCGCTGTTCGATGCTGTGATTCCAAAAACAGAACTCGCGAAGCACGTACAACTCGTTCTGACCGACCGATCCGAGCTGACAGTCGGGCGCGAATTCGGCGTCATGTCGCCGCTCACTTGGCGATTGGGCGATCTGTTCGCGAAGCACGCGTTTCTGCTCAAGGGGCTGGGTTGGGGCGGCATGCCCTTGCATGCGGTCAAGCAGGATCTTCTGGAGGGTCGACTGGTGAAGCTGTCGATCGAAGATTTAGCGGAGGAGAGTTTGATATTGCCGATGTCGGCAGTCTACCTTACCTCCAAGCCGCCGGGTCCTGCGGGCCGGTGGCTCATCGAGCGGTTAAAGCGATGCAGCACTCAACGAACCAAGGGGCGCTAGATCGGCCGGATTCATGAAGGAGATGTTTTGCGCAGCCGTGTATTGTCGCCGCGGCCGATGCGTCAGGTGTCGTTTCTCATCGTTTCGCGGATACAGCCCATATCGATGCCATTGGCGGGGATTCCCGCGGCGCCGTGATCAGCAGCGGCCGCACGATCGAGGGGATCATGCGATGTGTCGGTGCCGAGTAGCGTAGAGCGATCGGCTCCCGAGGTTTCCATCGCCAGGTCGGCGGTCAGTGCGTCGAGCCAAACCATACAAAGCCCGGCAATGATGACGAGCGGCACCAGGATGAGATAAATCCGGTTCGCGCCGCGGCCGGTGTCCAGGATCACGCCCACCATGATTGGGCCGGCGATCGCACCAACGCGCCCCATGCCGACCGCGGCTCCCAAGCCCGCGCCGCGAATCGCCGTCGGGTAAATGAGAGGTGCGAGCGCATAGACGATGGATTGAGAGCCAAGGACGGCGCCGCCCAACAGGACCGTGGCGGCTACCAACAGCGGCGCTTGCGGTGGCAGCAGCCAGAGCAGGGCCAGGACGCAGGGTATCGATGCGAAAGTGACCATCACGATGGCGCGGCGCGAGCGGGTGTCGAGCAAGCGGCTGATGAACAGAATTGCCATTGCACCCGCGACATTGAAGCCGATTTGTGCCGCCGCCGCCTGCGGGTGCGAGAGCCCTCGGGCGACCAGAAGTGTGGGCAGCCAATTGAGGAGCAGGTAGAGGGTGAGGAGTCCCAAGCAGAAACCGATCCATAAAAGCACGGTGCGGCCGCCGCATATCGCGGCGATGCGCGAGAGTAGAGCGCGCATTGGCACGGAATCCCTATGGGGACTCTGCGTCCGGATGCCTCGTGCGACGCGTACCGCGCGAAATAGGGCAGATTCGGCCAGCAACGCAGCAAGCAGGGGTGCGAGGATCAGGGGCAGGATTCCGCCAACAACAAATATCCAGCGCCAACGCGCTGCGTCAAGCACGAGGCTGATGAAGCTCGCAAGGGCCGCGCCAACAGGTGCGCCGCTGTACAGAATGGCAACAGCCGAGCGGCGCGATGTTTCTCCTCCGGCCTCTGCGCCGAGGGCCATGATGCTGGGCAAGGCACCGCCGAGGCCCAGACCGGTTGCGAACCGCGCGCCGGCGAGCCAGGTCATGTCGGGTGCCATCGCAGTCAGTAGAGAGGCAATTCCGAAACTCGCGATGCAGGCGACGAGCACGGTTTTGCGCCCCAAGAAATCCGCCAGGCCGCCGCCGATGAAGGCCCCGATGAGCAGCCCGAGGGTGCTGGCGCTAAAGACGAATCCGAGCAGACCCGAGCTTGGCGCGAACTCGGTGCTGATTCCGGAGGCGCATACCCCGGCGGCCTGGATATCGAAGCCCTCACATAATGAGGCCAAGAAGCATAGCAAGACCGTGCGGTTGACGACGCTTGGATCGCGCGGGCTCATTCCCAGGTCTGCGCCCACAGTTCCTTCGAGACCAGTTTCTCCGCGAGGTGTGCGGTGATGGCATCGAGCAAGCGCTGACCTTTGCTTGCTGAGGCGGCCGTGGGAAAGCCGACCACACCGGAGGTGGCCATCGCCGCCAGCGAGCGCCAGCGGTAGAAGCCGGGTCCGACCAACTCTTCCGTGTGCTTGGTGCAAGGAACTTCAGCCGCCGCGAATTGATCGCACACCACAAGCTCCGGACGCAGCGCCATGAGCATGGAAGTCTCGGCCTCGCAGGCGTGCTGAAGCCGCTTCTGTCGTTCGAGCAGCGCGGCGATGGGCTGCACCGCGGCGTGCCAGTAGGTAAACTGAACCACCGAGATTTTCAGAATCGAGGCTAGTTCATCGGCGATCACGCGAAGTCCGTTGTCGTTGCCGCCATGGCCGTTCAGGAGCACGATGCGCCGAAAGCCGTGGCGTACCAGCGAGTGGCATACGTCGGTCAAAAGAGCGGAGAAAGTCGCGAACTTTAGACTTATGGTGCCGCCGAAGGACATGTGGTGCTCTGAGATCCCGGTCCACAGGCATGGCAATACGACCACCGGCGCGGTGCTCACCATGAGCCGCGCAGTCCGAAGCGCGATGGTCTCCGCCAGCAGCGAATCGACTTCGACCGGCAGGTGAGGGCCGTGCTGTTCCATGGCGCCGACCGGCACGATGACGATGGCATTTTGCTTGGCGCGCTCGCGCAATTGGTCCGCACGCAGTCGCCGCCATTGCAGCTCGATCGGCGGCGCGTCGGAGAGAGCCAGGGTCGTGCTGTGGGTGTCGCTCATGTGATCTCCCAAAGTTACATTACCGGTGAAGGCGAACGGGCCAGCTCTGCAACGCGCGGCGTCAGAGGCTGCCACTGTCCGCACTGTTCGCTGGCGTATACGGCGAGCAGCGCCGCTAGGGCGCGCAGACCATCATCGGCCGATGTAGGCGAAGGCTTGTCGTGAATGAGACTGTCGAGGAATGCGGCCAGCTGCGCACCAAAGTGCCAGGGCGCGGTGCCGTAGGAAATATGCATTTCGCGACTGCCGCCGCGGTCGGTGAGAAATAATTTGTTGGCATAGTGATGGATGCGCAATGAACCGGCGGAGCCGTAAACACGCAGTGTTCCGGGCGCACTCTCCCATTGTCCGGTCTCACCCATCCAGCCACGTTCGTCCTGCCACTGCCGCGCCTGGCTGTAGGCGCCTTCGGAGGCGAGTTCGGCGGGAAAGGTGCTGCCGTCGTAGAGCAACGTGCCGATGCCGCCGGAAGCGAACGTCATGATGGCAAACTCGGGGCGCGGCACCTCTGCGGTGCGATCGCCGCGTCCAACGATGGCGCTGATGGGCGATCCGCACAGCCACGGAAATATGTCGAGCATGTGGATGCCGTGATCGACCAAGCCGTAGCCGCCCCCGCCGGGCCCGCCGTCGGGATAGTGCAGCGCAGACATCGGCGTGAAGGACTCGCTGCCGCGGCCGCCGATCATCTGTTCCGTAATGAGTCTTACGGTGCCGATGGCGCCGGCCGCGATGAGGCGGCGGGCTTCGACCATGGCAGGCAGGTAGCGGCAGGAGGAGCCGTAGAAAAAAGCGACCCGCGCGCGCTCGCAGGCGCCCGCCATGGCATGCGCGTCCTCGAGCGTTACCGCCATCGGCTTTTCACAAAGCACGTGGGCGCCGGCGCTTGCGCACTGTTCGGTGAGGCGTCGATGGGTGCTTGCCGGAGTCAGGATACAGGCGATATCGGGCCGCGCCTCGCGCAGCAGCGCATCGGCGCCGGCGTATGCGGAAACATTGTAGCGCGCGGCGATGTCGTCGCGTCGCGCTTGGCGCGGGTCGACCACCCCGACGATGTTGACGCCGAGAGCTTGGTAGGCAATCAGGTGCGGTTCGGCCACGGCGCCGAGTCCAATGAGCGCGACTCTGAATTTGCAGCGCGGGTTGGGGTTACAGGCCACGGGAACCCACGCCCAAGAGCGTGCGCGCTTCATTGACGCAAGCGACTTCGTAGCCCAGGGATTCGATGATCAATTTGGCGCGTTCTACCAATTGGCCGTTGGTGGCGAATACCCCGCGGCTCAAGTAAAGATTGTCCTCGAGTCCGACCCGTACGTTGCCGCCGAGCAGCGTGCATTGGGCGGCCACCGGCATTTGCAGCCGGCCGGGGCCGAGCGCTGCCCAGGCTGCAGGCAGCGGCAGCAGATCGCGCATGTAGAGCAGGGTGCGCGAGTCGGCGGGCGCACCCCACTTGACGCCCAGCACGAATTGAAACAGGGGGATCCCGGAGATCAAGCCTTCTGCGATCAGCGCCTTGCCGAATTCGACGTCTCCGGCGCTGAAGGTCTCGAGCTCAGGCTTGATATTGAGCTCTTGAAAGCGCTTGGCCATGGCGCGCAGCGTGCGGGTGGTATTGAGGTAGACAAACTCAACGGCGCCTTCGACCTGGTTGCCGGTGGTGATATCGAGCGAGGCAATATCGGGGCGGCACAATTCGAGGTGCAGCATGCGTTCCTCGGCCGAGATCACGTCGCTTTCCGGCAACGCGCGCCTTTCGTCACTCGGATCCGGCAGCAAGAAGCCGCCGAGACCCGCAGTGAGGTTCAAAATCACGTCCACGCCGCTGTCCCGCAGGCGATCGACCGTTTCTTTGAATAGTTGTGGTTTGCGACTGCCGGCGCTGGTGTGCGGATCCCGCACATGCACGTGCACCACGGCCGCGCCGGCACGCGCCGCCTCGATGCAGGCCGCGGCAATGTCCTGCGGTGTGACCGGAAAGGCGGGGTGTCGAGGATTGAAGGGTGCGTTACCCGTAACGGCACAAGTTATGACGACTTTGCGAACCCCAGGCTGCATGGTAGGCATCAATTATGCGGCTCCTATTTGTGATCACAATATACTATGCTCACAAATTTCTCAAGCCCGCGCCCGAGCGCCATGCTAATTTCCCAAGCCGCGTTTGAGCGCCGTCATTGAACGCCGCGCCTGCAAGGCGCGGTGCGCGTACCACACCAGGAGTCCGAGAACGCCCCAGCCGATCAGCATCAACCACTCCGGCGGCAGGGCACCTTTGCCGCTCAGCCACGGCTGCAGTATCGCTATGCCGACCATCGTGCTCGCGCCCAAGAGTGCGATGACGATCAGCGGCGTACCGCCGGGCACCGTGTAGCTGGCCGCCGCGCCCTGCCGCCGGCGGCGCAACAGGATGATCAGACTCAAGATGATGCTGAGTGCGAGACACAACGAGACCATGTCGACGATGGGGAGTATCGCACTGCGGCCGAGAGCGACGCCTAGCAGGGTGAATGCGCTGACAACGGCCAAGGCCCGGTGCGGAACGCCCGTGCTCGGATCCACCTGCGCGAGCCACCGTGGCAGAAGGCCAAATCGCGCCTGGGCGAAGATGAGGCGAGAGGACATCCAGGTCATGGCGCTCCAGGTCTTTGCGAGCGAGATCATCGCGGCGACCAAGACCAGCGTACCGAAGATACCGTGCGGACCGATGCTGCTAAATGCGGCCGCTGCAGGCAAGTCGAGAGTAGCCAAGTGCTGCCACGGCATGGTGCTCGCGGAGCTCACGATGATTCCGCAATAAAATAGCGCGGATGCCACGATCGCAGCGACGACGCAGACGATGATGTGGCGCGGACTTAAATTTGCACGGCGCTCCTCGATGGCGTGTATGGCGGCTTGCCAGCCATTCAAGAAATACGCACAGGTCGCAAATACCCAGCATGCGCCGGCCATCCAACTGCTGTTCGCCGGGGCTGCGAGCAGCGGTTCCAGGTTGCGCGGATGGCCTGCGCATAGCCCGAGCACAATGAGAAACACACTGACGGCAATGAAGCCATAGGTCACCGCATTCTGAAAGCGGATGGCAACGGCGGCGCCGCGGCGGTGCAGCGCGGCGATGGCCAGCGCGCCGCCGATGCCGACGAGAAGCGCATCCCATGCCACCGCTGAGCTGCCGACATGGTAAGCCGCGGGCAGGGCAATCATCGGCACAACAGCACGCAACATCCAGGCGAGCGCGATGGCTTCGAAGGCGCAGACGGCAACGGAATACAGCGTGAGAAACCAGCCGACGAGAAAGGCGGGGAACCGTCCGAAGGTTTCGAGAGCGTACAGAAACTCTCCGCCGGCTGCGGTTGAGCGTGCCGCCAGCTCTCCGTAACACAGTGCAACCAGCACCATCACCAGCGCACCGGCCAGAAAACCGAGACTGGCGCCGCCCGGGCCGGCCGCTTTGAGCCAATCGCCAAGGACCACAACCCAGCCGGAGCCGACGATGGCGCCAAAGGCGAGGGAGAAGAAGCCGCCGCGGCCGATCGCCCGACATAGCGCGGTGCTAGTTGGAGCGGGCGGCGGCTGGGGCGGCATTGAGCTCACTCAAATTCTGCTCATAAAGATGACCACCCTTCATCACATAGGCAATATCGACAGTGTTCTCGATGCGTTCAAGAGGATTACTGTTCAGCACGACAAGATCCGCGAGCTTGCCGACGGCTATTGATCCTACGTCGCGCTCGATTCCAACCAGCCGTGCGCCATTGATGGTGGCCATGCGCAACACATCGAGCGGCGGCAATGCCGTGGCGTAGGACCACATTTCCCAATGTGTGCCGATGCCGGGGTTCTCGCCGTGTTCGCCGACAGTGGCGGTGCCGCCGGCGCGGATGATGTCCGCCGCGCCTTGCGCAAGAATTGGGAAGGCGAAGTCCTCGATGGGCGGGGGCGTCAGGTCGCGCGGCGCGACCGCCTGCAGCAAAGCTTTCGAGGCGAAGCGCGTGTACTTCGGATCGTTGGGTAAATTTGCGCGGGGTCGGTAGTAAAACATGGCGCCATCGGGAAATCCGGCCACGCTCAACGTTGGCGAATAGTTGGCGTGCGCGCGGCCGAAGAACTCGCTCACGTCTTTGTAAATGGGGAGAGCCGGGAGGTAGTGTTCCCAGCCGGTTTGTCCGTCCATGATCATGCCGACATCCGTGAGCACGGATCCGCCTTCTGAGGTGACCGAGAGCCCATGTTGGCGCGCCGCCTCCACCAACCATTGCTGTTGTTCACGGCGGCTCTGCCGATAATTCTTGATGATGACGGCGCCCCAGGCCGCGCGGCGCGCCACTTGGTAGTCGGCATCCGCGAAGGAGCTGAGCTCGAGCAGCGGACCGAACATGGTGCTCGAGGTTCCATTGATGCCGCCCACCGAGGAGAAGACGGCGTCGGCTGCGCCAAAGGTGCGAGGTCCCAGCATGCGGCCAGCATCGGTAGTTTCTGCGATCGGAAACAACGTTCGCGACGAAGTGGCCGGATCGACGATGGTGGTCACGCCGTAGCTCAATGCCAGCAGCGACGCCGGGCGCCGCAGTGTCATCACGCCGTTCGGTTCATTGGAGATATGATCGTGCACGTCGATCAGTCCCGGAATGAGGGTCCTGCCCTTCAGGTCGACGACTCGATCAGCATGCTCTGCGCTGCAGGCGCCGACGCAGGCGATGCGCCCGTCGCGCACCAGCAGCGTAGCGTGTTCGAGGACTCGATTGCCGTCCATCGTGATAATGCGCACGTTCGTCAAGGCGATCGTGCCCGGCGCATTGGCGCGGGCAAAAAACAGCGGCACAGGAATCGTGCGGCGAACGCCGCTGCTAAGATCATAGGTCACGTAGTCGTTGCCGGCGGCAAACTCAACCGTGTGGGCGTCGTGCCAGCGCGCGTACGTGCCGCCGCGCAGATCGAGGCGCGTGCGTTCCGTACGAGTTTTACTGGGGTTCGGGTCGATCCACGAGAAAGCGTCCGAGTGGCCCGCGCTGGCGAATTTCTCGGCGAACAGCTGGTAGTCGGCCTGATAGGCGATCCATTGTCCGTCCGGGGAGATCGTGGGGTCCACGCCTTCGGCCGGCGCGGCGGGAAACGAGACGTGCGCAACCACGCGGCCGCCTTCCTGCAACGACATGACACGCCAGGCGCCCAACTCCAGCGCCGCGGCGTCAGGGTAGGGCAGCCGCACGCGGCGCTCGTTGGCGTCGCTGCGCGCGGTGAAAAACATGTGGCCCTCGACCAGGGATAGCGGTTGCCAAGGCGTGCCAACTTCGGTCAGCGCGATGGGCTTGCCGGATTCGAACCGCACCAGCTGCCAACCGCTGCCGGCACTCCAGGCGCTGCGCAGGTCTTTGGGTTCAGGGCCGCGCACGGCCAACACGGCTTCCCCGTCGGCGCCCCAGGTGGGCCAGATGTATTCGCCCGCGGTGCCCGACACCTGTTTCATCGCACCGGTTTCAATGTTGACCTGCCACACTTGGCCGCGCTTCTCGCTGCTCCAACTGGCGAAGGCGATGAGCTTGCCGTCCGGCGACCAGGCGGGTGTCATCTGCACAGCGTCCTGCATGTCGGAGGTCAGGGCGCGCGGCCTGCCATTGGGCAGATCCATTTCCCAGAGTCGGCCCAATGCGACAAACACGAGCTGGCGGCCATTCGGGCTGGCGGTGGGCCACTGGATGTAGCGCACCGGCATGGCGCTGTCGGGATCCAGGATCGATTGGCGGCGCGCCTGCTGCGAAATCACGCGATGCACGCTTGCGACAAAGGGGATGACCCTGGAGCGGCCATCGGCCGCGTCTACGCGCAGGATTTTTCCACCGACCGAGATCAGCAAAGCCGTACCCTGCCTATCCCAGGCAAAATTCGGCAGCATGAACTCCGAGTAGTGGGCGTGGGTATTGGTGAAATCCTTGGTGATCGGATCGAGAAGTTTTCTCTCGATGCCTGTGCCCAAGTCGCGGATGAACAGTGCCGTGCGATGCCGATAGTGTTTCGCGGGCGCCTCATCGAGCGCGCGAGCGAAGGCGAGCGATTTACCATCCGGGGAAATCATCGGTGAGATTTCCGCGGCCGCGGCCAAGACACCGCCCGAATCATAGGCCAATTGCGGCGCCGCGCGATTGGCTGCGGCCTGCTTGGCGCTGGTTGAGGATGGGACATCGCGAGCGGTGTCCGCGTTGCCGACATCATGGATCTCGCGTGTGGCGAGATTAAGCGTCTGAAGCTTAAAACCGGTCTCGTAGATCGAGGCGCCGTCCTGCGCCATGACAGAGGTGTAGAAATAAAGCTGCGCGCCGTTGGTGGAAATCGACGACGCGTAGTACTGAGAAGCGACGCTCTCAAGCAGGGCTCTTGGGGTTCCGCGCAGGGGCAGACTCCACACCGCGGCGCTGCGCCGATGCCACGCGCGGCCAGGCGTGGGCGCGAAGCGAGTGGCGACGATGGACGCTCCATCCGCAGCCCATAGCGGTGTGGCGTAGCGGTGTTCGAGGTCGAGATAGAGCGGTCGGGGGTTGCCGCCATCGGCGGCCATGATCCACACGTTGGCCTGGCCCGATCGATCCGAGACAAAGGCAATTTCGCGGCCGTCCGGGGAAAAGCGCGGGTGCATATTGAGCGCCACGCCGCTGCCTTGAGTCAGACACTGAGCGGCACCCCCCGCCGCCGGCATTCGATAGATATGGCCCAGCAGATCGAAGACGATCCAGCGGCCATCGGGCGATAGATCGACGGACATCAACGTGCCCTGGTCGGTGCGAAAATCAATCACGCGGGTGATTCCGCTCGGCGCCATCACCGATTGCTCGGCTCCCGCGCCTTGATAGTCCGCCACAGCGCCGGTGGTTGCGGACGGCAGCGGCAGGCCGGCCGCCCACGCGAGCCGGGCCGAAGGCGCAAGCAGGGCAGCGCAGCAGAGAGTCAGGGCAGCAATGAATTGCGTATTGATCACGTGATCACAATGCCCTATCGTAGCCGCGAAATCAATTTGCCGAAGATGTGCCCGGCGGCGGGTAAGGAGAATCGTGATGTTTGGCGCCCAAATGCTGAAAGCTGCCGGAAACCCCCGTCTTGCCTCGCTTTTACTCGCCGCGCTGGCCGGCGGATGCAGTATCTGGGTGTCGCCGGCGGCCATCGCGGATCATCAGGTGCGCGTTTATCGCGATTCGGTGGGCATGGCGCATCTGTATGCCGAGCGCGAGCAAGATGCGTTCTATGGCCTCGGATACGCGAGCGGCGAGGATCGCCTCGAGCAGGTTTTGACCTTTTATGTCGCAGTGCGCGGCGAGCTCGCGGCGACCTTCGGCCCGCAGACCCCGCCGCTGCCGGGCGACTCGCCGTCGGCGGGTAATGCGGGACCGTTGTCCGATGCGCTGGCCAATGACATCGCGGCACGCCGCTTCCGCTTGCTGGAAACCGCGCGGCGAAATTTTCCGAAGCTGCCGATAGCCTATCAGCGCGATTTGCAAGGCTACATCGCGGGGCTGCGCGCCTATATGCGCGAGCACCCGGAGCGCACGCCGAAGTGGGCGCCGCCGCTCGAACCCGCACTGCCATTGGCTCTCCTGCACCTGCTGGTCAATGAGGCTGCGCATGTATGCGACGCGCGACGCGCGCAAGATGCCAAGTCGCCGCCGACCGCGTTCACGGAATCGGCGGAGCGTCGCGACTATGGTCCGCTCGGTGGCTCGAACGCTTGGGCGATCTCAGGCTCGCGCACGCCGGATGGCGGCGTCATATTTGAGTCCGATTCGCATGGACCGATCGAATCTTACGGAACGCTCTTCTACCCCTACCGCATCAAGGCAGGCAACCTTGATTTTACAGCCTTTGCACCCTCCGGCACGGCCTTGTTTTTCTTCGGCCACTCGCCGTTTTTCGCGTGGGGAATCACCGAAGGCCCGCGGTTTCCAGCGGATTGTTACCGGGTCATGGTGGAGCACGGATCGCCGCAGCAATTCAAGTTCGATGGCCGTCTGCAGAAGATGACGGTCGTGCCGTATAGCATCGCGGTAAAAGGTGGCGCGCCGGTGACGGGTGTCTTTGAATACACACATCACAATGGGGTGACTTCGCCGGTCGTGGCACGCGAAGATGATATTGCTTACGTGGTGAGCTATGCCTCTGCCGATCGGGTGGGCCTTGGCGCAGGTGAATACTACCGCATGGCCAAAGCGCGAAACCTTGCGCAGCTGCAGAGCGCGTTGGCGCAGCGAGATGCCTATCCGGCCAATCTGGTCATCGGCGGGGCCGACGGAACCATCATGTACTTGAGGCCCGGACGAATTCCGGTGCGCCCCGCAGGCGTGGATTTTCGGCGCACCCTGGACGGCAACCATTCGAGCACCGCGTGGCGCGGCGTGCATAGCTATGCAAAGACGCTCAAACTCATTGACCCGCCCCAAGGTTTCATTGCCAATAGCAACGTAAGTCCCGACATGATGTTTGCCAGGCCGCTCTTGAGAGCCGGCGACTATCCGCGTTATTTTGGCTTCGAACCCGGTCAAACGAACTCGCGGGAGCGGCGGCTGATTGAGCTGCTCGACAAAGGTACGAAAGGCGCAGCGGCAGATGCCCAAGTCACGATGGATGAGGCGATGGCGATTGCAATGGATGAAATGATCGCGGATGCACGCCCTTGGGGCGCGGCGATCGGCCAGGCCATACATTCGCAGCACGAGCAGATGGCGGCGCAGCCGCCGGAGCTGGCGCCGTTTCTGCAAGCGCTGGTCGACTTCGATGGGGTGTTCTCCAAAGAATCGCGCGGCGCGCTGGCGCACTACGCGCTGCGCATGGAGCTGCACGAGAAGCATGCGGATATCATCAAAGGGCTGGACGAAGCCATTCAGCAGGGACGGCAATTGACGCCCGAGCAGCAGCGAATGTTGATTGAAGCGAGCGCCGCGGCACGGCAGCGCTTGCTGGAGCGTTTCGGGCGCGCCGACCTTACGTGGGGGGATGTGCACCGGGTTGGCCGGGGCGGCGTCGACTTGGCCGTCGGCGGGGGGCGCCTGCTCGATGCGGCATCGCTGCGCGCATTATTTTTTGCGGTGGATGCCAGGACGGGGCGGGAACGATTGATCGGCGGACAGCGCGTGCCCTTCATCGTGCACTTCAGTGCCGCCGGCGCGCAATCCTACGCGCAGACTCTGTGGGGGGTCAGCGATGATCCGGCATCGCGGCACTATTCGGATCAGGCGCACCTCGCCAGCGACAAGACCTTGAGGCCCATTCCGCAGACGCCGGCGGCATTGCAGGCCGAGGCAGCGAGCGAAACCGTCTTGACGGTCAAATAGCGGGCGCGCTCCTGCTGAAAATTAGTGATCATGTGATACAGTAAACTGATGAAAACACGACGAAAACCCTCCGCCGCGCGGCAGCGCGCCGCAGCGGCGCTGCCGAATCCTGTCGTATTGCGGCGAGTTCCGCCGCCGCTGATCAGACGCACTCTGCAACACAATGTCTATGATTATCTGCGCGATGGATTGGCGACCGGCGATTTTTCGCCCGGCCAACGGCTGACCATTCGAGGAGTCGCTGAACTCATCGGCACCAGCATCATGCCGGTGCGCGAGGCATTCAGGCGCTTGACCTCGGAAGGCGCCCTGGAACCGCTGTCCTCCGGCGCGACCCGCGTGCCGATTCTGGATTTTGCGAAGCTGCAAGATTTGTTCGAGATTCGTCTCATGGTCGAGGGCCTGGCGGCGCGGCGCGCGGCGCTGAAGATGACCGATGCGGAGCACCAACTGCTCGTCGATGCCAATGACGAGCTGCAAAAAGCCACGCGCCTGGACGACATCACCGCTGAGGCGAAGGCCAATGAACGCTTTCACTTCGGGATCTATCGAGCCGCGCATTCGGCGGAGTTGCTGCGAATCATCGAACATCTGTGGCTGCAGATGGGACCGTATCTGCAGTGGTTGTTGCGTCACGGCGAATGGCCGAAGCACCAGCGGCACCGCGCGGCTTTCCATCACCACAAAGAGATCCTGGAAGCCCTGCAGGAACACAACGCCGGCCAGGCTGAGAAGGCATTGCGTGCCGATCTCATGACCGCCTCGGAGCTGCTGTTGACATTGGCGCGGCAATTGCCGCGGCCCACGCTTCCTTAGATAGATTTTTTGGCCCGCCCAGGCACGGCGGCGCAGGCCGCCGCTTGACTTTGTCCTCCAATTGGTTTGTGATCACACGATCATAAGATACGATCAATTGATCATTTCACCGTTGGGGGATACATGCGACATCTACCTTGGCTAGTCGGGATGGGCTTGTTTTCAGCGCTGCCGGCGTGGCCGCAAAGCGCAGCAACGCCTCCCGGTCCCAACGCGGAACTGGCCGAAGTCGTGGTTACCGCGCAGCGCAGAACGGAGAACCTGCAGGACGTGCCGTTGAGCGTGCAGGCGTTCGATCAAAATGCTCTCACGCAAGGTGGCATCAAAAACCTCGCTGATTTGGTGCAACGCACCCCCGGGGTTAATATCACCGGCAATATTCCCGGTAACGCCGTGATCACGATTCGCGGCGTGGCGCCGATCGGCGGTCTGCCGACCACCGCCATGTACATCGACGATGTACCGGTGACGGGCATCATCAACAGCAGCTACACGGGCTCGCCCAATCCGCTAATCAACGATACTGCATCGGTGGAAGTGCTGAAGGGTCCGCAAGGAACGCTGTACGGTGACAGCGCTATGGGCGGTGCGGTGAAATTCATCAGCAACCGGCCCGATGCGAAGGCTTTTTCCGGGCACTTCAACGTCGAAGGGGATTCGACCGAGAACGCAGCGGCGAGCTATGAGGCCTCGGGCACGGTCAATACTCCGCTCATTGCCGACAAGCTGGCACTGCGCACTTCATTCGCCTATCGGCGCGATGGTGGTTACATCGACAATGTCTCGCCATTCACCGGCGAGGTGAACGGCACCGACGTCAATGTGTACAAGACCGTGGCGGCAAGAGTGGCGCTCGGCATCACGCCCGATGACAGTTTGAGCATCACTCCGGCGCTGCTGTACCAGCGGGGCCAAGGCGCTGACCGGTCCTACAGCAACTCCAGCATTCCAAGTCCCGGACCCGCGCCGTCGTACTTCGATACGGCCGGGCTTTCGACTTTCGAGAAAATGACCTATCAGCCAGAGCCGAGTACAGACCGTATGAGTCTTGCGACGCTGACGATCGAAAAGCACTTTGCCGGTGCGGATCTGACGGCGGTCAGCGGCTACTTCGATCGCGTGAACTACGAAGTGACGGATGCGACGCCTTACGTTCTTGGTGCGCTGCAAGGCAGCCCGCTGTATGCGCCGTTTGCCAATTTGCTAACCACCAGCTACACCACCAATACCACGCAGACCTTTAGTCAGGAAGTGCGGCTGGCTTCGCATGATGCCAATGCGGCTTTCAAATGGACCACTGGCGTGTTCTTCAGCGATCAGCGCTTCAATTTCTATCAACCCGTAGTCAGTGCCGGGCTCACGAGTAATCTTGCGGCGCTTTTTGGCCCCGGCACGACCCTGGCGACGCTGGTGCCAGGAGCGCTGCCCAACGATGATGTGTTTCTGGGCAACACGACCACCGAGACGCACCAATACGCGTTTTTTGGCGAGGCGAGCTATCAGCTAACGCAGGCATTGAAGCTGACACTGGGCGCACGCGCGTTTGCGCTTCGGCAGAGCGAGGATCGCACCGCGGACGGATTTTTCAATGGCGGCCCCACCGCGGATCATCCGCCATCCAGCAGTTTTCATGGCGTCGATCCACGTATGATCCTGGACTACAAGATCACCGCGGACAACCTGCTGTACGCTTCGGCCTCGGAAGGATTCAGGCCCGGCATCGTCAACTCATCCATACCTTTGACCCGTTGCGCCGCGGATCTTGCCGCGCTGGGGCGCAGCAGCGTGCCATCCGGCGCCCAGCCCGATTCGCTTTGGAGCTATGAAATAGGATCGAAGAACGACTTCTTCTCCGATCATTTGCGCATCAACGCCGCGGCGTTTCAGATGAATTGGAAGAAGATTCAACTCGACGTGTCGTTGCCCACCTGCGGCTTTGGCTTCGAGGACAATGTGGGCGGTGCGCGCATTCGCGGCACGGAGATTTCCATCGACGGACAGCTGGCCAAGGGTTTGACCGTCGGGGCCGATGCGACCTACATCGATGCCGTCATCACCAGCGCCATCCCGGACGTCACGTATCGTGCGGGGGATGAACTGCCGGATACACCGAAGCAGTCGTTTACTGCCTACACCGAATGGCAGGGAGTCTATATTGGCAACGTGCATGGCTTTGTGCGTGCCGACTACCAATGGCGCGGCGATTCGGTGCGCAATGCGAGCAGCCAGAGCAATTTGGCCAATTACCGCTATAACGGTTGGTCGGTCGCCAATGCCAATTTAGGCGCAGACTGGGATAAATATGAGATTCGGCTGTTCGTCGACAATGTGTTCAACAAGGATCCGCCCATCGATTTCACCAATTCTTGGGGCCAATGGCGCATATCCACGCTGCGCCCGAGAACTGTCGGAATAAATCTAGGGATAAATTTCTGAAGCCCGTCGCACTTGGATTTTTTTTCGCCGCAACCCTTGGTTTTGGCTGGGCCGCAGCGGAGCCCGTTGCGGTCGAGGGCGGAGCCCTTCAGGGGGTTGCCGCGGACGGTGTCAGGGTATTCAAAGGAATACCGTTTGCCGCGCCGCCGGTGGGACCTTTAAGGTGGCGCGCGCCGCAGGCTGCATCGGATTGGTCGGGAATCAGAGCAGCGGATAAGTTCCCGGCGGCGTGTCCGCAGCAGGGGGCGTATCCGCCGGAATCTGCGCCCGAGCCCACCAGCGAGGATTGCCTCTACCTAAACATTTGGACGCCGGCAGAGCCGGCCGCCAAGCCGCTGCCCGTGATGGTGTGGATCTACGGCGGCGCGCTGCAAAATGGTTCGGCCTCGACGCCCTTGTATGCGGGCGATGGCTTCGCTAGGCGCGGCGTCATCTTGGTTACCTTCAACTATCGGCTTGGGGTATTGGGGTTTTTGGCCTTGGATTCATTGAGCAAAGAATCTGCGAACGGCGTGTCGGGCAATTACGGGCTGCTCGACCAAATCGCGGCACTGCAATGGGTGCAGCGGAACATCGGTGCCTTCGGCGGCGATGCGCAAAGAGTGACCATTTTCGGTCAGTCCTCCGGTTCCATTTCCGTCAGTGCGCTCATCGCCTCGCCGCTCGCCAGAGGCTTGTTTCAGCGCGCCATCGGCGAAAGCGGCGGGCTGTTTGAGCCACTGGATCTTTCCCCGGGCTTTTCACTGGCGGGTGCCGAGGGCAATGGCAGAGAGTTTGCGCGGCGCCAAGCTGCATCGACGCTCGTGCAGCTGCGCGCCAAATCCGTATCCGAGCTCTTGAATACGCCGTTCGATGCTCATTTCGTCGTGGACGGCTACGTGTTGAAGCAATCGCCGTTCGATGCGTACCGGGGTCGCGCGCAAAACGACGTCGATGTGCTCGTGGGTTCCAACAGGGATGAAGGCCAATTGTTCCTGCAGAAGAAGAACGTGACGGTAGGCAACCTAAAAGAGATCCTCGATGCGGATTTTCCGGCGCCGCTGGTGTGGTTGCTGAATCCGAAGCCCGGAAACACGGATTCGCAGGCACGGGCGTCCGCGGCTGCAATCGAAGGGGACATGCGCTTTCGCTGGGATATGTGGAGGTGGGCGCGACTCGCCGCGAAGTACGGGAGCAAGCACGTGTACTTCTACCAGTTCTCGCGCACGCCGCCATTCCAAAGCGGCAATCGCTATTACGGACTAGGCGCAACGCATGGAATGGAAATGCCCTATGTGTTCGATCATCTCGACCAGCAGGCGGTGCCATGGATCACAAAGGACCGCGAGCTGGCGGCCGTATTGCCCGAATATTGGAGCAACTTCGCAAGAAATGGCGATCCCAACGGAGCGGGCCTGCCGGCTTGGCCGAGTTTTAGGGAGTCGCGCGACAAAGTGATGATTCTCGGGGCGGAATTGCGAGCGGAAGCGATTCCAGACGAAGGCAATTTAAGAAAGATCGATCGCATCTATGCAACAGCCGAGTTTGCGTACCGACATATCTACGGGGTGCTGGCGCTGGCGATCTTTGTGGCGGTTGCGGTCCTCGTCATGTTGGGTTTGGGGTTTCGCCGCTGGGCGAGGAAACGCCGCAAGCGGGCCTGAGGGATAGGAAGCTTCAAGGCGCGGAAGAGCAGCGTCTTGAAGCCTCCCATCGCCCTGGCCTTTAGCGGAGTCGCTCAGTGTCACGGTGTTCGAGGCAGTGGCCTCATACACATTCGTCCGCCGCATATTCCGGTGGCCGATCAAAATCATTGTGCCGAGATATTAGCTTGAAGCCAATCCTATTGGGGATTGTGAGCATTGCAACTGCGTGCCGATCCAATCGCGAGGCAAGTCCGCTGCTGCATCCGTGCTCGTCAATAAAAGAGTGTGACGCGGCACCTCGCGAAAATGTTCCATCACCGTAGCCGCTCCGAGTTGATATGCGGCCTGCGGGGAATGGGCGCAGATTTCCAACACTTGGCCAAATGCGCCCAGTGCGTTTCGAGCCGCCTTGGCAGTGTCATCCGTGCACGAGTCGGCGACGACGACGATCCATAAGGAGTTGCGCCAGCCGGAATGGCTGTTGGCGGCGAATATGCTGGCGATGCACCGAGGAATCGTTTCGGAGTGATTCCGCGCGAGTATCACAATCCCCACTGCCTGGATTTTCGATGTTGAGCGGGCTTGCGCGTAAGCGGCGGCGCTCGTTGGAGCTAGGTTTCGAGACACGCCGCGTAGAATCGCAAATCCAAAGTAAAAATGCTGCAAACGATGCGCAGAATGTGAGGCGCTTATCGGTTCGTCTTTACACCAATTCTATGCGCCGCGGCGTTATCATGGCCGTCCATGGAACCGCGATGGCGTGGTGCCTCGTTTGACAGGGCCCTTTCGTGGCCGGGGGTTTTCATGGCAATCCAGGACTATGTGCGATCGATTGCGGCAACCGAGACGGTTTCCAAGGATCAGGTATTTCGCTTCCTCGAAATGCAATTTGCCCGTGCGGACAGGAATCATGACGGTCAGTTGGATGCGGATGAATTGGCCGCCTTTGTGCATTCGGTGGCGAGACCGGAAGCCGATCAGCGGTAGCTTGCAACGACTCGCGGCTCAGCGGCCAATCTTGGCAACCGCGGGTCAAAAAAAATGGGGCGTTAGCCGCCCCATTTTTCCAAACCCAATCATCATGCCATCGCGCTAGGTCGTCTGCGCTGTCGCCTTGTCCAAGGGGTCGGCTACTATTTTGTCGATCATCTTCCGGCGCATTGGCGAAAGCACGAATATCGCCAGCACGGCGGCTGTAATCGGCAACGCGCCTGCGATCCAAAGCACGGGAACCCAACTGCCGGCGGACGCCTTCAACACGTTTGCCAGGGGAATCAGCAGCGAAGAGGTGCCTTTTGCGGTGTAAAGCAGACCATTGTTGGTCGCCGCGTATTTCGGGCCGAAGGTATCGCCGCTAGCCGCAGGGAAGAGCGAGAAGATTTCGCCGTAGCCGAGGAAAATCAGCGGCGCGAAGATCAAGAAGCCCGCAGTACTATGGCCGAACTGCATCAGTCCCCAGATCGCTACCCCTTCGACAACAAATACCAACACCATGGTGTTTTCGCGGCCGAGGTGGTCCGAAATCCAACCGGTGAGAGGCCGAGTCAAGCCGTTCACGAGCGAATCGATCGAGAGCGCCATCGTGAGCAGCGGCAGGGTCGCCCAAAGAACGGTGACCGGGAGCTTGTCGACGCCGTAATCCCTGGCAATCGGACCAATCTCCGCAGCGGCCATCAAGCCGCCGGAGGCGACCAGAACCATGCAGAGGTAGAGTACCCAGAATACCGGCGTCCTGAGCATTTCAGCCGGGCCGATGTTGCGCCGGGTCATCGGATTCACGGCGCCCTTAAGCGAAGCCACAACCGCCGTGGCGGGCGGTCGAATCAGGAACAACGACAACACCACCACCACGATTCCTTGGATCATTCCGAAGGTGAAGAATGCGTGGTCGTAGCCGCCTGCTTTTACCATGTTGGCGATCGGAATCACGGTCAGCGCAGCGCCGGCGCCGAATCCCGCGGCGGTCAGCCCGGCGGCAAGCCCGCGCTTGTCCGGGAACCACTTGAGCGCATTGCCTACGCAAGTTCCGTAGACGGCACCGGCGCCGATTCCGCCGACCACCGCGGAGAAATACAGCATTCCCAGGCTGGTCGCGTAAGAATTCAGGATCCAGGAAAGCCCTGCCAGGATGCCGCCCACCAACACCACCGGGCGCGGGCCGAATTTGTCCATCAAGTAGCCTTCGACCGGCACCAGCCAGGTTTCGCAGAGCACGAAAATGGTGAAGGCGACCTGGATGGATGCCTTGGCCCATCCGAATTTATCGTGCATCGGATTCACGAATAGCGTCCAGCCGTATTGCAGGTTGGCCACCATTGCCATGCAGATGATTCCGAAGACCAACTGCGCCCAACGGTTTTTCAATCCAGGCTGCTGGATAGGCGTGTTTATTTGAGCCGCGTTCATATTGCTATAACCCCCGGATGCAATGACGCATGTACTGCGTCGTGAATATAGAATTTTTAATTGCGATCGCTAACCAACCTCTGCAAACACGCCCACCGCTTTCATTCCAACCGTCGCTTCGATGACTTATTAATGGAAGCTGGATGAAGGCCAAGTGCGCGCTCATGACTTTGCATTGTAAAGTAGGTTATATGAAGTATATCTCCGATATCGTCAGTGAGCCATTGTCCTGTAAGCCAGGCGGTAAGCTATTGAAAATATTCAGAATTACCTGGCCGTGAGGCCCTGCCGGGCTCCCGTGGGGAGGCGAATGCCGCGGTCAAGGGCTGCCTTGCATGACCTTGAGCAAGCTGGCGCGGAGCGCGACGGCCGCATCCGCGCTTTCCACGACGCCGCAGCTGTAAAGGGCACTAGGATAAGAAATTCGACGGCCGCTGTAGAGCTTCAGAACGAGCGGATGCAAGGCCTCATCGGTGTGCAGGCTGGGTGTTGAACTCGTATCGCTGCCGTAGGCAAGCACGTCAGGGCGAGCCTCGAGCAACTGTTCAAGGTCGAATGAACCGTCGTTCTCACCGTCACTCGATGCGACGTTGACGCCGCCGGCGGCGCTCAGGATGGCGTCGAACAACGTACCGCGTCCCGGTACTGAGCCGCCGCCGTTCCACCCGGCGACGCGGATAGTGCGCTGAAGCTTGGTGGCCGCCAATTCCCGCAGGGTTGCATCCATCTTCGCAATCAATGCCTCCCCTGAAGCTTCCTCGCCAAGGGCGTGCGCGACGTTGCGCGTCGTGGCGCGGATTTCAGCGAAATTCTCGGCGGCGGGGACTTCAAGGATCGGTATTCGAGCTTTCTTGACCAGCATTCGGGTCGCCGGGGTGGTGTACGTGCCGGCAAGCACAAAATCAGGCTTCTCCGCGAACACCTCCTCGGCGCTGCCGTAATTGATGGGGACTTTGGCAGCTTGCGGCCAGAGAGACGAGTTGCTCGGATCTCTGGAAAGAAAGGTAACCGAGGCGATGCGGCTTGAGGGAAGCAAGTCGAGCAACAAAGCGTCGGTACACACGCTCAACGACATGACGTGCTGCGGCGACTGCGCCGCGGCCGTCACCGCGCATAGTGCGCTCGCCCAGACGGCGGTAAGCCAAATTCTCATGCGCTCAGAACTTGGCTTTGATGCCCGCAAAGGCGCCGAATGGCGGCTGATCGAATCCATAGGGGTTTTGGTAATGACGATTCAACAAATTGGTGATGCGCGCAGTCAGCGCCCAAATCCGGCTGAGGCGGTAATTGCCCGCGACATCCAGGGTCGTATAGGGGGATGCATTCAAGCGGGGAATCGAGAAATCCCGATTGCCGTCCACCCAGGAGCTTACCGACAGCAGAGTAGCGCTCAGCTGCAGCCGGTCGGTTGCCTGCCATGCGGTCGCTAAAGTCTCCTTATTCTTCGGCCTGCGCAGCAGGGTCAGATGCGCAATTTCGTCTGAGGCCTGTGTGAAGGTGTAGTCCAGCCTCAAGGTGAGCGTCTTTAGCGGCTGATAGGCAATGAAACTCTCGACGCCGTCCGTAAGCGCTCGACCGATATTCGCGTCCGTGGTCCCATCGGCACTGGTATCGATCAAGTTCTTGATGTTGATATGAAAGTAGGTAATGCCGAAGCGCACGCTATCGCTGAACAAGGCCTGTTCGAAGCCCGCATCCCAACCTAAGTCGGTCTCGGGTCTTAGGTTCGGATTTGCGAAGAAATCAAAAGACGGAAAGCTTTGAAACATCTCAGTCAGCGTCGGAGCCTTGAAGCCGGTGCCGAGGCTTGCCTTGATCTTCGTGCCGCTGTCGCCAAGAAGATATTCCGGCGCGAACCGGTAGGTAACCTTGCTGCCAAAGCGATCATTGTCGTCATAGCGTACCGACACGGTATCGTACAGGCTGCCCCAGAAGCTCGATTGCAATTCGGCGTAACCGGAGTTGGTGGAGGTGCTCGCGGAAATCGGCGTGGTGATGGAATCGCGCTGATGCTCCGCCCCTAAGACCAATTTCTGACTGGCGGCCAGCGCAATGATGCCCTGCCAGTCGAATTTAACCCTCGCTCCAAAATTGGCGGTCTCCGCAGGACCGTCCGGGCTGATATCGTACGACTTGATGTTGCTGTACGCGGCGCCCAACGTCTGATCGAACGCTCCGCCAAGGCTCAGTGAGTGCGCGGTTGCGCGCAGGTAATATTGCTTCGTATTAAAATCACTTTGAGCGGTATCCGGTATCGATGGGAAGAAATCGAAATTATCTCCCGTGAGCCGCAAGTGCGAATCGATGTCGCGGGCGACCAAACCGAGGTCGAACGTATCCGTCACATCGAAACCGAGCTTGGTGGAGCCGGTCAGATTGTCATAGTAGTCGTTGATCCGCGCCTGGCCCGGCTGCAGGTAGTCCGAGGGGGTTACGGGGGTGGAACCGGAATGTGCGTGCTGGAAATCCGCGGCGTAATGGAACTGGTCAACGGAACCACTGAGGCCGGCCGTCTGGTTGAAGGTAGCGAACGATCCGCCCTCGATGGCGGCGTTGAACTGAGCAGGTCCTGATCCGCTCTTGGTGATGACGTTGATGACTCCGCCGACCGCGTCCGAACCATAAAGCCCGCTCTGCGGGCCTCGCAGGATCTCCACGCGTTCGATATCTTGAGTCAACAGCTGACCAAAATCGAACGACGAGGTCGAACTGCTTGGATCGGCGACGTCGATGCCATCGATGAACACCTTGGTATGATTGGAATTAGTGCCGCGCATGAAGACCGAAGTCTGGCCGCCCGGGCCGCCCGTTTGCACGACATTCAAACCAGGAACCTCCTTCAGCAAATCCGGGAGCGTTCGAATCTGTCTTGCTGAGATATCCGCGGCGGTCACGATCGTGACGCTGCTCGCCACCTGGATTTCAGGCGTGGGAACCCGGGTGGCAGTAACGACTACCGATTGCAACGTTTCATCGGATGCATCGCTGGTGTCGGCCCGCGCCGCGCTGAGCGGCAAGAGCAGCAGCGCCGCCAAGGCCATAGCCAAACGCAAAACGAAACCGAGCTGATTTGCGCGACTGACGATTGCGGCGCGCCCGAACGGTATATCCATGACAACTCCCCTGATGACGACCATCCATTGACCGCATCGGACGAGGCGCGCGCCTGTAAACCCAATCGCTGGGCGTAGCAGCGCAGGCCTGCGCACGCGCAGCCTACTCCGTCGCCACTAGGGATTTCCTCTCGTTCAGCACACCCCGGCCGTTCGATGGGCGACCACGACAAGTAGGTTTCCTGGCTCGCGGCTTGGAGTCCCTTCATCACCTTCCCGGATTTTGCGAATCCAGTGGTTTTCGATGTAAGGCACACCGCTTACAGTTGCGGGGGCAGCCCGGGCTTTGAACCCGAGTTCCCTTAAATCCCATACAGGGGAACGAGTCGTGTCTCTTTAAATTGCCGCAAAACGCCGCTACGGTCAACCAGCCTTTTTTCAGCGCACGCCCTTTGGTCCAGCGCCGAGGCCTTTTTCGAGTCAAGCCGCTACAGCAAGCCGTGTGAGTGCGGTATTCACTCCTGCCGCCATCTCGCGGAGAGTTTCACGCTCCAATTGCGCGCTCACGCGGTCAAGATCGATTCCCACTGTCTCAAGATCACCGAGCTGCGCGAGCACCTCGAGCAGATTGCGCTCGACCGTGGGCGCTGCAGTGCCGTGATCGCGATACGCTTCCGCGGCATCCAGCGACATCGAACTAATCGTGTCGCGACCGATGAGCCGATTGACGTATTTTAGGTCGCCGTCGCATCCTTGGGGACTGGGCGCGCTTGTCCAAAGCAAGCGCTGCGGCTGTGCATGGCATGCTGCCAGGGGCCGCCAGCGCAGCGAAGCGATCATGCTCTTGTAGTCCTGGTATGCAAATTGCGCCACTGCAATCGCCGCGTGGCCGCGCAGATGGCTTATGCGGGCGGCCTTCTCGGGCCGTTGGATTGCGTCGAGTTCGTGATCGACTGCGGCGTCGATGCGGCGCACCGAAATACTTGCCACGGACACAACGCGCTCGAGCGGCAATCCTTCGACGGCGCGATCCTGCAATCCCGTAACATAGGCCTCTGCCACCTGCCGGTGGCGCCGTGTACCGAAAATCAAAGTCGCATTCACATTGATTTCCGCCGCGGTCAGCCGCCGAATTGCCGTCAGGCCGGCATCGGTTGCAGGCACTTTGATCATGGCGTTGGGCCGGGCGATTGAGTTCCACAGGCGTCGCGCCTCGCAATACGTGGCATCGGCATCGTCGGCGAGTGCGGGTGACAGATCGACACTCACGTACCCGTCGCGGTGGCCGGAATCTCTATAGGCAGGCCGCAAATGATCGGCGGCGCGGCGCACATCCTCGATGCTGAGGTGCTCATAAATCTGTTGCGCCTCGGCGCCAGCCGCACGCAGCTTTGCGACAGTCTTAAGGTAGGCCACATCCTCGGCATAGGCTGCGGCAAATCGGGCGGTATTGACATCGATACCCGAAATGCCCTCTTTTATCAGGTGAACAAACTGCGAACCGGCGAGCATGCGGGGATGCATGCATTCCAACCAGGTACTCTGCCCGTACCTCTGCAAGTCGTAGAGGCGATTTCCGCCCAATTTTCTGTTCATCGCTGCTGCTCCTTTAGCTACTGACTCCAGGCAACGAGGCGAAGCGGCAGCGGCCAATATATTGGACGACTCAGGTGGATGAAAATTCCCGTGAATCGCTGCAGACCGCGCCTTTTGCGGCGCAGCAGATGCACCGCACATCAGCCCGTGGCGGCTCTTAGGGCGTCATTGAAGCGTAGTGTTTGCACGATCTCGGCACGCTCATTGCGCGCCCAGCGTCAACCTTGAGCGCTGAGTTCTTCCAGCGTTGAGAAGACGGATGACCTTAGGGGTACGATTTATGGTCGTCTGACCATGCAGCTCCGGGTTTTTGGCTCAATTTGCTTTGCGGTCGGGGTGGCGGCGGCGTTTTAATTTCCCGGGGAGATTTTCGCGTGCCGGGTTTGAGTTTAAGAGTAGGGCGAGATGAGGGGATATTCGAAGGATTCGATTGATGCATAGACGGTTTGCAGGCTCCTTGGGTTTACGGTGATGCGGTTGGCTGTATCGGCATTGAGTCGGTTACCGTTAAATCCTAATGAACGATGGTGACGGTTATACTTCTACTGTCTCGATTTGTCGATGAATGAACCAGCGGTTGGATGCAACGGCCGGCCGACGAGCGACAGCAATGGTATATATGAAGGCGTAAGGTCGATCGAAAACAGGCTAAGCGATGAGGTGTCCCGTGGAGGAGAAGCAACGTCGAGAGGAGTTTGATACGGGCCTTTCCAGGATCCGCCACGAAATCAAGGGCCGGCTCGTACAGCACGGCTTTTTCGGCAGCATCACTTACCGCGATATTGAGGCAGCGGATCATATTCTCAGCGGCTCGACGGTCGAAATCGCCGTGAAGGGCAAAACCGTAGAGAGATCATTCAGCCGCTTGGAAATCGAGGGCTGCCGTCTAAGAGTGGGCGGCAGCGTTTTGTCAGGCGTAATATCCATGGTTGATGAACTGTCGAGCTAGCGACCAAAGGAAGCTCGCGCGTGCGGTATGCAGCGCATTAGAACGCTGCAAAGCGCAACTCCGGGAGCCATTCATGAAGTTAATAATCACTGTTCTTGCCGCTTCTTGGCTAATCTCGGGTTGTTTCACCAACCCTCCGCAAGAAGACAGCACCGGCGTTGGGCATCGGGATCCGCGCACCGGCTTGTGCAACGACGGCACGCCGCCGCCTTGCAGTCCCCCGCGCGACTAACGGACGCGTCGAGCGCATTTCAACGCCGCAACGCGACCCGCGAGGACGGCAGCGGCAGCGGCGGCCCGTTAGCGCTCGATGCTGCTCCGCGTCGCAAGCCAATGCGTAATATGCGGTCAAATAGTGCCTTCCGCAGCCTTGTGATCGTGAATCCGGCGTCGGCAGCGGGTGCCACAGGCCGAGACTGGGATCGGATCGCTAAACTCCTGCGCGCTTCAGTGGGCGATTTCGAGCACGTGGCCACGCAGAAGCCGGGCGAGGCCACGGCGTTGTCGCGAGCGGCCGTGCGCGCGGGCTTTGAAATGGTCGTTTCCGTCGGGGGTGACGGTACGCTCAATGAGGTCGTGGGCGGATTTTTCGATGGCGGCGCACCCATTGTCCCCGCGCCTGTGCTGGGTGTGGTCGCGCTCGGCACTGGTTGCGATTTCGGGCGGGCGATTGCTCAAACGGATCTTGAGTCCGCCTGCGCGAAGCTTGGGGGGCGAAGGACACGCACGATAGACGTGGGTCTGGCGCGCTTCACCGGCCATGACGGCGCTCCGGCAACGCGGATCTTCATCAACGTAGCGTCATTCGGCTGCAGCGGACTGGTCGCGCATCTTGTAAGTTCTCGCCTGAAAGCCGTTAGCGGCCAACTGGCGTTTACGCTCGCAACGCTGCGCGCATTGGCGGTGTATCGGGATCGGACCGTCACCCTCGAATTCGACGATATGCCGCCGCGCTCACTGGCGATCACCAATTGTGCTTTCGGCAACGGTCGATTTTTCGGCGCGGGAATGCAGGTGTCGCCCGAGGCGCAACTGGATGACGGTGAGCTCGACGTGACGATTTGGTCGGGGTTCGGATTGATGGACTTTATCCGCAAGCGGCATACGCTTTATGACGGCAGTCACGTGCGCGAGCCGGGCACGCAGGTACTGCGGACCCGGCGCGCGACCGCGACAAGCGAATCGATGGTCCTGCTCGAGGTTGACGGTGAAAGCGTGGGAAGACTGCCGGCGCAGCTGGATGTGCTCGCCGGCGCGGTACGCTTGAAGGTGTAATCCCCTCAAGGCCCGGGGCGGTTCGAGTTCCTCCCCACCGCCAATCTCAAGGACTCCGGCTACCTATGGTGCGCGTCGTTCCATTTGTCGCCCTCGGCGATTTCCTGCTGCGCATGCCGTAAGGCTTGGATTGCCTTTTCTGCGTGGCCGCCAAACTCAAGCCCTTTGTTATTGCCCTGGGCCTCTTGAATGTGATGGATGGCATTTTCAGTCGCGCCGAAGGCATCCCTCAGATTGGGATGGTGAATTTCATAGCCCACGGCGATCGTGGTTACCAGAACGGCTGATAGTAACGCAATGACAATCTTATTCATGACTTTCCTTGGGTGGATTGACTTGGTTGACGCCATGTATGCACGAGCACGCGTGAATATACCGAATCAGGCGCCGCAGTCCAGCGTCATCAAACGGTCATTTGGGTTGCCGCCCACGGCGGGGGCATGGCGTCGATTAGACCGAGGCGACGCCAATGGGGGCGTTGCGCTTCATGGATAGCGCCGCCGCTTCTGCGAGGACGAGCGAGGCGACGCCGTCGCGGTAGCCCGCCATGGGCGTCGCGCCATCCCGCAAAATATCCACAAAATGCCGCATTTCGCGGCGATAGGCTTCCGCATAGCGCTCGAGGAAGAAATTCTGCAACGCGTCGCTTGCCGCACCGCGCTCCGTTACGGTAGACACCGTGCTCATCAGTACGTTGTCGGCGCGTACCGTGCCGGCGGAACCGTACGCTTCGATGCGCTGATCGTAACCATATCCTGAACGGCGAGTGTTGCTGATGACGCAGAGCCGGCCGGTAGCAGTGCGCAGCAAGGTTCGCGCGGTGTCAACATCGCCGGCCGCGCCGATTGCCGGGTCGATGAGGCAGCTGGCGCTTGCGAACACCTCTACGGGTTCCTCGCCGAGCAACCAGCGCGCCATGTCGAAATCATGAATGGCCATGTCTTTGAACAGACCGCCGGAGGTGCGGATATAGGCCACCGGCGGCGGAGCCGGGTCGTGGCTCACGATGTTCAAGCTCTCGAGTTTGCCGATGGCATTCGATTCAATCCTCGCTTTGAGCGCGGCGAAATGCGGATCAAAGCGCCGGTTGAAGCCCACCAGCATTTTTGCGTGGGACAATTGCGGCGCGGCACTTCTGGCGCGCGCCAGATCAAGATCTAAGGGCTTCTCGCAAAAAATCGCTTTACCCGCCGCTGCCGCCAAGAGGGCCTGATCCAAATGCGCATTCGTGGCGCTGGCGATGATGACACCCGATACGGAGGCGTCGCCCAAGGCGGCCTCCAAGTCTACGACTGCGGCGGCGCTGTGGCGTGCGAGGGCATCGGCCGCCGCGCGGTTTGGATCAACGATGTACTTGAGCGTCAGCTCAGGCTGCGCCGCGGCGTTGCGAGCATGAATTTGCCCGATTCGACCCGCCCCAAATATCGCCACGTTGAACATTGCCGCTCCCCCAAAATTTGGATCGTTCGGCGCCCGATCGAACGATCATTCCGACGCCGAGTATAATGAAACGGTCACTTGTCGTTGCGTGAGTTCCCTTGTTTCCTACGGATCAAAAGCTTGACCTGATTGCCATCGGCCGCGCCAGCGTGGACTTGTATGGCGAGCAGATCGGCGGCCGTCTGGAAGATATGGGGTCATTCGCCAAGTACGTGGGCGGCAGCCCCACCAATACCGCGATTGCGGCGGCAAGACTCGGCTTGAAAGCGGGGCTTTTGACGCGCGTCGGCGCCGATCATATGGGGCGCTTCATTCGCGAACAATTGCTGCGCGAGGGCGTCGATGTGCGCGGCGTGCACACCGACCCTGCGCGCTTGACGGCCCTGGTCGTGCTCGGGATCCGGAATCGCGAGTCGTTTCCGCTGATTTTTTATCGCGAAAATTGCGCCGATATGGCGCTGTGCGAGCAGGATCTCGCTGAAGGCTATCTGGCATCCGCGCGAGCGGTTCTGATCAACGGCACGCATCTCTCCACGCCCGGCGTGTTCGCAACGAGCTTGAGCGCTGCGCGGCGAGTCAAAGCAAACGGCGGGCGCGTGATCTTCGATGTCGACTATCGGCCGGTCCTGTGGGGATTGACGGCGAAAGATTTGGGCGAGAATCGCTTCGTATCGAGCGCCGCCGTAACCGAACGCCTGCAGGCGGCGCTGCCGTGCTGCGACTTGATCGTGGGCACGGAAGAAGAGCTTTGCATTTTGGGGGGATCGGAACGGCTCATGGCCGCCATCCAAAATATCAGAGCGCAAACGGCGGCAACCTTGGTTTGCAAGCGCGGCGCGCGGGGCTGCGTCGCCTTTGCCGGCGATATCCCCGATGATATCGAATCGGCCCTGGTGGTTCCCGGGTTCAAGATCGACGTGCTGAATGTGCTGGGTGCGGGCGATGCATTTATGGGCGGCTTTCTGCGCGGCTGGCTGCGCGGCGAGACTCTCGAGGAAAGCTGTCGCATGGGCAATGCCTGCGGCGCGATCGTGGTATCGCGTCACGGCTGCGCGCCGGCGATGCCGACTTGGGCTGAGTTGCAGTCAGTGCTGCGCACGGGAGGCGAACTTTCCACGGAATCGTTCATCCGCCATTTGGATCATGTGCACTGGGCAACGACGCGAGCGCACGATTATTCTCAGTTGATGGTGCTGGCGATTGATCACCGCAGTCAGTTCGAAGACCCCGCGAACTTCGGTGCCGTCGACAGCGAACGAATTGCAACCTTCAAGACCTTGGGGCTGCGGGCGTTGCACGCCGTTGCGGGTCAAGAGCGGCGATTCGGCGTGCTGCTCGATGGGCGCTACGGATTCGCAGCCTTGAGCGAGGCGGCGGAATTACCTTACTGGGTGGGTCGTCCCATCGAAATTCCCCATTCTCGTCCGCTCGAATTCGAAGGTTCCGCCGATGTCGCCGTGGAGCTTTCGAGCTGGCCCCTCAATCAGGTGGTCAAATGTCTGGTGACCTATCATCCTGACGACCCTACCGATCTTAAGGAACGGCAGGATCGTCAGCTGCAGCGCTTGTTCGACGCATGCCGCAAGACGCGCCACGAATTGCTGCTTGAAATTATTTTACCTCGAGAGATGCCGGCAGATTCTCAGACGATGTCGCGCGCTTTAGCGCAAGTCTATTCCCTGGATGTGCGGCCGGATTGGTGGAAACTGCCGCCCAGCGGCAGCGCCGCCCATTGGCAAGCCGTTCAAGCTGCGATTACACGCGAGGATCCACGGTGTCGAGGTGTCCTGCTGCTGGGTCGGGCGGAGTCCGAGGCTGAACTCATCGCAGGCTTCGCCGCCGCCGCGCCATTCGCAATCGTAAAGGGCTTCGCGATCGGCAGGACCATTTTTCAGGATGTGGCTCGTGCCTGGTTCGCAGGCGCGATGAGCGACGCCGACGCCGGCAAGGCGATGGCCGCGAATTTCTCGAGGTTGGCGCATGCGTGGCAGAGCGCGCGCTTGGCGGTCGCGGTATGAACATGATTCGATGCACGGCGGCGCAAGCGGCGGTTCGATATCTGGCCAACCAGTACGTCGATTCCACAGCGGCAGACGAACGCTATTTCGCAGGCGTGTGGGCCATATTCGGTCATGGCAATGTTGCCGGTCTCGGAGAAGCGCTGCATGCGGCGCGGGACCAGCTTCCTACCTATCGGGCGCATAACGAGCAGGCGATGGCCCACGCCGCGATCGCCTTTGCGAAGCAGCTGCGGCGGCGGCGCGCCATGATTTGCACCAGTTCCATTGGACCGGGCGCAACCAACATGGTCACCGCGGCGGCGTTGGCGCATGCCAATCGATTGCCCGTGCTGTTTTTGCCAGCAGACACCTTTGCCGGTCGCGGGCCCGATCCGGTGCTGCAGCAGATCGAGAGTTTTGCCGACGGCACGGTCTCGGCCAACGACTGCTTCAGGCCGGTATCTCGCTACTTCGACCGCATTACCCGCCCGGAGCAATTGATCGACGCGCTGCCGCGTGCCATGCACACGCTGTTGGATCCGTCTTCGTGCGGTCCGGTGACCTTGGCATTTTGTCAGGATGTGCAGGCCGAGGCGCATGACTACCCGGAAGCGTTTTTTCGCCGCCGCGTGTGGAGCATTCGCCGCCCACCAGCGGATCGGCGCGAGATTGAGCAACTCGCATCCTGGCTGCAATCAGCGCGTGCCCCCTTGATCATCGCCGGCGGCGGCGTTCACTACAGCGGCGCGCAAGCGCAGCTCGCCCAATTCGCGACCCGCTTTGGGATTTCCGTAACCGAAACGCAAGCAGGCAAGGGCGCGCTGCCCTGGGATCATGCTTTGAATCTCGGCGCCATCGGCGTTACCGGCACCGCATGCGCCAATGCGGCGGCAGCCAAGGCCGATTTAGTGTTGGGCGTCGGCACGCGATTGCAGGACTTCACGACCGGCTCACGCGCGCTGTTTACCGCAGCGAATTGCCGTCTGGTGCAAATCAACGTTTCGGCCTATGACGCCGGCAAGCACGCTGCGGCGACGGTGGTGGGCGATGCTCGCGAGGTGCTCAGCGCACTCAACGAGGGCCTGGCCGGCTGGCGGCCTGATCGCGACATGGCCGTGAACCGTGCTGAAGTCGCGCGCTGGGATGTCGCCTGGGAGAACGCGACAAGCGCGCCGAGCGCGGGCCTGCCTTCCGATGCGCAAGTGATCGGCGCCCTGTGGCGAAGCAGTTCGGACGACGCGGTAGTCGTGTGTGCTGCAGGCGGTTTGCCGGGAGAGCTTCACAAGCTATGGCGGTCGAGGGCACCCGATGACTATCACGTCGAGTACGGCTATTCCTGCATGGGCTACGAAATTGCCGGCGGCTTGGGCGTCAAAATGGCGCAGCCGCTGCGCGATGTTTATGTTCTGGTCGGCGATGGCAGCTATCTGATGCTCAATTCCGAACTGGCCACATCGGTCGCCTTGGGCTACCGATTGGTGGTGGTGGTGCTCGACAATCGGGGATTCGGCTGCATCAATCGCCTGCAAAGGGCGACCGGCGGCGCGGCCTTCAACACGCTGTGGCAGGACTCGCCGCATACGACTCTGCCGGACATCGACTTCGTCGCGCACGCCGCAAGCTTAGGGGCCATCGCCGAAAAGGCGGGCTCGATTGCCGCGCTGGAACAGGCATTGCAACGCGCGCGCCAATCCGAGCGCACCCACGTGATCGTGATCGACACGGATCCGGCCATCAGCACGGCGGCGGGCGGCGCCTGGTGGGATGTCGCCATACCCGAAGTCTCGTCTCGAGCCGAGGTGGATATTGCCCGAGCGGCATCCTTGGCCCAGCGCAAGAACCGACGGTAACGGAGAACTGACGCATGAGCATCCGCTTTGGCGTGAGTCCGATCGCGTGGATCAACGATGACCTGCCCGCGCTCGGCGGCGATACGCCGCTGGAAACCGTTCTTCTCGAAGCCCGCGATGTGGGATTTGCGGGCATCGAGCTCGGCGGAAAATTTCCCAAAGATGCCAACGTGCTCCAGCCCTTGCTGCATCGGCATCGACTGGTGTTGGTCGGCGGCTGGTACAGCGCCAACCTGCTGATCCGTTCGGCCGCAGCAGAGATCCAGGCGCTGCAACCTCACTTGAAGTTGCTCAAAGCGATGGGCTGCCGCGTGTTCATTCTTGCCGAGACCAGCAACGCGATTCATGGCAATCAAGCCAGCCCGATGTCCGCGACACCGCGGCTCGCCGACTCGTCCTGGGAGGAGTTTGGGCGAAACTTGACCGAGGTCGCCGACTACATTGCGCAAGCGGGGCTGCGCATGGCTTATCACCACCACCTCGGCACGGTGGTGGAATCGCAGCAGGATCTGGGACGTTTCCTCGAATCCACAGGGCCATCGGTCGGGCTGACGGTGGATACCGGTCACGCGGCCCTCGGCGGTATCGACACCCTGGCTCTCATTCGCGATCATCCGCTGAGAGTCGTGCATGTGCATTGCAAGGACATCCGCGCGCGCGTTTTTAACCGGGTCAAATCCGAGGGGCTGAGCTTTTTGAGCGGGGTGATCAGCGGAATGTTCACCGTTCCTGGCGACGGGGATCTTCAATTTTCAGGCGTGATGCAAGCACTCGCGAAAATTGGCTATGCTGGATGGGTCATCGTCGAGGCGGAACAGGATCCGGCCATTGCGAACCCGAGAGACTACGCGGCTTTGGGGCTCCAAACCTTGCGCCGCGAGGCATCGGCAGCCAACTTGCACGAGGAGCCTTCATGAGCAAGCTTCTGATTCGGTCCGGCACGCCTGATGCGGATGGCTGTGTGCTCAACATTACGCCGCAGAGCGCCGGCTGGCGGCACATCGGATTTCAGGTACATCGCCTTGCGCCTCAACAGATGGTGCGGGGTGGTACGGGGGAGCGCGAGACCTGCCTGGTGGTGCTCACGGGAACCGCCGATATCGTCATCGATGGCCAACGCTTCGAAGGCATCGGGCATCGCGGCGCGGTGTTCGACGATGCTGCGCCGGGCGCAGTCTATGCGCCGGCCGGCCGGACCTACTCAGTGACTGCGAGGGGCGAAGTTGAATTGGCGGTATGCTCGGCGCCCGGCAAGCCGGGACGCTCGCCGCGCGCCATTGCCGCCGCCGAAATGAGCAAGGAGGTTCGCGGCAGCGGCACGAATACGCGCTACGTGAGAAATATTCTTCCGCAAACCAAGGAAGCCGATAGCCTGTTGGTCGTGGAAGTCATCACGCCGGGAGGACATTGGTCGAGCTATCCGCCGCACAAGCACGACACGGCAACGTTGGGAAAGGAGACCGTGCTGGAGGAGACCTACTATCATCGTCTGATGCCCCCGCAGGGATTCGCTTTCCAGCGCGTCTACACCGATGAGCGTGATCTCGACGAGACGGTTTGCGTGCATGACGGCGATGTCGTCCTGGTGCCTCGAGGCTATCATCCCGTTGGCGCAGCACATGGCTATGACCTGTACTATCTGAATGTGATGGCGGGACCTGAGCGCAATTGGGTTTATCGCAACGATCCTCAGCATGCGTGGCTCGCCTTGCAGCCGAATTCGAAAGCGCCGCACTGATGCACATGAGCTTGCGCAAACTCACCCACGCTGGCTTCGCGGCAGCGCTGCTCTTGGCGGGCGTGCTGCTCGGCAGCGCCGGGTGCTCGGGCAAGCCGGGCGGACACTCCATCCAGGTAGTCGCCAGTTTGCACGACATGACCGAACCTTTCTTCGTCGCAGTGAAGCGTGAACTGGACGCCGAGGCTGCACGGTTGGGCGTCAGCATTTCGGTGCAGGATGGACAGTCGAACTCGGCCAAACAGACGGCAGATATCGAGGCCGCCATCGCGGGAGGCGCTCAGGGCATCATTCTCGCGCCGAACGACGTGAACGCGCTCACTCCCGGGGTAGAAGAGGTGATCAAGGCCGGTATTCCAATCGTGACCTTGGATCGCCGAGTCGACCATACCAGCGTCAACGTGCCGCACGTCGGTGCGGATAATGTTGCGGGAGGCCGCATCATGGCGCAGTGGGTGATCGACTCCTTTCCGAACGGTGCGCGAGTGCTGCTGATCACCGGACAGCTGGGATCCAGCCCATCCATCGACCGCACGCGCGGCATCAAGGAAACCTTGGCAGCCGCGGGGCCGAAATACCAAATCGTCGCGGAACAGTCGGGCACGTGGAAGCGCGAGCAGGGCCTGACCGTAACCCAGAACGTGTTGACCTCGCTCGGCGCGCAATCACTGCAGGCCGTTGTGGCGGAGAGCGACGAGATGGCCTTGGGAGCGCTGGAAGCGCTGCGCTCGAGCGGTGTTTCCGGCGTCAAAGTCATCGGATTTGACGCGACACCCGAGGCATTGAAATTGGTGCGCAACGGCGAGATGGCGGCGACGGTCGAGCAATCACCGATCAATCAGGCGCGAACCGCGCTGCGGCAACTGGTGGCGCAGATCCGCCGACACACACCCATGCAGGGCGCGAGCATCGCGCCGCTGCTCATTACGCGAGCCAACGTCAATCAGGCCGAGCGCATCGGCGAAGTTCGCTAGCGGCGGTCCTGTGCCGGTCCTTCTGGAAGTCCGAGATGTTTGCAAGCAATTTCCCGGCGTCAAGGCATTGGACGGGGTCGAACTGCAGGTGCGCAAGGGGGAAGTGCACGCGCTGCTTGGCGAAAACGGCGCAGGTAAATCAACGCTCCTGAAAATACTGTCCGGCGCTGTGCGCGCGGATCGGGGCGAAGCTAAGTTGGATGGGGCGGTGCTCAAAGCCACAGATACGCCGCGCGAGCGGCAACGCGCGGGCCTCGTCACCATTTATCAGGAATTCAATTTGCTGCCGTTCATGTCGATCGCCGAGAACCTCTATCTAGGCCGCGAACCCCAGCGCCGCGGGTTCATCGATTGGGCCGCGATGCACGATAATTCGCGCGCCTTGCTGACCAGCTTGGGCCTAAGCGTCGATCCACGGCGGGAAGTGCGCCATTTGAGCGTCGCCCATCAACAAATGGTCGAAATCGGCCGCGCCGTCGCGCAACAAGCCAAGCTCATCGTCATGGATGAGCCGACCGCCGCGTTGGGCAGCCGCGAAGTTGCAATCCTGCATGGTGTTATCGGAGAGCTCAAGGCACGAGGCGTGAGCTTTGTCTACGTCACGCACCGGTTGGATGAGGTAAAGCAGGTATGCGACAGTTTCACGGTGTTGCGCGACGGCCGCTACGTTGCGCGGGGCGAGGTGATAAGCGTCGAGACCCGCGATTTGGTGCGGCTCATGGTTGGGCGAGATGTGGAAGTGTCCAAACGTACGCGCACGGCGGCGGCCGGCGCAACCGTTCTGGCGGTGAAAGGCATCGCGCGCGCGCGCGAATCCAGCGGCCGGCATGCCATTGCCCTGACAGATCTCTCGATCGAGGTGAAAGCCGGCGAGATCTTGGGGTTTGCCGGTCTGGTGGGAGCCGGCCGCACGGAACTGGCGCGAATCATTTTCGGCGCCGATCATTGCGATCGCGGAGTACTGTATCTCAATGGATCCGAGTCGAGTCCATTGCGATCGCCCAAGGAGGCCATCCGCGCCGGCATTGCGCTGGTGCCTGAGGATCGAAAACAGCAGGGATGCTTTCTAGAACAATCGATCAGTCAGAACATGACGCTGCCGAGTTTGCAGCGTATCGCGCGCTGGCGCATTTTCGTCAACGCAATGAAGGAGCGCCAATTGGTGGAGAAATACCGGACGGCGCTCTCCATCAAGATGACCAGTTCGGCCGCGGCGGTCGGTACCTTGTCTGGGGGCAATCAGCAGAAGGTCTTGCTGGCGCGCTGCATGGCCCTGCAACCCAAAGTCTTGATCGTCGATGAGCCGACCCGGGGTATCGATATCGGCGCCAAGGCCGAGGTTCACCAACTGCTATTTGAAATGGCGCGAAGCGGCATGGGATTGATCATCATCTCCTCCGAGATGCCCGAGGTTCTTGCGCTCAGCGATCGTATCGCCGTGTTCCGCGAGGGCTGCATCAGCGGCATTCTCGACGGTCGGGACGCCACCGAAAACAAGCTGATGGAGCTGATGGCCATTTCAACGGGCGCAGACCTTAAGCGAAGCGCTGCGCGATGAAGGAACACATGCTGCCGGAGCAGGGCGGCACGGCAAGCCGCCGTTTTGATACGGTGGGGTGGCTGCGCCGCTACGGCACGTCGTTGTTTCTGCTCGCGCTGATTGGGTTCTTCACGTTCGAAAATGCGCGCTTTCTGTCGCTGCGCAATCTGACCAATATACTTACCGAGGTCTCTATATACGGCATCATTGCGGTCGGCATGACTTTCGTCATTTTGACGGCGGGTGTGGACCTCGCCGTCGGCTCGCTGCTGGCGTTTGCGGGCATGTCTGGCGCCTTTGTGATGCAGGCGATCGGAGCGAATTCCTGGTTGGGCTGGCTGGTAGCGCTATCGACCGCCACCGCGGTCGGAACGCTGGTGGGATATTTGCAGGGCAAGGCGGTGACCTTCTTCAGTGTCCCGCCATTCATCGTGACCTTGGGGGGCATGACCGTCTGGCGCGGTGCCACGCTGATTCTCAATGACGGCTCGCCCATCTCCGGCTTCGATGCGAGTTATCGGTGGTGGGGAACCGGATCGATCGCCGGCATCCCCGTACCCATCGTGCTGTTTGCTTTGATCGCCGCGGCGGGCTTTGTCATGGAACGCTACACGCGGTACGGGCGCTATATTTATGCCGTCGGCGGCAATCCCGAGGCGGCGCGGCTCAACGGCTTGGATGTCGCGGCGATCATCACCAGCGTGTATGTGATCGTGGGCGCGCTTTCGGGACTGGCGGGATTTTTATTGTCCGCAAGGCTCGGCGCAGCCGAAGCGGTCGGCGGCATCGGCTATGAACTGCGCGTGATCGCCTCGGTGGTGATCGGCGGCACCAGCCTCGCCGGCGGCCGCGGCGGAGTTGGTGGTACCGTCATCGGAGCGCTGTTGATCGGCGTGCTCACCAACGGCTTGGTGATCATGCACGTATCGTCGTACTGGCAGCAGGTGGTGATCGGCCTGATCATTGTCGCCGCGGTGGCGTTCGACACGTATGCCAAGTCGCGTCGCTAACTTTAACCGCGGGGTTCTTGCATGAAACTTTACTATTCCGCCACCTCGCCCTATGTGCGCAAATGCTTGGTGAGCGCACACGAGCTGGGCTTGCGTGAGCGCATTGAGCTCCTGCCCGCCGCGCCGCATCCGGTCAATCGCGATCGCGCGCTCATCGTTTGCAACCCGCTGGGCAAGGTGCCCACGCTCGTTACCGACGATGCCACGGTGCTCTACGACAGTCGCGTGATCTGCGAGTATCTGAACGCACTCGGCGACGGGCATCTGATGCCGGCGCTGCCGGCGGCGCGATGGCCAATATATCGGGATGAGGCCCTGGGCGATGGTATTTTGGACGCAGCCGTGCTGGTGCGCTACGAGACGTTTGCGCGTCCCGAATCCTTGCGCTGGAAGGACTGGATCGATGGCCAGATGGATAAGGTGAGCTGCGGTCTGGCCGAGATCGAACGGCGCGCCGACAGCCTCGAGCAGCGTATCGATTTCGGGACGATCGCCATCGGCTGCGCGCTGGGGTATCTGGATTTTCGCTTCGCCGCGCTCGGCTGGAAAAATTCCCATCCTAGAACAGCGGCGTGGTTCGGGCGCTTTGCCGCGCGCGATTCGATGCTGGCAACGCGCCCCCCGGCGGGTTGAACGCACTCTCTCGCTTTGCTCGGCGCTCGGCGCTCGGCAGGATCTACTTGAGTTCCCGCACCCAGATATTTCGAAAACTTATGGGTGCGGACGGATCGCCGTGCGCCTGCAGCTTGATCGCCGCGCGGTCATACGGACGATAGCTGGGCTCTCCGATGTAGCGGGTTTCACCGCTCAACTGAAAGTGATTTTGGACCAGTACGCCATTGTGAAATACCGTCACATAGGCGGGCGTCCTCACGGTTCCGTCCGGCTCAAAGACCGGCGCGCTCCACACCACATCGTAGCTCTGCCACTCGCCCGGTGGGCGCATGGCGTTGACCAGCGGCGGCGACTGCTTGTAGATACTCGCCGCCTGGCCGTTGACGTAGGTTTTATTTTTCCAAGAATCCAGTATCTGTACCTCGTAGCCGCCGTCACCGGGCCCTGTGGACGCCAGAAACACGCCGCTATTGCCGCGCAGCTGACCCTCCCCGGTGATTCCTTTTGGAACCTGCCACTCAAGATGCAATTGATAATTTTTAAAAAGTTGTTTGGTTTCGATATTGCCAACCGACTTGACCACCGTCATCACACCGTGACCCACCTTCCAACCCGCCGGCGCGTGATCCTTGGTGTTCACCCACTGATCCAAGTTTCGGCCATCGAACAAGACGATGGCATCGGAGGGCGGGGCACCGGGGCGCGCGCCCGGCGTGACGATAGGCGGGACCGGTTCCCATTGCTCGGTGGCCTTGGGATCGCCTTGGGGGGCCTGCGCGGCGGCAAAACAGAATGGCACAAGAGCGAGGGCCGCACACGCTACATATCGTCGCATCTCAACATGTCGAGTTTTCATTTCGGTTCTCTCATTTAAGCTCGAAGGGATAGAGTGACGGCCAGAGCCCAAGCGCGAGGTCATACCGTGCAAATCCGCAGCGCTTCAGCGAGCGATGAGAATGGATCGGCGCGGGTGGGTACGAATTCGTGCGCGACGTAGCCCTGAAACTTAAGATCGGCGATGGCGGCGGCGATGGCGTGATAATTCAGTTCCTGGCTGTCATTGATTTCATGCCGGCCGGGGACGCCGCCGGTATGGAAATGTCCGATCCAGCTGATGTTGTCGCGGATCGTGCGGATGACATCGCCCTCCATGATCTGCATATGATAGATGTCGTACAGCAATTTCACGCGCGGTGAATTGACCGCCCGCATCACTGCGACGCCGAACGCAGTATGATCACCCTGATATCCGGGATGATCCACTTTGCTGTTGAGCAGTTCCACGCAGACGGTGACGCCGTGTTTTTCGGCGAGGGGCGCAATCCTGGCGAGGCCGGCGGCGCAGTTGGCAATTGCGGCAGGCTCATCGATGCCCGGAATGCGATTGCCGAACATGGCGATGAGATTTGCGACGCGTGCCTGCGCGGCCCGCGGCAGCGCCATTTCCAGCTCTCCCAGCAGCAGCGCATGATTGGCAGGATCGTTGAATCCGGTCGCGATGAACTTGTCGCGTCGACTGGCGTACCCCATGGACACGATGAGCCCGGCGTCGGCCGCGGCGGCCCATTCGTCCGGGAACAGCAAGTCGATCGCAGCCAATCCCATCTGCTGCGTGCGGCGGCAGAAATCCGGCAGCGACACCCGTGCGTAGGGCCAACGGCACACCGATTGTTTGAGTCTTCCGGCGGCCGCCGAGTTCCCGCTGGATTGCGTCAACGGCGCGCTGCTTGCGCGAAATGAGTCGGCCGCGCCGCCGGCTGCCGCGAGCGCTCCCACGCCTGCCGTGCGGGTGAGAAACTTTCTGCGCGAGATTAAATTCATGGATCGAGATCACGCCTGCGGAATCGCGATAGAATAAGCCCAAAGTTGACGTAAGGTACAACGATGTCTCTGCACTACGACGCGATTGTAGTCGGCTCCGGTATCTCCGGGGGCTGGGCGGCAAAGGAGCTCACGGAGAAGGGCCTGCGGGTCTTGCTGTTGGAACGCGGCCGCAATGTCGAGCACGTCAAGGACTACGTCAACGCCACCAAGGGCCCGTGGGAATATTTGCATCGCGGCGGCCGCACCTATGCGATGGAACAGGCCTATCCCGTGCTCAAGCGGGACTATCCTCTCAACGAGCAAAACCTTGCCTTCTGGGTCAACGAGAAAGACTCGCCCTATACGGAAGTCAAACGCTTCGACTGGTATCGAGGCTATCAAGTGGGCGGCCGCTCGCTGACCTGGGGACGCCAGAGTTTTCGCTGGAGCGATTACGACTTCGAAGCCAACGCGAAGGAGGGCGTTGCGACTGACTGGCCCATTCGCTACAACGAACTCGCGCCCTGGTATGACCACGTGGAGCAGTACGCCGGCATCTCCGGCGCGCGCGATGGGCTGCCGCAGCTTCCCGACGGGCAATTCCTTCCGCCCATGCCGCTCAACTGCGGCGAAGAACTCATTGCCGGGCGGCTGAAGAACTCATTCGGCGGCAAACGCCACATGATCATCGGGCGCGTCGCCAATGCCACCAAGCCGCTGGAAGGGCGCGCACCTTGCCAATATCGGAATGCCTGTTGGCTCGGCTGCCCTTACGGCGCGTACTTCAGCACGCAGTCCTCGACGCTGCCCGCGGCGGTGAAAACCGGCAAGCTCACCTTGAAGCCCTGGTCGATCGTCACTGAAGTTCTCTACGACAAGGATCGCAAGCGCGCCACGGGCGTGCGCGTGCTGGACGCCGTCTCCGAGCAGTGCGACTGACTATACGGCGAAGGTGGTTTTCCTCTGCGCTTCCACCCTCAACTCGACCTGGCTGCTGATGCGATCCGCGACCGATCTCTGGCCCGGCGGGTTAGGCAGCAGCTCAGGCGAATTGGGCCACAACCTCATGGATCACCACTTTCGTGGCGGGCGCAGAAGGCACGCTGACAGGACTGGACGACAAGTACTACTACGGCCGGCGTCCCAACGGCATCTACATCCCGCGGTACCGGAATCTGTTCGGCGACAAGCGCGACTATCTGCGCGGCTTCGGCTACCAGGGAGCGCGCGAGCCGAGAGGGATGGACGCGAGCCGTCAAAGAATTGGGGCGGGGCGCGCAATTCAAGGACGAAATGACGCTGCCGGGCCCCTGGAAGTTTGGCGCCACAGGCATTCGGCGAGATGCTCCCGAGTCACGCCAACAGCATCAGCATGGACGGCGCGAAGAAGGACAAGTGGGGCCTGCCGGTCCTGAAGATCGATTGCGCACACGGGAGAGAACGAACGCCTGATGCGCAAGGACATGATGGCCGACATGGCGGAGATGCTCGAAGCAAGCCGGCGCGAAAATGGTCAAGACATTTGACGCGGGGTCTTATCCGGGCATGGCCATCCATGAGATGGGTACCGCGCGCATGGGACGCGATCCCAAGACCTCGGTGCTCAATTCGCACAATCAGGTCTGGGACGCACCGAACGTGTTCGTCACCGACGGCGCCTGCATGGTCTCGAGCGCCTGTCAGAATCCCTCGCTCACCTACATGGCACTCACCGCTCGTGCGGTGGACTTCGCGGTGAATGAGCTTAATCGCCGCAACCTTTGAGCTGATATGAGCGAATCATCCGAAACCGAGCAATTGCAGCCAATCAGCCGGCGCGAGGCGATTCGCCGCGTCAGCGCCCTGCTGGGCGGCGCCGCATTCGTCGGCGGCAGCGATTTATTGGCCGCCGTCGAGAAAGCGGATTCCGCGGTCGAGCGGATTCCGGGAAAGTTCAGCGCGCGAGATGTTGCCTGCCTGGACGAGATTGCGGAAACGATTCTTCCGGCGACCAAGACACCCGGCGCGAAGGCGGCAAAAACCGGCGCCTTCATGGCGCTCATGGTCACCGATTGCTACAGTCCTGCGGAGCAGAAGGTTTTTTTGAACGGCATGCGCAAAGTGGACGAGGCCATGAGCAAGGCGCATGGCGTCTCATTCATGGCCGCGACCCCGCAGCAGCGGCTCGCGGTACTCACGACGCTCGACCAGGAGCAGAAACGCGCGATGGACGCACGCGACGCGGCCGGGCCCGCGGACCCGCAACCGGCGCACTACTTTCGCATGATGAAGCAACTCGCGCTGCTCGGCTTTTTCACGTCGAAGATTGGCTGCACCCAGGCGTTGCGCTACGTCGAAGCACCGGGCCGCTTCGATCCCTGTCTGCCCTACACGCCAGGCGAGCCCGCCTGGGCCTCGCATGCTTGAAACACGCGCAGGAAGTTGCCGCCCATGATCTTCGCCGCCTCCGCATCATGCATTCCGCGCGCGAGCAGCGCCGCGGGGATCAGGCTCCAGTCCCGGTAGCTGCGCAGCACCGGTTTGAAATTCGCGTCCATGTCGGTGCCGATCGCCGCGTGATCGATGCCCACCGTGTCGACCAGGCGTTGAATGGAGTCGATGTAATCCGAAAAGCTCTTCTGGCCGATGCCCGAAGGCCACGAGCCGATGATGCCGCCGGCGGAGGCCACCAGTTTGGCATGCTCGACGCTGATCAGGCGCGGATGATTCACGCTTGCCGTTGCGATGTTGGTGTGCGAAATCATGACCGGCTTGCTCGAGACGGAGAGAACATCCTTGGTCAGCGCAAAGGTTGCATGCGCCAGATCGACGATGATGCCGGTGCGGTTCATCTCGGCCACAATGGATTTGCCGAGCGCGGTCAATCCGTGATGCACCGGCGCTTCAGTTTGAATGTCGCCGATCTGATTGACGTGGTAGTGCACCAAGGTGACCGCGCGCACGCCGTCGCGAAAGGCTTGATGCACGCGGTCGAGCTTATCCTCGATGAAATCTCCGCCTTCGACACCGAAAACCGCGCCGGTCTTGTGGCGGCGATGCGCGGCGTCGATATCGGCCGCGGTCAATCCCGGGGTGAGCGCGTGATTCGACAGCAGCGTCTTAAGTGCCGCGAGCTGTCGCCGGTAGTCAGCGTACGCCTCTCCCGGCGCCCAAGCCCGCGCCGCGCGCAGTCCTTGAGCCGGCGTCATTTCGATCAATCGCATGTCGGCCACGGCGCAAAATACGGCGGCGCTGACATTTCCCGCCGACAGATCCGCGATCGCCTGATCCTCGAAAGGCTTGCCGAACGCGCGCGTCGTCGGTGTTTGGTCGGTGAGCCGCTCGAGAAAAAATCGGCCGGGATGACTATGCGTGTCGACGCTTGCATGGCGCCTGAGGAACGCCACGCCGGCCGCCCGCTGTGCCGCGCTCAATGGCATGCCCAGATCGGTGAGCGGTGCGGCATCTCCCACCGGCGCGGCAATGTCTGTCGCATGGCTGCGGTGAATGCCGAATGCGGCCGCGCCGGCGCACGCCAGCAGGCCGCCGAGAGTTTCACGGCGCGAAACGGTCGTCATCGAGGGCTGCGGATCGCGCGGCGGATCGGGCTGCGGGTTGCGCGGCGGCGTTCGTTTCATTTGGCACTCATTTGCGGGATGGGCTTCAGGCGGAGAATTGCGTGCGACCGCCGACCACCGTGCGCACGATCTTGATGTCCTTGATCTTCTGCGGATCCACGCGATGCGGATCCTCCGCCAGCACGACGAAATCGGCCAGCTTGCCGGCGCGTGATCGATCCCTTGATCGATTCCTCGCGCGTCGCGTAGGCGCCATTGAACGTATTGACGCGCAGCGCCTCGTCCACGGTGATGCGCTGATTGGCGCCCCAGTCTTCGCCATTCCATCCGGTGCGCGTCACCATGCCCTGGATCCCCATCAACGGCGAGAACGGGCCGGGATCGAAATCCGAACCCGCGGCCGCCGGCACGCCCGCATCGAGCAGCGTGCGGTAGGCCATGCATCGCTTCATCAGCTCCTCTCCGTAGAAGTGGAATTTGTCCGGGTTGTAGTACGCGTATGTCGTGAAGAGCGCCGGTACGACGCCGATGGCCTTGATCCGACGCACCAAATCGTCGTTGATCAGCGTGCAATGGGTGATCTTCGGGCGCGCATCGGCAGCGGCATGAGCCGCAAGGCGCGCTCGTAGGCGGTCAGGACATGATCGATCGCGACATCGCCATTGGCGTGGCAATTCATTTGAATTCCAGCGCGATGCACGCGCTCGCACCACGTGTTGAGTCGCTCTTGCGTTTCGGTGACATTGCCGCTGATAGCCATTGCTGCCGGGATACGGGACGCTGATCGCCATGGTGCGTTCGGAGAACGAGCCATCCGCCGTGTGTTCGCAGGTCGCGCCCAAGCCGGATCCACTCGTCGCCCAAGCCGGTCGACATGCCGCCGCGCAATCATCGCCTCGAGTTCCGGCCGCTGGCCTCATAGCTTACGCGATGCAGCAGCTCGCCGCGCGCGCGCACCTGCTGCAAGGCCTGCAGATTGCCGCCCTCGTGATGCACGCTGGTGAGCCCGTAGCGCACGAATTGCTTGGAGATATAGGCCAGCCCGTCGCGATCGCGCCGCATGGCTCCTCCGGCGTAAACGTGGGCGCTTGCCGACCGCCTCGAACACCGCCCGCGCCCGGTCGGTGACGCGGCCGTTGAGTTCGCCGTTCGCATCGCGGTCGAAAGTGCCGCCGGCCGGATTCGGGCGTGTTCTTGGTGACCCCCGCCATTTGCAGGGCCTTGCTGTTGTAGAAGGCGGTGTGGCCGCCGCGATGCTGCACCACCACGGCGGTCGCGTGGACACCTGGTCCAAGTCTTGCACGTTCAGCGCGCGGTTGTCCTTGACCTTGGTGTCGTCGAAGAAATAGCCCTCGACCCAGGTGTCCGGCCGGTGTCTTCTGCGCTTTGACGCGCAACTTGTCGACGATACTGGCGATGGTGACGAATTCGACCTCGTAGGGATTTCCGACCAGCACTTCGTACAGCAACTCATTGCCGGGCGCGTGATTGTGGCTGTCGATGAAGCCGGGCACGATGGTCATCTGCTGCGCGTCGATCGTTTGGGCTTTACCCGCCAGATTCTTGATGGCGGGAGTCGAGCCCAGCGCGGCAAAGCGCCCGTCTTTGACGGCAAAGGCCTCGGCCTGCGGCAACCGTGGATCCATGGTGTAGATTTTGGCATTGAGCACCACGAAATCCGGGGCGGCCCAATCCGCCAGCGCAGTCGCCGCGGTCCGCGCTGCCCGAGAGCCCAGCAATGCCAGGCCGGCGCCCGCCATGCCGACGATCTGCCGGCGGTTGAGAGTTCTGATGGTCATGAGGCTGCCTCGCTTGGGATCGCTAGTCCGCATATTGCATTAGATTGCGTGGACCGTCATTGTCGCGCTATGAAATCGCAGCGTCGGTTATTTTTGATCTGTGCCGCGCTGTGTGCGTCCGCAAGTGCCCAGGCGGCGGTTTTTTCCGAGGCCGATCACCTGCGGGGCGGCTATGGCCCCTATCGCGCCAACAACGATTTGCTGTACTACCACCTGGACGTGCGCGTCGATCCTGAAAAAAAATTCTTGAGCGGCAAGAATACCATCCGCTTCAAAATGCTGAAGGATGGCAGCCGCATTCAACTCGATCTCGTGCCGGTGTTGCAAATCGACAAGATTCTTTTGGATCAGGCGCAGGGCGCGCCGCTGCCGCTCAACTTCGAGCGCGCGGCGGGCCGAACCGTTTACGTCGATTTCCCGAAAAAGCTGCTCAGGGGCAGGATTTACACCATCGAGTTCTATTACTCAGGTCACCCGGTGGAAATGGGCCGCTTCGGCGGTTTCGTGTTCCGCAAAGACCCGATGGGCCGGCCGTTGGTGAATACCGCCTGCGAGGAAGAGGGCGCCAGCGTCTGGTGGCCCAACAAGGATCAGTGGCGCGACGAAGTGCAGAGCATGGACATCAGCGTCGAGGCGCCCAGCGACTTAAGCGAGGTGTCGGGCGGCCGCTTTCAAGGCAAGGAGGATCTGCCCGACGGCTACACGCGTTGGAATTGGCATGTGAACTATCCGATCAACAACTATGACGTGTCGCTGAACATCGGCAAGTACGTGCACTTCGCCGATCGCTACGGCGATCTGACGCTCGATTACTACGTGTTCCCCGAGGATCTGGACAAGGCCAAACGTCAATTCCTGCAAGTGAAAGACATGCTCAACGCATTCACGCATGATTTCGGCGATTATCCGTTCCCCAAGGATGGCTACAAGCTCGTGCAAGCGCTGTATTCAGGGGTTGAGAATCAGACCGCGATCACCTACGGCAATCATTTCGAGAACGGCTACGTGGGTCATCCGGCTCAAGGCATTGCCGCGCGCTTCGATTTCATCATCGTGCACGAAAGCGCGCATGAATGGTTTGGCAACAGCATCACGGCGCAGGATCGCTCGGATATGTGGATCCATGAGGGTTGGGCGAACTACAGCGAGGTGCTGTTCGTCGAATACATGTGGGGCAAGAAAGACGCCCTCACCTATATCAACACCGGCAAGGACAAGGTCAAGAACGAATTTCCGGTGATTTCAGAGGAGGGCGTCTTCAGCACGCCTCCGGCGGATCAGTACAAGAAGGGCGCGCTTTTCTTAAATACTCTGCGCAGCGTCATCGATGACGACGACAAGTGGTATTCGCTGCTGCGCCACTACTATCAGCACTTCAAGTACCGGACGATCATGACCACCGACATGGTAGCTTTCTTCAATCAGCACACGGGCCTTAAATTGCGGCCGATCTTCGACCAATACTTGAGGCACGCGGCCATTCCCACGCTTGAACTGCGCTTCGACCAAGATGCGCATGCGGTTTCGTATCGTTGGCTGGCTGACGAGAAGCAGTTTGCGATGCCGGTGCGCGTAGGACTTAAAAGCGGCTGGCAGATCATCACGCCCACGACGGCATGGCAGCGCATGCGCACCGGTATTGCCAAGGACGATTTCGAAGTGGCCACCGATCTTTACTACATCAATGTGAGCAAGCAATAGGACGAATCATGGGAATCTCAGACACACGATCGGCGGTGGCGGTGACCGCCATGCTGCTCAGCGGTTTGCCCGCGCACGGCGCCGCCGCGGCGAAACAGCCGGCTGCCGGATATGCCACTTTGGTGAAGCTGTTCGAGCAGTGGCGCGACTTTGAGCATCCTCTCATGCAGGACAACGTGCCGGACTACGGTCCCGCCGCCATGGCGGCCAAGGCGGCGGCATTGCCTGCGTGGCTGAAGCAGCTTGCGGCGATCGACACGCAAGGCTGGCCGATCGCGCAGCTCAACGATTACAAGCTGGTGCGGGCAGAAATGAACGGCTTGGACTTCAACTTGAGGGTCTTGAGGCCCTGGGCTCGCGATCCGGCTTTTTACGTGAGCGTGTGGCCGGCACGCACCGACGTTCCCTTGCGCGAGGGGCCCAATGTCTATCCGCAGATTGAGCTCTACACCTACCGCTTTCCGCTCTCGAGCGACGCGCAGCGCGAACTGACCTCGAGGATCGGGGCCGTCCCCAAGCTGCTCGACCAAGCGAGGGAGAACCTGAAGGACAGCAATGCTCGGGACTTGTGGGTTTACGGGGCGCAGGAGCTGCGCGCTCAATCGCGCGCGCTCGGCGCGTTGGCCGCCGGTACGCTGACAGTAAGCACCCTCGAGGGTAGTCAGCATGCCGATATCGGCGCGGCCGCGCCGCAGCTCAAAGCAGCGATCGTCGTTGCGCAGAAAGCCACCGACGAGTTCATCGCCTGGCTGGAGCACGAGGCTCCGCATAAGGCAGGACCGTCCGGCATCGGCAAGGCCGACTACACGTGGTATCAACAGAATGTGCACTTCGTGCCGTTCACCTGGGATCAAGAAGTGGTCCTGCTGCGCCGCGAGTTGGAGCGCGCGCAAGCCTCACTGAAGCTCGAGGAGCACAACAATCGGAACCTGCCGCAGCTCGAACCGGCGCCTGACGCGGCGGCCTTCGATCGACTCAAAGCCGCGAGGCTGGACAAGTTCGTAAAATTTCTCATCACGCAGGACATCCTTCCCGACAAGCCCTATCTCAAGGCCGCGCTGATCCCGCAGCTGGGGCAGTTCGTGCCGGAAGAGCAGCGGGTTTTCTTCACGCGAGTGACGCACCGCGAGCCCATGCTGCTTTTCTCGCATGACTATCACTGGTTCGATCTGTCGCGGATGCGCGATGAGCCCCACGCCAGCCCCATTCGGCGCCGTGCATCGCTGTCGAACATCTGGGACAATCGCGCGGAAGGCTTTGCCACGGCGTTCGAGGAAATACTGATGCACGCCGGGCTTTACGACGACAATCCGCGCGCCAAGGAACTGGTATGGATCATGCTCGCCAATCGCGCCGCGCGCGGCTTGGCCTCGCTGTACGTTCAGGCCAATGAATTCGATCTGGAAAAGGCCGGCAGATTTCACGCAGAATGGACGCCGCGCGGCTGGGCCAACCCTAAAGACTCGCTCACCGGTTTCGAGCAGCTGCTCTATCTGCGGCAGCCGGGCTACGGCACCAGCTACATCACCGGCAAATTGCTGGTGGATCGATTGATGGCCGAATACGCGCAGCAGCAGGAACTCAAGGGCCGGCCCTTCAAGTTGCGCGAATTCATGGATGGCTTCAACGGCGCAGGGTTGATCCCGGTGGCGCTGATAGAAGATGAAATGATTTCCAGCGATGCGCGCCTGCCGCATTGAGGTTTCGCAAACCGCTCCCCGATCCATGACCGCAGGTGACCGTGTAGTGACGCTTCGATGACAGGACCGTTCCGCAGTGCAGCGCCGATGGCGTTTTTGGTCCGCTACTTGTCCAACGCCGGTATTTCTCAGCGAGAGGCCGTAGGCGCAGAATGGATTGACTCGTACGGGAATCGGAGGCTATTTATGTCCCACTGTCGAACCGCGCTACTGGTGATCGATGCCCAGCAATCGTTTGAGCATCGCCCCTATTGGGACCCGTCGGACGCGCCGGCATTCCTCGATCGCCTGCAATCGCTGCTGGATGGCGCCAAGGCGAGACAGATCCCGGTGGCGCAGATATTTCATGTGGAGGAATCCGGCGCATTTTCGCTGGAGTCGGGATACGTCAGGACCATGGCCTCGTTGTCCATCGCACCGGACGTCATGTTCTACAAGCATCGCCACAGCGCGCTCATCGGCAGCGGCTTATCGGTGTGGCTGACCGAGCGGGGGATTCAACACCTGATTGTGTCGGGGATTCGCACCGAGCAATGCTGCGAGACCACGACCCGGCACGCAGCGGATTGCGGCTACGAGGTCGATTTTGTCAGCGACGCCACGCTGACCTTTGCCATGACCGACCGCCATGGGCGCCATTGGACGGCAGCCGACATCAAGGCGCGAACTGAGCTGGTTCTCGACGGGCGTTTCGCCCGCGTTCTGACGGCGGGCGAGGCCCTGGCCGCGTTCGACCAGAGAGGCAACACAGCGGGGCGGCAAGCGGCGTGACCAACGCTGAAGCGCGTATCCTCGATGTGTGGGTGGTGTTGCCCGAGCGGGTGCTGCTGCTGGATATCGCGGGTCCCATGGAAGTTCTACGCCGCGCGAATGTCGAGCAAAACGCGCTGCAGTTCGATGTCCGCTATGTAGGATCCGGCGCGCGCGCCATGTCGTCCGTCGGCATTCCGCTTGCGGACATTGCGCCGCTGCCGAGTAGCGTGCCGGCGGGCGCGATGATCATCGTTCCCGGATCCGCGGATAAAATTGGCTTCGCCGCGGACGCAGGCCAGGCGGCCGTTCGCCTGAATGAGCAGGCCATTGTCGACTGGTTACGCGCCTGTGTGCGACCGGGGCACACGCTGGTGACGATCTGCTCCGGCGCGTTGCTCGCCGCCCGAGCGGGACTCTTGGATGGCTATTCGTGCACCACGCATCATGCGGAATGCGCCGAGTTGGCCGCGCTCGCACCGCAGGCCAAGGTCTTGGATAATCGCTTGTTCGTGATCGACGGCGAACGTTATTCCAGCGCCGGGGTCACCGCCGGAGTGGACTTGATGCTGAACGTCGTGAGCTCGCTCGCCGGTCACGCCTGCGCGCTCGCCATCGCGCGGCATCTGGTGTTGTACCTGCGCCGCGAAGGCGCGGATCCGCAACTCTCGCCCTGGCTCGCCGGCCGCAATCACCTGCATCCGGCGGTGCATCGTGTTCAGGACGCGATCAGTGCAAACCCCGCCGAAAATTGGACGTTGACGCGTCTCGCCAAGGTTGCCAATACCAGCTCGCGGCACCTATCGCGCCTATTCAATGAACACGCGGGGATGAATCTCACCGCCTACGTCAATAGTCTGCGGGTGGCGCTCGCTCACCAGCTGCTCACCAGCAGCCGCCTAGGATTGGAACGGGTCGCGGAACGCGCCGGCTTCGCCTCATCGCGGCAACTACGCCGCGCTTGGCGCCGATCCTATGACACCCCGCCCGTCGCGCTGCGCAGCAGCTAGCGCATTGAAGACTCGGAATACTCACAACTGCTGCTAATGAGCCGCCACGCGCAGCGCCGACAGATACTTCATTCTCACGGCATTGATCTCTCTCCGACCAGGCCGCCGGCCACGCCGAATTGATCACCACGACCAAGTGGTCTTGCGGAAACACGGACAGGGTTTGCCCGAAGATTCCCTCCGCCTCGTAGCCGCCGGGAATGATCCACCAGAAATAGCCGTACCGGCGGTTCTCCAGCGACATGCTCCGCGGTCGCGTCCTCGGTCCAGCCGGCAGGCACCACCGCGTGTCCCGCCGCTTTGCCGTGATCCAGCATGAATTGCCCGACGCGGCCGTAGTCCCGCAAGGTCATGCTCACGCAGCAGCCGCCGCGTTCGTGACCGGCAACATCTTCCACCCAGATGCCGTCCTGTTCCATGCCGTAGGGTTGCCAGATCTTCTCGGATAAATACTGCGCCAGGGGTTCGCCGACGGCGTTGGAGAGCAGGATCCCGGCCAGATCGGTCTCGCCGGTCTTGTAGACGAACTTGGTGCCGGGCGCCGCCTCGCGCGGCAGCCGGCGCATGTAGCTGACGACGGGATTGACGCCGGGTTCAAGAATGCTCAAGCCCACTTTGGCCACGTCCGAATTAGGATCGGTGTAACTCTCGTTCCATTTCACGCCCGAGGTCATGGTGATCAGCTGACGCACGGTGACTCCCTCGTAGGCGCTCCCCTTCAATTCGGGAATATAGAGCGTAACGGGGTCATCGAGACTCTTGATCTTGCCGTCCTCGAGCGCCGCGCCGATCAGCGTGGAAGTCAGGGATTTCGCGACTGAAAATGAGGTCCACCGATCCTTAGGATGGCGGCCCAAGCCGTACCGCTCGAGCACAATCTTGCCGTCCTTGATGACAAGTACACCGGAGGCGCGAAATTCGCGCATATAGCTTGCGGTGTTGTAGGTCTTGCCGCCGGCGCTGAACGTGGCATCGATCCGAGTCCCCGCCGGCAGCGGGTGCACGGTCTTGCCGCGCTTGAACACACGAACAGGCGCGATTTTCTCCATGTTGCGGTAGCCCCATGCTTGCTGCGCAGGCGTCCACATGAGGATGGCCGCGCCCCCGGGCGGAAGCGGCGGTGCTGCGGGCGACGCATTTGAGCCAGCGGCGCCGAGCAGCCATGCAAATCCCATCGCTGCGAGAAATATTTTTTTTATCATTCCTAAGCTCGCTGAAGGAAGGCGACGCACCACCTTAGCGCACCAGCAGCAATTATAAAATCCGCTGCGCCAGGGTGATTCTTTGGGCGCGCGGCTCGTGGTTCGCGGCGGCGCTGCCGAGATCGAGGGCGTTGTTTTTTTGCTCACGCGAGGACTTGCCCGGCATCGAAGCAAGGTCTTGAGCGTTTGCGCCTTCGAAAGGGGGTCGCCGCGGGAGCACAGGTTGGGGATTGATATATCAAGAACGCCGCGGCGCTTCTGGAATCACTCACGATGATGATTGGCGCGCGCTCAATGCTGAAAGCGCGTAGTCGTTTCGATCGCAGCGCGAAATTAATTTTAATAAACAATAAGTTGCGTGCTACTTTTTTGATTGCGTCGCTCGAGCGCGCGGTGCTGGGGCGCGCCCGCAGCAGTCACGCTTCGAAATGAGACACGTCGTGCGCATGCACTCCTGCCTCCGCCTCAGCCACGCAGTGTTGAGCCCGAGTCAAGCTATTAACTCTTCTGGACTCCGCCAGGCGGCTTCCCATCCATGGCATGGCGTGTTGTAATCGGCGTACAAAGGGCTTCGGCGGCGTTGGGATGAATGACGCTGCACGCAGCGAGAGCTCGGGATGGTTTCTATACCTTAGGGAGAGAAGAATGGGGAATACTAAACTGCAGTCCGCAGTGCGTGCCGTGTTGGCCGCAGCCGCCGCATCCGCGGCTGTCGCGCCGGCATACGCACAAACTGCTCCGGCCGCCGCCACTGACACCGCATTACAAGAAGTGGTCGTCACCGGATCGCGCCTCGCGATTTCACCGAACGACGTTTCAATCAGTCCGGTCACCAGCTTGGACCAACTCGATATTCAGAAAACGGGTTTGGTTCGCACCGAAGACTTGTTGAACAATTTGCCGCAGGTGGTCGCTGAACAGAGCGGCGGAACTTCGATCAGTTCCAACGGCACCGCCACGGTGAGCTTGCGCGGCTTGGGCTCGCAGCGAACGTTGGTGCTGGTGAACGGCACGCGCTTGGCGCCCGGCGCCGGCTTGGGCACCACCACGACCAGCAGTGCGGATATCAATCAGATCCCCGCCGACTTGATCGAGCGCGTCGACATACTGACGGGCGGCGCGTCCGCCGTGTACGGCGCCGACGCCGTCGCCGGCGTGGTGAACTTCGTGTTGAACACCCACTTCGAAGGCGTGCGGATCGATTCGAATTACGGCTTCGGGCGCTTCGACAATAATAATGCGGACCTGCTCGCGAATCTCGCCGCTGCGCATGATCCGGCGCCGCAAAGTACGGTGGACGCAGGTTTCAACAAGGACGTGTCCTTCCTCGCGGGTTCGAACTTCGCGGACGGCAAAGGCAACGCCACCGTGTATGCCACGTACCTGCGAACCTCACCCGCGGTGGGATACCAGTACGACTACGCCGGTTGCAGCTTGAACACTCCCAGCACGCTGCCCGGCCCCGGCGGCTTGCATTGCGGCGGTTCCGGAACGCCGGCCACCGGACGCTTTGCGGTGTACGGACAGGTGACTCCGACCAGCCCGTTCAAACCCCAGACGCCCGCGTCCGCTTACGCCATCGATCCGACCACCGGCGCTTTCAGGCCCTACGTCAGTGCAACCGACAGCTACAACTACGGCGGCTTGAGCTACCTGCAGCGCGCGGCCGAACGCTACACGGCCGGCTCGTTCTTGAACTACGACATCAACGACAACACCAACGTGTATTCGGATTTCATGTACGCGCGCAACAGCTCCGAGGCCAATTATGGTCCCAGCGGATTGTTCAGCTACACGTCCGCGACCATCAGCTGCGCCAATCCCCTGCTGACGGCACCGGAAGTCGCGACGCTATGCGCACCGAACGTCGTAGCTGCGAATCAGATTGCTTTCCCGCAGAACGCCGGTACCAACAACATCCAGTTGTATGTGGGCCGGCGCGCCGTGGAAAACGGTCCGCGCGAGGACAATTATCTGTCCAATTCTTTCCGCGAGACCTTGGGCGTCAAGGGAAAATGGATCGAGGGCCTGTCTTACGATCTGTACGGGCAGGTCGGCATCAATACCATGCATGATTCTCAAGGCAACTATATCAACAGCACCAGTGCCCTCAACGCGCTGAACGTGGTCACTGATCCTGCCACCGGACAACCGGCCTGCGTGGCGGCACTCAATGGCACCTCGCCGACTTGCGTGCCGTGGAACATCTTTCAGAAGGGCGGTGTGACGCCGGCGGCGATCGCGTACATCGACGTTCCGTCGACGTACTCGATCACCACCCAGGAGTTCATCGTCGATGGTTCGGTCACGGCGGATCTGGAAAAAATGGGCATGAAGCTGCCCACCGCCTCGTCGGGCCCGAGCATCAACCTGGGTGCCGAGTATCGCTCGGAAAGCTACATCCTGGACCCGGACTATGTCTTTGCGAATGGGCTGAACTCCGGCGGCAATGGCGCGCAATCGGCCATCGACGGCGGATTCCACGTCTCGGAAATCTTCACCGAGGCGCGGCTGCCGATCTTGAACGATCTTCCGGCCGCGTACGACCTGTCCTTCGATGCCGGCTATCGCTACTCCAAGTACACCTCGGGGTACAATACCAACACCTATAAATTCGGCGTCGAATACGCACCGATCAAAGACGTCAAGCTGCGCGCCGGCTACAACCGCGCGGTGCGCGCGCCGAGCGTGGGTGATTTGTTCGCTCCGGCGGTCATCGGCGCGGGCGGGACGGCGGATCCCTGTTGGGGTCCGGTGGTCGGCGGCACAGGCGGTACTACGGGTACCATCCAGGGCCACGACTTTGCCTACTGCGCCCGCACCGGCGTAACCGCGGCAGAGTGGGGCAATATCACCACCAATCCGGCGGCGCAGATCAATACATCGGTGGGCGGCAACATCAATTTGAAGCCGGAAATTGCCGATACCTTCACCTACGGCTTTGTGTTCCAACCCACGTTCGTCTCCAACCTGGTCGCGTCGCTGGATTTCTACTACATCCGTATCCAGGACACGATCGAGTCCTTGAGTTCGAATACGATCGTGAATAACTGCGGCGAGAACAATGCCGGTTGCGACTTGATCCACCGCGGCGCCGGCACCGGCTCGCTCTGGTTCAACAACGCCGACTACGTGACGGCGACTGAGCAGAACATCGGAACCATCAGCACCAAGGGCATCGACTTGGCCTCGCACTACTCGGTCGATATCGGGTACGGCAAGTTGGGATTCCAGTTGTTGGGCACGCGAGTGCTGAACTTCTACACGGCACCCATTGCGGGCGGCGCGGCGTACAACTGCGCCGGCTACTGGGGCACCACCTGCGGCGCGCCCACGCCGCACTGGAGACACGTGCTCAATACCGATTGGCAGGCGCCCTGGGCGGGACTGGATCTGTCGGTGCGCTGGCGCTACATCGGTCCGTCGCAGACCGACCATTCGAGCCAGGATCCGCAGTTGGCATCGACGTACTTCCTGCCGACCGCGCACATCGGCGGCTACTCGTACCTCGATCTGTCGCTGGAAGCGCCGATTGCTTCGACGGGAATCGATCTTCGCGTCGGTGTGAACAACCTGACCGGCAAGGCGCCGCCGATCATCCCCAGCGGCAGCTACACGGAATGCCCCAACACCTCATGCAATGACAACACCTGGGTTGGCACGTATGACACCATGGGTCGGTACCTCTATGCCCACATTCAGGTGAAGTTCTGATCGAAGGGAAGTAAAGTCTCTGTAGATAAACTGCGGCGGGCCTAAAAACCCGCCGCTTTTTTTGAGCTTGGTTTTCAGTCGAAGCGCGGATAATCGTCGATCAAATCCTGCAGCAGCGCTCGCAGCGGTTCGAGCCAGGGATCGAAATTGCGCCACTGTTCCAGCCCCGCGGTGTAGATGGGGCGGCGTACCTGCTCCGAGCTGATGGTCTGCGCGACGCGTCGATTCTCATAGAATCGCAGGCACTGATGCTCGAACGGCAATCGGCAGTATTCCAGCAGCCGGCGCACCTCGCTTTCGGTGTCGGTGACCAGGCGCTCGTAATGCAGGCGATACACCCGGCCGGGCAGGACGGCGTCGATGTACTGCATGAGTTCCACGTAGTCCCGGTAATACTGGCCCAGCTCGCTGAGGTCGTAGGCGAAATTCATGCCGGGATTGAAAAGCTGCTTGTAGCAGGCAAAACCCGATGCCATGGGGTGGCGCCGCGAATCGATGATGGCCGCATGCGGAAACATGAGATGAATGAGGCCGATGTTGGCAAAGTTGGCGTGCATCTTGTCGACGAAACGCGGCCGGCCCAGCGGCCGGTGTTTTTGGGCGCTGGCAAGGTAGCGCGCCGCCAATGCCTCGAGCCGCCGCGCGCCGAGCGCCGCCAAATTTTCCGGATAGTGCGCCGCCGTTTCCGGCGGTCCGGCCAACTCACGCGCCATGGTCGGCAGGTAGGGGAGCTCGCGCGTGCCCTCGACAGCCGAGTGGCTCGCCAAAATCTGCTCGAGCAGCGTCGAACCGGAGCGCGGTAGCCCCACGATGAATATCGGATCGCTCGCCGCCTGCCCCGAATCGGCGCGGTCGGCAAAGAAGCGGCGGGTAAAGGTCGCTTTGAAGCGCTGCACGAATGCCGTCGTGGCTTTCGGGTCGTAGTCGAACGCGGCACGGGCGAGGCGATTGCCCCGCTCATAATGTTCGAATGCCGCCGCAAATTCGCCGCGATCTTCCAGCGCCCGGCCGAGGCTGAACTCCAGGCCCGTGGCTTCGGGGCCCGCCGGCGGTATGACTGCGAGCTGTCGCTGCATGGCTTCAATTTCGGGCTGCTGAAAATGGAAGGTCTCGAAATTTGAGAGCGCCCAATACGCCATGCCGTGCGCGGGACGAACCTCGATGGCGCGCCGGTAGGCTTCGATGGCCTCGCGCGTGCGGCCCATGTAGCGCTGCTGATTTCCGGCGAGCAACCAGAGATCAGGATCGTCCGGATGGTCGGCAATCAGCTGTGTGACGAGGGCCAGCCCTTCAGCGTGGCGCTCGGCCAGCTGCAGCGCCAGGACTTTGAGGATTCCATAGGCATGGTTTCCGGGGTCGGCCGCCAGCAACCGCTCGATCAGCGGCAGCGCTTCTTCGGTGCGGCCTTGCCGGATCATCAGACGCGCCAACTGTTCGCGCGCGGCGCCGTCGCAGTCCGCCCGCCGCAGCACCTCATTGAGCGCCGCCGCTTCGGCCAGATCATCGCCGTGACGCAACGCAATCGCGGCCAATAAGGTGAACGCGGCAACCTCGTTGGTGCCCTCGCGCAAGCGGCGCCGCACCAGGGCTTCCGCGGTGTCCAAGCGGCCTTGATCGAAAGAGGCATAGGCGTCGGCAAGATCCGGCGGATCGGTGGCCAGCGTTCGGAATCGGCTGTACGCCGCATCGGCGGCGGCGGTCTCGCCCGCCTGAAGCCGCAGTTCCGAGAGTTCGCGCCAAGCCTCGGCGAGACTGGAATCAAGCTCGAGCGCGTGTTCCAGCGCGGCTTTCGCTTCGCTGCCGCGGCCGGCGGCAGCATAGGTGCGGCCGAGCTCCAGCTGCACCAGCGCCGATGTGGGCTGGGCGTTGGCCAGAGCCTCGATAATGCCGAGCGCGCTGGATGAGTTGCCCAGCCGCCGGCATGCCGTGGTCAGCAGCAGGCTCGCGGCATCGTGCCCGGGATAATTCGCGAGCACGATACTGGCTTGCCGGGCCGCGGCAGCCGGATCGGTCTCGAGCAGCATCGATGCACGCATGAGCTCGAGGTCAGCGGAGGCGCTCAATGTCAAATTCTCCTCAAATTAACCGCGTTTAGGAGGGTGTTATACAATGCCGCGGTGAATTCTGCTGCTCCTGCGCCGCTCGACGAAGCGACCATCATTCGCACATTGCAAGCTTCCAAGGCCGAAGAGGCTGCCGGCCGGATACCGGAATCCGACCAGTTGCTGGCCAATGTGGCGCAGCGTGCGCCGAACCACCCGGCCGTGCTCAACGAACTGGGCGTGCGCATGCTGGCGCGCGGCGCCGCCGAGCAGGCGCAACTTCTGTTCAGCCGGGCGACGACCGCGAACCCGAACCAGCCTTCGATCTGGGCCAATCTTGCCCGCAGCTTGAAGGTGCTCGGCCGGCGTCTCGAAGAATTCGATGCCATCGAGAAGGCCCTCGCCTTGGAGCCGCGGCATCTATCGGCGCTGTTGCAGAAGGCCGACTATTTCGAGCAAGCGGGCGATCCGCGCAATGCCGCGCAAGCTTACCAGGCGGCGCTCGATTCGCTGCCCGCCGGCGCGCCCGTTCCGCCGCATTTGAAATCCGCCTTCGAAATCGCAAGATCCAGGGTCGACGCGGATCGCGCAGGCTTGAGCGAGGCCTTGGAAAAACCGCTGGCGGCGATTCGCGAGCGTCACGGCGGGCAAGCGCAGCGGCGCGTCGACGCCTGTTTGGACATTTTGATGGGCAAGCGCCGGGCGTATCACTCGCAGCCGACGTGGATGTACTTCCCCGAATTGCCGCCGATCGATTTCTTCGACCGTGCCTTGTTTCCGTGGCTCCCGGCGCTGGAGGCGGCCAGCCCGCAGATGAGAACGGAACTCATGCGGGTCCTGGTCGCCGATCGCGAGGGGCTGCAGCCTTATCTCGATTTTGCGGATGGGCTGCCCATCGATCAGTTCAAGGAATTGAACCGTTCGCGAAAGTGGAGCGCGTACTTTTTGTGGAACCAGAGCCAGCCGAACGCCGGCCACATTGCCCGCTGTCCGGTGACGGCGCAAACCTTGGAAGAAGTGGTGCCGCGTTGCCGCGTGGCAGGCCGCGCGCCTACCGCCTTCTTTTCCATCCTCGATCCGAATACCCGAATACCCGCGCATACCGGCATCACCAACACCCGTTGTACCGTGCACCTGCCCTTGATCGTGCCGCCCAATTGCGGCTTTCGCGTCGGCTCCACGACTCGCGAGTGGGTGCAGGATCAAGCTTGGATCTTCGACGACACCATCGAGCACGAAGCCTGGAATCTGTCGGACACGCCGCGCGCCATATTGATCTTCGACATCTGGAATCCGCTGCTGACGCCGGTGGAGCGCGACATGATCCAGACCGCCACCGAGGTGTATGCGCGGTATTATTCGCAGCGTCCGGTCAACGGCGCATGAGCAGATCGAGCGGCGCGGCTTGGCTGATTTTGGCGGCGGCGAGCGCAGCGGCAGCGCCCAGCAACAGTGACATGGCGCGCTGCGCGGCCATCCCAGCCCCGGACTCGCGCCTCGCCTGTTACGACGCACTCGCGCATCGGCCGGCGGATAAGCCAATCGCTGCTGCAACGAGCGCACCCGCACCCGCGCCGGCCGCAATGACGCCTGCAGCGGCACCCGCGCACGCGACGGCCGCCGCAACTACGACAGTCGCCGCAACTACGACAGTCGCCGCAACTACGACAGTCGCCGCACCTCCGGCAGCCGCGGCAACCCCGGCTCAAACACCCGGGTCGGCGGCTGCGATAGCCGCGGATCCGAAGAATTTTGGTCTGACTGCGGCACAGCAACACACCAGCGAGCTGGGGCCGAAATCCATTGGTGCGCAAATATCGATCGTGAGCGCGGATCAGGTCGGGCATACGTTGGTAGTGCTCGACAACGGCGAAACCTGGACGGTGATGGACAATGACGGGCGCTTAAGTTCGGGCGACGCCGTTACCATCAAACGCGCCGCGCTGGGCTCGTTTCTCATGTTCACCCGCTCGAATCACTCCTATCGGGTACGCCGGATAAAATAAATCTGCTTTAGTACCCCAAACGTTCGATCCACGGTTTGATCGCCGCCAGCGCCGGCTTCAAGTGCGCTTCGTAATGTTGCCACTGCGCCGTCGCCGAGGTAACAAGACCTTGAGACAGTTGCGCCGTGCTGGGGGTGGCATGCTCGCGGGACTGAACGCGATGCGCGAACTCGCCCATGCTGGCCATCCAGTCGAGCGACAGGTAATCGCAAATGCCGCGCATCTCCTGTTCGAAGTTCGCGATCAGGCGCTCGTAACGGACCTCACGCCAATCAAGGCCGAGCGCGTGCTTGGCCGAATACGCGAATTCCATGACGGCGTCGTAGAAAGCCGCCGCCCCCGGCACGGTCAGGAATTCGTACATCGACGGATTCATCTGAAAACGGCGCCTGAAGCAACTCAAAATCACGTCGCGCGGGTCGCGAACGGCGAAGAGAATTTTCGCCTTGGGGAAAAGTCTCGCGATCAGCGGCAGCTTCAAGCTGTTCAAGGGGTGCTTATCGAGGAACACTTTGCCCGCGATATCGATACCGGCACTGCGCACGCCGCGCCAATAGGCTTCGCGCAGGGCATCCAAGGCGCGCTCATCGGCGCGCATCAACGCCTGGAAATTCACCGGCTCGCGCATGAAGGCGAGCACGCCGTCGGCCAGCAGCTCGTGCTCCTCCAGGCTCGCGACGCGCGGGTTGCCGTCCAGCACGACTTCTACCAGGGTTGTACCGGTGCGCGGAAAACCCAGCAAGAATGCGTGACCCGCCGCGGTTGATGCCGCAGCCGCTGATGCCGCTGCGGTGGATGCCGCCTCATGGGCGCAGACCGGCTCGCCGAGCCTTTGCATCGCGGCGGTGAGCGCGCGCGCATAGCCCAAGACGTTCGAACCGGCAAACCGATGATGAATTTGCCGCAGCGATAGATTGCAGGTGCTGTACGCCTCGAAGGCTTCCTCGAAGCGGCCGACCGCGTCGAACACATCCCCCAACAAGCCGGTGGCGCGCGCCCGATCGGCGGCGCCGGCCCGCGAATCGTTGATCAACTGCCGCAGCCGCTGTTCCGCGGATGCGCCATCGTCATCGGCCAAATCCGCGGCAGCGAGGGCCAGGACCGCGTCGGGAAAACCCGGCGCAGCCGCCAGCGTTCGATCCGCCCACTGCCGAGCTTCGGCGTGTTGGCCGCGGTGGGTGGCGATCGAAGCCAGCGCCGCCGTCGCAGAGAAATTCTTGGGCTCGAGCTCGAAGGCGCGCAGCTGACTCTGCTTGGCGAGCCCCAGCGAGCCAAGTGCCATGAGCGCATTACCCTTATTGACATGCGCAAACGCCAGCTCCGGGTGCTGCTTCAACAATTCCTCAATATGGTAAAGCGCCTCGGCAGGGCGATCGAGGCGTTGCAGGCATAGCGCCAGCGCATTTCGAGCGCCGACGTCATTTGCGGCAATGCTCACGGCGCGTTCCAGCAAATGCAGTGCCTCCTTGTATTTGCCTGCTTGCTCCAGGCGCGTCGCCACGATGTTCAACAGCATGGGATGCTC
>CAWALS010000013.1:0-418154 GCA_963782865.1 uncultured Gammaproteobacteria bacterium | reverse complement strand
CAAATACTGCCGTTCGCAGACTGCCGGTGTCATGTCGCCATCGCATTCGATAACAGCGGTTCTACATGTATGCTTCGGGTGGCAATTTTTCTCTTCTGGGGGCAACAAAGGTCCGGCGTGAATCACCGGATCTAGATACCACTATGGGCCCTTCGACCGGGCTGGGGACTCGATTATGAATATTCGCGCGGCTGACAAACTCGATTCAGAGAGCCGGCCCGGGATTTCTGTTACCGACTCGCAATCATGAGGTTTTCGAATGGTGTCTGAGCTGCGAGTTGAAGCTGGTCTTTCAGATGACGTTGATGACCACCGGCCTATACAATGAACCTGCCGGTGCCTACTTACCGTCGATTCTGTACTAGATCCTTCGAAAAATAGGCTTCGCCAACGACATTACATCGACAGTGGTTGGACTCCGATCAGGCGCAGATGCAGCCAATGTTCGAAGACGACGTAAATCACCAGGCCCAGCACAATGGCGATGCCGTCATTCAACTTCATGGACGGCGCCATGGGATTCGGCCGCTGCGTGCGCCACCTGAACGAAATGCGGTCCGCAATCGCCCACGCCAGGAAGGCACCAAAGAGCACGACGTTGGCAAGCATGCCGGTCGCGATGAGATGTGCCGCTGCCCAGAGCATCACGCTGAGCAGCATGGGATGCTTGACTGCACTTTTAATGCGACCCGGAAAATACGCGGCGAGAAACAAAGTGAACACAGGAAGCATGAGAACGGCCGTGATGTAATGAGTCCAGGCCGGTGGCGCGTATAGCACTAGTGGATGGCGACGTGCGATGCCATAGCCCCAGACAATGACAATCAGGCCCGCTATCGTTATCAGTGAATAAATACCCCTCCAGGCGTTGCCCAGGCGGGCCGCGGTTCGGTCGCGCCAAGCCGGTGCGACGATCGATATCGAATGGATTCCAAGGAACAGAACCAGGCCGAGTACAAGGTAGATCATCGGTTCGACTCCTTAGCGACAAATGCGGCAGAGAACGTCATCTTTGGCTGGCACGGCTCCTCCGACGCTATCAGCCTCGCTCGAGCGGCATCGTGAGGCAATGCGGGCCGCCGTCCCTGGGCCAAAGTTCGCGCCCCGGGAACGTCGTAACATGGATGCCCGCCTGCCTCAAGGCGGTCTGCGTCTGGGTAGCGCCTTCGTACGCGACCACATGACCCGGCGAGGTTGCCACAACGTTGGCACCTTGATGCTCGTGTTCGGGCAACACCGTCGTGAACAAATGACGGATCGGGTCCGTAGTGGGCGGTTCGCCACCGACGAAATGCACGGTGTAACCCCGGCTGCGTACGTAGTCGACGAGCTTCATCTCGCTGACGCTGCTGTCTTCCTCTGCGGAGCCGCCGCGAAACAGCCGCACATACCCGAAATCCTTCATGAATTCCCGGGCTGTCCTCAGATCGTCTTCGCTTACCGCGCCGTCGACCGCCATTCCCTTGAGGTATTGTGTGTAAGGGTCCTTGCCGGCCTGCGCAGCTTCCAGGAACCACGGCACCGTGAGAGCCTGCTTATCCGCCACATGCGTGAAGTAGCTGTCCAGGTGCAGAAATGCCGAGCGCAGGCCGAGCCTCTTCCCCATGGGTCTCAAGGACTCGATCTTTCGTGTCTGCACTGCCAATACGTCCATTTGCAGACGTCGCGCGAGCAGGGGCGCAATGCGCGGATCCGTCCGGTTGCCGACGCCAAGGAACAAGGTGTGTTCGTCGACGAGTTGAAAATCGCCGCCTTCGGCCAACAACCCCTCCTGCCTGGCATCGAACAGGACCGGATAGCGGGCCAGCTGCGGTGCCCAGTCAAAGATGAAACGCAGCAGGACCTGCTCACGCACCTGCTGCGCGGAGCCGACATTCAGAAGCACGACGCCGCCTGGCAGCGTCACAGCCGTATCGCGGCTGAACATGAACGAATTGATGCTGTCGACGATGTGCCGGTAGCTCCCATCGGGCCACGTGCGGTATTGAGTTGCGGGATCGCGGCCAAGAAGCGTCTGGGCGCTTACCGACTTGGGATCGGCCGCAAGCTTCGGGTGCGTGCCGCGCAGCCACGTTTCCCAGGCACCGTGTGCACGCGCCGCGGCGATTGCCGAACTCAGCAAGTCGGGTATCGTGAGGATGTCCGCGCCGCTTGCGCGAATCGCGCGCATCAGCTCTTCGTGCTCGTCGCGCATCGCCTGGCCGACCGACACCGGCATGGGCAGGACATCGTCGCCGGTGCTCGCCGGTGCAAACATATCCGGATCCGGCGGACACATGATGACGCGCCGCAGTCGAGCGACATCGCTGGTCACGAATGGCTGCCCGCCGACGGCGCTGACGGCGGATACCGCGGTGCCCCAGCGCAATAGCGCCGCGCCGGCGCTCAGCAATTCAATCGCGTCGCGACGATCGAGGCGGGTGGTCTGCTTCATGCGGTCTCCACGGCCCAAAGGTAGGCGATGCGCCAGCGCTCGACGGCATTATTATGGCATCGTTGTTCAGACCAGTCACTCACCGATCCACAAAGTGGCCCACCCATATTTTTTCAATGTGGCCCTTCCTTGAGGAACGCTTACAGAACACTTTAAGAAGGTAAGCTGAAAAATCGAGGTGGATCCGATGAATCTGAGACTTTCTGCGGCCGGCATGCGATTGGCCGCCATCATTTGTATCTCTTATCCCTGCGTCGGGCTTTCGCAGTCGCCCGCGCCGACACCCGCGGTGCACGACGGGCAACACGACTTCGATTTCAACATTGGCGTGTGGCACACCCACATCAAGCGAATTCTCGAGCCGTTTGCCGGCAGTTCGGAATCCATTGAACTGAATGGGACGGTGACCGTGCGCAAGGTGTGGGATGGCAAGGCGGAACTGGAGGAGATCGAAGCGGATGGGCCGAAGGGCCACTGGCAAGGCCTCACGCTTTTCCTTTACAACCCGAAGGCGCACCAGTGGAGCCAGTCGTTCGCGAACAGCAAGGTCGGGATACTGTCGTCGAATGTCGGTGAATTCAAGGACGGCCGAGTGCTGCTGGTTGGACAGGACATCGTGAATGACAAGGCGATCCTGGTGAGGGCCGTGTGGTCCGACATCAGGCCGGATTCGCATCAATACGAGGAGTGGTATTCGAAGGATGGTGGCACGACCTGGGTGCGCTCGTTCACCGCGAACTTGTCGAGATTGAAACAGTGAGCACCGCCCTTCGCTTCAATCCCCGCTCCTTTCAGGCTCTGCGGGTAACGATTAATATACATGGGGTGTTTCCAGGGGTGCCCTATGACCAAGCTCCGTGTGTTCAGCTTCGCCGTTTCAATCGATGGCTATGGAGCCGGCCCGCAGCAAGACGCTGACCATCCTCTGGGGGTCGGCGGCAAGGAGTTGCACGAATGGCTGTTTGCAACCCGAACGTTTCAGAAGATGCACGGAAGCGCAGGGGGAGCGACCGGGGTGGACGACGATTTTGCAGCGCGTGGTTTTTCCAATATCGGCGCGTGGATCATCGGCCGCAATATGTTCGGGCCGATCCGCGGACAATGGCCCGACGAAAATTGGAAAGGTTGGTGGGGCAACGATCCACCGTTTCACGTGCCGGTCTTCGTGCTCAGCCATCACCCACGCGAGTCGATCTCAATGGCAGGCGGCACGACATTTCATTTCGTCACGGATGGCATCCAAGCCGCACTGAAACGAGCCAAGCAATCCGCTGATGGCCAAGATGTTCGGCTCGGCGGCGGAGTCGCAACAATCCAGCAATACCTGCGCGCTCGCCTTGTCGACGAGATGCACTTGGCCATTGCTCCAACTCTGCTCGGTTCAGGTGAGCCTCTATTCGCGGCTTTGGACGCAGTGGCGCTCGGCTATCGTTGCAGCGAGCATGTACCCACGGCGAATGCCACGCATATCGTTCTCACGCGCAAGGCTTGATGCATTCGCCGCGGCGTGCGGTCGGCGCCCCCGTTCCGCCAATAATCGCGGCAGCGTCGCGCCGGCCCGCCTGACACGCGCTATCCACGCGAATGGCTTGGGAAAATCATTGACGCGTCGCGCAATGCAAATTTTTCCAAGGTGTCGCCGATTGTCGTCAGCTTGATTTGACTGAACTATGCGCGAAACTAGCATTAGCTAAGCTGCGAACCGGCAATTCTCGATTCTCGGTCCGCTCGTCATGGACAAGCGCCGGGCGGAGCTCTCGCCTCGTCTTGCCGCGATCAAGATTCTGTCTCACGACGATCCATTTCAAATGCCTGAACCTGAGTGGGAGGTCATCACGATGGATAAATCGACTATTTGCTTCCCCGCCACGTGCCCGTGCTGCGGACATGAATACCTGGTGGTATCAAACCGCGACATGATCGTGCACGCCCTCGCCGCCGAGCGGCCGTTGACGCTCTCGTCCAATTGCGCGTATCACCGCGTGATGTGGATCGCCAACGAGATCGAGCGTAATCAAATCCGAGAATACGCGGAAACGCTGCATTGCTCCTGGAGCAAGCAATCACAACCTCGTCATTGCGCATGACCGGCGTCCGCCGCGGATTTGCGTTCTGTGACTTGCTTTCCGATGCGGGTCTACTTGACGGCGGCTGCGCCGGCCTTGCAGGCCGCTTCATCCTGCGAGCCCGTGCCGCCCGAACAGCCGATTGCGCCGATGATCTTTGCGCCTTCGACCAGCGGAATTCCACCGCGCGAGGCAATGATGCCGTCCAGAGTGAGCGCGTAATAATTTTGCTTCAGCTGGATGGCATCCTCGAATACGCGTGTCTCACGCCGGTAACTGGCCGCGGTCCGCGCCTTGTGCTCCGACACCGCAATCGATGCGAGTTGCGCGCCGTCCATACGCTGAAAGGCGACCAAATTCGCGCCCGAGTCGACCACGGCGACATTCAGTTTCCAGTGATGTCTCTTGGCCTCGGCGATCGCCGCGGCAATCGCCGCCTCCGCCCGCGCCAATGATATCGGCGCCCCGTAAGGAACGTCGAAGGGCATGTTCTCAGGGATCGCATCCAGCGGATTCACCGCCGCGGGTGTTTGCGCCTGGCTCGCGAGGCAGCAGCAAAAGCCGGTTGTGACAAGACTTAAGGCGAGGAACTGAAAACGCATCGCGGATCTCCTTCGGTTGATTCAACGGCTCGACCCTGCTCGAGATACTGCAACTCCTAGAATGGGTCCCATATCGGACCCATGATCTTCTCGATTGAGACTCGGCGCATAGAGGCTTGATATGGTCCCATCCAAGTACAACGCCTCGCGGCAGTGCAGGGCATCGCGAAAGAACGAGGCGAACTCATAAAATGTCACGGGGGATTCGCTGATGACAAAGATTGCCGCATCCAAGGAGGGCGCGCAGACACCGTTGCGGATCTTGCGCCAGGTCGAATTCGGACTCATGACCGCGGAAGTCGTGATCTCGCCATGGTGAACCAACATGGGCCCCGATTGCGTCGCGAGCGCAGGGTCTGGGGTGTTCGCCGGCGTACTCGTCCGTGCTCATCACGCGGGCAGAACCACCCTCCACCAGGAAGACGCCATTGGGCTGCTGCGAGAAATTGCCTGAACCCACGTGGCGATTCAAGGGCACCAGTTCCTGTCCCTGCGCCACGAACAGACCGACCGGCGAGAAGTTTGGTTGGTACATGCCCGCGTTTACGGCAAAGATCAATTGCTTGCCCTTGAGCGCCAACGCCTCGCGCAGCGCTGAAAATTGACGATAAGGCCGGCCCGAATCGTCTCGCCAGAATAACTCCAACTGCTCGACCTTGAGATTTACTCGGCACGCCGTGAATACCGTGCCGCCCGCGTCGGTCCTTGCCTGGCACTCGACCGCATGCGACACGCCGCTGCAGATGAGCAACGCGCCGGCCAAAGCCAGGCCCGCTCTGTGAATCACTCAACCCCCGCCGGTCCGATCAAACTCAGCTTTGATGAACTGTACCAGGCGGCGTCGCGCATCAAAACCGTGCCAGGGCTCGGTGTTGGGAAATCCGTACATATTCATTCCCAACGGGCCATGATTGTCCCGCGGATATTGCAGCATCTGCACCCGCACGCCTTGCTGGCGCAGCGCCCGATACATCTCCAAGCTTTGGCCGAGCGGGTCGGTGGTGTCGCCTTCGCCCTGAATGAGCATGAACGGGGTCTTTGCCTTGGCAACATAGGCGAGGGGGCTCTGGCGCCAGGCATCCTCGCTATGCTCCCAGGGCTTGCCGTAGAACCACCGGTCATACCAAGACTCATCCTCCGTGCCATATTCGCTTTGTTGGTCGATGACCGGAGCCGCGCTGACGATCGCCTTGAATCGGTCGGTCTTGCCCTCGACGAACGCCGCCATTTCGCCGCCATAGCTGTAGCCCATCAACGCGAGTTTGCTCCGATCGATTGGGTACGCCGCGATCGCCGCATCGACGCCCATCATGATGTCTTTAAGATCGCTGCCGCCCAAATCGTTCTTATTTGCCGCGGCGAAAGCCGCGCCGTAGCCCGTACTGCCACGCGGATTCGTCATCAACACGGCCCACCCCTGGGCCAACAAATGCGCGGTCATGGGCGAAAACGAATCGACGAACGCACCGGTCGGGCCGCCGTGTACTTCAACGATCAACGGCACCTTGCCGGCGGAAGACTGAGAGGGAAGATAAAGCATCCCCTCGATGTCGAGGCCTTCGTTCTTCCATCGAACCACCTGCGCCGTAGGGATCTCCCACTTGGCCGGCAGCAGGCTCGGCGCATTGAGCAATCGCGCCGCCTGCCCGGGTTGCGCGGCGAAGTACAGCGCGGAGGCCTGCGTACCGCTCTCCCCAAGCCACGCACACGGCGCGTGCCTCACACTGCACTGCAATCCGCGCACGACGGGGTGATCGAAGTGCAGCTCTTGCGCCTGGCCGCCGCCGCTGATGCGCAAATACTCCCTGCGATAGCCCCGCTGCACAGCTTGTAATACCGCAGACCCGACTGAGATGGGATCTTCAGGTCCCAGCGAACCGTCAAGGCCGGCTGTCAAATTCCGCACCCGTCGATCCTCGAGGCTCAAGACGAACAGATCGTCGTACCCCGGCGGCGCGTCCGCTTTGGCCTGAGCGCGGAAGAAAAACCGGAACCGTCCTCGGACCAGGTGCCCCCGCGGATCGTCGTGGGAATTTCATCGAGTTGCGCGGGATGCAGCCGGGTTGTGCGTGTCGACGAGCCAAGCACTCATCGCCGGTCCCAGATCTCCCGCATGGTTGCTCACCTCAGTGAGCGCAATGAGGCGCTTGCTTTGCTTGGTCCAGGCGACCTTTTTGACGTCCGACGCGACGGCAACGGCGGTCAACTTGCCTGAATCCGCATCCAGCAGGTAAAGCCGCTCGCCGTGCTTATCGTGGTCGACCCACAAAGCATCGGCTTTTTCGTCCTTTTGCTTTTTTTCGCCGGGCGTCTGCGGATCTCGAGCAATGATGGCGATCGTATGGCCGTCGGGTGCGGGTTCATATTGGTCGATGTCCAAAGGCACAGGGTCGCGCTGCACCGGCGGGTCGCTCGGCTTCCTCGGGGGAATAGCGTCCGGTTCTTGGGATTCATCGACGACCGGCGCAACGCTGATCTCGTAGGCATGCGCCTCGCCGCCCGACATCGGTAAGCGAAACAACTGCACGTGCTCGGTGCGCTTCGCCAGAAACACGATGCTTCCGCCATCGCCCAGCCAGCGCCCGTTGTGCTCGCCGAATTTATCCGCCGCGGGGGAAAAAGTCAGTTGGCGCGCCGTGTTGCTGCCGACATCCACCAGCCAAAGATGATGACGGCCGCCGTCCGCCGTCGCGTCGGTCACTCGAATGAGTACTCGGCCACCGTCGGGCGATACCTGGGGCTCAGCGATGGCGCGCACATGGCGCAGATCTTCGTTGGAAGGAGTGCCGGCGGCCGCCGCGTGTAGCTGAACGCTTGCTGCGCCGACGAGAAACCCCATGATCAAGCAGATAACCCGCCGCCCAAGATGCGCCGCCAGCATATTTTTTGCTCGTGTTTTTGCAGTCACTGCGAAGCTACTTCGCGCTGCGAACCGGTTGTGCCGGCTTCACGTAAGTGTCCAGCCAGCGGTTCATTTCCCACAACATGTGCGACAGGCTCTCATGAGCCTCGTAGCCATGGGCTTCGAGCGGCAGGAATACCAGGCGCACCGTGGCGCCATGACCCTTGAGCGCCACATAAAACCGTTCTGATTGGATTGGAAACGTCCCTTGATTATCGTCCGCTTCGCCATGAATGAGCAGGATCGGGGTCCTGATCTTGTCGGCATAGCTGAACGGCGACATCTTGAAATAAAGATCGGGGGCTTGCCAGTAGGTGCGCTCTTCCGCCTGGAATCCGAACGGCGTGAGCGTCCGGTTGTAAGCGCCGCTGCGCGCAATGCCGGCACGGAACATGTCGCTATGCGCGAGCAGATTCGCGGTCATGAATGCTCCATAGCTGTGACCCATGACGGCCACGCGCTTGACGTCCACGACGCCGAGTGCCGCGCCGGCGTTGATCGCGGCCTTCGCGCCGGCGACCAGTTGCTCCACATACGTATCGTTCGGTTGCGCATCGCCTTCGCCCACGATAGGAATGCTGGCGTTTTCCAACACCGCATAGCCGGTTTGCGTGAAGAACACCGGGGAGCCCCATCCGATCCGCGGAAAGCGCAACGGCGAACCGCTCACCTGGCCCGCCGCCGCCCGGGTTTTGAATTCCGCCGGGTAGGCTTCCATCAACGTCGGCAGCGGCCCCTGCGACTTGTCGTACCCGGCCGGCAGCCACAGCGTCGCCGTCAATTCCAAGCCGTCCGCCCGCTGGTATTTCAGCAATTGCTTGGTAGGCAACTTCATGCCCGCATAGGGGGAGGGGAACTTCGTCACCTGCTTCAGAGGTTGCGGTACGCCTGCACGCTGCGGCAGCGTCGCGACAAAATAGTTCGGCGAGATGCTCTGGCTTTCCTGGCGCACCAGGACCTTGTCATCTGCCAAGAGAGAAATCGGTTCCTCATACATGCGCTTGGCCGAGCGCCACTTGATCTGCTCCGACCCGCCACGCACCGGCATCACGCCGACAAATGGCAGATCGCCTTCCGGCGTTGCGCCGACGGAGAAGAAGTACACGCCCTTACCGTCTCGGGTCAGCTGCAGCGCCGGCTTGCCTCGAGCATTCTCCTGCGATACCGGCCGGCCAGGGCTGTGATAGCGATCTTGCGACGAACCCTCATACAGCGAGGTCCCCTTGCCGCCGCGGGAGCTCGGATCGAACGCAACGTAGGCGATATGCCGGTCCGACCAACGCCATTCAGTGGCGAGCGCCAGATGATCGTTTGCCCATTCAACGCTGCGTATCCGCAGCGGCGACTCCAATAGCACTTCGCCCGGTCCCTCGAAGGGTGCCGCCAGTCCCACGAGCCGATCGCGTACCGCTGCCGTCACTTTCGGATCGCCGCCGTCTCGAGCTTCGATCCATACCAGCGAGGCGGGCGCATCGCTGCGCCACGTGTAGTCACGCGGACCCACTTGGACCGCATCAAAGGCAATTGGAATCGAATCCAACAAGGGATGATCCGACAGATCCGTGCTGAGCCCGCTCTTCAGGGTGACGACCGACACCCGGGCGGGAAAATTCCTCGCGGGCAATGCATAGCTGAAGGGCCGATGCACGGTTTCAACCAACGCAAAACGCCCGTCGGGGGAGGGCTGCGCCTGCGCAATCAGCCCTTTGACCGGCAACACCCGAGCGTCACCGTCGAGAGACACGACGGCGAGATCCGAGGTTGCGTAGAACGCGAAAATCGCTTCATCCGTCGGGGTCTTGAGCAGATCCTCGTAGGTGCGCGCCGGCGTCACCTTGCCCAGATTCTCTTCGACGTTCGGTCCCTGAGGAACCTCGCTCGATGCGGGTGCAGTTCCCCGTGCCGCGGGCACGATTTTGCAGAGCATCGCCCGCGAATCCGCCATCCATTGGCACGGCTCGCCCAATACCGCATTCAACTTGAAGGATCCCACTCGATGCGCCGAATTCTTCGCCGCGTCCACGACCCAGAGCTCGAGCCCCATCGTTTCTTTTTGAACGAAGGCAACATGCTTCGAATCCGGCGACCATGCCAAGCGGCTCGCCTTGAGCGCCGCCGGCAGCCCCGCGATCGGCTGCTGCGCGCCGCCTGCAATCGGCTGCAGCCACAGCTTTACGATCGACACCTCGCGGCTTGGTCCGTTGGTCGCCGGATTGAAGCGAATCCCTGCCAGGCGATAACGCGGTTGCGCCACTTCGGCAATCGTTGGGAAGGATTGCGGCTGCTGAACCAGCAGCATGGAACGATCCGGTGACGGCATTACCACGGGAGTCAAAGGCGCATCGAGCAGTTCTTCAATGGCAGCGGGAGGCTTCTGATACGTCAATGCCGTCTGCGCATGCGTCCAATTTGCGAGGCCGGACAGCAGCAGCACACCCGCCACGAGAATTTTCATCCAATACTCCTGATTACACGGCACCGTCTGAAGAATAGTCGCACTCGCAACAAAGTGCCGCAGCATTCTCGCTAAGGCTAGTGCGCTACCTCGATCCAGAACGGCTTGGCCGCATCGACCGGCGTCGTGGTCGCAGGACCCTCGCCGATGATCTGCACAATGACGGGCTCGGCGCCGCCCGAGCCATCCCAGTGAACCGCCCTCGCCGGATGCAGCATGACGCTACCCGGTTTCAAATGAACCGTACGAGCCAAATCGAAGGTATCGCCCGTACCGGTCACCCAGTCACCTTCGAGTACCGTCACGTAACGCGCCATCGAATGCCAATGCGGCAGATCCATGACGTGCGGCGGAAACCTCACTCGAATCACATACATGCCGGGTTTTGCCGGATCCCCCAGCAGGATCGCCTGCTGCGCGCCGTGCGCATTGGGAATTTCCTGCCAATGTATTTGCGCCGGGGTAATTCGCACGAAATCCTGCCGGTTTTGCGCCGTGACTGCCGTGACCGCCGCGACCGCCGTGACCGCCGCGACCGCCGTGACTGCCGCGACCGCCGTGACCGCGCCTGCGACGATCAGCCCACGAGCGACTACGCGAATAGCATTTTTTTTCATATTGCCCCCAGCAAATGATTCACCTGAAGTGTGACGGATTTCCTGATGGCGCGATGCCGCCAACGGCTTTGCACGGGACTGCGATCCACACCTAAGTTCCTCGAGTCCGCGTTTGGCTAAGGTGGCCGCATCGCCAATCCCGTGACCCCTCAGCATATGTCAACTTGCCGTTTACTGTCGCCCTGGGTGCTTTTATTCGGGTTCGTTGCGTCAAGCGCCGCAGCGGCCGAGCTTGCCTTTCGCGCCGATACCATTCTCATCGTCAAACACGAACGCAAACTCTACTTGCTGCGCGACAACTCGCCGCTGCGTAGCTATCGGATTGCGCTGGGTTTGAGTCCCACCGGCGCCAAGGAGCACGAATGGGACTTTCGCACGCCGGAAGGCAGTTACGTCATCGATTTTCGCCAGCCGCACAGCCATTACTTCAAGGCACTGCACATTTCCTACCCCAGCGCCGCCGACTTGAAGCGCTCCGCCGCGCAGCATCAGCGCGTTGGCGGAGATATTTTTATCCACGGCGAACCGAATCAACCGACCAAGCCGGTTTCCTACTATAAGACACGCGATTGGACCAACGGCTGCATTGCTCTGTCCGATGAGGACTTGCAAGACGTCTGGAATCTCACCGCCGGCCAGACGCGCGTTGAGATCGTCCCTTAGCCTAAGACCTAGGTTTTGCTCTTGGCCGCCGGCGGGATCGGGGCCGCGACCACCCACGCAGCTCCGATCAGCGCGAAGTTGACCGCGTTCTCTCCCCAGGCGAAATGATCGTGGGGAAGGGTAACGAGCACCCTGGGCGCATGCACCAGGATGGCGAATACGATGAACATCGCGGCCAGCAACATGGCGGCTAAACGCGCGTAGAGGCCCGAAATGATGGCGATGCCGGCTAGAACATGTCCCGCCCCAGTCGCATACGCCCAAAAGGTTCGGCCCGGCGGCAGCCACGCAGGAACCATGCTGACGGTGTTGGCAAGGTAGTAGTGATGAGCCAAGCCGAAGTAAATGAGACAAATGCCAAAGATGACGCGGGCGATCTTGGCTAAACGCGCGGCAGTCGCCGCTTCGAGCCGCGCGTAGAACGTGCAAACGATCAATGCCGCCGCCGCGAGCGCCGAATTCTCGAGAACTCCGTACCAGGCGCCGAAGTCGGCTGCGTGCGCGAAACCCCGAGGCACGTCGAAGAATACTATCGCCAGACAATAAGGCACGAAAAGCGCCGCAGCGCCGAAGAATGCGGCGCGTTGCCATTGCATGGCGAGCCCCGCCAGCAAAGGAATGACCGCCACCGCATATCCCAACGGCTTCGGTCCCGGATAGCCATTCGCCGCCGGTTGCCACACGACGGCGAAGTCTCCCCAGACCAGGCCCGTCACGCCCAACGCCACCGCTCCAAAACCGTAGACGCGGACACCGACTCGCCGCGCGAACATAGCGTCCAAAATCGATGGCATTGGATTCTCCCAACGAACCATTTCCGATCATTTTGCGGTTGATCCTAGCCAAGACGCGGTCCCAAGAGAAGGTCCACTTCGTCGCTATTTCGCGGATCCACTTGCAGCGCTTAGGCTTTCCTCTCGCGCTCGAGAATCGCAATCATCCGGTCTGACTGGCCGAAGCTGCCGCCGGCCGGAGCGACGATCTGAAGCAGCCGCCACCCCTTATCGCCTTCAGCGTTCAGAACCTTTGCAATGTCCGGCGTACCTTGCTTGAGGACGCCGAAGCGGAACGGCATTTCAACCGATTTGTACTCGTACTTTGTCACGGATGGTTTCTCCACAGATTCCAAGTCGTGAATGTTGATTCCAAATACGGACGCCAATGCCTTCTTCGATTGCAGCGACGCTGATGCCTCGTTTTCGATGCGCTGAATCGTGCGCAGATTGAGCCCGGACGCTATCGAGAGCTCGTCCTGGGACCAGGCTCTTTTCGTTCGAAGCGCGATCACCAGTTCGGCATTGATCTTCATTTGACCCATCCACGACCATAAGATTGAGGCGGCGTCATCTTGGTCAGAAAACCGAAGATTGTTTTACGACTCCTCTGCGGCACGTTCCCGACAGTTGGACGCCGACTATACGACAAGGTTCGCGCGACGGGCGGCCTCGCCACGCATTACGGATTTTCTGGAATAAAATTGCTCACCAAGCCGCGTACCTCTTGCGGTGGTCGGTGCATCAAGCTGTCAGGGAAATCGCACGAACTTAGTCAGCGGCCCAATCCCTCGCACGTGACATTGGTCGATCCGCTCACCGCGCCGACGGAGGCCGAGATGCTCGCGTGACCATCCTGATACGAGTGAGGCGCTTTGCAACTCACCAGTCCCGCCGCTACCGTCGCGACGATCGAAGAGCTGGAACTCCACACCGCTGTCGAGGTGAGATTCTGGGTCGCACCTGACGCATAGGTGCCGATCGCGGTCAGCTGGATCTTGCCGCCGGCGGGAATTTCACACTCCTGCGACGGCGTGACCGTAATGTACTTCAGCTGCGGCGCCTGGCAGGTCACGCCGATCGATGCACTGATGCTGCCGCTCGTAGCGCTGATCGTCGAGGAACCGTTCGTGGTCGCGCGGGCAGTGCAGGTCACCAGACCGCTGGCTGACACCGTGGCGGCGCTCGCCACACTGGAACTCCACTGCACCGAAGTGAGAGGCTGCGTGGGTCCGGAGGAGAAGGTGCCGGTCGCCGCCAATTGCGCCGTGCCGCCGGTCGGGAGGGTGAGCTGCGTGGGCGCAATCGCGATGGACTGAAGCACCGGCGCCAGGCAGGTGACCGTCGTCGAAGCGCCGGTGGTGCCCGTTGCGGTGGCACCGCTCGCCGAGATCGTCGCCGCTGCGCTCGTCGTCGCGCTGGCGCTGCAATTCACCAGGCCCGCCGCGACCGTGGCCACGCCCGGCGCGCTGGAAACCCAGGTGGCCGTGGACGTGAGATCCTGCATGGAGCCGTCGGTGTAAGTGCCGGTGGCCGTCAGCTGCGTCGCGCCGCCGGCCGCCACCTGCGGCGCCGGCGGCGTCACATTAATCGATGCCAAAGCAATGACCTTCACCGTCGCCTGCGTGAAACTCATGATGCTGTTGCCCGCGGCCGCCGAACACGAGAGCTGCGCGGAGTAAGTGCCCAGCGTCGTCAGCGTGCCGGTGGAGATGGTACCCGAACCGGCAAGGCCGCTCGCCGGCATGGTCAGAAAGGTTCCGTCGCTCGCCGTGAGCGTGCATTGCGTCGGCGGAAAGGACAGGGGGAACGCCGCCGTGGCGGGACCCCAGGTCAGCGTAGCAGCAGTGGGACTCGCGGAGCTGATGATGACCGTTGCGGACGAAGGCGTGAGCGTCACGCAGGGCGGAACGTTATTCGTCGGCCACTCAGCATTCGCCGGCTGGAACAAAAAGAACAGATCGATGGGTAAGAACAGATTGGCGAGGCGTCCGTCGATGTCGCCGGCCGGGTTCGGATTGCCGGGCGGGGCCAATCCTGAGAACGCCGTCAAATTGGCGCGCATGTAGGCGTCCCCGGAGGCCAGCGAGTTCATCGCGCAGCTATAGCCATTCGACGCCGATTCGGCGAGGCCGGCATTGAAGAAGGTTTGCGCCTGATTGACGTAGCCTTGAACGGTTGCGGCGACGCCCGGATCGATTTGCGCGTTCGCTGCGCTGATCGTGCTGCTCAGGTTGGTGAATTTATCGGTGACGAATCCGGGCAAGCCATTGGCCATGCCGCTCGGCGTGCTGTTGAGCCCGAGGCCATACGCCATCATCGACAAGACGTGGCTGTTGCCGCCGCCGTTGTCGCAAAACCCGGAGAGGTCGATGAAGTAGTTGCTGCCCGGCGCAGGGCCTCCTTCCACGACGCTGCCCTCGATCGAGGCCAGGTCGGAGCGCGGCGCCCAGGCAAAAACCTCCAACTGCGGACAGTTCAGATTCAAGGGTCCCGGCAGGGGGACATTGGGATCGACCGTGTGCTGAAAGAAGGTATTGTTGGCGTTCTGATCCACCGTCTTCGCCGTGCTCTTCACGACTACGAAGCCGGCGCCGCTGGGGCCGGAATGGCCGCACATGGTTCCGGGCAGCACGGTGCTCGGGAATCCAGGGCAGTAATTCGCGACATCCAAATTGCCGCCCGCGCAACTCCAGGTGGTCCCGACAACCGTGACGCGCGGGTCGGAATTCACGACGCAGCTCTCTTCCAGCAGCGGCGCCGTGGTCGGAACGCCGGCACTGCCTGCGCCCGATAGTTGCGTCGTCAGCTCCGGACCCAAAGGCCCGCAGACGCTGGGTGCGACGCACGCGGTCACGGGCACCGAGCCCGAACTGCTGGTCGCGAGACCCAGCGGATCTTTGTTGCCCGTGCTCAATGAGGTCAGCGGCAGATTCGCACCGCTCGCGGGCGGTGCGCCGAATTGCAGGATCTGCCCGCGCCCCGGTGTGAACTGCGACACGAATGCGTAGGTCAGCGTTGAGTACATGCCCACTTTGATGCGCTGTAACCCGAAGCCTAAGCCGCTGGCGAAATCCGCGGCCATCGCGCCGCTGCCGGAATCGAAGCGCATGACTCGGCCGCCCAAAGTCGTGAGCAGCAAGCTCACGCCATGGGTTGCATCCGCCGGCCAGATATCCATGCCGATGGGAAAGGTGCCGCGCAGCAGCGAGGATGCGACCGCGGTCGACGTGGGACCGCCCAGCTCCTGGCCCGGATTCGCCAGCAAGGCCGCGATCGAGGCTTGCGAATACACCAGCACGCGCGGATTGTTAATGTCGTTGATCAGGACCAGCACGTCGCCCGCGTTCCAGGCAGGCGCCGCCGCGCCGACGGCAGAGGCCGCGGTCGTGGCCACCACAACTTCGGTGATGAGCCCGCAGCGGTCGTCGACCAAGATCGGCGCGCCGTAGGCGCCGGCCGTCGCATTGAAGGGCAGCACCCACAATGCGGCGTTGTCAAAGGGCGGGCCCGCCGTCGCGGCAAACACGTCGCCGGCGACATCCGCCGCAAGGGCGATCGGATACTTCGGACCCGAGCCCCGTTTCGACCAAGTGAAGATGGGAGTGGCAACCGCGTAGCTCGCCGGACCCGGGCCCGGATAACGCAGAATGCGGCTGTTTTCCGCATCGGCCACGATCAAGTCCATGGCGCTGGTAACGGAGTTTGGAACGCGCGCGACCGCGAAAAAACTGCCTTGCGCGCCGCCATCGGTATTGAGGACCGCGGTCCCGGTGATCAACGCGCCGGTGTTCGCCGGCGTGTTTGGCGTTACCGTTACGTTGTACAGCGCATTGCCGTTGCTGTTCACCGCGGTCAAGCCAAACTGTTCCACCGGCACGGTCTGTGCGTGAAGGGAGGCGCAAGCCAGCAACGCAGCGGCGCTTAGGCCAAGCTGCATGATGGCTTGACGGCGCACGGGCGCCGGCAGCATAAGTATTTCTTCGCGGAATGGAAATCCATCGGCATCCCCTTATTAGTTCTTGTTCTCTCGGGGATCGCTGCGCGGTCGCCCCGCTCGAAGTGCCGGATACGCTAACACAATGATCGTTACCAATGTCGCCGCGCGCTTGATGTTATGTCACGGCGCCGCCGGATTCTGTTTAGCCGCCTCGGCAACCTGCATCTTTTCGCGCCGGTGCAGGGCATCTAAGTAGCGCTGGGCCAGGGTTCGATAGATCAAAGGCAATCCGCTGTCTTTGACTAAGATCGCCTCGCCGTGGCTCAGCGGTTTTTCCGCCTCGGGGTAACGGCCGAGCCCGGTCAGCGCCGCGCCCTCCATGCTTTCGGCGATCGCGGTGCGCCAGTGATCGGCGGATAGCGCCGCCGTATAATGCGCTTTGGCTTGCGCGCGAACTCGAGCGCCTCCGGATACTTGCTTTTGGCCACCCTGCAGGATCGCGAGAGCACATCAGACTCGAGGCGACATCCGGGTGCTGCGGCGTTGAGCAGCCGCCGCCGCATCGCCAGCCCCTCTTGAATATAACGCGTCGGCTTGGCCGTGTCCTCGCCCCCCATCGTCAACCAGAACCGATCACATTCAACACCGACGCCATCTCTGGATGATCAGGCGGATACGCCTTGCGGTAAATCGCCGAGCGCCTCACGCATGTTCGCGAGGGCCTCGCGGGTTTTGCCGCGGTCGTACTGCAGCGGAGGCGAGATTGAGCAGCGCTGCGGCCGACTTCCGGGTGCGTTCTGCCGAGCAATTCGCGCCGCATCTCGAGCGATTGCCGGTACAGCGCCTCGGCGCCGGCGAGATCGCCCTTGTCCTGCACCGTCATGGCAACGTTCTCGAGCCCGGTGGCGATTTCCGGGTGCTTGTCGCCGAGCAGCGCCGGTTCATCGCCAGCGATTCCCGATAGAACTTCTCGGCCTCGTCACAAGTCCCCTTGCTCGTCACAAGAGCACGCCCATGTCGTTGAGCACCTCGGCGAGATCCGGATGCGGCTCGTTGCCGCGCAGCTGCGCGCTGCATGGCCACCGCGCTCTGCATCAGCGGGATCGCGGCGTTGGGATCGCCGCGCTCGAGCGATGGCCCGCGCCAGATCCTTTAGCGTGCGCGCGACCGTCCGGATGCGTTGGTCGCCATAGAGCGCCTTTTGCCGCAGTCCAGGGCCTCGCGCAGATTCTTCTCGGCATCCGCATAGCGCCCTTGCTTGTGCGAGCAACGTGCCGAGCCCGTCGAGTGAATTCGCGAGTTCCACCTGGCTCTGCCGGTCCTTCGGCCGCGACGAGTCGATCCGGATCGCTTCGCGGTAGGCCTTCTCGCCGGCGTCGAACTCGGCCTGCAGCGTCATCAGATCCCCCTGATGGCTCAAGGAATCGGACAGGTCCAAAGGGATCGATACCCTGCAGACGGCGCCGTGTCGCCACGGCGCCGATCGAGCAGCGGCCGCGCCTGAGCATAGAGCCCAAGCCCCATGTAAACAGTACCCAGCGTATCCATCAGCGTGGCCTGGATCGCCGGCTCCGCCGGCGAGCTCGCTGATCGACGCGTGCCGCGCCCTTGTCGAGCATCTCGCGCGCCGTCACCGTATTGCCGCGCGCCTCGCTCGGATCGGAGATCTTGAAGAGATCGACCAGGAACCGGGTCGTCTCTTTGGCGGTGCGCGGCCTCCGCCTCGGCGCGCAACGTCTGGCGCTGCGCGGCGGCACGCTGTACCAACGCGTATGCGGCGAGGCCGCTGGTGAGCACCATGCCGGCGCGGCCGCGCACGAAAAGGCGAACAGGCGGCGATTGCGGCGCTGTTGCTCGCGACGCCGCAAGCGCGTCGAAGCCGACGCCGAGTAGCCCGGCAATCAGTTTGAGTTTGGCGTTGCTCTTGCCGTCCTTGCCGGGACGCGCATCCGCAGCGATCGGTTCGGTGCGCGTGCCGCTGAGGTGGCCGTCCGCGCCTAAGCGAAAGCGCAGGGCCGGCGGGAAGCACTCTCTCGGCCTCGCGCCCGGGCAAGTCGCGTGGCATTCGGTTCGCCGCCGACGATCAGACAGAAGATCCGGTCCTCGCGCCCCAGGCGCTTGAAGGCCAGGATCTCCTCGTTGACCCACTTCGATTGCGCCGCATTCGGCGAGCAGATCACGATCTGGCAGGCCGACTGCTCAGTGCCGCGTTGATCAAGTCGCCGAGATCGGTGGCGCTCGGGAGTTCGTCGCGGTCCCTGAAGATCGGCGTCAGCCGTTTCGGCACTTCACCGCGCGCGGTGACGGTGCCGATCAGCGACTTCGGCGGACGGTATCTCTCCAGGGCCCTGTGCAGCCAAGACGCCCACCCGAATCACGGTGGCTATAGCTGATGAACGCGCGATATTTCGGCGGATCCACTCTTCTTCTCTGGCGTCGTTGCGACCTAGTCTACTTAAGAGCTACTCCCCTCGCTACAATGCTTGGGTTGCAAGCACCCTACGAGAAATCACCTGTGAAGTTTTATAGAGCGCTGCTCGCACCGGCCGCAATCGCGCTTGCCATGACGGCGAGTGCGAGTGCGAGTGCGGGCGCGGGCGCTGTTGGCGGCGCTGGCGGCGGCGGCGGCAAAGGTCTCCACATGCCGCGCACGGAAGGGGCCGACCTGTTGCCCAATGCCGGCCGCGATGCGCTCAGGCAGGTGGTTCAGAACCAGTGCCTGCAGAATTGGCGTCAACACCACGATGCGGCCCCCTGCGAGCGCATCTGGCTCTCCAGCCCACAGCCGGACAGCCCGGGTTATGCCGTGCTCGAGGACCGCAAGGGCGGCGCGCATTATTTACTGGTTCCGCTGCAGACTTTCTCCGGCACGGAAAGCGGTGAGCTCTTGGATCCTGACTTGCCAAACTATTTTGCGCAGGCCTGGGGTGTACGCGATCTCTTGAACACGTATGTCGGCCATGCGGTGCCGCGTACCGCGGTCGGGCTCGCGCTCAATACCGCGCGGACGCGCGACCAGGATCAATTCCACATACATATAGAGTGCCTGCGGCCGGAGGTGTTCGACGCGCTGCACGCCGCCGCGGCGCAGATCAGCACGAAATGGTCGCCGATCACGGTCATCGGTTCGACCTATCAGGCCATGCGCATTGCCGATCTCAGTCTCGAGACGACCAGGCCCTTCGACCTGGTGGCGCAGCTCAGCCCGGACGCGAGGCACCACCTCGAAAACTACACCGTGCTCATCGCCGGCATGCAGTACGCGGACGGTGCTGGTTTCGTGATCCTCACGAGCACCGGCCCCACCGCTGAATTGTTGTTGGATCCGGGCTGCACCGTCGCCGGCGGCGGCGGCGGCCCTGAGGCGGCGGCGGCTGAGGCGCTAAGTTACGCACATTGTGCTCAATGTCCTTGCGGCGGCCCTGATCCTCGTAGGTCTGGCAGGCGCCGTGGTGCCGCTGTTGCCCGGCATCCCGTTTATTTTCGGAGGCATCTGGCTCGCCGCGGCGGTGGATCATTACCAGCACCTGGGATCGGGCTGGCTGATCGGCATCGGCAGCATCGGCGCTGTCGGAGTGGTTTTGGACCTGACCGCGGCCGCGCTCGGCGCCAAGCGCGTGGGCGCCAGTGCCCAAGCCATCTCGGGCGCGCTCATCGGCACGCTCGTTGGTCTATTCGTGGGTATTCCGGGATTGATTTTCGGGCCCTTTCTCGGCGCGCTGATGGGCGAACTCGCCGCCGGGGGCAGTATGCTGCGTTCCACGCATGTCGGCGTCGCGGCGTGGATCGGCTTGATCTTCGGTACCCTGATCAAGTTGGCGGTCTCGATCATGATGGTGGTGCTGTTCGCCGCGGCGTGGTGGTGGAATGGGCAGGCGGGTTAGTCGATCAAGCGGTCGCAGGAGGGTTTGTGCAAATACAGTTGAACGTCAACGGTCGTCCTCGCCAGGTCGAGGTCGAGCCGGATGCTCCGTTGCTTTGGGTAATCCGGGACGAACTCAATCTAACCGGCACGAAGTTCGGATGCGGCGTGGGGGCCTGCGGCGCGTGTACCGTCCATGTGAACGGCAAGCCGATGCGCAGCTGCGTGCTGCCGGTGTCCGCGGTGGTGGACGCACAGATCACCACGATCGAGGGAATCGGTGCGGATGGCTTGAGCGCCCTGCAGGCCGCATGGATTCAGCACCAAGTGCCGCAGTGCGGGTACTGCCAATCGGGCGTCATCATGGCGGTGAGCGCGTTGCTGGCCGCCAATCCCGCGCCCACCGAAGATGAGCTTGGAACGTACGTTACAAATATTTGCCGCTGCGGCACTTACACACGGATGCGCGCGGCCGTGAGCGCGCTGGCGGCCAGTTCGGCGGCGGCCAGTTCGTCGTCGGTCGCTGCGTCGGCGGCCAGTCCGCCGTCGGTCGTTCCGCGGGCGGCCAGTCCGCCGTCGGTCGTTCCGCGGGCGGCCAAGGGAGCACGAAAGTGATCTCCCGCAGAAAGGTCCTGCTCGGCGGCGCGGCGGCAGCGGGGACCTTGATCGTTGGTTACGCGCTGTGGCCGAGCGGTAGGCTTGGGCGTGCTGACCGGCTCGCCGCCAAGCCTGGCGAAAGGTTTCTCGCCTATTGGATAAAAATTGCCGACGATGACATCGTCACCGTCGTCATCCCCCACTGCGACATGGGCACCGGCATCTTTACCGCGTTGCTGCAACTAGCGGCTGAGGAACTCGGCGCCGATTGGGACAAGATGCGTGCGGAAACCGCCCCGCCGGATCCGCTGTTCGCCAATGGCGCGCTGGTGGAAGGGTTTGCGCTCGGCCAAGCAGGCATGACTCGCGACTCCATTCCCGCATTTCTGCAAGGATCTGTGTTCGCTGCAGGCAACCGGCTGGCGCAATTCATGGACATCCAGGTCACGGGCGGCTCATCGGCGGTGCGCATTACCGGCGTCTACGGCGTGAGGATCGCCGCGGCTGCAGCGCGCGAGATGCTGATTGCCGCGGCCGCCGACCGATTGAAGGCGCCGCTCCAGGCGTTTCATGCCGAGGGCGGCCGAGTCGTTCACACGCCTTCCGGTCAGAGCTTTCGATTCGGCGAGCTTGCCGCGGCGGCGGCGCGCTACAGCCCATCGTCGCATCCAACGCTCAAACCCAGGTCGCAGTACACCTTGGTCGGCAAGGCCGTTCCCCGCCTCGACATTCCGGCCAAGGTGAACGGCTCGACGCAGTACGGCATCGACGTTCAGGTGCCCGGGATGCACTACGCCGCCATCAAGATCTCGCCGATTTTCGGCGGCAAGCTGGTCTCGGTGAACGAAGCGAGCATCGCCGGCAACCCGGGAGTCAAAAAAGTCATCAAGCTGGATGACGCAGTCATCGTGGTCGCGGACCGCTTCTGGCGCGCGCAGCGGGCGGCGGACGTGCTGCAGATGGTTTTCGGCGATGCCGCGGGCAATGCCGCGGTTTCATCAGATAGCATCCGCGAACGCCAGCTCAACGCGCTGAATCAAGGATCGATCAAATACGAGCATTCCTTGGGAAAGGGCGCCAAGGCACTGCAAAATCAAGCGCTGCTCGAGCGCGCATACCACGTGCCTTATCTTGCGCACGCGGCGATGGAGCCGGTGAACGCGACGGCGCTGTACAAAGCGGATGGCACGCTCGAGATCTGGGCGGGCAGCCAGGATGGCCTGGGTGCGCGCGCATTTTGCGCAAAAGCGGCGGGGCTGCACCTCGACAAGGTTACTTTCCACCTTTTGCCGAGCGGCGGTGCATTCGGGCGGCGCTTACCGGGCCTGTGGAATTTCTTGAGCTATGCGGTGCAAGCCGCCATGGCGCTCCCCGGCATTCCGGTAAAACTCATCTTCACCCGGGAGCAGGACCTCGGACACGATTACTACCGCCCTAATGTTACCAGCCGCTTCAAGGCGACCCTGGATCAGCAGGGCACGCCGGCGGTGTGGGTCAATGAATACACCACCGACGGCGATTCCAACGACGAGGCGCACATCGTTTACGAGGTGCCGAATCAAGCCTATCGCGCCGTCAAGGTCACGGCGCCCGTGCCCGTCGGGCCGTGGCGCAGCGTGGAATCTTCCTGGCACGGATTCTTCATTGAATCGTTCGTCGATGAAATGGCGCATGAAGCCAAGCGCGATCCGCTCGAGTATCGCCGAGCGCTGCTGAAGCACAAGCCGCGCCACCTCGCGGCGCTGGAACTGGCCGTGGAAAAGGCCCAGTGGGGTGCGCCGCTTGCGCCGCGGCGCGCGCGCGGCATTGCCATGGTGGAGTCATTCGGGACCATCGTGGTTCACGTCGCGGAGGTGGAAGTCTCGAATGACGGCGATCTGAAAGTGCATCGGATTACCAGCGCTGTCGATTGCGGCATGGCGGTGAACCCGGATGGCTTCAAGGCGCAAATCGAGGGTGCCATCGTCTTTGGCTTGAGCGCAGCGCTGTACGGCGAGATCACCCTGGCCCGCGGCGCCGTCGAGCAGCAAAATTTTCCGACCTATCCCATGGTGCGTCTTGCGGATTGCCCGGCCATCGAAGTGCATATAAAAGAGAGCGACGCGCCCCTCGGCGGCGGCGGCGAACCGGGAACGCCGCCGGTTGCGCCTGCAGTCACGAATGCAATCTTTGCCGCCACCGGTATCCGGATACGCGAGCTGCCCATCAATAAGCACGCGCTAAAGCAATAATTGACGCCATGCTGCGGTCTTCTCTACATGCAAACCCCCGCAGCGGCGCGGCGCAGATTTCCGCAGTACGCGAAACTGACTGAGGCATCGCGGGCGATCGCCAAATATTGGTCGGCCCTGTTCCGGGGGATCGCGTGGCCGTACATCGAGTTGGCGATCCGCCTATGGATCGCAAAGCTCTTTTTTGGCTTCGGCATGCTGCAGCTGATGAACTGGCCGACCACACTTGCGCTTGCGAGCCAAGAGAATCCCATCCCATTTCTCGCGCCTGCTGCCGCGGCGTTGACGAGCACCGGCATTTATCTTGTTTGCGCCCCACTGCTGACGCTGGGATTCATGACGCGCTACGCCGCCTTGCCGCTGTTGGCGCTGTCCTTCGTTACGCAGCTTCGCTATGAGCCGTTTGACTCCCAGCTCTTCTGGATGGCTTTGTCGGGTTGGTTTGTCATCCACGGAGCGGGAGCGATTTCATTCGACAACCTGTTGCGTAAGGGCTTGAGCGAGAGTGCGGTGCCGTTGATCCCGCGGATCATCAAGGCATCCACCTGGCTTAGATCGCGAGGTACACCGCTCTATCTTTCTTGCATGCGCGGCTGGTTGGGGCTGGCGCTGCTGACGGCGGTGTATGCCGCCTCGCACCGGCTCGAGGTTCTGAATGCGGCGCGCTGGTTGCCGTTGGATGTGGCGCTGCGGGTCCCGGCGGCGGCGGCGTGGCTGGGCGGCATCTTGCTTCTGATAGGCGCAGGGACGCGCTACGTCGCCACGGTTTTATTGGCCAGCCTGTGTGCCTACGCGGTGGCCGATCCCCGCGCCACCGACTCGATTTACCTGCTGATGTCTCTGGCGATTCTCGCCATTTTCGGTGGAGGAGTGGTTTCAATCGATCAGCTGCTCGCGGGTTTGCAGCAGCGACTTCGTCGTCTTGAAGCGTCGGCGTTGAACCTGTCCCGAGGATTGCCGCGGGTCGTCATTGTTGGCGCGGGATTTGGCGGCTTGCGTTGCGCGCAGGCGCTGCGCGAAACGGCCGCCACAGTCACCCTCATCGACCGCACGAATTTTCATCTCTTTCAGCCGCTGCTTTATCAGGTGGCCACCGCCGCGCTCTCGCCGGGCGACATTGCCACGCCGGCTCGGCAGATTTTTCGCAATGCGCCCCTGACGCGGCTCTTGCTCGGCACGGTCACCGCAGTCGACACGCATCGTCAGGTGGTGTCGACGCAAAGCGGCGAGATCCCATACGACTATCTGGTGTTGGCGACCGGCGCGACCCACAGTTATTTCGGCAAGGAGAGCTGGGCGCCGTTCGCGCCGGGACTCAAGCGGGTCGAGGATGCACTGGAAATCCGCCGGCGGATTCTCACCGCGTTCGAGCGCGCCGAGGCGGCCTCGACCGAGCAAGAACGCCAAGCTCTACTGACCTTCTTGATCGTCGGGGGCGGCCCAACGGGCGTTGAACTCGCCGGCGCGATCGCGGAATTGGCGCGATTCGGATTGGAAAACGACTTTCGCGCTTTCGATCCGGCCGGGGCGCGGGTGATATTGGTGCAATCGGCGCCGCGCCTGCTGCCGAGTTTTCCGGAGCGTCTCGCCCAAATCGCACAGCGCTCCTTGGAAGGCCTCGGGGTTGAAGTTCACCTCGGAGGTCGCGTCGATCAGATCGATGCAGACGGCGTTGCCATCAACGGTGAGCGCGTCGAGGCGAAAACCGTGCTGTGGGCGGCCGGCGTCTCAGCCTCGCCGGCGGCCATGTGGTTGAGCGCACCGGCCGACAAGGCAGGACGTCTCATCGTCGACGGCAATCTCCGCGTCCCGGGGCTGACGAATGTATTCGCGATAGGCGACACCGCCGCAAGCAAGGGCTGGAACGGTGAACTCGTGCCCGGCCTCGCGCCTGCCGCGAAGCAGGGAGGCACCTACGTGGCGAAACAAATTCGCGCCCTCATCGACGCCAAAGCCCCCTTGCCGGCGTTCCGCTATCGCCATTATGGAAGCCTCGCCACCATCGGTCGCAAAGCAGCCGTCGCCGATTTTGGATTCTGCAGACTTTCGGGGGCGCCGGCCTGGTGGCTCTGGGGAATCGTGCACGTGGGTTTCATGTTGGATGTCCGCAACCGCGTGTCCACCCTGATCAATTGGTTTTGGGCCTACCTGCGCTTTGGAGGCAGTATCCGCCTGATCACGGGCGGCTAGCGCGCACCGGCGCGCTCTGCGGCGCGAGCCAGGTGTGCTCTGCGGCGCGAGACCAGGTGTGCTCTGCGGCGGCGCAACAGGTGCGGAGAATTTCTCACCGCGTGTCGAAATGAGAGCTCCCCGGTCGTCTTTACTTATGAAAGCAAGGAGCCCTTATGATGTATCCACTTTGCGCAACATCGGCCGTCCTGACCGCGGCGGCCGCGACCACCACGGCGACCGCGATTGGGACGCTGGCCTTTGACCTGAGCCGGCTGTTCATCGCGCGCTGGCAGGCCCTCCAGGAGTGGTTGCTCCGCCATCTGCAATCCGGCAAGAGGAGCTTCCGATGAGCACTGAACAAGGGCCGGTCAGCCAAGGACCGGTTAGCATTGCATCGCGAGAGCAGTGGCGTGCGGCGCGGATCGCACTCCTTGAAAAGGAGAAGGCGCTGACGGCGATGCAGGACGCGCTGGCAGCCGAACGCCGCGCGCTGCCGCGAGTGCGCATTGAGAAGAATTATGTGTTCGACGGCCCGACCGGGCCGGTAACGCTGTTGGAGCTATTCGCCGGACGCAGCCAGCTTTTCGTCAAGCATTTCATGATGGCGCCCGGCCAATCGCAGCAATGCGTGGGGTGCTCACTGGAAGTCGACCATCTGGCCGGGATCCGCGTGCATCTTGAGCATCACGATGTCACTTACGCCGTGGTGGCGCGGGCGCCGATTGAGGAAATCGAACTCTTGAAACGCAAAATGGGCTGGGACTTCACCTGGGTATCGTCGTATCGCAATGAGTTTAATTTCGATTTCAACGTGTCCTTTACCGACGAGGAAATTGCGCAGGGCCGAGGTCTTTACAACTACCGCGAGGTGGACGTGAATCCCGCGATTGTCGATTTTTCGGGCGATAGCGTCTTTATCAAAGACCAAGCCGGCGAGATCTTTCACACCTATTCGACCTATGCTCGCGGCGGCGAGCAGTTCCTGGGGATCTATGCCTATCTCGACGTCACTCCCAACGGCCGCGCTGAAAACGGCCCCTATCATTCGCTGCCGGACTGGGTACGGCCCCACAATATGTATGGCAAGGGCGGCACGGTCTCAGGCATGGGTCGGTATCACCACGCGGGTTGCGGCTGCGCGGCTCATCTTTAAAATGCCGCAACAGGCGCAGGAGGATTAAAGTGAAAATATACTGGATCAAGGCGCAGGCCCCTCGACGGGTCCTGGCGCTCGCCAAATATCTCGGCATCGAGGCGGAGTTTGTCGAAGTCGACCTGATGGCCGGCGGACTGAAGGCGCCGGATTATGCCGCGATGAATCCCAACAAGAAAGCGCCGCTGCTCATCGACGGCGACAAAGTGCTGTGGGAGTCTTCCGCCATCATGGCGTATCTCTGCATCAAGGCAGGGTCGGACCTGTGGCCGGCGCAAAATGCGCTCGAGCAAGTCGAGGTGCTGCGCTGGTTGTCGTGGAATGACTGTCATTGGTCTCCGGCCGTGGGACCGTTTTATTTTGAGCACGTGGTCAAATCGACATTCGATCTAGGACCGCCGGATCGCGAGTCGCTGAAGTCCAACGTGCCCAACTTGCTGAAGTTTGCCGGCGTGCTGGATCAGCATCTTGGCGGGCGCACGTACGCGGCGTGCGAACGGCTGACCATTGCCGATTTCCAGCTCGCCTCGATGGCGAACTACTGGCGAGAAGCGGAAATGCCGTTCGAATCGCACACCAACATCGTGCGCTGGCTCGATGGCCTGAAGCGAATTCCCGCCTGGGCGCATCCCTGGCCCGTGCAGAGCGCGGCCCTGGCAGCCGCGGCGGGCTGATCGCGCGGCGGCCCGATCGCGCGGCGGGCTGATCGCGAAATTATTTCCCGGGCGCTGAATTCTTACTCTGCCGAATCGGCGCTCATTCTCAACATTATGAACTGGAGCAAACGATGAAAAATTTTCTGGCAATATTTCTCGGCGCACCCGGCTCGCCGAAATTCGCGGAATTCATGGCGATGGAAGAAGGCAAGCGCAAGAAGCTCGAGGCGCAGGGCATGAAGGCGTGGGGAGACTGGATGAAGACCCATGGCGCCGTGATCTCCGACAGCGGCGGCCCGTTGGGCAAAACCAAGAAGGCCTCGGCGCAGGGGGTGTCGGACACCAAGAACAATCTGTCGGGCTATGTGGTCGTGAAAGCCGAGTCGCACCAGGCGGCGGCAAAGTTGTTCGAAAAACACCCGCATTTCAGCATTTTCCCCGGCGACTCGGTCGAAATCATGGAAGTGCTGCCGATTCCCGGCCAGCCGTAAAGCCGCCTCCGTCACTCGCGCGGGGTGAATTGAGCTAGCATTCCCTGTTCAAAGAATGAGGGAGTGAATATTCCGATGATCGCCAAATTGATCGGAATGTGGGCGACCCGACGTTGACAAGCTACGCGCTTCGCGACGCCATCAACGCGGGTATCGTCCCCGGTCCCCGAATGTTTGTGTCAAGCAAGTGACATCGCTGAAATTCAAAAGCGGCTACGATCTCGGCGGACGGCGAACCTCAATGGCAGGCACCCTCGCGGGCTTTGTGCCGCCCACCGCTGTACCGGCGCTCACCTATGATGCGACCAACCGCCTAACCGGCTGGGTCGGAACGCCGCTGACCTACGACGCGAATGGGAACCTCACAGGATTCGGCGCAGCTACATATACCTGGAACGCCCGTAATCAACTCACCGCCACGAGCGGCGGCGCTGCAACATTCGCCTACGACGCGTTGGGTCGACGGATGAGCACTACTGTGAGCGGCGTCACAACCCCGTATGTTTACGACGGCCAAAATCCCGCCATGATTGCGAGCAGTCAGATGCTGGCAGGCGCCGGGCTCGATGAGATCTATGCGCAGATCAATTCCAGCGGAACAACGAGTTATCTGCGAGACGGGCTGAACAGCACGGTTGCGCTGACCAACTCGACCGGTGCCACAACGGCCAATTATTCCTACTCTCCTTATGGTGACACTGCGAGTAGCAGTACCGCGACACCGTTGCAATACACGGGCCGCGAAAACGACGGCGCGACCGGTCTTTACTACTACCGCGCTAGGTACTTCTCACCGCGGTTGGGAAGATTTATATCCGAAGATCCCATTGGGCTCGGCGGCGGAACAAATTACTATGCATATGCACTCGGAGATCCAATAGATAATCCTGACCCCAGCGGAGAGATAGTCCCGCTCATTGTGATCTTGCCGGTCATTGGAGGCCTGGTAGGAGGCATTTCAGATGTGATAAGCGCAACGCCCTGCCAGAATAAATGGGCAGCATTCGGTAGAGGGTTCGTGTCAGGAGCTACTGGCACCGCTGGTCGGCCTGGGCGTAACTGCGTTGACCGGGAATCCTTGGCTAGCTGGAGCGGCCAGCGGGGAGATTTCAAGCATAGCTGACCAAGCTCTAGCAGGTGAGTCGCTAGATCCAATCAAGGTGGCGACATCGACGGGGACTCGGCGCGGTTGGCGGGAAAGTGTTGAGCCTCGCGTTTCCAACCGTTGGACGTCTGCCAAGTATGACCCTTCCTCGAACGCTGCAGAATATTGGGCCCAATAGCCAGAGGCTATTGATTCAAGAGGGTGGAAATGACGCACTTGGTGGTGGGGCGCAGTACTTGCTAAATGCAATTCAGTCGCCCGGTGGAGCGGGATGCGGATGCAAGTAGACCTGCGCTTCATTCTGCAAACCACCGTACTACTGTTGGCGGGGCTGCTTTTGGCCGCCGCATTGGGTCGAACCCCATTGACGGAATTCGACGAGCGTACGTTGTTTTTTGCCCTAGTTGGGCTATCGCCGCTTCCCTTTCTACGAGCTGACCTATTGGCCAGATATTTTGGCTCATCTATTACACTCGCCGGAGTGGGTGGATTATTTGTGCTTTTGCGTGACTGGCTGGAATGTGTAGCGGGTAATGCGGCGTGCGTCCATCACGACATTCATCGAACATTGGTAGCCTCAGGGTTCTACGTGATCCTCGCCGTAGCCGGATTGTTTATCCTGAGGCGGATTCCACGAAAGTCCAGGTCCTCTCCGAATCCGACTGAGTAGTCGTAAAGTCTACGCATATGCCGATGAAAGCCCAGTCAACGAGACCGACCCGACGGGACAATGTCCATGGTGTAAAGCAATCGCTATTCAGGGCGTTATTGCATACATGGGACTATCCGACAGCTTGCACGAAGCCGCCGCAAATGCGGCCCAGTATTGGGCGGATCTTGCTATCCAAACCGGTAATCCGCTGCACAACATTCCGGGAGCCCTTGCCGCACTGGTTGACCCGTGCCAGGCGGGCAAAACAACTGCGGTGCTCGGAATCGGCGCGGGTGTGGGCAGCTATCTTGGACGACCATATTGGCAGTACACCTCCGGTGCCGGTTATCGCTCACCGTGGCTGACACGAGGCTGGGGGTGGGGGGCGCCTTATCAGCCGGGGACGCAGGCAGTTGGAGCGCTAGCGTTGCCCCCTTGGAACTCCGCACTTGAGGTGGCGGAAGTCAACCCGTCGATGTTCCGATACGTGGCCGGCCCTCGATTTGTAACTCCAAACTTTGGGCAGCTCGGCGGCGGAATAGAGTACGCCATAGGCGGATTCCCTTGAATATTACGTCACTGCCACCGATCTTTATTGAATGCCTGGTACGAGCGCTTGGGTGGTCCCCTATTGGCAAGTTGATCGATTTTGTGATCCAGGAGGGCATGGACCCGCTGCTTGTGGGGAAACATCTCATCGGCACAATAACGGCCTTGAATGAAGGAGGCTCTGCGACCGTGCGGAACTCTACCGGTGAGGTGTTCACGTTATTGCCGAGACACGTAGGATTTGGCTTCTATTACCTACGAGTTGGGAAAATTGCTGCTTACCTTCTCTCGAATTCCCAGCAACCGTCGATCGTTGATACGCGTACTGCTCAAGGAATGCTTTCGCTTCGATGATTTAGTGTCGTGTATGTAGCGAGTCAATTGCTTATAGTGGCGGCGATTTGACTGGTGCAACGGCGGTCGAAGGGGAAGTGGTGGAAGCACTCTATACGGCAGGAGAATTGGAGTCAGAAACCGCCACTGAGGCCCGCGCTTAGAGCGATTAAGGCGGCATCGACATTGCGGTCAACAACACCGGCTTTGTGGTAATTACTTCGGAGACTTAAAGATGAAAGAAGTGCAACGAGCAATTCTAGCTGCGCTAGCCGCGGCGCTCGTTGCTGGCGCTGCGTTATTTTTGGAGAGTATCTATATCGTGGATCTGGATTTGCGTTATCCCATTGTTCTCCTCACCAAACTAGTCAGCGCAATAATCATTATCATTTTGATGGTCCGCGCGGGCTTACTAGTCGTGAAAGGAAAAGTACTCACGACGGCCCCGCAGGCCTATGGCGGTATCAAGAATCTCTTAACGGTATTGTTTGTGACACTGGCGTCGTTAGTGGCTTGCATATTCGGTATATCGCTAATGGTTGAAAAAGCAGGTTCAATCCAATACTGGCCGCTACTTATTGTGTTGATTTTTGGCGGGCTGGGCGCCCACGGTTCGCGTTATCTTTGGCGTGAGTGGCGGATGTATCGAGGTTTGCGCGATAAATACTGATTGGCCTTATAGGACGAAATGCGGAAATGCGCACGGTCCACGTATCCTGATCCGCGTCGCCGGCCCTAGTAGGGCGCACCGAACCAGCCAATAGCTCCGCATTCTCATCAAGTATGGTTTTTGACCCTCCGCATCGGACACCAAGAACAATCTGTCGGGCTATGTGGTCGTGAAAGCCGAGTCGCATCAGGCGGCGGCAAAGTTGTTCGAAAAACACCCGCATTTCAGCATTTTCCCCGGCGACTCGGTCGAAATCATGGAAGTGCTGCCGATTCCCGGCCAGCCGTAAAGCCGGCTCCGTCACCCGCGCGGGGTGAATTGAGCTAGCATTCCCTGTTCAAAGAATTAGGGAGTGAATATTCCGATGACCGCCAAATTGATCGTGGCCGCGTTGAGCGCGGCCATTTTAACTACACCGCTGCTCGCCGCGACGACCGTAATCCATGCGGGCCACCTGATCGCTGAGCCGGGCAAGCCCGCGACCGCCAATCAGTCGATCGTCATCGAGAACGGCAAGATCGTGGCCGTCAAGGATGGCTTCGTGCCGGGCGACACCACGATCGAGCTCAAAGATTCGTGGGTCATGCCGGGATTGATCGACATGCATACCCATGTCAGCGGGGTTGAAAAGCTCGACGAGCCTGTCGCGGGACAAATCGCACTCTTCTACCTGTCGCGTCCTGCGGAGGCGGTGCTCAATACCCTGCCGCGCGCCAACGCACTCTTGATGAACGGCTTCACCACCATCAGGAATGTGGGCGACCCCACGTTGACAACCTACGCGCTTCGCGACGCCATCAACGCGGGTATCGTCCCCGGTCCCCGAATGTTTGTGTCGGAAGTCCAGATCAGCGTCGCCGGCGGCGACTTCGATGCTTCGAATTGGGATGTTCGCAGCGATGTGGAGAAATATGTGAGCAACCGCGGCAATTGCTCGGGCGTCGTCGAATGCGTCAAAGTCGTGCGTGAAGAAGTGCGGCGCGGCGCGGACATCATCAAGTTTCGTCAGGCAGGCCTGCCGGCGGAAGATCCCAGGGTAAAAATGGTCGAATCTCCGGAGGAGATCAAGGCGATCATTGACACCGCGCATCAGCTCGACCGGAGAGTGGCAGTGCACATCAACGGCTCACCGGACTTTCTGCATGCCGTGATTGAGGCGGGCGCCGACACCATCGAGCATGGGCCGCTCGATGACGTGGCGATCGCCCTGATGAAGAAGCACGGCACTGCCAACACGCCGACCTTGCTCGCAGGCAAGATGATCGACTACCGCTTCAAGGAGGGTTCCGAGGGGGTCGGCAAGGCCTACCGAGCCGGCGTACCGATCATCTTCGGCACGGACCTCGGGATCATGACCACCGATCGTAGCCATGAGGAATTTGGATTGCTGGCCGCCGCGGGTCTGCCGCCGGCGCAAGTCCTTCGCACCGCGACCATCAACGCAGCCGCCGCGCTCGGCCACCTCGGCGACGGGCTCGGCTCCATTGCGCCCGGCAAAACGGCGGACGTGATCGCCATGAAAGTGGATCCGCTGACGCACATCGATCAATTGGGCGCGCCCGGCAAAGTGTCCTTCGTGATGAAAGAGGGCAAAGTGTACAAAGACGAGCGCTAAAGTGTACAAAGACGAGCGCTAAAGTCCGCAATGATCTCTTTCCGGCGCCGGCCATGATCGTCCATCTCATCGACGGCACCTACGAGCTGTTTCGGCACTTTTACGGCTTGCGCCGTTTCACCAAGGGCAAGGATCGGCCCATGGGCGCCGTGGCGGGTGTGCTCAACGGGGTCCTGCAGATGATCGAGGAAGGGGCGAGCTACTTAGGGGTCGCCACCGATCATGTGATTGAATCCTTCCGCAATGAACTGTGGACCGGGTACAAAACCGGCGAGGGTATCGAGCCTGCGCTGCGCGCGCAATTTCAGCCGCTCGAGGACGCGCTGACGGCCTTGGGCGTGACGCTCTGGCCCATGGTCGAACTCGAAGCGGACGATGCCTTGGCCTCCGCCGCGGCGTTGGCCGCGAAGAATCGCGATGTGCAAAAGGTTTGCATTTGGACGCCGGACAAAGATCTGGCGCAATGCGTGCGCGGCGATCGCATCGTTCAGGTGGATCGAAAAAGTCACGTCATTCGAGATGCCGATGCGGTCCGCGCAAAATTCGGTGTGATACCAGAGAGAATTCCCGACTATCTGGCGCTGGTCGGCGATGCGTCGGACGGGTATCCCGGAATCGCCGGCATTGGCGCCAAGGGCGCCGCGGGCCTGATCGATCGATTCGGCCCCATTGAAGACTTTCCCGCGGAGATCTTAGGAGAGCGTAAAGCGCTGGCGCTGCTGTTTAAAAAATTGGCAACGCTGCGCGAGGATGCGCCGCTGTTCTCTGACGTCGGCACGCTCGAGTGGCGGGGCGCGCTCAAGGACTTTGCCGCCATCGCCTCGAGCTTGAGCGATGCTCGCCTGATCGAGCGAGCCGAGAAGGCGTTGCATTCGCCCAAGCCGCAGGAGTCGCGCTCGCCAACCTCGATTGCCCTAAAGCAAAAATCGATCAGAGCCGCCAAGCAGCCGCGGAACCGACCTTAGAATTCCGCCTTTAAGGTTTTCCCTGCACCGGCCCGAGTCGACGCGGGCACTCGCGTGCGCCCCGCGAGCGGAACTAACCTGCACAGATGGTATAGTCCCATGCAGAAAAATTATATTGACAATTCTCTTTACAGGCTTAGTCTGAGCTAATTACGACGTCCACTGTGCGGAGGTAACGGATCTACCTACGGATCCGGGCCTCGTATTTCGCCATCACAAAAAAATCGGGGATCTCGTATGAAATACATCCTGAGCGCGACGCTCCTAGTTACGGCTTGCCTCCTGGTCCAACCTTCCTTTGCGCAGAGTTCGGGTGTGAATGCGTCATCGGATGCGCTGGCGGAAATCGTCGTCACCGCCACCAAGCGTACCGAGCGCCTGCAAGACGTGCCGGTGAGCATCACCGCCGAGACGGGCATCGAACTCGAGCACCGTGGCGCGACGCAGCTGCAGGACATCATCAATACCACGCCGGGTCTCAACAACCCCGGCTCGGGCGGCGGCAATTCGACCAACCTCACCATTCGCGGTGTCACCACCGGTACGGACTTGGGTCTGAAGCAATCGACCGTGGCGCTGTTGTACGACGACATGCCGATCGATCCGGTCGGCCAGGGCGGCGGCGCCAGCAACTTGCGCGTCGTCGACATCGAGCGGGTCGAAGTGTTGCGCGGTCCGCAAGGCACGCTGTTCGGTTCGGGTTCGCTCGCCGGCGCGATCCGTTACATCACCAACAAGCCGGACCTGTCGCAGTTCAGCGGCTCGGCCGAGATTACGGGTGCGCAAACCCAAACCGGTGGCGGCTCGTACTCCGGTTACGTGGTGTTCAATGCCCCGATCATCCAGGACGTACTCGGCGTTCGCGTGGTCGCCTACGACTATGACGATGGTGGTTGGATCGCCAACTTGCTCACCGGTCAAAAGAACTCCAACCCCACCAAGACCGACGGCGCGCGCTTTTCGATTGCCGCCAAGCCCAACGATCAGTTCTCCGCCAATCTCACGCTGACCTACCAAGATTCGAAGGACTACAACGGCGCGGACGGCGGCAGCCTGGCGGTCAAGCCGCCGGGCACCGGCTTTTCCGGCCAAGTGTCGGACGGCATCAATAATTATCTCATTGAACTGAAGAGCACGATCGCGGCCCTGACGCTGCAATACGATTGGGATTCCCTCACGTTCACCTCGGTGTCCACTTATCACGATCGCAAATCGAACCTCACCGGCACGGATAGCTATTTCGTGCCCTTGACCGCCTTGATCGCCACCGGCGGCACCAACATTGTCCAGGGTATCAACATCGATGCTTCCGGCATCGACGGCAATATCTACACGCAGGAGCTGCGCTTGGCATCGCGCGGTGAAGGCAATTTCAAGTGGACCGCGGGTACCTTTTTTCTGCATGCGAGCCAGGGCGGCGGGCAAGAAGCCGATTCGGCTGCCATCATCCCCATCATCGGCAGCGATAACATCGTCGACTTGATCTATCATTTCGGACAGCAGGAAATCGCAGCATTCGGCGAGGCGACCTACACTTTCGCCGACAAGTGGGACCTGACCGGCGGCGCCCGAGTGTCGCATTACATGGTCTCCGCGCAGATCAACACCGGCGGCTACATTCCGGTCTACAGCATCCTGCCCTCCGCCTACACGCATACCGACTTTCACGACTTGGGAACGCCGGTCGATCCGCGCGTGTCTCTGGCCTATCGCTGGACTCCGGATCTGACCTTGTACACGCAAGTTGCGCGCGGGTACCGCGTCGGCGGCGTCAACCTCACCTCCGATGTCGGTGGCCGCAACACGCCAAATAGCTACGCGCCGGACAGCTTGTGGAACTATGAGATCGGCGCCAAGGGCCGGGCCTTCGACGGCCGGCTGACCTACAGTACGGACTTCTACTACATCGACTGGAAGAACATTCAGGTCGCGCTGCAGAATCAATTGGGTAACTACACCGGCAATGCGAGCGAAGCGAGAAACTACGGCATCGAATTCCAAGTGGACGCCAAGCCGATCTCCTGGTTGCTGCTGGGCGCGGCTTTCCAGCTGAGCAAGAACGAAATCTCCAAAGACGATCCGACCATCAGCAGGCCGGCAACGGGTCTGGTGGGCGTGGTCAACGGCGATGTGCTGCCCGCGGCTCCCGAAGCGCAGGCATCAACCTATGCCGAGTTCGACTTCCCGGTGGCGAGTTACCAGGGCTATGTGCGTGCCACCGCCTCGTATCTGGGCGATGAGTGGACCGACTTCGAGCATAACGGCACAAAATTCGGCGGCTTTACCACCGAGAGCTTGCGCGGCGGCGTCAACTTCGGTTCTTACGAAGTTGCGGCCTTCATCAATAACTTGAGCAATTCCCAGGGCGCCACCGGCGCATTGGACGCGCAAACCGCAGGGCCGGTCATTATCAACAACCAGGAGTTGTTCCGTATTCGGCCGCGAACGGTAGGTGTGACGCTGCGGGCAAAATTCTAAATACACGCGGGGGAGAGGCGAATGAACTTCAAATCACGTCTGGGGTGGTGCGGCTGCGCGCCGTTGCTGGTGTTGGCGGGTTCGTTGCAGGCGGCGCCGGTACTCAAGGGCCCGCCCGCGCGCGCCCTCACCGATCCTAAGAGCTTGAGCTCGCCGGTACTCGAGGGCGCGGCTCCGGTACCGATCGCGGACCTTTTCTATGTGCGCAGCAGTCTCGATGCGGCCTGGAGTGCGGACTCCAAGAACTTCATCGTCTCGACCAACCTCACCGGCCGCTTCAATCTGTGGAGCGTAGCCGCAGCCGGGGCCTTCCCCACGCAGTTGACGCAGTCCGATGATCGGCAGATGGGCATCGCGACTTCGCCGGACGGCAAGTGGGTGGTGTTCGAGTCCGATCGCGGCGGCGCGGAAATATTCGATCTATTCGCGGTTCCCGCCGCGGGCGGCGCCGTCGTCAACCTCACTCATTCCGACGATGTGTCCGAAACCGGTGCCGTGTTCTCGCGCGACGGCCGCTTGATCGCTTTTGATCACCGCTTGAAAACCGGTGCCTCGAACAATGTGGCGGTCATGGACTTCGCCACCCGCACGGTGCGCGTGCTCACCCACGAGGCCCTGCCCACGATGCAGTGGAGCGTAGTCGCGTTTTCACCCGACGGCCGCTTCGTCATCGCCAATCGCTCCAACGTCGAGCGCACTCACGGCACTGTTTGGCGGGTCGAGGTTGCGACCGGCGCGGCGACGCCGGCGCTCGCCACGGGCGAGGCGGGTCTGAATACGGCGAGCGATGTCTCGCCCGACGGGCGCTGGTTGGCGCTGACCACGGAGACCGCTGCCGGCTCGCTGCAAGCCGCGGTGTATGACACGACGACGCGGAAGCTGACCTTGATCAAGCCCGACGCGTGGGAACAGAAGGCGGGCCGCTTCGCCCCGGACGGGCATTCGCTGCTGATGATCAGCAATGTGGATGGCCGGGATGTGATCTATTCGTACGATCTGGCGAGCGCCCGCACCGAGGAGCTGCCTCTGCCGGCCGGCGTCAATTCGGATTACTTCGGCAAGCTGCCGGCGTTTTCGCCCGACGGCAGCCGCATCCTGTTTCCGCATCAGTCCGGCAACATGCCGCTCGATTACTGGATTTTGGAGCGCTCGAGCGGCAAAGCGGCGCCGGTCACGCGATTTGCTCTGGCCGGCATCAATCCTGAGAAGCTGCCGAAGACTCGCATCGTGCACTACCGCAGTGCCGACGGCACCATCATCAGCGCCATCGTTTGGATGCCCTTCAACTTGTCGCGCGACGGCCGTGCGCCTGCGGTGGCGCTGCCGCATGGCGGTCCGACGGGGCAGACCATGGACGATTTCGACCGGACTGCCGTGGCGCTGGCCACGCGCGGCTACGTCGTGATCGCCGCCAATCCGCGCGGCTCGACCGGTTATGGCCGTGCATTTCAGGCCGCCAATCACCGCGACCTGGGCGGCGGCGATCTGACCGACTACGTCGCCGGGGTCAAATTTTTGGTGGACTCAGGCTACGTTGACGCGCGGCGCATCGGCATCACCGGCATTTCCTACGGCGGCTACATGACGATGATGGCCATATCGCGGACGCCGGAAGTGTGGGCGGCCGGCGTGGAAATCTGCGGCATCACCGATTGGTTCTCGATGTATGAGCGCGGTTCGCCCGTGCTCAGACAGTATCAAATGGGCCTGCTCGGTGACCCGGTGAAGGACAAGGCGGTATACGAGGCGTCCAGTCCGCTCACTTATTTGGGGCAGGTCAAAGCGCCCTTGCTCGCGCTGGCGGGCGGCAACGATATCCGCGTGCCGCCCTATGAGGCGGAGAAAGTCGCTGCAGTTTTGTCGAAAGCCGGCAAGACCGTCGACCTCAAGGTGTACCCGGGCGAAGGCCACGGTTTTTACAAGCGCGAGGATCAAATTGACGCGCTGGAACGCACCGTGGCGTGGTTCGATCGCTATATGGGCAGCGATAGCGGCGCGAAAAAGTAGCGCCGCGCGAATCGCCGGCATGCCAATTCGCGCTTGGTGTTTGCTTCTCGCAAGTCTGCTGTTCGCAGAGGCGAGCCAGTCCGCGGCCTCACCTAAGATCATCATTCATGCCGGGCATCTCATCGCCGATCCCGGCAAGCCCTCGCTCGATAGGCAATCGATCATCATCGAGAACGGCAAGATCACCTCCATTGTCGCGGGATTCGTCGATGGCGGGCGAATAATCGATCTCTCGCAAGCCTGGGTCATGCCCGGGCTGATCGACATGCACACGCATGTGACGGTCACCATGGATATTGACTCTGACAACCCTACGTCGGACTTCATGCCTGCCTTTATCGGGCGGCCCGCGGCGCGCGTGCTGGCGAGCGAAGGCCGCGCCAACAGCATCATGCATAACGGCTTTACCACCATCCGTAATCTCGGCGATCCGGCAAGTGTGACCTACGACTTGCGCGACGCTATCAACGCCGGCGTGATCGACGGGCCGCGCATCATCGCCTGCGAACCCATGTTCGGGGTGCCGGGGGGCGACTACGATGCGCACAACTTCGGCGAGCGCGAGGATCTGGAACCGCTGTTCAAGAGCCGCGGCAGCTGTTCCGGGGCGACGGACTGCGAGCGCGTGGTTCGCGAGGAAGTCAGGCGCGGCGCGGGCGTGATCAAGCTGCGGCTGGCCGCGCAGACGCTCCTCGACCCCAAGAGCGGGCCGATGGAAACCCCGGCGGAGATCGACGCCATCGTCGCGACGGCGCATCGCCTGAACCGGCGCGTGGCCACGCATTCGGCGGGGTCCTCTACCGCCAATCAGATCGCGATCGAGGCGGGGACCGACACCATCGAACACGGTCCCTTGAGCGACTTGAACATCGCGACCATGGTGAAAAAAGGAACTGCATACGTTCCGACTCTGCTGACCGCGAAACTGGCAACTCAAAATCCCAAGATCGGCGTACCGGTCGCGTATTACCTGCAGGCGAAAGCCAGCGTCGCCAAGGCCTACAAGGCGCACATCCCGATTCTATTCGGCACAGATTTGCCCATCACGCCGATCGCGCGCCAGTGGGAGGAATTTCTCGCGTTGCAGGATGCCGGACTGAGCGCCACCGATGTCTTGAAAAGCGCGACGGTCAATGCGGCTGTCGCTCTCGGCATGGCCGACATCCTCGGCAGCATCGAAGCCGGCAAGTTCGCCGATTTGATCGCCCTCGCGCACGATCCGCGCGTCGACCTGCACGAAATGGGCAAGGTCGTCTTCGTCATGAAGGGCGGCAAGACCGTGCGGGATGATCTGCACGACGACCGCAGTTAGAGCCTCGGCTCACCGCCGCATTTTGGCGAAGCGGATTGAACGGCGATGGCCGGTGTTTTTAATTCCGGCCCGACAATACCGAGATGACGCGCTTTTCGCCCGGCATCACATAAGTGTGCTCTCGATAGGCGACGGTATCGCCCACTCTCACTTCCAGGATGTGAGTGCCCGGTGCGACGTCCACTTCTTGGGGCTGCTTGGCCACCTCCTTGGCCGGACCGGCCTGCACGCCGTCGACGAACACCAAGGAACCCACCGGCGCACCCACGACAACCAATTCGGTCGGGTCGGGTGCATGCGGCTTGCGATGAAACCAGCTGCACCCCGAGACGCAAAGCAGCAGGATAATGAGGAATGCTTTCAATGGAGTACCTTGGCCCGGCGGAAACAAAGAGCGTACCACGGGGTGCGGGGCTTCGATAAGCGCAGGCGCGCTTTTGCGGCAACCAGCATCAGCGCCGCGGACGAGGAATGGCTGCTTCGCGAACGCTCCTGCTACTTCGCCGCCGCGATCTCCGCATCGACCGCCGCAGCAAAGTCTTTGGGCAACGGTACGCCGGCGGCGGCATAATTGCCGCCCGCCATGAAGAGCTCCATCACGGAGTTCCAGCGATCGCGCCACGCCGACGCGTAGTTCCTAAACTTATCTCCCTGCGCCGCGAACCCCGGTGTCTTCGCGCTCGGCGCATACGCCTTGATCAAGGTCACGATCGCAGTATTGTTCTCCGCCAGGTTGTCGAGCTTCTGCTTCATGTCCGCGTGCTTCGGGACCCCGTCGCGCCGAATTTTCGCCAGGTACGATTCCAAGATCCCAGAACTGGGTTCCGCAAACGGTTCCGCCTGCAGCTCCTTCAAGATCGCTTGATCCTCCTTCAACAGCCCCGCGATCGGCTGCAGCTGTTGCGCAACCGCGTGAGCACGCAGCTCCTGAAGTTGTGCACGCTCGTAAACCATCAGGCCCAGCGCGCCGACAGCAACGACGAGAGCGATGACTAACAGACCCAAAGTGTTTTTGTGATCCACGCGCTCTCCGCGAACAGACGCCGCCGCAGGCGCCTGCTCGTCAATCCCGATGACCATGCTCATTTAATGCACTCCCGCCGCCGCAGAGTCAACGACCCGCAGCAACCCTGGCTGCGCGCTGACCCGGGCGCCGCCGTTCACCTTGGCGAGCAGCGTAGTCACGCGCTCCAGATCCTTGAGCCGCGCCTTGAGCGCCTGTACTTCCGAGGCTTGCGCTTCCAGCTTGGCGATTTGCGCAGCTTGATTCTGGATCAGCCTCTCCTGCGCCTTCAATTGTTCGGTGTGTTGCGTATTCTTCGCATGCTCCTTCTGCAACTCATTCAGCAGCATCGCCGGCAGCAGGTGATACGCTACGGTCTCCGGCTGTCCCTCTTTATTGTTCACCACCAACTCCGGCAGCACCTCCGCCACTTCCTCCGCAATCAATCCGTATTGAATCGGCTTCTCGCCGTTCGCATCCGGCTTTTTGTACCTGAATTGCACCGGCCGCAACTGCAGTAACCGATCGCTCGCATCCGCCATCGGCTGGATGTCTTCCTTGTAGCGGCGGGAGGAGGAGATCGTGCCCAATTGACCGTTCGCATCGATAACCACCGCGGCGCCCGCGAGACCCGTCTTTACACCGTTGATCCCCTGGATATAGACCGCTGTGTGTGGCTGTAATATTGGATCCCATACGGGCGTCCCAATTCTGATCGTGTTCGACTCGATGATGGTGCCCGAACCCGAATCGATGGTGGCGCCCGAACTGCCGATATAAATGTTGTTATTCCCGGTGGCGAGAAAGTAGCCGGCGCCAAAGCCCACGCCGATGTTACTAGCGCCGGTCGCTTGTATAAGGGCGTCGGCACCGATCGCCGTGCTGTAATTGGTTGTACCCCCTTGGCCCCCTTCCAGGCTCTGAACCCCGACAGCCGTATTGAAGGTGCCCGAATCATTTATATTCATTGACAAGCTGCCGACGGCAACGTTGTCGTACCCACTGGTGTTGTTTGCAAGTACTTGCTCTCCGACGGCCACGTTGTCAGTTCCGGTCGTGTTGCTTTGTAGTGCTGTATAGCCGTTGGCAACGTTGAAGGATCCCGTCGTATTGACTGGCAGTGCCTGCCAGCCGGTGGCAACGTTGCCGTGCCCGGTCGTATTTGCAGCAAGGGCGCTAAAGCCATACGCCGTATTGTCAGCGGCACCGAAGCTGTAGTTGGGCCCCGACTCAGGCAGTGGCAGTGCCCCGCTTCCAGCCGAGGTGTCTCCGAACGCGTCAGTCAGGACGCCGGAACCGCCACCCGAGCCCTGCGGAATGGTGAAATTGAAAATCGCCGCAGACGATGTGCCGACATTGGTGACCGCTGCGGTTGCTCCGGTAGTCACGGTGCCGACGGCGATGGTCGCCGCAGCGCCCGCCGCACCAGGTGAACCTGCCGGCCCCTGAATGCCTTGGATTCCTTGCGCTCCCGTTGCACCGCTCGCCCCGGTGGCGCCCGTCGCACCCATAGGTCCCGCAGCACCGGCCGGACCTGTGGCACCGGTGAGTCCCATCGCACCCGTCGGTCCTGCAGGGCCCGCGGGTCCTGCAGCGCCTGCCGCACCGGGAGTTCCCGCCGGACCAGTTGCGCCGGGTGCGCCCGGTGCACCCGCGGCCCCCGCAAGCGCAAGAATCGTCCACGCGCCAGTGGTGTCCGTGGCTGGATCGATGCCCGCGACGCTCCCGCCGGCGGTCACGTACGACGAGCCATTCTCAGAGACCACGGCATCAGCAGGGTACGTCGTGCCTGCGCTCCACGCGCCCTGATAATTGAATACACCATTCGCTCCCGGAGGACCCGCAGGTCCCGCCGGACCTTGAGCCCCTGCAGCACCATTTGCTCCCGCGGGCCCTTGCGGACCTAGCGCTCCCGTCGCTCCCGTCGCGCCCGTCGCGCCCGTCGCGCCAATCGGTCCGGTTAATCCGATCGGACCTGCAGGACCCGCCGGTCCCGCCGCGCCGGCCGCCCCCGGAAAGCCCATGACGCCTTGAATGCCTTGCGCACCTTGCGGCCCCGCCGGACCCTGCGGACCTGCGGGCCCTTGAGGACCCGGCGAGCCCGCAACATTGGTACTTGTGCCGAGCTGTCCCGTTGCGGGATCGACGACCACCGGCAGCGCAGCGGCATCGCTGCTGAGATTGGTGGTGCCGATGCCGGCGATGTAGACAGAAGTCTGTATTCCACCCGTGGCATCGAGGACAGATGATCCAATTCTGATGGTCCCTGATTCGCCAGCCATGCCGGCGTTGCCGATATCGATGTTGCTGCTGCCCGTGGTGAGGTTGTAGCCAGCACTTGAGCCGATACCGACGTTGTTGCTGCCAGTGGCGGATTGAAGAGCGTTGTCACCAAAGGCACTGTTGCTATAGCCAGCTTTATTCTGCGACAACGCAAACGTGCCAAAGGCGCTATTCCCACCCCCGCTTATGTTCAAGTAGAGCGCCCAGGAACCAAACGCGTTGTTCGCATTGCCGAACGTCGTGGACGCCAGTGCCGAGTTGCCATATGCGGAGTTATTGCCCGTGAAAGGCGTGGCGGTTTGCGAAGCGAGCGCGGCATTGCCCGCCCACGTGTCGTTATACACATCAGTCAAGACGCCGGAGCCATTCAACCCCGCTGGTCCCCGAGGCCCGGTTGCACCCGTCGCACCCTGTGGACCTTGAGCACCCGTGGCGCCATTAGCGCCGTTCGCACCATTGGCTCCAGCTGCACCCGTGGCGCCCGTCGCACCTACCGGGCCTCTCGGACCTGCAGGACCTATCGGGCCCGCCGGTCCAACAGGTCCCGGCGGCCCCTGCAGCAACGCACTGGTGCCCAGCTGCCCGTTCGCAGTCACGACCACTGGTGTACCCGTCGCGGCGAGGTTATTGCCGTAGATCCCCGCGATGTACGTCGAAAGATGGGTGCCTTGAGTACCGATGCGTATATTCTGGCTGTCTCCGGGGACGCCATAATTACCAATATCAATGTTGTAGCTGCCGGTCGTCAGCGAACTGCCGGAGCCGAAACCGACAGCGACGTTATACCACCCCGACGTATTGGAGAAGAGCGCCTGATATCCCGAGGCGGTGTTGTACCACCCCGACGCATTGGAATAGAGAGCCGCAAATCCCGAAGCGATGTTGCCGTATCCCGTCAAATTGGAATACAGCGCGCTGGATCCCGAGGCGGTGTTTAGGCCTCCTGTCGTATTGGAATAGAGCGCCTGGATACCCGACGCAGTGTTGTTGGACCCCGTCGTATTGAGACGGAGCGCATCGAATCCCGAGGCGGTGTTGTTGGAACCAATCGTATTCCGAAGAAGCGCAGAGGTTCCGGAGGCGGTGTTGTAAGACCCGCTCGAATTGCGAAAGAGCGCACCGTCTCCCGAGGCGGTGTTACCGGCGCCGGTTTTATTGTAATAGAGTGCATCAACTCCCGAGGCGGTGTTTGAGGACCCTGTCGTATTGGAATAGAGCGCATTGAATCCCGTAGCAGAGTTGAAGGACCCCGTATTCGAATAGAGCGCCTGGTATCCCGAGGCGGTGTTTGAGGACCCTGTCGTATTGGAATAGAGCGCCCCGGATCCCGAAGCCGTATTGTTGGCCCCCGTCGTATTGGAATAGAGCGCCTGGTATCCCGAGGCGGTGTTGTCATCGGCATAGGTATTGGAGAAGAGCGCCTGATATCCCGAGGCGGTGTTGTCGTTCCCTATGTAATTGAAACGGAGCGCAGCCATTCCCGACGCGGTGTTGTAGTACCCCATCGTATTAGCAGCAAGCGCACTGCTTCCTGAGGCGGTATTGTAGTACCCCATGGTATTGCGAGTGAGCGCACCCACTCCCGTGGCGGTGTTGTAGGAGCCCTCAGTGTTGGTATAGAGCGCATAGGCTCCCGAAGCGGTGTTTCCCGACCCCGTCGTATTGAATTCGAGCGCAGAGCCTCCCGAGGCGGTGTTGAAAGACGCGCCTGCAAGTGAAGCAAGGGCGTTGGTACCCATCGCCGTATTATTGAGGACGTCGGTCTGAACCACGTCGGGTGGCTGCGCCGCAAACGCGCCGCCGGAAAACCCGATCGCGCCGCCGATCAAGATGCCGGGTAACGCAACCCGCTTGAAATGAATCGGGTGTCTCATGTCATCCCCTTTTTGTTCGCCGTACGTCGCGGCCCTTGGCCGGCCGGATCCTTGGCCTGCTCTTTTGCGCGAAATCTCCCTGGAACGAGCGCCGCTATGGAGGAATACGTATTTGCACAGCCAAACCCGACATGCGGCAGAAAACAGAAGTCCAAGCGGCGCATCGATTCTCTGCAACGCGAGGTCGGCTTATTGCTTTAGAGCGCGCGCAATTTGACAATACTGTGCCCTCATGGCTTAGCTTGGTGACTTCTCACTGCACTCACTCGCTTGGCCGCTGCCGGCCCTTCGGAGAAGGCGATGAGAAACATCAGAGTCTTTGCCACGGTCATCGCTTTGGCGAATTTTGCCGTCGCGGTCTGGCACCTCTATTTGGTCGAAAAGCTCCACCCCGCATCGCGGCTCGCAGAATCTGTGTCCATCGCGGCCTTCGCCGGTGCGCTCACGCTCGCCGGCGTGGCGTTGGTGGATGCGCCGGCAGAAGTTCGGATCGGCTGTCCTCATCGTGGTGTTCACTGCGGGGCTCGTCATCGGGAGCTTCGAGCACTTTTTTATCGCCGGCCCGAATAACGTGTTCGACAGGGGCAACGGCGATTGGACGCTCCTGTTCAAAATCAGTGTTGCGATTCTTGTTTTGCTCGAGGTTGCAGGTTTGTCAGTCTCTGGCCGCATGCTTGCGGCGCGATCCTGAGGTGCGTTGCGCGATCGGCATCTCGCTGTGTTTAGTGGGTTGTCTTGCGATAAGGCCGCAATTTACAGCGGCGGCTCCGGCAGCAGCTGAATCCAAATCGCGCGGCCCCGTTTCTCCGGAGAAACGGATCGACGCGCTTTTCCAGGACTGGAACACGCCGAACTCCCCGGGCGCCTCGGTGGCCGTCGTACGGCATGGCAAACTCGACTGCGGCGATCGGCTCAACCGCCTTACTGCGTCGGCCCCAAGAAATCCCGCTTGCCGAGCTCGACACCGTTCTTTCTCAACAGCGCATAGGTCATCGTCATGTGGAAAAAGAAGTTCGGCAGTACGAAATTGGTCAAATAATTGATGCCCGTAAATTTCAAGGTGCTGGACGGAAACTTCAACTCAATTTCCCGAGTCTCCGCTCCTTCCAGCTGCGCCGGCTTGATGCCCTTGATGAATTCCAGGGTCTTCGCCACGCGCGCCTTGAGTTCCGGAAGGGTCGACTCCGTATCCTCATGCTTCGGAATCTCCACGCCGGCCAGGCGCGCCGCAGCGCCTTTCGCGGTATCGCAAGCGATTTGGATTTGCGCCGACAGCGGCAGCATGTCCACGATGAGCCGCGTTGCCGGCAGCGCCTTCGGGTCAACTTTCTTCGCCTCAGCGTGCGCTGCCGCCTTGTCGAGAATGGCGGAAAGATTATTGAGACTCAACACAAAGATTGGAATCGAGACATCATACAAAGAAATGGACATGCGAAACCCCACAGGTTGAATGGCTACGATCAGCCTCACTCTACTGAGCCAATGTGAATATTGCGAGGCATGGTCTCGAGTGGGCAGGGCAAAGCCGCAGCCGCAAGCATCTTGCCAGCCGGCGGGGTAGTCGATCCGCGCGGCGACCCCCTCTGAGGGTCGTCGCCGTGTCCGACAGCCGCTCGGCCGTCTCTCCTACGCCATGGCCTTTGCCATGCATGCCATAGTCTGAATGCGCAAGAACCGGGCGTAAGCGGAGGTGCTTCATGAACGGACGGCATTCAGCGATCGTAGTTGCGCTCGGTCTTCTCGCCTCGGCGCCGGTGCTCGCCGAAGATTCGAGTTCCCCCGCTTTCACGCCGCGGCAAATGGTTCATTGCATGATGAAGCGCCTCCGGGCAAACACCGCCGAGTCGTACCGCAGCGCGTTCAAGGCATGCAAGACTCAGTTTGATTCGGCGCGATCCGACCGCCCCACTGACGTGGCGATGACCGCGGCTACGCAGCCTGAGCATCCGAAACAATAGCTGCGACTTGTAATTGGCGGCATGGTAGCGCTAACATGATGCTTTAGGAAGCGTTGTTGGCTTGCGTCCTTCGATCCCCCTCGATGGCTGTCGGCAACGCTTCCGCTTATTTTTGAATGGCGATCTCAAACGGTCCGGCCGGCAGGCCGGACTGATCGTAGAGATTGCAGCGCGGCGCATCACCCCAGCAAAATCGCACGCGCTGGGGATTCTCGAATCCACTCGCATCCAGCACGACTCGATTCGATTGCAGCCTCGCATCGATGAAACGGCAGCTGCTCTGCTCCGCCGCGCACAATTCAAACGCGATCGGGCGATTGGAGCTGTAGGCGACGAGCGCGTGCTCGACGGCCTCGAAGCTCACCACGACGTGGGCGCCGTCGCGCGTCGCGGTTCGCGGCACGGGACCCGAAGCGGTGACGATATCTCCATAAATCAAATGCCGCGCCGCGCGCGCCAGCCGCACGCCCACGGATTGTTTGTCGGCCGGATGCAATTGACGCGGGTCGCCCACATCGATGGTCACGGCCAGCGCGGCATTTGGATCCTGCAGCACGGCGCGGCGCTGAGCCTCGCGAAGATTCGCCCAGTCGGAAGCGGTAGGCGCCACCGGCGCCGCGCCAAAATTGGGCAGCTCGACGATGAGGTAGGCAAGATCGGCCGCGAACTGTCGGCGCCAATCGCCCATCAGCGCCGCCAACAGCGCTTGATACTGCGCCGCATCTCCGGTGTTGGATTCGCCTTGATACCAGAGCACGCCGCGCAAGCCGTACGATGCCAACGGCGCAATCATGGCATTGTAAATGCTGGTCAGGCCGCCCACGGATTCCCACGGCGCGCGCGGCGGAAATCCCATGCTTTCCGGCACGAATTGATAGCGCCACTGACCGCCCAAGGGCACCACGCCGCCGCCGGCCAATCGCAGCATCATGTGATCGGGCGGTCCATACATCCCGGCCGCGCAGCAACCGCTGGATACGTTCACCACGAAGCTGTTGTCGCCGGCGTGCAGCGTTCCTGCCGGCAACTCATACGGGCGTTCAGTGCCATAGCCAAATGAGTTGCCGATGGGCTTACCGTTCACCCAGGTCTCATCGACTTTGTCGATGCCGCCGAGCATCAAAGTCGCCGCACCTGCGGCTTGGACCGCCGTCAGTGTGACATTGCGGCGAAACCACACCATGCCATCGTGATTGGCGAGCTTGGGATCGCCCCAGGTTTTCCAATCGCGCATGGGCAAAGGAACTTCGTTCCAGCCGGCGCCCGATTCCGTCCAAGGCGTCGAGCGGGCGTGAGCGTGCCACCAGCTCTCCCAGATTTCGCCGAGCCGCTCGTTGCCCGCCTGCGGATCGCGTGCGTACACATGCAGAAGATCGAGCGCCGAACCGAAACCGCCCGCCTTGCGCAGCCCCTGCTCGCTGATCCACGGCTCGATACGTGAGCCGCCCCAGGAAGAATGAATCAGGCCGAGCGGCACCGGCACGGACTTTTGCAGCTCGCGCGCAAAGTAGTAACACGTGGCCGAAAAATTGCCGATGGTGTCGGGGCCGGCGGCGGCCCAGGCCACCGGCGCTTGAAAGTGCGTCAGCGGCCCAGGCGAAGTGGCGTGCGCCACGGTCAACACGCGGATCCGATCGTTCGCCGAATGCGCGATCTCGCTGGCGTAGTTCAGGCTATTCGCGACCGGCAATTCCATGTTCGACTGCCCGGAACACAGGAACACATCGCCGACCAGAATGTCGCTGATGGTCCGGCTCGCCCCGGATTGCGCGTGCACGGTGAGTACATATGGTCCGCCGGCGCGCATCGCCGGCAGCAGCGCACGCCAATGACCGGCGGCGTCCGCGCGTGCCTCAACCGTTTTCGCATCGATCGAAACGCTGATTCGCTCTCCCGCGCTCGACTCGCCCCACACCGGGATCGGCCGGTCGCGTTGCAAGACCGCGTGGTCCTGGAAAATCTCATGCAGCAGCGGCAGCGGCTTCGCTGACGGCTGGGCGAAACCGGCAAGCGGCGCGATGATCAATAGGCACGCCGCCCTCGGGAGACGCATGCGGAAGGCTCGACGCGGGTTCATTTTCATGGCACTCGTTATTGCTTGAAGTCGGCTCAATGGCGAAAGGGCGCGGCGGTCCAGCCGGGATTGCCCGGCGCGTAGGGCGTGGAAATCGCTTCGTACTCCGCGAGCGGTTGCTCAGGGGGTGCGTAGCCTTTGGGCAGCGGTCGATTCGATAAACTCTGGAAGTAGGCGATGCAGGCATCGCGCCACCAGCGCGCCTCTTTTTCCTGAATGGCGAGAAACACGGATGTTTCGGCATAGCGTTCCGCATCCAGGTACGGCGCGAGCGTTGTCCAGGTGCGGCGCATGTCGCTGACGTAGTCCACGCCGCGCGAATAATGAATCACGAGCTCATCCCAGAGCGTGCGGCCGGATGCCATCGGATAATCCCAACTCAGGTGATGAAACCACAGCAAATACTTTTCCGGCGTGGACTTCGGATCGTTGAACTCGGCGGCGAGCGGCTGCGCGTATTGTGAAACCGCATTGCTGCCGGTCACGCCGCGATCAAAACCAATGCCGCCGGCATCGGCGCGATGATAGTAGGGCGGCGTCCAGTCGGCGCGCGTACCGCCGCCCTGCCAGGGTCCGGGTCCGTAGTGATGCCCGGCCGCCATCAAGTGCGCCAACCCGAGCGGCGTCATGTAATCCACCGCGGCGTCGCGTGAGCCCATCATCATCGCGACGCTCGGGACGACGAAGCGCCTATCGTTCGAGAAGGTCATGCGCACCCATTCCTCGGCGATTGCGCGCGAGGAAAGTTGCGGGTTCCATGCCAGACGTCCAAAGACATACCAGTTGGCCTGATCGAATTGCGAGCCGGTCCAGTTGCGCCTCGCGCCGATATTCGACACGCCGGCCATGCCGGTGCGATCCAAATTTGGCGATGCTCGAGCCCAGGCCGTTGCGCTGCCGCATCGAAGTGCGCAGTGCCTCCTCGTACAGCGGACCCAGGTAAACCAGGTGAGTCGCGAAGCCCAGGTACTCCTTGGTGATTTGCACTTCGAGCATCAGCGGCGTTTTCGGCATGGCGCCGAACAAGCGGATGGAAGGGCTCGCGCGGCTGAAAATCGATGGGCCCATTCTTCACCTGCAGCAGCACATTCGCAGCGAACTGTCCGTCGAGCGGCACGAACTCATCGTAGGCCTGTCGCGCCCGGTCCTCATTTTGATGCCCCGAATACACGAACGCGCGCCACATCACGATGCCGCCGTGGGGCGCGAGGGCGGCGGCCAACATGTTGGCGCCATCGGCATGCGAGCGGCCGTAGTCCTGCGGACCTGGCTGTCCCTCCGAGTTGGCTTTGACGAGAAAGCCGCCGAAGTCCGGAATGGTGCGATAGATCTCATCCGCTTTATTCCGCCACCACGTGCGCACCGCCGCGTCGAGCGGGTCGGCGCTTTTCAGGCCGCCGATCTCGATGGGCGCGGTGAATCGCGCCGACAGATATACTTTTACGCCGTAGGGCCGAAAGACGCGGGCGAGGGTCGCCGCCTTCTCCAAGTATTGCGGCGTCAGGCTGATGGCATCCGCATTCACATTGTTGAGCACCGCCCCGTTGATGCCGATCGATGCGCAGGCGCGCGCATAGTCGCTATAGCGCGGCCTTGGATAGTCCGGCAGAGTTTGCCAATCCCAAATCGAGGCACCGGCGTAGCCGCGCTCGATCGTGCCGTCCAAATTGTCCCAGTGATCGAGGATCCGATGCGGATGCGCGGCGACTCGCGCACGTCGAGAGCTTCCAGGGGCTGGCGGGTTTGCATCCGGCGCAGCAAGCCAAAAGCCCCATAGAGCACGCCGACGTTCGAATTGGCGGCGATGAGCGTCGCGCGATGCCCATGAACGTTGATGCTGCGAATCAGGTAGCCCTCGCTGCCCAAGGTCTTAAGGTCCGCGGCCGGCGCATCCACCTCCGCTGCGGAGCCGGGCGTGAGCAGTACGATGGCGCCGTCCTGAGTGATCCGGCTCGCCGCGCCGGGCGTGACGGCTAAAAGGCCGGTGATCCCGCGCCGCAACTCATGTGCGGCCATTTGCGCGCCCGGCGCGGCCACCACTTCGGTGGCGAAATTGCGATAGCGCGCGGCCCAGGGCGCATCGACCGGACGGTAGCGCAGCCACAAATCGTAGCCGTCTTCGGCATGCGCGCTCGCCGCGCAGATCAGCAAACACACAAAGCACCTGACGGCAAATCCTGGTAGCGCTATCATAAGCAACTTTAACCCTTGGGCTGCATGCCGGCATCATAAGGCTATATCGTGATTTTGGATCCCCCCGCAATCGAAACGCTCACTCTGACTCACGGCGCGGCGCGCTGCGACCTATTGCCGCAGGTGGGCGGCAGCATCGGCAGCTGGTCGGTGAGCGGCCAGGAGATGCTGCGTACGGCCGGCAAATCCGCCGTGGCGGCGCGTGACCCTTTCGCCACCGCCGGCTTTCCGCTGGTGCCGTATTCGAATCGTATTGGGCAGGGCACCTTCGAGTGGCGTGGCGAACCCATGACCTTGGCGCGCAATTTTCCGCCGGAGCCGCATGCGATTCATGGCGTGGGATTCGAACGGCCCTGGCAGGTGCAATCGCGCGCCGGCGATTCGGCGGTGCTGCGCCTCAATTATCGGCCGGACGCCGGCTGGCCGTGGGCCTTCGACGCGCGCCAACGCATCACGCTTACCGACGATTTGCTGATTCTGGAATTCGATGCCGTGAATCTGGAATCGCAGCCGGTACCGCTGGCCTTTGGCTTTCATCCGTATTTTCCGCACCATGGCGCGCGCCTGACTTTTCACGCGCAAGGCGTGTGGCGCAACGGCGATGATGGTCTGCCGTGCGAACTGGTCCACCCCAGCGGCGCCTTCGACTTTTCCAAGGGGTCGGCCGTTGAGAACGCGGACATCGATCATTGCTTCGCGGGCTGGAACGGCGTGGCCATCATCGCCTGGGCGGACCAGGCGCAGGCCCTAGGGATCACCGCGTCCCGGGAGCTGTCGAGCGCGGTGGTGTACATTCGACGCGAGCTCGATGCCTTCTGCTTCGAACCGGTCGCTCATATCAACAATGCGCTCAAGCGGGGCGATCGAGAATCGGCGATGCCGGTGATTGCGCCCGGCGAGAGTTTCGAGGCGAGCATTCGTTTTCGCGCAATCCGCTGTTAGTACCGCGGCACTGTGAAAAGACTCAAGGTGCGGTTTCTTTCGTGCCCTGAGTCTTTGTTAGCCTCCCTGGCGGCGGCCCGTCGGAGTCGCGATGCACCAGCGTGAAGTCGAGCAGGGCGTGTTTGACTTCTTCCTCCCGTCCCTCGCGCCGCGCTTTGATTTTCTTCAGCAGCAGCAGCATCGCGGCGCGTGCCATGTCGGCGATAGGCTGGCGAATGGTCGTCAGCTCCGGCCAAATCGAGCGCGAGAATTCCGTGTCGTCGAAACCGCAGACCGTGAGGCCTTTGGGTACATCCAGATGGTGCCGATGCGCGACCGCCACGGCGGCCGCGCCCATGTCGTCGTTGCTCGCGAAAATGGCGGTCGGCGGCTTCGCCAAACTCAACAGCTGTTCGGCCGCCTTCAGGCCCGAGCGGTAGGTAAACAGCCCCTGGCGGATCAGCGAATTGTCGATGGCTATGTCCGCTTCCGTCAGCGCCGCCTTGTAGCCGGCGAGACGTTGCGCGCTCGCAGTCTGGTCGGGATTGCCGATGATGAAACCGATGCGCGTGTGGCCAAGGGAGAGAATGTGACGCGTCATGGCTACCGCCGCGGCATGATCGTCGATCCTCACCGCCAGCAATCCGGCCCGCGGACTGGCGCTGGCAACGGCCACCGCGAGCGCATCGGCCTTCATCAAAACCGCATGGATGCGCTTCGAGTCGCACAACGGCGGCGGCAGAATGACGCCGTCGACTCCGGTCGCGAGCAATTCGCGCACCACCTCGTCCTCGTGCGCATCGACGTCGCACTTCTCCACCACCAGCTGTACATGGCTCAAGCGCGCCTGCTCCAAACTGCCGACCAGGAATTCGCTCAAGAATGCCGCGCTGGGATTGCTGTAGAGCATGCCGATGCGAACTTGCTCGGCGCCGGCCAAGGTGCGTGCCGCGAGATTCGGTGAATACTTGAGCTTGGCAATGGCGGCCTGCACCGCCTCGCGCGTCTCTTGACGCACGTTGCTCTCGCCGTTGATGACGCGCGACACCGTCATCGGCGCAAAGCCCGCGTACGCGGCGACGTCCGCAATGGTCGGCGCACCCTGCTTGCGATGCTTGGGCTTCCGATCGTGGCGGGCGATGCGTTTTCTGGCTGATCTAATCGTCATTCGAGGCGTCAGCTTAAAATGGGGCAGGCTCGTATTTGACGCCGGTCGGGGTTGGAAAAGCAAATTGATTGACAAAGCCAAAGGCAATCGCTCATGGTAGCGCTATCAGAAAATGCCTTGGCCGACCTGGGGGATCCTCGATGAAAGCAGCGCTCACGCGGCTCGTAGTTCTGGCCGGCGGCGTCGTTTTTGCGGGCGGCATCCTTGCCGCGGGCCGCGTCCCTGCAGCGCCGGACCCCACTCCGACCTACAAGAAGGCCGGCGCCGGCGTCGAGGCGCGAGTGGAGGATCTGCTCAAGCGCATGACTTTGGAGGAAAAGGTTGCGCAGATGCAGAGCATCTGGGATGCCAAGCGCGAGCTGTTCGATTCGAAACTCGAACTCGACCCGAACAAGATGGCGCTCAAGTTTCCGGACGGCATCGGCCAGTTCGCGCGGCCCTCGGATGCCGTGGGACCCGTCTCGCCGCGGCTCATACCCGGCCGCGATCTGCGCGGCACGATTCGGCTCGTGAACGCTCTGCAGCACTATGCGACGGAGCATACGCGGCTCGGCATTCCCATCATGTTCCACGAGGAAGGCCTGCATGGCTATGTCGCCGTGGGCGCCAGCAGTTTCCCGCAGGCCATTGCCTTGGCATCGAGTTGGGATCCGGCGCTGGTGCGCGCGGTCAATGTCGTAACGGCGCGCGAAATGCGCGCGCGCGGCGTGACCGAGGGACTCACCCCCGTGGTGGATGTGGCGCGCGATCCGCGTTGGGGCCGGATCGAGGAAACGTTCGGCGAAGATCCGTACCTCGTCGGCGAACTGGGCGTCGCGGCGGTCGAAGGGTTGCAGGGCGAGGGCAAGGCCTGGGATTTAGGGCCCGGCAAGGTTTTCGCCACGTTGAAACACCTCACCGGCCATGGTCAACCGGAAAGCGGCACGAACGTCGGGCCGGCGCCTTACTCGGAACGCACGTTGCGGGAATTCTTCTTCCCGCCATTCGAAAAGATCATCGCGCGCACCGGCGTCAGCGCCGTGATGCCCTCCTACAACGAGATCGACGGCGTGCCGAGCACCGCGAATGTGTGGCTGCTGCAAAAAGTATTGCGCGGCGAGTGGGGCTTCAAGGGTGCGGTGGTGAGCGACTACTACGCCATCGAGGACCTGCAGCGGCTGCACCACATTGCGGCAACCCCCGAGGAGGCCGCACGCCTCGCGCTCAAGGCGGGCGTCGACATCGATTTACCAAGTCCCGGAGCGTATGCCACCCTGACGCAGCAGGTGCGTGACGGCCGCGTAGCGATGTCGAGCATCGACGCCGCGGTGCGCCGCCTGCTCACGCTCAAATTCCGTGCCGGCCTGTTCGAGCATCCCTTCGCGGATGCCGAGCAGGCCCAAGCGGTCACGGATACCAAGGAGGCGCGCGCGCTGGCGCTCAAGGCCGCGCAACGCAGCATCGTGCTGCTCAAGAACGACGGCGTCTTGCCGCTCACGCTGACGGCGGGCAAGACGCCGGTGATTGCGGTGATCGGGCCGAACGCCGCGGTGGCGCGGCTCGGCGGTTACTCGGGCGAGCCGCCGCTCACGGTGTCGATCCTCGATGGCATCCGCGCCAAGGTGGGCGCGCGTGCCAAGGTGGTGTTTGCGCAGGGCGTGAAAATCACCGTCAACGACGATTGGTGGGCCGACCAGGTGCAGCTCGCCGATCCGCAGGAGAATCATCGGCTCATCGATGCGGCGGTAGCGGCGGCCCGCGGCGCCGATCAGATCATTCTCGCGATCGGCGATACCGAACAGACCAGCCGCGAAGGTTGGGCGCCGACGCATTTGGGCGACCGCGACAGCCTGGATCTCGTCGGCCAACAGCAGGACCTGTTCGATGCCTTGCGCGCACTCGGCAAGCCCCTGGTGGTGGTGCTGATCAACGGCCGGCCCGCCTCCACGGTGACCATCGCGGCGCAGGCGAACGCGCTGCTGGAAGGCTGGTACCTGGGCGAGCAGGGCGGCAATGCCATGGCGGATGTTTTGTTCGGCGTTGTGAATCCCGGCGGCAAATTGCCGGTGACCATTCCCCGCAGCGTCGGGCAGCTGCCGATGTTCTACAACTTCAAGCCCTCGGCGCGCCGCGGCTACCTGTTCGATACCACCGCGCCGCTCTATCCATTCGGCTTTGGCTTGAGCTACACCACGTTCGAGATCGGCGCACCGGCGTTGTCGAGCGATCACATCGGCGTTGATGGTTCAGTCATGGTGAGCGTACGCGTGCGCAATACCGGAAGCCGCGCCGGCGATGAGACGGTGCAGCTCTATGTGCATCAATTGGTGGCTTCGGTCACCCGCCCCATCAAGGAATTGAAGGCCTTCGAGCGCATCAGCTTGGCGGCGGGCGAAGCCAAAACCGTGACCTTCACCCTCACCCCCGAAGCCTTCCGCATGTGGAACATCGATATGCGACGGGTGGTCGAGCCCGGCGCATTCGAGGTGATGACCGGCCCCAATTCGGTTGACCTCAAGACCACCGTGCTGCACATCGGCGGGGAGAATGTTCAGCGCGCACGCTAAGGTAACGACGCTACAATCGCCCGCATGACAAACACGGGATCCGGGGTGTTCTTGTTCGCCGATCGGCGCAGCGCGCTGGCATTCTGGCTGGGCTCGGCGGTCGTCAGCGTCGGCGTGCTGTTGCATCTGCCGATGTTTTGGATGGCGCGCCACGCCCACTTCGTTCTCGCGGGCATGCCGATGGATGCCGCCATGCTGCTCGGCATGGGGCTCATCATCGGCGGAATCGCGGCGACCGCGTATGGCCTGCTGCCGAAGAATTCCGCCGCACTCGGCGTGGAAGAATTTCTCGCGCCGCCCGAAGACGCGGCATTGACCGGCGCCCACTGGCGCTTGATGGCGGTGCTGGCGCTCGCTTTGGTCATCGATGTCATGAAGCCGGCCAGCCTCGGATTCGTGACGCCCGGAATGCGCGCGGAATACGCCGTCGATCGCGCCACGGTCGCCTTGCTGCCATTTTCCGCGCTCATCGGCACCGCGGTGGGATCTTTCGTCTGGGGCGCGCTCGCCGACTTGTTCGGCCGGCGTGCCTCGATTCTGCTCTCCTCCGTGATGTTCGTGGGCACCTCCATCTGCGGTGCAATGCCCTCGTTCTGGTGGAACGTCGGCATGTGCTTCCTCATGGGTGCGGCGGCCGGCGGCATGCTGCCGGTCGCGTACGCGCTGCTGGTTGAAATCATGCCCACCAAACACCGCGGCTGGTGCCTGGTGCTGATCGGCGGACTGGGAACGATCGGCGGCATTTTCGCCGCGAGTCAACTGTCGGCGCTGCTGCAGCCTTTTTTCGGTTGGCGGATCATGTGGTTTCTCAACCTTCCGACCGGCCTCATGCTCATCGCGCTCAGTCCGTTGATTCCCGAGTCCGCACGTTTCCTGCAATATATGGGTCGCATTGGCGAAGCGCGCGCCACCTTGGCGCGCTTCGGCGTCACCAGCGCCGTGCCCGTGGAATCGGCGGCCGCGAATTATGCTCACGTCCCGGTCTTTGCCATTCGCGGCTTCCTTGGAGCCAGCATTGCCCTGACGCTGGCGGCTCTCGCCTGGGGGTTCGTGAATTTCGGCGTGCTCCTGTGGTTGCCGAGCGCTTTGGTCGCGGAAGGGCGTAGCGTCGGTGTGGCGAGCGCCATCATCGCCAGGTCCACGCTGATCGCCGCACCGACCGTCGTTGTTGCGGCCTATCTCTATAGCGCGTGGAGCACCAAGCGCACGGTGCTGACGGCCATCGCCGTCACAACCCTCGGCCTGCTGGCCCTGATGTTGCGCAGCATGGGAAACTTTCCGCTGCTCTCCAACCCAATCGTTCCTCTGTCTCTGCTCATTGTTGGTTCCAGCGGCGTCATCTCGACCCTGCTGCCGTATGCGGCCGAGAGCTATCCTGTGGGAATCCGCGGCCGAGCCACCGGATGGGTCGCCGGCTGGAGCAAGATCGGCGGGCTGGTTGCGCAGGGACTGGGCGCATTGGCACTCGTTCCAGCACTGGGACCAGCCGCCGCGGCGGTGGCGTTGCCGGCGGGGGTGTCTTTGTTGATGATCTGGACCTTTGGCCGCGAAACCCGCGGCCGGGATCTGCGCGAGCTCGAGGGCCGCCGGCGCATACCGGCATACGAACGCTGAACATCGAGCTGCGCATGGCGGGAAATCTCCTCACTCTTGGTTATAGTAACCAGGGGATCTGTATAGGATCGCCCCGGCAACCAATGGGAGCGCCAGGCCGCCATGATTTCCGCATCGCCCGTGATCGATTCCGAGCCCTTGAGAACCGGCGTGCAGCGCTATTTCTTCGTCGCGATGGCGGCGCTGGTGATTCTCACGGTTTTCGCCGGGTTTGCGCCGAGTTTCTATCTGCGAAGCTCGTTTCATCCTGATCACGAACTGTCGCTTCTGCTTCACATCCACGGGCTGGTATTCAGCACCTGGCTCATCCTTTTCCTCGTCCAGGCCCTGTTGATTGCCAAGGGATCGCGGCGCCTGCATCAGCGCTTGGGCTTCCTCGGCGTCGGCGTTGCGGCGGCGATGCTGCTGCTCGTCGCGGGAGCGACCGTGGAACAGATGCGCCGCGGTCCGCCGCTCGAGGAAGCCGCCACCGACCTATCGCTCAATTTATTTGGCGTTGTCTTGTTCGGCGTTCCCCTAATCGCCGCGATCTACTATCGAAAACGGCCGGATTGGCACAAACGCCTCATGCTCTGTGCGACGATCGGGTTGCTGGGCGCGCCCATACTGCGCTTGATTCTGCTCACCACCAATCTTGAGTTCCCCACAGTCATCACTTACGCCGCTGTGGCCGCGGATTTATTTTTCCTGCCGTGCTTCGCCTACGACCTTCTCACTCGAGGCAGAATCCATCGCGTCTACGCGTACGTGTTGACGCTGTTCGTCGTGAGTCAGATCATCATGGTGAAGCTCCCCTCGTGGGGCCCCTGGCTGGACTTATCGCAGGCCGCCCAGCACTTATTCAGTTAGCAACTCAGCCTCGCCGCACAAACTCACACCGTGTAGCGGCTCAGCAGATTCTCGAGGTATTCCTGTCGACCCGACTTCGGCACCGGCGCGACATTGTCGGCGACCGCGGCGTCCGACACCGCCGCCAGCGTGCTGCGGCCCTCCAGCATGTTGCGCGCGGCAATGGTGTGCCAGCCGGCGTAGCGCTGTTCCACAAAAGTGGCCATTTCGCCGCCCTCGAGCATGGCCGCGGCGCCGAGCAGTCCGCGCGCGAGAATATCGGCGGCGCCGATGTGTCCGTAGAACAGATCGACCGGATCGATGCTTTGCCGGCGCACCTTGGCATCGAAGTTGTTGCCGCCGGTGGTGAAGCCGCCGCCCTTGAGCACGTAGTACAGCGCGAGGGTGATTTCTCGCAGATCGTTGGGAAACTGATCGGTGTCCCAGCCGTTCTGCGGATCGCCGCGGTTCATATCGATTGAGCCGAAAATGCCGTAGTCGATCGCCATGGCGATCTCATGTTCGAAGCTGTGGCCGGAAAGCGTCGCGTGGTTCGATTCGATATTGACCTTGACCTCTTTTTCGAGCCCGTGGTGCAGCAAGAAGCCGTAAATCGTATCCACGTCGAAATCATATTGATGCTTGGTCGGCTCATGCGGCTTGGGCTCGATCAGGATCGCGCCCTTGAAGCCGATCTTGTGCTTGTGTTCCACCACCATGGAAATAAAGCGGCCGAGCTGATTTTTTTCCTGGCGCAGGTTGGTATTGAGCAGCGTGTCGTAGCCCTCGCGTCCGCCCCACAGCACGTAGTTCTCGCCGCCCAAGCGCTGCGTCGCCTCGAGGCAGTGGCGCACCTGGGTGGCGGCGAAACGAAACACCTCCGGGTCGGGATTGGTCGCGCCGCCCGCCATATAGCGGGGATGGCTGAATAGGTTTGCAGTTCCCCACAGCAGCTTGATCCCGCTGGCCGCCATCTTGGCCTGGAGCTTATCGACGATAAGATGAAAGTTTGCGACGTGTTCGCGAATGCTGTGCGCCTGCGCCATGACGTCGACGTCGTGGAAGCAGAAGTAGGGCAGTCCCAAGCGCGTCAGGAACTCGAACGCTTCGTCGAGCTTCAGATCGGCCGCGGCCTGATTCAGCGGCCCGCCGTGCCAGGGCCGCTGGAAAGTACCGGCGCCGAAAATATCGGTGCCTTCCCAATTGAAGCTGTGCCAGTAGCACACCGCCATGCGCAGATGCTGCTCCATGGTCTTGCCGGCGACGACGCGATGCTTGTCGTAGTAGCGGTAGGCCAGCGGATTTTGCGATTGCGGGCCTTCGAACTTTATCGGGGCGATGTCGCCGAAATATGAGCGCTTCAAGGGCGTGTCTCCGAAAATGAACTTTTCAGGTTTTGATAGAGGGCGCGATAACGGCGCAACGATTCCGCATACAGATCGGCGTGCCGCTCGTCCGGTTCGGCGACGTGCAAAATCGGCGGCGGCGTGCAGACCTGCTCGATGCTGGCTTGCTCCTTGCCCATGCGCGCGAGGCGCGCGGCGCCGTAGGCGGGTCCCACCGCGCCGCTGTCGCGGTAGATCAACGGCCGGCGCAGCACCGAGCTTAAAATTTTGCCCCAGTACGGCGATCGGGCGCCGCCGCCGATCACTGAGATCGAGTCGATCTTGGCGCCGCTCGCAAGCAGCGCATCCATGCCGTCGCGAAACGCGAACGCGACCCCTTCCAGCACCGCCTGCGCGATGTGGGCGGCGGACGTCTCCTGCGTCAGGCCGAACAGCACGCCCTGCGCATTGGGATCGTTGTGCGGCGTGCGCTCGCCCGACAAATAGGGCAGGAAAATTTCCGCGGCGCTCGGTTTGCCGCGCGCTTCCGCCGCGGCGAACAGCGCGCTCGCCGTGCCCAACCCGCACAGACGCGCGGCCCAATCGACGCTGCTCGCGGCGCTCAAGATCACCGACATCTGATGCCAGTGCTTTGGCACCGCGTGGCAGAAGGTGTGCACGCCGCCTGCGGGGTTCGGCCGATAGCCGTCATTGGCGAGAAACAGCACGCCGGAGGTGCCGAGCGACAAGAAGGCATCGCCCGGGCGCACCACGCCGACGCCGATCGCGCCGGCGGCATTGTCGCCGCCGCCGGCGACCACCGGCACGCGCGCCATGCCCCAGGCTTCCGCGATTTCGGCGCGCAGCTCGCCCGTGATCTCGTTGCCTTCAGACAGCGAGGGCATGTGCGATTCATCGAGCCCCGTGCCCGCGAGCATCGCGTGGGACCAGCGCCGCTGCGCAACATCCAGCCACAGCGTCCCGGCGCTGTCCGACATGTCCGAGGCGGTCTCGCCGGTCATCCGCAGCCTGACATAGTCCTTCGGCAGCAGCACCAGCGCCGTTTCGGCGAAAATCTTCGGTTCGTGCCGCCGCACCCACAGGAGTTTCGGCGCCGTGAATCCCGGCATCGCACGGTTGCCGGTGATCGTCGTCATCTCCGGCACCGCCGCTTCGAGTTCGGCGCATTGCTCGGCGCTGCGGCCGTCGTTCCACAAAATGGCGGGGCGCAGGGCCTGCCGTTGTTTATTGAGCAGCGTGGCGCCGTGCATTTGGCCCGTCAGCCCAATGGCGCGCACCGCCTTGCGCACCTGTGGCCTCAAGCCGCTGACGGCGTTGTGGGCGGCGGACCACCAATCGGCGGGATCCTGTTCCGACCACTTCGGCTGCGGCCGCGACACCTCGAGCGCACAGCTCGCCTGATCGACTACACTGCCCGTGTCGTCAACCACAGCCGCCTTCACCGCCGAGGTGCCTATGTCGATGCCGAGATACATCAGTTGATTCCGCAGCCTTCAGGAAATAATTCTGATTGGAATATACGGTAGCGCTATCATTCTATGCCCGTTTTAGGTGACAGCACCAACAAAAGAAAGCAAATCAGGGCAGGGCGCGCCGCTGCCTTAGGGGAGAAAACAGCTTGAGCGACCATCGCGATGCATCCACCAACATGCCGCTGATTGCGGCGATTGTCGGGGTCGCCACCATCGGCGGCTTCATGTTCGGCTACGACAGCGGCGTCATCAACGGCACCCAGGAAGGGCTCAAGAGCACCTTCAACTTGAGCGAGGCATGGCTCGGCATCACCGTCAGCGCCTTGCTGCCGGGTTGCGCGGTCGGCGCGTTTGCCGCCGGGCGCTCGGCGGATCGCTTTGGCCGCCGGCGCGTGATGTTGGCGGCGGCAGCGCTGTTCATTTTGAGCGCGCTCGCCTCGGGCGCGGCGGCCTCCGCGCTGATGATGATCGTGGCGCGCTTCGCCGCCGGCGTCGGTGTGGGCGCCGCGAGCGTCCTGTCGCCCGCCTACATCAGCGAAGTGACGCCGGCGAGCATGCGCGGTCGCTTGTCCAGCGTGCAGCAGATCATGATCATCGCCGGACTCACCGGCGCCTTCTTGGGAAATTATTTCCTGGCGCATGTCGCCGGCCGCTCCACCGAGATGCTGTGGCTGGGTTTTGCCGCGTGGCGCTGGATGTTTTGGATGCAGGTCATTCCGGCGAGCATCTTCCTGCTGACGTTGTTGCTCATTCCCGAAAGTCCGCGCTACCTGGTGGCGCGCGGCCGGCATGGGGAGGCATTGGGAGTGCTGACGCGCTTGTTCGGCGGCGCCGCGGCGGCGATCAAAACCCTGGAAATCAAGGGTTCGCTGGCGGCCGATCATGTGCCGCGCCTGTCCGATCTCATCGACCGCTCCACCGGCCGCTGGCGCCGCATCGTCTGGGTCGGCATCGGGCTTGCGACCTTCCAGCAGCTGGTGGGCATCAACGTGGTGTTCTACTACGGCGCGGTGTTGTGGCAGGCGGTCGGCTTCAGCGAGGCGGATTCGCTCAAGATCAATATCTTGAGCGGCACGCTGTCGATTGCCGCCTGTCTGCTGGCCATCTTCCTGATCGATCGCATCGGCCGCAAGCCGCTGCTCATGATCGGCTCGATCGGCATGGCCATCACCTTGTCGGCCCTGACCATTGCCTTCGCGACCGGCAACTTGAGCGGCGGCACGCTGCACTTGGCGCCCAATGTCGGCCGCGTGGCCCTGGTCAGCGCCAATCTCTACGTGGTTTTTTTCAACTTGAGCTGGGGCCCGGTCATGTGGGTGATGCTGGGCGAGATGTTTCCCAACCAGATCCGCGGCTCAGGGTTGGCGGTCAGCGGTGCAGCGCAATGGAGCGCGAATTTCTTGATCAGCGTGAGCTTTCCGGTGCTCGCAAAATACATCGGGCTGCCCATCACTTACGGCTTCTACACCGCCTGCGCTTTCATTTCGATCCTCTTCGTCATGAAGATGGTGCACGAGACGCGCGGCCGGGAACTCGAGGACATGATCGGGTAATTCCGTGGCGGCGGCGCAACCGCGGCCGGCCTGACTCAAGCGGGCTTTCCCCAGCAGGTTTCCTGATATATGTCCGCCGATTGGTAGCGCAACCACAAAATGATTGCCAAAGGCAAAAAATAGTGTTTAAGATGGTAGCGCAACCATTAAAGCGTAGTGCGGCCAATAGCGCTAACGACAAATAGATCGAGCTTGGGGAGATTTTCAATGAGCCGAAAGACACGGCGGAATGCTTCTAAGAACGCAGTCCAAAACCTGACCCTGCGCGCGGCAATTCGCCGCTTGAGTTGCGCCCGGGTGGGCTTATCCGGTTTGGCGCTGGGGTCGATGGCCTTGAGCGGCCACGTGTATGCAGCGGCCGGGGACGCCAACGCGACCGACACCGATCTCAACGAAATCGTGGTGACCGGCATTCGTGCATCGTTGCAGAAGAGCTTGGACATCAAGAAAGAGTCCGACGGCATCGTGGATGCCATTTCGGCCGAGGACATCGGCAAATTCCCCGATTCGAATCTGGCCGCCGCCATGGAAAGAGTTCCCGGCGTCACGGTGACCCGCTCGGCGACCACACTGACCGGCACCGGCGGGTCCTCGACCACCGGCGACCCGACGCAAATCACGGTTCGCGGCTTCGGTCCGCAGTTCAATGAAACCCTGTACGACGGCCGCCAGGTGCCGACCGCGATTGGCAACGTCACGCGCGGCTTCGATTTCGGGTCGATCGGCTCCGAGTTCGTCAGTCAAGTGGACGTCCTGAAGACCCCCGACGCCACCCTGTCGAGCGGCGCGATCGGCGCGACCATCAATATCAAGTACCCGAAGCCCTTCGATCACCCCGGAATGCAACTCGCGGGCTCGCTCTCGGGAACCGATTCGACCGGCGACAACAAGATCACGCCGAACGGCAGTTTGCTGTTCAGCGACACCTTCGCGGACGATCGCTTCGGGATTTTGGCTGACGCCGGCTATTCGGACACCAAGGTGCGGGCCAATCACATCAACATTCAAGGTTGGGAAGGCGGCAACCCAGCCGCGGGCGGCGGACTGGTACCCTGTCAATTGAAAGGGCAGACCTGCGCCGTTGCGCCGGGCTCGGCCGGCAGTCCGCCCCCGAGCATCAATGATTGGTTCATCCAGGACTACGGCATCTATCAGGAGCACAACGACGACAAGCGCGTCGGCGGCCGCTTCGTGCTGCAGGCCAAGCCGGTGGACGGCTTGGAAATGACGCTCGACGATAACTACGCCAAAGAAACTTTGGTTCAGCTGCAGCAAGGCTTCAGCGCTTGGTTCAACAACACCGGTTTGACGGATGTGGTTCAGGCGCCCGACGGCACCGTCACCAGTTTCACGCAGCCGGGTACGCCTACCGATTTTCAGGCACAAATCAACCAGTCAGTGACCACGACCAACACCCTGGGGTTCAACGTGAAGTGGGATGCGACCGCGCATACCTCGTACATGTTCGACGCCTACAACGCCGTTGCCAAACTCAATCCCGGCAACCAAGCCGGTATCGACGCGGATATTGGCTATGGGAACGGCCCGAACGCCACCTCGCTCGGCATTGTCGTCCCCGGCGGCAACAACCTGCCCTATCCGACCGGCTTTGGGCCGGCCGGCGTTGCGGCGGATTTCGCCAATCCGGCATTCATCGGTTCGCACGTGCTGGTCGAGTCTTACAACCAGAACACCGACACGATCAACCAGTTGAAGCTGGAGGGCAGCTGGCACGATGATCAGTTGAAATTCAAGTACGGCGTGCAGTTCACGCGCGATGCGGACACGCTGCGGGCATTCACCGATCTGCCCTACACCTGGCAGATGTACGCCGGCTACGGGCCGCCCCCGGTCGGCTCCGGCGGCGTCGCGCCGATACCCGCGGGCTTGATCTCCAGCACTTTCAGCACCGGCTCGGGTTTCATCAATGGCTGGGGCAACGGTGCCCTTCTTCCGCCCAATATCATCGCGGCCAACGGCTACGCGATCCTGAACTACCTGCAGGGTCTGAATGGCGCAGGGCAGAACACCACCGCGTGCAGCAACCTGGCCGGCGCCACGCCCTGCACCGGCAAGTACATCATGTACCAGAATCTCGGCGGTTCCCAGGACGTGACCGAGAGTACCGTGTCGCCGTATTTGAGCATGGCGTTGAACGAGAAAGTCGAGGACATGCCGCTGAAGATCAACTTCGGGGTGCGGCTCGAGTCCACGCACGTGATTTCCGCCGGTATCTCCAGCCTGCCGGTGGGTCAGCTGACCATCGTGCCGACCGACCATACTGCGTACTCCTTCACGCCCAGCCCGCCAACTCCGATCAGCACCGAGAGCAACTACCGCTATCTGTTGCCGAACCTGGATCTGGGGTTGTATGTGATGGATAACCTCAAGCTGCGCTTCGATGCCTCGCGTACCTTGACCCGGGCGCCGTTGGGCGATCTTACGCCCGACCTCAATGTCCCGGCGGGTCAGCGTGTCGGGGGCCTGAACGCCACGGGCGGCAATCCGACCTTGCTGCCGTATCTGTCCGACAATTTGGATTTCGGGGCGGAGTGGTACTACGCGCCGAACTCCTATGTCTCGGCGGATGCCTTCGTCAAGGAAGTGACCAACTTCGTCGTCGGCGGCACGATCACCCAGCAGATCAATGGCGTGACGCTACCCAGCGGCGCGCCGGCGATTTTTTCCGTCACCTCGCAAGTCAACGGCCCCTCGGCCGAGGTGCGCGGCATCGAGCTCGCCTGGCAGTACACCATCGGGGATACCGGCTTCGGCTTCCAGACCAACGCCACCTTCGTCGGCACCAACAAGCCCTACGATCCCAACAATTTGAGTCAGTCTGAATTCGCGGTGACCGGTTTGGCCAACTCTTATAACTTCATTCCGTTCTACGACAAGTACGGCTTCCAGGCGCGCGTTGCGATCAATCACCAAGCGGCGTTCCTGAATAGCTTTGGTCAAATCCAGAACAACTCGCAGTTCGGTATCGAACCGACCTTCGTGAATGCCACCACCTATGTGGACTTCAGCACCAGCTATCAGATCAACCGGAATTTCAGCGTCTATTTCACGGCACTGAACCTCACCGATCAGATCTACAGCACCCATGGCCGCTTCTCGGAGCAGATCCTGGATGTGGTCGATACGGGGCGGCAGTTCACGCTCGGAATCCACGCCAAGCTCTAGCAGAGCTCTAGGAAAGTTCTAGGAAAGCTCCAGAGGAGCCTGTCGCTCAAGCGGCCTTCAATAGAAAGTCCACGTGGATGGCGTCGTAAGGAAATACCACGCCGCCCTCCACGTCCTTCTCCAATACGCCTGTCCGCAGCAGAACATGCACATCGCTGTGGACGGCGCGGACGTCGCGTTTGGCGCGGCGCGCTATCTCGCGAATAGCCATCGAACCCTGGCCGGCCATGAGCTTGAGGATCGCCCAGCGTTTAGGCGTCAGCGTCTTCCAGAGAAGGTCCTCAGAGGCGAATGAAATTCGCGCACCCTGCTTCTTGCCGCGGAATGCGGCCGCTGCACGCCGCCGGGTGTCGCCAAGAGAAGCCACGCCAATCGTGACAGTGCTCATTTTCCCCTCCTCCTGTCCGGCAGCGGCTGCGGCAGCCTCCAAATCACGATCTCTACGAATGCGCGGCTGCTCAGAATCAGCCGTTAACGCATCAGTAGCTCGGCATTCATGTTGCTAATGATAGCAACAGCAAAATTCTGTTGTCAATTGAAGCAACAGGTATGTCGTCGATCGAAGCAACGGGCGGCATGCAGCCGCCAATCGCCGCCACCGATGCAGCCGCCAATCGCCGCCGCAGTCGCCAATCGCCGCCACCAACGCAGCGTAAGCGTACAGGGAAGGCACCTGTTAGCGCCGAGGGTAGTGATGCCAGGATGCGCGCTTACTAAGCACGACAGGTGTACACGTGCACACTACGGGACAGGTAATCGAGACTGGTCGTCGGCGTCGCCGAAGCCACAGTGAGCTGTTCAAGGCGGAGACAGTTGGCGAGTGCCAGCAGCCAGGCGTGTCCATTGCGGCCATCGCCTTGGCGCGTGGCCTGAACGCGAGTGTAGTGCGCCGTTGGGTCAAAGAAGCCGAACGAAGCGGGACCCCATAGCCTTACGCGGCGCTGGCTCGGCCGTCGCGATGGATGGCGCGCCGAGCAGTCAGGTCGCCGTGAGGTCGCAAGATTGGATCCCCGGACGGTTATAGTGATACGGCCAGAATCGCGTTTACACTCTTGTCTTGATCGGTACATGGAGTACGAACCATGCGCGTGCATTTAAAATTCGATCCACTAACGTTGCGTTCCATTGCGACAGGCGAGGTTCCCGATTCCAGGGAATCCGCGCTGTTCATAAACGTGCTGCACGGCTTGGGGCGGCGAACCGCAGTGCTTGCGCTGGCCATGACGGCATTTTTTTCGAGTGGCACCGCGGCGGCCGGGCCGCCTGACCATGCGGCCACAACGCCTGCGGTCCTGGGAGCGGGTATGGGCCTCAACCACGTCTCGATCCTCGTCCATGATCTACCGGCAACGCTCGCACTATTCAGAGATCAGCTTGGATTCAACGCCAGCTCATGGGGGCGGTTTGCAGAAGGGCTGGAGAACGGCGGGGTTGAGTTCTCGAACCATACCTACCTGGAGTTTTTGGCGGTCTATGATCCTCAGAAGGCCGCTTCTAGCGATGAGGTCGCATTCCTTAAGGATCACGAGGGCGCCATCGGGTTCGGTCTCGAGACTGACTCGGCGCAACGTGCCGCGAAGTTCCTGCGCTCGCGGGGAATCGCAGCTAAGGTGGCGACCACCACCAGTGAGGGCTATGTCGAGCCTGGCGTGAAGTTCTCGGGCACTTGGCTCTTTCGGGAGATCGATTTGCCAAAGGAGACACCGGGCGGCCCATTCCTGATCGAATACAACCGCGCCAACCAGCCCGAGCGTGCCAAGGATCCTGAGGTTGCTCGGAAACGTGCGTTGGAGCGAATTCATCCAAATGGAGCCATTCGTCTATCTGCCGTGTGGATCGCAGTCAAGAACCTCAACGCTTCCATTGAGACCTATAAGCGGCTCGGACTCGTGCCTGGTCGTGCTATCGAGGTGCCAGAACTGGCCGCGGACGGCCGCGAGATTGCTGCAGGCAACGGCCTACTTTTGCTGCTTGCGCCAAAGGCAGCCCACAACGAGGGTCCCGTCGACGATTTCTTGGCCAGCCGCGGTGAAGGCCTCATGGGCGTGACGATTGAGGTCGCCGATATCGCGCGAGTGCGCGACTATCTCAAGGCCCATGCCGCCGGCGTTCTTGATCCTCACTGGGAATCGGCTGACTATGTGCTTATCCCCGGCGCCGCTGCTCATGGCCTCTGGTTACGATTGAACGAGGTATGGGCGGGGCATTAGATCTGGGCCTCACCGCACCGATCTCGGATTCGATGCAGCTTGTTGGTCTCGCATAGACTACTAATTTAGGCAGGTGGAAGTCGACAAGTGGAGCAGAGTAATTGGGGCCGATAATTGAAAAGCAGTTAGCGTCCCCTTGTACTGCGATTTCACTATTGTTTGGCCACAATTTCGGCAATTCGTCGGGATCTCATAGTCGTGGTTCTCCGATGAGTCATCAGCCGTCAAGATGACTTACCCGGACACTTACAACGCAGCCGCCAATCGCCGCCACCAACGCAGCCGCCTATCTCGGCCACCGACGACCGGCGCCTCGCGCCGATCAGCGGAACGCGATCACGATGGCGGCCGTCAATGCCAGCAGCACCGCGGCTTGATAGCGATAGTCCTGCCATAGCGGCACGAGCTTCAGCCGCAAGCGCTCGGCGCGGCTGAAGTCGATTCTCCACATCGCAATTTGTTCGGAGCCCGCCGGCGTCGCGCGATGGTGCACGCTGACGCCGATCAGGATCGCCGCATCGAGCGCCGTGAGAATCGGCGCCGCATACAGAAAATGCAGATGCGTCCAGTGCAGCACGACGTTCAGTATGAAGAGCGCAAAGCCGCAGCAAGAGCCGGCCAGCATGGTCGCCGCGGCGCCGTCGGAATTGGCTCCGCGCCAGAACATTCCCACCAAGAAACACGGCAACCACGGGCGGCACCGCGTAAGCCAGCACGGCTTGCAGGTATTGCCAGAGTGACGGAAACAGTTGCAGCTGCGGAGCCCAGGCGACGGCGAGCAGCAACAATGCCACGGTGCTCACGCGGCCGATTCGAACAACTTGCGAATCCGATAGCGTGGGCTTCAGTTGCTTGATGACATCCATGGTGATCAGCGTCGAGGCCGAATTGAGCATCGAGGCGATGGACACCATCGTCGCCGCGACGAATCCGGCGATCACCAAACCGACGACGCCCGGCGGCAGGAGACGCAGGATCAAGTTCGGGTAGACGAGGTCGGGCCGCGGCAGTTTTGGAAATAGCAGCAGCGCGCAGGTTCCCGGCATCACGATCAAAAACAGCACGGGCAGTTTCAGCAGCCCGGCGAACAGCGCACCCCAACGCGCATGATCGATATTCTTGGCCGACAACATCCGCTGGACGATCGACTGGTTGGTACACCAATAGTAAAACCCCAGCAGCGGAATCCCGAGCAATAAACCCGGCCACGGAACGCCGGGATCGCCGATGGGCCGGATCAGCGATATCGCCTTCGGATCGACGCCGCTCATGACGGCATGCCAGCCGCCGGCACGCGAGAAGGCGCCGATCGAAATCATCAGCGCACCCAACAGCAGCACGATGGCTTGGACCGCCTCGGTATAAATCACCGCGCGCAGGCCGCCCAACGTGGTGTAGAGGCCGGCCGTGCCGGCCAACACAGCCACGATCAGCCATAGCGGCCACGCGGGAAACAGCAATTGGCAGACGAGCGAGCCGCTGTACAGGACCGCGGCGGAATCGACGAAGATATTGAGAAACAGCGTCAACAGCGCGAAGTGCAGCCGCGCGCGCGCGTCATAGCGCCGTTCCAGGAACTCCGGCATGGTGTAGGTTTGACTGCGAATAATGGAGGGCAGGAGGAACACGCAGAAAAAAACCAGGATCGACGATCGCCGACCACTCGTAGTCGTAGACCGAAATCCCTACGGCGTAGGCGCCGCCGGAGAGTCCGACCAATGCCGTCGATGACATGTTGGACGCCAGCAATGCCAGGCCGATCACCGGCCAACTCGTAGCTCGCGACGCCAGAAAGTAGTCCACCGGCGCGAAGCGCCGCCGCGACATCAATAGGCCGAGCACGATGAGGCCGAGGGTATACGTGGCCACCACCGCCCAATCGAGCACACCCAGCAGGCCGAATGGGGCGGGATCAAGCGGCATGGGAACGGCTTGCGGGCGCGCGCGCCGCCTTCTCGCCAGCACCGCAAGATCGATGTCCGGCTCGATTTGACAGCGCTGACATTCTTGCCCTCAATGCTGTAAGCTTACTCACCTGAGCCGATTTTTTCTGGCACTTCGGCATTCGCTATTTCAGTAAAACATATAAAGATTACAACACACTTACAAGCACTCATCCCGCAAAAAGGGTTTTCAGCCCAGGCCGGCCGATTTCGCCGCCCCGTGAATCGACGTACGGAGAAGATTGTGTCCCTTTATCGCCCTTTGACCGTCGTTGCGGCGCTCTTCGTGTTGGGTCCCGCCGCCGCGTCGCCGCCCGTCTCCGCGCCGACATCCCCCGCCAGTCTACATCCAGAACTGTGGCCCACTGCCGCAGCCGCTGCCACGGATCCTGCCACCGAGGCGTTCGTCGACCAGTTGCTGCTGCACATGAGTCTGGAGGAAAAGATTGGCCAAATGATTCAGGCCGACATCGCCGCCATTTCCCCGGCCGAGTTGCGCACCTATAAGCTGGGGTCGATCCTCGCCGGCGGCAACGCCGCACCCGGGAACAATGTGCGCACGACGCCGCAGGCATGGTTGGACCTGACCGACGAATTTTATCGGGCTTCGCTGGCCGCGACGAATCAAGCACACCCGCCGATCCCGATTTTATTCGGCATCGACGCCGTGCATGGCCACGCGAAGGTGATCGGCGCCACGATTTATCCCCACAACGTAGGGCTGGGCGCGGCGCACGATCCTGAGCTGATCCGACGGATCGGCGCGGCGACAGCGCAGGAGATCGCCACGACCGGTATCGACTGGACCTTCGCACCGACCGTGGCTGTTGCACGCGACGTTCGCTGGGGCAGATCCTATGAGAGCTATTCTGAATCGCCGGCATTGGTGGCCGAATACGCCGCCGCCATGGTGACCGGTCTTCAAGGTCAGCGCGGTACGCCGCAATTCATGTCGCCTGGACACACACTCTCGTCGGTCAAGCATTTTCTCGGCGACGGCGGCGCCGTTAACGGCAGAGATCAAGGCGATGCCATATTGCCGGAGTCGACGCTGCGCGAAGTCCATGGCGCGGGGTACATCGCGGCGATCAAGGCCGGCGCGTTGATCGTCATGGCCTCGTACAACAGTTGGAATGGCATCAAGCTGCATGCCAACCATTATCTGCTGACCGATATTTTGAAAGGGCGTCTCGGCTTCAATGGTTTTGTGGTGGGAGATTGGAACGCTCAAGAACAAGTACCGGGCTGCACCAAGTCCCGCTGCGCGGCCGCGATACTGGCTGGGATCGACATGCTGATGGCGCCCGATGGATGGCGCGAGCTCTATAAAAATACCCTTGCGCAGGCGCGCTCGGGCGAGATTCCACAGACCCGTGTGGATGACGCCGTGAGGCGCATCTTGCGCGTCAAGACGATCGCCGGGATGTTCAAGCGGCCGGCGCCGAAACAACGCAGCGACGCCGGCGATTTCACTCAGCTCGGCAGCGCCGCGCATCGCGCCTTGGCGCGCGAGGCGGTGCGCAAATCCCTGGTGCTGCTGAAGAACGATCGCGGCACGCTGCCCCTGAATCCGCACGCAAGGATTTTGGTTGCCGGCGACGCGGCGGACTCGATCGGCTGGCAGGCCGGCGGCTGGACCATCGATTGGCAGGGCGATCACAACGGCAACGCGGACTTTCCCGGCGCCACCTCCATCTTTGGCGGCATTCAAGCGGCGGTGGCCGCGGCAGGCGGATCGGCGGTACTGAGCAAGAACGGACAGTTTGCGCAGAAGCCCGACGCCGCCATCGTGGTCTTCGGCGAAACACCTTATGCGGAATTCCAAGGCGATCGCGAGAATCTTGAATTTTCGCCGCAACGACAAGCACGACCTTGAGCTATTGCGGCGTCTGCATGCGGCACGCGTGCCCACCGTGGCGGTATTCTTGTCGGGCCGGCCCATGTGGGTGAACCCAGAGATCAATGCATCGGACGCCTTCGTAGCCGCGTGGTTGCCGGGCAGCGAAGGCGAGGGCGTTGCCGATGTGCTTTTCCGCGGCCGCGAGCACTATGATTTTACCGGCCGTCTCGCCTTCTCGTGGCCCCTGACGGCCATGCCGGTGCGCTTTGACGCTGCGGGGACAGTATCGGGGGCGCTGTTCGCACGAGGATGGGGACTTGACTATGAAACGCCAAGCGTTTCGCGGCGGCTGCCTGAGAATGCGCGAATTCCGCCCGAGTGGCACGCGCCCCCAGGAAGCCTGTATCACGCACACCACGTCACGGCGCCATGGTCGATTTTCGTCGCCGATCAGGGTGCCGAGGTGCATCAGACTACGGTGCGCCAGGCAAGCCCGGATGGCGCAGTCACGGTTGCCTCGCAGCCCGCAGGCAGCGCCATTCAATGGACGGGTACCCAGAGCGGCCTGTTCACAATTTCCGGTCGCGCCGGCGATATGCGGGCGCAAGCCGCGCGCGGGCTCGCGCTGCGCCTCCGCTTTCGGGTCGACCAGAAACCTCAGCGCAGCGTCAAGCTGGGTCTGCGCTGCGCCGAGCCTCGTTGCGGAACTCGCGACGGGGCGATGCTGGAGGTGACAAAAATCCTCGACAGCGCGCGTCCCGGGATCTGGCAATCCCTTTCGATTCCACTCTCCTGCTTCACGGCCGCCGGCGCCGATCTTTCCCAAGTCGCCCAGCCGCTGGCCATAGAAACCTCGGGTCGCTTTGCCATGACGATTTCCGAGGCCGGTCTGGTACAACCTGCCGCGGATCAATCGCAACTGTGCCCAGGAACAAATTGAAGGTCGGCAGAACAGCCCCGCGGCAGCGAGCCCCGCGGGTTGAAGGTCAACAGCGAGCCCGCGGGCGAATCGCTACTATAGGCAGAGCTCACCGCGAGGTCTTTCATTGACGACTACCTTAAGTTCGGCATCGGTTACGATTCAAGAGGTGGCAGACCTTGCCAAGGTCTCGCCGAAGACCGTATCGAGAGTCATCAATAACGAACCGCGGGTTCGTTCCGGCACTCGCGCGCGCATCCTCGACGCCATCGAGCAGCTGAATTACCGGCCGAATCTGAATGCGCGCGGACTGGCGAGCAATCGCTCCTTTCTCATCGGGCTGTTCTGCGACCGGCCCGGCGATTATTTGAGCGAATTTCAGGCCGGCGCCGTTCAGCGTTGCCGCGAGTCCAGCATGCACTTGATGGTGGAGCCCTGGGATGTAGAGAGTTCTGTGATCGACAAGCAGATGGATACCCTGCTCGGGCAGTTGCGTCTCGAAGGCGTCATTCTGCTGCCGCCGCTGGGCGATCACCCGGTTGTACTGAACAAGCTCGAAGAGGCATCCATACCCATCGTACGAATTGCGCCGATAACCCACCTGAACACCACGCCCTCGATCGGTATCGACGATTACGCGGCGGCGCGGCAGATCACGGCGCATTTGTTGAATCTCGGACATCGGCGCATCGGGTTCATGTTGGGCAGACCCCAGCACGGCGCCACTGAACAGCGCTACTTGGGTTTCGTCGACGAAATGCGGGCTCACCAAGTAGCGGTGGATGCGCATTTGGTGCAAACCGGCAACTTCACATTCGGCGATGGCCTGATTTGTGCCGAGCGCATGTTGCGTTCAGCGGCTCCCCCCACCGCCATTTTTGCGAGCAACGACGACATGGCGGCGGCCGCGGTGTCGATGGCGCGAAAATTCGGGCTGGATTTGCCGGGGCAGCTATCGGTGGCCGGTTTTGACGACGCTCCCGTTGCCACCATGATTTGGCCCGAATTGACCACCGTGCGTCAGCCGGTGGCGGCGATGGCGAGAATCGCCGCTGATTTGATCATTCGGCTCGAACCGCGCCGCAACGGCTGGCCCGAACGCATGCCGCGCCATCTGCTCGATTATGAATTGGTCGTTCGCAATTCAACCGCGCGGCCGGCGCGCCGTTAGCCGCAACCGCTCCGGTCCGGCGGCGCAGCGGCGCCACTGGCGCTCAATTTTCCAGCCGCATGGCACGCAGGCTGTGAGCCTCGAGGCTGACGCGAAATGCGCTGCGCGCCGCTTCCGTGTAATGGCGCCGCGCTGTTCTGTCACCGGCAGCAGCAGCGGCTTCCGCTTCTGACAGTGGCTCCACCAGAGCCCCGCTGCCGAGGTCGCGAAGTTTCACGCCCTTGCCGGCCGCCGACACGATGAAGGTCGACTTGGCGTCGCGGTACGACTCGAGCACGAAGGTGCCGTTGTCGTAGAGGAATGTGCTCACCTGCGCCGGCGCATCGATGCGCAGCGGCGCGTCCGTCATCAGATAGGCCCGCAGCTGCGTCAGCACGCGGCGCGGCAGGCGGTACAGGTCGGCAAAGTTCTCCGGAATCGCGAGCACCAGCAACACGCCGCGCGAATAGCGATTCATCAGCAGCAGCGGAAATCCCTTCGACCCGGCGACACCGCGGATGATCGGCCAGCTATCGTTGGTCAGGAAGTGCATTTCGGGAAACAGCACCGCCGGATTGTCCTGCTGCGCATCGTTCAAACTGGTGCCGCTGCCGGCGCCAAAGCCGTTGATGAAATCGTGAATTGCGGCCACGCGGCCGGTGAGCTCGATCTCGGCGATGTCCTGGATGCCGCGGTGCTGCAGCGCCCCCAGCAGGCCCGAGGTGATGATCACCGTGTGACCGGCCACGAGTGCGCTGCGAATCTTCTCGACGATCTGCGAATCGAACTTGGCGCTTTCGGTGAGCAGCACGACTTTGGCGTCGCTCGGAAATGTCGGCCGCAGATCGATCGGAATGCCGATGTTGCCGAGGTAGTTGTGTAGATAGTCCTCGCCGGTGGACTGATAGGGCTTGTAGCTCGCGATGCCGATCGGATGGCCAAGATCTCCCAGCACGCCGTCGATCCGCTCGAGCGCATAGTCCGCCACGCGCGCCCAGCCCGCTGCCGATTCACTCCTGCCCGCAGGATACGCGGCGATCAGCTGCTGCCAGTTCAGATCCGTCGGCTCGCCGCTCCAAGGCCGATCACCCGCCGGCGCCGCATCGGGGCGCGACAGATCGTACCAATTGAACAAGGTGATTTCCGGTGCTTTGGCCAGCAGCGTGTCCCACAGCTGCTCGGCGTAGCGGTCCACATAGCGCACATCGTAGGTGTCCACCCAACCGCCCAGATCGGCGCCGGGACGGATGTTGTTCAGATAGCGGTAGATCTGGTAGCTCTGGTATTGCTGCAGCAACTGGTCGGTGATGAACGGGTCGCGCGTCTCGGTGCCGGTGTAGATCGCATCGAATAGCTGCGATTCCTGTTCCAGGTCGTAGCCCAGCCCCTGAAAGTGCTCGTACCAGTTGGGGTACTTCACGATCATGCGGATGCGCGGATTGATCGCATGGGCAGGACCCATGACGAGATCCCGGGCGACGCTGCGCATCGTGTCGAGACGGTACTGGGTCCAGCTGCGCGCGCCCTTGGCCGCGATGTCAGCATCGCTTTTGCTGCTGTAGAAGAAAAAATCGTCCAGAATCACTTCGTCGAAATGATGCGCCGCCAGCTCGACCGCCCGTTGGCATTCGGCGCGATCCTGCGGCAGCTCATAGTCGAAGGTGCCGAATTGCCCATTGCTGCCACCGGCGGCCAGCGTGACGCCGCCCGCGACCTGCACCCCATGTGCGCGGAAGAAGCGCTTGACCGCTTCCAGCTCGGCGTCGGTGGCGAACTCGTGGTTGCGATACACCTCCAGATAGATCTTGTCGAAGTGCAGTTGCGAGCTCACGCGCTCGAATTCGCGCTCGCGCGTTGCCGGATCCGCGAGCCGGCGTGTGGAGCTGACCGTCACATAGACGGCAACGCGGAAATTCCGGTAATGCTGCGCCACCGCTGATGGCGCAGCGGCAGCCGCGGGCGGCACAACGCCCGCCAGCAGCAGCGCCCAGCCGATCGCTGCGAACCCTGTCTTCATGTGCCAACCCCCGGTTTGCCCGGCTCCTCCGTGATGATAGCGCTATCATAGGGCTTCCTGTAAAGGGTCGCCGGTCGTGACCCCCCCACCGGAAATCGACGATTCCCCCTTACACCGGTCCGAAGTTTGCTCCGGAAACAGGGTTATGTAGCGTTTTTGGGCCAGGAAGTCGTTGCCAGGGAGGAAATTTATCCTGTAAGATGGCGGGGCAATGACATTCCGCTGAGGTTAGCTGGCGATCTCGAAATGACAGCGATGTCAATCGCGGTGGATTTGCAGGTCGATCTCGATACCAATAAATAGTTCGAGCTGGGGGGCTACGACATGTCGGATGTCAGGGGCACTGTTCTCACGCTGCATACATGTCGAATCAACGACTGTTGCTATCCACGGTTGAGACGAATCCTCATGCGCAGGCGAATCTTCTTCGACGAGTAGGCACAAGGCCGATTGGCTGCGGCTAACTATCAATAAGAAACGGACATGAACCGAGATGGGGATTAAATGAAAAATACAGCATCGAATGATTATCTACGCCGCACGGTGCACGCGATTTGTTTGGGGGGCGTGTCGACGCTCTCGTTGACAGCGCTGACAACGCCGGCCAATGCGGCCGCCGCCGCCGACACCAGCTCGGACAGCGATCTGACCGAGATCGTGGTGACCGGGATTCGTGCCTCGTTGCAGAAGAGTTTGGACATCAAGAAAGAGTCGGTCGGCATCGTGGATGCGATTTCAGCGGAGGACATCGGCAAGTTTCCCGATTCGAACCTCGCCGCCTCGATGGAGCGAGTTCCCGGTGTCACGGTGACGCGCGCGGCCACGACGCTGACCGGCACGGGCGGGACTTCGACCATCGGGGATCCGACGCAAATCACGGTGCGCGGCTTTGGTCCGCAGTTCAATGAGACGCTGTTCGATGGCCGCCAGGTGCCGACCGCGATCGGCAACACCACGCGCGGCTTTGATTTCGGTTCGATCGGTTCGGAGTTCGTCAGTCAGGTGGATGTGCTGAAGACCCCGGATGCGACCCTCTCGAGCGGCGCGATCGGCGCGACGGTGAACATCAAGTACCCGAAGCCCTTCGATCATCCGGGCATGCAATTGGCCGGTTCGCTCTCGGGCAGCGATTCGAGCGGCGAGAACAAGGTGACGCCAAATGCGAGCCTGCTGTTCAGCAACACCTTCGCGGACGATCGCTTCGGTGTGTTGGTCGATGCCGGCTATGCGGACACCAAGGTGCGCGCCAATCACATCAACATTCAAGGTTGGGAGGGCGGCAACCCGGCCGCGGGCGGGGGCTTGCTGCCCTGCCAGTTGAAGGGCGCGACCTGTGCCGTGCCCCCCGGCTCAGCCACCAGCCCCGCGCCGACCCTGAATGATTGGTTCATCCAGGACTACGGCATCTATCAGGAGCACACCGATGATAAGCGCGTCGGCGGGCGCTTCGTGCTGCAGGCCAAGCCGATGGACGGCTTGGAGATGACGCTCGATGATAACTACGCCAAGGAAACCTTGGTGCAGCAGCAGCAGGGTTTCAGCGCCTGGTTCAACAACACCGGTTTGACCGATGTGGTGCAGGGGACTGACGGCACCGTGACGAGTTTCACGCAGCCCGGCACGCCCACCGATTTTCAGGCGCAGATCAACCAGTCGGTGACCACGACCAACACCCTGGGGTTCAACGTGAAGTGGGATGCCACCGCCCACACCAGCTACCAGTTCGATGCCTATAACGCGGTGGCCAAGCTCAACCCCGGCGGCCAAACCTCCTTGGACGCGGACATCGGTTATGGCAACGGCCCCAACTCCACCGGCCTCGGCATCATCGTCCCCGGCGGCAACAACTTGCCCTATCCGACCGGCTTTGGGCCGGGCGGCAATGCCGCGAACTTCGCCAACCCCGCCTACATCGGCTCGCACGTGTTGGTGGAGTCCTACAACCAGAATACCGACACCATCAACCAATTGAAGCTGGAAGGCAGCTGGCATGACGATCAGCTGAAGTTCAAGTACGGCGTGCAGTTCACCCACGATGAGGAGGCGCTGCGCAGTTTTACCGACCTGCCCTACACCTGGCAGATGTACGCCGGCTACGGCCCGTCCCCCGTCGGCTCCGGCGGGGTCGCGCCCTTACCGGCGGGCTTGGTCTCCAGCACCTTCAGCACCGGCTCGGGTTTCATCAACGGCTGGGGCAACGGCGCGAACCTGCCGCCCAATATCATTGCCGCCAATGGCTATGCGATCTTGAACTACCTGCAGGGCTTGAATGGCGCGGGGATGAATGTCAACGCGTGCAGCAACTTGAGCGGTGCCACCCCGTGTACGGGCAAATACATCATGTACCAGAACCTCGGCGCCTCCCAGGATGTTACCGAGAGCACGGTCTCGCCGTATTTGAGCATGTCCTTGAACGAGAAGATCGAGGAGATGCCCTTGAAGATCAGCTTCGGGGCGCGCCTTGAGTCCACGCACGTGACCTCGGCCGGGGTCTCCAGCTTGCCGACCGGTCAGCTCACCATCGTGCCGACCGATCATACCGCCTACAGCTTCACTCCCAGCCCGCCCATCCCGATCAGCACCGAGAGCAATTACCGCTATCTGTTGCCGAACCTGGATCTGGGTTTGTTCGTGACCGATACCCTCAAGGTGCGCTTCGATGCCTCGCGCACCTTGACCCGCGCGCCGCTGGGCGATCTGACGCCGGACCTGAATGTCCCGGCCGGTCAGCGCGTGGGCGGACTCAATGCCACGGGCGGCAATCCGACTTTGCTGCCGTATCTGTCGGATAATTTGGATCTCGGAGCCGAGTGGTACTACGCGCAGAACTCCTACGTCTCCGCCGATGCCTTCGTGAAGGAAGTGACCAACTTCGTGGTGGGCGGCACGATTTCACAGGGCATCAATGGCGTGACGCTGCCGGGCGGCGCGCCGGCGATTTTCTCCATCACCTCGCAGGTCAACGGCCCCTCGGCCGAGGTGCGCGGCATCGAATTGGCCTGGCAGTACACCATCGGCGATAGCGGCTTTGGCTTCCAGACCAACGCCACCTTCGTCAGCACCAACAAGCCCTATGATCCGAACAATCTCAGTCAGTCCGGCTTCGCCGTCACCGGCCTCGCCAACTCGTATAACTTCATCCCGTTCTACGACAAATACGGCTTCCAGGCGCGCGTTGCGATCAATCATCAGGCCTCGTTCCTCAACAGCTTCGGTCAAATCCAGAACAACTCCCAGTTCGGCATCGAACCGACCTTCGTCAATGCCGCCACCTACGTGGATTTCAGCACCAGCTACCAGATCAACCGCCACTTCAGCGTCTACTTCACGGCCCTGAACCTCACCGATCAGGTCTACGCCACCCATGGCCGCTTCACCGAGCAAACCCTCGATGTCGTCGATACCGGCCGCCAGTTCACCCTCGGAGTCCACGCCAAGCTCTAGCAGAGCTCTAGGAGCCGGTCCGAAGTGATAGCTATAAAAAGGGCCGCCTTCTCCTGGCGGCCCTGATTGTGATGCGCGCCACGGTCGGCTTATTTTGCTAAAAGTCGCAGTGCTTGCGCTAAGCTGTCTGACTTCATGACCGCACTCGCAATCCGCAGCATCGTCATCGTGGGCGGCGGCACCGCGGGCTGGATGACAGCCGTAAGCCTCGTGAAATTCTTCAAGGCATCGAATGTGCGCGTACGCCTGATCGAGTCCGAGCAAATCGGCACCATCGGCGTCGGCGAGGCTACTATCCCGCCGATCATGCATTTCATACGCGCGGCCGGGATCGACGAGAACGACCTTGTCCGCAAGACCCAATCGACCTTCAAATTGGGCATCGAGTTCAAAGACTGGACGCGGGTTGGGCATCGCTACATCCATCCTTTCGGACATACCGGCTTCGACGTGGGGCCTGTCGCTTTTTCGGCCTATTGGCTCAAGGCCTTTCGCGAGGGAAAGGCGAGCCGGCTCGACGAATACTCGCTGGAAGCGACGGCGGCTTACGCGGCGAAATTCATGCGGCCGGTGCAAGCCGCGAATTCACCGTTGGAAAAGATCACCTATGCCTTGCACTTCGACGCATCGCTGTTTGCGCGGTACCTGCGCGCGATCGCCGAAGCCTGTGGCGTTGAGCGCACGGAAGGCAAAGTCCAAGCGGTGGCGCTGCAGCCGGACAACGGCTTCATCCGCGCCCTTACCCTGGAGAGCGGCGAACAGATCGAAGCCGATCTTTACATCGATTGCTCCGGCTTTCGCGGCCTGTTGATAGAAGGGGCCCTGCACAGCGGATACGAGAATTGGAATCACTGGCTGCCCTGCGATCGAGCGGTCGCGGTGCCGTGCCAACGAACCGAGGCGCTGTCTTCCTACACCAGAGTGACGGCGAAGGCCGCGGGGTGGCAGTGGCGGATTCCCTTGCAGCACCGCATCGGCAATGGCTACGTTTACGGCAGCAATTTCATCGGCGATGAACAGGCACGCGATGAGCTTTTGTCGAGCATCGAAGGGAAGGCATTCGCCGAACCGCTCAAACTGCAATTTGCCACCGGCCGCCGCAAGCTCTTCTGGAACAAGAATTGCGTGGCCATCGGCTTGTCGGCCGGCTTTCTGGAGCCGCTCGAATCCACCAGCATCCATTTCATCCAGCGCGGCATCGCGCTGCTGCTGAGCTATTTCCCGGATCGCCATTTCAGCACAGCGGACATCGATCGCTACAACAAGATCGTCGCCGGGGAATACGAGCGCGTCCGGGACTTTTTGGTGCTGCACTATTCCTGCACCGAGCGCGACGACAGCGAGATTTGGCGCTACTGCCGCAGCATTGAGAAGCCCGACAGCTTGAGGGAAAGAATCGAATTGTTCCAAAGCTTCGGGCGCCTGATTCGTGAAGACAACGAGCTTTTCCCGATGCAAAGTTGGCTGTATGTCATGGTCGGCCAAAGCATCATGCCGCAACACGACGACCCGCTGGTGAGCATATTGGATCCGCGCCAGCTTATGGATAATCTGAGCAACATCCGCAGCGTCGTGCGGCAATGCGCCGCGGCCATGCCGAAGCATGAGGACTTCATCAGTCAAAACTGTGCAGCCTTGCCCGCGGCCGTGGGATAATTTGCGCATGACCCAAGCCGTTCAAAGAGTCGTCATTGTCGGGGGCGGCACCGCCGGATGGCTGACCGCCGGCATCATTGCTGCGCGTCATCAAGGACGGATGAAGGCGGGGTTCTCGGTCACGCTGATCGAGTCCCCCAATGTTCCCATCATCGGCGTGGGCGAAGGCACCTGGCCGACGCTGCGCGCCACCCTTGAAAAGATGGGCGTGTCGGAAACGGATCTGTTTCGCCACAGCGATGCGGCCTTCAAGCAGGGCGCTAAATTCGCCCGCTGGACCACGGGCGCGGACGATGATCGCTACTACCATCCGCTCATGCTGCCGCAGGGCTTCACGCAGCTGAATTTGGCGCCCCATTGGTTGAACGATTCGCAGGGCCGGAACTTCAGCGAATCGGTTTGTCCTCAGGAGCAACTCTGCGAGGCTGGACTGGCGCCGAAAATGATCACCACGCCCGAATACAAGGCCGTCGCCAACTACGCCTACCATCTGGACGCCGGCAAGTTCGCGCCCTTCCTGCAGAAGCACTGTACCGAGAAGCTGGGGGTGCGCCATGTGCCTGCCGATGTGGTGAGCGTGAATCAGAGCGAATCGGGCGACATCAGGAGCGTGCTCACAAAACAGGCAGGGGAGATCGCCGGCGACCTGTTCGTCGACTGCAGTGGATTCTCATCCTTGCTGCTCGGCAAGACCTTGAACGTCGGTTTCAAGGATTGCACCGACGTATTATTTTGCGATACCGCGCTGGCGCTGCAGGTACCCTATGAGACGCCCGATGCGCCCATGGCTTCGCATACCATTTCGACCGCGCAGGCGGCGGGTTGGATTTGGGACATCGGCTTGCCGACGCGCCGCGGTACCGGGTATGTCTATTCGAGCCGGCACAGCAGCGAGGAGCAGGCGCGCGAGACTCTGTTGCGTTACGTCGGCCCCGAGCACAAGGACAAAGTGGCGCGCAAAATCCCCATTCGGTCGGGACATCGAGAGACCTTTTGGAAGAACAATTGCGTCGCCGTCGGCCTTTCCGCGGGCTTCTTGGAGCCGCTCGAATCCTCGGCCATCGTACTCATCGAACTGTCGGCAAAATTGATTGCGGAGCAGATGCCCGCCAATCGGGAAGTCATGAGCATCGTGGCGGCGCGTTTCAACGATGTGAATCACTATCGCTGGGGTCGCATCATCGACTTCCTCAAATTGCACTACGTGCTCACTCAAAGGAAGGAACCGTTCTGGCGCGACAATCTCGACCCGCAGTCGATCCCCGACCGTTTGAAGAACCTGTTGCACCTGTGGAAATACCAGTCGCCGTGGTTTTTCGACGAGTTCGACCGTCTCGAGGAAGTGTTTCCCGCGGCGAGCTATCAATATGTCCTGTACGGCATGGGATTTAAGACCGAAGTGGGGCCCATGGATAACGCCGATACCGAATCGACGGCGACGCGACTGCTGCGCGAAAATGCGGCCATGACCAAGAAGCTGCGGTCGCAGTTGCCCAAGAATCGCGATCTGCTGCGGAAGATTCACGAGCATGGGCTGCAGCGCATTTAAATGACGCACATCGTGGTTCTCAACAACCTCGTCCACCGCACCGTGCGCGTTCAAGCCGAGCCCGCCGCGAAATTCGGCGACAATCAGCGCTTCGTGCAAGTGGTGATCACGGAGTTTTCCCACCTGGTGACGCACTATCCCATTTTGTTTTCAAAGGACGCCGACACCGGCGCGTTCTTTTGCGGCGCCATGCTGGGCATCGATGAAGGGGAGAATCTTTTCTTGAAGGAGGGCAAGGGCCACGAGGGTTATCGCCCGCTGAATCTGCAGCGCGCGCCGTTCTTCGTCTCCGGCGACGAGTTGGCGATCGATCTTGACCACGCGCGCGTCGGCGGCGAAACGGGGCATGCCTTGTTCAACGACCGGGGCGAACCAACCCCGTATCTTGAGAGCATCAAGGAGACGTTTCAGCAATTGAAGCCCGGCATCGAAATGACCAAGCGTTTCATCGAGACCTTGCTGAAGCTCAATCTGCTCGAACCGGTCGACATCGTTCTCGGCTTCGATGACGGCTCCAAGCGAAACCTCGTCGACCTGTACACCGTCAATCAAGACCTGCTGCGGCAGCTGCCGGACGCATCCGTCATTGAACTGTTTCGCCGCGGCTATCTGCATTTGATTTACTTGGCGATCGCCTCGCTGAAGCAGATTCCGGTGTTGGCGAAAAAGAAGAACGACCGGTTTCTTGCCGCCTGATTCCGCGGCCGGTGCGTCACAGTCATGCCTGAGAGTCCGCGCAGTATTGACGCCTTGGATCTGCAAGGCCCCGGGCAATTCTTGGCGGAAGTGGTGGAACCGTGCCGGCCGGTGGTGCTGCGCGGCCTGGTCAAGGATTGGCCCATCGTCGCGGCGGGGCGGCTCTCGCCCTCGGCCGTGCGCGATCACCTCGAGCCGCTGGATGCCGGCGGCGAGGTCGAAGCATTTTTCGGGGCACCGGCGATTGCGGGGAAATATTTCTATACCGAGGACATGAAAGGATTCAACTTCGAACGGCGGCGCATGAAGTTCGCTGCGGCGCTCGAATCCATCGTCTCAACCGTGGGCGCGCCGGGCGCGCCGTCGATGTACGTGGGATCAGTTCCGACCAGCGAGTTCCTGCCGCGTTTCGCTGCTTTGAATCCTATGCGGCTATTGCATCCCGGCATCGGTCCGCGAGTCTGGGTGGGCCACGCTGCGAACGTCTCCTCTCACTACGACACCGTCGACAATTTGGCGTGCGTGGCGGCCGGAACCCGGCGTTTCACGCTGTTTGCGCCGCAATTGATCCGCCAGCTCTATGTCGGCCCGATCGACAACACCATGGCCGGACAACCGGTGAGCCTCGCGGCGTCGTCGGCCCCCGATAAAGATAAGTTTCCTCTCTTCGAGGAGATCAAAGAGCAGGCCCTCATCGCGGACCTTGAACCCGGCGATGCCTTGTATTTGCCGAAGCTCTGGTGGCACAAAGTCGAATCGACCGCACCCTTCAATGTGCTGGTGAATTATTGGTGGGATGCTTTCCGTCAAGGTCCGGACGCGCCCTATACCAGCATGCTGCTCTCCATGATCACGATTGCCGAGCGGCCGGCGGCGGAGCGGCAAGCGTGGCAGGCCTTCTTCGATCACTACGTGTTCCGCAACCACGGCCACCCGTTGGCGCATCTGCCGCCCGAGCAGCATGGGCTGCTGGGCGCTCTGAAAGAAAACTACGGCAAGGTTCGCGCGCGCGTAATGTATTTGCTGCGCGGGGCATAGCAGTCAGCAGCGGCCCACCGGCCGTCGATCGGGAGGGAGAGTTGGGCCAAGAAGCATCGCCGGGTATTCACGCAGCGTTCACCGCCGCGCTGAGCCATCATCAGGCCGGACGGCTGAATGAAGCGGAGCGGCTTTATCTGCAGATTCTGAAACTCGATCCCCGCCATGCAGATGCCCTGCATTTCCTGGGCCTGCTTGCCCACCAGTTCGGCCGCAATGACGTGGCGGTCGACCTGATCGGCAGAGCCATCGTGGAGAATGCCCGCGTTCCCGCCTACCACAACAACCTGGGCAACGCGCTCAAGGCGCAGGGCAAGTTGCAGGAGGCGGCGGCCTCCTACGCGGGGGCGTTGGCCCATAAACCGAATCACGTCGGGGCGCTGTTCAATTTGGGGCTGGTGCTGCAGCTGCAAGGCAAGTTGGAGGAGGCGGCGGCCTCCTATCGGCGGGCATTGAGCCATAAGCCGGATTATGCCGAGGCGCTCGGCAACCTCGGCAATACCCTGCAGGCGCAGGGCAAGCTCGAGGAGGCGGTGGCCAGCTACGGCCGGGCACTTCGCTACCGGCCGGATTTTGCCGAGGTGCACAGCAATTTAGGCAATGTGCTGCTGGCTCAGGGCAAGTACGCGGAGGCGCTGGCTTCCCATGAACGGGCGCTGAGTCACAAGCCGGACTACGCCGAGGCTCACAACAACCTCGGCCTCGTGCTGCTGGAGCAGGGCAACGTCGATGCCGCCGTGGCCTCCTATCGGCGCGCGCTGACTCTCAAGCCGGCCTACGCCGAGGCGCACATCAACCTTGGCAATGCACTCAGGGAACAAGGCCAGTCGGCCGAAGCCGCCGCCGCCTACCAGCGCGCCCTGCTTATCGATCCGGACAATACGGAAGCAAGATTGGGCCTGGCGAGCGCGCTGATCCCCGTGTTTGCCGATACCCATGCCGACAGCCTCGGCGCCGCAGAAAAATTCGCGCGCTCGCTGCAGGAGCTGACCGCTTGGAGCCGCGCCAATCCGGGAAAGCTGGGAAAGTCGGTGGGCGGCAGCCAGCCGTTTTATTTGGCGTACCGGCCTGTCGATATCACGGCCCTGCTTTCGCGCTACGGCGACTTGATCTGCGCCGAGGCGGCGGCTCATTGGCAGCCGGGAATCGCCGCAACGGCGACCGTCCGCCCGCCGCGAGAGCGTGTTCGCATCGCTGTGGTGAGCGGCCAGGTGCGGCAACACCCGGTGTGGGACGTGGTGCTGCGGGGAATCCTGGCTCATCTGGATCGGCGGCGGTTCGACCTCGTTCTGTATCACACCGGCGCGATCATCGACGCAGAAACAATCTGGGCACAGGGCCGTGTCGATCGCTTCGTGCAAGGCCCTCGCTCGACACGCGCGTGGCTCGATGAAGTCGCACGCGATCGGCCCGACGTGATGTTCTATCCTGAAGTGGGCATGGATCCCGCCACCTGCGCGCTCGCGGCGTTGCGCTTGGCGCCGCTGCAGGTTGCCGGTTGGGGGCATCCGGTGACCACCGGATTACCCGCCATCGATTTGTTCGTCTCAGGAGAGCTTCTGGAAGGGACGGGAGCCGAGCAGCATTACCGCGAAAAGCTCCTGCGTTTGCCGGGAACCGGAGTTTGCACCGAGCTGGCGGCCGTTGCGTCTCAGCCCTGGGACAGCCCCGCTCGGCCAGGCAATTGCGTGCGCTTCGCGCTGTGTCAGCAGCCGATCAAGTTCGATCCATCGGACGATGTGCTGTTGACCCGCATTGCCAAGGCGGTCGGACCCAGCGAATTTTGGCTGGCCGCGCCAAAAAAACTGCATTGGGCGACGGCGCGGCTGCGCAATCGGCTGGCGGCCGCCTTCGCCGCCGCAGGGCTCGATCCTTACGCTCACTTGCGCGTCATGCCGTGGCTGTCGCGCGGCCAATTTGCCGGTTTCTTGGACGAGATGGATGTTTTCTTGGATTGCCCGGCTTTTTCCGGCTATACCACTGCCTGGCAGGCCGTTCATCGTGGAATTCCCATCGTTACCTTGGACGGAGAATTTCTGCGTCAACGTCTGGCGGCAGGCCTGCTGCGGCAGATCGGCATGACGGACGGAATCGCCTCATCCGCCGACCAGTATGTGCAAATCGCCGCTCAGCGGGCAGAGGAGTCCCGCGACGCTGGCCGACGGGCCGCGCGGCGCGACTCGATCCGTCAAGCCGCGACGCGAGCCGACGGCAACCGCGCCGCGGTGAGCGCTTTCGAGCAGGCGCTGCTCGCTGCCCTGAAAACTTGAGCGTGCGCCGCGGAGGCGAATGTGCTGACTCGATCAACCACCCGCGTGCTGGGCTTGCTGTGCGCGATGTATTTCATCACCTACGTCGATCGCGTCAATGTGAGCACCGCGGCGATCGAATTCAGCAAGGATTTCCACCTTTCCAATACGCAGGTCGGTTTGGTGTTCTCTGCGTTCGCTTATCCGTACCTGATTTTTCAAGTCGTCGGCGGCTGGGTCGGGGATCGATTCGGCCCGCGCCGTACGCTCGCCATTTGCTCGGCAGTTTGGGCCGGCGCGACCGTGCTCAGCGGGCTGTCCACGGGCCTTGTCTCCTTGCTGGCCGCGCGCGTGCTGCTCGGTTTCGGCGAAGGCGCGACTTTTCCAACGGCGACGCGTGCGCTGTCGAACTGGACTGCTGCCAATCGCAGGGGATTTGCCCAAGGCATCACCCACGCCTTCTCGAGAATCGGCAACGCCATTACGCCGCCCATCGTGACCTGGCTCATGCTGGCTTTGAGCTGGCGCGGCGCATTCATCGTGCTCGGGCTGCTGAGCTTGGCCTGGGCCATCGTCTGGGGCTGGTACTTCCGCGATGACCCGCGCGATCATGCCGGCATCAGCTCGAAGGAGATCGACCTCCTGCCCGCGTATGTCGGCGTCAAGGAAACGCCGGCCGTGCCGTGGCTGGCGCTCATCAAACGCATGCTGCCGGTTACGCTGGTGTACTTCTGTTATGGCTGGACGCTGTGGCTGTTCCTGACTTGGATACCGCAGTACTTTCTGCACAACTATCACATGAATTTGCAGCACTCCGCCGTGTTCGCGTCGGGGGTTTTCTTTGCCGGCGTGCTGGGCGATTCGCTCGGCGGCCATATCACCGACTGGCTGCTGATGCGCACGGGGAGCCGCACCAAGGCGCGCAGCTACATGGTGGCGGTGTGTAATTTGGCGGCGCTCGCCTCGCTGCTGCCGATATTATTCGTCCATGACTCGACCGTTGCCGCCATCGCTTTAAGCTTGGGATTTTTCTTCGCGGAGCTGACGATCGGTCCGATGTGGGCCATTCCGATGGACATCGCGCCGAAGTATTCCGGCACCGCCAGTGGCTTCATGAACATGGGCTCGGCGCTCGCGGCGATTTTGAGTCCCGTGGTAGGCGGGCGGATCATCGATGTCACGGGGAACTGGGACTGGCCCTTCATCGGATCGATGGGATTGATGGTCGTGGGCGCCGTGTTCGCCTTTGCCATGAAGCCGGAACAGAAATTCTGACAAAGCTATGTCAGCCATCATTAGCAAAACTTAGACCGCCGTTAGATAAGCTAAAGCGCAGGTCCCGTAAGACCAGTAGGATTCGTCTTCTATGCCCTCCAACCTCGAGCATTCCGCCGCTGTAAAACCAACCGCCTGGCTGATCGGCGGCTGTCTGCTCGCCGTCTACATCGTATGGGGCACGACCTACTTCGCCATCAAGGTCGCGATCGAAGGGTTCGCGCCGTTCTTCCTGGTCGGAACGCGATTCACAGTTGCGGGAGTGCTGCTGCTGGGCTGGCAAGCGCTGCGCGGCGCGCCGGCGCCGACGGCGAAGCAGTGGGGCGGCGCGGCGGTGGTGGGATTTCTGCTGCTCGTTGTCGGCAACGGCGCCGTGTCGATCGCCGAGCACTGGGTGAGCTCCGGCGCCACCGTGGCGCTGATCAGCGTCATGCCGCTGGCGACCGCATTGTGGTCCGGCGCATTCGGGCACTGGCCGCGACGGGCTGAATGGAGCGCCATTGCGCTCGGCGGCGCGGGCGCGGCCATCATGCTCTTGGGGCGCGATCTGCAAGGAAGCATGCTTGGAACCTCGCTCATATTGTTCGGCACCATATCGTGGTCCCTGGGTACGGTGCTTTCCCGTCGATTGGATATTCCGCATGGTCCGACCGGATTCGGCGCGGAGATGCTGACCGCAGGCCTGATGGGTTTGTGCATAAGCGCGGCGTTGGGCGAACACTGGACGATCCCGTCATGCTGCGCATGTCTGGTGGGCATGGGGATACCTGGTGATATTCGGATCCTTGGTCGCGTTTTCGGCGTATCGGTTCGTGGTCGAGCGCGTATCGGCGTCGCTTGCCGCAACCTATGCCTATGTCAATCCTCCTGTGGCGCTCATTGTCGGCTGGTGGCTGGGCAGCGAAACGTTTTCCGTCAATGTTCTTGTCGGCTTGCCCATTGTGCTGGTCGCGGTGGCGTTGCACGCCTGGATCCAGACCGATCGCCGCTGGCACCGGTCAAAGTCCCGCTCGACACCGCGCGCTGCCTGCCGTCCCAGGCGCGTGGCAAGCCTTGAGGCCAGCCAGTACGATCCAGCTACTGAAGTAGCGGAGATGTTCCATGCGCCTTATCGGGCTGTTGATTTTGGCAGCGGTGTCGACTTCCGTGTATTGCGCCCCCGAGCTCGGCTGGCCCGCTTACGGCGGAGATCCCGGCGGTTCCCGCTATTCATCGCTGGCGCAGATTACGGCGCAGAACGTGGGCGACCTCAAGGTCGCCTGGATATTTCGCACCGGTGAACTCGGCCAAGGCGTCAAGGACTGGCGCCGCTCCGCCTTTGAGGCGACGCCGATCCTCTATGACGGCACGCTGTATCTGACGACCAGCAGCACGGATGTGATTGCGGTGAGCGCGGCCAGCGGGCAGCTGCGCTGGCGTCATGACTCCCAAAGCCGCAAGGACCTGCACTATTCCGACGGCGTCTCGCGCGGCGTATCGCTCTGGGTGGATGCAGAGAGCGCGCCCGCGGCGCCATGCCACGCGCGCATATTCGCGCCCACGCTGGATGGCCGGCTGCTGGCGCTCGATGCCGCGACCGGCAAGCCCTGCGCCGATTTTGGCGAGCAGGGTGCGGTCAATTTGCTCAAGGACATTCGTTCCCAATTCCAGCAGGGCGATGAGTGGCGCAACTATCTGGTGACTTCGCCGCCGGCGATTCTGGACGGCAAGGTGATCGTAGGCTCCTCGATTGGCGATAATCGCGCGGTGCTCGAAGAGCTCGGGACGGTGCGCGCCTTCGATGCGCGCAGCGGCCGATTGATATGGAGCTGGGATCCGATACCGCGAGACCCCGACAACCCGGTATATAAGGAGTGGGATTCAGCCGCGGTTGGCAACGCCGGCGCGGTTGGCAACGCCAGCGCGGCCAATGCGTGGGCGCCGCTGTCGGTGGATACCGAGCGCCACTTGGTGTTCGTGCCGACCGGCTCGGCCAGCCCGGATTTTTTTGGCGGCGCGCGCCTGGGGGATAATCGCTGGGCGAATTCCATCGTCGCGCTGGACGGCGACAGCGGCAAGCTCAAATGGGGTCAGCAGCTCGTGCACCACGATTTGTGGGACTACGACGTGGGCTCGCAGCCGACCCTGGCGAACATCCAGCACGATGGCAAATCCGTGCCGGCGGTGATTCAGGCCACCAAGACCGGCTTTCTGTTCACCTTCGATCGCGACACCGGCGTGCCGCTGTTCCCGATCGTGGAAAGAGCAGTGCCGCAAGACGCGGTTCCGGGCGAACATCCTTCGCCCACGCAACCTTACCCCACCGCGCCGCCGGCGTTGGTGCGCCAGTCGAAGATCACGCCTGATGATGCCTGGGGCGTTGCCTGGTTCGACACCCGCGCCTGCCGCAAGCGTATCGAGGCCTATCGCTCTGAGGGTATGTTCCAGCCGCCCGCGCTGAAAGACTCGCTGATGCAGCCGGGCAATGCCGGCGGCTCCAATTGGGGCGGCATCGCTTTCGATCCGCAGCGTCAACTCGCCGTGGCCAATACCATGAACTTACCCTTTGTCGTGGCGCTGATTCCGCGCGCGGAACTGGCCGCACAACGCGCCTCCGAGGAGTACCAGGACTTTGAGTTCGCGCGGCAGCTGGGCACGCCTTACGGCATGCGCCGTAAGTCGTTCACGTCGGGCTTCGGTATCCCGTGCGTCAAGCCGCCATGGGGCACGCTTGCCGCGGTCGACATGCAGCGCGGTGTCATCAAATGGCAGATTCCCTTGGGCGACACGCCGGGGATTCATCTGAACCTCGGCATGCCGGGTCTCGGCGGCCCCATCGTCACCGCGGGCGGCCTCATTTTCATTGCGGCAAGCTTGGATGATCGGCTGCGCGCCTTCGATACGGACAGCGGCAAATTATTGTGGACCGCAACTCTGCCGGCCGGCGGCCAGGCCACACCGATGACCTACGCCATCGACGGGCGGCAATATCTGGTCATTGCGGCAGGCGGCTACAAAGACATGAGCGACCGCGGTGACTACTTGATTGCCTACGCGCTGCCGTGATGAACGCGCTGCCGCGATGAACGCGCTGCCGCGATGAAACCGCTGCCGCGATGAACGCGCTGCCGCGATGAACGCAGCGCTGTAATTTTTACCAAAGGTCGCACTTGTAGGACAGCTGCGCGACCGCGGCATGGAACTCCACACGCATAACTTGTACTGAAATCAAACGAACACACGCGTGCAATAACGCTGCGCTACAAAGCCTCCAATTCCAGCAACTTAAATATGGGGGAATCTTTATGCGCTCGAGAAATGGTTTGGCACGAACGGTCGGTGTGATGCGCCTCGGCTTGACGGGCATCGCGGTTGCGCAGCTGGCGCTCGGTATGACTGTGGCGAATGCAGCGGCGAACCAACAGGTCCGCACGCAATCGCCGATCAAACACGTCATCGTACTGATTGGCGAGAATCGCACCTTCGACCATCTGTTCGCCACCTATGTACCGAAGGGTCGCGACTCGGTCAAGAATCTGCTCTCGGAAGGCATCATCAATGCGGACGGCTCGCCCGGCTGGAATTTTTCCAGGGCCGCGCAGTTCCAAGCCATCGCCCCCTTCAACACGCAATTTTTCATCAGCCTGAATGATCAAGAGAAGGCGCCGTACCAAACGCTGCCCGAGCCGACCTTGAATTTCTCGCCGAGTCCCGCCACCGGCGAGCCTCCGCCGTTCCCGGCTGCGACGCCGCTGACCCTGCTCGGAGCCATCGAGCCGTCGCTGGAAACTGCGGATTTACATTTGCTGACCACCGGAGCGTCCGGCGCCGCGCAGACCGCGGAGCTGCCCGATTTTGATTCGCGCATTCAAAATTTCAATGCGCTGCCGGGCGGCCCGTTTCCGCTCGAAGGAGCCAGTCTTCCCTATGACTCCTACACCGGCGACACCACGCACCGGCTGTTCGAGATGTGGCAGCAATCGGATTGCAATGTGCGCAACGCGACGCGCCACAACCCCTCCGGCTGCCTCAGCGATCTTTATCCTTTCGTCATCAGCAACTACACCAGCGAGACCGATCCCTTCAGCTTCCCCATTGCCAACCAGGTGGATGACAATGGCGGCGGAAACTCGATGGCGTTCTACAACATGCAGAAGGGGGACGTGCCCGTTCTGAAACAGCTCGCCGATGAATATTCGATGAGCGATAACTACCATCAAGCGGTGATGGGCGGCACGGGCGCGAATCACGTGATGCTGGGCACCGGCGATGCCATTTTCTGGAGCGACGGCAATGGCACGCCCACGACTCCGCCCTCGCACATTGCGAATCCCAATCCGCTGCCCGGCTCGGATGATCAGTACACCGTGGACATTGGCTTCGACGGCAACTTTGCAAAGTGTGCCGATCCGACGCAGCCGGGAATCAAGCCCATCCGCGACTACTTGGAATCGCTGCCCTACGATCCAAAGCCCAACTGCGAAGCAAGCCGCTTCTACATGGTGAATAACGACAGTCCGGGCTTTTTGCCGGACGGCACGCTCGATGTGGCGGGAATTGCCCGCGGCGCTTCGGTCCCGCCGACCAACGTGCGCACCATCGGCGAATCCCTCAACGAGAAGGGTATCTCCTGGGCCTACTATGGCGGCGCGTACAACGCGGCGGTGAAGCTCACGCGGCTGGAGGAGCAGGGCGTGACTACCACCGACCCCACCATCCTGATCGGCGCGGCCTACTGCAACATCTGCAACTTCGAGTCCTACGCCAACGCCATCATGGGCGATGCGGCGCAGCGCGCGGCGCACATCAAGGATGCCACCGACTTCTTCGCCGCCGTGGACAGCGGCAGCCTGCCCGCCGTGTCGTTCGTCAAGCCGGATGGCCTTCTCGACGGTCATCCCGCTTCGTCGAAGTTCGATTTGTTTGAAGGGATGGCGAAGAAAATCATGGATCACCTCACCGCCAACCCGGAGCTGTTCGCGAGCACGGTGTTGTTCATCACCGTGGATGAAGGCGGCGGCTTTTACGACTCCGGCTACATTCAACCGCTCGATTTCTTTGGCGATGGCCCGCGCATTCCTCTGATCGCGGTATCGCCCTTCAGCAAGGGCGGCCACATCAGCCACAGCTACACGGATCATGTTTCGATTTTGAAATTCATCGAGCGCAACTGGGATCTGAATCCGCTCACGCGCCGCAGCCGCGACAATTTACCCAATCCGCGCGCCGATGAGAGCGATCCTTACGTGCCGAAGAACAGCCCCGCCATCGGCGATCTCTTCGATCTGTTCGATTTCGGCCACGACCATGACGGCGACAGCGGCCGCTGAAATCCCTTCCCGCTGCTTGGCATGAGCAAGGGCGGCCCGAGGGCCGCCCTTTTTTTTTAGGTGCGGCCGGCCGGCGGAAGCTCTTGTGGAATTGACGCGCCCTACATAGCATGTTCCCCTACATGAATATGGGACTTGCGTGTTCAGCTACTACCTCGATCTAGCGCTGCGAAGTCTTAAACGCAACCCCGTGCTCACCGGCTTGATGATCGCCGCGATCGGTTTCGGGATCGGCACGTCGATGACCTCGCTTGCCGTCTCGCGGGCAATGTCGGGAGATCCCATTCCCGCGAAATCGCGGCAACTATTCATGGTGCAGATCGACAGCTGGGGACCCGACAAACGCGGCGAACGAAACCCGGATGGGCTTGATGAGAACATGAGCTACATCGATGTGACGGCGCTCGAGAATCTGCACGCGGCGCAGCGCCAAACGCGGATTTACTCGACCTTTTTCAATGCACGGCCCGCGGATCCGAAACTAAAGCCGATCGAAGTCGTCGTTCCTGCGGTCGACTCCGATTTCTTTGCGATGTTCGATGCACCCTTTGAATTTGGGGGCCCTTGGTTGCGCGCGGACGATCAAGACGGCAACCCGGTGGTTGTCATTTCCCGAAAACTGAACGATCAGTTTTTCGCGGGCGCCAACAGCATCGGCAAAACTTTCATTCTGGAGGGTGCCAGCTACCGCGTCGTTGGCGTTCTGGACAATTGGCCTTTGGTGCCGCGGTTCTACAATCTGCACATTCGTCCCTACGGGCAGATCGATGAGATATTCGTGCCATTTACCCGCGCAATCAAGGCGCAGGCCCCGACGGCTTCCGGCATGAGTTGTCAGGAGACCACCACCGCCAGTTTTGAGGTTCGACTTCGATCGGAATGCCTTTGGATTCAGCTATGGGTGGAATTGCCGAGCGCGTCCGATGTCGCAAAATACCAGACTGTCTTGAACAATTATGCCGCCGACCAGCAGCGAACCGGCCGCTTTCACTGGCCGCCCCACACCCAAATTCGCGACGTGATGCAATGGCTCCAATATCGCCGCATCGTTCCCAATGAGCTGGGCCTTCTGGTATTCGCTTCCTTCGGATTCCTGTTCGTCTGCCTGATGAATGCCATGGGGCTGATGCTCGCGAGGATCATCGGCCGGACACAGGATATCAGCGTGCGGCGTGCGCTCGGGGCCAGTCGCTCGGCCATCATTGGCCAATGCCTCGTGGAAACCACGGTCATCGGCGTCTGCGGCGCCATCCTCGGCCTGCTGCTGACCCTATTGGGGCTGCTTGCCATGCGTGCCGCGCTGGCCGATGACTTCGGGGCACTGACGTATTGGAATGCAAATGCGATCGGCATCGAAGTGTCATTGGCGATTGCCGCAACGCTTGGCGCCGGCTTGTATCCAACTTGGCGAGCCGCGCACGTCGAACCTGCTTTGCAATTGAAGTCCGAGTAGCCAGAAGTCCGAGTAGCCGATTTGAAGTCCCGCGCCGCGCGTTTTGCCATCTACCGGAAGAAATCCGGCGCAGTACTCATTGCGGTGCAAATTGCCGTCACCCTGGCAATTCTCTCGAACGCCACGGCACTCATCGTGAATCGTCTGTCATGGAGCGCGCGATTGACCGGCATCGACGAAGCCCACATTTTCTTCATCTACGCGACGAGTGTCGACAAACCGCCGAGTTACGCGGCGCTGCAGTCATCTGATCTTGCGTTGCTGCGCTCCCTGGCGGGTGTGGCGGACGCCTACGCGACCAATTCCTTTCCGCTCGAAGGCGGGGGTTGGTCGATGAGCGCCGATCTGCAACCGGAGCAAAAAACGGCTTCTGCGCACATATCGTATTATTTTGTTGACGGGCACGCGCTCGACACGCTCGGTGTAAAACTCATTGCGGGACGCAATTTCACCGCCTCGGAGATCCTCGATCGCGACGGCAGCAGCGCTCCGCCCGCTACCGGCATCATCATCACGCGGTCTCTCGCGCAGCGATTGTTCCCTCGGGGGGACGCCCTGGGTAAATCGATCTACACCGAAACCAAGGATCCGTCGCCGATTATCGGCATCATCGATCGGCTGCAGGGACCGTTTGTCGCCGCGACCGGTTTTATGAGCACCTTTACCGAGAATTCCGTGCTGGCACCGTTCCGTCCGCTGGGTGATTCATCCACCTATGTTGTGCGCACGAAATCCGCGAGCCTTAACGATGTTATGAAAGCCGCGCAAAGCAAACTCGAAGGCATCAATGGAATCCGCATCATCAGCGGCCGGTCGATGGGCGAGGTGCGCGCAAGAGCGTATCGCAGCAACCGCGGCCTGACGCTGATACTGGGCGCCGTTGCCGTCATTTTGGTGGCCGTCACCGCATTCGGAATGGCGGGTTTGACCAGCTATTGGGTGGCGGAGCGGCGCCGGCAGATCGGCATTCGGCGTGCCCTCGGCGCGACCCGGCTGGCGATCCTCAGGCTTTTCCAGAAGGAGAACCTTCTCATCGCCTTGAGCGGCGTGTTGGTCGGCATCCTCTTGTCCATCGCCCTGAACCTATGGTTGATTGGCCGCTTCGAAATGGTGCGCCTGGATCCCGCCTACGTCATTGGCAGCGCAATGGCGATGCTGTTGCTCGGCCAGATTGCGGTACTTTGGCCGGCCATGCGCGCGGCGCAGGTCCCGCCGGCGCTGGCTATTCGCGGCTCGCAAACATAGTTTGCGTCAATTGGCCGAGGCAACGGCGCTCGGCGTGCTCATGAGGCCGTTGCCGCCGGCGCGCACAGAACCCCAAAGTGATAGGTAAATATTCGCGACGCAAAGATCGGATTGGCGGCCAGCAGCGCCCTGCGAACTTTCATTTTTAGCCTCGCCTTGGCAAAGGAACTGTGAAATGCGTGTACGCCAAGGCTGTGATCGAACAATCGGCTATTGAGAATTTTCAGGTCCGCAGTTTGACACAGCATCGAAAACGATTCCGGCGAGTACGAATTGATGTGCCCGATATTCAAGGTGGTCTGCATGTCCGAATGCTTGGTCCGAGCGTGCAATTCGCACGGAACCTCCAGGTAAACCAGCCGTTTGGCGACGCGGGAGATTTCCCGGATGAACCCGCGCGGATTGAGCACATGCTCGACTACGTGACTAGCGTACGCGAAATCGAAACTGCCGTTTGGAAATGGAATGGTTTCCCCGTCGTATTCCAACAGCGACAAATCTCTGGCCCCAGGATCGACATGCGTGTCGGGCTCGGAGAGGTCGATGCCATGATGACGCGTGCCGATCCCTCGGTTGCGCAGCTCCGAAAGTACTGCGCCGGTTCCGCAGCCAATTTCCAGAACCGATTCGACGTTTTCGGCGCCTAGCAATGCTTGAATATTCGAGACCTTGTCAACGGCACATAGGTGGCGCCACGCGATCGCTTCATCGCTATACGCGCCATCGTAGTGTTGGTTGAATTTCGGCGGATCGAACGGCGGCACGAGCATGTTCCGTTCCTCATGGCAGACCACTGTCCGGCACGAATATCACGGCGATCCTTGCCGGTCAAACCTTAAGCGTCGCTTGCGGCTTGCTGATAGAAGAAGTGATTCGGCCGCGGTTGTAGAAGTTACAGCCGCGCGCCGCGGCAAAACGCCGATTTTTCCCTAATGCAAAAGTTCCTGTTTTCCTACGTGCAGGCGGGAATCTTGGCTATGCGAAACAAGCCTCGGAACGTGCACTTTGGCATTCGGAAACCAGAGTTCCATTCTAGGAGGGTCGTATGAAATATTTCACAGCATCGTTGGTTTTTCTGCTTCCGTTCGCCGCATGGTCCGCGGAGATCCCCGACGCGAAGTTTTATAGAGACGCGGCGGAAGGCGGTATGGCGGAGGTGGCTATGGGGAACTTGGCGCAGCAAAAAGCCCAAAGCCCGAGCGTGAAGGATTTCGGCGCGCAGATGGTCAAGGATCATTCGGCGGCCAACGAAAAGCTGAAGGCCCTGGCACAATCAAAAAATATCACGTTGCCCGCCAACCCGAGCGTTGCCGAGATGGAGGCGAAGTCCAAGCTTCAAGTCCTTTCCGGGCAGTCCTTCGACAAGTCCTACATCAAAGGAATGATCAAGGATCATGAAGAGGATATCGCCGAATTCAAAAAGGAGGCGGCATCCGGCCGCGACCCCGATGCGAAAGCATTCGCCAGTGCCACCTTGCCGACGCTGGAGGCGCACTTGAAGAAGATTCAAGCGATCGCAGCCAACGCCGGAGTCAGCGCCGGCTGATAGTCAGCATGTGATAGTCAGCGTGCATTTTTCTGCATACAGGAGCGCAATATGAATGCGACCAGATCGACCTTAATTTTCACCGCCATTGCGCTGAGTGCGATCGCGGCAGGTTGTACCCAGCACACGTCGCCGCCGGCATCGCCGTCGATACCGAATCCGCCGCCGGCAGTGCCCACCCCCGCGCCATCGAATCCCATGCCGCCGAACACGCCGAATACCAACCCGAGTGTTCCGCCGGGATCTGCGCCGCAATCGAATCCGAGCCCAGAACCGGCCAAACAGTAGCCCTAAAGCTCCGTGGCGTGCGGGGCCGCAATTCCGCACGCCACTGTGGCAGTCAGTGTGCCTTGCCCGCCGCGTTGATGGGTATTCGCTTCCTGCGTTCCACCGCCTGAGCCGATCTTGGAATCGTCACGGTCAGGACTCCATTTTTGAACGCGGCATTGGCACCCTCCTGGTCGACGTCCCGGTCCAGAGACAGTTGGCGCTCAAAGCGGCCGTAAAATCGCTCGCTAAAGGTTCGATCTTGCGACTCGTTCTCCAGTTTTTTCTCGCCACGGATGGTCAGCATGCCGTCTTGGAGTAGGACTTCGACGTCCTTCTCGTCCAAGCCGGGCAGCTCGGCGGTGACGCGGTAGTTCTTGTCGGTTTCCTCGACGTCAATTCTTGGCCACTCAACTTGGCGGCCTCCCCACATCCTTGCATCATCGAAACCGCGAAACATGTTGTCGAACAGCCGATTCATCTCTCGATGCAGACTCACCATCGGATTCAGCGATTCCGATCGGGCGCTACGGCTGACATCGCGATCGTTTCGGGACCCAGGAATCAAATCACGAACGTTCATAGTCTTTGCCTCCTGTTGAAAGCATCCCCACTCAGCGCATTTAAATCGATCTGGAGATTTTTTCAAGACCCCGCGGCGCTCGCGGCGCTTGATGCACTGCGCTCGCACACGGACAGACCGCGGCTCACGCGTGCTTCAGGCCGTGCTGTGCTCGGCCATTGTATTCAGCAAGTTACGGGTGTGCCCGGCATTTTCTCCCACGTTTTAACGGATAAAGTACCGGCACTTTTGGCGCGGAAATCAACGGTACAGTCGCTGCAATCAATTTCCTTGAACCGCGGTCTGCTTCTGTATGACAGGCGTGGCAGAGTCCATGTCTGAATCCTAGGATCCGTCGAGGCCGATCGGCTTTTTGACGGCCGACAAAAGGTTGTAGTGCGTCGAGAACCAAGCCATGTCACACTTTGCTAAACGGGTCTCATATTTAGGTATTCTGGGTCTAACAGTGCTGGTCGGATCGGCAACAGCACTGCGAGCGCAAACGAATCCATCGCGCGGGTCCAGCGTCGTTGAACTATATACTTCTCAAGGCTGTAGCTCCTGCCCGCCGGCGGACCGCGTGTTGGGCGAACTTTCCTCGATGCCGAATGTTGTCGCGTTGGCCTTTCACGTGGACTATTGGGACAGTATCGGCTGGCGCGACCATTATTCGATACCAAATGCCGTTGAGCGTCAGCGACGATACGTTGAATCACTGGGACTTTCCTCCGCCTTTACTCCGCAAGCGGTGGTTGACGGTCGCAGCAGCTTCGTTGGATCGGATAAACGGCGAATTCTGGACGCATTAGCCGGTCCAATCGGGGAGACCGTGCCGCTGAGGCTTTCAGTATCTGACGGCGTACTTACCGTCGGGGTGCCTGAACGCCCCGATCACAAAACCTACCAAGTCTTCGTCGCCGCGTATTTGCCGCAAGCCTCCACGCCAGTCGGCCGCGGCGAGAATTCCGGAAGGACGCTTCAGGAATTTAATATCGTTCGGCAATTTCGCTCGATTGGCACATGGAGTGGTCACGCGGGAGAGTTTCGAGCATCGGTGGAATCCTTTCCCGCCGACGCGACCCGAGTCGCCGTTCTCTTGCAGCGCGATGGTCAGGGGCCGATTGTCGGAAGCGCCGCAATTGAATTGCGTTGACGCTGGAGTTGCCGACCCGCAAGTGTCGTCCTTTACCCTGCCGCCGCGGCTTGATTCTTGTCTTTGGTGTCGAAGTCGCTCGCCTCGTGTCGCTCGCGCAGCTGGCTCACCGGATCGCCAAAGATGCGGTTCACCATCCGCCCGCGCTGGACGGTCGGTCGAGCTGCGATCATGTCGGTCCAGCGCTGGAGATTCTTGTAGGTACCAACCTGCAGGAACTCGCCGGCCTCGTACATCAAACCCTTGGCGAGCGCGCCGTACCAGGGCCATACCGCCATATCGGCGATGGTGTACTGCGAGCCAACCAGGTACTCGTTGTCTGCCAAGCGCCGGTCTAACACGTCCATCTGTCTCTTCACTTCCATGGCAAAGCGGTCGATGGCGTATTCAATCTTGATCGGTGCAAAGGCATAGAAGTGGCCGAAGCCGCCGCCGAGATAGGGTGCCGAGCCCATTTGCCACATCAGCCACGATAAGCACTCCGCCCGCGGCGCGGGCTCTTCGGGAAGGAAAGCGCTGAATTTCTCGGCCAGGTGAATCAGTATCGCGGCCGATTCGAACACGCGAATGGGGATCTCCCCGCTGCGATCCATCAGGGCAGGAATCTTCGAGTTTGGATTCACGCCCAGGAAACCTGAGCCGAATTGATCCCCCCTCGCGGATGTTGATCAGCCAGGCGTCGTACTCCGCACCCGCGTGACCGCGCGCCAGCAGCTCCTCCAGCATCACCGTAACTTTGACACCATTGGGCGTCGCCAACGAATAGAGCTGCAGCGGGTGACGCCCCACAGGCAGCTCTTTTTCGTGCGTCGGTCCGGCAATCGGGCGATTGATGTTCGCGAACTGTCCGCCGTTCTCTTTGGCCCAAGTCCAGACTTTGGGTGGTGTATAAGCGGGTTCATTAGTCATAGCTCATGCTCCGCGCGGAACGAGTCATGTTCACTTGATCGTCACCAGAGGCTGCGCTGCCGTCCAAAGTCTCATCGGCGCCCAAGCGCACCTTATAGTCAGGATTCGAATACACGAAACGAATGATGCCCGACGTGTCGATTATAAATACTGATGGGACCGGCAATTCGTGTTGTTTGGTGCCGGTCGAGACTTCAAGATCCTCGCCGTATTCCCGCATTTTAGCAATCGTTGCGTCATCCACGTGATAAGCAATGTGAAAGGATTTTGCCGCTTCCAGGCGATTGTCTGATAGCAACGTGTAGTGGATATCGGTCGCCTTGAGACTGCTGTACAACAATTCGGGTCGATCGCTGCTCAAGAATACGATTTCAAAGCCGCTTTTTCGCAGCTTCGGCTCGACGAGATGCAGGTCGCTCAGTTGCGCATTGCAGTACGGACACCAACCGCCTCGATAGAAGATCACGACCAGGGGCTTCTTGTAGCTGTCGGGTTCAAAAGTCCGCAACGCGCCCTCTGTCGTGCGGGCCGAGAAGATGGGTGCTCGAGCGCCCACAGGAAGCGGCTGCACCTGCTGAGGACTATCGGGGATACCAGCGAGGGCTGGCACTGACACTAATATACCGAGTAGAGCAATCAACTGCGGATAGAATTTCAAGATGGCTCCTAGCCTTTAGTGCAAAACTAAAACGAGACGATTGGTCAACGACAGATTTCGATAGGGGGAATTACCGCAACTTCTGTCAGACCTGCGCCGTACCACCATCGACGAACAATTCGATGCCGGTGACAAAACTCGAGTCATCCGAGGCGAGAAACACTGCCACTTTGGCTATTTCATCCGCGCTTCCCATGCGCCCCATCGGGATGCTCGCCACGATTTTGGCGATGGCCTCCTGCGGCAGCGGCCCCAGGATTGGTGTATCGATTGTGCCGGGGCTAATAACGTTGGCGCGGATTTTGCGATCTTTGAGCTCTAACGTCCACGTGCGGGCAAAAGATCGGATGGCGGCCTTGCTGGCACAGTAGACACCTAAGGAGGGAATGCCTTTGACGGAGGCGATTGAGCCCGTGAGGATAATGGATCCGCCGTCACTGAAGAGCGGCAGCGCCTTTTGCACAGTGAACAACGTGCCTTTGACATTGACGTCGAACGTCTTATCGAAGTGGGCCTCGTTCACGGCATCGGTGGCCACGAACTCACCGATACCCGCATTGGCAAAGACAATGTCGACATTCCCTTTCTGTGATTTGACGATCTCATAGAGCCGATCAAGATCTGTCAATTTGGCGATATCGCCCTGCACACCCGTGACATGGGAACCGATGTCCTTGACCGCAGCGTCGAGTTCGTGCTGCCGGCGGCCCATGATGAATACATAGGCCCCTTCGGCAACGAATCGCTTTGCCGTAGCCAGTCCCATGCCGGAGGTGCCGCCGGTAATCACCGCCACCTTGTTATCTAGCTTCTTCATTCATCCTCCTAGAAATGTGCCGGTTGGCGGAAGGCTTGCCTGCCCGACCTACAGGTGCTGAACGCCCCAATTGCTATTCGGCAGTGTCCTCCTCCCCTCCGGATTAGATAAGTCTGTCCAATTGGAATAACATTTATGCATAAATTGAATGAATAACCTCAGGGGCAGTTCTCCATGGATAGATTCTTGCTGATGCATAGCTTTGCGCGGGTGGTAGAGACCGGGAGCTTCTCCGCCGTTGCTCGGGAGCTGGGAACCGGACAACCGAATATCAGCCGGCACATTGCCGCGCTCGAGAGGCATCTGGGGACGCGGCTGCTTCACCGCTCGACCCGCAAGCTCACTCTGACGCCGGAAGGAGAGCGCTATTACAGTCAGACGAGAAGTGTTATCGATGCGATTACGGAGGCAGAGTCGACCGCTCGCGGCAGCGATGTCCCGCGGGGGCTATTGCGCGTGGCGTGTCCCACGGTGCTCGGCCGTTCGCATATTTTGCCCCAAATCAAAGCGATCTTGGCGCGGTTCCCGGAAATGGAAATCGACTTACAGATTGGCGATCGCTACATCGACCTCGTCGAGGAGGGGGTTGATCTTGCAATCCGCGTCGGGTCCCTCAAAGACAGTACGCTTACGGCACGGCGTATTGGCGCTGCAAAGCGACTTTGCGTCGCGAGCCGCGAGTATCTCGCTGCACATTCGGCACCGATAAATCCAAAGGATCTGCAGAATCATAATTGTATCCTCTACACGCTTTCTTCCGCCGGCAGTACCTGGTCATTCCGGGACCACGACGTGGATGTTCGTGGGAGCTTTCGCGTGAATACCCCGGATGGCATTCGCAGTGCGGTACTCGACGGAATTGGCATTGCCTACGCACCGGGCTGGTTGTTTGAAGACGTGCTCGCCGATGGCCGCGCATATTCACTGCTGGTTGAACACCACGGACCGCTCGTGCCTATTCACTTCGTGTACGCTGCAAATCGGATGCTGCCGCGGCGAGCGCGTGCGTTCATGGAGTTCATAGCAGAAGCCTTCGCTAAAGATCCTGCGCTCAATGCGGACACAGGCGCCAAAGGACGCTGACCAGGCTCTCGGGCGCAGACATTCTTAGGTCGCTTCAGCTCGTCGCACACGTCGCAGGAAAGCGGGTCGTCGATCCGATCGCGATGAATTGGTTTGCCCTGCGACTGGGTCAGTCCACCTTCGGGATATTCGACGCATTTCGCGATGATTCTGACCGCCAAGCCCATCTCGCCGGCCCCATTGCTGCCGCGTCGACTTATTGGCGGTCAAACTGCCGATGTAGCGTGCTATCGGAGCGCAGGCTACCCAGTATTCAGAACGGCGCCACCACCATCCGTCGAATCCCGTCGTCGCGTTTAATGGCGTCTATCGAGCGGAACGATATCCCGACGCTGTCAAACGAGAAGAATAGAGCTCATTCGTTGATCCGAACCGACGTGCACGGGATGGCCTGCATTCAACCGGCATCAACTCCCATCGCAACGAAACAATCTTTCGGGATTCGGATCATGACTATTAATAGTAATACCACCCGCCAACGAGATCGGTTACAGCGTCGTTAAAAAAATCTCTGCTATTAGGGATTGCCGCCGTGTGTGCCATGGGCGCACGACAAAGTGCTCGCGTGACTCGGTGATGCGGCAAATGAGGTCTGGCGGCAGGAGGCGCGTCGTCCTCGACGTGTATCGTCGGATGGCGGTGATGGGCTTTTCGAGTGTTGGCGAAATAAATAGGCAAGACGCGCGGTCCTTCTCACGTCATCTGTAATTTTCGCAAATAACCATGAGCTTCGATCACGGCCTCGTTCCTCCCGACATTAGATATTGGAAATTACTTTAAACGCCTTTTTCATTCTCTAGCCCTTTGAAGGAGTTTTTATGTTCGGCAGATTACCCGCCTCTCTCATGTCCACAAGTTCCGTCGCCGCGGTGGCGGCTATCACCGCGGTCGCTTGCCTTGCTATGGGGCCATCGGACCGGGCGCAGGCCCAAAGCCCCCTTACAAAACCGCCGACGGTTGGGATTTTCGCTTTCAGTTTCCCTTCGGCGTTGAGAATTGATATCGAACACGAGACGGTCACTCTGCCGTTACACGAGGGACGTACGACGGATGGAAGGCAGACATGGTATGTCGTAACCGAATCCTCAGATCAGGCAGATGCGACCCGGCGCGGTGTAAACTATTCGAACAAGCTACTGAATGCCGTTGGTACTGCCGCCGTACAGAAAGTTACCTCGGGCGATGACCGGCTGGTCTTTCCGGGACGGTTGACTTCGGCTTGACTCACGTGCTCGTTCCCGGGCCGAACGGCTTTCCACCTGCCCAATTCGCCGCAGGCGCGGCCGGGGATGCCAAGTACAGCCCGCTGGTGCAAATTGTCGCTCAAGAGAATGGAAAAACCGGGAAGACCGTTCCCGGAAGCGGCATCGTGCTCAACGCGCCGCAGGTGGCCAATGGTTCAGGTCGCAGTGGCAGCGTCGTTGATATCGACTACGAACGAAGAACGGTGACGCTCAACATGCTAGGTGGCTTTGTGGATGGACAATTCATCCTGTACCTGCACACGGATGCGTCCTCGGAACTGGTTGCCGCGTTGGAGAGCAGCACTTACGCGCCCAATTTAAATGCTGCACCCGGAATTGCCAACGACGAGCCGCCCTCTTCGCGAGCCGCCATCATACCGGTCGTGAATGGAATCCGCGGTGACGGCGATCCGATGCGTCAAGGACTGGAATCCGCGCTGCTTGGCATGGGAGATCCCTTTAACGTTGCGCAGGAGCAGCCGAGTGATCCCGTCCATTACACGCCGATCTGGGATGTCAGCCCGGTACAGTGGACTGATGCCGCCATTGCCGCGGGGCTTCGGGTTCAGCTGCACTCCCAAGACGCGGTGCGCACGCAGGCTCTCGCGGGCAATATTGTCAGCGCCCTTCCTGGGACCCCCGACCAAGGCTTAGGTGGCATCAACGCGAGCGGCTCTATCTCTAATTGCCCCATCATGGTTGTCTTCCCCGGTGGTGTCACGTTCTCGGGGGGCGTTGAATAGCTCACTCGCGATCTTCCGCACCGGCTGCCATTTCGGCAGCCGGTGCTGAGCGCGGTCGAGCGAGCAAATTGGCATTCGATGGAATTGCGAGCCGTGAACACCGTGTGCTGGGACTGGGGGTCCCTGGATTTCCAGGTGCGTGCCGTATCAGGCCTGCGCATTGCGCCGCGTTTCGCGGCTCAGGATCCAGAGTGCGCCGGGAAGGGCGGTGAAGTCGGCAATCAATGCCAGTACGAAAGCGGAGGCCGACACGATGCCGAACTGGCGCATCGGCGGCAGATCCGAAAGGGTTAGCGCCAAAAAGCCGCTGGTGTTGATCAGGGTCGCAAACAGAATCGGCCGGCCGGCGGTGAGCATCGCGTGCTTGAGCGCGCCCTCCGTGGTGCCGCTCGCGCGGCCTTCCTGAAGATGATAGAAAAAGTGTACCTGATCATTCTCCGTGGCCCCGAGCACGGTCGAACCGATGAGAATGGTGGCGATGTTGAGCGGGATGCCCGCCACGCGCATGACGATGAATACCGACAGGATGGCGAAAAAGGAAGGGATCATCGTCATGAGGCGCGCCGCTGGGCTGCGAAACACCACCAGGAAGGCGAGAAAAATGACGCTCGCGGTAATCGCGAAACTCTGCGTCAGCGTGGGCAGCAAGCGCTCGGTGATGATGGCGGACAACACGCCGTTGCCCGCCATTTGACCGTGCACCGATTTGAAAGCCGGATCGCTCGCCTGCGCCTCATCCCAGGTGCGCAGAATGAATTTTCGCATGGCACCGGAAGGCCCGAAAACTTCCGCGCGGCCGCGAATGCTCAAGCGCACGCTCGACAAGTTGGCGACGTCGACATAGCTGCGAGCGTCGGGTTCGGTCAAGAGGATCTGCTCCAGATCCGCGGCGAGCTTCGGCCACGCGTCGGGCGCCGTCGGCAGCTTGTCGGAGCCGGACTGGATATACCGCGCCCAGCGCAGCAGCGTGGTGGGGCCATCGACGGCGTTGACGCCGGGGTGTTGTTCGAGCCGCTGTGTCAGCAAGTCCACGCTGCGCAGAAACTCGGGATCCAAGGCATGGCCCGGTTGCGTCTGCAGCCATAAGTCCTGGACGTCCAAGCCGTTTGCCTGGACGAACTGGCGCGTGTCCTGTGCCACGGGTTCGCGGGGATTGACATAGGTGAGTGCGTCGGTCTCAAGCTGCAGCGGCGCAAGCCTGCCGGGAACACCGAACAGGGCCGCCGCCCCGCACAACATGACGAGCACGGCGCCGGCCACCAGGAACCAGCGATAGCGCCGCGTCGCCGGCACCAACACGTCGACGATTCGCGCAAACCATTTGTCGTCCGTCACCGTGCCCGAGCGGCGCGGTGCGCGCAACAAGGACTGCAGCGCCGGAAACAGCGTGAAGCAACCCACCCACGCGCCGATCAATCCGCAGGCCGTCCATAGTCCCATTTCGCGCACGGGGCGGATGTCGGACACCGACAGTGCCGCAAATCCGACCGCCGTGGCGAACATGGATGCCGTGCAAGGCAGGAATTTATTGGCGAGCGCGCGAGCATGATGCTGAAGCGGTGCGGCCCCATCCGGCTCCATGTACCTCGAATGAATGTAGACCAAGGTGGCGGTGGTGGTGACCATGACCGTCAGGGGCACCAAGGTCGACACCACGCTATTGGAGAAGCCCAATAACTCGCCGAAACCGACCGCGATGGCCACCACCGCGCCGAGCGTGAGAACGATGGCCCCGAGAGCACGCCAGGATCGATAGACGATGAATACCAGCGTCAGCAGAAAGACGCCGAACAGCGGCATGTATTTTCTGGTCGACGCGCCGGTTTGGCGTTCCAGCCACGCATCCAGCCACGGCGAGCCGACGCGCCGAACAGCGGTGAAAGGATGCCCGTTGGCCTTGAGCGCCAGTACTTTCGCGTCGATTGCGGCCAATGCCTGGTCGCGTTCGGCGGGTGATTTCACCTGCAGCTCGAGGCCGATACCGAGGTAATGATCGCCCATCAGCCCGGCACGGCGCACCAGCCCGGTACCCGAGGCAAAGGTTCGCAGCTTCGCCGCATCCGCGGCGCTGAGGCTGGTGGGCGGACTGGATCGAAAATACAGCGTGAGAAGACTGTGCGCCGCGACTTTCGGAATCCGATTGAGCTCGCGCTCCAACTGGTCGACACCTTGCAGCGCGGCGGGGCTTAAAGGATCCGGGGCTTCGAGCACGATGAGGGCATCTTCGCCTTCTGGATACACGCGTTCGAACTCGCGGGTGGCCTGCGCCACGGGGTCGGTGGCGACGATCAGACGATTGATCGAGCTGTCGGTGGGTATGCGCAGGGCGCCGTAGAGGCCGGCGAGGGTTAACAGTGCGAACACCCCCACAATCCACCAGCGCGCCTGCAAAATCCGCAAAAACAGCTGCAGCAGGCGGGGCGAGACGAACATCGTCCGATAGTCACTCATCGTTCCATAATGATAGCCTGTCGCCATGAGCGCACTCACGTTGGCGGCATTGGCGACCCTGGTTTTTTGCGCGCCAGGCTATCCCGGCGGATCCGGCGATGCGCAGCCCTTCGTCGACCAGTTTGCCAAGGCGGCCGCGGCATCCGCGGGATGGAAGCCCGGCAGCTTAGCCGCCATCTATGACCCCACCGAACCTGGCGGCCTGGCAAAACTGGGCGACAAGGACTCAGTTTTGGCGTTCGTGCCTTATGCGTTCTATGTCGAGCACGCCGCGCAGCTGCACCTGGCGCCGCTCGCACAGGCCGACGTTGCGGGCGTCGGCACCCAGGAGCGTTGGACGCTGGTGGGTAAAGCCGGCGGACCCGTCACCGGGCCGGCATCGATGACCGGCTATACGATTTTGAGCGTCGCCGGATATGCACCGGAATTTGTAAAACATTCGGCGCTGGCCGGCTGGGCGCCCCTGCCGCCGGACGTCAAGATCGAGGCGAGCGGACAAATCTTGAGCGTGTTGCGGCGTATCGCTTCCGGCGAGCCGGTGCTCGCGCTGCTCGACCAGACGCAGGCCGCAGCGCTATCGACTCTGCCGTTCGCCGCGCAGCTAAAAACACTGACGCAATCCGCGGCACTGCCGGTGGCGCTCGTTACCGTGGTCGCTTCGCGCTTGCCCGAGGCGCGCGCCAAGACATTTCAGGCGGCGCTGGTCAAACTGAATTCCACGAACGCCGGGGCGGAGATGTTGGCATCGCTCAAGCTAAAAGGATTCGTTCTGCCGCAGTTGCCCGGTAACGCCGTCAAACCGTGAAGCGCTGCATCGGTGCCGCGATCGCGGTGTTCAGTTTAGCGGGATGCCAGACGCCGACTCGCCCGGCCGCGCCACTCCCGTCAATGACGATTGAGCAGCTGGCGGCGGCAGTCGCCGCGGATGCCCGGCGCAGCGACCTTGAGAGCGATTTGAAAATCCGCGATCGGCTCGCCGCCGATGCCCTGCAAAATGCGCAAGCCTGCCTCGCGCGTGCGCCGCAGGCTGCCCCCTGTCTCTATTATGACGGCGTCGCATTGGGCCTGAAGGCGCGGGCGCATCCCCTGCAGGCAAACGAGGCGCTGAAGGCAATGCTCGAGGCACTAAGCCGCGCTGAAGCAGCCGATTCCGCCTACGACCAAGCCGGTCCTGCACGCGTGATGGCCCTGGTCCTGATCAAGGCGCCCGCGTGGCCCTTAGGACCCGGCGATCCAGAAACGGGGTTGGCGGCGGCGAGGCGCGCGGTAGCCCTGCGGCCCGACTATCCGCCAAATGCGTTGGCCCTGGCCGAGGCCCTGGCGAAGACCGGCGATGCTCACGGCGCGTTCGACACGTACCAGCACGCGCGCGACTTGATCCAGGCCCTGCCGCAGAGCCGCGATCGAGACGACTGGCTGCGCGAAGCGGATCAAGCGCTCGGCAAACTGTCAGCGCCGCATTGATGTGCGCGACGCTAAGCGGCATCCAAATAAAGCCGCTGATCATCGCTGCTACGATTGCAGGGTGACCCACACGAGCGCAGGCGAGGACCGGCCCAGGCCCGCGAAAGGATCGCCGGCCGAGGTGTTGCTGGCGTCGCTGCGGCTCGGCCTCACGTCCTTCGGCGGGCCGATCGCGCACCTTGGCTACTTCAATCGCGAATATGTTCAGAAGCGTCGCTGGTTGAGTAACGAGGAATACGCCGCCCTGGTCTCGCTGTGCCAGCTTCTTCCGGGTCCCACCAGCAGCCAAGTGGGCTTTCTCGTGGGTCTGCGCCGAGCGGGGATTCTCGGCGCGCTGGCAGCCTGGGTCGGCTTCACGCTTCCCTCGGCAGTTCTCATGTATGCCTTCGCTATGCTTGCCCCTCAGGCGCCGGGACCCTCCATGCAAGCGGTCTTGCATGGCCTCATGCTGACGGCGGTCGTCGTCGTTTCCCAGGCGGTGTGGAGCATGGCTCGCACACTATGTCCGGATTGGCAGCGGGCCGCCATCGCGATCGGCGCCGCGGCCATGCTGGTACTTCACAGCAACGGAATGCTCCAGCTTTTCGCGCTGGCCGGCGGCGCGGCCGCGGGCAGTGTCCTGTGCCGAAACCTGCAGCACGCCAGCGTCGAACTGCCGGTGGCGGCCGAGCATCGCCGGGCGTGGATTGCGCTGGCTGCATTTTCTGGCCTGCTGATCGCGTTGCCGATCTTGGGCGCGTTCGCACCGCACGGGCCATTTGCGCTGACGAATATATTCTACCGCGCGGGCGCGCTGGTCTTTGGAGGTGGTCACGTGGTGTTGCCGCTGTTGCAAAACGCGCTCGTGCCCGGCCACTGGATATCAAATGAGGGGTTTCTCGCCGGCTACGGCTTTGCCCAGGCAATGCCGGGGCCTCTGTTCACATACGCCGCGTACCTTGGCGCGGCGGCCGCGCCGGCGGGGGTGTCACTGCCGTGGGCCATGCTCGCCCTGCTTGCGATTTTTCTGCCCGGGCTGCTGTTGAGTTTCGTCGGTCTGTCGCTCTGGTCGCGGCTCGCCCGCATCCCGACCGCGTTCGCGATGCTCGCCGGCATCAACGCCGCCGTGGTGGGCCTGCTGGGCGCCGCGCTCTACAATCCGATCGTGGTCACCGCCATTCATAGCGCCTTCGATGCGGCAGTTGTCGTCATCGGATTCGTGCTGCTGCAATGGCGGCGTGTTCCTCCCATTCTCGTGGCCGCTCTCTGCGTCGCGGCAAGCTTGGGTCTGCGGCGAGCCGCTTGATCCTGTGCTCGGGCAGCGCGGAATACTCGGACAGGCTCCTGGCGCTCTCTAACGCTCTCCTAGACCGGCGCCGGCTTGCGCGCCTTTTGTAAATCTTCGATTTCACGATTGCTCAGGCGAGCCTCGTAAATCGAGCGCGGGTCCAAAGTTCGGGCGACAACGGTTGCGGTGACGACGGCGAGAACCAGCGGCAGAACGAATGAGCGGTCTCGCGCCGTAAGCTCCATCACCAGCACAATGGCGGAGATCGGTCCGTGGGTTGTGGCCGCCAGCACCGCGGCGGCGCCGACGATGGCGAAAAGTCCGGGCGGCACGCCTGGCCACACTGAGGACCAGGCAAGCCCGAGCACGCCGCCGAGCAGCGCGCCCAATGCCAGCGACGGCGTGAACAAACCGCCGGGCACGCCGCTCGCGAGGCACAGAATCGAGGCCAACGGTCTCAGTAACAGCAGGACCACGAGGAGTGCCGGCGCAACCTCATTGCTGAAGGCGAGTTGCGCAATGTCCTTGCCGTTTCCCAGCACTTGCGGATATTCAATCGACACCAATCCGAGTATTCCCAGCGCGATCGTGGGGGCGATGAAGCGGCGCCAGCCCCGGGGTTTGACGCGGTCCGCCCAGGCGACCAGATGCACGTAGCCGATGGAGATGAGACCGGCGATCGGCCCCGCGATCAATGCCCAGCACACCACCGAGAGCGAGGGACTGAAAGCGGGAACCACATAGGTTGGGGCATTTGGCAGCGCCAGCCAGGAAATCCCGGCCGCAATAATGCAGGCCAGCAGGGCCGGCAATATCAAGCGCAACGCGAGCACGCCGCGCAGCACTTCCAGCGCAAACAGCGCGCCGCCAAGGGGCACGCCGTAAGCCGCCGCCATGCCCGCGCCCGCGCCGCAGGCGACCAGCAGGCGCCGCTGCTCATCCGTGAGGCGTGCTTTGTCCGACAGTCCATTCGCAATCACCGCGCCCACTTGTTTGGGTGCCCCCTCGCGCCCCAGCGCCGCACCCATACCCACCAGGAGCACCGACAGCACGGCGGTGCCGAGCGTTCGAATCGCGGGCATTCGTCCGGCGTACTCGGATATGGCTGCGGTGATGTCGATTGCATTGCCGCTCGTCAGTCGACGCAGCGCGATTTGTCCGACGCCGGTCAAAGCGCCGGCGCCGAGCAGTACATAAATATGTCTCCAGGGATTCGCTTGCGCAGCGGCAATCAAGAGATCAGGTCCGGGCCAAAACAGGTGCTGCACATATTGCAAAAGCTTGGTCAGAACGATCGCCCCGACGCCGGCTCCGGCGCCGGTGAGAATCACCGCCGCCCAAAAGTAGACGGCTCTTTCGCTCAGCAGCGTCGGGGGTATCGAGCCTTCTTGCTTGAGGCCAGACACATCAGGGCGCCGAACTGCTCAGCGTTCGGCGGAACGCAGCGATAATCGCCGGCTGCGGTCGACGGATCGCGGGAACGTCTTGGTAGCCCTGCCATCCGCCGCCGAGACTCTTGTACAGCTCAACGAATTGCTCTCCCTGCGTGACTTGCGCCGCGGCGTATTGCTCCTGAAGGTCATAGAATTGGCGTTCCGCGTCGACGACGTTGAGGAAATCGGTCAGGCCGCGGTTGTAGCGCGCGTTGGCCAGATCGACCGCGCGTTGTCCCGCAACCATGGCATCGCCCAGGTATTTCAGGCGATCCTGTTGCGCCGTGTATCCATCGAGAGCCGCATCCACTTGCTGAACGGCGCTCAAGATCGTTTTGCGGTAAGTGACCAGGCTCGCATGCGCCTCAAAGCGGGCGATATTCACTTCGGCGTCGAGAGCTCCGAAGTCGAGCAGCGGCCAGAGTGCTGCGGGTCCGAACGACCAAATGTGCTTGGAGATGTTCGGCAAGGTTCCCCACCCCTGCGACTGAGATCCGATCGCGCCCACCAGCGCGACCTGCGGAAACAAATCCGCCGTGGCCACGCCGATGCGCGCGGTCGCAGACGCCAGTTCGCGTTCCGCTTGTTGAATGTCAGGCCGGCGCTTCAAAAGGTCCAGCGGCGCGCCGGCCGCCACGGGCGCGGGCATCGAAGGGATCAGCGCGGGGGTCGATAATTCCTGCACGATGTTCTCGGGATATTCGCCCAGCAGCACCGCCAGCGTGTACTGACTGGCGTTTACCTCGGCGTCCACGGGCGCTATTTGCGCTTCGAGCGTGTCGAGCTCGCGCGTGGCGAGCTCAACATCGAGCTCATTGGTGATGCCCCGCTCGTAGCGAATGTTCACGATGCGCAGAGACTCGCGCAATACGGTACTGGCGCTGCGCAGAATGCCGGCGTTGATTTGAAAACCGCGCAGATCAATGTACGCGCGCACCACGTCGGCAATGAGCGAGGTGATGACGGCGGAGCGCGCCGCGGCGGCGGCTTGCACGTCGTAACGCGAGGCCTCGAACTCGCGGCGGTACTTGCCGAAGATATCGAGCTCCCACACCGCCTCGAATCCGGCGATGGCGTTGATGTGTTGTAGGCCGTTGGCGTTGTCCGCTGAAACCAGGCCCTGTTCGGCGCGGCCGCGCGTGAGGTCGGATCCGGTGCCCCTGCCGGCGGCGCCGGTGGCGTCCACCTCAGGCAGCGCATGGCCCAAGACGACCGCCTCGTAGTTGCGCGCTTGTTGCAGCCGGGTCAGGGCAATCTCAACGTCTGGATTGGACTTGATGGCGCGCTCAACGAGCGAGTCCAGTTCAGGATCGTTGAGCGCGCGCCACCAGGTGGCAGGGTCCGGCGCGGCGGCCGTGGGCGCCGCTGCCGCCGCCTTCGCAGGCACGCTCGCCGCAAACGCCGGCGGTGTGTCGGGCTTCGGCGTGCGGTAGTTGGGACCGGCGGCGCAGCCGCTCAATATAGCGGCGAGGCCCGCAACAAGCCCCAACAGCGCCTTCATTGCGGCCGCGCGTTTCATCGCCGTGCGTCGACCGGGCGATTGGCTGCCGCGTCGCTGTCATTCGGTGCGACGCTCTGACCCGCGGCGATCTGACTGCTGATGTTCAGCACCAGGCGGTCGCCCGGCTTTACGCCCGAGCCGAGTTCCACCAGGCTGCCGTTATCGCGGACAATCGTGACATTCTGAAATTCAATTTTGCTGTGCGCATCGACCCGCGCGACCTGCGTCGCCTTGGGGCGGAAAATCAGCGCCGCCGCCGGCACTTCGACCAGGCCGCGCGGCTGCAATTTGAACGCGACATTGACGTAGGTGCCCGGCAGCAGGGCGTGATTGGCGTTCGGCATGTCGACTTCGACACGCATGGTGCGCGCCTGCGCATTGATCGATTCCGAAGATCTGGCGATGGTTCCGGCAAACACGTCGCCGGATGCGTCCGGTGCTGATGATCTGCGCGGGGACACCGGCTTTCATCAGCTCGCCGGCCGAGTTTTGCGGCACATCGACGAAGACGCGCAAGGGATCCGTTTGCGCCATCCGATACAGCGGCGTCGTCGTCGACGCGCTGCCCGCCGTGACCAAATTGCCGATGTCGATCTTGCGCTCGGTGATGGTGCCGTCAAACGGCGCCACGACCTGCTTGAATTGCGCGAGCGCGGTGTATTGGTCGACCTTGGATTTGTCGAGCGCCACTTGCGCATTGGCCGCGAACAGGCGCGCATTGGCGCTTTCATAGTCGGCTTTCTTCGACTCGCGTTCTTGCTCGGAGACCACGCCCTTGGGCGAGTCACGCCAGCGATCATTGGTAGTTTTGCTGAATTCAGCCTCCGCCTGCCGCGCGGCCACTTGGGATTCGGAGGCTTTCAATTGCGCACGGGCGGCGCTGAGTTCGGCATCGAGCTCGGGAGTCTCGATGAGCGCCAAGACCTGGCCCTTTTTCACATGATCGCCGATGTCCACCATCCACTTCGCGACGTAGCCGTTGACTCGCGCATAAATCGTGGTTTCGTACCAGGCCGCGGTCTGCCCGGGCAGCACCAGATCCTGACCGGCGATGGCCGGTTGCGCGGTGATGACATCGACCGGCGGCGGGGCCGAGTAGGCGGCGTCCGCCTCTTTGCGAGCGAGCGCGCATCGACCAAACGAAGCACCATCACCACGCAGAAACAGAACAGCAAGATGCCGGCCGCGATGCCGCGCGCCGACCTTCAAGGTCCTGCCGGTGCCGGGTTGAAACGCGGTGGAGGCCGCGCCTCCCTCGGTGCGCGACGTGTCGTCCGGCATTTCCACCGGAGGCGGGCTTTCGCCGTGAGGGGAGCTCGACGGAGGCGGTTCTGGATCATGCGGTTGCATTGGCTCTACCTATGGCATTCGAATCAGCAGACGCCGGCCGGCCGGCGGCGCAGCAACCGGTACATCGTGGGAACGAAGATCAGCGTCGCGAAGGTCGCGAACAGCAAGCCGCCGATGACCGCCCGGCCCAGCGGCGCGTTCTGCTCGCCGCCCTCGCCGATGCCCAAGGCCATGGGCACCATGCCGAGGATCATGGCGCCGGCCGTCATCAGCACCGGGCGCAAACGCGTGTAGCCGGCGGACGCCGCCGCGCGCAGCGGATCGTCGCCGGCCGCCATGCGCTGGTTGGCGAAGCTCACGACCAGAATGCTGTTGGCGGTGGTCAATCCGATGCACATCAGCGTCCCCATGAGCGCCGGCACGCTCATCGGCGTCTGCGACAGGAACAGCATCCACAAGCACGCCGCCCAGCGCGAACGGCACCGCCATGAGCACGATCAACGGATCGATCCAGCTCTGGAAATTCATGACCAGGAACAAATACACCAGGACGATGGCCAGCGCGATGCCGGTGAACAGCCCGGTATAGCTTTCGCGCATGGTCTCCACCTGGCCGCTCAGCGTGACCTTGAGCGCCTTGGAGGCATCCGGCCGGTTCGCCGCCAACACCCCATCGATGTCGTGCGCCGCCGAATACAGATCGCGGCCCTGCACGTCGGCGTGCACGTCGAACACCGGCCGGATATTCAGCTGCGAGGTACCAGCGGAATGGCGTCGCGGCCGAAGGCCGCGAGATTCATCAACAGCTGGTCCTGATCCGCTGCCCGCTGCCGAGGTGACCGGCATCGTTTCCAGGTCCTGCGAGGAGCCGATGCGATAGGTCGGCACCTGCACCACCAGCGGATAGCTCACGCTGTTGCGCGGATCGACCCAGAAATTCGGCGCGGTCTGGGCGCTGGAGTTGGTGGCCACCAGCACGTTGTTCGGCCGCCTCCTGCTGCGTCACCCCGATCTGCGTCGCGAGCGCCCGGTCCACATCCACGGTCAGCGCCGGCGCATTGGGCACCTGAAACACATGCGAATCGACCACGCCCGGCACCTGCGTCAGGTCCGCGCGATCTTCGAAGCCAGGCGAATGCGTCGTCCTGATCCGGGCCCGGACATCCGGACATCGATCGGCGCCGGCTGGCCGAAATTCAGCACCTGATCGACGATATCGGCCGGCTGGAAGAAGAATTGCAGCTGCGGCGAAGCGCGCCGGCAACTCCCGGCGCAGCTTGGCGATCAGTTGCGCCGTCGGCGTGTGCTTCTTCTTCAGGGAAATCAGTATCTCGCCGTCCATCGGACCCACGGTGGCCGAATCGCTCAGCGCGATGTTGATGCCGCTGTAAGGCAGGCCGATGTTGTCGAGCATCACGTTGATCTGGTCGTTGCCGACCAGTCGCGAATCTCGCGCTTCGACCTCGGCAAAATATTGCTGGGTCTTCTCGATTCGCGTGCCGGGCGGCGCGCGCACGTGCAGGCGCATCTGGCCGGCATCGACCTGCGGAAAGAAATCGCGCCGAACAGCGGGAACAGACAGAGCGGAGCCGACCATCAGGATGGCGAATGCCGCGCACGGTCGCGACGCGACTCGGACAGCGTCCAGGCCAGCGCGTTGCGATAGCTTCGCGAAAACGCTCGAATCCGCGCTCGAAGCCGGCCTGAAAGCGCACCAGGGGATTGCGCGGCGCGGCGTGCTGCGCCAAGCGGCCGATGCTGCGCTTCAGTCTGAAAAGCATGCACCGAGCCACGCATCAGCATATTGAACAGCACCGGCACCATCGTGAAGGACAGCGCGAGGCTGGCGAGCAGCGCGCCGATCACCGACAGCGACAGCGGCGAGAACAAATATTTCGCCGTCCCTTGCAGCAGAAATACCGGCACGAAGACGATGCAAATGCACAAGGTCGACAGAAATGTCGGCACCGCCACCTCGCTGGCGCCGACGACGATGGACTGGCGCAACGGCTCGTTCATGGCAACGTGCCGCTCGATGTTCTCGATGACCACCGTGCCGTTGTCGACCAGGATGCCGATCGCCAGCGCAAATCCGCCGAGCGTCATGGTGTTGAGCGTTTGGCCGGTCAAATAAATGAACAGCACGGCGGTGATGATCGACAAGGGAATGGCCGCGAGAATGATCAGGGACAGGCGCATGTTGCCGAGAAACATGATGATGACCAGCGCGGTCAGTACGGCGGCCATGCCGGCGCTCATCACCGACGCTATTGAGCGCCGCTTTCACGAATACCGACTGATCGAACAGCGGCTTGATGGCGACGTCGGCCGGCAACACCTTCTTGATGTCCGTGAGCGCGGCGCGCACGCCGTCGATCACCGCCAGCGTCGAAACGCCGCCGGTCTTGCGAATGGTCATCAACGCGCCCGGCGTGCCGTTGACCGAGACGGAGTTGGTCTGCACCTGAAACCCATCGTGCACGTGCGCGACGTCGCGCATGAAGACGGTGCGCCCATCCACTTCTTTGATCGGAAATGCGTTGATGGTGTCGATGAGGTTCGGCGAGTTGTTCATCGCCAAGGTGTAGTCCTTGTCGCCGATTTTCACGTCGCCCGAGGGAAGAATGACATTCTGGCGTTGCAGCGCCGCGCTGACATCGGCGGCTGACAGTCCGCGAGCCTGCAACGCCTGGGAATCCAAATCCGCCATGATCACGCGCGGCTTGCCGCCGTACGGATAGGGGACCTCCGCGCCATGCACCACGGCCAAGGCGGGGCGGATGATGTTCTGGCCCAAGTCGTTGAGTTTCGTATCCGGCAAGGACTTGCTGGAAAGACTCAGCTGAATGATGGGCACGTCGGTCGCCCCATAGCGCAATACCAGCGGCGGCGTGATGTTGGGCGGCATGTACTTGAGCACGACCAGCGCGCTGCTCGCCAATTGCGAGATCGCGCGGGTCACATCGGCGCCTTCGTGCAGGTACACTTTCTCGACGCCGACGCCTTGGTAGCTCACGGCCTCGATTCGCGAGATGTCATCCACCAACGAGGCGAGCTGGCGCTCGTGCAGGGTCAGAATGCGGTTCTGCATGTCCCGCGCGCTCATGCCGTTGTAGGTCCACACCACCGCGACGACGGGGATGTTGATTTCCGGGAAGATATCGATGGGCATGCGCAGCGCGGCGCCGATCCCCATCAAGGAAATCAAGATGAGCATCGCGACGACGGTATAGGGGCGCTTCAGCGCGATTTCGACAACGGACATTCAGAAACCTCTGCTGCCTACTGCAATTTAGACGGGGGAGGAGGGGAAGTCAGGAGTCGGAAGTCATGATTTGGAAGTTACTTTAGTCACTTTTACGATCACCGCAGTCATTTTACTCGGCACGCCGCTGGCGCTGCGACAGCATCGCAAGTTCCGTGCGGGTATTGGCATGCAGCTTATCCATGATTCGACTGACGTAGTTTTTGACGGTTCCCTCGGCGAGAAACAACGCGCCGCCAATCTGCCGATTGCTCATCCCTTCGGCGATTAGCTCGAGAACCTTGGCCTCTTTGTCATTCAACGCCTCCGCGGCGCTCGGCGCAGTCGCGGGCTCCGCATGCAATGACTCGGACTGACCGGCTTGCGCGAGGCGGCGGAATTGATCCATGACCTTTCGGGCGATTTGCGGGGTAAGACGCGATTCGCCGCGCTTTAGCGCCCGGATGGTTTCGAGGAGCTCGTTTTCCGCCGCGTCTTTGAGCAAATAGGCGTGCGCCCCGGCGCGGACAGCTTCAAACACGGTCTCATCGTCATCCAGCGTCGTCAAGACCAGGACCTGGGTGTGCGGCAGCGCGCGCGTGATTTCGCGAGTGGCGACCACCCCGCCTTTCACCGGCATGTGCAAATCCATGAGAACGACATCCGGATGCAGCAGCTGGGTCAACTCGACGGCTTCCACGCCATTGCACGCCTGACCCACGACTTCCATATCGGGCTCCATCGACAGCAGTAGAGCGGCGCCGCGGCGCACCAGCGCCTGGTCCTCGGCGATGACGATTCGGATCGCCGGAAGGGAAACCTCTGCGGTGCTCGTCACTGACGGTTTCGCTCGACGCGGCGCATTCTCGCTCACCTCATTCCGGAAATGTGCAAGTCATGATGCGTCGCGTGGGCGTCGAAAGGAAGTGACTTTAGTCACTTGTTAGGTCACTGCCGATTCGCTGTTATGTCTTGCCGGGCGGGCCTGCGGCTGCGGCCGGGGGGCGGCAAGCGCACGAAATTTGCCGTTTCTAAGCACTTTCTAATCTTGATCGGGTCCAATATAGCGTCCGGAGGAGGCCACGATGCGAATACTGCTGGTCGAAGACGATCGCAAGCTGGCGGAGTTCGTGGCGCGTGGACTGCGCGCGGAGCGTTTTGCCGTCGATCTGGCCGCGAACGGCCGGGATGGCGAGAACTACGTCCATGCCTACGAATACGATCTGCTGGTCCTCGACCTCATGCTGCCGCAGTTGAGCGGCACGGAACTCCTAAGACGAGTGCGTCGCTCGCACCCGGCGCTGCCCGTGCTGGTGCTCACGGCGCGGGATGAAATTGACAGCAAGGTGATGCATTTCGAGGCGGGCGCGGATGACTATCTGACCAAGCCCTTCGATTTTGCAGAGCTCCTGGTACGCATCAAGGCGCAGCTGCGCCGCGTGCCGGTAGAACGCCACGATGTGCTGCGCCTCGCCGATTTGGAAATCGATCGTGCCACGCAGCAAGTGCGGCGCGACGGCAAGCTTATCGAGCTCACCGCCAAGGAATACGCTCTGCTCGAGTATTTGATGTCGAGTCCGGAGAGGGTGTTCTCGCGCACCATGATATTGAATCATGTGTGGGATCAGAGTTTCGAAGGCGTCACGAATATCGTCGATGTCTACGTGCGCTATGTGCGCAAGAAAGTCGATGAACCGTTTGCAACGAAATTGATCCACACCGTACGCGGCGTGGGCTATTGCGTTCGCGGCCCTGATCGTGAGGCGGCCTTGGAATGAACCCGCGCTCCCTCGCGTTCCGGCTGACCGCGTGGTACACGCTGCTTCTCGGCGCGACTTTCGTGCTGGTCGCCGTGGTCACTTTCTATGGGCTGCAGCACTACTTGCGTTCCAATGCGCGAGACGCGCTGCGACGCCGCGCAACCGAGGTGGAGCAGATTCTGGCGCGTGAGCCGGCGGACGCGGCGGACGCCGCCATTGCTCAGGAGGTCGAGCTGCACCTGGCGCCGGAAGCCAACAATCGATTCATTCGGATCGTACGCCTTCCGGGAAAGGTTGTTTATCTGTCCGGCCCGCCCGCTGATGGCAGCTTCAACCGCTTTGATGTCGCTGCGCGCCTGCCGGCCGGCAATACCAAAACGGCGGCCGCGTTCGTTGCTACGATTCTTCCGGATCAGCATTTGATCGTCGGTGCGACGTCCGCCGACACGGTCTCGGGACGATACGTGTTGGAGATCGGCGGCTCCACGCTTGCGATGGAAACAGCTCTCGCGCATTTGACCGACTTGCTGGGCTTGCTGCTTCCCTCGCTCATCGGCTGCGCCGCGGTTGGTGGGTATTTATTGGTCACCTGGGCGCTGCGGCCGGTCGATCGGCTATCGCATACCGCGGAGCAGATGAGCCTTCAAAACCTGGCATTGCGCCTGCCGGTGCTCGCTAGCGGCGATGCGCTCGAGCGCTTATCGATCTCTCTGAATAACATGTTGGGTCGCTTGCGCGACTCGGTGCAAAGTTCGCGACGTTTTTTGGCCGACGCCTCCCATGAACTTCGCACGCCTCTCACCGTGATCAAGGGGGAGCTGCAAGAACTCTCCAACGAAGGCGGTATCGCCGGCGAGGCTTTGCGGGAGCGTGTCGGCAGCGTGCTCGAAGAAGTCGCCCGCCTCGAGCACCTGGTGTCAGGGCTCCTGGTACTGTCGCGTCTCGACGCCGGCGAGACGCAGCGCGAACGTGCCGAGCTGGATTTGGCCGAATTGGTGCGAAGCACCGCCGAACAGATGCGTTTGATGGCCGAGGATCGCGAAACTTCCATTGAATTGTCAGGATTGCAAAGGGCAGTCATCCAAGGCGACCGGTCGCGCATCAAGCAAATAATCGTAAACCTTTTGGACAACGCAATCCGCTTCACCCCGGCGAAAGGCAGCGTGATCGTGCGTACCTCCGAGGATGATACCCATGCGCTGCTCGAGGTGATCGATACGGGTATCGGCATACCGAAGACCTCTTTGCCGCTCGTATTCGATCGCTTCTATCGCGCGGACGAAGCCCGCTCGCGCGACGACGGCGGCGCGGGGCTGGGCCTATCGATCGTCAAATCCATATGTTCAATGCACGGGGCCGACATCGAGGTATCCAGCCAACTTGGCGAGGGCAGCTGCTTTCGGGTGCGATTTCCACGGCGACAGGTCTCGTTGAGCCCGGTACGCGCCGCGGCGGACTCGGCAGCGGTGCGGGCGCCCGCAGAGCGGAATCTTCCGGCAAATATGGGCGTGGGCAGCAGCGGCGCGCGCCAAGCGCGATCATGAGACGCTTTCTAATGTGACATTCGCGGAATTCTAATCTTTGCCGCTCAACCTACAGATAACCCTTAATGCGCTTGGATTGAAGTACCGAAATGTTGCGACAAGTGGAATCAATCGATGCAGAACTCGTCCGCTTGGCTCAAGCCGGCGATTACGGAGCGTTCAATGTGCTGGTCCGCAAATATCGGGCACGCATCATGCACTTGACCCTGCGCTACGCGCGCAATGAGGCGGATGCAGAGGACTTGGTGCAAGACACATTTTTGAGGGCGTATCGAGCCTTGCCTTCTTTCCGAGGCGATGCTGGATTTTATTCCTGGCTGCATCGCATCGCGATTAACGCAGCCAAGACCGGGCATAGCATGCGTGCGCGCGATGCGCATGTCGTGTCAATGGAGGGTATGTATTGCGAGGAAATCGCGGATTTGGACACCCCGGAGAATCTCGCTGTGACCGGCGAGATTTTTGCGGCGATCAGCGCGGCAATCGACGGGCTCTGCGAAGAACAACAACGAGCAATTGTATTGCGCGAGATCGATGGCCTCAGCTATCGGCAGGTGGCGGGCGCAATGTCGTGTCCGATCGGAACGGTGCGTTCACGCGTATATCGTGCGCGCGAGGCCATTCATCTTCGCGTGCGGGACACTTTTGAAGACGGTCTAGGACGCGTCTGCGGTGATGTATCATGAAAAAATTTAGTTCAATCGCGCGTCGCTGGCCGCTGCTGGCGTGCGCCGCTTTGGTTTCGCTCAGCTTTTTTGGCGTCGCTAACGCACATGGTGGCGGCGGTGGCGGCGGTGGACACGGTGGCGGCGGTGGACACGGTGGCGGCGGAGGCGGCCACGGCGGCGGGGGCCACTTCGGCGGGGGTGGGCACTACGGCGGAGGCGGCCACTACGGCGGAGGCTACGGGCACTTCGGCGGGGGCTACGGGCACTTCCATGGCGGCGGCTATGGCGGCGGATGGCGTGGACGTTACGGCGGTTGGGGCGGTTATGGCGGCTGGGGCGGTTACGGCTGGGGATTTGGCGCCGGCCTCGGATTAGGCCTGTATTTCTCCGCGCTGCCGCTCTATTACTCGACTTACTGGTGGGACGGCGTTCCCTATTATTACGCGGATGACAATTACTACACCTGGGATGGATCAGCCGGTGAGTACCAGACGGTCAGCCCGCCCCCCGAGGTTGCGCAGCAAGCGCAATCGCAGGCGAGCACCGATCTGATCGCCTATCCCAAGAACGGGCAGTCCGATCAACAACAGGCCAAGGATAAAGCGGATTGCCGGCAGTGGGCGGTGACGCAGTCCGGCTACAATCCTGCCGCTGCCGCGCCCGCTGCTGCCGCGGCGACCGCATCATCCAACCGGTGGGATTATGTGCGCGCGCAAGCTGCCTGTCTCGAGGGTCGCGGTTATAGCGTCAAGTAGCAGCGGTGCTTGAGGTAAGCGCGACCTCATCGGTCCACACTTTGAACAATTGAAGAAGATTGGGACCGAAGGCGGTGCTGATGGCGACATCGGCCGCGTCGCGGCCGCGCGCAATTAATATCCGTCCGATGCGCCGCTGATTGTTGCGCGGATCGAACGTGTGCCATGCGCCGCCGATATACGCCTCCAGCCAGCCCGAAAAGTCCATCGGCGCCTCGGGTACCGGCACGCCAATATCCCCTAGATAGCCGGTGCAATAGCGCGCCGGAATATTCAGGCAGCGCAGCAGTGTAATCGCGAGATGCGCGAAATCGCGGCACACTCCCTGGCGTTCGGAATACGCTTCCCATGCGGTCTTGGTGGAACGCGCGAAGTGATAGCCAAATTCAATATGCTGATGCGCGAAATCACACACCGCCTGAACCCTCGACCAGCCGGGCGCCGTGCGACCGAATAGACTCCACGCGTCATTCATCAGCCGCTGCGTTTCGCAGTACCGGCTGCCGAGCAAATAAATGAGCGTGTCGTGCGGCAATAGCTCTACGGGATGCTCCTGCGCCGCGGTAAATTCAGGCTCTGGCAGGCCGCTATCCTGGATCAGGCCGTCTGCTGTGATGCGAGTCTCACCGGCAGGCGCAACGATTCGAGTGCAGGTGTTGCCGAACACATCGACATAGGTATCGGGCATCAGTTGCGGCCGCGTGAACATCTGATCCGGGCGCAGCAGGTCGCGGGCTCGGCTTGAGTGAGCGTGCAGCATCAAGATCATCGGAACTGGTTGCGGGCAGGAGTACAGCAGTTCGTAGCCGAAGCGGATTCTCATGCGGCTTACACGGACCTCGCGCCGGCGCACGGCCTATGGAATTCTCGAGTGATTTCGATCAAACCGCGCGCGCTCAAGCGAGGCCCTCCCCCTTGATATGAGGTAACTATCGTCCCCTGGCTGTTTATGCCATGCCCGGATGAGCACCTGCGTAGGAATTCCCTCCGATAGTGCGTAGGCCCTGCGCGCATGCAAGGCCATCCGCGTTGAATTTCGGTACTATCGCAGCCCCGATGAAAACCTTCCACTGCACGCACTGCCAAAGCCTGGTGTTCTTCGAGAACGTTCGCTGCCTGAACTGCGGCCACTCGCTCGCCTTCCTGCCTGACCTGAGGATAATGGGCGCTCTCATGCAACGCCCTGACGGGCTGTGGGGGGCCGAGCTAGATGCGCCGGATTCACGAGGATACCGACTGTGCGCGAATTACGATCAAGTCAGCGTCTGCAATTGGGTCGTTCCGGCGGATGACTACAATGCCTTTTGTGGATCCTGCAGACTCAATCGCCTGATTCCGGACTTATTGAGCGAAGGCAATCGAGCGGCGTGGTTTCGCCTCGAGGTTGCCAAGCGGCGCCTGCTCTACACCTTGCTCGGTTTGTGGCTGCCGATCGAGCCGAAGACCGACGCCGCCGGCTCGGGCCTGGCGTTCGAGTTCCTCGAGGATTCAAGCGATGGCGACGCCAGGCGCGTGTTCACAGGGCACGACAATGGATTGATCACCATCAACATTGCGGAGGCGGACGATGTGCATCGCGAGAAGGAGCGCGCGCTGCAAAAGGAGCCGTATCGCACCCTTTTGGGGCATTTTCGTCATGAGATCGGGCATTATTTCTGGGATAGGCTGATTGCGATCGGCCCCAAATTAGACGCCTTTCGTGAACTTTTCGGCGACGAGCGCGCCGATTATCAGAAGGCCTTGAACCGACACTACGGCGAGGGACCACCTGCCCGTTGGGAGCAGAATTTCATCAGCGCCTATGCGACCATGCATCCATGGGAAGATTGGGCCGAATCCTGGGCTCATTATCTGCACATGGTCGATGCGCTCGAAACGGCAGGTGCCGCCGGCCTCACCCTTCGGCCGAAACGCAGCGATGAGCCGCGCATGCAGCCGCCCCCCGATCCGCTCAACCCGCATTGCCGCGACTTCGACGCGATGATTGATTCATGGCTGTCGCTTACGTATGTGCTCAACAACTTGAGCCGCGGCCTGGGATTGCCCGATAGCTATCCGTTTATTCTATCCGCCCCGGCCATCCGCAAACTGCGCTTCATCCATGCTACCGTCGATGAGTATCGGAGAATTTAAGTGTCCGTGCACGTAGCACTCAACCACATCATGCATTACCGCTACGATCGATCGGTCAAACTCGGACCGCAGATCATTCGGTTGCGGCCTGCGCCGCACTGTCGAACTCGCATACTGTCCTATTCGCTGCGAATCGTCCCCGCCGAGCACTTCATCAACTGGCAACAGGATCCTCTGTCGAACTACCTGGCACGGGTCGTGTTTCCCAAGCCGACCCGGGAACTGAAGCTTGAGGTGGACCTGACCGCGGAAATGGCGGTGCAGAATCCTTTCGATTTCTTCTTGGAGCCCTATGCGCAACGATTCCCGTTCAAGTACCAGGCGGCCGAAGCGCGCGAGCTCGCGCCATTTTTATTTGTGGAGGCGGCGACCCCGCTGTTTGCCGAGTATCTCGACAGCTTTTCGCGCATGCCGCGCGCTGCCATCGATTTCCTGGTCGAGTTGAATGGTCGTCTCGCCGCCGATGTGCGCTACGTAATTCGCATGGAACCGGGCGTTCAGGCGCCCGAAGAGACGCTGCAGAAGCGCTCCGGTTCCTGCCGCGACTCGGCCGAGCTGCTGGTGCAACTGCTGCGGCATCTGGGACTCGCTGCGCGCTTCGTGTCGGGCTATCTCATTCAGCTGGTCGCCGATGTGAAACCCAGGGCGGGTCTGGCGGGTCCGAGCCGTGATTTCACCGACTTGCATGCCTGGTGCGAAGTCTACTTGCCGGGAGCGGGCTGGATCGGATTGGATCCGACCTCGGGTCTGCTGACCGGCGAGGGCCATATCCCGCTTTCATGTACGCCCGATCCGCAGTCGGCGGCGCCGCTGTCCGGCGTGGTGGATGAATGCCAGACCAGCTTCGAATATGCGATGAACGTCGAGCGCGTGTGGCAGGCGCCGCGGGTTCTCAAACCGTATTCAGAGCAGCAATGGAGTGCAATCGATTCGCTGGGTAAGCAGATTGATGCGGCGCTGCTAAGCGAGGATGTGCGGCTGACCATGGGCGGCGAACCCACCTTTGTGTCGGGCGATAACGCGCAGGCGCCGGAATGGAACACCGAGGCGCTCGGCGAGAGCAAAAGAAAAATCGCAGCGGATCTATTCCGCGCGCTCAAGCTGCGCTATGCCCCGCTCGGGCTCGCGCATTTCGGTCAGGGAAAATGGTATCCGGGTGAACAGCTGCCGCGCTGGTCTTTAAATTGCTTCTGGCGCAAAGACGGCGAGCCGATCTGGAGCGATGGCGCTCTCGTTGCCGATGAGGCGCGAGCTTATCCCGAGGCAGCCGCAAACGCACCGCGGTTGTTGCGGGCGGTGGCGCAGCGCTTGGGCGTGTCCGCCGACCACGTATTTGCGGCTTATGAGGATGTGTTTTATTACTTGCTGCGCGAGCGCAAGCTGCCCGCGAATGTCGATGCGCTGGATTCGCGGCTCGCGGATCCCCTCGAGCGGGCACGTTTGACGCGAGTGTTCGGCGGCGAACTGGGCGAACCGATCGGCTATGTCCTGCCGATTGCACGCCGGCTCGACGGCGCCGCCTGGCAAAGCAGCCGCTGGTACTTGCGCGGCGAGCGATGCCATCTGATTCCCGGCGATTCACCGATTGGCTATCGACTGCCCCTGGATTCGCTGCCGGCCATCAGCCCCGGCGACTTTCCGCACATCCACCCGCCGGATCCCACCCAGGATTTCGGCGCGCTGGCGCCGCATGAGAAATTGCTCGCTGCCGCTGCCGCTGCCATTATCACGCGCCGCTGCAGCTGCAGCGCCGCGCGACGCCGGCACGGACATCATCAGAACGTCGCTGTGCGCACAGCAGCGCAACGGCGTGCTTTACGTTTTCATGCCGCCAACCCGCACGCTCGATGATTACCTGCAGATTGTCGCTGCAGTAGAGGCGGCCGCGAAGCAGCTTGGCCAACCGCTGATGCTGGAGGGTTACGAGCCGCCGCAGGATCCGCGTTTGGTGAATTTCAAAGTGACCCCGGACCCCGGCGTGATCGAAGTGAACGTGCAGCCGAGCGCGAGCTGGGACGAGCTGTCGGCGCTCACGACGCACTTATACGACGTTGCGCGAGAATGCGGTCTGCACTCTGAGAAATTCATGATCGACGGGCGGCATGTTGGAACCGGCGGAGGCAACCATATCGTCATGGGCGGCGCCACGCCGCACGACTCGCCGTTTTTGCGGCGTCCTGATCTGCTGCGAAGCCTCATTTCCTACTGGCACAATCATCCGTCGCTATCGTACTTGTTCTCCGGGCTATTCATCGGTCCGACCTCGCAGGCGCCGCGAGTGGACGAAGCCCGCAACGATTCGCTATACGAGCTTGAGATTGCGTTCAAGCAATTCCCCCAGGCAGGCGAGCAGGCGCCGCCTTGGCTCGTCGATAGGCTGCTGAGAAATCTTTTGATTGATGTCACCGGCAACACGCATCGCGCGGAGTTTTGCATCGACAAGCTGTATTCACCCGATACCTCGAGCGGCCGCCTCGGATTGCTCGAGATGCGCGCCTTTGAAATGCCGCCCCACGCGCGCATGAGCCTGGTGCAGCAGTTGCTGCTGCGCTCATTCATTGTGCGTTTCTGGCGCGAACCCTATGCGCCGGCGCGCTTGACGCGTTGGGGAACGCAGCTGCATGACCGATTTCTCCTTCCGCATTTCATCCGCGAAGATTTCGCCGAGGTCATCGAGGAGCAAGATCAGGCGGGCTTCGGGATGGGTCTCGACTGGTTCGCGCCGCATTTCGAATTTCGCTTCCCCAAGCTCGGCGACTTCGCGGTGCAAGGCATCGTTCTGGAATTGCGGCAGGCGCTTGAACCCTGGCATGTGATGGGCGAGGAGGGCGCGCCCGGCGGTACAACGCGTTATGTCGATTCGTCGCTGGAGCGCGTTGAAGTCAAGGCGAGCGGCCTGCCGCCGGATCGCTACGTTGTGACTTGCAATAGTCGGCCCATCCCGATGCGACCCGCAGGGCGCGCAGGCGAGTTCGTTGCCGGCGTGCGCTACCGCGCCTGGCAGCCGTGGTCTGCACTACATCCGACAATCGGCGTTCATTCGCCGCTGACTTTCGATATAGTCGATACCTGGATGAAGCGATCGGTGGGCGGTTTTCGATATCATGTGGTCCATCCGGGTGGCCGTAGCCACGAAACCGTTCCCGTCAACGCATTCGAGGCGGAAAGCCGGCGACTCGCCCGCTTTTTCCGGATCGGCCACACGCCGGCTCGCATGAGCGTCGAGCCGGCCGCCGCGAGCGAGGAATATCCCTTTACGCTGGACCTGCGCAATCATCGATAAGGATCCGCGACTTAAGGCCTACCACAGCGACCCGCATCGCTACGATGAGCTTTTGGACGCGGATGGCCGCGTCCGAGACCATTGGCATTCATTGGTCGAAGGAATCTTCGAAGACGACGCGCGAGCGGCCCGGATTGCCACGGAGTTCACGCGGCGCATGATCGTGGAGAACGGCATTACGTACAATGTGTATGCCGATCGGCAGGGCCGCGACCGCCCATGGATTCTCGATCCGCTGCCTTATCTCATCTCTGCACAAGAGTGGCGCACGATTGAGGCCGGCGTTGCGCAGCGCGCACGTCTCTTGAACGCGGTGTTGGTCGATCTCTATGGCAAGCAGCAACTGCTGTCGTGCGGCGCACTGCCGCCCGAGATTCCCTTCGGCCATCCCAATTTCCTATGGCCCTGCGCCGGCATGCAGTTGCCGGGCGATCGCTGGTTGTCGCTTTATGCGGCGGATTTGGCGCGATCAGCGGACGGGCGCTGGTGGGTGATCGCCGACCGAACCCAGGCCCCGTCCGGCCCGGGGTACGCGCTCGAGAATCGCCAAATCGTGCGCAGGGCGTTTCCACACCTGGCGCAGTCGATGGAGGTGCGGCCGCTGGGCGCCTTCTTTGCCGCGCTTCGCGATGCGCTATTGGACAATGCCGAGGAGGAGCCATTGGCCGTGGTCCTGACACCCGGCTCGTTCAACGAAACCTACTTCGAGCACGCGTATCTGGCGCGCCAGCTGGGTTTCCCCTTGGTCGAAGGACACGATCTCACTGTGCGCGACGAGAAGGTGTTCTTGAAAACGCTGTCGGGCCTAAGAGTAGTCCACAGCATTCTTCGCAGGCTTGACGATGATTTTTGCGATCCCGTGGAGTTGCGGGTGGATTCGGCCCTCGGCGTCCCGGGATTGCTCGCCGCCATCCGCAAAGGCAACGTCGCCGTCGCCAACGCGTTGGGCAGCGGTGTGCTCGAATCGGCGGCGTGGCTTGGGTTCTTGCCGCCGATTGCGCAGCAGATGATCGGTGAGAAGCTCCTTCTGCCGTCGGTGGCAAGTTGGTGGTGCGGCGAGCCGCCGGCATTCGAATCCGTGCTCGCCAATCTCCCCAATTTGGTGATTAAGCCGGCGTTTCCCAATCAGAAGCTCGGTCCGGTCTTCGGCAGCGAGCTCAACGCCGAGGAGCGCAAAGCGCTCATCGCCCGCATGCGCGCCCGTCCGCACGCATTCGTCGCCCAAGAGCACCTGGCTTTTTCCCAAGCGCCCGTCTGGTATACAAAAAATGCCGATGCCTTCTCGGCACGCGCGCTCGGCATCCGCGTTTACGCCATTGCCACCAAGGATGGCTATCGCGTGTTGCCCGGCGGACTGGCGCGCTTCGCTTCCGACGCACATGCGGAGATCGTTTCGATGCAGCGCGGCGGCGGCAGCAAGGACATTTGGGTGTTGTGCGATTCCGCGGAGGCGTCCGAGGAGGCGACCGCGCCGATTGTCAGGGCCGATCGTGCGTCGCATCGCCACCATGATCTGCCCTCGACGCTGGTGGAAAACCTGTTTTGGATGGGCCGCTATGCCGAGCGCTGCGATTATAAGACGCGCTTGCTGCGCGCAACGCATCGGCCTCCGGCGCAATCTGCCGTTCCGCTCGCAAGCCATGGAGATCTGCAAGCAATTCGGCGCTACCTCGGTTTTCGATGCGGAGAAGCGCTTCACCTTGAGCGGCGACATCGAACGCCTAGGCGAATGTGCGGCTCAGGTGAGAGGCAGTCTGTCTGCGGAAAACTGGCGGGCATTAACCGTTCTGCAGCGCGACTTCAGGCGCGCAGAAGCCGCGCACAGCGACGGCCGCGAGACCCTTGACAGTCTGCTGCTGTCTCTGGCGGCCATTGCGGGATTCGCGCTCGATGACATGACGCAGGATGACGGTTGGCGGCTCATGATGATCGGCCGCCGGCTGGAGCGACTGCAATTTCTCGCGGACTTGATTTCGCGCCGCCTGACCAGCGCCGGAACACCGCTGCGTCAGGAGCTCGAATGGCTGCTGGAAATAGGCGATAGCGCCATTACCTATCGGACGCGCTACCGTGCGCCTCCCGTTTGGGAAACCACCGTCGACATTCTCGTCTACGATGAAAAAAATCCGCGTGCACTGGCCTTCCAGTGGCAGCGTCATCAATTCACTGCTGATCGAGGTCGCCGAGTCCTTGGGTTTCAAGCCGCAAGAAACGCTGTACCGCGCGGTTTCGAACCTGGTATCGCTCGAGTATGCAAATCCCGGCGGCGAGTTCGACGCGGCGCCGGCCTCGCGCGACACCCTGGCGCAGCATCTCAAGGAATTGATGTTGGCCTCGGCGCAGCTTTCCGAGCAGCTCACCTCGCAACACTTCTCACACATCGATTTCGAATTGCGCGCGGTTTCCGCATGACGCACTACGCGGTACGCCATGCGACGTTATACGAGTATGGCGGCGATGTGGCGCACTCGCATCATCTCCTGCACCTGCAACCCCGCGAATTTGCATTTCAGCGTTGTCTCGAGCATTCGCTGAGCCTCGATCCGCAGCCAAGTTTCAGGCGCGAGGACGTGGACTCCTTCGGCAACCCGATCGCGAGACTCGAATACGACCGCGCGCATCGAGCGACTCGCGGTCACCGCGGAAATGCAAGTCGAGATTCTTCCTCGCGGTGCCGAGTCGCTCGATGCTGGCGAGCCCTGGGATAGGCTTCGAAAGCGCTTGAGCTACCACGCGCTCCCCGTCGCATCGGCGGATCTGGAAGCATGCCGCTTTCGAATGCGATCAAGCCACGTGCCGCTCAAAATGACTTTCGAGGACTATGCAGCCGATTGCTTCACGCCCGAGCGCCCGGTAGCGGCGGCCTGTCAGGCGCTGATGCGCAAGATCCATCGCGAATTCAAGTACGTTCCCGGATCCACGACCAATCGAACTTCCATCGTCGATGTCCTCAAAAGCCGCCGCGGCGTTTGCCAGGATTTCGCGCATTTTATGATCGGTTGCGTGCGCTCGTCGGGCCTGGCCGCCCGCTATGTGAGCGGCTATATCCGCACCGTCCGCAAAGGTGGTGCAGCGGCGATCGGCGGGGATGCCTCGCATGCCTGGGTCTCGGTATATTGCCCCCCGCTCGGTTGGCTGGATTTTGATCCAACCAATGACTGCATGATCGGCGAGGATCACGTCACGCTCGCCTGGGGCCGCGACTTCGGCGACGTATCGCCATTGCGCGGCATGATCGTCGGCGGCGGCCGACACAAGCTTCAGGTGGATGTGCACGTGCGGCTGCTCGCTTAAGCGCGCAAGCAACGTTCGCGTTGTCTTACAAGTTTTGTTCATTATTCCCACAATCGAGCGGCCTGACGGGAGATATCGCGCGCGAAGAAACACGTTGAAACTCGTCGAGATAGAGCCGCGTAATCGGCTTACTTCAATTAACAGGATCTCTCATGAGGCGCCAAAACCCCGTTTTTGAGAACATGGCACCCGAGATTTTCATCGCGAGCGCAGCGCTCGAGTGCATGACAGAGGTGCAACTCGGACGCCTGGCAATGGACCGGGGCGATGCCGAATCGCTGCGGCACTTCGCGCACGCCATGATCGATGTTTACGAGAAGGGCACCGCAGACATCGCCAGGGTTGCGGCACGCAAAGGTTTGCCGGTTCCGGATTCGCTCGACGCGGAACGCCAACAATTTGTCGAGCGGATGCGGGAGAAAAGCGGAGCGGATTTTGATCTTGCGTACACCGGCAGGATCATCGGCGGTCATGAGAACGCGATTACTCTTTTCAAGCGCGGCCAGAGAATCAAAGATCCGGAAATCTCGGCTCTGGCAAGCCGGACTTTGAGCATGCTCGAGGCCCGATTTCGCCGCACCAACTCGCTCCTGCAGGCTATCGCGCCGGAGCCTCAATCCGCAAGCCAATAGGCGCGCCTTACCTCAGCGCGTCGCCTCACTCCTCGTTGCGCAGCTTCGCCACCCCGGCCGCGGTCAAGTCCGACCCTTTGGCGCCGAAGCGGGCGGTGACATAATTCGCAACGCTGGCAATCTCCGCATCCGTGTAAGTGCTGCCGAAGGCCGGCATGTTGTTCGAATCGCCGCCCATGAGGTGGCGCTGCCCGCCGCCGATGATTACCTGCGCAACATTGATGGCGGTTGGATCGTTGACGCCGCGGGTGCCGGTCAACGTCGCGAACGGAATGACCGGACTCACGCCGGTCCATCCGTGGCAACCAGCGCACGCGCCCTCATAAACGGCTCTACCGTGCGACTCGCCTGTCGCTGCACTGTCGGCGAACAGCGCCGGCGCGGCGCTTTGTTTTGGCGCGGGAAGATCGGAGGTGGCTATGCCCGGCACGGTGCGCAAATACGCGACGATTGCGGCGACATCGCTCGCCTTTAAGTAGCTCAAGCTTGCATCGACGGCCTCGCCCATCGGCCCTGCGGCGGTGCCGCGGCCGTCGGCGTGCCCCACGGACAGATAGTGAACGAGGTCCGCGTCGCTCCACGAGCCGACGCCGCTCGCCTGATCGGGTGTGATGTTGTAGGCACGCCAGCCGGCTTGCACGGCGCCCGCAAATTTTTGCCGATTGTCGAGCGCAAACGCCAGATTGCGCGGCGTGTGGCATTCGCCGCAATGCGCCATCGCCTCGGCAAGATACGCGCCGCGATTCCACTCGGGACTGCGATCCACATTCGGCTCGTAGCGGCGGTCGGGATTGAAGAAGGCCGACCACAGGCTCATGAGGCCGCGTTGATTGAACGGAAAACTGAGCGTGTTTTGCGGCGCGGGCGCATGCAAGGGCTTCAAGGTAAAGAGGTAAGCCTTGATGGCGAGCGCATCGGCATCGGACATGTAGGTGTAGCTGGCGTAGGGCATCGCCGGATACAGTCTGATGTTGCCCCGACCGATGCCCTTGTGGATCGCGTCGAGGAAATTTGTATCGCTGTAGCGGCCGATGCCCGTGTCGTTGTCCGGCGTGATGTTGCTGGAGTAAATCGTCCCGAAGGGCAACACGAAGGCACGGCCGCCGGCAAACGGCGCACCGTCCTTGGCGGTATGGCAGACGACGCAGTCCGCGGCGCGCGTCAAATACTCGCCCCGTTCAACCTGGCTCGCGGATTTCAGCTCCGCCGGCACACCGGTGGGGTCCGCTGCGGTATAGGCCGAGAGCGCGACCCGTTTGCCGCCCGGCGAAATCGGTGGGATGAGGGCCGAACACCAGGTAGGCGGCGACAACCAGAAGAACGGCCACAATGGCCGCAAGCGTCCACAGAACCGGCCGAGCTCTTTTCGGGGGAGTTGCATTCATGGGCTAGCTCCTGGCAATTTCGCCATTGGCGAAAGGAATGACGTACACACGCTTGCCGGTGGCGGCAAATATGGCATTCGCGACGGCCGGACCGACCGGCGCAACGCCGGGCTCGCCGACGCCGGTCGGCGCTTCGGTCGAGGGCACGATGTGCACTTCCACCTTCGGCACTCTCGTTCATGCGCAACACGCGATAGTCGTTGAAGTTGCTCCTGCTCGACGCGTCCATCCTTCAAGGTGATCGCGCCGTACAACGCCGCGCCCAACCCGAAGCCGATGCCGCCTTCCATTTGCGCCGTGATGATGTCGGGATTGATCAGCCGTGCCGCAGTCGACGGCGCAAACCACCCGATCGACTTTGACGCGTCCGGCCTCATCGACGCTGACCTCGGCGACCTGCGCGACATAGGACTTGAATGCTTCGCACACCGCGATGCCGCGGCCCTTACCCTTCGGCAGGGGACCTGAGTCCAGCCGGCCTTCTCGGCGGCGAGTTCGAGCACCCCTTTCATGCGCGGCGCGTGGTCCAGCAGCTTGCGCCGGAATGTGAAGCGGATCGGCGCCGGCGGCATGCGCGACCTCATCGATGAACGCCTCGACCGCGAAGGTGGTATGCGAACTGCCGACCACGCGCCACCACAGTACCGGCACGCCGGCCTTGGTGGTCGATAAATCGACTGCAATATTGGGAATGGCGTAGGCAATGTTCGCCGCGCCTTCGACCGAGGTTGAGTCGATGCCGTCCTTCATCATGCGGCGAATAGCGTGCCGGCCATGATGGATTGCCCGACGATGACGTGCTGCCAGCCAGTGAGTTCGCTTTGCGCATTCAATCCGGCTTCGAGCTTGTGGAAATACATGGGACGATAGAGGCCGCCGTGGATGTCGTCCTCGCGGGTCCACTGCAGCTTGATCGGCGTGCCATCGGCGCCGTAGGCCTTGGCGATCGAGACGGCCTCGACGATGTAGTCCGACCCCGTGTTGGCGCGCCGGCCAAAACTGCCGCCGGCATACAGAGTATGAATGCTTACCTGGCTCGGGCTCCAAGCCCGCCGCGTGCGCCGCGTTCATCTGATCGATGGTTTGGAATTGATCGCCTGCCCAGATCTCGCAGCGTCTTGGCGTCCAGTTTGACCACGGCATCGAGCGGCTCCATCGGCGCATGCGCGAGATACGGGAATTCGTAGCTGGCGGATACCTTGCGGGCCGCGTCGCCGATAGCGCCTGCTTGGCATCGCCCTCCTTTGCGCGCGGACAGCGCCGGCTGATCGGCGAGTCGCCGATACTCGTCCATCATCGACGCCGAACCGCGCTTCTCGGCGTTCGAATCGTCCCACTCGACCTTCAGTGCGTCGCGGCCTTGCTTGGCGGCCCAGAAACTCTTCGCAATCACCGCGACGCCGCGCGGGCACCTGCACCACCTTGACCACGCCAGGAATCTGCATCGCCGCGGCGGCATCGAACGACTTGACCGTACCGCCGAAACAGGGGCGGTCGCTTCAGCAGCGCCACCAGCATTCCAGGCATCTCGACATCGATGGTGAATTGCGCGGTGCCGTCGCATTTCGCCGCGACGTCGACCCGCGGCGGCCGGCCGGCCGATGAGCTTGAAGTCCTTGGGATCCTTGAGCCGCACGGTTTGCGGCACCGGCAAAGCCGCGGCCTTTTTCACGAGCGAGCCGAACGTTGCTTGACGCTTGCTGGCGGCGTGGAAGACCACGCTTTTATCGACCGTCAATTCGCCGACGGGGACATGCCACTCGTTGGCGGCGGCGGTCAGCAGCATCGCGCGGGCTTTGGCCCCCGCCTCGCGCAATTGCGTCCAGGAATTGGCCATCGCCGAACTGCCGCCGGTTCCCTGAATCGTGCCGAAGACCAGATTCGCGTAGCGTTTCGCATCCGCGGGCGCGCTCTCGACCCGCACCTGCGCCCAATCGGCATCGAGCTCATCCGCGAGCATGGTCGCAAGTCCGGTATAGGAGCCTTGCCCCATTTCGATGTGCTTGGCGATAATGGTGACGCTGTTGTCAGCGCCGATTCGCACGAAGGCATTGGGCGCGAATGGCGCCGAGCCATGGGTGCGCGCCCGCGCCTGCGCGCGGGGCGTCGAGCCAGCCCATTCGAATCCGATGGTCAGTGCCGTGACGGTGGCCGCGCCGGCGCCTTTCAGAAATGCGCGTCGCTCGATTGTGCGGGAGGAACTGATGTCGTTGCTCATGCGTTAGGCCTTGACGGATTGCGCGGCCGCGTGAATCGCAGCGCGGATGCGGGAGTAGGTGGCGCATCGGCAGATATTGCCGCTCATGGCGCTGTCGATGTCGGCATCGGTCGGCGCGGAAATTTTCTCCAGCAGTGCGGTTGCCGACATGATCTGCCCCGATTGGCAGTAGCCGCACTGCGGCACCTGAAGCTCGACCCAGGCGGCCTGCACCGCCTTGGCTTGCTTGCTCTGCAATCCCTCGATCGTCGTCACCTGCCGGCCGGCCACGGCCGCGAGCGGCATGACGCAGGAGCGGACCGCCTGACCGTCGAGGTGCACGGTGCAGGCGCCGCACATCGCCATGCCGCAACCAAACTTGGTGCCGTGCAGTCCGGCGACCTCGCGGATCGCCCACAGCAACGGCATGTTCGGATCGGCATCCAGTGTGGCGCTCTTGCCGTTCAAGAAAAAGGTGATCGACATGGTGTCTCCGCGGGGTATCGGTCCAATAAGAATCCTCCTCTCGCTGGCCGTATTCAAGCCTGAAGAATAAATCTCGTATGATGGCGTTGCGCAAGCGCAAGGGAGATAGTGCGATGACACCCATTATTCGTATCCGCATCGATTTCGCCGAAAACGTCCATGTGGGTCCGGGCAAGATCGCATTGCTCGAGGCGATCAAATCCAGCGGCTCCATTTCCGACGCCGCCCGCGCTCTCGGTATGAGCTACCGCCGCGCCTGGATGCTGATAAGCAGCTTAAAACAAGGCTTTAACGAAGCTGTGACCGTGTCGGCCACGGGCGGTGCCGGCGGCGGCGGAGCGCGGGTGACGGCCTTCGGCACAAGCCTGATCAGGCACTACCGGTTGCTGGAGCGCGAGGTTGGCCGGCTCGGCGCGCATCGGCTCACCGACATCGTGCCGCATGTCATCGCTAAGGGTTCCAGTCAAGAACGCACCGGCAGAAAACAGCTGGCAAAGAAAATCATGCAGCGCGCGGAGAAGATCTCGTAACATCAATCTGCCTAGCCGCTCGTCGTATTCTCTCCGATACAACGTGTCGCAGTTTTTTGCTTCCCGCGTTGTATCGTACGGAATATAACCAGCGACCATTTGCGAAGAAGTTTCGGCGACGGCGCTCTACTCTGCGCACTGGCAGATCCCGGTCGTGAACGCATGGTGAATTCTTCCGCACCTCAAACTCAAGCGCCGCGTTCCGGCAACCGTTTCGATCGAATGGAGTGGGCGGGAGCCTTCGGCGATCTCGGCACGCTCGTGCCGTTCGTCGTCGCCTACATCGCCGTTTTGAAGATGGATCCCTTCGGGATCTTATTTGCCTTCGGCGCGGCGCTCGTGATCTGCGGTCTTTATTATAAGACGCCATTTCCGGTGCAGCCGATGAAGGCCCTCGGCGCAGCCGCAGTAACGCAGGCCGCGCAGACCGCGGTCATCACGCAGGCGACGGTGTACAGCGCAGGATTGGTGACCGGCGCGATCTGGCTGATTTTAGGGAGAAGCGGCGCGGCGACTCAGATAGGCAAGCTCGTGCCGCGCTTCGTGATCGTCGGCATCGTGCTGGGACTGGGCTTCAGCTTCATGCTCGAAGGCATCAAGCTGATGAGCACGGAGTGGCTGATCGCGGCGATCGGACTTGCGGGGACGCTGTTGCTGCTGACCAATCGCGCCATTCCGGCCATGTTTCTGCTGCTGCTATTCGGTGCCGTGTGCGCTGTCATTCAAGACCCCGCGGTAGCGCGCGCGCTGCTTGCCGTGCATCTGCAGTTTCGTCTGCCGACCTTTGCGCTGGCGGCGATCAGCTGGCACGACGTGTGGGTCGGGACATTGTTTTTGGCGCTGCCGCAACTGCCCTTGACCTTGGGCAATGCCATCATCGCGGTACGCGAGGAGAATAATCGGCTGTTTCCCGATCGGCCGGTGACCGACGCACAGGTCGCCAATTCAACGGGATTGATGAATGTTGCGAGTGCCGCCATCGGCGGCGTGCCGATGTGTCATGGCGCCGGAGGCATGGCCGGTCACGTCGCCTTCGGCGCGCGCACCGGCGGCGCGCCGATCATTCTGGGAGTGATTCTGTTGACGTTGGCGCTGTGTTTCAGCGGCTCAATTGAAGCCATGTTGAACGTATTTCCCAAGGCCGTGCTGGGCGTCATTCTGTTTCTGACGGGCGCGCAGCTCAGCCTAGGCTCTTGTGATTTCAGCAAGCATAAGGGCGAGCGCTTCATCACGCTCGCGACCGCGGCGTTCGCCATGTGGAACGTGGGCCTGGCATTTGTCGTGGGAATCGCCCTCGCTTACGTTGCGAAGCGGGGTTTGCTGCGGTTGTAACGTGGCAATGAAGACTTCCTGCAGCGTATCCAAAGTAGCGCCCAACGTCTTGGCCGAAACGCCCCAAGCGGCTCAACCCCACGGTCATCGTGCAACAATTGAACTCGTTCCACCCTAGGCTGCAGTAACGTCATCCTCGCATCCATGACGGGATGACTAGTGCAACTACTCCGCCCGGTCGATGGCCGCGTCATCCATCTTCAAGCGAAAATACAACGCCCTCTTCAACGAATGTATAGCCCGCCGCGTATCGGCGATGGCGGCTGCCTTGTTACCGCCAAAATCATCCGGTGCGGCCTCCAGCTCTCTCAATGCGGTCTTCATTTCACGAATCGCCGCGACGAGTCGCGGGTGCGCAGCACGCTCTGATTGCACCGACAGCGCTGGGTCCGCCGACGCCGGCATGGGCTGCGCGCACAGCCCCATCCCCAGCAACATCCCGGCGGCAATTCCCTTGATAGAATTCATAGAAGAGTCTCCTTTGGGCGTTCAAATCAAATGATTGGCTGGTGATGCAACGCAGGCGGGTGCTGTGGGATGACCACTCGAAATATGAACTTAAGTTCATCTGGAGCAGGGGACTTCTTCGTCTGGCCTGGGTGCTCCGCACCGGGCGACGAGTCATCCGCTTTCGGGCCCCCGGCCGTATCCATTCCCCGACATCCGGCGCCGCGAAAATTATGTGATGATGCCTCGCCTCATAAACGCGAATGTAAATGCAAATAGGCGTTTACATGCGTAAATAGCACACTCAATGAACGCTTCCGACGCACGACACCCCTTGTTCAATCGCGAATTTCGGTACCTATGGATAGGCAACACGATTTCCGGCTGCGGTGACCAGTTTTTTCTCGTGGCGCTTCCCTGGCTTGTTTTGCAACTCACCGGATCCGGCGCCGTCCTCGGCGGCATCATGATGGTGGCCGCCATTCCCAGAGCTGCGCTGATGCTCATCGGCGGCGCCGTCACGGACCGCGTCTCGCCTCGCAAGATCATGATTCTCACTGCCACTGCCCGAACTCTGCTGGTGGCCGCCCTCGCGACCCTCATCTGGGTGCATCACGTGGGGGTCTGGCAGATCTATGCGCTGAGTTTCTTCTTTGGCGTCGCGGACGCGTTTGCCGCGCCGGCCGCGCAGACCCTCTTGCCTTCGCTGGTGCCGTCTGCGCAATTGCCGGCTGCCAACGCGCTATCTCAGGGAACACAGCAGATGGCGATGCTGGCCATGCCTGCACCGGCAGGCCTCATCATCGCAGCGTTTGGTGTCGCATCCGCATTTTCCATCGACGCCATCAGCTTCCTGTTCATCATCGCCGCGCTTCTCATGCTACGCGATCCGCCACGAATCGAATCGGCTGCGCCCCAATCCAACGTCGTCCACGCCATTCTTGAAGGGTTACGCTACGTGAAGAGCGATGTTGCGCTGCGAACTTTATTGCTGGTAGCTGCCGTACTGAATTTTTGCATTACCGGGCCACTGAGCGTCGGCATCGCGTTTTTAGCAAAAGATCGCTTCGGCTCACCGACCGCGTTTGGTCTCTTGATGTCGTCGGTCGCGGCCGGAAGCCTGGTCGGATTGTTGTTGGCGGCTGCGCGTCAACAGCGTAGACGTGGCTGGCTTCTGCTCATCGTCAGCGTGGTCGTTGGAATCTGCACAGCCTCGATCGGGGTGCTTGACCAAATGTGGTCGCTCTTAATTACCCTTTTTGTCATGAGCGCGAGCGCAGGTTTCCTAAACGTGCATCTTTTGGCCTGGTTTCAACAACGCGTCGACCGGGCCATGCTCGGCCGCGTCATGAGCGTTCTGATGTTTGCCAGTCTCGGACTGGTGCCGCTGTCTCTGGCAGCGGCTGGAGTCGCAATCCAGTGGAGCGTAGGTGGTATGTTCGCGGCAGCCGGCGCCTTGGTCCTGATGGTGACCTTCATCGCTGCCTTGCAGGATCCGGTACGCAAGATCGACTGATAAGATCTGGTTGAGCGAAGGAGCGCTAAGATTGACCAGCGACCGGCGTCAACGGCCGACACATCGCAACGTTTCCTTAGATCATGATCAAGAAGACACTGCTTTTTGTCATATTATTCAGCTGCGTGGCTCTCGCCTCGGCGCAGGACTTTCCCCTGTGGGAGCGCATCCTGAAGCACCACAGTGCCGCGACCGACGATACACCGGTGCCCACCATGAAAATGGGGCATATGCAAATGTCCTTAAAGGGCGCTGCCGCCCCAGGCGATACAGAACGCGCCAATCAAATTCTGTCCGCCGCGGCCGCAGTGCTCACCCAATATCGCGACGTAAATACCGCGCTGCACGACGGCTACAAGCCGTTTTTTCCAACCGGCAAGATCGGCGAAGAGATCCACTACACCAACTACCGCTCGCGCCGGAAGGAACAGGAACACATCAACTACAGCCGGCCCAGTTCGATTCTCTTCAAACGGACAATGCAAGGGTTAATAGCCGTCGGCGTGATGTACACCGCCCCGCCTGACTCAACCCCAGAGCAATTGAACGCCATCGCCCCTTTGAGCATCGCAACCTGGCATCGACACGTCGATTTTTGCGGCGGCCCGAAGTCCTTGCCTAAAAGCGAGCAGTTCGGACCAAACGCCCGGTTTGGTATAGAAGGCAGTATCCACACCGAAGAGGAGTGCAATGCCGCAGGAGGCTTGTGGATTCCCGTCGCCTTGAATTGGATGACGCACGTCTATCCCAACGAGCAGCAAAAATGGGGTGGGATGGATATGCCTATGGAAGCGGAAGCTGGCGCCCCTGACGCCACGGCACCGTAATAGCTCATACGCTCTCAACAAAGAAATCGCCGAATGTTTCTCGGCGTTTCGGTGAGCCTACGCGGCCGGCATGCGACGGCCTCCGGCGCCATTCAACCGTGGCCTCGCGACTACGGCCGGTCATCAGGCGACGATACACCGCAGACATCTTTGTCGATCGCGCGTTCATAGCAAATGTTGCTGGGATCGTTCCTGTACTTCCCAAAAGCGGCGATGCGGCGGAAACCCGGCAGCCTCATAGAAAGCGCAGCCCCCACCACGATCAACAACAGCCACGTAAAACCCAGAATATCGGTCATATCGCCGTCGAAACTGTGTCGGTGTCGTGTCGTGGTCTCGTGGTCCAAACAAGAGAACGGTAAATCCATCGAGTCCAATTCCCGCGCAGATCAGCCCCGTCTCCGGAACGGCTGCAGTTAAGTTCCTCGCCACGTACAGCAACGTCGGAAACCCGTGAGTATTGTATCGACCGCCCGCCAACGCCAGGTCAGCGACGCCGCCGAGAGCGCTCGCCAAAATTGGCGCCACAAGAGCGATATAGACCCCGTATTCTCACATCAGTAGTGGGGGTTAGGATGCTCACCTGAGTTAATCGCGGCCGCCAGCGCTCCCACGACGCCCAAAATGACCACGACCAATAGAGTGGTTTTGGGCGCACTGGTCTCGCGCCTCTCGATCGACGCGATCTCGCTGAACGGGATCGCGTCATGATCCCCATAGACCGCCCCGTCGTGCACGCCGCTCACGCGAAACTGATGTTTAGCTCCCGAGGTGGTCGTAACAACCACCCGATCACCCGGTTTCAGGACCCCACCGTCGTTGAAGTGCTGCGATAGATCACTCGGTGCATTCGCGACCGGCTGCAGGGTCGTGCAACCCCCGACCATGCAAACGATCAGACACGACATGGTGAATGCTTTCATGCGCCTCTCCCTTTGCGTTTTGTTTTCCGAACATCCAGTATGCGCCGCAACTGCGCCTGATCAATGCCTGCCGCCTTTATTTCGCGATGGGCCGATTTCGCTTAGTTCAAACTAGCGGTGAGCTATGGCCTTGCGGCTTCGCCGACTACCAGCACGTCGAGATCGTGAAAGTTCAATTCAATCAGGGCGGTATCGGTGCGCGCCGTAACGACCGGGTGGGACTCAGTCGCCTCCGGTGGAGTGCTCGCACGCAAGGGCGGCGAGGCTAGAAAGTTGTATGTTGCTCAGTCCCCGCAGGTCTCTGGATAGTGAGGGGTCACATTTTTATTGCGCGCCTCGAGACACCATACATCGACTCGTCCACGGTAAATCGTCTCCCACTGCGGCAAGTCGGTGATCCGGTGACGCTCATCGGATACCTTGATCGTTCCGACTCCAAAAATGGAATCCTTGAATTTGACGGGCAGTTCCTGGCCCAACAGTTTCGGTCATTCGACGACCGAAAGTAAGCGCCGGTAATCCGACATTCACGGCGTGCGGTAGACTGATCGGAGGCCGGGTCTGTCCTGATGCCAGACCTTTCGTGCGCGCCAATGCCGCAGATCTGAATACTGAATGCGCCAAAATGCGTCTCAGTTCATTGAGTCAGCAAAAAAATGGGTCAGGATAAGATGGGGTCCTGCGCTGTTGCGGCCAAGGGAGTGTCTTTGAGCCAAGTCAACAGAACAACATTGCTCGCGATGCTTGCAGCGACATTCCCGCTCGCCGTTCCGGCATGCGGTTTAGGGCAGCGACAGGCTCCAGCGCAGGTACTCACCGGCCGGGCTGTCGAATGGATGACCCAACGGCCCGTTGCAGGCGTGCAAGTAGTCTTCGATTGCTCGGCGGACGCCACGAAGCGCCTCGAAGGGCATGACTATTTGCGCACTGTCACTCACCTGACCGATTCCGACGGACGATACGAGCTTTCGTCCAAAGACCTGCAGGGATGCACGCTATTTCGGTTTATTGGAATCAAGGAAGGTTACGGCGCACAGGCGAGCGGTGAAGATGTGCTCGCGGGACGGCATATCCCGCGTCTTCTCATCCTCATCAAGCAATCGGACCAGGCATTCTATGATCTAAAGGGCCGCGCGCCCGACCCCAATCTGCATCCGTGGTTCTCAAACACCGGACAAATCGATTGGGTGGGCGACTACGTGAATTGGTAGCGCGCATTCTTCGAGTCAAAACGAATTGCCACGACGGACCGCGAGATTGCATTCGTACGCCAGCAATTTTGCGCACACCTCGAGGAACAGTATGCCAAGCTGAGCAACGAGGACCAGCAGAGCCTGGAAAAACACCTGATCAGCTTCTCCTACAACGGAAAATCGTGGAGCGGCCGCTCGCGCGTCGCAATACTCACGTGCGTCGTCTTTTCAGTGGCCAATGATCCTCAGAGACACAGCCTTCCATGCCGGGTCGACGTACAGCCAAGCCGCGAGCACATCGCTGGCTATTCCTAATGATGCGCCGGCGACATAGGCTGGATGCAGTCTGTGCCGCGTGATGATGTCATAAGTACCAAGTCCTAAAACTAAAAGGATCGTCCCACCAAAAAACTCGACGAGAAACGGAAGAAAGCCGTCGCCAAAGAGGGCCTGAAGAGGGTCAGCCAACCAGCGGCCGAATCCGGCGGTGGTCAGAAACAGCGTCGCCAACAACATTAGTCTCTTATGCGCTGCCGCATCGCGACTGAGCCAGATGGCCGCTCCGACCTGAAGAGGGAAGACGATCATCTCGATAAATTCGACGCTTAGAAAAGGCGGATCGCTTAGCTTCGTGCCGAAATGCACCTGCTCGGAAACAATCGCCGCCCACGGTCCGAGCACGACCATGGCCAGGGCGAGCGCACCGCCAAAAGCACCAAGCCTGCGGTGAACGTCATACCGCCGTCCACGGATGAGAGCGACCTGCACGCTGAGTAGCACCAGAAAGCCGACGAAGGCGACGGCATGAATATGGATGATCAGCGGATAGTCGGGTTCGCCGCTGGCAACGTGCCGCATGATGGCCGGCACGAAGCCCAGCAGTATCACGACCCAGATCACGGCGACTGAAAGCGGAAAGAAACTGCGGTCCCACGGGTGATGCTGCGCGAAGCCTGTCGGCGTATTCAACAACATCGCATCATTCCCCCTGGGTAATCTGGGTATCATTCGGTGCAGCGCCGATGGTGTCAACGGCAGCCCCTGGCGCGTCGGCGCGGAGGCCCGGTGGCGGCCGCAGGGTAAGCCGCTCGCGAAAGGCGGCTCAGCGTTCGTAGCCGACATGTGCCAGTGCTCCCCATGTGTGGCCATTCGTCCGATTGGCCTGCCCGACAGCGGACACCCACGATCGGCAGCAACGGGGTCGAAACCCGCGACTTGGGCGGAGGGAGGTGGCCTCGATCGAATTACGCGTGCGCGACGTCTTTCACCGGCTTGTGCGCAAAGCCCCGCACAGGATCAGGACCGCAACCAGTAATGCCAGAATAAGGGCGTTCACGCGCGGATCAAAGAACGAACCCTGTACGGGAAACAATTGCCAGCAGACATTCGAAACAGCGTGCAACACAGCTACCCCGAATACGCTTCTGCCGGACCGTTCGTAGAGCCAAACCATTATGATCCGCGCGGACACCGCAGCCAGCGACCACCAAGCAATCCATGTCGGCGGTCGATGCGCCTGTATCAACGCAACCCAGTGCCAGAGCGCCCACACGACACCCAGAAAAACGCCGGATTGCAGGGTGCTCCAGCGAATCCGCAATCGATCCAGCGCGAAGGCGGTCCAACCGAGCTCTTCGGTCAGTGCGCCGACCATGAACCCCAAGAATAGGCCCATCGCTGACAGTACCGCAATTTGCGGTGTCGGAACGGCCACTCCAGACCATCGCAATACGACGAACGAGGCAGCCGCGACGCCTGGCATCAATAGCATGATTGGGAGATACCAGAGCTTAGAAATTCTCCCACCATCGACCAAGCGCTTGACGAGTGCGACCACGCCAGCAGACCGATGCTCGCGGTATGTCAGGATCAATGCGGCCGCTGCCGGACAAACGGCCGTCAGCGCGGCTATCGGAAGGCCGGGCAGTACCTGGAAGTCGATCACCGCACCGACCGCCCAGAAGGGAATTGATAGAGCAAAAACCAATATGAAGAAATGCAATAATGATTGCGGCCCCGGTCGAGGACGGATTTTTCCGGCGGTCCGTGATGTTCCAGGCATATTTTCGCTCGCAGAGCGCTCAGTTCAGCGCCGGCCGCTCGGTCACGGCCCGCAAAAACTTCGTTCCTTCGCGCACAGCGTCCGCCATGTGACCGACCAAGGCATGTCCACCGGTGGGAAAAATCATCAGCTTCCCATTGGCGACATTGTCGACAATCAACTTGGCTCGTTTAGCTGTCCCGAATCGATCGTCTTCTGCGCTGATCGCCAAAACGGGGCAGGTAATCCTCTCGATGGGGTAGGGTCGCCGCTCGGCGGCGGTGGCCACGTCAAAGTTCATCCCGGCCACCCGCGGTGTCACCGGCAAAAGATGTTCCACTACCTGGCGGACGCGTGCCCTCTCCTCACGATCGGCCGCGCGTATCACGGCAGGATCGGTTCCGAGCATCATCCGGGACATGCCGCCTGGCAGCAGCGGCATCACCTTGAGCGCGGCCCACGCAATGAAATCGGAATCAAAGATTGCGCGAACTATAGCTCCACCTTGGATCGTCATTCCGGGTGGCAAATAGTCGGCGGGAACTAACAGAACAAGCGCTTGAACGCGGTCCGGATGCCGAATTGCCAACTGCAGCGCAGACCACGCGCCGGCCGAAATGCTTACCACATTGATTTTGGCGATACCTAAGTGGTCGAGGAGTTCGATATAGGCGTCCGCCTGCATCTCCGTGGTCAGTTGCGCGGGTCGGCTTGAGCGCAGATAGCCGAACCGGGATGGGGCGATCAGTCGAAAACCTTGCTCGACCAATCCACCCGCCATATCGAGAGCCTGATCAAAGCCGCCCCCGGCGCCATGGATGATTAGAATCGGTTCACCCTGGCCGACGTCCGCATATTCCATGGTGCCGAGAGAAGTCTCGAGGGTCGAACTGCGACCGACCAGACGAGCACGGGCGTTCGCCAGGTCCCGTGCGTAAATCGCAAGGATTCCCGAGCCACCGAGCAACAGCAGTGAGAGAATCCAGAGGTAGCGGCGGCGCATACAAAGTGAGAGTAGTCTGGAAGCGCCGCGGAGTAACTAGGTAAATCTCCCTAACAATATGGGACCTGCGGGTTGAAGCAGTGTCCGCGATCAAACTGCCGTGCGGGATGAACCATTCTCCGCTGCATGAAACCGGTCACTGGCGTCCGACCGAGTCGGGTCTTCCACGGTTCTGATTCCGCATAGCTGCCACTGACCATGGACGGCTTGGGGTCGACAGTACTCATTGCTCGGGTGTGACCTCCAGTTGATCGGTAGTTCGATTGTCGCTATTACTGGTTTGCCAGTTCTGAGTAGCTGGTAAGAATTTTTGATGGCGGTACTCTGCCTCCAGACAAGTCCTCGTCGAACGGACTTTCGTGTGACGCCGAGTAATGGTAAGCGTCGTATCATGAACGCAATCCTTGTCGGTGCCAATAGTTAGTTTGACCGTGCACGATCCCTCTTCATGCTTTCTTATGGACTCCTGCGGATAGTCTTGAAAGGGAATAACTACAGGATCGGCGGGGTCGCGCTTCACAAGAGTCCCATTGGAATCTCTACAGGGGGTGGTGGTTTCAATTTTTGAAGTGGTGATGGCACAGCGTAGCTCGCGATTGCAGCCGCACCAATCAGTATCACTAGCAGGCTGCTAATGCGCATGGAATTCCCTTTCTGATGTTGGACTTATGACCCGCGTGTGTATTGTAGCGAGTTGGAGAAGTCATCGAAGGTCATGACTGCACCACTTTAGAGATCCAACAGGGTCCTTTGATAATTGCGGAACCGCACTCATCGGTCCGCAGGGACGGGACAGGCCGTGTACAAGCGCAAATGATCGCGGCCGGTCCAGTGCCCGCGGCGGGCCCCCAACGTCGCCGGACCGCGATAGTCCCGACCAAAAGGGGCACTGCTCGCGCCCACCTCGAGCTTTCTTCCGGATTTGGAGGACACCACAGTAAACCACTGCGAGCCTTTGCCACCGAATCGAAAGGACACCACCTGGACGGTCTCGCATCTTAAAGGGTCTGTCGGCTCAAAAAGATAAATCTGGAAACTAGCTACGGCAACCGCGATAGCAATCGCGGCAGTGAGCAGGATTCGTCGAGTTTTCACAGGTTCAAAAAGTGTCATGGTGAAACCTTAATGTGTTTGCGTGCAGCGCGCGCGAAGAAAGGAGCTTTCTATAAGGCGGACGTCGCTTCGCGGTTACTCGGCCTGCGGCCTCGCCCTACGTGGTGCCCTCGGGCCCGCCGTCGCCAAAGCTCCAGCGTTCAAAGCGGACCGATGTCCGCGTTAGTCGGCGCCGTTGGCGCCAAGAAAAGAAGTCTCCAAGGTGGATATTAGACAGAGGATTTGCGTCTGCTATGGCCCATGCGCAAAACTCTCAATAGCCTAGTGTCCTCGCTGCGGCGGCGAGCGGCGCCACCAGGGCCGGGGAGCCTCGAGCGTTGGAGAAAATCCGCTCGCGGGAAAAGAGCTACCAAACGACAGTGTCAGGAACCGGGCGCGCTAAGATCGGTCGGATCGATTAGCTTAAGGCCGCGGAAGCGGCGAAAATCTTTGTCAACGGAGCACAAGGTCGCGCCGTGTTCGAGGGCGAGCGCAGCCAGCGCGGCGTCGGTCACGAGCGGGCCTGTGACCTGGGCTTCACGCATTTGATTCTGCAAAAGTTCCCAGAACCGTTCACCTGCTCCGATGACGCTGACGTTGACCTGATGTAACCAACTGCTGATGATCTCGCAGGCCTCGGTACTCTGCAGAGGCTTATTGGTCGCGCGAGAATTCGTGGAGATGCGCAGGAAGGCAAGCAAGGTCTGCCATGGCAAGGCGACGGTTTCTTCCGAATTGAAGGCGGCTTCCAACCACGATCGGCAAACCGCGTGGCGAGCGGAATCGCTGTCATAGGCGTAGAGCAGGATGTTGGCGTCGAGCAGTTTCATCCGTGACGGGCGCCTTCAATTTCTTCAAGGAGTGCTCCGACATCGTCATAGGAGAAGCCGGCGGGCGGACCACCCATTGATCGAGGCTGAACTATAAACGGCTTACGCTTTTGCACCGCGGCGCTCTGCGCCAGCGCCATTCGAAGTCGTTCGTTCACCACCGTCTTGAATGGACGCCCGGTGCGCCGCGCTTCAGCTTGGAGGCGGGCTGCAACATCATCATCTAACGTGAGAGTGGTTCGCATCATCATGATGCTAGCATATAGGCATCTTGATGTCGAGCGCGTTCACACAATATAAATTGGTGAAACTGCGGATTGGAGGATGTCCAATTAACTTCAGAAATCAGTTCCGGGGGGACTGCAGAGATTATCGAGAGAGAAAGGCGGGAGGAAACGGAAATGAGTCGGGAGTCGGCCGATACCGCGCGCTCGCTTAACGCCCGGGGCGGGAAGACATGTCAAACATGGCGCCCCTCATCGCGTTGGCAATCATCGTAGCGTCTCTCGTAGGCAGCATCATGGATGTCGCTCAACGCGATAGAGGAGTTCGCGAGAATGACAGCCGTTCTCTGATTTATCCGTGAGCCGAAGAAGGCAGGCAGGTCAATTTTTTTCAACCTGACGGAATCGGCGCCGCTACAACTGGGAGGTGCAGAGCCCTTCGGCAAAGGTAGCTGAGCCGGATAAATTTCGCTGTTCTGGCGTCCCGTTCCGGCAAGGAATGTCGCTGCGCCTTGAGCCACAGTTTAAATTCATCATTGGCGCAGAGGATAGCGAGGATCTCGGGCTGCGATTGGGACTTTGCGTCGGCAAGCGCCGCGGTAATATTCAGAGTCTGCGATGACTCATTTTGCCACGAAGGCGCCGCTGGATCGAAATCTTGCGACGTCGTGTCTGCAGGACAGGGTCCGTCGGTATAAGTGATACTGCCATCCTGGGCAGTGCATTTATAAATGGCCGCTGAACTTAAGCTTGGGATTAGCATAAGAGCCAGAAACACAGTTGCACGAGTCATCGTGCTCCATCGCGTTCGAGCGGCACGGCTGCCCACCGCCCGCGCATACCGCATCGAGAAGATGTCGGTGTCACCTAGTTCTGTCCTATTTTTTGCCCGGTGAGCTCGTTCGAAGTGCGTACCGCTTGGCGGCGGCGCGGACTCAGCCCGCAGGGCCCGGGAGGTCAGCATTCGCGGCCGCTTTCACTAAGGCGATATCGTAACTTTGGATTGCGCGGCGGATCGTCGATATGCATAAATGCATCGGTAATTGTTAAAACTGCAGCTTGGCCTCGTTGAAGAATAATCTCCGAGTGCACGCTAAAACAGGCTTTGGTTTCCCCAATCACTATAGGAAACGTCCTATGCTGCAGGCTGCGTTGCCTGGTCGTGCAATTGACATGGCTTGCAACTCGCTGAACTCAAGGCTTTGAGTCATTCGGCTACCCGAACTGCCCGCCTGTAAGCCCTCATTCACACAGCGTGATCGCCCCGGAACTTTCCCCAGAACCCTTATTGGGGATGTTCAGATTTGGTGTAGTAGAGCGGGGCGACCCTTTATCCGGCTTGGGGGAGCTAAGAACGGCATCTCACCGGTACACCCGTTTGCGCGGGGTATTTGCCGGCAGATGCCGTGCGTACCTAGGGGCCCAGTGCTGTTTTTGGTAGAAATTTTAGTTGCTCGGAAGCGGTCATCGGTGAGCGGCGGTTCAGGATCCGCGAAGCGCCTTTCGCAAGGCGCGCGCCAGATAACCCGCGCCCTCGCGACCCCGCCACCCGGGTACAATTCGGCCATCCCACTCCCCGGAGCAGCGCATGGCAGCCTATCTCATTGTCGACACGCTACTTAACGACCCGGATTTGTATGAGAAATACAAGGTGAAGGCCAGACCCTGGATTGAGAAGTGCGGGGGTCAATATTTGGCGAGGGGCGGGCGCATGACGCTGCGCGAGACCGATCTCTGGTCGCCTACCAGACTCGTGCTGGTCAGATTCGCGGATGTTGAAACCGCAAATCGCTGTCTCGACTCGTTCGAATATCAGCAAATACTCCCCCTCAGCAAGAAATCCGCGCGCAGAACAGCTGTTGTCTTGGAGGGCGAGTAAACCCATTCGCGGATAAAAACCGCCACTCGCTATTCGCACTGAGCGATAAAGCGATGCGATTAATTTGGTCTCACGCATCATCGAAAACTCTGGAGTCTCGCAAATGACCGACGCATTGCCCTACACGCCGCCGAAGATCTGGGTTTGGAACAAAGAAAACGGCGGGCGATTCGCGAGCATCAATCGCCCCGTCGCAGGTCCCACGCACGACAAAGAACTACCCGTCGGCCGCCATCCCCTGCAGATCTATTCGCTCGCTACGCCCAACGGCGTAAAAGTCACCGTGATGCTGGAGGAATTGCTGACCCTTAAAAGGAGCGGCGCCGAATACGATGCCTGGCTGATCAGGATCAGCGACGGCGACCAATTTGCGAGTGGCTTCGTCGCCGTCAACCCTAACTCCAAGATTCCGGCGCTCATGGACAGAAGCGGTCCCAAACCCGTCCGCGTATTCGAGTCCGGCGCGATTTTGCTGTACCTCGCCGAGAAGTTCGGCGCCTTCCTGCCGACCGACATCCCCACTCGCGCGGAGTGCCTGTCCTGGCTCTTCTGGCAGATGGGCAGCGCGCCTTACTTGGGCGGCGGGTTCGGCCACTTCTACGCCTACGCCCCGATCAAGATCGAATACGCCATCGATCGCTTCGCCATGGAAGTGAAACGTCAGCTCGATGTCCTCGATCGCCGCCTGGCCGAGTCCGAGTATCTCGCAGGCCCGGACTACACCATCGCCGATATCGCGGTGTGGCCCTGGTATGGCGCGCTCGCCAAGGGGTTGCTTTACTCTTCGGGCGAATTTTTGCAGGTGCAGAGTTATCTCAATGTACAGCGCTGGAGTGATGCAATCGCCAAGCGTCCCGCCGTACAGCGTGGCCGCAAGGTAAACCGCACTTTCGGCGAACTATCAGACCAGCTGCACGAACGTCACGACGCGGGGGATTTTGATGCAAAGACCCAGGACAAAGTGACAGATCCCAAAACGAATGCCGGATAATTCAAACCCGCGGGACTGACGACACTGTCATGGCAACTACAACGCCCATCACCAACTTCCCGTGGCAACCCGAATCCACGGTCACCGGCGACCTCGCGATCAAAAACCTGCGCGAGGGCTTGATGAAAGCCCTCAAGAACGAGCGCGGCATCCACACTGAAACGCTGCTCACCGCTGTCGGCGCTCTCGCTGGCTTCGCCGCTCAAAATGCCGCTTTGGATCGCCTCTCGTCGCGCGATCCCGCGGCACCTAGACTTGAGCTTGCGATCGCGCAAACCAAGTCTGGCGAGAAGATGATATTTGGCGACGCGGTCAACGTATTCCTGTATCCCGAAGCGCACAGCATATTGCCGTTCGTCGCCATTATTACCGGCGCCGCCGCTCAAGCAGGAGTCCCCACTGCTGAGCTACCGGACTTCCACGAAATAGCTGCCTACGTGGCGACCGTGGTTGGGACTCCCGATTTCGGCAAACTGCGCGCCCGACCTGGCAACCTGCCCCAACTTGGCCCCTTGGAACTGCTGCGCAAGCTCTGGCCCCTGACCCGCGACGTCTTGCAAGGACCACCGCACAAGACCTTGCTGCGCCGCACGGAGAAACCCCTCCAAGAAACCCACTGGCCGATCATCATCAGCATCGTCGGCTCACAGTTCATTGCCATGACCAAGGGAGCCCTAAGTCCCCGTATCGGTGCCGCTCTCATTATCGAATCCGCAGTCATCACATCGAAAATTGACCCTGAAAATATAGAGCCCGGAAAATGGCGCATCGGCACGGGCGAGGGCGCGCAACCCATCGCCCGGCTGCGCATATAAAGCCCAACCGAAGCATCAAGAATGAATAATCTCGGCGCCTTGATTCTTGAGTTGGGATCCCCTTCGCCATGAATCCGCGGATCAGTCCGACCCTTTGTCAAATATTTCGCTTGCATTTGCCCACGCACACTTTCGGTGGATAACCCGGTGCACAAGCGGTTCCTAGTCACCCAAATGCAACCTTGGATCAACCGCTTGGACTCATCTGCTGCATTTTTGACCACCCTTGCTGAATGCGCTTGAGCGGACCGACTTACCGCTATTGACCGCGCCATTGCCGCAAGCGACGCTAATCGCCATGACCACCTTCCGTGAACGTCTGCTTAAAACCTTTGGGTTTTTGACCGACGCGGGATTCTCACTTGAGATCGAAACATACCGTCCCGATGTCTTCGGTAATTATTCCGCGCTGTTCACCGCATCTGATCTGCAAATCCGCCTTGTAAGCGACCGGGGGGAAGTCTTTGTCGATATACGGATCCCCGGCGGCCACTGGTACGACAAGGAGGTGATTTTGGAACGGGCCGGCATTCCACGTACCCGACATCCAAATGAAATCGGCCTATGGACCGGCTATCGCGAAGATGTCCAGGCACGCGATCTCGAACAGTACCTTCAGATACTGAAGACGGCCGCCGGCGCAGCTCGACCAAGATAGCTTCCGAGCGCAAAGCTTAGATGCTTTGTTGTCGACTATTTGACCGCCCACCATCATGTCTGCAAACCTAGACCGAGGCCTGGCGGTTTGAGCGGACAGGCAAAAGGATCCATCAGGAAACTCGTCAATGACGCCTTGGGTGACTTCCGGATTATTCTGTGCCGCGGCGTTTATGACGCTGCCCACCCTCGCACATCATTCGTTCGCCGCATACGACTTGAATCACACGCGCACGCTCAAAGGCACGGTGGAGACTCTCCACTGGAGCAATCCGCATACGGAATTTACGCTCGTGCTTGAAGCCGATGGCCGCAGTGAACCGATTAAATGGAATATCATCACCAGCGGCCCCGCCGTTCTGAAGCGTTTTGGCTGGACGCAAGATTCGCTTAAAATCGGCGACCGAGTCAGCGTCCTTTGCAACCCGATGAGCGATGGCTCTCATGGCGGCCGTTTGCATACCGTGGTTTTGCTCGACACGGGTAAAGTGTTGCGGACCAAACTCTCGGCGGGTGCGCCGAATTCCATCGGTTAGTTACACCGCCTCGAGCCGCAGCACCGGATACAGGTTGTAGTGCGTGTCCCAGGATGCGTGGCGCCGCAAGAAGAACTCCAAACGGGCAGCGGGACTCGCGGCGAACTGCGCGTCGCGCTCGCAGCGGCTCCAGAATTCGGCCGCGAGGTGCGGATCTTGTTCGAGCATTGTCTGCGCAATCTGCTCGGCGACGTAGGGTTCCATGTGCTCCTTTTGCTCGAAGCACGCGTTGAACAAGCCCCACGCCGCGAACGAGTCCGGCGCCCGCGGCTCGAAAAGCGCCACGACCAGCCGTGCCAGGGGCTGCGCAATCGGCGCAAAAAGCGCGCCGTCTTGCGGGCGATACTTCTCTTCATGCCAGGCGCCGCTCAGCTGCGCGCGCATGCGGCCTTCGAACGGAGCGGCCGAGAACCGCACCTCCGTGGCTCGAAATGCCTGCGCTTTGCTTTCGTCCCGGCTGCCGTGCAAGCGCGAGAAGGCGATGCCATGAGCTTCCAGTCGCGGCGCGATGTCGGCCGCGAATCCCGCGGGAACAATATACCCGCCGAGCGGCACAACAGCGGACGTCGCCACCTCGACTTGATCGCGAAGCGGCACGCGCCAAATCTGCGGCGTTTTCGGATCGTAAGCCGTGACCAGACCTCCGGATATCCGCGACGGCGTGCGCGTGTACGCGTATCCCCGAAACTCGATCAGGCGTGCTCCGTGAGCGGCATCCCGGTCGGGGACGGCGCCGCCCGTCTGCGCCGGCTCGCGCCAGCTCGACCTGAAATCGAGCGCCATCTCAGCGCCGCCGAGCTTCATCGCCGCCTGATCCGCCTGATGCGCAAGCTCGAGCCACTGGCGGCCGTGAGCGGCGACCAACTCGGCCAGGCTGACGATGGTGTCGCGCATCACCCGGACGCGATGCGCGTAGTCCTTCCAGGAGTGCGTTTCGACCAGGACGGTAAAGCGATTGCGCTGCGCAAAGTATCCGGTCGAGAAGCGCGGCGAATACACGGTCAACGCAAATCCTGAAGCCGGGTCATCGCTGCTGGCCAGATCGGGATAGAAATCGAGGGCCAGGAACTCAAGTTCGGTGAGCCGCGCAATGAGCGCATCGCGCATCTGCCGCCCGCTCACTCTTAAGTTTGCATCCCCTTGATTGAGCGGCTCGACTTGCAGCGAAATGTCGGGCTCGAAGTCCGCCCCGTCGGTGACATGCAGATCCGCGCACACCAGCGGATCCCACGTATCGATCAGGCGCAACATCGCCCGCATCTCCGGGGTGTCCGCCTTCATGTAATCGCGATTGAGGTTGATGTTTTGCGCCGTGGTGCGCCAGCCGGTCTCGAGGGGACCATTCTGATTGGGGCGGCTCCAGCGGCCCACGCGCTCGTGCCCATCCGTATTGAATGCGGGAACGAACAGGACCGCGATCCGCTCCAACATGGCCTTCGCCTCGGAGTTGTCGAGCAAGTCGCGCAGCGCGGCGAACCCCGCGTCCTTGCCGTCGCTCTCGCCCGGGTGGATGCCGCCCTGGATCATGAGCAGCGGAACGGCCTTGGCGCGCAGTTCCGCCGGCGTCAGGGCGCCGGACCGGGAAATCAGCAAGCCGCGCATCACGCGTCCTTCCGCGGATCGTCCGAACTCGAACGAGCGCACCGCATCGGGCCACGCCCGCGCCCATTCGGCGCTCAAGCGCTCGACTTCCTCGAGACGCCCGGTCTCTTGGTAGTTGGTCAGCTCTGCGATGGTCATCAGTGTCTTGGGAGTCATCGGCGGATTCTAACGAAAACGACTGGTCGCGCGCGTCATCCGTCGCCTAAGATGTGTTTCATGAACGCCTCCCCGCATCAGTCGAAAACTCCAGCCCATTCGCGCCGCCTTGTCGCTGCACGCAAACCCGTGGGGCGCCGGATCGTCAAAGTCGGCGCGCGCCAAGTGGTCACCGAGGGCATCGTCAGGCCGCTATTCCACGACCTGTTCCACCATTTCATGACCGTGAGTTGGCCGCGCCTATTCGCCACTCTCGCCGCCTTTTTTATGGTCTTTGACCTGCTATTCGGCTTTCTCTACTACCAGGTCCCGGGATGCATCGCCAACTTGAATCCTCCTGGATTCGCAGGCGATTTTTTCTTTAGCGTCGAGACACTCGCGACCGTGGGTTATGGCGAGATGCACCCGGCGACTTTCTATGGCCATGTGGTCGCGATGATCGAGATTTTCGTCGGCCTCATGTCATTGGCCTTGATCACCGGCCTCATGTTCGCCCGATTCTCGCGTCCTCGCGCGCGCTTCCGCTTTACCAAGAGCGCCGTCGTGCGGCCGATCGCCGGCAAGCCAACCTTGATGTTTCGTGCTGCAAATGAGCGCCAGAATGTGGTTCAAGATGCGTCCGCACGGTTGCGCATGCTGCGCGACGACGTGACCGAGGAAGGGTATCGCATGCGGCGCATCGTCGATTTGCCGCTGCTGCGTTCCCAACACCCGATGTTCGCTCTCGGCTGGACCATCATGCACGTCATCGACGACGCAAGCCCCTTGCGTGCCGAGACCGCGGAATCGCTGTTGCTTTCCAAGACGGTGTTTGTCTTGAGCCTGAGTGGTACGGATGAGAACACGGGCCAAACATTGATGGCGCGGGGCGAGTATTCCGCCGCCGATATACGCTGGAACTCAACCTTCCACGACATCCTCGAAGAGGCGCCGGACGGCACCATCCACGTTGATTACGGCAAGTTCGACGATATTGAGCCGCTGCAAGCATCTGACGCCGCTCCGCCGGCAGGTTGAGTAGGCGTGCCTGGTTGCCTGACTGCCCAAAGCACGACGCCTTGGGCGTCCCAACTCCATCTATAATCGCCGCCATGCAAATTGCGATCTTCACCACCGGCGGCACGATCGACAAGGTTTACTTCGATGCGAAGGGCGGCTATGAGGTCGGCGCCCCCATGGTTCGCCAAATCCTGGAGCAGGGCCGCGTGACCGCTCGCATCCCCATCACGGAGTTGCTGCGCAAAGACAGCTTGGAGATGACCCCGGCCGACCGCATCGCTGTGCGCGACGCCGTCGCCGCCTCAGACGCGACGCGCATCATCGTGACCCACGGCACCGACACCATGGTCGAGACGGCGCGCGAGCTGCAAGGACTGCTCGGCAAGACCATCGTCTTGACCGGCGCGCTGCAACCCGCACGTTTCGCCGACAGCGACGCAGCCTTCAACTTAGGACTGGCGGTCGGCGCCGTCCAAGTACTCCCGCCCGGCGTTTACATCACCGCTAACGGGCAGGTATTTCCCGCCGATTCCGTGCGCAAAAACGCAGCCTTGAATCGATTCGAATCGATTTGAAAAAAGTACAATCGCTCGCGTGATCGATTGCGGCGATTCAGGTCTTGCCTTAAGCGCCGCGGTCGAGTAAAAAAATCACATGAGCATTGTCGGTAAACGCGTTGAATCCAGCGATTCGCGCAATTCGTTCTCGGCCGCCACCTTCAGAAAAGTATTGAAGGGATTTGAGATCGGCGGCCTGCCGTATACCGAAGTCGAGTTTCAACTCAAGCGATTGCTTGCGACCGGCGTTCCTGCGAGCGAGTTGCGTGAGGTTCTACGCCGCAGCGAATTGATCGAGCCGCTGCCGGAGTACGCGTATCGCGAAGTTCTGAGCCTGCTCGATGAAGCGGTCGAGCAGGACGCGGCGCTGCAATCCGATCCGCATGACACAATTGATCAACAGGAGGAATCGGATCCGGCGACGCTCGCGGCCGACTTGCAAGCTGTCCGCGACGCCTTGCAATCAGAGCGAATCCGGGTTCGAGACGCGGAAGAAGCCTTATCGGAGAGAATCGTATCCGAGGAGGCGGCGCGGTCTCGTCTGGACATGACGCTGCGGGAGTCGGAGCGCTATCAGGCGGAATTGCGCGCCGCGCGCAATTCTCTCGCGAGCCGCGACAAGGTCACAGCGCAAATGCGTCAGACTCTCGACGCGCGCGACGTCGAACTCGCCGCGCTGCGTGCTGAGCTCGAAGCGGAGCGACGCAAGAGTCAGGAAATTGAACGTTCATTTACCAATAGCAATTTGCTGAGCGGCGCGGCGCGCGAATCCCTCGCATCGCGAGACAAAACGCTTTCCGAAGTACGGCAAACCCTGGCGGAGCGCGACGCGCAATCCGCCGCCCTGCGGCAAACCTTGGCTGAGCGCGAAGCGCAACTGGTCGCGCTGCGCCAAGGGCATACCAAGGCGATGGGGGAATCGGAAGGCCGCGCTCAAAAGGCCGAGGAAAAGTTGCAGACGGCGCAACGCCGCGTGGCCGCTGCGAATGGCGATCTCGATGGTTTGCGCGTGCAGGTTTCCAACTTGCAATCGAAGCTGCGGAATAGCGATGCACTGATTGAAAAATTGGGCGCATCCGTCAGAAGCGAGGCCAAGCGCGCGGCGCAATGGCAAGCACCGCAAGCCGCCGCCTCATTACGGCCTTGGTTCCGCTCGGGTGTTCGCGGCTGGCGCTGGAATTTTCGCGACACGCCGCGAGCGGTATGGATCGGTGCTGCGATCGTGCTGCTCGCCGTGATTGCATTCGTTGTGCGTCGTCCCTCGCCGGCGCCGGTCAAACCGGTCACCGCAGCGGCTGCCGTGATGAAGCCAGGCACGACGATCCGCGACTGTCCGACCTGTCCTGCACTGACGGTGCTGCCCACCGGGCGATTCGAACAAGGATCAGCGCCGGCGGAAAATGGCTCGGCGTTTGAAAAGCCGCTGCATTGGGTGATGATTGCCCATCCGATCGCGTTGTCCACCAACGCCGTCACCGTGGACGAATTTCGCGATTTCGTTGCGGCGACCGGCAGGGACATGCAAGGTTGCGACACGTACGACGGCGGCGAGTGGCGCCGCCGGGTGGAAAACAACTGGCAAAATCCCGGCTTCGTGCAGACCGGCTCGCATCCTGTCACCTGCACCTCCTGGAATGACGCCAAGGCCTATGCGGCTTGGCTGTCCGCGAAGACTGGCCAGCACTACCGGCTGCCAAGTGCCTCCGAATGGGAGTATGCGGCGCGGGCCGGCACGGCGGCCGCGCAGCCGTGGAGTGCCGAGGGCTTGGACGCCTGCGCCAACGCGAACGTCGCGGATCTGAGCGCAGGCCATCGCTACCCCGGCTGGGCGGTATTCGCTTGCAACGATGGCTTCGTCCAAACATCCCCAGTGGGATCGTTCAAGGCCAACTCATTTGGTCTCAACGACATGCTGGGCAATGTGTTTCAGTGGACCGAGGATTGTTGGAACGCGAACTATAAGGGCGCGCCCATCGATGGCTCGGCGCGCATGGACGGCGATTGCACCGAGCGCGAACTTCGCGGCGGCTCCTGGTTCAGCAATCCAAGCTATGTCCGCGCCAACTACCGCAATCATTTCGCCGTGGACTATCGCACCAGCACGGTTGGAATCCGCTTGGCGCGAGATATCGCGCCATGAGGTCCTTAGCGAGATTGGTCGTGTACTACGCCGCTGCGGCTTGCCTGCTCCCCTGCTTGCCGGTGCCGTCTTTGGCGGCGGTCACGCCCGCCGCGCAGAAGCCCGCAGCGTCGGAGCCCAATCTGAACAGCGACTTTCAGCGCTGCCGAGCAGGCGCGATAGATGCCTGCTATGACGCGATCCGCTGGAGACCCAGTGATCCCTCCCTGCTGTCGGCCTTGGGCGATGCCCAGCTACGCGTGAATCGCCCGGCGGATGCGCTTCGAACCTATAAGCGCGTCGCGGCCCTGGCTCCGAAAACGCCCGGCGTTGTCGATAAAATCAGCGCCATCGAGGCAAAATTAGCGGCAAAGCGCCCGCCCGGAAATTCGCCGCCGCGCGCCGCCGCGGCCGGTAAGCGCTATTCGAACGGTGCACCCGAGACGCAATCGCACTGAAACTGCTATAAGGGCGGTCTTTGTCGACAATAAAATGGGACGCGCGCCAATGCCGAAACGAGAAATCCAAGATGGGCAGCAAGATGGGCAGATTGACAACCCGCAGAGACGCGGCTTGCTGCTGACGGCGGCGGCGGCAGGTGCCGCGCTCGCCATGCCGGGAATGATTCGCGCCGCCGGCAGGTCCGAAAAGACGGCATATGGCGGCGATCTGAGTTCCGTCCGCGCAGCCATCGAAAAACAGCGGCCTGAAGCCATCAAGCGCCTGCAAAACTGGATCGCACTGCCCTCGATCGCCGCGGAGAACCGCAACATGAAGGAGGGCGTGCAAATGATGATCGCCCTCTTGAAGGACGCCGGCTTTCAAAGCGCGAAAGTGATGCCCACCGACGGCCAGCCCGGCGTGTTCGCAACCTTGGATGCCGGCGCCAAGCGCACCGTCGGCATGTACTTCATGTACGACGTCAAGCAGTTCGACCCCAAGGAGTGGAGTTCGCCACCGCTGGAGGCCGCCATCGTCGACCGGCCGCCTTTCGGCAAAGTCATGATCGGGCGCGGCGCCATCAACCAGAAAGGACCCGAGGCCACGTTTCTCGCCGCGCTGCATGCGCTCAAGGCCGCCGGCCGCAAGCCGCCCGTGAATATCGTGCTGGTGGCCGAAGGCGAAGAAGAAATCGCCTCGCCCCATTTTGCGCAAGTCGTGCATCAACCCGAAGTGTTGAAGGCCTTGGCCAAATGCCATGAAGTCTTCATGCCATTCGCGTCGCAGTCGCCGCAGGGCTCGGTGCAGATCGCGCTCGGCGCCAAGGGCGTGGTCGAAGTGGAATTGGTGGCTCCACCGCGAAATGGGGCCGCGGCTCCAAGGACGACATTCACTCCAGCTACAAGGCCGAACTCGACAGCGCGGTGTGGCACATGGTCAAGGCGCTTTCGACCCTGGTGTCCGAAGACGGCAACGACCCGGCAATCGACGGTTGGTTCGAGCATGTGAAGCCCTTGACCGCGCGCCAGAAGGCAACTTATCGCCGAGCAAGTCGCGCGCACCAACGAAGCGGACGTCAAAAAGCTGCTGGGCGTGCAGCACTGGGTGCGCGATCTTTCCTATCGCGACGCGCTCGAGCGGCTTGCCTCGCAGCCGACCGTCAATATCGAGGGCATGTATGCCGGCTATACCGGCCCCGGCGGCAAAACCATCCTGCCGTCGAAGGCCACCGCCAAGCTCGATTTGCGCCTAGTGCCCGACCAGACCGCCGCCGATGCCGCAGCCAAGCTGAAAGCGCATCTCGCCAAGCGCGGCTACGGCGATATCGAGGTCAACGTAACCGGCGGTTACGACCCCACCCAGACCGACGAGAATTCGTCGCTGATCAAGGCATCGATTGCGGTTTACAAAGCGACCTCGGCATGCCGGTCGAGCTTGTCGCCGCGACTCGCCGGATCCTGGCCGGGCTATATTTTCACCGGACCGCCGGTGAGCTTGCCCGCAGGGCATTTCGGCACAGGCCATGGCAGCCGCGCCCATGCGCCGGATGAGTACTACGTCATCGAGTCGAGCAACCCGGCGGTGCAGGGCATGGCGGATGCGACCCTGTCGTACGTGATGCACCTGTACGCGTTGGCTGCGGTGTAGCTGTACGTTGTAGCAACCGCTCACCACGGCGCCGGCTTGTAGTCCTTCAAGAACTGTCCCCACACGTGCTCGCCGCTGCGCCGGCCGGAGAAGATCGGATCGACGATGCGCGCCGCGCCGTCGATGATGTCGAGCGGCGGCGCGAAGCCTGCTCCGCCGCCTTGCGCGCTGCGATGCGCCGACGGGTCCTCGTCCGTCACCCATCCGGTATCGACCGCGTTCATGTGGATGCCGTCCTTGACGTAATCCGGCGCGCGAGGTGAGCGTCATCATGTTGAGCGCGGCCTTCGCCATGTTGGTGTGCGGATGCTTGTCGGTCTTGGTGCTGCGATAGAACTGCCCCTCCATCGCGCTGACGTTCACCACATGCTTGTGCCGCTCCGGTGGTGCGCAGCATCAGCGGCTTCAGCGCGCGTTGAGCATGAAGGGCGCGATGGCGTTGACGAGACTGCACTTCGAGCAGCTCCGGCGTGGTCACTTCGTGCATGCGCAATCGCCAGCTGTTGCGCTCGCGCAGGTCCACCTGCTGCAAATCCTCATCGTAGCGGCCGGCGGGAAACAGCGCTTCGCCGCCCTGATAATCCTCGTCAAGGTAGCGCCGCTGCGACAGCGCCGCACTGTGCAGCAATCCCTCGCCGTGCAGGCTGCGCGTTGGCCGCGACCACGGCGCCGACTTGATTTCCTGCGATCCTTCGATGCGCCGGCGCAATTCGCCGTGGCTCGCGAGCGGTCCGCGCCACGCCGCTGGGAGCGCGTCGAGCGGCGTGTTTTCGCGCGCCAGCAGGTGCTCGAAGAATCCGGCCGGCCGGCGCACGGTCTGGCAGGCGTTGTTCAGCACATGATCCAGGCGCGGCAGGCGTTCCAACAAGAATTGTGTGAACAGTCTCGACGCTCGGCGTATGCCGCAGATCGAGTCCATGAATTTCCAGGCGCTCTTGGAACTCGCCAAAGTCGGGCTCCTTCGAGTACCGCTCGACGGCGTCCGCAGGAAAGCGGGTGGTGACGATCACCCGCGCACCGGCGCGCAGCAGCTTGAGCGCCGCCTGAAAGCCGATCTTGACGCGCGCGCCGGTGATCAGCGCGGTGTGGCCGTCGAGGTCGGCGCTCTGTTCGCGTTTGCCGTAATTGAATTCGCCGCAAGTTTCGCACATCGAATCGTAGTAGCGATGCATTTTCGCGAAGGACTGCTTGCAGACATAGCAATTGCGCGCCTGATGGAATTCGCCGGACGCGCGGACCGCCGGAAGGGACGCGCCGGAAACGCGCTCAACCTCCGGCTTCGGCCGCTCGAGCCACAGCGGCGCGTAGACTTTTGCGCGCCGTTGCACGCGCAGACCCGCGCGCTCGATGATGCCGCGATCATGCTCCTGCGCAATTTGGCGCTTGGCGCGCCGAAATCCCTTGAGCATTCTCGACACTTCGTGCCGCTCGGGCTTGGTCACGAGACCGGCGAGCGTCAGAAGTTCGCGCCGCTGCTCCTGGCTCAAAGTCGTAAGATGCGATCGATCCGCCTCGATCAGCCGCAGTACGCGCACGCAGGTACGCACATCCGCATCGGTCAGCGCTTCAGGGCCGGGACGTTCGGCGCCCGGACGTTCAGCGCCGGCTGTTCAGCGACGGGACTTCGGCGACGGGATGGTTGTTCACTCGAGCGTCAAGCGATCGCGTACAGGAACTCGACGAACGATGCCGTCGCACCGTCCAACCCCTTGATGGCGGGATTTTTCGAGTCGATCAAGTAGTACTCGTCGGGCGCATGCGCGCCGGTGCCGTGACCCAAGCCGAAATCCCCGGCCGGCAAACTCAAGGGCGGGCTGGTGAAGCGGTATCCAGGCCAGGACCCAGGATTGCGCGGTACCACCAGCGGCGGCGCGCCCAGCTTATTGAAGGTCGCGACCACCGCCTTGAAGAACTTGCTGTCAGGGTCGGTCTGCGTCGGGATCGTAGCCGCCGCTCATATTGACCTGGATATCGCCAAAGCCGTGCTTCGCCAGATGCGCCTTGAGCTTGGCCAGCGTATCCGCCGCCGTCATGTCGGGCACCAGGCGCATATCGATCTTCGCCACCGCCCGGTGAGGCAGCACGGTCTTGCCGCCCGGCCCTGTGTAACCGCCGACCAGACCCTCGATGTTGATGGTGGGCTGGGAGAACAGGCGCAGCAGCGAGTCCTGCCAGTTCAGATCGTGCACCCAATGCTCGACTCCAAACTCGGCTTTCATGGTGCCTTCAGGCACCGCCTTGGCATACGCCAACACCATTTGCTTCTGCTTCTCCGACAAGGGTTTGACCTTCGCGAAGAAACCTTCGACGGCGGGCGTGTGCCCGTCTTTCCCCACCAGCGTATTGAGCGCCTGCACCAAGTGCCAGGATGGCGAATCCACCTGCGCTTCGAGGCTGGAATGAATGTCCTTTTTCGGTCCGCGTCCCCAGTTGGCGCCATCCGAGACCAGCTCCAGCTCGACCACGCCTTTCGCGCCCGCGGCCACCTGCACGCTGCCATCGAGACCCTGGCTGGCGTCCGGCATGAATCACGCCGATGCAGCCTTTCATGTGCGGCAACACCTCGGGGCTGTTCACGATCTTCGCCGAAGTGCGGCGAGCCGATTTCCTCTTCGCCCTCGCAGACGAGGACCAAATTGACGGGCAGTTTCTTGCCCGTCGCCTTGAACGCCATGAGCGCGCTCAAGAAAGAATTCTGCGGGCCTTTTTGGTTCACCGCGCCGCGGCCCATGCACACCGTGCCCAACCCCTCCTTCTCAACCAGCCGGCCTTCCAGCGGCGGCGAACTCCACTCCTCGGGAACGAACTGCTTCACGTCGTACATGAAATAGACCGCCGACCGTCGTCTTGGCGCCCGAGTCCAGCCGCCCGAAGACGCCCGGCTTGCCCGATGTCGGTATGATCTTCACACCGCGTGAAACCGGCATCGGCGGCCAGTTTCGCCATGTACTCGGCGCCCTTGCGGGTAGTTGCGGTTCTCGGCCGCGATCGAGGGCAGTGCAATCCAGTCCTGCAGGCGCTTCACGTTCTGTGCGTGCATTTTCGGAATCTGCGCCAGCACCGCCGCCTTATCGGGATCATCGCCGGCTGCCGCCAGCGCTGCGGCTGGCACGGTGAATAACACCGCCCCTGACAATGCGCCCTGCAGCAAATCGCGTCGGCTGAGAGGCTCGCTCGAATCAGTCATGAATATCCCCTTTGGTTGTTCTCGGTGGCCCCCATTTTGACTTAAACCGGCCGCGATGCGCGCAGCTTTCCGCGCCCTCCGCGCTGCCAACCCTCCGGGACAGGCTCCTAGAAAAAGTCCCTGCCGCTGACTCCTTTGCGCGCTGAAATCCGATCTTCTGCTTAGAGGGCAGTGTTTAAAGAGCGCGACATTCAAAAAGGGCGACATTCGATGAGTATGGGCATGCCGAATCGATGGGTCATTGCGATCGCGGGAACCGTGGTCATGGTCACGATCGGCTGCCTGTATTCCTGGGGTTTATTCACCCAGCCGCTGCTGGTGGCGTATGGCTGGGACTTGAGGACCACCACCTGGGCCTACGCCATCGCGAATTTCTCGCTCGCGGCGGTCGGTGCGGTGATCGGCGGATTCTGGCAGGACCAGGCCGGTCCGCGAAAGGTCGCGCTCGTCGGTGTCGCGCTCTGGGGGTTGGGGAATGTGCTCGCCGGCCTGGGAACTTCGCACCTGGGTGCACCCTGGCTGTACGCAACCTACGGAATCATGGGCGGCGTCGGGGCGGGGATGGCCTACATTACCCCCGTGGCGATGGTCACGAAGTGGTTTCCCGACCGCAAGGGCCTCGCGGGCGGCCTCGTCGCCACCGGCTTTGGTCTGGGCGCATTCGTCTACAACTTGTGGGTGCCGCGCCTCGCCGGTTTCCATGCAGCCGCGCTGCACGCGGGCGGTTTCCTCGCTGCCAAAGCCGCCGCGATTGCGGCGGGAGCTCAATTCGATCCGCGCCATCTTACGGCCGCGCAAACCTTTACCGCGGCCGATATCGGCGCCGTCATGCAGCTGTTCGTTGCCTCCGGCATGGTGTTTCTGGTTGTAGGCCTCGCCGCCGCGTCGCTGTTTCGCAATCCTCCGCCGGGTTACCGCGTGGCTTCGCCCCAGGTGCTTGGCGGCGGTAAGGTGCTTGGCGGCAGAGCGGCGGACGAGTCCTACTCGCCCTCGCAAATCATCGTGACGCCGCAGTTTTATCTGCTGTGGTTGCAGCTGTTCGCCAATGTCATCGGCGGCATCACCATCATTTCGAACGCGGTGTGCATCCTCACCGACCTGACTTCAGTCTCCGCGGCGGCGATCGCGCCGCTCTTCGGCCTCGTCAGCATTTTCAACGCGCTCGGCCGCCTGTTCTGGGGCGCCGTATCGGATCGCATCGGCTGCAACAAGACCTTCGCGGCCATGTTCGCCATTCAAGCGCTGACGCTGTTTCTATTGAGCGGTGTCCATGATCTGCCCCTCGCGCTGATGGGCACCGCCGTGGTGTTGTTCTGTTGCGGCGGGGGATTCGGCACGATGCCCTCGTTCAATGCCGGCTGCTTTGGCACGAAGTACATGGGTCTGAACTATGCGCTGATTCTCACAGCCTGGGGTTTCGCCGCACTGGTAGGCCCCATCCTGGTTGCCCGCGCCAAAGACATGACCGGTTCCTTTGCCGGCATGCTGCCGCTGATGGCGCTGGTGCTGCTCGGCGCCGTCATCCTGCCTTTCCTGACGAAACAGCCGACGCGCCGCGCGCCGCGCGCCGCGCGCCGCGAGTCCTTTGCGCACAGCGTCTATGGCTCGCTGGATACGACTCCAACCGGCGAATTCCGCTAGCCCGCTCGGTCTTCCGCGAAGCTCAGCGTCTCAAAGCGGCTTGCCTCGGCTTCGCCCAGCTTCTTCTGCGCCCGGATCTCATTCACGATGTCGAGCGCCGTCTTGGTGGTCGGCGGCAGCTCCGCATCGCTGTGCTCGAGCGGTGTCAGCCGTTCGCCCCAGCGAATGAGATGCGCCGATAAGGTAAGCCCCCCGCCGAACGCCGGCATCAGCACCAGGCTATTCGGCGCCACGCGGCCTTCTTCCACCGCATCGACGAGAGCGACGGGCGCCGTGGCCGAGCTCATATTGCCGTACTTCTGCACCGTCAAAAAGACCTTGTCCGCGCTTGCGCCGGCGCGTTTGGCGACGGCATCGATGATGCGCAGATTCGCCTGATGCGGGACCACGAGACCGATGTCCTCCATGGTGACGCCGGCCCGGCGCATCACGTCGAGACTGGCTTCGCTCATGCCCTGTACGGCCTTGCGAAAAATCTCCTGACCGTCGAAATCCCAGCTGGTCTGGCCATACTGCACGCCCAGATTGGCGTACATCGTGCCCATGCCGCGCACCCGCAGAATCTGCCGCGCATCCGCGTAGCACTGTAGCTTCTCGGCGATGACTCCGGACTCGCTCTGGGACTCCTTGAGCACCATGGCCGCCGCGCCGTCGCCGAACAGCACGGCCACATTGCGATTGTCCCAATCCATGTACTGCGAGATCAGCTCGACGCCGATCACCAGGGCATTCTTGACCACGCCGCTCTTGATCATGGCGGTACCGATCGACAGCCCATACATGAAACTGGTGCAGGCCGTGTTCACGTCGAACGCCGCCGCCTGCGTCGCACCGATTCGCTGCTGCACGCCGGAGGCGCTGTTGGGTACGAGCTCGTCGTTGCTGCAGCTGCCGTAGATCACCAGTTCGATGTCCTTGCCCGACATGCCGGCGCAGGCAATGGCGCGGCGCGCCGCCGTGATGGCCAGTTCGATGCCCGGCACGTGGGAGATGCGCCGCTCCTTCATTCCGGTGCGCGTCGTGATCCACTCATCGTCCGTCGGCAGGAAGGTCGCCAAGTCTTGGTTGGTCAGAATTAAAGGCGGCAGGCATTTGCCCCAGCCGACGATGGCCGCGTGCGTCAATGAACTCCCCCAAACGTATTTTTTGTGCCGCGCATTGTCCCCCATATGGGCGGAACGCGCACGCCTGACGCCCAATTCGCCGCCGCAGGCGGCCGCCTGCGGTCAAGAAGCCGGGCGGTCAGGGGGCCGGGCGGAGGGTCCGGCGGCTGAACGAATCAGACGCGAGTGAGCTTAGTCGGCCGACACCGTGCGGCTGCCGGCCCACTGACGCAGCGCCGCGACTTTTTCGGCCATGACTACCGCGAGGGGCCGGGTGCTCTGCATCTCGTGTGCAATCATGGCCGCGGTGACCGGCTGTTTCGCGGCATGCGCGCTGTAGAGCGCCGCGACGATGGCCTGTTCAATCTCGGCACCCGAAAAATTCTCGCAGCGGCTGGCGAGCGCGGCCAGCTCCGGCGCACTCAACGATAGACCGCGCTTTCGCGAATGAATGGCGATGATATCGGCCCGCGCGTCCTTGCCGGGGAGATCGACGAAAAAGATTTCATCGAACCGTCCTTTGCGGATCAATTCCGGCGGCAGGGCCGCGATGTCATTCGCGGTGGCGACCACGAAGATGCGTGAACGCTGCTCGGCGAGCCAGGTAAGAAAGGTTCCGAGCACGCGGCGCGAAACGCCGCTGTCGCCTTCCCCCTCCGCGAGCGCCTTCTCGATCTCATCGACCCACAGCACGCAGGGCGAGAGCCCCTCGGCGGAATGCAGCGACTCGCGCAGGTTCTTCTCCGCTTCGCCCTGCCACTTGGTATACAGCGCGCCGAAGTCCAAGCGCACCAGCGGAACGCCGAAGATTCCGGCTGCGGCGCGCGCCGCCAAGCTCTTGCCGCAACCCTGCACGCCCAACAGTAGGATGCCCTTCGGCGGATCGAGCTCCGGCGCGCTGCCATCGAATGCGGGCTTGCGGCTGGTGAGCCAGTGCCGAAGATTTTGCATGCCGCCGACATCGGTGAATTTGGCGGTACCGGCTCGTACGTCAGCGAGCCGCCGCGATTCAAAAGTTCGTATTTCTCGGCGAGCACCGCCGAGAGGTCCTCGAGGGTGAGCGCGCCATGAGCGAAAATCGCATGGCGCACGAGGCGCTCCGCATCCGAGGCGGTGAGGCCGTTGAGATTATCGACCAGTTTGCTGAGCACCTCGCGGTCCAAGCTGGCCGGCTTGCCGGGATTCGCCGCATTCCACTCGCGCACGACGCGGGTGATGATCATCAGCCGCTCGTTCGCCGTGGGCAGCGCGAGATGCAGGCGAGCCGCAAATTGCTCGAGTTCATCCGGCAGCGTCACTTCGTAGCTCATCAGGACGACGGTGCGGGCGACCTGGTCATACCCCTGAGCGATGTCCTTCAGCAGCCGAATATTCACCGGTTCTTTCAGATAGGGATGGAAATCCAGCAGCACATAGATGCCCGGCATCGGCGTGGCCTTCAGATGCTTCAGCAGCTGCTCCGGATCCGCGAGCATGCGCTGCGGACCGCCGAGATCGATGTCCTCGCGCTGCAGCCCCTCGGTGACGGTCCATTGGAATACGCCCCAGCCGCGGCCTTCCCGCACCTTGAGGCATGCTTCGCGCACCAGCGTCAGCACGCGCGATTCCTCACGCGATTCCACGACAATGAGCGCCAAACGCGACGCCAGCATCGACTGCAGCTCGCGGCGCGGGTCTTGGGTCGTGGTGTCGTTCATGCAGGGCAAGAATGTAGCAAAACGGCGCGCCGGCTGGTTCACCGCCGTCACGGTTTTTCAACCATAGCCCTCGAAAAAGCCAAAAAATGCCGCCGCCTAAGGTAGCGCCATGTCTCTTTCGAGGAGCGCGATCTGGTATCGGCGTTCGGCACGACTTACGTTGACTATCGCGCGCGCACGCCGATGCTCTTTCCACGGCTTTGGTCGAGAAGTCCCAAAGTGCAGCGCAGAATGATCTAGTGGCTTGGCCCGGTGATTTTGACCGGTTGGTAGCGCTCACCGACGGCTGCACCGCTGTGCAGCGTTAAGCGTTGCTTAACCCACCTTCAGCCATTGCATTTGTTCCAGGAGCCTCACGGTAGCACGCTATCAGCATGGAATTGGATAGCAACGGAACCAAGGTGAGCGCCATGAGTGAAATTCAAAAAATTGCAGTCGGTCTTCTCGGCATGTCGCATCCCGAGATTCATCAGTTCCGCAACGCGCCCGCCGCGCCGGCGAGCTCCACGGCCGAACCGCCCGCTTTGCAGCCGACAGCCGCCGCAAAGCCAGGGCCGGCTGCCGGCATGGTGCGCGCGGTGAAATTCGCGCTCGCTGCGCTGCTCGCGGGGGCCCGCTCCATCCCGCTTGGCGACAACGGCCGCATCACGCGAGAACTGGGCGAGTACGGCGCGCGCCTGAGGGGTTGTTGATTCGGCGGCCAGGACTGAGGCGCTCAAGCCACGGTCTTACCGTGCTACTTGAGCTTGAAGGGCGGCCGCGGCACGGCTGGGCACGAGGCATCAAGCCCGCTCACCGTGCCGCTGCGCACCAGGCGTTGGTACAACTGCGCGAGGCAGTCGCTCCACTCCGTATGGCCTTGGCCTTTGACGATGACTTGCCGGTGATTGGAAAAACGCGCCGCAACGTGCTCGGCATACCACAGCGGCGTGCCGCCGTCCGCAGCGCCCGACACGAACAAAGTCGGCGTGGCTGAGGCAACCGGTGCGCGGTAATCCATCGGCAGCGTCCGCGTCGGCCACTCCTGGCACGCGGCCTGCTGTTGCCGCACGCGATAGTCGCCGAGAAACGTACCTGCAGTTTCCGGCGCAATATCCTGCTCACGAATGAACGCGACGTCTTCGCTGCAGGTAATCGAAAAAAATAGGCCAAAGCTAAAGCCTGGATCGGCGTCACGCGCATTCGCGAGCAAGTCTTTGACCAGCGGACTCCAGTCTCCCGCATAAGCCCGGTGAATCATCCATGGGAGCAGCGTCGCACTTTTCGGCCGATACAGCCGCGAACGCATCCACTCCGCCACGCGGCCGCGAACAAGCGTTGCATTGCCCGCGCGCCCGGGAACCGCAACGCGCACTGATCCTGAATCGAGCTCGCGCGCGATGCTGCGGAATTCCTCGCGCAGCTTAGGATACGTCCCGCGGCATGCCGCATCGGCAGCGCAGGAATTGAACAGCATTTCGAGCGCCGCCTCCGCGGTCTTTGCGAACGCCAGCGGATTGGCCGCATCCATGGGAACCGCGCTGCCCAGGTACGCGCTGCGCACGCTCGCAGGAAAGCTGCGCATGTACACCTGGGCCGCCCGCGTGCCGTAGGAACCCGCATACAGATTCAGCGCACCGTAGCCCAGTCCGCGCCGCACTTGCTCAAGATCGTTGGCGAATCGATCGAAAGTGTACTGCGTCAGGTCGGCGCGCGCTTTGAGCCGCTGCACGCAGCGTCTGACCGCCGCGAGCGGAAAAACGTCGCGCAGGCTCGCGGCCGGATCTTTGGCCGAATACAGCGCGCAGGGCAGAGCGCCGGATTTTCCCGTGCCCCGTTGATCGACGAGCAACAGGTCGCGATCATCGAGCAATGGCGCGAAGCGCGCCGCGTAGAATCCGGCCGAGCTGATGGTATCCTCGCCCGGGCCTCCCTGCAGCAGCACAATGGGATCGGCGCGCGCCGCTGCATGTGCGGCGGGAATCACGGCCACGCCGATCGAGAGCCGCCGCCCCGCCGGCTCATCGGGGTTCTCAGGAACGCTGAGCGTTCCGCAGCGCGCCGCGCGGGTCAGATCAGGCAAGCGGCACGAGGCAAGCGCGAGCGTCGGCCCGCCCGCCATGGCAGGAACCGCCGGCGAGCAGAGCGCCATCAGCAGCAGGGCACGCGGCCAAAGGGTATCCACAGCACCAGTATAAATGGATCTAAGGTCTTGGCGTGCGCTAAGCTCGCATGCACGTGGCGCGGGGGTCCTCGATGCGCGGGTTAGCGGTGGAGATGCGCGGTCAAGCGGCGGAATCGATGCCACCACGCCTGCATCATGTGCTCATCGTCGGCGCCGGGTTCGGCGGACTCACCGCTGCGCAAAAACTTGGCAGGACCGCCGTGCGCATCACCATCGTCGATCAGCGCAATCATCATTTATTCCAGCCGCTGCTCTACCAGGTCGGAACCGCGGCGCTCGCGACCTCGGAAATCGCCTGGCCGATCCGTTTCTTGATGCGCAAACGCGCGGAAGTGACCACGCTGCTGGCGGTGGTTACCGGAGTCGATATCCAAAATCGCTGCGTCACGCTGGAGGATGGCGGGGCGGTCGCCTTCGATACCCTGGTTCTCGCCACGGGTGCGCGCCACGCCTATTTTGGCCACGACGATTGGGAGCCGTTCGCGCCAGGGCTCAAAACTCTGGAAGACGCAACCTCGATTCGCCGCAGGGTGCTGTTGTCGCTGGAGCGAGCCGAGCGGGAAACCGATCCTGCGCGCCGCGCCGCGCTTCTCACCTTCGCGATCGTCGGCGGCGGACCGACCGGCGTGGAACTGGCGGGCGCCATCGTGGAATTGGTGTATCAAAATCTCAAGGGCGAATTTCGCCGTTTCGATACGCGTCAGGCGCGGGTGCTGTTGATCGAGGCGGGTCCGCGGCTGCTGCCGGCATTCGCGCCCGACTTATCCGAATATGCGCTGCAAGCCCTCGTCCGCTTAGGGGTCGAGGTGCGGCTGGGCTCAGCCGTGACTGACTGCAATTCAAGCGGCGTTACCATCGGCGATCAAGCCGTCCCGGCCGATGTGATTCTTTGGGCCGCCGGCGTGCAGGCATCGCCGGCGGGCGCATGGCTCGGCGCGCCGGTGGACGCCGCCGGCCGGGTGAAAGTCGCACCCGATCTCACCCTGCCCGGACATCCGGAAATTTTCGTGATTGGCGACACGGCAACCGCCAATGTCTGGCACGGCAAACCCGCGCCCGGCATTGCGCCGGCGGCCAAACAGCAAGGCGCTCACGCCGCTCGCACCATCCAACAGCGGCTGGCGGGAGATTCATCGCCGCGGCCGTTTCGCTATCGACATGCCGGAGATCTCGCGACCATCGGCAAGCGCTCGGCGGTCATTGATTTTGGCTGGTGCAAACTCAACGGCTGGGTGGCGTGGTGGGTATGGGGGCTGGCGCACATCTACTTCTTGGTCGGCTTGCGCAATCGGTTTGCGGTGGCGATGAGCTGGCTGTGGATCTACTTGACCGGCAACCGCAGCGCCTGCCTCATCACCCAAGTCGATCACAATCCGAAATCGCCTTGACGCGCGCGTGCTCCGATCGTCGCAGGCTGTCGATGCGCTTTACGCGGCGCCCTTAAAAGGAGAACCTTGACGCCATGGCAGCCGCAAAGACAAAAACCAAGGCCACGCGCAAGGCTAAAACCCGCACCCCCACCAAGCGCACGCGGGGAAAGTTGGCGCCCGGCGGCACCGCGCGCGGCTTGGACGCAGCGGAGGTGGCCATTGCATTGGACAGTGCGGAGATCGCAGAGGTGGTTGCACAGGTGCGCCGTGCGGGCGGTGCACCGATCGGCGCCTATCGGGATCCTCTTGGCGGCCACGCCTTGATGCTGGCCTCAGTGCCCCTCGGCGCTCTGCAGCCGACGCCCTTTCAACGCGACCTGTCGCCGACGCACGCCAAGCGCCTCGCGCTCAAGATCGACGAGACTGCCGCCTTCTTGGACCCGCTGATCGTGGTGCGCGGCGAGGATGGCCGCTTCTGGACACCGAACGGCCGCCATCGCCTGGCCGCGGGCAAGGTTCTCGGACTGAAGCAGATAACGGTCTTGATCTCACCGGACGAGAACCTGGCCTACCGCATCCTCGCCCTCAATACCGAAAAGGCGCACAACTTGCGCGATCGCAGCCTCGAAGTCATTCGCATGGCACGCAGTCTCGCCAAACGTCACGGCGGCACGAAGGAGTCGCAGTACACAAAGGAATTCGAAGCCCCTGAACTGCTGACGCTCGGCATTGTGTACGAGAAGTCATCGCGCTTCGCCGGCGGCGCGTACAGCTCGTTTCTCAAGAAAGTCGATCGCTTTGGCGAGCGCACGCTCGCGCTGAGTCTGCGCGAACGCGAAGGCCATGCATCGCGGCTGCTGGAAATCGATGCGCGCGCGAAAAAGATCATCGAAACGCTGCAGGCCCGCGGCTTCAAGTCTCCCTACCTGCGCAACTATGTGGTCGCGCGCATCAATCCCGTGCGCTTTCACAAGGCCAAGAAGGGCGATACCAAGCCCCCCATGCCGCTCGCGCAAGCCTTGACGCGTATGGCCGCGGCGGCCAAGAATTTCAAGGTGGAGTCGGTCTCGAATCGCGATCTGGCCTGGGTCGCGGTCGGCGCGGGAGCTCAGGAGTAAGGGAGCACCGGATTGAGCGACAAATCGCATGATTGAACGACAGATTGAGATTGTTACTCCCGACGGGCGCATGAACACCTTCATTTGCCATCCGGAGCGCGAGTCGCCGCATCCCGCGGTCATTTTATTCATGGACGCGCCGGGCATTCGCGAAGAGTTGCGCGACATGGCGCGCCGCTTGGGCACGGTCGGCTACTACGTCATGCTGCCGAATTTGTATTACCGCTCCAATGTCGAAGAGCTCGGCTCGGTGGTCGGCGAAGCGAACGTCGCCACGCGCCAGAAGGCGCTGCAGCTCATGGCCACCATCAACATTCCGCTGGTCATGCAGGATGTCGATGCGCTGCTGGCCTTTGCCGCCCAGGACAAAGCCGCGTCGCGCGGCCCGATGGGATGCGTCGGCTACTGTATGAGCGGGCAATACGCGATCAATGCGGCCGTTCGGCACCCGCAGCGCATTCGCGCGGCCGCATCGATCTATGGCGTGGCACTGGTGAGCGACAAGCCTGACAGCCCGCATTTAGGCCCGCAGCGCACCGATGCCCACCTGTATTTTGGCTGCGCGCAAAACGACCCCTACGCGCCTCCGGAGATGATCGACCGGTTGCGCGCCGAAATTGCCGCCAAGGGCGGCAACGCGGAAGTCGAGATCTATCCCGGCACTGCGCATGGATTCGCGTTTGCCTCACGCCCCGCGTACGACAAACCGGCGGCAGAGCGCCATTGGGAGCGTCTTTTCACGCTGTTCGGCGCAGCGCTGAATTGAGCGCGGCAAAGGCCGACGTTGGAGTCCTTCATTGGACCCACTGGCATTGTCTTCTGTACCTACTGCTGCCATCGTCTTCTGTACCTACTGCTGCCATCCTCTTCTGGACCTACCGGCACTGTCTTCGTATCCAGCGCCCGAGCAGGTCCCCTTATCTCTAATAAGGCGCCTGGCCGGGTATCGCGGTCAACCGCCAAATATGATGCGTTTGCGCAGATTGACGCTAATCCGGAATGTATATGTGCGCCTTGATGTGCTTCAGATTGGCGACGATGGTGAAGGTCATGATGACGAGCAGCGACCAGGAGCTCCATTTGCCGATGTGAACGGTCGCCCATGCGCCGATCTGATTGGGATAACGCCAAACGCCGAAAAATGTGCTGATGTTCTCTGCCAGCCAGATGAAGAATCCGATGAGCACGAAGGACAGCAGCAAGGGCATGCTGCGTTTCCGGTGCAGCGGAGTGTAGGTGACGGTGGTCCTGGCGTAGAGACCTACGGCGCACGCGACGATGTACCAGCGAAAATCGCCAATGTAGTGATGCGTAAAGAAGTTGGCGTAGATGGCAAGTGCGATGAGCCATGCCATCCAATAGGGCGGATGATGGCGAACGCGAAGCTCGAAAAGCCGCCATGCCTGTATTATATAGCTCCCCACTGCCGCATACATGAATCCTGAAAACAACGGCACACCGAACAGCTTGCTGTAGCCCGGGTCCGGATAGCTCCAGGATGCGACCGTGTGCGAGGTCTTGAAGACCTCGAGCATGAATCCCACCGCGTGGAATAAGCAGATTGCCTTCAGTTCATCGAAAGTCTCGAGTTTGACCAGGATCATCCCTGCCTGGACGACGATGGCATACAGTAGCAACAGGTCGTAGCGCGGAATCCCGAAAGCGCCGGCGCGCGGCATTGAGAACACCGCCGCAAAAAACAAGCCGACGAATGTGCAGGCGCGCAGTTGTTTTAAGCCGAAGGCCAGAAATTCGCGCGCTGCATCCCGCATGAGCACACGATAGTGGCGCAATGTGATGCTGCACGGATGCAAACATGGCCAATTGTGGCGCGCGTGCACTAAACTGTGTTGAATGACCGTTCATCACGAAGTCACGCCGCGGCTTGCCGCAACCACGATCCTGGTACGCGCACGCGGCGATCAACCGGAAATACTGTTGTTGAAGCGCGGCGAGCATGCCCGCTTCATGCCCAATGCCTATGTGTTTGCCGGCGGCGCACTCGATCCTGACGACGAAAGCGCAGATGTCTACGCCCTGTGCAGGGGATTGGACGATGGACTCGCCAGCGAGCAATTGGAACTGCCGTCGAACGGCCTGCGATTTTTCGTGGCCGCGGTACGCGAAGCGTTTGAGGAATGCGGGTTGCTGCTGGCTTACGATGATCGCGGTGAGATTGCGGACCTGTCGTCGTGGGATGAAGCGCGCCTGCGCGAGATGCGGCTGAAGATCTCCGCCGGCCGGCTCGCCTTCGCAGAGCTTTGCCGCGCGCAGGGCTGGCAACTGGCGGTGGATAAACTGGCATTTTTTAGCCATTGGATCACGCCTCCCGGCAGCGTGCGTTTCGACACAAGGTTTTTCCTGTGCTTGGTGCCGCCCCGCCAAACCGCGAGTCTCGCCGGCAACGAGATGTCGCAGCTGGTTTGGCGCACCGCCGCGGAAGCGCTGGCGGAGCATGAGAGCAAGAAGTTGCTGCTGATGTATCCGACCCGGGCGATATTGAAGGAAATCGCGGCGCTGCGTGGTATCGACGAATTGTTCGACTTTGCCGGCCGGCGCCGCAAGATTGCACCGATTACGCCGGTGTTGCCCCCAGGGATTCGCGCCGACGGCGGCTAGCCTGCCCGAGCATTCCGCGCCTGTCCGAGCCGCGTGGCCGCGACCTAGCTTTCCGCCTCCCTCGAGGCGGACTGTCCGGCGTAAATCTTGCGTACCGCTTCCATGGTATCGGCGTCTTCGACGCGCTTGTCGTCGCGATAGCGCTTGACCCGCGCGAGGCGCAGCGCCAGTCCCCCCGGGTAGCGGCTGCTGGCCTGCAAGTCGCTGAAGGCTATTTCTACGACGAGTTCCGGCAGAATGTAGACGGTACCGGCGTCGCGGTGAATCTCGCGCGCCAGAAATTGCTTGGTTTGCCAGTCCAGCATGGCATCGGTGAGTCCCTTGAAGGTCTTGCCGAGCATGACGTACTCGCCGGACGCAGGATCCATCGCGCCGAGATGCAAATTCGACAGCTTGCCGGTGCGCCGGCCGTAACCCCACTCGGCGCCGAGCACGACCAGATCGAGCGTATGAACCCGCTTGATCTTGAGCCAGCTCGCGCCGCGGTTGCCGGCTTCATAAGGGGCGTCGAGCGCCTTCGCCATGACGCCTTCGTGGCCGGCTGCAATGGCGGCCTCATAAAAATCGCGCGCCGCGGCTTCGGAATCCGTGACCAGTCGCGGCACCAGCCATGCCGCGGGAACAGCTTCGCCTAAGGCCTGGAAGCGCTCCTGCGTGGTACGCGTCGCGATGCTCTCCGCGCCAAAACGCAGGCAGTCGAAGAAGAATGCTTGGATTGGCAATGCGCTGCGCATCGCTTCGACATTGAGCTTGCGGCCGAAGCGCCGCATGCTCACCTGGAACGGATGCGGACGGCCCGATGCATCGAATGCGATCGCCTCGCCGTCGAGCACCAGGGTGTGTTGCGCAAAGGTGCGCGCCAGCTCGGCGATTTCCGGGATGGCCGCGGTGACTTCGTTCAGGCTACGCGTGTAAATGCGCACCTCGTCGCCGAGTTTGTGCACTTGTATGCGCGCGCCGTCCATCTTCCATTCAAACGCCGCGGCCCCGTGTATCTCCTGCAAGGCTTCGGCCACATCGGCGGCGGTCTGCGCCAGCATGGGCGATACCGGCGAGAACAGTTCGAGCTGAAATTTCGCCAGCGCCTGCGTCCCCTCGCGCAGCGCTGCCGAGGCCACGGCCCCGAGACTCTTGGAGTACATCGCAGCCCGGCGCACCGTTGTCGCTGGCAGGTCGGCGGCCGCCGCGATGGCGTCGATCATGACGCCGGCGAGCGCACCCTGCCGCAGCTCTCCGATCAAAAGACGCAGCAGGAACTGTTGCTCCGGCGCGGTCAAACGCGCGAACAGTTCCTCAAGGGCCGCTGCGCGCCGCGCCGCAGAGCCGCTGCCGCGCATAGCGCCGAGTTCCGACAGCTTATGGTCGACTTCCCCGATCGACAGCGTGGCCAATTCGGCGGCCGGAGTAGCGGCTGCTGCGCGCACCGCCGCATAGCCGATGCCGATTTTTCCCTGACGCGTCTCGCCCGAGAGGTAGTGCACGCCGATATCGATTTCGTCGCCCGTCAACGATTTTATGAGCGCGGCCAATTCACCGACCTTGACGCGCCTCGCGGCGGTCGCGCCCACGCGCTGCGAGGTTTGCACCAGCTCCCCGAGCAGCGTCACCGGCGAGCTACCGCACCGATCCAACCTGAGAGTGCGTTGATCATATCGTCGTTGATTTGACTGTCGCTAGACCGGCTGCGCGCCGGTACGTGGAAAGAGTGGTCCGCATCCGGCAGCAGCACCAGGGTTGCCCGATCCGCGAGCAGCGCAATCAACGGATTCAGCATTTCAGCTTCGGCGTACAGATCGCGCGCGCCCTGCAGAAACAGCATGGGCACCTGAACTTTGAGAAGGTGCGCTGCGCGCGAATCGGACGGTTGCTTCGGTGGGTGCAGAGGAAATCCCAGAAATGCCAGTCCACGCACCTCCGGCAACGGATTTGCAGCCTGCGCCTGGGAGGTCATGCGGCCGCCGAAGGACTTGCCGCCCGCAAACAAGGGCAGCGCCGGAAGCAAGGTGCGCGCGGCATCGACGGCGGCGCGGACCGTGGCGTGGCACAGCGCGGGAGGATCAGGCCGCCTGCCGTTTTTCTCCATGTACGGGAATTGATAGCGCAAGGTTGCAATGCCTCGCATGCCTAGGTCGGTCGCCAAGTGCGCCATGAAGGGGTGCAGCATGCCGGCACCGGCGCCATGCGCCACCACGAAGCAGGCTTTGGATTCCGGCGCTGAACTCAAGAGCCCGGAAACGCGCGTCGTGGCGTTGACCTCGATCGTGACCGCTTTGGCCTCGGGGCTGTTCACGGTAACTTAAGGCAGCGTCGGTGCGTGGAAGTTCATGCGGTTAACCTCGCGTGATGTGCTTGATGGCATCGGCCAGCGAGCGTGCGCCGGCCGCATAGTCTTTCCAGGGTTTGCTCTTGGCCAGCTGTGCCGGGGCGCTGCGCACCGTGAAGGCCTTGGGATCCAAGCCCTTTTTGACGTCGCGCCAGCCGAGAGGCATGGACACGGGTGCGCCTTCGCGGGCTCGCGGCGAGAGCACGGCCACGGCCGTCGCGGTACGGTCGTTGCGCAGATAGTCCAAGAAGATCCGTCCGGAGCGTTTCGCCTTGGACATGTTGTCAAGATAGCGTGTGGGACTGTCTTGCGCCATCTGTGCACAAACCAGATGCGCGAAATTCTTGGCCGTGGGCCACGCCAACGCCTTCCTGCCTTCGAGCAACGGCGTAACCACATGCAGGCCCTTGCCGCCGGTACTCTTGCAGAAACACACCAGGCCAAGCTTTTCGAGGCGCTCGCGAATGTCCAGCGCCGCAGCGATCACGGCGTCGAATTCAACGTCCGGCGCTGGATCCAAATCAAATACCAGGCGACCCGCGGATTCAGGATCGTTGCGCGCGCAATTCCAGGGATGCAGTTCCAGCGCGCCGATCTGCGCCACGGCCGCCAAGGCTTCGACCCGATCGATTTGCACATAGGGGGCCTTGTCGCCGCGCACCTTCACGAAGTCGAACAGTTCCGACATGCCCTGCATCGCGTGGCGCTGAAAAAATTGCTGACCCTCGATGCCGTCCGGCGCGCGCACCAGCGAGCAGGGGCGGCCGGTGAGATGCGGCAGCATCCACTCGCCGACCTGTTCGTAAAAGCGGGCGAGATCGAGCTTGGTCACCGGCCTGCCATCGCCCGCATCGGGCCAGAGCGCCTTGTCCGGTTTTGACAGCGTCACGCCCATTACGGTCGAGGGACCCAATGCCGCGCGCGACTTGGCCGCGGCGGCGTTTTTTTCTGCGCTCCGGGCGTCCGCTTGGGCGCGGCCTTCTCTTCGGCTGGCTTTTGCATGGTTGCTGCCTCCGCCACCACATCGTTGGGATCCTTGTCCTCACGCAGGCCCTTGAACGCTGCCTGGCGAATCATGCCCGAGCTGGTCCAGCCTTCGAATTCGATCTCCGCGATCAGATCGGGCTTGAGCCAGCGCACATTGTTCTCCTGCGGCGGTGCATTGGGGCCTGCAAACGGACTCTTCTCGCGCGTGAGTTTCGCGAGCTTCGGCAACAGCAGTTTCACCACTTCACGGCCGTACCCGGTGCCGATACGGCCGACGTATGCCAGCTGACCGTCGCGGTACACGCCCGCGAGCAGCGAGCGCACCGTTGCGCCTTCCGTGGTCCATCCGCCCAGCACGACCTCCTGTCCTGCGCGGCATTTCGCTTTGAGCCAACGATCGCTGCGGCCGGAAGTGTATGGCGCATCGAGCTTTTTCGAGACGATGCCTTCCAGACCGATCTTGCAGGCTGAGGCGAGCACGGCCTCGGCGTTCGATTGTAGATGCGCGACGTAGCGGATCCGGTTGCTTGCGCTCTGCGCGCTCAAGAATTTCTCGAGCCGCGCCTTGCGCTCGCTCAAAGCAAGGGCCCGCAAATCCTCGCGGCCCTCGAACAAGAAATCAAACGCGTAAAAGACCAAATCGTCGGATTTTTCGGCGGACAGGGCCGCTTGCAGCGCGCCGAAATTCGGCAGTTGACGCGCATCGAGCGCCACGATCTCGCCGTCGATGACGCAGTCGGGAAATGCGTTTGCCTCCTTGGCGATGGCGCCGAAGCGCTCAGTCCAGTCAAGGCCGCGGCGCGTGCGGATGACGGCGCGGCCCTTTTCAACGCGAAGCTGTGCTCGATAGCCGTCGAATTTGACCTCATGGCCCCAGCCGGCGCGATCCGGCGGCCGATCCACCAATTTCGCCAGCTGCGGCTCGATGAATTGGGGCACCGCTTTGACCACGACCGGCTTGACGCGCTTCAGTTTGCCGGCCGGGGCGCTCTTCGCGACTTTGGCGTCTTTGCCCACCGCGGCTTTCGAGGATGCCGCAGCCTTCGGCGATGCCGCAGCCTTCGACGATGCCGCAGCCCTCGACGATGCCGCAGCCCTCGACGATGCCGCAGCCCTCGACGATGCCGCAGCCCTCGACGATGGTGCCGGCGGTGCCGCCTCGCCGCCGCCGACCTCCGCACGGTTGCTGTTCCAGACCGCGTCGGCTCTGCCCGGCGCGCTGCCGGCGAGCATGAAGGGTTTGGGACGCCGGCCTTTGCCCTCGGCAATTTGCTGCATCGTGCGCCCGGAGGCGACCGAGCGATCTTCCTCGAGCACAGTGTCGCCGCTCGCCTCGCTGGAGTTCGCGTCGCGATGCTTGATCAGCAGCCAGTTGGTGCGCTTGCCGCCGAACTTATCGCCGCGCATGCGCACCAGCACCCAGCTGCCCTTGAGCTTCTCGCCCTCCAGCGTGAATTTGAGATCGCCCGACCGCAATGCATCTTCGGTGGTCTTTGTGCCTTCGGGAATCCAGAAGCCGCGATCCCATAACATGACGCTGCCGCCGCCGTACTCGCCCGCAGGGATAGTGCCCTCGAAATCACCGTAGTCGAGCGGATGATCCTCGACTTCCACGGCCAGGCGCTTGTCGGCCGGATTTAGCGACGGTCCGCGGGTGACGGCCCAGGACTTGAAAACTCCGTCCCATTCCAAGCGCAAGTCGTAGTGCAGCTGCCGGGCGGCATGCTTTTGCACCACAAAGCGCAGTCTCGAGGAGGGGGCGACGCGCTCTTCGCCCGATGGCTCGTCGGTTTTGCTGAAGTCGCGCTTGGTGCGATAAACGGTGAGCGCCGGCTTACGCATATCATGCGCCTTGATCCATCATGCGCCGGTATGCCAGCAAATGGCGCAGCGACGCCTTCGGATCCCGGGCGCGCTCATAGAGCCGCGCGAGATTGAAATGTGCGTCGGCGAATTGCGGATCGAGCGCCAGCGCCTCGCGGTAGGCCACGATGGCCTCGGGCTCCCGCTCCAGATCCTCGAGAACCACGGCGAGATTGAACGCAATGAAAGGATCCGCTTTCGCGCCGACGCGATAAACCCGCTCCGCCTCGCTCAAGCGTCCCGCCAAGTGCAGCAGCCTGCCGAGGTTGATGCGCGCTTCCAGATGATCGGGATCGATCTTGAGACACAATTCGTAGGCCTTTTGCGCGGCCTGCGGATTGCCATCTTCAATGCTGAGGGCCCTCTCGTAGTGTTGATCCGCGGATGCGGATGCGGGTGTTGGCGCGGCTCCCGGCGCCGGCGCGGCTCCCGGCGCGGCGTCCTGCCGCGAAATGACGTGCAGCCGGCCCTTCTGCTCGACGATCTCCAAGGCCAGGGCGTACTGGCCCGATTCGGATTCACGCAGCGACTGCCCTTCACGGATGGCGATGCGGTTGCCGAGCGCGGTCAGCGAGATCTTATTGAGTGCGGATCCTTCGGGCAGCGCCGAGCGCAACTCCTGCAAGGTCTTGTTGATTCGCTGTGACGAGATTTTCGCGGCGCGCAGCGCGCTCGCCGTGCGCAGGACCACGAGATCGTGGAACGAGTAGTGCAGCCTGCCCGAGCGTCTGACGGGTTGGATGTTTCCCGCGCGCGCTAACGCACGAACAGCCGAAGCCGGTAATCCGAACAACCGCTCCAGGTCTTTCGTGTCGTAGGCATGCATTTCATCGGCGAGCGGATTTGCGCGCTGACCCCGCGGCCGCCGCGCGCTTCGGTGCCTTGCGCTCCTTCAGATCCGCAGCTTTCGAGCCGCGCGCATCGATGCTCGCTCTCAAGGCTTCCATCAAGTCGATGACATTGCCGCCCTTGGCCGATACCGGTCCCTCGGACAGCGAAACTTCCTTGCCCTCGACTTTTTTCTGAATCGCCGCCTGCACGCGGGCGCGATGCTCATCGGCGAACTCGTTCGGGTCGAAGCGCTTCGCCGCCAAATGCTCGATGAGCTGCTGCGCCAGCTTCAGCTCCGGTTCCGACACCGGCGCCGCTTCGATGCCTAAGTCCTTCAGATCACGCACCTCGGCTTTGAAATGCAGCTGATGCAGCGCCAGGCCGTCTTCGATCGGCCTGATCACCACGATGTGTTCCTTGCCGCGCGAAATCCAGCGGCCCACCGCACACTGCCGCGACTTGCGCAGCGCGGTGGCGAGCAAGGTGTAAGGCTTCGCACCGCCCTTGTCGGGCGCCAGATAGTAGGTGCCGTCGAAATACAAAGGATCCACCGACTCCAGCGGCACGAATTGGCCGATGTCGATGGCGTGGCTGGTCGTATCCTCGAGCGCCTTCAATTCCTCGGCGCTGAACATGACGTACTGGTCCTTGGCGAACTCGTATCCCTTGACCATCTCGGAGCGCTCGACGATTTTGCCGTCATTGACCGCAACGTATTGCTGCTTCACCCGCGAGCCGTCCTTTTGACGCAGCAAGTTGAAGGAGATGCGTTCCGAGGCGACCGTCGCGGAATAGAGCTTCACTGGAATGGCGACCAGCCCGAAAGAGATGGTCAGCGAAGCGATTGATCGAGCCTGTGTAGCCATGGTCTTTAAATCCCTTGAAGCCAAAAGAGTGCGATTCTTTCTGATTTTATTGAATAAACGCGCGCAAGACCTTCGATTACTTACGGTTTATACGCTTAGACTAGAAACAATAGAACGGCGTTTCAAGTGAATTTGGCCCAAAAACGTGTAGGTATCGACGAGTCGTGCACCAATCGGCCGCCGCCGCAAGGCTTGACGGCGGCGCGCGCAGACCGCGCAGAAACTCTTTTAAATACAGTCAGATAGGCGACCCACGGCGTATCCGACAGGCGCCGCCTTAAGCTTGTTTCGCGGCCGGCCGAACCGGGAGCTGCCACTCCGGACGAATGAAATGACAGGTGTATCCGTCCGGATAGCGCTCGAGGTAGTCCTGGTGTTCGGGCTCCGCTTCCCAGAAATCGCCCGCCGGCTTCAGTTCCGTGACAACCTTTCCCGGCCACAGCCCCGATGCATTGACGTCCTCGATGGTGTCCTCGGCGATATGCTTTTGTTCGTCACCGATATAGAAGATCGCAGAGCGATAACTCAAGCCGCGATCATTGCCTTGCCGATTCAAAGTCGTCGGATCGTGAATCTGAAAGAAAAATTCCAGCAGCTTGCGGTAGCTGATCACCTTCGGATTGAAGATGATCTCGATCGCCTCGGCGTGCGTGCCGTGATTGCGGTAGGTGGCATTGCGCACATCGCCGCCCGAATAGCCCACGCGAGTGGAGATGATGCCCGGGTAACGGCGCAGCAGGTCCTGGACACCCCAAAAACAGCCCCCCGCCAGAATTGCGCGTTCGGTTGCTGCAGACATGTTCCTTACTCCTTCAAATACGTTAGCGCGCCGCGTCGCGCGATTTCTGTTCGGCGAGGGTGTACAGCGCTTCCGGAGCAGCCTCGAGCCGCTCCATCGGGATCGGTGCGCCGCTCGCCTCGGACAGGCCATACGAGCCGTCCTCGATTTTTTGCAATGCGCGCTCAATGTTGCTCAAGCGATCATTGTCGGCGGCCTCCAGGTTCCCCTCGAGTTCCAAGGTGGCGAGCTTCTGCGCGTCATCTTCGTATTCGCGCGCCTGATCGCGCGTTTCCGCGTTGGCGCTCGCCTCCGCGCTCTGCTCGCCGCGCCGCACCTGCAAAATTTGCTGCCGTAACTCGGTCAGCCGACGCTTTTGTCGAACGAGGAAGGCCTGATCCAAGCGGGAAGTCGGCGGGCTCATGGTTGACACATTATAACTCTTTCGATTTGCGAATCTGTCAGCGCCGTTTACAAGGCCCGAGTTGCGGCCTCATTGGGCGAGGGTTGCGAAGGCTTGATCCGAACAGAAGGGCGGGCCGTTGACCGGGTTGCACCGGGCAACGGCGCCACCGGGAAGGCTGACGGAATAGGGCGTCCATTGCGAGGGCTCGGACTGCGGATAGTCCGTGCTCAATAGCTGCGCGCCGCTTGCCAGGGCGATATCGCGGCGCGCAGTATCGTTGCTGCGCGCCTGCTGCGTGTCGGCATCGGTTCGCGTGCGCACCAGGTATCCCTTGCGAACCAACGCGGCGATCTCGTCCTGCGTGCCGTCGTTTTCCTCCGTGAAGGCACAATCGGGCTGGCCGGGCTGCGCGTTGGTAAAGATGATGCGGCCGCGCAGCGAGGGATGGCCTTCCAGATATACCGGCCCCACGGGGCGTTGATCCATCAGGAACACCACCTTGCCGCGCGCAGCCGCCAGCGTTGGCCACTCATTGCGCAGCACGGCGGCTTGCAGAGTCGCGTGTTTGCCCCGCACTTGGTCGGGCGTGATCATTTCGCCGGGCTTGAACACCGAGCGGATCTCGGCGTCGAGTGCATCGAAGACGCCTGCGGTAAATTTTTCGGGGCTGCGCGCGTGATATTGAGGCGGCAGCTCGGACTGCTTGGTCTCGAGAAGAATGAAAATGGGCACATGCTCCTTGTGCGCCTGTGACCAGGCGCGAACGATTTTGAGACAGGCGACGAGCTGCTGACAGGTGCTGCGGTAATCGAGGTCCTGAACATGCATCACCTTGAATCCCGGCCGGTTCATCAGGCCCTGCGGATCAAAGTCCGGGTCCTTCGGCAATCCTGCGGCGGCGACCAAATCCGGCCCCATGGGGTGCGCGTAGCGGCCGCCCGCGCTGTCGGCGTAAATATCCAGTTCGATCTGCCGAACTCCGGCGCTCAGCTGCTGATCCAGCGGCCGGTGCCGATACTCCAAGGCTTGATAGAGCTTGGGGTTTTTCTGCGCCAACAGCTTGGCCTCGCTGGCCGCGAGCCCGGCGTGATAGCTGTTGTGCGTGCCGATCACCTGGATCTGATTGATCTTGACCGCCGCGTTGGGGTCCTGCAGGGCAGCGAGGCTTGGCAACGCGCTCAGCAGCGCGCCAAGTCCGAAGCTAATCGATCGAATCAGCAGCATAACGTGCTCCGGCTCGCGGCCCCGGCCTTGAGTATAGTCCCCCGCGTGTTGCACATTTATAAACGGCAGGGCACCCGATCTGCCGCTACATCTGCTTGAACAGATGCGCGAATTGGCGGCTCACCGGGATTTCATCCTTGCGCCCCTTGAGCGTCAGGGTCAGATGCCCCAGCTCATCGCGTTTCGCGTGTGCGATATGCTGCGAATTGACCACGGTTCCGCGGTGAATCTGCCAGAAGATTTCCGCGTCGAGTTGTTCGAGCAGCTCGCGCAGCGGCATGCGAATGATGCTGTCGCCTTCGCGCGTCGCCACCGTGATGTATTTATCCTCGGCCTCGAACCACAAGACCTCGCTGACGGGAATCAGCTTGACCGTCGTGCCCGCGCCCGCGCGTACGAAGCGCAATTTCTCCGTGCGCGCGGACTGGCTGCCGAGCAGCTCCGCGATGCGCGTTGCCATCTCAGCAGCGGTGGCATCGCCGCTTCCGCGGCTCAACTGTCCCGAAAGCCGTTCGATGCACTTGCTCAGGCGCACGATCTCCACCGGCTTCAGCAGGTAGTCGATGGCGGCGGTCTCGAAGGCGTCGAGTGCGTAGGCATCGTAGGCGGTGACGAACACAATGAGGGGCGGATGCTCCTTGAGGCACAGCTGGCGTGCGGCCTCGAGCCCATCGACCTGCGGCATGCGCACATCGAGAAATGCCACGTCGGGAGAGAATTCGTCGGCGAGCTTGAGCGCTTCGGCGCCGTTCGAGGCCAGCCCCACGCAGCGCGCCGCGGGCCAGTGTTCGCTCAATTGCTGGGCGAGTACTCGTGCCAGCAGCGGTTCGTCTTCGGCGATGATGTAGCTATACGGCGTGCTCATGCAGCCGGTCTGGACAGCAAATTCAGCGGCACCTCGATGGCAGCATGCGTGCCGCGCGGCGATAGCGGCTCCAGCACCAGGCGCGCTGCGCTGCCAAACAGCGACTGCAGCCGGTCACGGACGTTTTGAATGCCGGCACCGGTTCCCGCGGTATGCGCGTTGCCGAGCCCCACGCCGGTGTCATCGACCGATACCATGAGCTTGTCGCCCTGGCAGCGCACGCTGACGCGGATGGAGCCGCCGTCGCCCGCCGGCTCGATACCGTGCGTGATGGCGTTTTCCACCAGCGGCTGCAGCAGCATCGCCGGGAATTTCAGGCGCAGACAGTCAGGATCGCAATCGAATTCGGTGCTCAGGCGGTTCGGCAGCCGCAGCCCCATGATGGCGAGATAGGCCTTCAACAGCTCGACTTCGGTGTGCAGCGTCGCCGATTCGCTGCGCGCATGCGTCAGCGCCGCGCGCAGGTAGCGGATCAGATTGCCGAGCAAAGTCCGCGCGCAGCCGGCGTCGGTCGCGATCAAAGCATCGAGATTCGCCAGGGTATTGAAGAGGAAATGGGGCTCGATCTGCGCTTGCAGCGCGCGCAGTTGCGCTTCGATCGCGGCGCGCTCGGCGCGTTCCACGTCGCGCTTGCTTTGCGCGAGGCGCACCCAGCTGAAGTTGATGAATATCGCAATGCTGCCTGCCACCAGCGAGAAAACGATGCAGACCAGCCAAATGTAGCCCTCGTGCATGGTGTACGTGGGCGACTGACGCGGCAGGAACAGCTTCGAGAGCAGTTCACCGCCGATGGCGCCGGCCACGATCAGCGCGAAGTAGATCGCGAAGCGCGTATGCAGGCTGCCGCGGAAGCGCTGCATGACGGTACAGCGCACGAACGCCACCAGCGCGAGAATGCTTAAGCCGATGCAGTAGGCAATGACGAGATTCGGGATGACCTCGTCCCACGAGTGCAGCAGCAGGGCGATGAGCAGCGCGATGACGGTGTTGATCGCCAGCGTCATCGGCAGGCGACGCCGCAAGAAATCCACTACCGAATCGTGGGTACCGTCGAACGCCGAAAGCGGATCGGCCGCCTGGGCCTGCAGTGGGGTCTTCATTCAGTTCCCGTGGTGCGCAACGGCTGAAGTCTATCGCCCTTCCATTCCCAGTGCATGTTCCGCATGCGCCGCGACGGGGGTGGAAACTTCAGCCTTGGCGACCACAAAATCGTCCACCGCGATCAGCGCGAATGGAACCAGGCCTAAGATGAGTGAGAGCGACAGTGCCGCGAAGCCGTTGAGGGTTTTCATGTGTTTCTCCAAGTGCTTGTAAACCGTGGAGACACTGTAGATAACGGCGCGCCGGGGCGCGGAAATTGCGCCAAATTGCCGCTTCGGCGGCGTGGACGGTGCTTCTTAGGTCGCGAACGGCGGTGATGCCGCCAGACGGACCTCAAGATTCCAGCAGCGTTATGTCCATTTTCGCGAGAAACGCCTCGCCGTTTTTTCAGGACCCGCACCCCCGGCTTTTGCATGAAATCGCCCGCGAAGCCCTCCGGGTCCGTGATCCCATGCCAGGGTTCGATGCAGATAAACCCTGCGCCCGGCTTGGTCCAGACGCCCAGATACGCAGCGTCGGCAAAGCCGATGCGCAGTCGCGGTCCTAGGCTGCTGCCGTAGCTGACCGAGCGGCTTTTGAGCCGATCGAAAATCAGCACGTCATCTTGGAATAGCGCATCCGTCAATTCCAGCCGCCGATTCGAAATCGGTGTGGGATGGCGCACGGCCGTCAGCAACCCTGCGGTGTCGATTCTTCTCACCGCCACCGGTTCATCGGTCTCGAATTCCATGTAATGCGCTCCGCGCGGCTGCCCGAACGGCAAGGGCCAGAGAAAACCCGGGTGATAGCCGAAACTCGCCGGCATGTCGGCCTCGCCCAGATTGCGTATGGCCGCCGTCAGCGACAGGGTCGCGCCGCAAAGTTCGTAGCGCACGTCCAGATCAAATTGAAAGGGATAGACGGCAAACGTCGACGCATCAGCGTGCAAGCCAAAGGTCGCGCTGGTTCGGCTCGAGCTCCTCAGGGTAAATGTCTTGTCGCGCGCGAAACCATGTCTTGAGAGCGGGTAGGTTTTCGAACCCAGCCGATAGACGCCGCCCGCCAACACGCCAACGATGGGAAATAACAGCGGCGCGCGCCCGGCCCAGACCGCCGGATCTCCATTCCACAAAAGTTCGCTCGGCTCCCGCGTCTTCGAATCCTGCGTCTTCAAGGAGGAGAGCTGCGCGCCGCGGGGATCGATTTGCGCCGTCAGGCTGCCCGAAGTTATCGACACCCAGGCTTGTTCAGGCATTTATCGTTATTGATTCTTGAGCGGCTGGAGCAGCGAGTATAGAGGAAGCGGCGGATCGCGGGGTGCGGCCACGCGCTGATTGCCGCAGTCGCGAGCGACGCCCGGTAGGCCGCAGGCGTGAGCGGCCGCCGGTCGCCGCCGGCGCGAGCGACCGCCCGTAGGCCGCAGGCGTGAGCGACGCCCGGTCGCCGCCGGCTACCACTCATAGTTGATCGATAGCGCGAGTTCGCGCTGCGTGCTGCTTTCCGTTAGCGGACTCACATCCGGACTGCCCCTGAGCTTGCTGATCGCGGCGTCCAAATTCAAAAGCCAGTGATCCGTGAGGAATCGCGTCGCGCTGAATCCCACGCCGACCGCTGCCATTCCTGCATGCGGATCGAAGACCGGATGCCCCGAGGCCAGCGACTGCGCCGGCGTTACGCCGTACTCGCTCTGCAAGTAGTGGTGCGCGGCCAGCGTGATGGAGGGACCGGCGAACATCACGAACTTCTTCGAGCTGCCCGGTAGCGGCATGTACAACGCGGCATCGCCGACCGTGCCGTTAGCGCCGCCCAGGATTTGCCGGGCATCAACGCGCAGAACCAAGGGAAATTGCTTCGACAGCACATACGAGGCGAACACCTTGGCCACGGGCGCGGCGCGGATATCGCCCATACCGCGCAGATTGGTGTAGTCGTAACGCTCGAGGCGGCCGCGGTCGAAGGCGATCGCAGCGCCGATGCGGTAATGGTCGCCGCGCAGAAAGTTGACGCCGAGGCCGTCGCCGGTGCTCAAGAAAGCGATATCGCGATATTGAATGTCGATCACCGGGCCGCCCTGGACCCGGTAGGCATCGGCGCCCCCGTATTCCGGCTGGGTGTCCGCAGCAGCGCCCAGCACCACCCGCCACTCCGGCAGACTGGGCTCGAAGAGCCGGCCGAGAATGATGCCGCCGGAGTACTGCCATTCCTGCATGGGCGCGGGTGTTTGCGACCACACGCTGCGCGGGCCGAGGCAAAGCAGGACCGCGAGACAGACCGAGAGTCGGCCGAGCGTCAGCCCCACAATTCATCCCGCGTGTGTCCCACGTTGCTCGTCAGCTCGGGGGTTCGGCGCTCGGCTCATCCTGCGATGAAGACTTGTCTTGCAATGACCGCTTGTCTTGCAACGATAACTTGTCTTGCGCTGATTTCGAGCGCCGCGGCCGGACGGCCGAAGGCTTGCGCCCTTCGCCGGCAGCTTTCCATTTGGCGCCGGCATTCGCGGGCGGCTCATCCGGGAGGTGGCTCGCAGGCGGATCGCTCGCGGGAAATGTTTCTTGCAGAGAGCTGTCGATGGCGTCGGACGCGGTCGCCACCGCGCGCGCTTCAGCGGCGAGCGAGACGGATCGCAATTGCTTCTCGGCATTCAACCAGTCTTGCTCGGCGCTCCCCTCAGGGCAGCCGCGAGCTTGCCAAAGACGATAGGCTAATTCTCCAATGAATCTGTGTTCGGGATGCATGGCACTCCTTCGAATGCGGATAATAAAATTTGCTGACAATGATATGTGCCGTTCGTTCAACTTAGAGGGCGGACGCGCGGCGCGATAGGACGTTGGCTCGGCAAGCCGGGTGAGCCTAGTCCTACAGTGGAATTAATCGCACCTGCAGCAGTCGGAATCCCGCTGTGCCTATTGTATTCTCGCGCGCCCGTCGATGCAGTCGGCCATGCCCGGGACGCAGGTCAGCGCTTTGGTAGAAAGAGCGCTGAATTAGGCTCATACCCTCCTAAACAGAAAACAGCCACCCCGCTTTGTGCTAGCTTTGCGAGCGCGCTACGCCTGACCGCAGCGCGCCCACATCAGCATCGCCTGAGGTTAAGAGATGAAATCACGAATTGCCGCCGCAACGCTGGGACTGTTCTTATCTGCCGCCTCGTCAAGCGCGCTCGCGCAGCCGGCGCCGATGTACGACATTGTGATTCGCAATGGACATCTCTTGGACGGGGACGGCAATCCCTGGGTCAATGCCGATGTCGCCATCAAGGATGGCCGCTTCGTCAAGATCGGCCGCGTCGCAGGCCGCGGGGCGCGCGAGATCGACGCGCGCGGCGATTACGTCTCGCCGGGCTGGATCGACATGATGGATCAATCGGGCGAAGTGCTGCTCAAGAATGGTTTGGCTGAGAACAAACTGCGCGAGGGCGTCACCTCGGCGATCGCCGGCGAGGGCGGTACGCCGGTGCCCTCGGCGCAAATCGCCGATTACTTCAAAAAGCTCGAAACGCAAGGCATCTCGCTGAATTTCGGCACCTACTACAGCAGCGGGCAGGCGCGCGTGGAAGTCATGGGCGACGTCGCCGGGCACCCCACGACGCAGCAGTTGGACGCAATGAAAGTGCATGTCGATGAGGCCATGCGCGCCGGCGCCATGGGGATTGCCACGGCGCTGATTTATCCGCCCGATAGCTTTCAGAGCACGGCTGATCTTATCGAGCTGTCGCGCGTCGCTGCGAAATATGGCGGCATCTATGCCAGTCATATGCGCGATGAGAGCGCCAAGCTGCTGCAGGCCATCGGCGAATCCATCGAAATCGGCGAGAAGACCGGCATCCAAGTCGAAATTTTCCATTTCAAGGGCGCCTATGCGCCGGGCTGGGGGAAACTGGTACCGCAAGCGGGCGAGCTCATCAATGCGGCACGCGCGCGCGGCGTGAACATCGCGGCCGACATGTATGTCTATACCGCCGGCGGTACGGGTCTCGACATCACCGTGCCGAATTGGGTCTGGGAGCAGGGCGCGAAGACCGGTCTGGAACGCCTGAAGGATCCGCAGGTGCGTGCGCGCCTCAAGAAAGAGGTCGCGGCCGGTTCGGAATCAGGATGGTCCAACCTGGTTGAGGCCAGCGGCGGCTGGGATCACATCGTGCTCGCCAATGCCTACAATCCGAAGTACGACAAATACCGCTTCAAGAGCATCGAGTACATCGCCAAGCAGTTGCATCAGGATCCCGCCGACGTCTCGTGGGATATTGTGCTCGGCGCGCAGCCGCACCGCGCCATGGGACTCTTCTTCATGATGAGCGAGGCGGACATCGCCACGGCCTTGCGCTGGCCGTGGATGAGCATCGGCAGCGATGCCGGCGCCAATGAAGCGCCCGGAAAAATCGACGCCCTCGGTCTGCCGCATCCGCGCGCCTACGCCAATTTTCCCCGCGTCATTGCCGAGTACGTGAAAAAGCGCCACGTGCTCACCCTCGAGGATGCGATTCGCAAAATGACGTCTTGGCCGGCGACGCGCATGCGTCTCTATGACCGCGGCGTCCTTCGCGAAGGCCTGAAGGCCGATGTGACCATTTTCAACGAGGACCGGTTGCAGGACGTTGCGAGCTACGAAAATCCGACCGCCTATCCCACCGGCATCGACTACGTTTTGGTCAACGGGCAGGTGGTGATTGACCAGGGCCGCCACACCGGCGCGAAGCCCGGTCAGGTCCTGCGCGGCGCCGGCTACGACCCAAGCGCGGCACGCCACTCGCCGTGAGCGCGATTCCCGCGGCCAACGGCGACTCGTCCTGGTTTCAGCGTTACCTGTTGCCGGGTTTCGCCTTCAAGGCGGTGGTCATCGGCGGCGGCTATGCAACTGGGCGCGAACTGGCGGAATTTTTTCTGCCGAGCGGACCCCAGGGCGGTTTGCTCGCGATCCTGCTCGCCATGCTGATCTGGAGCGTGGTGTGCGCGGTGACATTTAGCTTGGCCTACGCCGCCAAGAGCTGGAACTATCGGAGCTTCTTTCAAAACCTCCTCGGGCCTTTCTGGGTGATCTTTGAAATTTGCTACCTGCTGTTCATCATCCTGATTCTGGCGGTATTCGGCGCCGCAGCGGGGGCCATCGGCACGGCGCTATTGGGCTGGCCGTCGCTGGTCGGAACCTTGAGCCTCATCGCCTGCATCAGTTTCGTCACCGCTTATGGCACCGCTTCGGTGGAGCGTCTGTTCAAGTGGGTCTCGATTTTTCTCTACGCCGTGTACGCCATCTTCGTGGTGCTGTCGTTCTTCGCCTTCGGCGATCGAATCCTCGCGAATTTGGCCGCGCCGGCGCCGCACGACGGGTGGGTGTTGGGGGGCTTCACTTATGCCGGCTACAACGTGGTCGGTGCGGTGATCATCTTGCCGGTGCTCAGGCATCTGAAGAGCAATAGGAACGCGCTCATCGCCGGCGCCCTGGCCGGACCGTTCGCCATGATTCCGGCGCTGCTCTTTTTCATCTGCATGATTGCCTACTATCCGCAGATCGGCAGCGAAGCCCTGCCGTCGGACTTCCTGTTGCAGCGCTTGAATTTTCCGGCGTTTCATTATCTGTTCCAGATGATGATTTTTTTGGCGCTGCTGGAGAGCGGCACCGGCTGCGTTCATGCCTTCAACGAGCGCATCGCCGAGGCTTACGCGGCCCGCAAAGGCGGCAGCCTGTCGAAGTCCGCGCGCCTTTGGATCACCGGCGCGCTGCTCCTGGGCTCGATTTTTTTGGCGGCGCGATTTGGCCTCGTGACCCTGATCGCGCGCGGCTATCGAGGCCTCGCCTACACCTTCCTGGCCGTGTTCGTGCTGCCCGTGATGACCCTCGGGGTGTGGCAGTTGTACGCCCGCAGCAAGGTCACGCGGCAGCAGCGGCTGGCGAGCAGCGGCTAGCGCGAGCAACGGCTAACCTGCAACGGCTAACCTGCAACGGCTAGCGCGAGCAACGGCTAACCTGCAACGGCTAGCCGAGGCGGCTAGTGAGCTGTCGATGCGGCTGCCCCGCTCAAGTCGTAGTCCTTCGGCGGCTCCGCGTGCATCAAGTTGCGCACCAGAAAATCCCAAGACCGGCGCAGCGCGTAGCGGCTGACCAGCAATGCGCCGTGACCCGCGTTCGGCACGATGAGCAGCTCGAAATCTTTGTTGGCGCGGATCAGTGCATCGACCAGTTGCAAGGTTTGGCTTGGCAAGACATTCGAGTCCATGTCGCCGTGCAACAGGAAAAGCTTGCCCTTGATGTTGCCGGCCAGTAGCGGATTCGCGGCATCGGTGTAATTGCTGCCCGACTCCGGACCGTTGTAAGTCTCACCCCAAACGGCGATATAGCCGCGCTGGTCGTGATTACCGGCGTCCGCGACGCCGACTTTGAAGAAGTCGGGAAACATTTCCATCGCGTGCACCGTGGCGTAGCCGCCGCCTGAGGTTCCATAGATTCCGACTCGATCCAGATCAATGTACGGATAACGGCGCCCGAGTTCGCGCAGGACCGCGACGTGATCGTCGAGATGCCCTGCCTGGCCCAAGCCTCCATACGATTCGTCGTGGAAGCGCTTGGATCGACCGTGCGAGCCGCGTCCGTCCGTCAGCACGACGATGAAACCCAATTCCGCGTAGGCCTGCGCGCCCAATCGATCGAAAACGGTCGCCAGAAAATTCGGCTGCGCGCGATGCGACTGCGGCCCCGGATACGGGGAATCCAGCACCGGATAGCGTTTGCTCGGATCAAAGTTCGAGGGCCGCAGCAGATTGCCATAGAGCAGGGTCTTGCCGTCCGCGGCCAGCGCGCTGAATCGCTCCGGCGGGTGAAGGCCGGTCGCCATCAGCCGCGACACGTCGGCGCGTTCGATCTCGGCGATCAGCGCGCCATCCGAGCGGCGCAGCACCGTAATGGGCGGCAAGTCGGTTCGGCTGTACGTGTCGATAAAGTAGCGTCCCGACGGTGAGAAACCGTAGCAATCTTCCGGGTTCCCTGCAGCGTCGGCGCTCTTGTTTGCAAACACGCCGGCTTCTTGCGCGGATCGAACCGCGTGGTCCGCCGTTTCGGGAGTGAGCAGCCGGATTCGCCCGTCTTTCAAACTGACTCGATACACCATGCGGTAGTAGGGATCGATGCCCGGCTCGTGTTCGTTCGCGGCGATATAGACGAACCCATGCGCTTGATCCAGGTGCAGCACGTTGCGAACCGTCCACGGCCCTTCAGTGACACGCCGCTTCAGACGTCCAGTGGCGCCGTCATACAGATAGAGATGCCCGAAGCCGTCGCGTTCGGAAAACCACAACACATCGTGGTTCGCGAGTTCATAGACCATGGGAGACTCGCCCAGACTCGCAGATTCCACATACGTCCTGCCGGTCTCCGCCAAGAGTTGCCGCGATGCCCCGTCATTTGCGTCAATCACATTCAAACTCATGCTCTTGGCGTAGCGGGCGCGGGCAATCAAGTACACCCGCGCGCTGTCGCGCGACCACCATGCATCGCCCGCCTCGATCGGCGTCAAGAACAACGCCGGCATGGCCGCGCCCACCGCTCGACCGCTGCGATTCGCCACGTCGAAAATCCACGATTGCAGCTCGGGAACCGCCGGGTCATTGGGCATGGCGTAGCGCCAATGATTCGAAATCGGCCGCACGCCGCCGTCTGTCGGCGTCGACTGCGTGAGGGTGATCTCACGAACGTTGCGCTGATCCAGCCGATGCGTGAGCAAGTATTTCGAGTCAGGCGACCAAAGAACGATCGGCTTCGGCGGTGGCCCGGGCGGACCGGGCAGGGCATGTCCATCCCTGACCGCAAGCGCGCGCGCGGCGGCGCCGGTCGCCACCACGCCGGCCGTGGATTCGACCGCAGCGGCATATTCGTCGTGCGCAGTGGCGTCGGTCGTGAGCGCGAAGCGAGTCTTGCCATCGGCCGACCGAATCCACAGATTGCCGTGATCGATGAAGGCGAGCCAGCGTCCGTCGGGCGAGGCAATGGCGAATGGATCCGTCGCCGCAGGCGGCTTTTCACCGCAATCCGCGGCGCGCGTGGAGCAGATCCAGTCCTTGCCGTTGGCAGAGAAGCTGATCCTGTCGACGGAGATTTCTTCGTAGTCTTTGAAGGGCAAGCGCTGCGCTTCGACCGCGCTGCCAAAGACTTTGGATAAACCCGCCGCCACCATGGCTTGATCAAACGCCGCCGCCCGCTTAGCAGTAGCGGCCGTCACTTCGACGAAGTCGGCTCTGCCGTCGCCGAGTTCGTGCCGATAGGTAAAGCGCTCCTTTGCACCGCGGCGCCAATGCGGCGTGAATGAAGCATTGAGCACCAGCTTGTCTTGATTGCTCGCCAGGTATTGCGCCGCGCGATCGTAGACCTGTGCGCCGAGGGCCGGGTACTCGGACCCGGCAGCCCGCGCCGCCGGCGTCGCGCAGACACTGAGGCCGACGCCGATGCCGACGCTGACGCAGATGCCGATGCTGACGCCGATGCCGACGCCGATGCCGACGCCAATGGCGTTGATCACGCCCGATATCCTCGCCCGATGCTTCATCGACTGTCCCTCCCCCAAAGGTCGCGTACTCAGTACCTCGAAGTGAACGAGGTCAGGTGATACACCCAGGCCATCCACAGCATGACGACCGCGGACAGGGCCAGCACCGAGGTCCAAAGCTTCCCGGGCCAGCGTCGCCTGCCGGTCCAGGCAATCGTGGCGGCCCAGATCAGTGCGACGGCCCCGCCGACATAACCGAGGATCGAGACCAAGTGCAGGAGAAACAGCAGAGGGTCCAAGCTAGGTCCGAGCATCGCCGTCCTCGAGCTTAGCGATATGAACAACGCCAGCCAGGCAAGCGATACCGCGGTGACTGCGACGGCCGCGACGCGCGAAAGTACGCGGCCGCGCTCATCGCGCCCGACCAGATCCAGCTTGAGGTGATTTCTGCGCCGCACGATCGCGGCCACCGGCCAAAGCAGCGTGGTCAGCAAGAGCGCAGAGAAGGCGAACCCCACACTCGGTACCAGCCAGCTCGCCGAACGCCACCAGGGGCTGGGCTCATACACCGTGAAGGGCGAAATTTCATCGATGCTGAAGCGCTGCACGTGCCCATCCACCACCTTCGCGGCCAGCCGCCAGCCGCTGTCGACATCGCGCCAAACGAAGGGCGCGACTTCGCGGTAGTAGCGCGGTGCGCCGTTGCGGCCCTTGAAGGACGACGCGGTCAGCAGGTTGTCCTTGCCGACGCTGAGTTTGAAGGGACTGGCAAAACTCAAGATGCTCATGAACGAGGTTTCGGCGCGCCGCGAGCTTTCATAGTAGCCCGCCATCAGTTTGGCATGCTCTGCGGCGGTCTTCGCATCGACCTTGCGCACCTCCGGCGTGCCGGGAAAATAGCGATCAAGAAACTCATCGAATAGCGCGCCGCGGATCGCGCCCGCGGCGCCTTCGCGGCCTTGGCTGTTGACCGACACAAAGAAGCCCACGTGATCATCCAGCAACAAATGCAGGTAACTGTGCATGTACACCGTGTCGCCGCCGTGGCTGATGATCCGATGGCCGTTGTAGTTCTGCTCGTAGAATCCGAGCATCATTCGATTCAGCGGCGGGATCATGTCGGTGGGCGTTTCATGCATCATCTTCAGCGCGTCCGCGCCGAGGATGCGCGCGCCGTGATACTCGCCGCCTTCCAGATGCGCAATCATGAAGTGCGCCATGTCGACGCCGCTGGCCGCAAGGCTGCCGGCCGGGGCGGCTATCACGATCTCATACGGCTTCGGCGGCTGCGATCCGAGCGCGTAGCCTTTGGACATGTCGGCCTGGAACGCCGCGGGCAGCGGCTGCCGGAAAGTGGCGTGCGACATTTCCAATGGTTTGAACAGGTGCGCATCGATGTAGTCATCGAACGGCTGCCCTGAAACGCGCTCAACGATGTAGCCCGCGAGCGCGGTCGCATAATTGGAATACGCCGGTGTCGATCCGGCCTTGAAAATACGCACCGGCGTCTTTTGTGCGGCATAAACCTTGAGCGGCACCAGCTGCTTCGGGTCGGAGACGATCAGCGATTTGATTTGCTCTTCGAAACCCGGGGTGTGCGTCATGATGTCGCGCAGTGTGATCGGCCCGTCCGCGCGCGGCGGTATCTTGAAGTCCAGGTACTCGTTGACGTCGTGGTCGAGATCCAGCTTGCCCTGCTCCACCAGCTGCATCACCGCGGTCCAGGTAAAGAGCTTGGAAATAGAGCCGGGCCGAAACATCGTGCGCTCCGCATCGACCGGCTTGTGCTTCTCGACATCGGCGAATCCGTAGCCCTTCGCGAAGATCACCTCGCCGTTCTTGACCACGGCAACCACCGCCCCGGCCACATCGCCGCGCTCGATGGCATAGGGCATGAAGCCGTCCAGCCACGGCTCGAGATCGGCGCGCTCGAGGGCATGCGCCGCCGCGGGATTCGAACTCGGCGCAGGGGCCGGCTCTGGGTTGGCGGCGCGGGCTGCGGCAAAACTAAACAAACAAAAGAACAGGGAACTTGAAAGAAGGGCTGGGCATGGTCGAGACATCTGTTATCCCCTTGAAGCTACGCTGGCTGAAGCGGATGTTTACATTAAGAGAAATTTTCTACAATGAAAAACTCCGGCTGCGGTGTGCATGCCGCGATTCGCCGCGATGTCAGCGAAAATCGCGGTCTGCACCCGAAAACCTGCCCGGGGTGGCCAAAACACGTGCGCCGAGGGCCCAATAGGGCAATCGTGGACTTGGGTTGAACCGTAGAACGGTCATCGGAGCGCGTTGAGCTGGCATAACCGTTGTCGGAATACCACATATCACCGGCTCAGAATCTAGGCAAAACTTGGCGTAATCAGAAACTAGTTGCCAATCAGGATAATAAAAAATATATTGCAGCGACTGTCCAGGCACCAATGGCACCTCGAGGGTGCGGCTGCACTGCCTGCAATCGATCGATCAAAACAATGGGGAATGCAATGCCTATCCGACATTTCGTGCTTAAGCTCGCGGGTGCGGGGTTTCTCCTGTCCAACGCTGCAGTCTGGGCGGCCGCCGCCGCGGATACTTCGCAGGGCGGCGCGTTGGATGAAATCGTCGTAACAGCGAGCAAGCGCGACGAAAAATTGCACGACGTCGCGATGAGCGTCACCGCGATCGGCGCCGACCAGTTGACTCTGCGGCAGGAGACCGGCTTTTTGGATTGGGCCGCCCAAGTTCCCGGTTTGTCGCTGCAAACCAGCGATCCGGCTTATTCAAGGCTGATTTTGCGCGGACAAAATGTCGGCAGCGTCGGCGCGACCATCGCGACGACCGTGGACGACATTCCCTTTTTCATGTCGGGCGCACAAGCGGATGGCGCGTTTTTCAGCGCCAATGTCGACACCTATGACCTGCAGCGCATCGAAGTGCTGCGCGGCCCTCAAGGCACCTTGTACGGTGCCGCTGCAGAAGGCGGCATTATCAAGTACGTGACCAATCTGCCGAACCTCAACAAGGTCGAAGGCGATGTCTCGCTGGGCGGCCAGAGCGTCGACGGTGGTTCCACCGCGGGAAACATCAAAGGCATGATCAATTTGCCCTTCTGGGACAACAAAGCCGCGCTGCGTGTCAGTGCCGTCGAGTCGCAAATTCCCGGCTGGGTCGACAATCCCCAACTCGGCCAGAGCAACATCAACAGCGGCAGCAGCTACAGCTTGCGCGCCTCGTTGCTGGTTCAGCCGGTCTCGGATTTCACCGCGCGCGTCACGGTATTCGAACAGCACTTGAGGACCACCGGCAACAGTGCTGTGCAGTCCGTGGGTGCCGCCGCAACCCCCGCGGCGCCGCCGGCCAACCAGTTTCAAAGCGTGGGCAATTTCATCAACAACCAGGCTCTTCAGGCCGAAGAGGACAATTCTCTCAAGTACGGCGCGTTGAATTTGGCCTACGACTTTCACTGGGCGACCTTGATGTACGCCGCCAGCTACGGGCGCTTCAATCTGCACTTTACCAATGACGACAGCAATTTGAATTTGGCGCCGGGCTTTACCTACGGAGATTTCATCTCCAGCATCTATGGCCAGACAGCGTTGTTCAAAGTTGATCAAGTCGAGTACGTGCACAAGTTCAATCAAGAACTGCGGCTTACTTCGGATGCCGGCAACACCCTATTCGACCACGGATTTGACTGGCAGGTCGGCGGCTACTTCACGCACGAGCAGACAACGCTCACCCAGCCCTTCCAAGCGCTCAGCGCGGCCGATCCAGCGACCATTCTGGCGCCCGCGATCGGCGGCGCCATCATACCGGGCGACTACCTGGAACACTCCGAATTTGCCGACATCACGTATCACTTCAACAGCGCATTTGACCTCGAACTCGGCGGACGTGATACGGACGTGAAGCAGAATTCGCAGACCAACACGTTCTGCTGCGTTCTCTACGGGCCCGCCACCACGAACTTTCCGGCGATATATACGTCGCAGAGCAGTACGACCTGGTCGGTGGCGCCGCGTTGGCACGTCAACCAGGACACGCTCGCCTATGTGCGCGTGGCAACAGGGTTTCGTCCCGGCGGCCCGAATCTCCCGACCCCCACGTTGCCGAACCCGCCGTCGTTCAAATCGGATTCGACCAAGAATTATGAGATCGGGATGCGCTCGGACCTGTTCGACAAGACTTTTTCCATCGACATGGCGGTGTTCTATATCGATTGGAAGGACATCCAAATTTTGAGCATCGTGAATACACCCGCCGGCCCGGTTGGCATCGATGGCAATTCCGGCAGCGCGACCAGCAAAGGCGTCGAATGGAACTTTTCGTGGCGGCCGCTCTCGGGCCTCACGCTCGAATTGTTGGGCTCGTACACCGACGCGTACCTGACCTCCGATGCGCCCGGTCTCGGCGCCATGTCAGGCGACAAACTACCCTACGTGCCGAACGTCAGTAACACGCTGAATGTCGACTACAAGTGGCCCGCGTTCTCCGATTGGTCCGCATTCGTCGGCGGCTCGGAGACTTACACCGGCAGCCGCTATACCGGCTTTTCGCCAAGCATCAGCGTGATCGAACCGCACGTCAAGCTGCCGGTGTACAACACATTCCAGCTGCATTTGGGCCTGGATAATGGGCACTACAATGCGGAACTGTATGGCAATAACCTCGGGAACTCGAAGGGCATCACCGACTACAACAACAGCGGCGGCGCCAATCAAACCGGTCTGACGTCGTTCATTCAACCGCGCACCATCGGCATACAGGTGGGGTACAAGTTCTAGGCGCTTAGTCCATGCGGCGTTCGCCGGCATTTGCGCTCATCCTGCTCTTAGGCGTGTGCTGCTTCGTAACAGCACACGCCGAGGATGCCGCGGCCCTCAGCGCCGTCGAAATTCGCTGGTCGGTTCGCATCCCGCTGCGGGATGGAATCGGGCTGAACGCCACCGTCTACCGGCCCAAGCAGCAGCGCGCGCCTGCACCCTGCATCTTCACGCTGACCCCGTATATCGGCGACAGCTATCACGATCGCGCCATGTACTTCGCGGGCCACGGCCTGCCTTTCCTGCTCGTGGATGCGCGCGGCCGCGGCAACTCCGAGGGGACCTTCACGCCGTTTGCGCAAGAGATCAACGACGGCTACGACGTTGTCGAGTGGCTGGCGAAGCAGCCCTATTGCAACGGCAAGGTGTCGATGTGGGGCGGATCCTATGCCGGCTTCGACCAGTGGGCGACCGCGAAGAATCGCCCGCCGCACCTGGCGACCATCGTGCCTGCCGCAGCGGCATTCCCCGGCGTGGATTTTCCGGCGCGCAACAACATCTCCTATCAATACTTGATGCAATGGCTGACCTACACCGCGGGCCATGCGTTGCAGTCGAAATTGTTCGCGGACGATCAATTTTGGCCGGCCCTATGGCGCGAGCGCTTCACGACGGGTCAGCCTTTTTCGAATCTTGAGCACGCGCTCGGCGGCGATCAACTCTCGCTGCGTGAGTGGCTGCGCCATCCCGCGGTCGATGACTATTTGGACCAGATGACGCCGACGGCCGAACAGTTCAAGGCGATGGATATCCCCATCTTGACCATCACCGGAAGTTACGACGACGATCAGCCCGGTGCGCTCGAGTACTATAAGGATTTCATGCGCGTGGCCTCCGCCGCGCAACGCGGCAAGCACTTTTTGATCATCGGTCCCTGGGACCATCCGGCGACGCGCACTCCGCGCACCCCGATCGGCGGCATCGAATTTGGTCCGGCGAGTCTGGTTGACCTGCCGAAGCTGCATCTTGAGTGGTATCGCTGGACCATGGCCGGCGGCCCGAAGCCTGAATTTCTCAAGGACGGCGTCGCCTACTACGTCATGGGCGCGGAAGAATGGCGCTACGCCGGCAGCCTCGAGAAGGTCACTGCCGAAATGCAGCCGCTGTTGCTCAACGCCTCCGAGAATGCGACGCATATCTTGAGTTCCGGCATGCTGCAGACCCAAGACTCGAAGCGCCCCTTAGGATCGCCCGATCACTTCATCTACGATCCGCGCGATGTCTCGACGGCCGATCTGGAGTCGCGCATCGATCCCAGCGATCTGACCGATCAGCGCATGCTCTTTGCCCAGGAGGGCAAGGAGCTGGTCTATCATTCAGAGCCGCTCGAGAAGAACACTGAAGTGTCGGGCTTCTTTCGCTTGTCGGCCTGGATCGCGCTGGATCAGCCCGACACGGATCTGCAAGCCCAGGTCTACGAGATTACCGCCAACGGACGCAGCATTTTGCTGACGACCGACCGCATTCGCGCCCGCTATCGCGAGAGCCTCCGAGCGGCCAATCTCGTCACGACGCGCAAACCGCTGCTCTACGATTTCAAGCGCTTCACCTTCGTCTCACGGCAGTTGGCCCAGGGCAGCCGGCTGCGGCTGGTGCTGGGCTCCATCAATTCGATTTATACACAAAAGAATTACAACTCGGGAAAAGCGGTATCGGACGAGACCATGGCGGACGCACGCCCGGTAAGCGTGACGCTGCTGCATGACAAAACTCATCCCAGCACGCTGTACGTGCCGCTGGGACAGACACGACGGAGCTCACCATGAAATTCACCGCGTTGCTGGCAATCGCTGCGCTCTGGTCGGCGCAGAGCGCCGACGGCGCGCCGCCAACCGCGCCGCCAACCGCGCCGCCAACCGCGCCTGCCGAGCCACGCGCGCTGACTCCCGTCGCGCTCTTCGGCGCCAGCCAGTTCGATTTGGCCTCAAAGATCAGCGGCAGGACCTATCGAATTTTTGTGTATAAGCCGCTTACTCCAGCGCCGCCGTCCGGTTACCCGGTGATCTTCGTGACTGACGGCAACGGTACCTTCCCGTTGGCCGCGGCGCAGATGGCGCTCATGGGACTGGCGGGCAAGGGTGCTGTCGTTGTCGGTATAGGCTATCCCAGCGACGACTTCATGAAACCGATGATGCTGCGCTATCGAGACCTCACGCCGGTCACCGAGGACAAGACGCTGTTCCCGACGCAGCCGCCGCTCGCCGAGGCCGATCAAGGCGGCGGGTCCGAACTCTTTTACCGCTTTATTACCGAGGAGCTGCGGCCCGCGGTGTCCGCCGCCTATCATCCCCTCGATGCGCAACAGCAGACTTTATACGGCCATTCCTTGGGCGGACTGTTCGTTCTCGGCGTTATGTTCAAACACCCCGAGTCCTTCCACAACTATGTCGCCAGCAGTCCTTCGATCTGGTGGGACAACAAATCGGTGCTCAAGGACGAAAGCGGTTTTCTAGCCAAGGTAAAGCGCGCCAAGCGCCCCATCCGGGTGTTGATCTGCGTCGGCGCCAAGGAGCAGGACCGCTATTCTCAGGCGCCGCCGGGAAACATGCCCTTGAGCGAGGTGAATAAGAAGATCGCGGAAGCGCGGATGGTGGACAATGCGCGCGACTTGGCGCAGCGACTCGCGCAGGCCGGCGCGAAGGCGGGTGCGAAGTCCGGATTCCTCGTGCGATTCCAAGATTTCAGCGCCGAGGATCACATTAGCGTCATTCCAGCCTCGGTCAGCCGCGCGCTGGGATTCGCGCTCGCACCCTAACGACCCTTGGTCTTCTTGACGGCCTTGACCGCACTGACGGCCTTGACCGGACTTCGCGTCGGCTCGGGAGGATGGGCAGGGGGGGCTGCTTCGGTCTCGCCGTGCAATGACATCAAAGAGTGCATCAACCCCTCGTCGTTGCTCGAACACACCCCGAGCACGACCGCCTCGTCGCAGCCTTCCGCAGTGACGTAGGCGTGCCCCATGTTGCTGTCCAGATAGATCGACTCGCCGCCATTCAAAACCACGGGGTCGTAAAACTCGGTGAGGACCTTGATCGCGCCCTTGAGCACGTAGATATATTCCTCGCCCGAGTGACGCACCAGTTCGCCGAACTCCTCGGCGCTCTTGGCGCGGATGCGCGTTAAGATCGGGATCATGCGCTTGCGGCGCAGCTCCGGGCACAAGTAGTAATAATCGTAATTTTTCGTATTCACCCGCACCGCATCGTCGGTGAGGCCGATACTGCGGCGCGCGGTCACTGCCGGTTCCGCTTCGCTCGGATCCGCGAATAACTCGGATACGCGGATTTCAAGGCGTTGGCTCAACTGCACCAGCTTGTCGTAGCTCAAGGTGAGACGGTCATGTTCCACCTTGGAGAGGGTGGAAACCGGAATGCTGGTACGCTCGCTCATCTGGCTCAAGGTCCAGCCGTTGCGCGCCCGCAAAGATCGCAGCAAGCTTCCCAGCGTGGGGTGACGCGTATTCATATCCATCTAAGCCGCCCTTGAATAGGTTTCCGTTGGCCGCTGGCAGCATACCTACCGCATCCGCTAGGTCAACCGCTGCAGGGCGCATCGAACCGGTCAATCGTACAATTGCGCAACCGACCTGTATAGAGAATTACATTGACAATTGTCTATACAGGATTATTCTGGCTCAGTTGCGACATGATATCAGGATAAGCAAACGATGTCCGACTCTTCCCTTCGCGTTTCCCGGCGCCGCACGTTGCAAGTAATGGCGGGCGCCTTGGCCGCTCTCGCGCTGCCTAAAGCCGATGCTGCGCAAACGGCCGCCGCTCAAAATCCCAAGAACAAGTATTCGTCCAAGGTCTTGGATCTGGTGCAGCGCTCGCTGGTCATCGACATGCTCGCGCCGCTCAAGCTGGATTTTCGCCCCGAGGCCTATGCATTGCCCTTGAGCGATTCTGAGGCCGCCATGTTTCGGACCTGTGGCATCACCGGATTTCACAATTCCGTCGGGGTCGGCGGAGCGAGCGCTTATGATGACGCGCTGCAATTCATCGCGGCATGGAGCGGCTTTGTCGGGCGCAATACCCAGGTTTTTAGCTTGGTGGGCAAAGCCGACGACTTGGATGCTGCCAAGGCCAAGCAGAAGATTGCCGTCATCATGGGATTGCAAAATGCCGACGAATTTCGCGAACCGAAAGACGTCAAGGCGTTCTACCAGTTGGGATTGCGCTGCGCGCAGCTGACTTACAACACTCAGAATTTGCTCGGCAGCGGTTCCACCGAGCGAGTCGACGGGGGGATCAGCGACTACGGTGAGCAGATCATCAAGTCAATGAACGAGGTGGGCATGCTCATCGACGTTTCGCATAGCGGCGATAAGACCACTTTGGACGCCATCGAATTATCCCCCAAGCCCATCGCCTTTACGCACTCGAATTGCCGCGCGTTGAACAATCATCCGCGTCTCAAAACGGACGAAGCGATTCGCAAGCTGGCGGCGAAGGGCGGCGTCATGGGCATAACCGGCGTGCGCATGTTCGTCAAAGCCACGGAGCCGACGACGCTCGAAGACATCGTCGATCACATCGATCACGTCGTAAAGCTGGTCGGAATCGACCACGTTGGCATCGGCTCCGACTCGGACTTGATGGGCTACGATCACATGCCGCCGGATCAATATAAGCAGCTGAAGGCCGGCTACAAAGCCTCCTACGCATTCCGCGACAAAATAGATACCGATGGCTTTGACCATCCCCGCAAGGTGTACGACCTCACCGCGGCCTTGATCCGCCGCGGCTACAGCGATGCGAATATTCAGGCGATTCTCGGCGGCAATTTCCGCCGGCTGCTGGGTATTACCTGGACATAAGTTTACGAAGTTCTAAAGGTTGGGGAATGAATACGAAACTCGATTTGCACGCGGCGGAGGCTCGAATGTCGCAGGTGCTGGATTTACCTTACCCATATCTGCTTTTTCTCGGCGACACCACGGAGAAGGGCTACGCCAAGACGGCGTTCGGGCTGCGCGACTGGGCCCCGGATCGCTGCATCGGAGAATGGGCATGCGCCGGTGCGACCGTCACCACGGGCCTGGCGCGCTTGACGCCGAAGGAGGCGCGCGCACGCGGTGCGCGGGCGCTCGTCATCGGCGTGGCCAATACCGGCGGTGTGATCGGCGAGAGCTGGATCCCCTCGCTGCTTGAGGCGCTCGAGTCCGGACTCGATCTCATCAGCGGCATGCACGCCAAACTGGGCAACGTGCCGCAGCTGAAAGCGGCGGCGGAGCGCCACGGCCGCCGGCTCATCGACGTTCGTACGCCGCCGAAAAATATTCCGATTGCAACCGGCGCCAAGCGCAGCGGCAAGCGCCTGCTCACCGTCGGCACGGATTGTGCCGTCGGCAAGAAATATACCGCTCTTGCGCTTGGCGCGTGCGTTCAGCGAGCGCGGACTGGACGCGGACTTTCGCGCCACGGGACAGACGGGAATATTGATCGCGGGCGGCGGCATGCCGATGGACGCGGTCGTTGCGGATTTCGAAGCCGGCGCCGCGGAAATATTGAGCCCGGCGGCGCCCGCGCAGCATTGGGATGTGATTGAGGGTCAGGGTTCTTTGTTCCACCCGGCCTACGCCGGGGTTTCGCTCGGCCTGCTGCACGGCAGCCAGCCGGATGTCATCGTGGTGTGCCATGACATTGATCGCAAAGAGATGCTGGGGCATCCCGGCTACCTGCTGCCCGATGTCTTCGACACCATTGATTTGAATCTGCGGCTCGGCCGCCGCACCAATGCCGCGATCCGCTGCGCAGGCGTGAGTTTGAACACTTCCAAGCTGAATCCGAACGATGCGGCTCAATTGCTGGACGCGGAAAGCGCGCGGCTTGGCGTGCCGGTTGCGGACCCCATGCGGGCCGGTCCCGCGTTCGAAAAGCTCGTCGACAAGTGTCTCGCCTGAATTTGTAGATAACAGCGGCTTTAAGTCGCAAGCAGAGAATCCATGCGTATATTCACATTCTTGGCTGCCGCGCTCCTCACCTTGGGATCGTTTGCCGCCACCGCACAAAAAGCCGCCGCCGCACAAAAAGCTGCGCCCGCACAGAAAGTTGCCACCGCGCCGAGCGTTGCTCCAGCCGCCGCCGCGCCCGCCGCGCCCGCCGCGGCGCCGCAGGCCGCCGCCGCAACGACCGCAGCCGCGCCGGCAGCTACGCCGCTGACGGCAGACGATGCGAATGCATGGCTCGATGGGTACATGCCCTATGCCCTGCACACGGGCGACATCGCTGGTGCCGTGGTCGCCATCGTCAAGGATGGTCAAATTCTCACCGAGCGCGGATTCGGCTATTCCGATGTCGAGAAGCGTGCGCCCGTCGACCCCAAGTTGACTTTGTTCAGGCCGGGATCGGTATCGAAGCTGTTTACCTGGACAGCAGTGATGCAGCAGGTCGAGCAGGGCAAGATCGATCTCGATGCCGATGTGAATCAATATCTGGATTTCAAAATTCCGGCGCGCGACGGCAAGCCGGTCACCATGCGCGAGCTGATGCAGCACGTCGCGGGCTTCGAAGAGCAGGCCAAGGGCATCATGTCGGAGGATCCTAAATCGCCGGGGTTCGAAGCGCTGCTCAAGCAGTGGGTCCCGGAGCGAGTCTTCGCGCCTGATACCACGCCTGCGTATTCCAATTACGGCGCATCGCTAGCGGGCTACATCGTGCAGCGGGTGTCGGGCGAGCCGTTCGACGACTACATCGATAAGCATATCTTCGAGCCGCTCGACATGAAGCATTCGACCTTCCGCCAGCCCCTGCCGGCGAACCTCGAGCCGCTCATGTCGAAGTGTTATTTGCTGGCATCCGAGCCGCCGAAAGGATTTGAGATCATCGGGCCGGCGCCGGCCGGAGCGCTCTCTTCGCCCGGCGAGGACATGGCGCACTTCATGATTGCACATCTGCAAAACGGCGAATATCACGGCAATCGTATCCTCAAAGCCGAAACCGCGGAGATGATGCACAACAGCCCGCTTACCCTCCTGCCGCCGCTGAATCGAATGGAGTTGGGCTTTTTTGAAACCAACATCAACGGCCGCGAGGTGATCGCGCATTTGGGCGATACGCAGTGTTTCCACACCTCGCTGCATTTGTTCTTGAAAGAAGGCGTCGGTTTCTACGTTTCGTTCAATAGCTTGGGTAAAGCCGGCGCGGCCGGCGGGTTGCGCGGCGCGCTGTTCGACGACTTCTCGGATCGCTACTTCCCCGCGGCGCAGACCAGCGCCACGAAGATTAATGCGAGTACCTCGGCAGAACATGCGGCCCTGCTCAAGGGTCATTGGGTCAATTCGCGCGCCTCGCAATCGAACTTCTTGGCCGCGGTCGGCCTGTTCGGTCAAACCAAGGTCGGCGTCGATGCCAAGGGCGAACTGTCGGTGCCGATCAACGGGCTCAACGGCAAGCCGCGCCACTGGGTCGAGACGGCGCCCTTCGTCTGGCGCGATCAGGATAGTCACGAGCGCTTGGCGGCGAAGGTGGTCGATGGCAAGGCGGTGCGCTTCAGCATCGATGGGATTTCGCCGTTCATGGTGTTCGACCGCGCGCCGTGGTATGCGGATGCGGCGTGGCTGCTGCCGGCGCTGTACTGCGCCTTGGCCGCGCTTCTTCTGACCGCGGTGTTTTGGCCGGTCACGGCCATCGTACGCCGCCGCTTTGGCGCGAGCCTGGCGCTTAGCGCCGACGCGCTGCGCGCCTATCGCTTCAGCAAGATCGGGTCGATCCTGCTGCTGGCGGCGATCGGGCTGTGGGGATTCACGATCATCCGCATGTTCAATGACTTCAACAATCTCAGCGACAAGTACAACGGCCATATCCGTTTCGCCGAGGTGTTCGGCATTTTCGCCATCCTGCTGGGCTCCGCCCTTATTGTCTGGAACCTGATTACGGTATGGAAGGGAACGCGCCGCTGGCCCGCCAAAACGTGGAGCATCGTGCTCGCGCTGTCGGCGTTCATCGTGCTGTGGGTTGCGTTCACGTTCAACCTGTTCAGCTTCGGAATTTATTTCTGATGCCGGCGTTGAATCTGCGCGTCGAGGTGGAGAGGCTGCGGCTGTCGGCGCCGTTTCGCATCTCGGGGTTTGTGTTCGAGGAGCAGGAGGTCGTGGTCGTAACGCTCGACGATGGCGAGCATCGCGGCCGCGGCGAAGCCTCCGGCGTGTACTACTTGGGCGACACTGCCCTGAGCATGGTTGCCGCGATCGAAGCGGTGCGCGGCGCGATCGAGCAGGGCATCGAGCGGGGCGTGCTGCAACAATTGCTGCCGGCCGGCGGCGCACGCAACGCGGTCGATTGCGCGTTGTGGGAGCTTGAAGCACATCGCTTGGGCGTCGCGGTCTGGGAACTGGCCGGCATCGATGCGCCGAAGCCGCTGGTTACGACCTTCACATTGGGCGCCGACGACCCCGCCGTCATGGCGGCCGGCGCGCGCAAATTCGCTCAGGCGCGATCGCTGAAACTGAAATTGACCGGCGATCTCGCGGAGGACATCGAGCGCGTCCGCGCGGTGCGCGCCGCGCGCCCTGAGGTGTGGATGGGCGTTGACGCCAACCAAGGGTACGGCATCGAGTCGCTCGGATCGCTGATGGGCGTTCTCGAATCGGCCAAGGTCTCGCTGCTGGAGCAGCCTTTGAAGCGCGGCCGCGAGGCCGATCTCGAGGGATTCAAATCGAAGATCCCGATCGCGGCGGACGAAAGCGTGCTGACGCTTGCGGACGTCGCAGGACTGGTCGGACGTTTCAACGTCGTCAACATCAAGCTGGACAAGTGCGGGGGTTTGACGGAAGGGCTGGCGATGGCGCGCGAAGCGCGGCGCCTGAGGCTGGGCGTCATGGTCGGCAACATGGTCGGCACCAGTCTTGCGATGGCGCCGGCCTTCGTGCTCGGGCAACTGTGCGACGTCGTCGATCTGGATGGGCCGATTTTTCTTGCCAAGGATCGTACGCCGAGCATCACGTACACCAATGGCAGCGCATGGAGCGGCGAACAAGTGTGGGGCGGGACACACGATTAATGCGATGAGCGCGAGCCGGCAGACTTGGTTCGGTCAGCCGCGCGGCCTCACGATACTTTTCTTGACCGAGATGTGGGAGATTTTCTCCTACTACGGCATGCGCGCCTTGCTGGTCTACTACATGACCAAGCAATTGCTGATCGGCCAGGAAAAAGCGTCGCTGATCTACGGCAGCTACACCGCGATAGCGTATTTCACGCCGATTATCGGCGGCCTGATCGCGGATCGCTGGCTCGGCAAGCGGCGCGCAGTGATCATCGGCGGCAGCATCATGGCCGCCGGTCATTTCATGATGACCTTTGAGCCGCTGTTTTACCTGGCGCTCGCGACCATCGCACTCGGCAACGGCCTGTTCCTGCCGAGCCTGCCCAGTCAAATCGATGGTCTTTATCGCCCGGAAGATCCGCGCCGCGGCTGGGCCTACAACGTTTACTACGTCGGCATCAATGTCGGCGGATTTCTAGCGCCCCTGATTTGCGGTGCGCTCGGGGAATTCTACGGCTGGCATTGGGGCTTCGGCGCCGCGGGCGTCGGGATGCTCCTGGGTCTCGTCGTCTATATTCTCGGCGGCAAATATCTGCCGGACCAGGTCCGCGCAGTGAAGCACAACCTCGCGTCTGCGGCGCCGAAGGCGCCGGCAGGCCGGTACCGTTCGACGTTCATTCTGCTGTTTGCCGTCGGTCTTGCCGCCACGGTGTTCCGCAGCGCCTATGAGCAGTATGGCAATACGTTGGCGCTGTGGGCGGATGTCGGCATCGATAGAACCATCGGGCTCTGGACCATTCCCATGACCTGGTTCCCGAGTTTGGATCCTCTTCTGGTCATCTTGATGACGCCGCCGCTGCTGGCGCATTGGCGCCGGCGCGCGCAAGCCGGATCGCCAGGTTCCGCGATGAGGAAAATGGCGTTAGGGGCGCTGATCGTCGCGGCGGCGTATCTGTTGCTTGCGACCGTGGCATTTGCGGCAGGAACGGGCCGCGCCAGTTGGCTGTGGCTGGCGGTATTCTTCACGCTGTTTACCTTCGGCGAGCTCTATATCTTGCCGACCGGCCTCGGCCTGTTTGCGCGCCTGGCGCCGATCGGCTACGGCGCGACCACCGTGGCCGCCTGGTTCTTCGTGATCTGCACCGGTTCGCTGTCCGCGGGCGTTGTCGGCACCTTGTGGGACCGCACCAGTCACGGCGGATTCTTTACCATTTTGGCCGTCATCTCGGCGACCGCCGCAGCCATGCTGCTGGCGCTCGATCCTGCGATACGCCGAATCGAGGCAGCGCGGGCTGCCGAAATCATCGCGTTGAACGCCATCCAACCGGAGCCTGAGCCTGCATGAAAATTTTCGCACTCGCCGCATTGACGTTTCTGAGCATCTCGGCGGCCTTAGCCGCGCCGCCTTCCGGGTTCGACGCCCGCGTGGAAAGCTTGCGCAAGCAGATCGGCATTCCCGGCATGGCCATCGCCATTGTCGAGAACGATAAGGTCACGCTCGCCAAAGGGTTCGGCGTCAAGCGGCTCGGATCACCGGAGCCGGTCGATGCCGACACGATCTTCCCGACCGGTTCGACCGGTAAGGCCTTCACCGTGGCGGCGCTCGGCATTCTCGTCGATCAGGGAAAAATCGGCTGGGACGACAAGGTGATCGATCACTTGCCGGGCTTTCAAATGTACGACCCGTGGGTGACCCGCGAGATGACGATTCGCGATCTGCTCGTGCACCGCAGCGGCCTCGGGCTCGGCGCCGGCGATTTGTTGTTCGTGCCGCGCACGAACTTGAGCCGCGCCGAGTCGGTGCGGCGGCTGCGCTACATCAAACCCGCGACCAGCTTCCGCAGCGCCTATGCCTACGACAACATTCTGTACATGGTCGCAGGCCAACTGATCGAGGATGTCACGGGCGAAACCTGGGAGAGATTTGTTGCCGAGCAGGTGCTCAAGCCGGCGGGGATGCTGCATTCGACCACGGACAACGACGGCCACTTCGCGAGTCCCGACCGCGCTCAACCGCATGCGCGCATGAGCGGCGGCTTGCGCGGCGTGGGCGATCAAGCGGTGCTCAACGAACGCGACAATCTGGGCAGCAACGCATCGCCCGCGGGTGGTTTGGCGGTCAGCGCCAACGACATGGCGCGGTGGCTGATGATCCAGCTCGACGGCGGCGCGCTCCCCGACCATGGCGGCAGGTTGTTCAGCCAGGCGGCGCACGATCAAATGTGGACGCCGGTGGTGCTGCAGCCGGTTGGGCCGCGCTCGGGCGTGCTGGCGCCGACCCAGCCCATGTTCAACACCTATGCGCTCGGCTGGGATGTCCGAGATTATCGCGGCGCCAAGATCGTCTGGCACGGCGGTGCGGTGTTCGGTTTCCTGACGGCGGTCGTGCTGCTTCCGGAAAAGCATGTGGGATTCTCGATCGAGATCAACAGCGAGGATGGCGCGATCATCATCGGGCTGATGTATGAGCTGCTCGATCACTACCTAGGGATTCCCAAGGATACTTGGCCGGAAAAAATCCTTGCTCAGAGGCAGCAGCGCGTGCAAGAAGCGCTGAAGACCTACCAATCCGCAGTGGCCAAGCCCGCGAAGATTGGCCCATCGCTGCCGCTCGAGCGCTACGTCGGCACCTATAGCGACCCGTGGTACGGCAACGTTGAAATCGGGCAGGCCAACGGCGCGCTCACGATCGATTTCAAGTCGACGCCGCGCATGGGCGGTGCGCTCGAGCATTGGCAATACGATAGCTTCGTGACGCGCTTCGACGATAAGACCATCGAGCCGGCGTACGTCACGTTCGGCCTGAATGCGGACGGCAAGGTCGAGCACATCACCCTGAAAGCGGTCTCGCCGCTCGCGGATTTCAGCTACGACTATCAGGATCTGTCATTTACGCCGGTGCTACAGAAGTCCAAATAAGCGGGTGAACCCTATGAAAATCCGAAATAACCTGGCTCTGGCCGCCTGCGCCGCGGCGGTGTTCTTGCAGGCACCAACGCTCAGGGCCGCAACCGGCGAGCAGCCGGCCGCTCCCGCCGCAGCCCCAGCCCCAGCCGCTCCGCTGCCGCTGCGGCTGAACCGAGTGCGCATTCGCTCGACCGTGCCGACCTCGAAGCGTGGCTCGACGGCATGGTTCCCTATGCCTTGAAGGCCGGCGACATGGCCGGCGCCGTCGTGGTGGTGGTGAAGGACGGCAGCGTGCTCCTGCAGAAGGGTTACGGTTTTGCGGACGTGAGCAAAAAGCTGCGCATGGATCCGCAGCAAACCATGGTGCGAATCGGATCCACCTCAAAACTCTTCACCTGGACCGCGGTCATGCAGCTGGTCGAGCAGGGCAAGCTCGATCTCGACCGGAATATCAACGACTATTTGGACTTCAAGATTCCCGAAGACTACGGCAAGCCCGTCACCCTGCGTGACTTGATGAATCATCGCGGCGGGTTCGAGGAAGGGCTGAAGGATATCCTATGGACCAATCCGCACGGGGTGCCCTCGACCGAGGCGTACTTGAAAGAACACCAGCGCCCCATGCTGTTCGCGCCGGGCGCGGTACCCGCCTACTCAAACTACGGCGCCGCGCTGGCCGGCTACATCGTGGAACGACTCTCCAAGGAGCCGTACGAGCGCTACATCGAACGCCACATTCTCGTGCCGCTGGGCATGACGCACACCAGCTTCGATCAGCCGCTCCCCGAACGCTTCGCGGGCTTGGTGTCGAAGGGCTATCGAACGGCATCGGCACCGCCAGGCCCCTATGAGCTGATCGTCACCCGGCCCGCAGGCAGCGGCACGACAACGCTCGCGGACATGTCGCGCTTCATGATTGCGCATCTGCAGAATGGTCATGTCGGCGACGTCGAGATTCTGCGGGCGGACACCGCCGAGCGCATGCACAGTCCGTCGGAAGAAGCCCCGCCGGGATTTGCCACCATGGCGCATGGTTTTTTCCGCGAAGTACACAACGGCCGCACGCTGATCGGTCACGGCGGCGACACGATCTTTTTTCATAACGAGTTCGAATTGCTGCCGAAGGAAGGGGTCGGCATCGATTTTACCTTCAACAGCCGAGGCCGCGAGAATGCCGTGTATCTTGCCCGCGAAGCATTGTTCGATGGCTTCATGGACCGGTACTTCCCGAACTCCGCCGCGCCGCTGGAACCGCCGGCGTTGCCAACCGCAGTCGCCGATGCACAAGTCATCGCAGGACGCTACGAGAGTTCGCGCCGAATCGAGCACGGATTCTTGAGTCTCTTCTATGTCCTGCAACAATCCGTGATTGCCGCAAACCCGGACGGCACGATCTCCGTACCCGGCATGTTTACGCCGGAGCCGGAGACCTATCGTGAGATCGGCCCGCAGCTCTGGCGCCGCACCGGCGGCAGCCAGCAACTCATGCTGCAGACGGTAAGCGGAGTCCAGACGGTCGTCGATAGCGCGGATCCCACTTCCGTGCTGCAGGCCGTACCGCTCAAACGGTCGTCGGCTCTGAACCTGACCGTCATGATCCTCGCGTGCTTGATTCTGGTTTGGACCTTGTTGGCCTGGCTGCTCTCTCCGTGGCTCAAGCCGCCGAAAAACATTCCAGACGATCTGCTTGCGCAGGTGCGGCGCTTGCGGCTGCAGCTGCGCGCGGCGGCGGCATTCGACGTGGCGTATCTCGTCTGTTGGTTCATGATATTGCGGCCGACCCTCAACCTCGAGCTCGACTTCTACAGCAGTAGTCTCGACCCCATCATTGGCACACTTGAGGCTGCGGGTCTGCTGGCCATCGCCGCGGCCGTGCTCGGGGTCTGGAGCGCTTGGCGTCTGTCTAGACTCAATATCCCGCGCAAATTGGCGTTCTGGGGCTTCGTGACCGCGGCGGGATTGCTGGGCGTCGTTTGGATCGGATATTATCGGCGGCCTGATGCGCTTCAGCTTGAACTACTGACGGCCGCGCTCAATGATTTGGAGGCTTGCGATTCACTGCGGCGTGGCCGCGCTGCCGGCGCGCTATACTCCTCGACTTGCGCTGCGTCTATTTTTGCGTTCGGCGACTGGTGAATAGGGGAGTCATGCATGGCTAAAGGTGCTGCGCATCCTGCGCCGGCGTTCGGTGTCCGGAGAGTCAATGCGCGCATGGCGGCGGCGCTGCTTTGCACCGCTTGCACGCTGGTTCTTGGGCTGAGTGCTGCGTCCACGGAAGTGGCGCTTCCCGGCACACCCGCAGGGAGCACCCTGAGCGCCTGGCTCGACGCTTTCAACAGCGGCGATCGGAGCCGGCTCGATGAATACTTCAAAAAATATGATCCCGAGAAACATGCCGACGACGTTATGGATTTGCGCGGCCGCGCCGGGGGATTTGCTGTTGTCTCAATAGAGAAGAGCGCACCACTGCGCATCGTGGTCCTCTTGAAGGAGCGCAACAGCGACCTGCAGGCGTTGGCAAAACTGCAGGTGAACGATTCCAATCCGCCGCGGGTGACGAGTTCGGAACTGAACGTTATTGCCCCCGGCGCCGCTGTCATCGGCTATGACATTGATGCGGCAACCCGCGCGCGCGTCATCGATGCGGCCATCGAGAAGATCAATGAGTTCTACGTGTTTCCCGACGTCGCGAAGAAAATGGCAATCGCGGTACGGGCGCGCGCCAAGCGCGGCGAATACGCTTCCATTTCGGATGGCAATGCGTTTGCCAATTCATTGACCGAGCATTTTCGCGATGTCAGCCACGACAAGCACCTCTCGGTCACTTTTAGCCCCGCACGATTGCCTGAGGAATCCGCGGCGCGCAGTCCGGAGGATGTCGCGCGCTACCGCCTGGCGATGCAAGAAGCCAATTGCGGCTTTGAGAAGGTGGAACACTTGAGCGGCAACGTTGGATATCTTAAGTTCAATTTCTTCGCCGACCCCGAAGTCTGCGGCGCTACCGCCATTGCCGCCATGAACTTCATGGCCAATGTCGATGCCGTCATCTTCGATCTGCGGCAGAACGGCGGCGGCGACCCGAAAATGGTCGCCCTGGTTGCCACTTACCTGTTCGCGAAACAAACGCATCTCAATGACCTGTGGGAGCGCAAGAGCGGCGAAACACAGCAGTACTGGACGTTGCCTTACGTTCCCGGCAAACTTTTATCTTCCGTACCCGCGTTCGTCCTGACCTCGCATAGGACCTTCTCCGGCGGCGAAGAGTTTACCAATGATCTTAAGGTGCTGAAGCGCGCGACGATTGTCGGTGAAGTGACCGGGGGCGGCGCGCATCCGGTGGCCGGGCATCGCATCGATGATCGGTTCACGATCGGAGTTCCGTTTGCGCGCGCCATCAATCCGATCACCAAGACCAACTGGGAAGGCGTCGGTGTTGAACCGGATGTGAAAGTCCCTGCCGCGGATGCCCTCGCCACCGCGCAGGCCTTGGCGGCGCAGGAACTTGCCGCTCGGCGGGCCCCCAAGCCCTAACTTCCTCAGCCAATTTCGATAGTTACGGCGATTTCGTCGGAGTTTGCCTACACGAAAATCAGCGCCACGTGAAAGACGGTATTCGTAGATAGTCCCCCACGAAGCATTTCCACCCATTAGGATGGGCGTCCGTTGCGCCGTCATTAGGGCCTGCCCATGCTTAGCAGAAACAGCGTCTCTCCCGCAGAGACCCGCGATGAACCGTCGGCGCTCGAGCGCCGCTACCGCCAGGTGCGCGCGGCAACCGCGGCACTCGCGCTGCCCTTGTCGGATGCGGATGCGACGGTGCAGTCGATGCCGGATGCCAGCCCCGCGAAATGGCATTTGGCGCATACCACGTGGTTCTTCGAGTCGATGGTATTGACAGCGGATGCTTCGAACTACCAAGTTTTCGACGAGCGCTTCAATTTCCTCTTCAATTCCTATTATGAATCAGTCGGCGCGCGCCAGCCTCGGCCGCAGCGTGGATTGCTCACCAGGCCGACGCTCGGAGAGGTTCTCGCGTATCGGGAATACGTCGACTCGGCTATCGCGCAACTATTGCAAAGGGCGCCGGCGGAAAGGGCGCTCGAGGTCATCGAGCTCGGCTGCCATCACGAGCAGCAACATCAAGAACTGTTGCTGACCGACATCCTGCACTTGTTCGCTCAGAATCCCCTGCGCCCTGCGTACCAGGAATCTGTCCCGCTGCCGGTCGATCCCATCGACAGATCGCAAAGCTACCGAAGTTTTGCCGGCGGCGTGCTCGACATTGGACACCAGGGCGCGAGCTTCGCGTTTGATTGCGAAGGCCCGCGCCACAGCGTGTGCATCGAACCTTACCGCTTGTCGGATCGTCTGGTCACGAACGGCGAGTGGGCGGAATTTATCGCAGATGACGGATATCGCAATCCGCTGTTGTGGCTTTCGGACGGCTGGGCCACGGTGCGAAACGAGGCGTGGTCCGCGCCGCTTTACTGGGAAGCGCGCGACGGCGAATTTTGGAGCATGACGTTGCGCGGCGCTCAGCCCATCGACCCCGATGCGCCGGTCACGCACGTCAGCTATTTCGAGGCGGATGCTTTCGCCACGTGGGCAGGCACGGCGCCTGCCGACCGAAGCGGAATGGGAGGCTGCCGCGCATGGGTTGCCGCATCGACGGCAATTTTGTGAATTCCGGCCGGCTGCGGCCCCGGCCCGCGCCGGCGCCGGCGCCGACGGGCGAATTGCGGCAAATGTTTGGCGATGTGTGGGAATGGACGCGCAGTGCCTTCATGCCGTATCCGCGGTTTCGCCCGATGGAAGGAGCGCTGGGGGAATACAACGGCAAGTTCATGTCAGGTCAGTTCGTGTTGCGCGGCGGTTCCTGTGTCACTCCGGAAGATCACGTGCGGGCGACTTATCGAAACTTTTTTGCACCGCATGCTCGATGGCAATTCTCTGGATTGCGATTGGCGGAGGACGCGTAATGCTCGTTACCGCAGACTATCGGCTCTCGCAGCCGGAACTATTTCGTCAGGATGTCATCGCCGGACTGTCGAAGCACCGCAAGAGCTTGCCGTGCCGCTGGTTATATGACGAACGCGGGTCGGAATTGTTCGAACAGATCACGCAGTTGCAGGAATACTATCCGACGCGCCTCGAGACCGGCATTTTGCGCGCGAATGCGGCGGAGATCGCCGGCTTCATCGGCAAGGGGGCGACGCTGATCGAATACGGAGCGGGGGCGGGGATCAAAACGGAGATATTGATCGCGGCGCTGCCGGCGCCGCGGCTGTATGTGCCGGTCGACATCTCCGGCGATTTTCTTGATCAAGCGGTAATCTCGCTCAGGCACCGCTTTCCGAACATCGGCATTTGGCCCATTGTCGCGGACTTTACCGGAGACTTCGATATTCCGGCCGCCATTCCCCTGAAGGGCCGGTCTGCCTTTTTCCCGGGATCGACCATTGGCAATTTGGATCACGGCGAGACGGTCTCCTTCCTGCGGCGCCTGCATCGGCACGTGGGCCCGAAGGGAACCGCGGTCATCGGCGCCGACCTGACCAAGGATATTCGAGTGCTGCGGGCGGCCTACAATGATCGGCAGGGCGTGACGGCGGCCTTCAACGCGAATCTGCTGACGCGCATCAACCGTGAGCTCGACGGAGATTTCCGCGTCGATCGCTTTGCACATGAGGCGCGCTGGAACAGCATGAATTCGGCGGTCGAGATGCATTTGGTGAGCCTCGAAGCGCAGACCGCCGTGGTGGACGGGCAAAGTTTCGATTTCGAACACGGAGAGTCGATTCATACGGAAACCTCCCGCAAGTACGACGTACGTCTCTTCTCCGCGCTGGTCGAAAGCGCAGGATGGTACATCGAAGAGATGTGGACTGACGCGCATCAATCCTTCGGCGTATTCGGGCTCGCCGCTCTCTGCTGATCCTTAGCACTCAGAGCCGTTCTATATTCGTCTGCGCCTGCCGTTCAGTAAGAAGGCAACGACCACGACCAACACGATGAGTCCGATCGGGCCAATGCCCCATCCGGCGCCCAGACCCCAGTACAAACCACCGCCGCCGCCGAAGAGCAGCAGCAGAATAATCAGCAACAGCACCATGTCCATGGATTTTTCCTCTATTTGTTTTACCTGAATCGCGTAAAAACTAGCGTCGCAGCATGCCCATGAAGGATCTTTGCGGGGCAGCGATATATCCGGCCAGAAAACCCAGCGATGCCGCCGACGCCGGCGATCACGCCGATGGCAATCCAAGGGTTTTCCCGCACGTAATCGTCGGCGGAACTCGCAGCGTTTCTGATGGCATCGAGCGCAGCGGAGTCCGCCTTGGCAATCGCGGTTTTGGCGGAGTCGATCGTTTGCGCCGCGCGGGAGCGTAGCTCCTGAAGCTGCGGGCTCTGATCGCCCGCGACCTTGCTCATCAGGCCTTCCACTCGGCCGGTCAACTGCTGCAGTTCCTGTGATTTGTCCATTGCGGCCCTCCTAATAGTGTCCAGTGATGATCAGTCATCGTCTCGCAATGGCGCGGACTCGTCTGTAGGCGGACGTGCCCACTTGCGGGTGCGAAATCTCACATGCCGTCTCGACTGCAGCGCAATCCACGGTCACTATGGCTTCCGTGACGTGCTGAACCGCAAAACTGCGATAGGGTCCGTGCTACGCGTCTCCAGCGGCAATTTCCTGGAGATGTACGACTTCATGGTGTTCGGCTACTACGCGGCGGCGATCGGCGGAGCTTTCTTTCCGAGCGGCAAGCGAGTTTGGCTCGCTGATGCTGTCGCTGATGACCTTCGGAGCGGGCTTTCTGATGCGTCCGCTCGGGCGCCATCGTGCTCGGCGCCTACACCGACCAGCACGGCCGCCGCGCCGGCTTGCTGCTGACGCTGGCGTTGATGTCGGTCGGAATTCTCTCCATCGCGCTGCGTGCCGGGCTACGCAGAGCATCGGCATTCTCGCGCCGCTGCTGGTGCTGTGCGGCCGCCTGCTGCAGGGCTTCTCCGCGGGCGTCGAACTGGGCGGCGTTTCGGTCTACTTGTCGGAGATCGCGACGCCCGGGCCACAAGGGCTTCTACGTGAGCTGGCAATCGGGCAGCCAGCAGGTCGCCGTGATGTTCGCCGCGCTGCTCGGCGTGACTGCTGAGCAATGCCGGCTCTCGCACGCGAGCAAATGGCGCGCTGGGGATGGCGCGTGCCGCTGCTGATCGGCTGCCTGATCATTCCGTTGCTGTTCTGGCTGCGCCGCTCGCTGCAGGAAACGGATGAATTCCTGGCGCGCAAGGTCGCACCCGAGCCTCGGCGAAATCCTGCGCTCGCTGGCGGCCAACTGGCGGGTCGTGGTCATCGGCACGCATGCTGGTCACCATGACCACCGTGTCCTTCTACTGATCACCGCGTACACGCCGACGTTCGGCAGCACGGTGCTGCACCTGGCGACGATGGACAACCTGATCGTCACGCTGTGCGTGGGCGCTTCGAATCTGTTCTGGCTGCCGGTGATGGGCGCGCTCTCCGACCGCATCGGCCGCCGGCCGCTGCTGTTCGCGTTGCACGCGTCCTGACGCTGCGTCGAGCGCCTATCCGGCGATGTCGTGGCTGGTGCAGCGCGCCGTCGTTCTCGCGCCTGCTGACGGTGGAACTGTGGCTGTCGTTCATGTACGGCAGCTACAACGGCGCGATGGTGGTGTTCCTCACCGAGATCATGCCGGCGGAAGTTCGCACCACGGGATTCTCGCTCGCCTACAGCCTGGCGACCGCCATCTTCGGCGGCTTCACGCCGGCCGATCAGCACCTACCTGATCCATGCCACGCACAATCCGGCGGTTCCGGGCCTCTGGCTGGCCGCCGCCGCGCTGCTCGGGCTCATCGGGGCATACTTCGCCCGGCCTTTAGTGGGCGGCCGCGTACCGAGCGAGATTCAGGGCGAGATGATCGAACAGCAAACGCATCCGTGAGACGCGCTTCAGTTCATTGTGCATGACGATCCAGATTTCCAACTCGACTTTGAGGTGCTTGCTGAGGAGCGGCAAGAGATCCGGATCGCGACGCGCGATTCCGCTCTGGCAAATTCCGATGCCAAATCCGGCCCGCAGCGCCGCCAATTGCGCCAGGTCGTTGTCGCAGCGGAACGCGAACAGCTCCCGCGACACCGGCATGGGCAGGGTCTGGAGAAATATCGCCGCGGGCGCAACGCGATCGAAGCCGATCAGCGTGTGATGGGCCAAGTCTTCCAAGCGTTCCGGATAACCGTAGCGTTCAAGGTAGCGGCGATGCGCGTGAAAACCGAGCACCACCTTGCCGGCGCGTTTCGCCAATAAGGCCTTTTGCTTCGGCCGCACCATGCGCACGGCAATATCCGCATCGCGCCGCAAGAGGTCCGCCATCTGATTGGACACCGACAGTTCGAGCACGGTGTCCGGGTATTGGCAGCGAAAATCGCTCAAGATCGCTGGCAGCACCTCGACGCTTACAACATCGGCGGCGGCGATGCGTATGACACCCGCGGTATCTTCCAAAGTGCCGGATCCTGTTCGCACGAACGCCGCGGCGGCCGCCGCCATGTCCTCCGCATGGCCGCGCAGTTCCTGAGCAGCGCCCGTCGGCATCAATCCGCTCTGCGATCGGGTAAACAGCACCCGTCCTCCCAGGCTCGCCTGCAGCATCGCGATGTGTCGGCCGACAGTTGGCTGGGTCAATCCCAGCGCACGCCCCGCGGCGGACAGGCTTCCCAAGCGCAGAACCGCCAGGAACGAACGGTATAAATCCCAGCCGGGTTCGGTGTTGCCCATGCATTTATGTATAGCAGATCTAAAGTAATACACAATTTTCTTTATCAGGCGCGTCTGTCACGATGGCGCATCGACTTAAAAAGGAGAGCGGACGTGCAAAATGCGACTCGAACAGCCTTGGTCATCGGCATCACGGGCAGCATTGGACGAGAACTCGCCGGCGCGCTCTTACGGCGCGGCTGGCAGGTGCGGGCGCTGCATCGCGATCCCGCCGCCGCGGCGCTTTCGGCCACGCTCCCCAATGCCGTTCAATGGTTCAAGGGCGATGCCATGCAGGCGAGCGACGTCATTGCGGCGGCGCGCGGCACCGAGCTCATTGTGCACGCGGTCAACCCGCCGAATTATCGCAATTGGCGCGGGCTGGCGTTGCCCATGCTCGACAACAGCATCGCCGCCGCGCGGGCCACCCATGCGCGCATCTTGTTGCCGGCGACGATTTACAATTTCGGTTGCAACGCCCCGCAAGTCTTGAAGGAGAACTCGCCGCAGATTCCAACCACGCGCAAAGGACAAGTGCGCGTGGAAATGGAGCTGCAGCTGCAGAAGGCCAGTCTTTACGGCGTTCGATCCATCGTCGTGCGCGCGGGGGATTTCTTTGGCCCCGGTGCCGCCAATAGCTGGCTGACGCGAGGCATGGTCAAGGCACGCGGCCGCGTGCGCACGGTTTACAATCCCGGACCGCGCGACGTGGGTCATTCCTGGGCGTATCTGCCGGATCTCGCCGAAACCATGGCGCGTTTGATTGAATGCGACCTGTCCGCCTACGAAGTGTTCCACTTTCGCGGGCATTGGCTCGAGCCCGGGGCAAAGATGGCCGAAGCGGTTTGCCGCGCACTCGGACTCAGCAACCGCCGGATCAAGCCATTTCCGTGGTGGGCCGTCAAACTGGCCTCGCCCTTCGTCAATGTCTTGCACGAAATGCTTGAAATGCGCTATCTGTGGCAGGTCCCGTTGCAGCTGGACAATGCCAAATTGCGGGCTGTCATCGGCGCCGAGGCGCACACCCCGCTTGAGCAGGCGCTCGCCGCCACGCTGCACAGCCGCCCGAATCGTGACATGCTTGCGCCTTTGCTGGAGAGCCGCCGCGAAGAACGTTCCGGGATTTGATGCCCGCAGCCTCGAATTCGAAGGCGCGGCGCGCTGTGTGTATCGCGCCGGTTCCGGTCCCGGCGTCATCGTGATGTCGGAGATTCCGGGCATCACGCCTCAAGTTGCCGCTTACGCGCAACGCGTGGTCCAGGCGGGCTACAGCGTGTTCATGCCGCTTTTGTTCGGCGAGCCGATGCGGCCTGCCGAACGCGGCTATGCGCTGCGAGTCATCGCGAGGGCCTGCATCAGCAAAGAATTTCGCGTGCTGGCGGCGAATGAATCGAGCCCGATCGTGGACTGGTTGCGCGCGCTGGCACGTCACGCCCATGCCGAGTGCGGCGGCCGCGGCGTGGGCGCGATCGGCATGTGCTTCACGGGCAACTTTGCGCTGGCCATGATGCTCAATGCGCCGGTGCTGGCGCCGGTTTTATCGCAACCGTCCTTGCCCTTCGCCATCACCAAGTCGCGGCGCGGCGCTTTGCACGCCTCCGCCGCGGAATTGCAGGCGGCCCACGAGAAAATCGACGCGCACGGCGCCCGCATATTGGCGCTGCGATTCATCCAGGACCCCATGTGCCCCGGCGAGCGATTCGCAAGGTTGCACGATGAATTCGGCTCCGCATTCGAAGCGATCGAGATCGACGAGAAATTCGCCAATCCCCGATTTCCCAAACCGGCGCACAGCGTGCTGACAAATCATCTCATCGACGAGGCCGGGCAGCCGACCCGGGAAGCGCTTGACCGAACACTGGCGTTTCTCAAGGAGCAGCTGGCGCCTGCGCAGATCTCAGAGACCGATCTCACTCAGTGAATTCGCCGCCCGAGCCAGTCGCTCATGGTGGTCGAGACGAGATCGGCCGCATCCTGCTGCACGAAGTGCCCAGCGCCCGGTATGGTGACCAGAGTGAAATCCTTCTCGACTAGGTCCCATGTACCGCTGAGCGCGCCTGGCAATAATGCCTGGTCGCTAAGCCCGTGAAACTCGAGCACCGGCACGGTCACCTTGGGTAGCGGCGCGGACGGTGCCGCATCGGGGTCTTGGTCGGGACGCGGATAATTCGCTCGGTAGTAATTCAGCATGGCCTGGAAATCCGAGCGGTTGAACGCTTCGATATAGTGCGCGCGCGCCGCGTCGTCCTTCACCCAGCCGGCCAGCTTTTCAGAGCTCAGATTTTTTTCCGCACCCGGTTTTTGAAAATTGAATGCGTACTGGCTGTTCTTGCGCTGTTGCGGGTTGTTTTTGATTTCGCGTTGAATGCCGCTCGGATGCGGAAGATTCAAAATAACGAGCGCTTGAATCCAATCGGGATGCGTCATGGCCAGGGTCCATGCCACTGCACCGCCCCAGTCGTGGCCGACGATCACCGCGCTGCTGCGGCCCTCGGCCTTGATCACCGCACCGACATCGTTGACCAGCAACGGCATCGCGTATTGTTCGATGCCGGCGGGACGACCCGAGAGGTCATAGCCGCGCTGATCCATGGCCACGACACGGTAGTGTCCGCGCAGCGCGTCCATCTGCTTGCGCCAGGTGTACCAAAAGTCCGGAAAGCCGTGGATCATCACGATCAACGGTCCTTTGCCGATCGCGACATAGTGAATTTTGACGCCGTTTGAATCCGCGTCGTGCTGCTCGACCCGGTCCCATAAATCTTTGGGAGAAGAGTCCTTGGCCAGTCCGGGCGACGCGCCACCGAGCAACGAGACAAGCAGGGTCGCGCACAGGAGAGTTATTATTTTCAAAATGGCCTCCTCACAATGTGTTGATTCGAGCATAGCAGCCTTATAGTCGAGGCAGGGGGCTTCTCATGCCGAGCGCGGCAAAAGATCAGAAAATGGCGACGTTCTTTGCGACAGCCGCAGAGTTTGCAGCCTGGCTGGAGAAGCACGGTGCCGAGCAGAGCGAGTTCGTCGTGGGCTATTACAAACGCAGGTCGAAGCGTCCGAGCATGACATGGGCCGAGTCGGTGGATGCGGCGCTGTGTTTCGGCTGGATCGACGGCGTGCGCAAGCGCATCGACGAGCACTCGTATCAGATCCGTTTCACGCCGCGAAAACGCACTTCAATTTGGAGCCGCATCAACATCGATCGGGCACGCATCCTCGAGCGCGAAGGAAAAATGCGCGAAGCCGGCCTGCAGGCCTACTCACACCGCCGCGAAGACAAATCGCGGATCTATTCCTACGAGCAACAGAAAACGGCCGCATTGCAGCGCAGCGATGAGTTGCGGTTTAAAAAATTCAAAGCGGCGTGGAAGTTCTTCCAGGCGCAGGCGCCCAGCTATCGGCAGCTGGTCATATGGCGCATCGTCAGCGCGAAGCGTCCGCAGACGCGGGAGCGGCGCTTGCTGGACCTAATCAAGGCGTCTCAGGAACAGCGGCGTCTATGATCTGCTTCGGCGGCAGGCCGCCGACGTCTAGACTTATTGAACTCACGGACGCGATCCATTCGTCGCTACCGCCGTGCAAACTCTTGCTTCATCTTGATCTCGATCGCCGTCTTTTGCATGGAGTAGTTAACCCCTTCCCCGACCGTATTGAGAGCTTGCAAATAAGCGATGTCGGCGCCCGTGATAGACTCCGATTTTTCGAGCGTGCAAGCCCTCGCCAGCAAATCGAGAATGCTCGGCAGCACACCGCAACCGTCGGTCAGCCGCATTTGCGACAAGGTGACCATGGCGATGTAATCCGAGATTGACCCGATCGGGTAGCCCATTACCTTGTTGCCGTCGACCACGACCAGCGTAAAGAGAATGTAACTTCTCACGCCCGTGGAGAGACGGCTGCCCAGACGAGTTGAGAATTCCATCAGCGGATCGCCCCAAACGCTGTCGATCACCAGGCCGCCTATGGATCCGTCTATGTCGCGCGCCGTCACGTGCCACGCCTGCACCGGACGGTCGATGGTTTTGAGCCTTTTGGTCTGCGCCACATAGTGAAACCCCAATATTTCCGGATGCAGCTTGACCTGCTTGTCCATGAATTCTTGGGGTTTAGTCGTGAAAATGACATTGACATTGGGCGTGCATGGCTTGCGCGTTTGCGGGGCTTTCACCGCCGCGGCAATCGCTTCGACCCGCGCGGAGACATAATCATTGAATGCGGGGAGCAGTCCAGAGGTCTGAACGCAGATGCCGTCTTTCCAGCGAGCCAGTTGCCCCTCGCTGGTGTCTATCGGTTTGCTGTGCGCGGCCACGAATTTCGCGACGCTGTTGCCCGCGAGTTGACTCGGCGTCGGCGGTCTCGGTGCAATAACGGTCACTTCAGCCATGTCCGGCAACGCAACCGCCGGGTCCGGCGGCGCAGCGATCTGTGCCGAAGCAATCCGGCAAACGAAGAGGCTGGCGTGCAAGACGGCGGCCAGACACACAGGCGTTGCGGCCGCTTGTCCAATCATGCTGCCCCGACACCGAGTTCTATTGGAGGTCACCATCGCCTCGTAACGCGTCAGCACGAGTTGCGCCAATGAGGATATCGCAGCGGCGATTATAACAAAGTCCATATAATCGAACCCCCATGCGCCCCGCAAACACGCTGATTTTCATTTGCCTGATCGCGGTGCCGGCGATCGCCCAGCAAATCACGATTCCCGCGGACATCACCGATGACGCGGCGTTGCCGCGCGTGATGCCGCGCTTCGCAAAGGCCGTGATCGCCTTCGAGCAGGCGGATCGACGGCCGGACCCCGCCGCGCTCTTCAAGGCGCAGCTCGCCGCCGGCTTGTACGGCGAGGCGCGCGCCAGCCTCGGGAAGTTGCGCGCGCCGCTGGCTGACGATCCAGCGCCGCGAATTCGCGCCCGCTACCTGGAATATGTGCTGTATGCGCGCTCGCGAGCGACAGCGGAAGAAACCAAAACGCCGTTCCAAGCCGCCTTCCGAAATACTTTTCATGTCTTGATCCGGCCGCTCGACAACCGCACTGCGGCGATGGCCGTGAACGCCTTGAGCTCCGCCAACCTCTCTGAGTTGAACCAAGCTCTGCAGCAGGACCTCGCGAAGCTCAACGGCCGGCGTGCAATTTCCCTCGCTGAAGCCTTGAAAATGGTGGGCGATTACGCCGAGCGCGAGATTTACCGCGCGTTCGGCTCCAGCAGTGCGGATCTGATCGCGGCAGACGACGCCCATCGGTACACCATACAAAAAGATGTGGTAGTGGCAATGCCGGACGGCGCCGGCATTTGCGCGCTCATCGTTCGGCCGCCGGGCCGGCACAAGTTGCCTGCGCTGCTGCAATTCACCATTTACAATGACACGGTCACGCTGCTCCGCGACGCGCGCCGCTCAGCGTCGAACGGCTATGTCGGTGTCATAGGACTGGTCCGAGGCAAGGGCTGCAGTCCGGGCGACATCGTGCCCTACGAGCATGACGGCGCGGATGCCGCGGCCTTGGTCGACTGGATCGCCGCCCAGCCGTGGAGCGACGGCAAGGTGGGCATGTTCGGCGGCAGCTACAGCGGATTCACCCCATGGGCCGCCGCCAAACATCAGCCCAAGGCGCTGAAGGCCATCATGGTTGGCGCGCCTGTCGCCCCCGGCGTCGATGTGCCCATGGAAGGAAACGTCTTCTGGAATTTTATTTATCCATGGCCGTTCTACACGGCCACGAACAAGACCTTGAACAATGAAATCTATTACGATCGCGCCCGCTGGGCGAAGCTCGATCACGACTGGTATGAGAGCGGCCGGCCGTATCGGGATCTCGATAAAATCGACGGCACCCCCAACCCGATATTTGACCGCTGGATCAGCCATCCCTCCTACGATGGCTACTGGCAGCGCATGATTCCCTACCAGGAAGAATTCTCGCGCATCTCGATCCCGGTGCTGCAAACCGCCGGCTACTACTACGGCGGGCCGGGTGCGGCGGTCTATTATCTAACGCAGCACATTCAGTACCGGCCCGATGCCGAGCATTACCTCATCATCGGTCCCTATGATCACCTCATGGCGCAACGCGGTACCGCAAACGCAGAGGGCGACGTCGACACGCTCGCCGGCTACAAGCTCGATCCCGCCGCTAAAATCGATCTCACCGAGCTGCGCTACCGCTGGTTCGATTACACGCTGAAAGGCGGCCCGAAGCCGGCGATGCTCGCCGATAAAATCAACTACCAAGTGACCGGCGCGAACGTCTGGAAACACGCGTCCTCGCTGGCCGCAATGGCAACACAATCAGCGCGCTACTTTCTGTCGGCCGATACCGCCACTGCCGCCGCCACCGGCACCGCCGCCGCCACCGCCACCGCCACCGGCACCACCGCCACCGCCGAACGCGCCTATCGCCTGAGCACCGCCGCGACGGCCGCGGCCATTCCGCTCTCCGTCGACTTCGCCGATCGGCGCGACGTCGATGCCCAAACGCCGGGAGGAGGCGTGCAAGACAAGGCATTGGATTCCTCCAATGGGCTGGTCTTCATCAGCCAGCCGCTCACCAAGGCCACTGAAATGAGCGGGCTGTTCAGCGGGCATCTTGAATTCACCGCCGATAAAGGCGATTTCGATTTCCAGGTTTCGCTGTACGAACTCAGTTCCGCGGGGGACTATTTTCAGCTCGCACCCTATTGGTCGCGCGCCGGCTACGCGCACGACCTGAGCCATCGCAATCTGCTGGTTGCCGGCAAACGCCAATCCTTAGACTTTCGCAGCGTGCGGCTCATGAGCCGACAGCTCCAGGCGGGCAGCCGGCTGGTCGCGGTGCTGAGCATCGTCAAGGAGCCCGGGCGGGAAATCAATTATGGCACGGGCAAGGAAGTCATCGACGAGTCGATCGCCGATGCGCAAGCGCCGCTGCAGGTCCACTGGTTTGGCAGCAGCTACCTCGACTTGCCGGTGCACCGTTAGACTCCGCCAAGTTTCCGCGAGGCGGTACTGCCTGCTACAGTGAGCGGTGAGATAGGGGGGATGCGTATGAAAGACAAGGTCGTGGTCATCACCGGCGCGACGTCAGGCATCGGCGAAGTCGCCGCGCAACGGCTCGCCGGCATGGGTGCGCGCATCGTGCTCGTGGCGCGCGACGCGGCGCGAGGTCAAAGGTCGCTGACCCGGCTGCCCAGCATCGGCTTGGGGAAGCCCCATTCGATCTATTACGGCGACCTGTCGCGGATTTCCGAAGCCAAACGCGTCGCGGCCGAAATCGCTGCCGCTGAACCGCGCATCGATGTGCTCATCAACAATGCCGGCGCCTTGTTCGGCACGCGCCGGCTCACGGCGGATAATTTGGAGGAGACATTCGCCACCAATCACATGGCGTATTTCGTGCTCACGCTTGAGCTGAAGGCGAATCTCCTTTCTGCCGCTCCGGCGCGCGTGGTCAGCACCGCCTCGGACGCGCACAAGGGGTACACCTTGGATTTCGATGACCTGCAGGCGGCCAAGGGATACTCCGCAATTCGCGCCTACGGACGTTCCAAGCTGTGCAACATCCTCTTTACCCGAGAATTGGCGCGCCGCTGGAGCGGGACAGGGGTCACGGCAAACTGCCTGCATCCCGGATTCGTCGCAACGCGGTTCGGCGATGGCAGCGGCGGATTTCTGTCGCGCGTGGTGCGCATCGCCAAGACCTTTGCCATCACCCCGGAGCAGGGCGCAAAAACCATCGTCTACCTCGCTTCTTCTCCGGATGTGGCCGCGATCAGCGGCGAATATTTCTATAAATGCCGACCCGCGACCCCGACGGCGGGCGGACGCGACGATGCGGCGGCCAACCGCCTGTGGAACGAATCCGCGAAACTTGCGGGAATCGAGAATTGAAAGGGAAAACTCATGACTAAAACAAAAATACTCGGCGCGCTTACTCTCACCTTGGGCGTGCAATGCACCGCGTTCGCTCAGGAAGCACCCATGCCGCCGCTGCGCCCCGATCAGGTCGCGTTTCGGGCGCTGTACAAGGAATTGGTTGAGACCAACACGACCCTGTCGGCGGGCAGCTGCACGCTGTTGGCGCGGCACATCGCCGCGCACCTCAAGGCCGCAGGCTTTGCCGACAAGGACCTCACGCTCTTTTCCGTGCCCGATCATCCCAAGGAAGGCGGTCTCGTGGCCGTCTTGCCGGGAAGTTCCACGACGGCGAAGCCCATGTTATTGCTGGGTCATCTGGACGTGGTTGAGGCCAAACGCGAGGATTGGACCCGCGACCCGTTTAAAATGATCGAGGAAAATGGCTATTTCTATGGCCGCGGCGCCGCGGACATGAAGGCGATGGACGCCACCTGGATCGACATGTTGATGCGCTTCAAGAAAAGCGCTTATCACGCCAAACGCACCATCAAGCTGGCACTGACCTGCGGCGAGGAGACCACCTATGCCTTCAACGGCGCGCAGTGGCTGGCGAACAACCAGCCGCAGCTCATCGCCGCTGAATTTGCGCTGAACGAGGGCGGCGGCGGCCGCACCGACGGACACGGCAAGCTGGTGGTCGAATCAATCCAGGTGGGCGAAAAGGCGGCGCAAAATTACCGCTTGGAGACGGTCAATGCCGGGGGGCATAGCTCCATTCCCATCCGTGACAACGCGATCTACGAACTTGCCGACGCGCTTACCAAGGTTCGCGATCATGAATTTCCCGTGAAAATGACCGAAACGACGCGGACATTCTTTGCCAAGGCGGGTGCGGCGCGCGCGGATGACTTAGGGCGCGCCATGGTGGCGCTGTCGCGAAACCCAGGCGACAAGGCGGCCGAGGCAATCGTTTCCAAGGATCGCGGCTATCACAGCATGCTGCGCACGACCTGCGTCGCGACGCTGCTGGAAGGCGGCCACGCCAATAATGCCTTGCCCCAGCGCGCCGCGGCGAACGTCAACTGCCGCATTTTTCCCGGTGAAAGCGTCGAGAGCACCCAAGCCGCCCTGGTCGCGGCCATCGGCGATGCGGGTGTGAAAGTGACGCCGGTGCAGCCGATCCGGCCCATCGCGGTTCCGCCGCCGCTCGATCCCAAGATCATCGGCCCGGCCGAAGCGCTGGTTGCGAAATATTTTCCCGGCGTGCCCCTGATTCCCTCCATGTCGACCGGCGCCACCGACGGCATCTTTCTCGAAGCGATCGGCATTCCGGTCTATGGCGCCCCCGGCGGTTGGGGCGATCCGGACGGCAACGGCGTGCACGGGCTGAACGAGCGGCGCAGCGTGCGATCCGTGTACATCGGCAGGGATTTCCTCACCGATCTGGTGAAAGCGTACGCGGACGCCGGTTAGGAGCTCGGCCCAGTGATTTTGACCGGTTGCTGTAGCGGTCGTCAGAGAGGGTGGGAGAATCAAGGCCCGAAGACGACAGGGCCTTGATTCTCCCACCCTCTCTGACGAAAGCTCGGGTCGGTCAATATCACGAGCTGGCGGCCGCGCTTTTCGCCACGAAGGGCTTGGCCTTGTTGGCCCAGTCGGCGAGAAATACGCTTTCGAAGTATTGTGCAATCGGCGCGCTTTCGATGATCACGCCGGCGTCGCGGTTGAATTGAATGCCATCGGGCGAGAAATTCTGGCTGCTGACGACGACCGTAGTCGAGTCGACGACGAAGCCTTTGTTATGCACATTCGGTTGCAAGGCAATATTCGCCGTCAGATCCACGCCGGCATCTTTCATTTTCTCCGCCCATGGCTCGCCGTATTCGAGGCTCTCGATGAGACGGACATCCACCCCGGCCGCGGCTCGCGCGGCGATGGCCTGAAGCAGGGCCGGGTAGACTCCGGTCGCAGCGGACGCTTCGATATATTGAAGCTGCACATACAGCGTCTTTTTGGCGCCTGCGATGAGCTTCAGCATGTTGCTGACATATTGACCTTGGGCGCCCGGCGGCAGCGTGTCCGGCGTCAGCAGCGGCGTAATGTTGACGCTGACGTCGGCAAATGTCTTCGCCGCGAAGGCACCGGCCGGCTGCGCGGCCGATGCCGGCGGCGGCGTCGTTTCCGCGGCAAGCTTGGCGGCGGCATCGGCGACCGCCGCGCTCAGCGCGGGGCTTTCGGCAATTTGGTAGGCCTGCGCTGATTTGAAGTCCTGATTCAGATACGCCTCGAACAAAGTCGCGAGGCCCTGATCTTCAATGATCACATGCCAGTCGCGGTCTTCTGTTTTCGGCGGCGATGCCATGTCGGGCTGATTGCTGTTGTTGAGATTGCCGCTCGACAGCCACAGCACCGCGCTGTCGCGCACCATCACTTTGATGTGATAGGAAGTCGGAAACATCTCGGCGGAGACCAGGGTATCATCGCCCGCGAGGGCTCGCACAATCCTCGAGCGCGGCCCTAAGGCGGCATTCAGCTCCTGCACGGTTTGTGAATCGAGCTGATCGCGCGTCGCGTTCGGCGGCGGGTTGTCGAGCACCATCTGCAAGGTCTTGGGTTCGGTCAACACCGTTTTGCACAGCGCGAGAATCGGACCGGAGGTGAAATCGTACATCCCGATCACCAGTGACTGTTTCGTGCCCTCGAGGAACGAGGTGAGTGTGGTGAAGCCCGCATCGGGGCTCACGTGTGCCGTGATGGTGGTCGTGGTCTGCAGCGGCTTGAGCGGTTGGCCGGGCGCCGGCACATAGGCAATCTTGGGTTTTGCCGCGTGCGCACGCAGCGCCATCGCAGCCACGGGCTGTCTCGCCGCATAGTCGGCCAAGGCCTTTTGGGTTTTGCTCTTCGGGCTCACCAGCCGCTGACCGCTCGGCATTTCGCGCTCCAGCGGCCACGACGGCTCCTTATCCTGGGGCCGTCCAAAGGCCTGGGTCATCGCGGCCGCGGCGGGATCGTTCGCGCGCAGCCGTTGCTGCGCAGTGGCTTCGCGAACGTCGACCGCAACGCGCCCGATGGCGCGCGGCAATAATTGATTCGCCGGCAGGTTGCTGGTTTTCGTATGCACCGTGGCGACAATCGCCCGCCTGCCGGTGAGCTGGTGATTGGTGATCTGAAACCCCGGCCGCACCGTCAGCACGCCCGGCTTTCGAAGCCTCGACAGATGCTGTCGAATCGTTCGGTCGATCGCGGTCGGCGTCAAGGCGGCCTTCTTCATTCGCCTATCCTAGCCAAACAGTATGTCGCCTTCATTGCCGCCATGTTGATCGTGGTTGCCAGATTGGGCGCATTATTGCTATACGAGGGGCGGATACAACAAAAAGAAGCGGTGCAACCATGGCTCGATACGTAGGGGCGATCGATCAAGGCACGACGAGCACGCGGTTCATCGTGTTCGACCGCGGCGGCGACATGATCAGCTCCGCGCAAAAGGAGCACGGCCAAATTTTTCCCAAGCCAGGTTGGGTGGAGCACGACCCGATTGAAATCTGGCGCAACACCCAGGAAGTCGCGGGCGCCGCCCTGGCACGCGCGAGTCTGGCGCCCGCGGATCTGGCCGCCGTCGGCATCACCAACCAGCGTGAAACCACCGTTCTGTGGGATAAGCGCAGCGGCAAACCGCTGCACAACGCGCTGGTCTGGCAGGACACCCGCGTGGACCAACTCGTCGCGCAATACGCCCGCAATGGCGGCGCGAATCGCTTCCGCGCCAAAACCGGATTGCCGCTCGCCAGCTACTTCAGCGGCCTCAAGTTGCAATGGCTCTTGGACAACGTACCCGGGCGCGCGCGCCAGGGCCGACTCAGGGGAACTGCTCTTCGGCAACATCGATACCTGGCTGCTGTGGAATCTCACCGGCGGAAGCGATGGCGGCCTGCACCTGACCGACGTCACCAACGCCAGCCGCACCCAACTGATGAATCTTGCAACGCTCGATTGGGACCAGAGCCTTGCTGGAGGAATTTCTGATTCCGCGTGCCGTGCTGCCGCGCATCGTCGCCTCGAGCGAAGTCTACGGCGCGATCAAGACGCCGGCATTGGCGGGCACCTGCGTCGCCGGTATTCTCGGCGATCAGCAGGCGGCGTTGGTGGGTCAGGCCTGCTTCGGCCGGGCGAGGCGAAGAACACCTACGGCACCGGCTGTTTTCTGCTCATGAACACCGGCGAGAAACCGATCGCCTCGACCGCCGGGCTGATTACCACCGTCGCGTACCAGATCGGCAAGGAGCAGGCGCGCTATGCGCTTGGAGGGATCGATCGCGGTCACCGGCGCGCTGGTGCAATGGCTGCGCGATAACTTGGGAATGATCGCCGGCAGCAGTGAAGTCGAAAAGCTCGCCCGCGAAGTTGCGGACAATGGCGGCGTGTATTTTGTGCCGGCCTTCTCCGGGCTGTATGCGCCGCATTGGAATGAGCGCGCGCGCGGCACCATCATCGGTCTGACCCGCTATGTCACCCGCGCGCACCTCGCCCGCGCAGTGCTCGAAGCCACCGCCTATCAGACCCGTGAAGTGCTCAATGCGATGGGCGAGGACTCCTCGATCCAAATCCCGGAGTTGCGCGTCGACGGCGGCATGGTCGGCAACGAGCTGCTCATGCAATTTCAGGCCGACATTCTCGATGTACCCGTGGTGCGGCCGAAAATCACCGAGACCACCGCCCTAGGTGCGGCATACGCTGCCGGCCTCGCAGTGGAATATTGGCGCAATCGCGAGGATCTCGTCAGCAATTGGGCCGTGGACAAGCGGTGGATCCCGCAAATGGCGGAAAATCGCCGCGCTGCGCTGTTCCACTGCTGGCAGAAGGCCGTGGGCCGCTCTTTGGATTGGACCGACTGAGTGAAACAGAAATACTGCGCGCAACAGAATTACTGCGCGCAACAGAAATTTCGAACCGCGTCTTTAAAAAAATAACGAAGGAGATCGCATGCATTCGGCATTTCTCGGCGAATTCTTAGGCACCACGATCATGATATTGCTCGGCAACGGCGTCGTGGCGAATGTCGTATTGCGGCAAACCAAGGGAGAAAAATCCGGTTGGATCGTCATTACCACCGGCTGGTGTTTTGCGGTGATGGCAGGGATATTCACCGCACTGGCAATCGGCAGCGATGGACATTTGAACCCTGCGGTGACGGTCGGCGTTGCCGTTTCGAGCGGCGATTGGAGCCGGCTCAGCGCCTATGTGCCGGCGCAAATCTTGGGCGCCATGGCCGGTGCCGCGCTGGTATGGCTCGCCTACCTGTCCCACTGGGCGAAGACGCCGGAGCCGCTGGATAAATTGGCCTGCTTTTCCACCATACCCGCCATCCGCGCGCCGTTGGCCAACATCCTCACGGAGATCATCGGCACCTTCGTGCTGGTGCTGGTTGCCGCCGCAATTTCCTCGAAATACGGCAGCGGCGTGGGCTTGAGCCCGGGGCTGGGGCCCTTCTTGGTCGGCTTTCTGGTGTGGGGAATCGGCTTGTCTCTCGGCGGCCCCACCGGCTATGCCATCAATCCGGCGCGCGATCTGGGTCCCCGCATCATGCACGCCGTGCTTCCCATCCCCGGCAAGGGGACATCGGACTTCGGCTACGCTTTCGTCCCCATCATCGGCCCCTTAGTGGGCGCGATTCTGGCCGGAATCTTGGTCAAGATGATCGGCATCTAGCGGCAGGCGCGCGGTAAAGTTGGTGCCGCGCTCCTGCGAGGACGTCACGGACAGGGTGCCGCCGTGAGCGCGCACGATTTGCGCACAGATATATAGCCCCAGCCCCAATCCCTCGCGATTTCCGGCCGCCGAGTGGCGCCAGAACGGTTCGCAGATCTTGTCGATGTTTTCCGGCGGTATGGGTTCACCGGCATTCCAAACATTGAGTACCAGGTCCGATTCCTCCGCCTGCGCTGAAACCTTGACGGGTCCTTCAGGCGCGCCGTGCTTCAGTGCATTGCCGATCAGATTCGACGCGACCTGCTGCACACGCCCAAGATCGCAACGCACTTTGCGCGTCACGCTGATGTTGGCCAATATTTGACGGCCCGGCTGCCCGTCTTGAAACTCTCTGACTACCGCATTGAGGCCGGCGTCGATATCCTCGACCTCCGCGACGCGCACGCCGATTCCTTCGCCAAGCCTTCCTCGCGCGAAATCCAACACGTCATTGATCAAAGCAGACATGCGTTTCACGCTGACTTTGATGCGTGCCGCGACGTCCTTGAGCGCCGGATCCGTGATTTTCTTCTCGAGCAAGACGCCGGCGGAGTAGACCGCCTGCAGCGGACTGCGCAAATCGTGGCCCAGAATGGCGATGAATTGATCACGCAGTTCATTGTCGGCATGCGCGCCGCGCAGCGCAGATCTATCCTCTTGCCGCGCCATCTCAGCGTCGAGCTGCATCGCGATGAGCGCCGCGAAGCGCGTGAACATGCCCAAGATTTTAGGATCAGCCACCCTGGCGGGCGCCGGATCAGCGGCGCAGAGATTTCCAAAGTAGCGGCCATTCGCCAAAACAATCGGTACCGATATGTAGCTCTCGATCTTGTAGCGCTTCGGCGTGGGGTGGTCGCGGTAACGCGGATCGGTGCTCGCCTGCTCGATGACAACGGGCGCCAGGGACTTCTTTGATTCAATGCACAGTGTCGTTTCAAGATCCAGTTGTCCGCCAGGCGCGAGGCCGAAACCGATCTCATCCCTGATCGCGCACGCCGTCCAAGTGACTTCGCTGACTCGCGCCACGGCGGCAAATCTCATCCCGGTGAATTCACATAGCACGTCCAGCAACGTGGGCACCGCCTGCAGCTTGCCCACGGCGGCAATATCCCGCGCGATTTCCTCGGCGGACTCGGGCACGATTTGCGGCTGCTCCAGTGAGTCTACGGACAAGTCATTATCCTTGCTGCATGGCGGCGGGGCGCAGGGACTACGGGCCTAAAGGGCTGCATATACCTACAAGCTAGCACTACTTTGAGCCGATTTGTGGTGCAAAGCGAATCCTGACATGCCATGACAGCATCGGAGCGTAGGCTGCAATAACCTGGGTGAATCATGGGGGGGGTGCAACCTTGAGCAAAGCAGTATCCGCAAACACCGCAAAGCCGGCAGCCGTGCCGGGCCAATGCCTTTGCGGCGATGTACACATTGAAATCGATTTCCCGGCCCGATGGGCTTGGCACGACCATTCCCCCGCGACCCGCCACGCCCACGGCGCCGCGTATGCCACTTACGTCGGCAGCTGGCGCCGCCGTTTCCGCATTACCCGCGGCCACTCGCATATCAGCCGATTCGAGGACCCCGCCTCGGGCGCCACTCGAAGCTTTTGCCGGCGCTGCGGCACGCCGATTTGCTATGAACGCCCCCGCTCGCCGCATATGGTAAATGTACCGCGCGCCCTGTTCAGAACCCGCACCGGCAGACAAGCGCGCTATCACATCGGTATCGAACAGATGCCGGAGTGGACCTACCTCGGCGAAAGGCTGGTGCCCCTCAAGGGATATCCCGGCGTTGTTTGGGACCGCTCAAAACGGAAACCGCGCGCTCCGCCGATATCAGATAGTTCACAAAATTAGCAAAAGCAGGCGGCACCTTAAAGCAGCGCCTTTATGTCGCGCCGCCGAGTCTGCTGACGCCGACACAGCCGCGTCGCGCGGCTTTACAGAAGACATTTCAGGATCGATACCGCGAGTTAGGTCACGTTGTTACAGCACCGTCGCACGTCATATTGTCGGGGACGAGCAATCTCTGGTTTTGAATCGAGGCGAGAGGAATGAAATCAGTCAACGAGCTTCTTGAGTTGTTCACGCGACAGGCCGCGCTCGAAAAGGCGATGCGGCAGCCGGGCGGCGCTCGCGTCATCGAAGAGCAGGAGCTGCTCGCGGTCCGGCGCCAACTTGCCAAACTCCCCGAAGCAATGGGCGTTTCGCTCGCGTCAGCCGAAGACGGATCAGAAGCGGTAAAATCGAGTCGCGGCACCGACCCGTAAATCGCGATCCCCCCACCCGTTGCACTGACCTGTAAGTCGCGCGGCACCGACCCGTCAGTCGCCGCCCCGACCGCGTCAGTCGCCCGCACCGACCCGTCAGTCGCCCGCACCGATCCGTAAGTCGCAGCCTGCCCGCGGATTGCAAGGCTCCCTCGGCCGCCTCGATCATTTGCGCACCAGCGCCAAGTCCCCACGATTGGGACGAAATCGTCGCTACCGGGGACGAACTCGTGGACTGCCCGTAAACACTACGGCGCGGCAGCGGCTCTCATTCAATACGACCAAGGAGCGAAAAATTCAACGCGAGGGAGACCCGCGCCGATGCGATTACTCGATAGTGTTGCCCGCTGCTACACACCGCTCATCCTCCCATCCGGCAAGTCCCTTGCGCAGGCCCGACTGACCGGCCCGAGCCGGTTTGCGGGGCAACTCGCCGCCTGCCCATTGCGCTTCGTACTGGGCGATGATTTGACCCAGGCCAGCGCCGCTTTGGCCTATGCGGACGGCGCCCGGCTCGTCGGCTGTTTGGATCTATTGCGAATGCCCGCGCCGCACCTTTGGATTGAGTGGAATGACGAGGTGCACAAGCGCGTGATTCACGAAACCCGCTCGGCGGCCGCGTTTGATTCGGCCGCCATAGGACGAAAAGTGGGCATCTTACTGAGCGCGTCGGCCGACGGCCTGACGGCCATCGGGCGCACCTTTTGGGCGGATGCCGCAGCGGATGAGCTCGCCGATGTCACGCTTTCGCCTTTGGAAACACACTTCGATCTGCGCGCCGAGTTCGCAAATTTCGCCGAGTTCGCAAATTCCGCTGAGTTCGCGGATGCCAAAGAAGCGCACGATGTCCTCTCGGGCGGCTTCATCGACGCGACCCACGGCGGCAATGCCGCTACCGCGTCCCTGTTGGACCACGTGCGGTTTCGCTTCGAGGAGTCGTGGGCCGGTTATTACCGAGAGGCGGCGGGCGGTGCCGATTTCAAGCGTCGCTTGATCAACGAATCGATCGATTCGATTGCCTGGGATGCGCCCTTTGTGCTTGCCTTCCTGCTGTTGCTGAGCGCCAAGGACGCCACACGTCTGGTGCCGGTATCGCGCGCGGCCATCAATCGCAAACGCCTGGCGAATGGCCGCGCGCCGCTGCTCGACCACATCGAAGTGAACGCCTCTCTGGATGCCGTTTCTTCGGCGGAATCGGCGGGCGAGGGCAGCGGGCGCCAATCGCCGCGCCTGCACCATGTTCGCGGCCATCTGGTGCGGCGCGAAAATCGCGTGTTCTGGCGTGTGCCGCACTTACGCGGCAGCGGCCGCCGCGGCACGGTTCGCTCCAGAACCGTCTGCCTGGCGTTCACTCGAAGCACCGATCAAGAAGCGCGGGTCTGACGAGCACTCATATCAGAACCGCTTCCAACTCAAGGCCGCGCGCGCATGCCATCCTCGGCGAAAGTCACGCTGCCGGCATAGTTTGAGCGGATGGAGTCCAACACCGCCCGCCGCGACCCATCGACGGCGGGGGAAATATGGCTCAGCAGGACCGCTCCTGCCCCCACCTCCTTGGCGAGCTGCCCGATGCTGTGCGGCGGCGTGTGCAGCGTATAGAGAATGGCAGGGGAGCCCGGCGGATCGAGAACCACGGTATTGAACACCAACAGCCCGGTGGATTTGGCGATGCGGCGTAAGGCGGGCAGGCCCTGTGCATCGATGTCGCCCGAAAAGGTGACGCTCTTGCCGTCATGCTCTACGCGATAAATCACCGCCGGCGCATCGCCGTGATGCCCCGCGATCGCGGTGACCACGATGCCGCCTTGCTTGAGAATTTGCAGGGGCGCGTCTTGCGGCGATGCGCGTAGTTCAACGGGTGCGGGTATGTCGTGCCCATGCAGCGTGATCGGCGCAGCGAAATCTTTCAAGTAGGCGAAGGCGCCCTTGGGTCCGAACAACAAACGCAGAAATTCTCGCGTACCGGGAAAATAAGCGTCCTCACCCTTTCCAGGCGAGCCCGCCGGCCCCCACACATTGAATACGATGGGTCCGGAACTTGAGACGGCGCGCGCTTTGAACAAACCGGGGATTTCACCGGCATGATCGATGTGCAGATGAGTGAGCAGCACGATGTCGGTGTCCGCCAGCGAGGCCTTGGCCTCGCCGAGGCGCGCGAAGGATCCGGGACCCGCGTCGACCAGGATGCGTGCAACACCGTCAACGAAAATCAGATAACTCGACGCCGCGCGACCCGCCGCTCCCGGGCCGCCGGACCCGAGCACCAGCACTTCCAGCGGCGGTGCTGCCTGCGCGAATAGCAAGGAGCTGCAGCCGAGAAACAGCCAGGTCGGGAGCGCTAAGCAGCGAATCAAGACGCACATAGTTGGCGCGCAATTCATAGCACAGATCTTAAGGCCACGTTGAATACTCAGACAGGCTCCTGGGAGCGTTTGCCTTTTAACGACCGCGCTGACACTCTGCTCGTCCCAAAACGATGTATAGGGAGCCGCCTCAATGTCCGCATATCGATTGAATTCAGCCGTGTGCACGGTCGGACGGCGCAGGTTGGGGCTAAGGTTGGGGCTAAGCCTGGGGCTTGCGGCATCCTTCATCGGAATCCTAGGTTTTGCGATGCCGGTGGCGGCCCACAGCGCAAATACCAAGGCACCCACCGCCCCGCTCAAGGTCTATATCTCGGTCGACATGGAAGGTATCGCCGGCGTCGTCACGGCGGACCAGCTGCTTCCCGGCGGTTTTGAGTACGAGCGATTCCGCCGCTTCATGACCGATGAAGCCGTGGCAGCGGTGCGAGGCGCCCAGGCGGCGGGGGCCACGGAGGTCGTGGTCAGCGATTCGCATGGCAACGGAGAGAGTCTATTGATCGAGCTCTTCCCGAAGGATGTCCGGATCGTACGATCGTGGCCGCGGCACGGCGAAATGATGGCCGGCCTCGATCCCACCTTCGCCGCCGCACTGTTCGTCGGCTATCACGCGTCCACGACAAATCCCAAGGGCGTGCGAGCGCACACCATTTCGAGCGCGCACTTTACACGCGTAGCGCTGAACGGCACTCCCGTCACCGAGGCAGAGTTGAACGCGGCGTATGCCGGTGCCATGGGCGTTCCGGTCGTATTCATTTCCGGCGACGATGTCGCGGTCAGCGAGGTCACGGCGCGCCTGGGTCAAATGGAATCGGTGATCACCAAAAAGAGCCTTGGATTTCACGCGGCGGAGTCGCTCACGCCGGCCGCCGCCTGCGATAAAATCTATCAGGGCGCGCAGGCGGCCGTCGCGCATCGCGATCAACGCAAGCCCTATGTCCTGCCGACGCCCATCACCTTGGACATTTCATTCAAAAACTACACCTCGGCGGAAATCGTGGCTTACCTGCGTTCCGTGCAGCGCATCGACGCTCATTCGATTCGCTTCGTCGGCCGCGACATGGAGGAAGTCATGGACTTCATCGTTTTCCTGGACTACTACAATCCGGACATGACGCCATGAGCCGCCGCCGCTTTCATGCGCTCACCGGCTGCAGCAGGTCCCAGAGATTGCCGTACAGGTCTTTGAACACCGCGACCATGCCGTAACTCTCTTGCTTCGGCTCGCGGACGAACTCAACGCCTTTGGCTTTGTAAGCGATGTAGTCGCGCCAAAAATCGTCGGTGTACAAGAACAAAAACACCCGGCCGCCGGTTTGATCGCCGATGCGCGCGGCTTGCTCCTGGTTCGTGGCGCGGGCCAAGAGCAGGCCCGTTTCGCTGCTTCCTGGCGGCGCGACAACCACAGTGGCGGTATGATCCTTGAATGCTGTGCGCCTTTCTAGTCATCGCCGCCGTAGCGTCCGCCGCCGCTGATCCGAATCTTGCACCGCTTCGGAACCAATTGCGCGCGGATGACCAGGCGCTGCTCGACGCCATTGCGCCGGGCGACAAAGCCGTCTGGGACCGGCTGCTTAGCCGCGACGCCATCTACGTGGACGAAAACGGCGCGGTCATGAAGCGCGCGCAATTCTTGAGTGCATTGAAACCGCTGCCGGCGGGCTCGAGCGGGCACATTGCCATCGTCGATTACCAAGCCATAATCCATGGTCAGGTCGCGCTGGTGGTTCACAAGGACGATGAGCGCGAAAACTATCACGGCATCCCGCTGCGGGCCGATTACCTGATGACCGAGACCTGGGTCAAAGAAGGGGCCGGCTGGCGTCTCGCGTTGGTGCATGTATACGTCGTGGCCAAAGATCCGCCTGCCATCAAGACAGAGCCAAATCTGCTGGCGCAGTATGAAGGCCGCTACCGCGCGGCGCCCGATCTCTCCTACGTGATCCGCCGCGAAGGCGATCATCTCATCGGCGAGCGCCAGGGATTGCCAAGCGTGACGCTGGCGCAAGAATCCGCCGACGTGTTCTTCGTACCTGGGCACCCGCGCGACCGAAAAATATTCCGGCGCGATGCCGCCAATAAAATCGTCGATTTCGTCGACCGGCGTGAAGGCGAGGACCTGGTGTTTGTCCGCGGCGACTAGTGTTTGTCCGCGGCGAATGAACTCGTGGGGTAGATCGCCGGGCGGTTCGCATCATTGGCGATGGTGAGGGTCAGCCGGTAGAAAAACGTGTTGAATTTCGCCGCGGCCGCGAAATCCATGGGCTGCGTAATGTCGTCCTGCGGCCGGTGATAGCGGATCTGATACCACTCGCGGTAGCGCCTCTCCGCCTCCGTGTTGGGATCGTAGCCGAAGATGAAGCTGATGGCCGGCACATGAATGCCGAGGAACGGACGCTGATCGGCGCGCAACAGTAGATTGCGCTCCGGTTCCAAGTCCGGGCGGATCTCGATGTGCATGGGCGCCGCGACGGCGCGTGCGGTTGCGCCGAGGGTGGTGTCGCCGAGCGCCTCCGCCGTCAGAATGTGCAGCGGAAACAGCGGCCGCAGCTGATCGAGATTCACGTCCGCGGCCAGTTGCGCGGCGGGCACGGTCGGATGATCCACGAACCAGCGCGAGCCGAGCAAGCCTTTTTCCTCGCCCGTGAAGGCAATGAAAAGCAGGCTGCGCTTCGGCGCGTGCAAGCGGCGCGCCTTCAGGTCGTCGGCCGCCTGGATCAGCAGCGCGACGTACGCCGCATCATCGAGCGTGCCGTTGTAAAGATTGTCGCCTTTGACCGGGGTGCCGTACCCATAACCGTCGAGGTGCGCGGCGATGACGACGAACTCGCTTTTCAGTTTCGCATCGTTGCCCGGGAGCGCAGCGATAATATTGGGCGAGCTGATGTCGCGCTCTGTGACATGCACCTGGACGCGCAGCGCGCCGGGAATTTCGAAATTCGACAGCGGCTGCTTCGAGCCGCCCGCCTTGAGTATCGCGGCGGCATCTTGACCGGTGCCGGCGAGCAGGGTGGCAAAGGCCTCCGCGCTCAGGCGCATGCTTGGCATGGGCGCAGCATGCGTCTGCGCCGTTTGCGGTGTACGCAGCGTGACGCTGCGCGCGTAGGCATAAGGCCAGCGCGGCGGCTCAATGGTAAAGTAGGGATCATCGACGCTGATGAGGCCGAGCGCGCCGCCCTCGCGGGCATTGGCCGCGCGCACCGAACCGTTGGGCAGACCTGCGCGCTGCGTGCCGAAGCAGACGACGATTTTTCCGGCGACGTCGGCCATGGCCTCCTTGCCGCAATAGCCGCGAAAGGTCAGCGGCGCTTCGAATCGAGCCGCGAGGTTGTCGGCCGCCGCAATCGTGATTTGCTGCAAGAACTTCAGGGTCGTTTCCGCACCCTGGGCGCCGACGAGCGTGAAGCGCGTACCGTCGGGCACAACGTCGATCTCGTGCATCGGCACGGCTTGGAAATAGCTGCCGTTCTCGCCGGCCGGCGACAATCCCGCCGCCTTGAAGCGGCTCGCGACGTAGTCGGCTGCGCGCTGGTAGGCCGCCGATCCGGTATCGCGGCCTTCCATGCCGTCGTTGGACAGCGCTACGGTCGTATGCCACCACGCCAACGTATCGGCGTCGTGAATTTCGGCGTCGCGCAGGTGCTGCTGTGCATAGCAAGCGAGCGGCGCGGCGAGCACCAGCGCCGGCGCCAGCGCCAGCGCGCAGCACACCTCACGGGGGAACTTGAGCTCGCGCGTAAAATTTGGCATGCATTTCATCCTTAAGATCAACCATCCGCAACGCATTCGCGTCAGGAAATTTTAGCGGCCTTGCGCAGTTTTTCGAACCGATCCGGCGCCGGATCGTTCGGTCCCAAGAACTGCATCATCGATTCGCCATGGATCGCATTTTCCGCGATCACTTTCAGGGCCACCAGAATGGGCGTGGCGAGTATCACGCCGGCGATTCCCCAAAAAATCCCGCCAAACCACAGGCCGAGGAAGATCAGCAGGGGGTTCACATCCATCCGCCGGCCCACCAGCAGCGGCTGCACAATTTGCCCTTCGATCACCGACAGGCCCAAGTAGCTGAAGGCGACGCCGACCGCGTGCCCAAGTCCCTCGAACGACACAATGGCCACCAGCGTCAACACGAGAAGCGTGGTGGTCGCGCCGGCATAGGGAATGAAATTCAAGAGCGCGGCAACGGCGCCCCACAGGTAGGGCGTGGGCATTCCCCAGGCCATCATGACCAGCGTGGTCGCGATCCCCAACCCTAAATTGATCAACGCGGTGATAACGTAGAAATGACCGACCTCGGCGCGCACCCTTTCGATATAGCTCTGCACGTGATGGGCCTTGAGATGATCGAAAAAAGCGGCCGTCATGCGTGCGACCATCGGCGGTCCACCGGCCAGAAGAAACAGCGTAATGATGACGAAGGTTGCCCAGCCGATGGCCGTATTGCGCACGGTCGAGAGAAGAATGCGCGAGGTGCTCTCTTGCGGGGCGGCCACTTCCGTGGGTTCGGTCGAATTGGGCGCACCAACCTTTCCCGCCCGGTCGGTCAATTGCTCGATGTGGCTCATCAGCCGCGCCACAGGCGTGAATTTCCGCTGGATCACGGAAAGCGTGTGCGGAGCCGATGCATACCACTCCTGGCTCGGGGTCCAGATGAGCGCCACCAATCCCCCCACCGCGGCGAGCGCCGCCACCAGGATCAAGACGGCACCCAGGCCTCGCGGCAGCCCGAGGCGGAACAGCGCCTCCACCGGACTCGACAAAATGAGACCGGCGAGCATAGCCAGCGCCACCGGAATGAATGCGGCATGCCCCACATAGAGCAGCGCACCGATCAAGAACAGCAAAATTCCCTTGGCGGCGTTGAATTCCCGCACGCCCCGGAGAGTCTTCGGTGGACGGTCGAATTTTGAGGGTTCGGTGGACATGTGCGCAGCCGCTTTGGGGCCCTACTTTAACCTGTATTAGCGCAAACTCTATCTGACATGCACAATCGGCACCCCACTTTGGATATTCAGCGGAGCAACGACATGGCCACCAACGTCAAGCGAATGATGGATGCCGCCAACGCTGCAGTGCCGCGCATTACGCCGGTGCAGGCGCGGGAGATGATCACCAAGGGCAACACCCTGATAGTCGACGTGCGCGATGCCCCGGAAGTGGACAAGAGCGGCCGAGTCGCCGGCAGCGTGAACGTCTCGCGCGGCATGCTGGAATTTCGCGCCGACCCTGAATCGCCTTACCATGACAAGAGCTTTTCCAAGGACAAGACCATCATCTTGTACTGCGCCTCGGGCGGCCGCGCCGCCCTGGCGGGCAAGGTGCTGATGGACATGGGCTACGAACGTGTCTATAACCTCGGCGCCTTCAAGGACTGGGCCGAGAGCGGCGGATCGTTGGCGTAGCACCGCACCGCTCTCCCTTAAGTGCGCTCGAGGCGCCGCGAGCCCGTTCAGCGGTAGCAATTTTTCTGCTGTCAGGGCAAGCCATGTCTTACAATCCGCCGCTATGAAAACACTTATTTTGGCGGCTTTCTCCTTCCTGGTGTCACCCGCCGCGTCGCCCGCTGCGTCCCCCAGCACACCGCCCGCTGCGTCCCCCAGCACATCGGCCGCCGCGCAGTCGGTGGCATCGCCCGCCGCGCAGGCCTCCGCTGAGCGCCTGGGAACGGTTTCCTTCGCGGTGACTTGCGCGCCGGCGGTTCAAACCTCATTCGTTCGCGGCGTCGCGCTGCTGCACGACTTTTGGTACCAAGAGGCGCAGCGCCAATTCGAGCAGATCGCCAAGACCGATCCTGCCTGCGCGATGGCGCACTGGGGCGTCGCGATGAGCTTGTACCACCAAATCTGGGACCGGCCGGCCGAGGCTACGATCGCTAGAGGATCGCGCGAGATGCAAGCGGCGCAGGCGCACCCGGCGAAGAGCGCGCGCGAGCGCGCCTACGTGGCGGCATTGAGCGCCTTCTATGGGCCAGGCCCGCACGACTATCAGGCGCGCGTGGAGGCTTACGCCGCCGCCATGGGCAAGCTCTATCAGAATTACCCCGAAGACACCGATGCAGGCGCGTTCTACGCGCTGTCGCTCCTGGCGTCGAAGGCGCCCAATGACGACAGCCTGAGGCTGAATCGCAAGGCGATGGCGGTGCTGAGGCCGCTCTTTGCACAATTTCCCGATCATCCCGGCGTGGTGCATTACACCATTCACGCCTGCGATACCCCGGCGCTCGCGCAGGACGGCCTGGCGGCCGCCAGGCACTACGGCGAGATTGCCGCCTCCGCACCGCATGCGGTCCACATGCCGGGCCATATCTTCGCGCGCTTGGGAATGTGGCAGGCCGACATCGATGCCAACCTGGCTTCCGTGGCTGCCTCGCACGCCGCCGAGAGCAGAAAGCAAAGCGGCGCCATGGATCAGTTCCATTCGGACGATTTCTTGGTCTATGCCTACCTGCAGAGCGGCCAAGAGGCTCGGGCCAAAGCCGTGATCGACGAATCCGCCGCGGCGATCGCGCACTTCGAAACGATGTCGGACATGGGCGAACATTATATGACCGGCATGTTTCCCTACTACCGCACCAAGCTGCCGATTTTCTACAGCTTGGAAATGCGCGATTGGAAAACCGCCGCGGCGCTGCAGGCGGTGGCGGGTGCACCGCCGGAAACTCAGACCCTGACCTATTGGGCGCGCAGCGTGGCAGCCGGTCATCTGCATCAGGCGCAGCAAGCGCAAGCCGATTTGCTTGACTATGATGCGCTGATCGCCAAGATCAAACATGGAAGGCATGCCTACTTTGCAGACTCGACCGGCGCGCGCATCGAACGCGGCGAGATGCTGGCGTGGATCGCGTTCGCGGAAAACAAACCGGCCGATGCGCTCAAGCGGATGCAAGACGCCGCGGATCTTCAGGACAAGGTGGGGCAGGGCGAGGTTGATATTCCCGCGCGCGAAATGCTCGCCGATATATTGCTCGAGCTCGGCCGTCCCAAAGACGCGCTCGCCGAGTACAAGAAGGCGCTGACCTTGAGTCCGAATCGCTTCAATGGGCTATTCAATGCAGGTCTTGCAGCCGAAGCGGCCGGAGATGCGCCGCAAGCGCGGCGCTACTACGCCGAGTTGCTGAAAGTAACCGACAACGGCTCGCAGTCCGCGCGGCCCGAGTTCGATCATGTCAAACGCGTGGTGTCATCCGCGAAGCTCGCGGTAAAGTGACGGGCGCCGCCACAGGGCGGCTGCATTTCACGCTCGAAGCCACGGCCGCAAATTCGAGCGCCCGCGCCGCGCGTTTCACCACACAGCACCACGAGGTGCTCACCCCCACCTTCATGCCCGTGGGTACGCATGCCGCGGTCCGATCGCAGCGCCGCGAAGATCTCCTCGAAAGCGGAGCCCAGGTCCTGCTGGCCAACACCTACCACCTGCTATTAAGACCCGGTCTAGAACTTTTCGAGAAATTCGGCGGCATCCGTGGGTTCATGAACTGGCCGCGCGCGGTGCTGACCGACTCCGGCGGCTACCAAATTTTCTCGCTGCCCGGAAGCCGCACGCTGTGCGAGGACTATGCCGAATTCGTGAGCTACACCGACAGTAGCGCTGATTCGATTGAGTCCGGAACGCAGCATCGAGACGCAGAAGGCGATCGGCGCCGACATCATGATGGTGCTCGATCAATGCGTGCCCTCGACGGTGGAGCACGGCGCGGCCCGCGACGCGATGCAGCTGACGCATCGCTGGGCGCAGCGCAGCCTGGCGGCGCGCGGCGACTCGCCCGCAGGCGCTGTTCGGCATCGTGCAGGGCGCGAGCTACGAGGACCTGCGCATCGAGAGCGCCCAAGCGCCATCGCGCAAATGCCTTTCGACGGCTATGCCATCGGCGGCCTCGCGGTAGGCGAGAGCGGCGCGCAGCGCGAGGATTGCACCGCCATCGTGACCGAATTTTTGCCGCAGGACTGTCCGCGATACCTGATGGGCGTCGGCACCACGCGCGACTTGCTCGAAGCCGTGCATCGGGGCGTCGACATGTTCGACTGCATTCTGCCGACCTCGCTCGCCAAGCAAGGTGTGGCATTCACGAGTTTGGGCAGGCGCGATCTGCGGCGCGCCGCCTATCGCGGCATGGAAGGCCCCATCGATCCCGCCTGCGGATTGCTACACCTGCAAGACCTACTCGATCGCCTATCTGTTTCATCTGCAGCGCGTGCACGAAATCACCGGATGGCAACTGCTCGGTCTGCACAATATCCATTTCTACCTGCAATTGATGCGCACCATGCGCGAACACATCCTCGCCGGGACATGGCTGACGTACTACCGCGCGCAGCGCGGTGTGCTCGATGCGCGCGACAGCTATGGCAAAGCCCCGCGTCATGTGACCAAGGCGGTGCTGCGCGAACGCAAGCGCAAGCGCGGGCGCTACGAAGTGGTGGTGAAAGAAGGCGTGGGATATATTCGCGACACTGTTTCCGGCGAAGTCATGCACACCGGCTGCGAGCCTGCGCAGGAGGCGCAATCCCTGTACGTGGAGCAGTCGCGCTTGGTAGAGCGGCTTAAAGATCCCGCGGCCAATCCCGAACGGCCGCGCCATTGGTGGTGTGGGATGTGGGGCTGGGCGCGGCCGCCAATGCCATGGCAGCCATCCTTGCGGTAGAGGATTTAGCCGGCCTGCGGCACGCGCGGCCGCTAACGCTGTGAGCTTCGAAAATGATCTGGATTCACTGAAGCTCGCGCTTGATCACCCGGCGTGGTTCACTCATCTGCGCCATGCCGCCCCCGGGCGCTGCTCCGCGCTAACCGTTGGAGCAGTCGCGGTAGCGGCATCGAATGGCTGCTGCAGAGCGGCGACTTTGCGGTGCGCAAGTTCGAGGCGCCGCCGCCCGATATCATTTTTTTTGACCCGTTCTCGTTCAAGACCGACAGCGCACTGTGGACCCTGAATGCGTTTCGCGAACTGGCGAGCGCCTGCGCGGATCAAGCCGGCGGAGCTCTTTACCTACACCTATTCCACCAGCGTTCGCGCCGCGATGCTGGCGGCCGGCTTTTACGTTGCCAAAGGCTGCGGCACGGGTCCAAAGGCGGAGACCACCATCGGTCTGTCGCCGCGGGCCGCGGCCGCCACCGCATGGCCGCGAGTTGTTGGGACAGGAATGGCTGGCGAAGTGGGCGCGCAGCGAGGCGCAGGTTCCCTCGGCAGCACGGAGAAAGATGATTCGTGGCGCGAGGCGATTCTCGCGCACCCGCAATTCAGTCGCTGATCGCCATTGCGACCGGGATCAATCCCGTGGCGAACGGCGAGTCGGTCAGCGGCGTCAGTGCGCCGGACTTTGGATCAAGCGCGTACGCGGATACCGTGTTGTAGTTTGAGTTCGCGGCGTAGGCAAATAGACTCGTGGGATCGACCGCCACCGCGGAGGGCTGCATACCCGCAGTGAATGGCGATCCGGGTATTGCCGTGAGCGTGCCGGCAGCGCCGATCTTGAATCCCGATATGGTATTCGCGCCTTGATCGGCGACATACACCGTGTTCGCCACCGGATCGACTGCGATGGAAGAGGGCGTGATCCCCGTCGCGAAGGGCGAGCCGCTGATGGTGCCTGGAGGAGCGCCGGCGCTGACAGGCAGGCCGTTGATGCCGGTCAGCGTGTTCGCTGCGGAATTCGCGACATAAAGATTGTTGCCGGTGGGATCCATCGCCAACGCTTTCGGGCTTGCCCCGCACTGAAATGGCGAATTCGGTTCGGAAGTGAGCGTGCCGTTGCCGGAGGAAATCGAATAAGCGGCAAAGGTGCCGTCCGATTGATTGGTAACATAAAGAGACTCGCCGAATGGATCCACGGTCACGGCGGAGGGCAATCGGCCCGCCGCGGTGAGCGCTCCCGTCACGGCGGTGAGCACGCCGGTGCCGGCGGTAATGGCGTAGGCTGAAACAGTTCCGCTGTTGCCGCCGCCCGTGACGTACACATAAGAACTCGTCGGATCGATGGCCACCGCCGTCGGACTCGACCCGGTGCCGATCGGTGCGGCGCCGGCAGCCGTGAGGGCGCCGGTGGTACGATCGATCGTGAAAGCCGAGATATTCGCGCTCAGTTGATTGACAACGTAGGCATAGGCGCCGGTGGCATCCACCGCGATGGCCACGGGATTGCCGCCGGCCGCGAACGGCGAGCCGGCGATCGCAGTCAACGTGCCGGTTGCGGGATCGATGGTATAGCCCGAAACGTCGCCCGAGCCGCGATTGACAACATACAAAAAGCGCGGCGGGTTCGTGGTGCAGCTCACTTCGATATCGGTCACCTCGCTGGTGCCGGTCGTGCCCATGCCGTTCGCCACCACGCAGGTTTGCGACGGGCTGGTGGGTTGAGTCTTGACCGTAATGTTGTACGCCGTATTCGAATTTACGGTACCGAATGTCTGGCTGCCGTTCGCGTCGGCCCCGTTGAGCGGTATGCTTAGCACTGTCGAATCATTCTGCAGCGCCAGCCTGAAGCCAACCAAGCCGCTCACCGTGCCCGTCAAATTGACCGTGGTCGGCGCACATTTAGAGCAGCCCGGCGTTGTTCCATTGCAACTGGCCAATGCTGCCGTAATGAGGCACAAGGCAAGGGCACGGCGGAAGGTCATACTTTCTCTCCCTCTGAAGAGCACTGATGCGGCTCAAAGTAACATGAAAGCAGCCGCACCGAATTCACGATTCTGCGCTCGAAACGCGCTGGTTTGTCATGACGAACCTCACGAAAACCGCTACCGAGTCAACTGCTACATGGATGAGGCGCGGCGTTGGTTGGAACGCACGCCTAGCCCGTCGGCCTATTCGAGCCCCCGCAGTTACGCGATGCCGAATTGCAATTTCATCCAACCGAGGAAATGCGCCTGAGCGCACTGCTTGGTCCACAGCATCCAATAGCTGCTGGGACCTTCCACCCTGGACGAGAAGGGGGCCAGCAGCGCGCCCTGCGCGATAAACTGCGTAAAAAGATCGGGTGACAGCAGCGCGGCGCCGATCCCCTGAACCGCCGCCTGCGCTTCGAGTTCATAGTTGGGAAATCGCGCGGCAACGAATTTCGGCTTGGCGTTCGGAACACCGGCCAACTTGAACCACTCTGCCCAGCGCGAATCTGGAATCAAGGGCACGCGCAACAGTTTCTTCACCGTCATGCGACCGATGGGCGGCGTCCACTTCGGACTCAACATCGGCGTGCCGTCATCGGAAAGCAATCGCACCGACTCATAGCCCGGCCACGGACCGCATCCGCTCCGAATGGCGACGTCGAAAGAGCCCTGCGGCGACAGTGTCTGTGTCGCGTCAAGCGTGATAGCACTGGCGCTTGGCAAGGTCTGATAGCTCACCAGGCGCGGTACCAGCCAGCGCGCGGCAAACGTCGGCGCGCATGTAATGCGCAGCGGCTGCTTGATGCGACGACAGTCATCGACCGCGCCGTGCACCAGACTGAGGGCCTCGTTGATACGTTGTCCGAGTGCCCGCGCCTGATCGGTGGTGGTCAATTTGGGTCCGTGACGCCGGAACAGAGTCACACCAATTTGCCCCTCGAGGGCGCGCATGCGCTGGCTCACGGCCGTTGGCGTGATCCCCAACTCCGCGGCGGCGCGCGAGAAATTCCCGAGCCGCACGCAGGTGGCAAGTACGCGCAGAGATTCCAGGGGCGGCAGAGTTTTCGGCACGCGTCATTTGAAGCTAAGCTTCAGATGAAGGTCAAGAACTATCGCTATGCGACGATGCGCCGTGGGCCTAATGTGTGACTGATAGCGCAGGGCATGAACTGGGAGTTCAAACGCACGTGAATCACGGATGGAGCATCATGCATCAAAGCCGAACGAAGATCGCAGACTGCGCCTTAATGGCCGCACCTCTCCTTGCCTTATGGCTGGGCCTTCCCGCGCCGCGAGCAGTAGCGGCCGATTCGCCGCCGGCCGCGAGCGCGGAGCGCAACGGCCAACACGACTTCGACTTTCTCTTCGGACGCTGGAAGGTGCACTTGAAGCGCAAGGAGCCGGCAACCGGCCGCTGGACGGAGTCTACCGGCTACGGAATCTATCGCAAAGTCTGGGACGGTCGCGCCAATCTCGACGAGTTTTTCACCGAGAGTCCGAACGGCCTAGAAGGACTGACGCTGCGTACCTACAACCCGGTAACGCACTTATGGAGTCTGTATTGGGCGAACAGTCGCGACGGAATCCTGTCGAGCGCGCAAGTTGGCAAGTTCGATCACGGACAGGGCGAGTTCTATGCGCTGGACAACTCCGACGGCAAGAGCACCCTGGTGCGCTACGTCTGGTCCAAGATCACACCGACTTCCGCGCATTTCGAGCAGGCGCACTCGGAGAATGGCGGCAGGAGCTGGGACCTCAACTGGATCTCGGACATGACGCGCATCGGCGATGCCGAGGACGCGACCTCGTCAGGCGCGGGAACAGCAGGTGAGCAGCCCGGACAACGCGATTTCGAGCCGTTTTTGGGGCGCTGGAGTTTTCACTTGAAGGCACGGCCGGCTCTCAGCGGCTCAACTCAGTGGGTCGATTACACAGGACCCGGCGAATGCAAGCCGCTCTGGCACGGTCGCGCCCAGCTCGACACGATCAATTTACAGGGTCCCACGAAGCACATCGAGGGTCTCACGGTACGCCTCTTCAATCCCAAGACGCACGAGTGGCGCCTGTATTGGGCCAATAGCAAGGACGGACTCGTGGTGGTGCCGCAAATCGGACAGTTCAAGGCGGGTCATGGCGAGTTCTACGCGCAGGACCTGCTCGATGACAAAAGCGTCCTGGTTAAGTTCGACTGGTCAGCGGTGATGTCCAAACCACATTTCGAGCAATCGTACTCGAACGACGGCGGCAAAAACTGGGAAGTCAACTGGATCTCCGACCAGACCCGCGTGAACTGAACTTACGGGATTTTTTTACCAACGCGCCATTGCCCTGCCGGCATAGGGCCGAGCGCTCGATGCACATGCACTGCAATCCATGCGCGTTTCAAGCCGGCCACGAGTAGAATTGCTGCATCCAGTTGTGAGAGCGCACCGCCGTGACCGAACGCCTACTCAAATTTCCCGTCAAATGCCCGATCTGCGGCACGGAGTGGCCTTGCGCGCTGAGCGTCACCCAAATCAAGGAATCCCTCGACAAAGGCACGCCCATCCGCGCCTATGCGGAGTGTCACGACTGGCACTGGGACCTGAAGGAGCACGAGCGCCAAGCGCTTGCAGCCAAAATTGCAGCGTAAGCAATTACGCGCCTAGGGCCGCACAGGATCAGTCGCGTCCTTCCCCACCACCGTAGTCCATTTGCGAATATGCCAGCGCGTTACAAGACCACCGATCACGTATGGGTCCGACGCAACGAAGCGCTCCGGGACGGCGCTCGAATCGCAGCAAAACAGCAGCGCCGCGCCATCCACCGGATCCTCATACGCTCCGGCTAGAACAAGCTCGCCCCTCTCCTGCGATTTCCAAGCCGCCAAAAGATGCGCCGTTCGAAACGGCGCGCGCCGCGCAACGTAATCAGGAACGAAATCATAGAAAAGCAAATAATGCATATGTCCCCCTTCGACTGGCGGAGCCGTTCGTACCATTAACGCTACGCTTCATTTCCCCTGCTGCGCCTGCTTTTGAATTGAAAACATTGCGGTGTAGTGCGGATCAACGACAACCTCCCCTGTTGCGCGAAGCCGATACTCTCCCGGCGAGGCAATCTCGATCGCGCGAGTATCGGGCGGCAAGTTGTACTGCTCGTCGCGGCGCTGACCTTGCAGCGAAAGTGCGGCACACTGATGGTCCACCGTCATTGCACCGGACCCCGCACCGTCCCATGCAATCCCGCAAAGAGATTTTCCATGTTCACCACCATGCTATGGCGGATTTTCGCAAAGATCCCGTCGCGGCTCCCATAACCCTCGGTATTCATCGAATCGGCTATGTGTCCGGCAATTTGCGCCAACAATTGACCCCAAAGTTCTGGATTATTCCCAAAGGCCTCAAAAGCGAGAGAAACCTGAAGGTCTTCACCGACCACCCAGCCTCTTAAAACCTCTACCGCGTCATCACATGTCATCGCATCATCAGGAGGCGGTAACGGCTTCATGTGGTCCTCTGTTTTTGGCTCAAGGCTTAGTCTCTATCCGCAGCATCGCCACCGCTCAAATCACTCTAAGTAAGGGTCTCGGACACATCACTGCCGCACGGCATGATCGAGACTACGCTCCATTTCGATCTCAATCAGCCCGTCACGCTCGCGAACTTCGCATTGACCGGTGGCGCAAAAGCCCATGCGCTCGTAAAAATGCCGGGCACGGTCATTGCCTTCGATGACCTTGAGCCGCACTAGCTTTGCGCCTTCAGACTGCGCCCAAGCGACAACCGCCGCCACGAGCTCAGCGGCACCTCCCGATCCACGAATCTTTGGATGCAGCCACATCGCCATCAAATGAACGACGGCAGGATCGGTTTGATCGCGTATGCCCGCGACCATGCCCCGTGCTTCCTCGGGTTCGAACAGAATGAAGGTCACGCCCGGCGACATCCATCGTTGCCAGTCCGCGGTTGTTCGTGCCAGCTCCTTCTCATACGTAGACCCAAATGCAATGGGTGCATCGGACAGCGCCTCAAGCCGAAGTTCGCGGAGAATCGATTCCTCGCCGAAATCCGCGCGCCGAATTCTCAAGCTAGCCACCTGCCCAAAGCTTGCCCACGCCCTCAATGCCCCCATCAGATCCCAGCTGTCGTTCACGCGCGAAGATTGGCCGAAGCGCCCGGAGCAGCACAGGCCCGAACAGCCACAACTTCCACGGCACAGATAAAAACCGCCAATACTCCCGCCACTCCGGCATCAATCGCTTTCGATCCCGAACCGGAATGGCAACCGCGAGGCAGCAGACGGCCACCCAAATCACGATGTACTTGACGAAGAACTGCGAAATGGCGACTTCTCTCATGAAAGCGGTCTCTCGTCTTGCTTCTTGATTAGAGTTTTCGATGCCACCAAGCGCCAAGCCCGCTCGATCAGTTCGGGCAGGACGCGTTTGTCTACCACACCGAGACGCAAGAGAATCCACGGATAGTCCCGGTAGTGATCAGTGATGAAGAATGCATCCGGAGCAGATTGCATCAGAATTTCTCGATCCAAGAATTCGCAGCGAAGAACAACGCAATCCATGCTCTGATGCACGCGCGCAAAGAGCTTGCCACCCACTTTGAGTGCGCGAGTGCCGTATGAAGTGCCATCCACAACACCGGGCAGCGCATGGGCAATCTTTCGAATATCGTCAAAGCTCGTCAAAGCAGTCTCGGTCGCCGCGCGCCTCAATCTTGCGACCGGCGCCCCGCGTTTCCTTTGTCTCGTCATCGGTCGCGTTGCCATTTATTCGTCCACCTTGTCCCCTTACTCCCAGCCCTCATCGAACCACTGCTCGGGCAGTGCCCTCCCCAATGCGCACATCAGGGATCCAATGCCTTTCTCGACGCGCAAGACGCAACTGCTGTTCCTCTCCGTCAAAACTGACAGGTTGCTTGCGCAAATGCAGCGATTCCAAGTTCTCAAATGTGTTGACATTCACGACGGCGTAAAGATGCCCCGCTATTTCACTCGTGACAATTGGCACCGCACCACAGCGGTTACAAATATAAAATATGGCAGTCTTCGTTCCAAACGCGTACTTTGAAACGACGGTAGGAGATTGCAGGGTGACCAAAAGCTTTGCGTCACGATCGGAAGTCCAAACTCCCCCGTGCTTGACACAAAACGAGCAGGTACATTCGCGTGCGGCTATTTCAGACTGTGCCCCCGGCCAATCAAGCACAAAGGCTATATTGCCGCAGTGACACTTGCCGTGGATAAGCATCCACCCTCCATACCTACGAGAAGAAATAGCGGCGTACGCATGGTTTGAGTTCCCCTGATCCTCCAATCGATTTTCACGCCCTCTCATCGGTCAATGGCAGTAAACGTGAATCCTCCAGCGCAGCCACGCGGTGCGCCAATCCAGACAAATAGCCTCGATTGGATGCAAACGCTAAGAAAGAGGCAACACTTGACTGGCGGACCAACATGACCGCATCCCAACGCTCATTCGGCGGGCCAATGAGAAACTCGCCGCCGGAACCGTAAAACAACACTTCTCCGCCAGAGGCTTTAAGGAAGGGAAGCGTATGCTCCATGTAGAGACGGTAGGCCTCTTCGCCAGAGATTGGCGCGCCTGGCATCAAGGCGCGCGCCGCCGAATAGTCGGCGGTGGCTCGAAATCGCAGCAAGTTCAGCATAATCACGCTGCCGGCAATGCTTCGAGTGAAGAAGGCTCGCCCCTGCTCCTGAGTCGGATCCAAATATGTCTGCATCGTCACGAGCGCCTCCCGAGGTGTTCTTCGTCGGGCCGTACAGCCTTCCCCAAGTGAAAGACGTGTACCGGTATTTTACCGGTCTACATTGATTAACCCGCCAACTCTTCAAAATCCAGTTTTTGAGTCCCTTGACGCGCAACCCAGCCGGCGTACACTTTCGGTGTACACCTTGAGGATAGCCATGAAACACGTCGGAATCAAGCAAGCCCGCCAGGAGCTGCCCGGACTCATCGACCGCGCCGAAGCCGGCGAGGAAGTCATCATCACCCGCCAAGGCAAGCCCGTGGCGAAACTGATCGCAGCGCCGAAAACTGCGAAAGCACTGCCCTCACTCGCCGAGTTCCGCAGGGGCTTAAAGGTCGGAACTCCGGCCGCGCAACTACTGCGCGACGAACGCAATGCCCGCTGACAGTGCCTACATCGACAGCAGCGTCCTAGGCGCCTACTACTGCCCCGAAACCATGAGCGCCGCCGCCGAGAATGCCCTTCGACGCGTCAAAACACCGGTCATCAGCAGTTTGAGCGAGGTCGAATTTGTTTCTCTGATTGCCAAAAAGCGCCGCCTCAAGGAAATCACCGCAGCCCAAGCCCAAGAGATTCTCAAGCTTTTCAGTACCCATATCGCCGAAGGTTCCTACCGCCGGATTGCCGTGACGACCGAGCACTTGCTCAAAGCCCGTCAGTTGATCAGCGCCCCGAAGATCGTGTTGCATACCCTGGATGCCCTGCATCTCAGCATGGCCATCACCGAGAATCTTAGCCTAATGACCGCCGATCGCGGACTCGCCACAGCCGCGAAGCGCCACAAGGGCGCAGTCATCCTGATCAAATAGATCAGCGTTTCATCCCTCCTGAAGTCCGTGATTCTCGACCCGCGATCGTTCGTACCGATTGTTTGAATTTCACCCTAGTCAAGCTCGATAATGTCACGGCCTACAAACGAAAAGTTATCACGATCCGACTCGCCCCCCTCTGTGAAAGGGTCAAAGCTGAGATAGATGCGCCCCGGGTTCCTAATGAGGCTGCAGAATTCAATTTCGGCAAGGTGGTTAAAATCCTCACTGACATTCACTTGGCTGAGCCCAACGACGCGGTACCTGTGCAGGCTTCCGTCATTCTCTCGGACTATGATATCGGCTGCATGAGATTGCGCCACCCAATCGTAGGTGACGGCAAAGGACTCTATCGTTTTATCGCGGAAAGACGCAGCCGTGATGTCCACCGAGTTCCTCTAAGATAAAGTCGAGTTAATCCTCACATCCACAAAAAATCACCTGCCCGCCGCAGGCCGGACAACGCTCAACGTCACAGCCCCATTTGTGCAGTTCACCCTTCGTCGCCCCGCAGTCGTGGCATGGGCCTACATCGGCGCCCCAATCCTCACTCTCACGGCCGTACCGAATCCGCTCGACGGACTTGCCTGCAATTTCAATGTGCGTCTCCTCAAGACTCATGCGGAAACCCACGAAGGGGTCTTAAGATGCTCCGCACTCCGCCTGCATCGCCAGGATATCCCGCAAGAGCCACCGCTCCACCCGATTATCACGCCTCGGGCTCATCAACGACGGTCACTTCCAATCCGCCAACAAACTTTGCGGCCAGATTATAGAAAGCACATGCCAGGGCCACGAACAGCAGCCCTGCCAACGCGTAGACAAATGGCAGGAGCATCAGCACGCCGGGACCGATGGGCGGTTTTGACGCGGCCGGGATTGGCGCAAAGCTCAATATAAGAGCCATCGGGATAATAAAAAGAAAGCTGAAGAAAAAATAGATGACTGCAAACAGCCTGCCGGCTGACCAGGGTGCGATTCTTAAGATGCGCTTTGCCATTGGCTCTCCCTGCGATAGTGAAACGAGTTGCAAGATCCTGACTATTGTTTATACCCCGTGCCGCCCCCTATTGGTACACGATCCTCGCGCAATCCAGATCCGACATCGGAAGCCACAGCCGCTGTGATCGGGCCGCACGCTATTGGCAAACAAGCAGCTTCAAGCCCATGTACAGAGCATCCAGCCCCACCAGCAATATCACGAACTTCTGAATGCCCGACAACGGAACAAGCTCATGCTGAGGAGAATACAAGCGCCGTCGCTTGATCGTCTTGCTGAAACACACCCATACGAATACACAACCCAGGCCAATGAGGAACAAGGAAGCAATCAAACCTCCCTGTTTGACGTTCGTACACTGCCATTGAACTGGATTGAAGTTCACGCCTTAACCAAGACCCGTGATTGCTCGGACCGAATGTTTGACGGTTCGCACACTACCCCATCTCAATGGTGGCGACCGTCCATGCCAAGAGTACGGCCACAGCCGCAGTAAGGCTTAGCCCCAGGCGCACGATGCCTTTGCGATGCATGGTAGTTGCGAGCAAGAGAAAGAACAAAAGCCAAGCGACGCCAATCAAAAGACCCGCCCAATAGTCGGACTTCCGAAACAGCCAAATTGAGTAAGCACCTGGTGCAATCGAAGCCAGCACGCACGCAATCAAAAGTCGTTCGCCGAAGAGGAACCACAGATGTTTTCCGAAAGTTGACCGCGTCATCGGAAACAACAATGAGATTCAGCGCCGCGTGGCTGCGCCGACCCAAAACAAAGCTGCTTCATCCCAATCATCAACTCCCTCCTTGGGATTGGCGGTGCGTCATGCGTCCCCGCCATTCTACCGCGGCAATTTCCCGTTACGTCGGCAGCGCTCCCATTACTGCACCCGGCCCGACAGCGGCTCCCCCTTCACGTAGCAAACCGCAACAAATAGCAGCGTCATAATCGCCAGTACGAGCGCAAACAGGAGCGGCCGGCCGTGGATGAGCTTTAGCGCAGAGTAGATGAGCACACCAAGCCAGATCAAAAAGAACGTCCATCCCTGCCACGAGCAAGGCAGCCCCCACCCAAACCCAAACCGCTTCGCGCGAAACCAATAGCGACCGTCGACACTCATTTAGAACTCACTGCCCCATACCGTCGTAGCGCTAATTTTCCAGAGTAACTCACACGAGTACACCATAGCGCCATGAGCAATTCGATCCCTTGAATCGGCCCAGATACAAGCGCCGACGCAAAGGTTCTCACCGCCACGTCCCACGCCGAATGCCAATGATTGCACCGACTGACAGAAGAACAGCTGCAGCGCCCCCGGTCGCAACAGAATAGCGCGAGTCCCGCGCCAATGCGTAAAGGCATACCGTCACCAGCGCCAACAGTACCCCAACAAGAACGCAGCTTAATGCCGCGTCCATCAAAGGCGCTTCCAACTGGATATGCTCTCGCTTGGCCCGACGATACCCAATGACTTGCAGCAGGCCCCAAGAGAGCCCCATACCGCTATACCAGAATAGGTATGCTGTCCCGGCGCGTGAGCCCGGACGAACCGGCGCGACCAACACATAGCAAAGAAGCGCGGCCGCAAGAACGGCAACGATGCCACCAAAAAACGGCTCGTATGATCTTAAAACGGTGCGCATCGTTGCCACGTCTCACCACCATCCCGACTACAGAATCGAGTCAACGACATCCTTTCCCCTCCTATCCGGCTCGAACCGATTTGAAGACGATCGCGCTGGTTCGAGGCTATCGCTCGGCATTATCGTCGCCCCCGAGCTCGCCAGTTGCGAGAAACGTCAACTCGGCATCGGTGAGCTGAGTCTGAGACATAAGCCAGCGCGCTCGGTGCGCCAGGACACTTGGCACTTGAACCTCGCAACTGCGGCCTTCACCAAGTAGCTGAGGGTCGGACATCACGCGAGCTGGAACACCCTCGAACATCAGCCGCTGCGCCAATACTTGCGCCGATGGAACGTCTGATAAGGACGCTACGGCTTCCCATTCTTGATCGCTTGTTGGCATGGTCGCGCCTAGCAATGAGATCGAGCGACGCGCGGTTGCGCCGGCGGCGATCGAAGCTGCCTTATCTCAATCATCGGGACGATCCACACTCTTGTTCAACGAGCGCGACCCTTCGACTCCACTACCTACCAACATTTGGCGGAACATTGGGGAATGAGAGGTCTGTGAAGCACCACTGCGACCGCGATACGCCCGGCGATAAAAATCGCGAGCGCAACCGCAAATTGAACGTAGCCGCGGATCGTGATACGTGCATATTTTTGCAGGAGCGATGCAGTAAGTGGACAGGCTGCAACGCCCGAGAACATCGCGAACCAGCCATTTGTGACTGGCAACGGCCCTTCATGGATGAGAAGCGTCAAGCCCCCAATACCTGCGACAACCGCCCATACCCAGGCCGCGACCCGAACGACCGCCAGGCCAATTCGCCACGTATAGCCAATCATTCTCTGCACCTAAGAAACGAAACTGATTTATCCCAATCACCCATTCCCTTGGCTTCCGTTGGGCATCAATTCGTCAAAGCTTACCCCGCAGTTCGGGCAGTTAGCGCCAACCGCCGCACGATACGATAGTCTACTGCACGCTGGGCACTCAACCCTCCTGCGCGTGCGCAGCACTCGCGAGTATGAAAAGACACTCGCGGCAGAAGCGGCCGATTCGCGTGATGGCGCCGCAGGTCTTATGATGCCCGTCGCCGCCCGACAATTTTGAACGTGCTCGCTCACGGCCGACAAGGGAGGGGAGGGTGAAACTGCTCTGCATTCTGAAATCGAGCGTCCTGCTTGCCGCCGCGTTCTTTCTCGCACTTTCCGCGGCCGCCGCGCCCCAATACGGCCAGGTCGAGTTTGCCAATTCAGGCGCTCCAAAGGCTCAGGCCGACTTCCTGGCCGGTCTTGCCCTGCTGCATGATTTTGAGTACGAATCCGCGGCGGCCGCTTTTCGCCGTGCTGAAGCAGCGGATCCGAATTTCGCGATGGCTTACTGGGGCGAGGCCATGACCTTCAACCATCCGGTCTGGATGCAGCAGGATCTCAAATCGGCCCGCGCCGCGCTAGAGAGGCTTGCCCCATCGCCTACGCTGCGCCGCTCCAAGGCGCAGACCGACCGCGAAAAGGCCTATCTCGACGCAGTTGAAATTCTCTATGGCGAAGGCACGAAGGAAGATCGCGACCTCCGTTACGAAGCCGCAATGGCCAAGCTGCACGCACGCTATCCGGACGACGTCGACGCCGCCGCATTCTATGCATTGTCCATTCTCGGTACCGCACACGCCGGTCGCGACGTCGCGACCTACATGCGTTCCGCAGCCGTGCTCGAGGAAGCATGGATCGGTCATCGAGACCATCCTGGCGTGCTGCATTACCTCATTCACAGCTACGATGACCCGGCGCACGCCCCCTTGGGGCTGCGCGCCGCGCGCCTCTACGCCAAGATTGCGCCCGACGCCGGTCACGCCCAGCACATGACCTCGCACATATTCCTGGCGATCGGCATGTGGCAAGCCACCGTCGACGCCAACGTCGCCGCGATCGCCGATGTCAACCGCGCGCGCGCCGCCGCGGGCAAGCCCGCGGTCGGCTGCGGCCACTACTCCAGTTGGCTCGGCTACGCCTACCTGCAGCTGGGGAATGTGGAATCCGCGAGGAGCACCTTGATGGCCTGCCGTACCGCGATGCAGGCCGCGCTGCCGATGGAGCACCCCGCGTACTCGATGGACCCCGATGCCAGCGTCATTGGCTCTTTTGCCAACATGCGATTGCGCTACCTGCTCGAGACGCAAGATTGGAGCGGCGAGGTCGCCGGCTGGACAACGCCAAACAACGCGGGGCCCGGCGCGCAGCTCGACTTCGCCTTCGCACACGCACTCGGAGAAATTGCGCGAAAGAATACCGCTGCCGCTCGCGACGCCCTCGGCAAACTCGAGGCACTTTCACATTCGGTCATCGATCTAGAGGCCAAGCGCAACGATCCCGATCCTACGGATCGCACCCGACCCGCGATTATGCTGGACGAAGCCAAGGGCCTGATGGCTGAGCAGGAGAATCGCCTGCAAGCGGCCGAAAAGCTGCTGCGCCAGGCCATCGCCCTGCAGGCAACGCTGCCGATCGCCTTCGGTCCCCCGACCATCGACCAACCGACACATGAACTGCTGGGAGCATTTCTGCTGCGCCACGGACAGCGGACCGAAGCCCGGGCGGAATTTCAGAAAGCCCTCGCGGCCGCGCCGGGCCGCCGGCTGGCTGAACAAGGACTGCAGGCAGCGGCGAGCCAATGAACGTCGGCGCATCGCAAGCCGCTGTCCGCTCGCGCCGATGCATACAGCGTCGGCGGCCGGTTCGAACTGGATGGACGCGGCCCCGGTCGGGCGGCAACAATCTGCCGCATGTCCGCCGGCTTTCACATCGACAAATTGAGCGACGAGTTCGGCCAATACACCCTGGTGATGAAGTGCGCGCAGTGCGGCCATGAGCGCAAAGCCGAACCGCTGACCTTGGGCCGCTTGTGCGGCTGGGATGCACGGCTCGAGGATGTGGCCAAGCGCATGCGATGTTCCAAGTGCGGCAAGAAACGCTGTACGCTGCGAGCGTTTCCGCCAAAAAAGCCGCGAGGCTACACCGCGCTGCCAAGATAAGTTACTTTGTCGCGGCCCGGCACTTTTTCGCGAGGACCTGCATGCCGACCAAAGCGCACATCATTGAATTTCTGGCGCGTGAATTTCCGCAAAATCAATGCGTAATCGAAGCGGTCGGCGAGCGCTCGGCGACCGTCTCTCATCCGGTCGGACCCGCGCAATTGCGTCCCGGCGGTACGGTGTCGGGTCCGTTGCTCATGGCCGTTGCCGACGTGGCGCTGTACGTCGCGATCCTCGCCACCATCGGTCTCGTCCCCTTGGCGGTCACCACCAACTTCAACATCAATTTTCTGCGCAAGCCCTCGCCCCGCAATCCCATCGTGGGCGTATGCAAGCTGATCAAGGTCGGGCGAGTCCTCGTGATTGGCGAAGTGGCCTTGTACTCGGACCGCAACGAAGAAATGGTCGCGCACGCGGTCGGCACGTATTCCATCCCGCCAAAACGCTAGTGCGGCGGCGTGATTCTGCACCCAAGGTCGCTGATGCCGCCGTGCCCGCTCCGGCCTGCGCGGTGCTTGCGCGAGACCGCAAATTACGCCGGCGCATACGCTCATGCCAACCTGATCTAAATGCGGCGCGTGCCGGCTGGTATTCTAACTGGCACGCGACTCCCATAATCGTTTTCCTAAGCGGCCATGACCGACATTCCTCTCTACGCAGGCGCCGGTCTTCTGGTCGGCACGCTGGTCGGCCTGACGGGCGTCGGCGGCGGGTCGATGATGACGCCGATATTGATGCTGCTGTTTGGGCAATCACCCTCGGTTGCAGTGGGGACCGATCTCTTGTTCTCCGCGACCACGAAGCTCGTGGCGACTGCCTCCTTCGGATTTAGTCGGCGTGTGGACTGGCCGATCGTCGGACGACTCTTGCTCGGAAGTATTCCAGGGGCGGCGGCGGTGGTCATCGGTCTCTGGCTCGCGCGCCGCACGCCGAGCGCCGCCGATGCCATTACCTTGCACGCCCTCGCGATAATCCTCCTGGTCACGGCAGTAGCGCTCGTCTTTCAGACGCAACTGCAGCGCATCGGTCTTAAAGTAACGGCACGGGCGCTCGTGCACGTGGAGCGTCACAAACTCCTGCTCACCGCGCTTGCAGGACTGACGTTGGGTATCGCGGTGACGTTGACGTCTGTGGGAGCAGGCGCGCTCGGCGTTGTAATGCTCCTTGCGCTCTATCCCCTGAGGCTGAGTGCTGACCGCCTCGTCGCGACGGATATCGCGCACGCACTGCCCATCACTCTTATTGCAGGGCTGGGGCACGCCTTCTTGGGCCATGTGAACTTCAACATACTGGCCGCTCTTCTCCTCGGGTCGATTCCAGGCGTATTGGTCGCCTCGCGTATCAGCATCCGGCTGCCCGCGCGAATCACCCGCATACTCATCGCGCTCATGCTCGGCACCGTCAGCGAGCGCCTGCTCTTTGCCTAGGAAGCTCCCGTTCCCGGCTCGCCTTATTCGTGCAGGCCGCACTCGCGCTTTAAGCCAAAGAATCGCAGTTCGTCTGGGCTTGCCACTTCGGCCAGCGAACGGGTCGTGTGCCAATCGCCGATCGACACATAGCCTTGTTTCCACAACGGGTGATACGGCAAACGGTGCTTTTCAAGATAGCGACCGATGTCTCGGTCGCTCCAGTCAAAAAGCGGATGGACTTTGTAGCGCCCACGCTTGAATTCGATCGGCGAAATTCGCGAACGTGTCTTGGCTTGCGCGCGCCGCAGGCCCGCAAACCAGGTTCTGGCGTGCAGCTCATGCAGCGCGCGGTCCAGGGGTTCCTGCTTGTTGATGCGGTTGTAGCGCTCGATACCCGAGAGGCCCTGATCCCACAATTTTCCGAATCGGGTTTCTTGCCACGCGGGCGAGGATTCGGCGCGAAACACCTTGAGGTTGAGTTTAAGCGTTTCGGTCAACTCATCGATGAAGCCATAGGTCTCTGGGAAGAGATACCCCGTGTCGAGCAAGACCACCGGTACGTTCGGTTGCACCAAGTTCACCAGGTGCAGCATGACCGCCGACTGGGCGCCGAAGCTCGAAGTCAGTACATGCTCTCCCGGAAGAAGCTCAAAGGCCCGCTCGATACGCTGAGCCGCCGAGAGGTGTTCAATCGCACGATTGAGCTCAGCCAGTTCCGGTGCAATTCCGGGCCCGAATTCAGTCGCCCACAATCGCGAGAGCTGTGCTTTGATGTTCATACGCTGCCATTTCTGTGGCGCCCTTGAGACGCCTCGGTATGCTCCAATACTACCGTTCGGTCACCAGCGCGCTTAGCTCAAAATTGCATTAGCCCATAACCGCGTTCTCGCCCCGCTAGCGCCGATCGCGCACACGCACCGCCTTGCCGGTCGAGCGCGGCAGCGAGCCTGAGGCTGCGATCTGAACCTGTGCCGAGATGCCGATGTGATCCTTGAGCTTCGCCGCCAAGAGCGCCGCCTCGGCGGCCTTGGCCTCATCGCCGAGCCAGGCGCGCGCTTCCACCACGATTCGAAGTTCGTCGAGGCGATTAGGGCGGCCGATTTCAATCTCGTAGTGCGGCGCCAAGCCGGCGCAGCGCAGAATCATCTCTTCGACTTGCGAAGGAAAAATATTGATGCCGCGGACGATGAGCATGTCATCCGAGCGGCCGCTGATCTTGGCCATGCGCCGCATTGCGGTGACGCTGCCCGGCAGCAGCCTGGTCAGGTCGCGCGTACGATAACGGATCACGGGCATGGCTTCCTTGGTCAGCGACGTGAACACCAATTCACCTTCCTCGCCCTCAGGCAGGCGCTCGCCCGTGTGCGGATCCACGATCTCGGGAATGAAGTGATCCTCCCAGATCGTCGGGCCGTCCTTGGTAACCGCGAACTCTTGCGCGACGCCCGGGCCCATCACCTCCGACAGGCCGTAAATATCGCAGGCGTCGATTCCGAAGGCGCTCTCGATTTCAGCGCGCATGCCTTCGCCCCAAGGTTCGGCGCCGAAAATGCCCACCTTTAAGTTGGTCGAGCGCGGATCCAGACCCTGGCGCCTGAACTCATCGAGAATGGCGAGCATGTAGCTCGGCGTCACCATGATGATTTCGGGCGCGAAATCGCGGATCAACTGCACCTGCTTTTCGGTCTGTCCGCCCGACATGGGAATAACAGTGCATCCCGCCGCTTCGGCGCCGTAGTGCGCGCCCAAGCCGCCGGTAAACAATCCATACCCGTAGGCGACGTGCACTTTCATTCCGGCGCTGCCGCCCGCCGCCCGGATGGAGCGCGCCACCAGAGCGCTCCAGACATTGAGGTCGTTCTGCGTGTACCCCACCACGGTGGACTTGCCGGTGGTGCCGGAGGAGGCGTGAATGCGCGCCACGCGTTCCATCGGTACGCAAAAAAATCCGAAGGGATACGCGTCTCGTAAGTCGGCCTTGGCGGTAAACGGAAAGCGCGCCAGGTCATCGAGCGCGCGCAGGTCCTCGGGGTGCACGCCGGCCGCGGCGAATTTTCGCCGGTAATTTACATTGTTGGCATAGACGTAACGCAGCGTCGCTTGCAGGCGCTCGAGCTGCAGGCGCTCCAGCTCTGCGCGGGTTGCGCTCAAAATCGGTTCGGCGGCAGCCATGCTTTGAAGGCTTGTCGCGCCTGCGTCCATGCTCTATTTCGGCGCGTCGAAGCTGGGGCGGCGCTTCTCGCGCGCGGCGGCGACTCCCTCGCGCACGTCTTTGAGCCTGAAGCCCAGGAACTCCAGCGCGAGCGAGGTATCGAAGCTCGGTCCCGCCAGGCGCAGCCAGTTGTTGAGCGCATGCTTGGTCCAGCGCATCGCCGTGGCGCTGCCGGCGCTCAAGGTGCGGGCAATTTCGAACGCGGTTTCGATCACCTTCGCATCCGGCGCGACCACCGAGACCAGCCCGATGCGCTCCGCTTCGGCCCCCGACAAGGGCTTGTTGGTCAACAAATGGTAGCGCGCCTTCGCCAGACCGCACAGCAGCGGCCAGATGATGACGGCATGATCGCCCGCCGCGACGCCGAGCTTGGTGTGCCCATCGAGAATTCGCGCGTTATCCGCGGCCACCGACACATCCGCCAGCAACGCGATGGCCAGTCCCGCGCCCACGGCGCTGCCGCGGATCGCCGACACCACGGGCTTGGAGCAATTGATGAGGTTGTAGACGAGATCGCTGGCCTCCTTCCACACCCGGATCAGCGTCGCTTCATCGTCGATCATGCGATCGATCATGTCGAAATCGCCGCCGGAGGAAAAATTCGCGCCTTCGCCCGCGGATCAGCACCACGCGCACGGCGTCATCCAGGTCGACGCCGCGCCAAACCTGCGCCAGATCCCGATGCATACCCTCGGTGGCGGCATTCAAGCGGCCCTGGTTCGACATCACCAGTTCCAGAATGCCCGGCTCCTCGCTCGAAAACTTGAGGCTGGGAAATTCCGCCGCATAGCGGATGAGGTCGATGGGCACGGTCAGCTTCCTAAATCGATGCGCACGGTCAGTTCCCCGCCGAATCCGGCACCGCATGAATGCTCACCATGGTCAGCACGTCGTACGACGCCACCGTCTCGCCGTTCTGGTTGGTGATCTCCGTGTCCCAGGCCACCTCGCCCCAGCCTTTGTCGGCGCGCAGGCTCTTGCGCGCGCAGGTCAGTCGCACCTTGATTCGGTCGCCGGGCTTCACCGGCTTGACGAAGCGCAGCTCGTCGAGGCCGTAATTGCCGAGCACCGGACCGTAGTCCGGATCGACGAACAGCCCGGCCGCCGCCGACATCAGGAAATAGCCGTGCGCGACCCGGCCGCCGAAGAGGGGATTGCGCGCCGCCTGGCTCGCCCATGTGCGCGTAGAAATTGTCGCCTGTCAGCGCCGCGAATTGCTCGATGTCCTCCACCGTCACCTCGCGCTCGGCCGGATTGCAGCGTGTCGCCGATCTTGAGCTCGTCGAAGGGATTGCGAAACGGGTGGCGTCCCGGATCGGCCTGCCGGCTGCCGCGCACCCAGCGCCCGCTGATCGCGGTGATGGCGTCGGGCGAGCCCTGCACCGCGCGTGCGCTGCATGTAGTGCAGTACGCCGCGAATGCCGCCCATCTCCTCGCCGCCGCCCGCGCGTCCCGGGCCGCCGTGCACCAGCTGCGCCAGCGGCGAGCCGTGGCCGGTCGACTCCTTCGCGCAGCGCGCGATTCACGACCAGGATCCGGCCATGATACGGCGGCGAGCCCGAGGACGAGTCTGCGCGGCGAGCGCCTCTCGCCGGTGAACACCGATGCGGCCAGACTGCCGCCGCCGCGCCGCGCGAGGGCGATCGCCTCCGCCGTGTCCTCGTAAGGCAGCACGCGTGGCCACCGGACCGAAGGCCTCCACTTCGTGGATGGCGCGCGCGCCGTGCGGATGGCGGCACAGCAGGAGCAGCGGCGGCACGAAGGCGCCGCGCTCGCGGTCGGCATCCTTCACCTCGAAGCGGCCCAGATCGCCGGCCACCAGTTCCGCCTCGCGACGCAGCTCCGCGACGCGCTCCAGCACATCGGTGCGCTGCTCCTGGCTCACCAGCGGGCCCATGCGCACGCCTTCGGCGCGCGGATCGCCGACGACGATCTTTCGCAGCGCCGCCTGCAACGCCGCCACCACTTCGCCGCTCGCCGCTGCCGGCACCAGCGCCTTGCGGATGGCGGTGCACTTCTGCCCGGCCTTGACCGTCATCTCACGCACGACTTCTCTGATGAACAGATCGAATTCCGGCGTGCCCGGTCGCGCATCGACTCCTAAGATGCTGGAATTGAGCGAGTCGGTTTCAGCGATGAATCGCACGGCATGGCGCACGATGGCGGATGCGCGCGCAGCCGCGCCGCCGTGTCGCGCCGACCCGGTGAAGGACACCGCGTCCTGGCAATTCAAGTGCTCGAACAGGTCCCCGAAGCTGCCGCACACCAGCTGCAGTGCGCCCTCCGGCAGAATTTTCGATTCGACGATGCGGCGGACCACGAGCTCGGTGAGATATGCGGTCGCGGTCGCCGGCTTGACGATGGCCGGCATGCCGGCGAGCAGGGTCGGCGCCAGCTTCTCCAGCATTCCCCACACCGGAAAATTGAAGGCATTGATGTGCATTGCGGCGCCTTCGCGCGACACATAGAGATGCTGGCCGACGAAGCTGCCGCCCTTGGACAGGCCTTCGACATCGCCGTCGACGTAGACATGGGAATTCGGCAGCTCGCGCGAGCCCTTGCCGGCGAAGGCGAACACCGTACCGATGCCGCCGTCGATGTCGATCGAGCGAGTCGTTTTTGGTCGCGCCGGTGCGATAGGAGAGCGCGTAAAACTCTTCTTTGAGTTCGGACAGCTTTTTCGCGAGCGCTCTTAGGATCGTGGCGCGCTGATGAAAGGTCAGCGCGCGCAGCGCGGGACCGCCCACGCCGCGCGCGTGCTCGAGGACCGCGGCGAAATCGATTCCGCCCGAGGACGCCATGGCGATGAGCTCCCCGGTGGTGGCATCGCGCATGGCTATGCCTTCGCTGTCGCCGCTGCGCCAGCTTCCGCAGACATAACTCTGTAGCATCATGAGGTAATCCCGTTAAGTTTCGGCGGACGCAGGCGCGCCTGCGGGTTGCGGGCGAAGTGCAGACACGCTAGCGACCCGTGAAACGCGCCGAGCGCTTCTCGGTAAAGGCCGCCACGCCTTCCGCATAGTCGCTCGAGCGCCCGAGCTCGCGCTGCACGTCGCGCTCCACATCGAGCTGCTCCTTGAAGCTGTTTTGCCAGCTACGCCGCAGAGCGAGCTTCGTGGCCGCGAGGCCGCGCGTCGGCGCCACCGCAAACTGCCGCGCCATGGCGTCGACCGCCGTGGCAAGCTCCGCGTCCTCGACGCATTGCCAGATCAATCCCCAGGCCGCGGCTTGTTCGGCGGGCAGCTTGTTGCCCAGCAAGGTCAGCCCTAAGGCGCGCGCGTCGCCGACCAAGCGCGGCAAAAACCAGGTGCCGCCCGAATCGGGAATCAAGCCGAGCTTGGAGAAGGCCTGCACGAAATTCGCGCTGCGCGCGGCGATGACGATGTCGCAGGACAGCGCGATGTTGGCGCCGGCTCCCGCGGCGACGCCATTGACCGCCGCGATGACCGGCATGGGCAAATTATGCAGTGCCAACACCAGCGGGTTGTAGCGGTTTTCCAGCGATTCGCCGAGATCGACGCCTTGCGAGCCGGGCGCGACCGCGCGATCGCCCAGGTCCTGGCCTGCGCAAAAGCCGCGGCCGGCGCCGCTGAGCACCAGCACGCGTGCGCCGCTCTGCGGGATGCTCGCCAACGCCTGGCGAACTTCGGCGTGCATTTGCGTCTTGAAACTGTTGAGCTTGTCGGGCCGGTTCAATGTCAGGCGCGCGATGCCGCTGTCCACCTCAAACAAAATAGTCTCGTACGACATGCTTTCCCCTTGAAGCCTAAAGTAAACGACTATTTTTGGTCGTAGCTGATTTCGAGCGTCGGCGTCGTGGGCCGCGCCTGGCAGCACAGCACGAAGCCTGCGTCGATCTCCCAGCGCTCCAACGCAATATTATGCGCCATGACCGCGGTGCCTTCGGTGATTCTCGTGCGGCACGTCGCGCAGATTCCGGACGCGGCAGGAGAAGGGCAGCTCGAGCCCAGCCCGCTCCGCCGCAGCGAGCACCGACGGATCGCTCGGCGACATCGGAAAGCTGCGGCGCCGCCCGTCCATGGTCACCGTGATGGTTGCCAAGACTTCTTGGGGCGCGGCTGCCTCGGTCTGTTTGGGGGGTATCTTGAGCGGCCTTGAGTTCGCCGTCGCGAAGCTCTCGAAACGGATCGGCGCGTTGCCGTTCAAGGCTTTGATCGCGGTGCGCACCTCAGTCACCATGTCGCCAGGGCCGCAAATCAAGTATTCATCCGCGCCGGCAATTTCCGCAAGGTGCTGCGCCAGCGCGGCGACCTTCTTGCCGTCGATGCGCCCGTTCAAGAGTTCCGCGTGTTGGGGCTCGCGGCTCATCACAAAGTACAGCGACAGCCGATCCATGTAGCGATTCTTGAGCGCGAGGGTTTCCTCCAGAAACATGGTGCTTGAAACGCTGCGATTGCCGTAGATCAGCGTGAAGCGGCTGCGCGGCTCGCGCGCCAGAATGTCCGTCGCGAGCGACAAAATCGGCGTGATGCCGCTGCCGGCGGCAAACGCCACGTAGGAAAACCGGCGCAGCGGGTCGATCGAGGTACGAAACCGCCCCATCGGCGTGCCGACATCGAGCAGGTCGCCGGGGCGCAAATTCGCGGCCAGATCGCCCGACATGAGGCCGCCGGTTTGCGTGCGCACACCGAGTTTGAGCAGGTTGCCGCCCGGCGCCGTGACGATGGAGTAGGTGCGGCGTTCGTCGCGATCGTTGATGGTCCGGCGTACCGTAACGTACTGGCCCGCATGATGCGCAAAGGTCTCGCGCAGCGCGCTGGGAACCTGCACGGTCACGCAGGTCGCATCCTCAGCGGCGCGCTCCACGCCGATGACCTTCAGCGGATGGAAACTCAAGGCCGCCATGTCAAATGCACTTGAAGTATTCGAAGGGCTCGAGACAAGTCCGGCAGCGGTGCAGCGCCTTGCAGGGCGTGGAGCCGAATTCGCTCACCATTTCCGTATCGAGCGACTGGCAGCGCGGACAGGCCAGCGGCTTGAATCCGCGCAGCACGTCGCGCATGCTCGACACGCTGCGATCCGGCGGCACGATGCCGTACTCGAGCAGCTTGCGCCGGCCGTCGGCGCTGATCCAATCGCTGCTCCACGCGGGCGCGAGCACAGTGGTCAGCTTGAAGCTGCCCACGCCGCCTTGCCGCAGCGCGTCCTGCACCGAGCGGCGAATCACTTCGGTCGCCGGACAGCCCACATAGGTGGGAGATAACCCCACTTCAAGTTCGCCGCCGGCGCCGACCGCAACGAAACGGACCAAACCTAGGTCCACGATGCTCAAGGCGGGAATTTCAGGATCTTCCACGGCTGCGAGCAGCTGCCACGCCGCCGCCACGCTCGCCGCCGCCACGCTCGCCGCCGCCACGCTCGCCGCCGTCGGCCGCGTCGCCGCTTCACGCGCCGCGGCCGGTCGTTCATCGCCGCGTGATGTCACGGTACTCACCAGCGCGCGTCCGGATAGCTGCGCTGCAGATACTGCATCTCAGCGAGGATGTAGCCCAAATGCTCGCTGTGCTGGCCGCGTTTGCCATGCCAGGCATGCGGACGATCCGCCGGCCGCTTCAAGGTCGCCTCATTCAGGACGGCATCGATGCGCGCGCTCCACGCAGCATGAACCGCGGATAGATCCGGCCCGATGCCGCCAGCGGCCATCCGACGATCCAGATCGTCCGCAGCGAACAGCTCAACGGTGTAAGGCCACAGCAAATCCAGCGCGGCCTGCGCGCGGGCATGGCTTTCCGCGGTTCCGTCGCCGAGGCGCACCAGCCAGTCGCTGCTGTAGCGCAGGTGGTAGCGAACTTCCTTCAAAGCCTTGGCGGCGATCGCGGCCAAGCGCTCATCGCGCGATGCCGTCATGCGCTCGTAGAGCTCGAGCTGAAAGGCGTCGATCAATACCTGCCGCACGATGGTTTGGCCGAAATCGCCGTTCGGTTGCTCCGCCAGGATCGCGTTGAAATAGGCGCCCTGCTCGCGCAAGTACGCAAGCTTGTCTTCATCGCGGCCGCGGCCTTCGATCTCGCCCGCATAGCTGAGCAGCAGCCGCGCTTGGCCGATCAAGTCGAGCGCGATATTGGCGAGTCCCAGGTCCTCTTCCAGCGCGGGAGAGTGGCCCACCCATTCACCTAGGCGTTGCCCCAGCACCAGGCTCAAATCGCCGAGGCGCAGGACATAGCGAAATAACGCGTCCGAGTAGCCCCCGGCAGGCGCGCTCATAGGGTTTTAACCTCGTCGGGAATGTCATAGAAGGTGGGATGCCGGTAGATCTTGTCGCGCGCCGGTTCAAACAAGGAATCGGTTTCCACAGGATCCGACGCGACGATGGCGTTGGACGGCACCACCCAAATACTCACGCCTTCTTGGCGGCGCGTATAAAGATCGCGCGCGTGATCGATGGCCATGCGCGCATCGGAGGCGTGCAAGCTGCCCACATGTTTGTGATCAAGGCCGCCGCGCGCACGGATGAACACTTCGTAAAGCGGCCATTGCTCCTTATCTTCCATTCGCATGACTCCTTAGGTAGTGGCGCTGAGCTGCGCCGCCGCGGCGCGGTGCTTCGCCGCAGAAGCGCCGGCAGCCGCGGCGCGGTGTTTGGCCGCAAAGGCGCTCGCGGCCTCGCGCACCCATGCACCGGCGGCATGCGCGTTGCGGCGCGCGGCGATGCGTTCCGCATTGCAGGGCCCATTGCCCTTGAGCACCTGATCGAACTCGCTCCAGTCGATCGGCCCGAACTCGTGCTGTTGTGTGGATTCATTCCACCGCAGTTGCGGGTCAGGCACGCTAAGACCCAAGAATCTGGCCTGCGGCACGGTGAAGTCGACGAACTTCTGCCGCAGCTCGTCGTTGGAAAAGCGCTTGATTTTCCAGCGCTGCGACTCGCCGGTATGCGTCGAATTCGCATCCGAGGGGCCGAACATCATGAGCGCCGGCCACCACCAGCGATTCAGCGCCTCCTGGGCCATGCGCTTCTGCTCGGCGCTGCCTTGCGCCAGGTGCAGCATCAGATCGTAGCCTTGGCGCTGATGGAAGCTTTCTTCGCGGCATACCCGCACCATGGCGCGCGCATAGGGTCCGTATGAGCAGCGGCACAGCGGAATCTGATTCATGATGGCGGCGCCGTCGACCAACCAGCCGATGGCGCCCACGTCCGCCCACGTCGGCGTCGGATAATTGAAGATGCTCGAATATTTGGCCTTGCCCGACAGCAATTGTTCCACCAGTTGATCGCGGCTCACGCCAAGCGTCTCGGCCGCGCTGTACAGATAAGCGCCGTGGCCGCCTTCATCCTGCACCTTGGCGATCAAGATCGACTTGCGCTTCAGAGTCGGCGCCCGCGTGATCCAGTTTCCCTCGGGCAGCATGCCGACGATTTCGGAATGCGCGTGTTGAGATATCTGCCGGATCAGGGTGTTGCGATAGCGGGCCGGCATCCAGTCCTTGGGCTCGATCTTCTCTTCGGCATCGACACGAGCCAAGAAACGCTGCTCCAGCGCGCTCTCATCCTGCGCCGCGCTCTCCGCGCTCTGCGCATCCAATGCTTGCGTGTACATGCCCACTCTCCGGAAGCCCAGTCATCGGTGATTTTGATACAAAAAATATAGAAATGCAAAGAATTATGTGTCATAAAGGCAGACCGCCGAACGCCGCTCGAATGCCAAACAACGCTCCTCCCGTCCTCCGCGCCGCCGCCGACCTGGTTGCTCGATTTCGTCGGCAACGCCCGCTGCGCGGCGGTTCGCTCATCGTGACGCTGTTCGGCGATTCCATCATGCCGCGCGGCGGGGCGATCGCTTTGGGCAGCTTGATTGAGCTCGCGGCCTCCTTTGGCTTGAAGGAGCGTTTGGTGCGTACCGCGACCACGCGGCTGGCGCACGACGGCTGGCTCGAAGGGTGCCGCGCAGGCAAGCTCAGCGAATATCATCTGTCGAGCAGTGGTCGCGCCCGCTTCGCAGAGGCGACCAAGCGCATTTACAGCGAGCCCGATACGGCCTGGTCCGGCCGCTGGTCGCTGATCGTTGTGCCGCCGATGCGCGCCGCCGAACGAAAGGAGATTCGCGAGGAATTGGTGTGGCGCGGCTTCGGCGAGATCTCCGCCAATGTATTCGCGCACCCGGAATTGGACTCGCAAACACTGCGCTCGCAGCGCGATGCGGGCGGACTGCTCGCCAAAGTCGTAGCCTTCGATGCATCGCTTACCGGCGAGGGCGCGCCGCAACGCTTGGTGGAACTGGGATGGGACCTGGAAGATCTGGGCATGCGCTACCAACGTTTCGTCGCTCGTTTCGCGAGCGTGCAGACGGAACTCAAGCGCCGTCGCGACATCGAGCCCAAAGACTGCTTTCTGGTGCGCACGCTGCTCATCCATGAGTATCGCCGCTTGCATTTGCGCGACCCACTGTTGCCGGCGCAGCTGCTGCGGCCCAATTGGCCGGGAGCGCAGGCGGCCGTGCTCTGCCGCGATATCTATGTGCGGGTCTTCGGGCCGTCGGAAACGTATCTGTCGCGCGTCGCGTCGCGCCTCGCCGGGCCATTGCCGCCGGCGGAGCCCTCAGTCATGCAGCGCTTCGGCGGTATCGGGCCACTGCTCCAGGGTCTTGACGATCAGGCCTAGGAAGGCGTTCGCCTGGAATGCGTCCAGCGCCCGATGGTCGATGGTCAGCGTGAGGTAGCACATCGAGCGCACCGCGATCGATTCGCTGCCCTCTACGTCGATGACGCAAACGCGGCGTTGCACCTTGCCGACCCCGAGGATGGCCACTTGCGGCTGGTTGATGACGATGGGCGCGGCGAGCAGGCTGCCGCCGACGCCATGATTCGAGATCGTGAAGGTGCCGCCGCGCACATCCTGCGGCGCGAGCTTGCCGGCGCGCGCCGCTGCCACCGCCTGCTGCAGACGTTGCGCGATCTCGAACAGGCTTAAATCCTGCGCGCGGTGAATCACCGGGACGATCAGCCCCTTATCGCCGAGCGCCGTGCCCACGCCGATGTTCATATCCGCGTGCAGCTCCATGGCATCTTCGTGGAACGTGGCGTTGACTTCCCGGTGCGCGCGCAGCGCGCGAACGCAGGCGCTGATGAAGTAGACAGTCAACGTGAGCCTTGCACCGCGCGCCTCATAATCCTTGGCGTGCAAGGCGCGATGCTTCAGCACGCGGCTCAAGTCCGCTTCGAACAACGTCGTGACGTGCGGCGCCGCGCTGAGACTGCGCACCATGTGCTCAGCCACCCGGCGCCGGATGGCGCTGTGCGCAACAAGCGTGTTCGCGCCGCCGCCCTGAGCAACGGTTGCCTTGGCAGAAATCGGCGCAGCTTGAGACGCGGGTGCCGCGTGAGACGCGGGTGCCGCGTGAGACGCGGGTGCCGTCTGAGCGACATGGCGCGTCACGTCCTGCGCGGTGACGCGGCCGTTGCGGCCGGTGCCGTTGATCGCGCCGGGCGCGATGCCATGTTCGTGCAGCAGCCGCCTCACCGAGGGACTCAGCAGTTCGGCATCCGCGCCGGCGTTCAATGCCGCGTGCGAGCCGCCGCTTGCCGCGGCCCGCGCCGTGGGCGCCTTGGAACCCACCAGGGCCTCGGAATCCACGGGCGCCGTCGATTCGCCCGCCAGTCTCAAGCGCGCCAGCACCTCATCCGGGCTGACTTCGGCGCTTTCGGCTTTCAGCACTTCGATCAAGGTGCCGCTGGCCGGCGCGGCAATCTCAACGGTGACCTTGTCGGTTTCCAGCTCCACCAGCGGCTCGTCCTTGAGAACTAAGTCGCCGACGGCCTTGCACCACTTGAGAATCGTGGCCCGGGTTCCTTCCTCGTTCGGCGGGGCCAGCACGTCCTTGATGCTGCTCATCGTTAGATTTCGGCGAGGTTGATAATGACGCGCGTAATCGTCTCGATGCTGGGCAGCACCGCATCGAGCAATGAAGGATTATGCGGACTCGGCACATCCGGCATGGCCAGGCGCTCAATGGGCGCGTCGAGATCGAAGAAGGCCTCTTTGGCCAGCACCGCCGCGATTTCCGCGCCGAATCCGGCGGTCATCGTATCCTCGTGAACAATGAGGCAGCGGCGCGTCTTGCGGACCGATGCCAGTGTGGCCTCCCGATCCCAGGGCGACAGCGTGCGTAGGTCGAGCAGGTCCGCTGATCTGCCGCTGGCGTCGAGCGCCTGCTCGCAGCGCTCCACCATCGCGCCCCATGTGACCACGCTCAGCTCCGTGCCTTCCCGCAGCAGGCTGGCCTTGCCGAACGGCACGACGAACTCGTCGCCCGGATAGGGTCGGCGCGCTGCAGCGGAGTCGAGCAGCGAGCGGTGTTCGAAGAAGATCGTCGGGTCATTGCCGCGCAACGCGCTGCGCAGCAATCCCACCGCATCCTGTGCGTTCGAGGGCATGGCCAGGCGCCAACCGAGGCCATGCAACCATTGCACTTCGTTCGATTGACTGTGCCACGGATCGCCGCATTTGAAGAATCCGCCGGGAATGCGCACCACCATCGGCGCGGCGAATCGGTTCACCGTTCTCCAGCGCATGGTGCCGCAGTCATTCAACTGCTCGGCGGCAGGATCGGCATACTTACGGAACTGAATTTCTGGCACCGGCATGAGACCGGCAGCCGCCATGCCGACCGCGCGGCCGATGATGCCTTCCTCCGAGAGACTGGTGTCGAACACCCGCTCCACGCCGAAGCGCTCTTGCAGCCCCAGGGTCGCCGCGTGCACGCCGCCCTTGCGGCCCACGTCTTCGCCGAACACCAACATGCGCGGATTGACCGCGAGCTCGTGCTCGAGCGTGCGGCGTACCGCGGTGACCAGGTTGATGCGCGGACCCTGCGGTTCGGCGCGCTCGCTGCCCGGCAAAGGCTCGACGCCGGCGCAGCGCAGGCCGCCTTGCTGCTGCAGATCGAGCGAACCGTCCGCGCGAGTTTCGGAAAATACAAAGCGCCGAATGCGATTCGGGTCCGGTGCCGCGCGCCGCTCGACATCGATCAGCGTCCGCGCGACCAGGGCGCTGGCTTGGGAAATCTCCAGGTCCCACTCGCTCTGGGACAGGCTGTGCGGGATCAACTGCTCATGCAGTTTCGTCAAAGGATCGCGAGCTTTCTCCGCGGCGATCTCCCCGGCGGATTTGTAGGTCTGGGTGTCCTGGCCTGAGTGACCGGAGAGGCGCGGCACCAATAGCCTGATCAGTGCCGGCCCGTCGCCGCACCTCACGCCGGCCACCGCGTCTTTGATCAGCGCCGCGGCGGCGAGCGGATCGGAACCATCGCCCTCGAGTACGCGCAAGCCGCGGAAGCTCGAGAGATTGCGGGCAATGTTGCCGCCCGGAGTCTGCTGCTGCGAACTCACGGAAATTCCATAGCCGTTGTCTTCGATGAAGAACAGGAACGGCAAGCGCTCGGTGGTCACGATATTGAGCGCCGCCCAAAATCCATTGGTGGCCGTCGATGCTTCGCCGCCGTGCGCGACGGCAATGCTGCCTCGGCACGACTGCTCGCCGAGCTGGCCCAGACGATAGCGAAGCGCCTGAGCCCATCCGACCGCCGGGCGTGTATTGCGCGCCGACGCCGCCGCACACCGGCAGCACGCACGCACCCACTTTGCGCGGCATGTTGAACACCACGCCGATGTCGCGGCCGTCGCTCATGCCGCCGGCGCGCATCATGGTCGACGCCAGGGCCTCTTCAACCGGCAGTCCAAGGCCCAGCAACAGCGGGCGCGAACGGTAGTAGGCGCCGACGCCGTCTTGAGATCCGGTGAGCTGCGTGCTCAGCAGCACTTGGGTGAGATCGTGCCCGCGCGCGGAAAATTGATAGAGAACCTTGCGCTCCTTGAGGAGCGTCGTTTCTTCGAGATCGTCGAGGGCCCGCGAGATCGCCACGTGACGCAACACGCGCCGCCAGTCGAAAGGGCTGGGTTTGGGCGCGCGCTGCACCTGCACGGGATTCGCAACCATGCGCCAAAGCCTAATCCAGTCGAATAAACAAAAAACGCTAAAAGGACTACATGTATGCCATTATTTTAGTGATAATCACTAAGAATCATCAGGACAGTGGAGTGAAACATGAAGCTCGATCGTTTTGACGTGGAATACTTGACGCACTGCAACGCGACGGCCGCCTCTCTGTGGTAGAGCTCGCCGAATCCATTGGCCTATCGCCCACACCCTGCGCGCGGCGCATCAAGGCGTTGGAAGCGCAAGGCGCGATCGAGGGTTACGCGGCGCTGCTCAACCCAGCACGCGTGGGATTGGCGGTGCTCGCCATCGTCCAAGTCAAGTTAACCGAACACACCGACGAGACGGTGGCGCGCTTCGAGCGCGAAATCGAGCGCATGGACGAGGTCACCAAGTGCCTGGCGATGACCGGCAGCTATGACTTTATTTTGGAGGTCTACGGCAAGGATTTGGAGGCGCTCAGCAACGTCGTGCTGAAGAAACTCATCCGCGTTCCCAATGTTCGCGACATGCAGTCGAGCGTGGTGCTGCAGACGATCAAACGCACGGCGCGAATTCCGCTGGCGCATCTGCAGACTCAAGCCGGTAGCGGATGACGCTTTAGAAACGCCGTTTATGCGTGCGCCGGCGCCACCAGATCGGCATCATTGTTCTTCGGCGTATTGACGCGCTTGCTCACCGGCCAGGCGACCAGATGTTCATCGGCATAGGGCCTGAGCGTCGACCAAGCCTCCTCGGGCGAGCCGCTTAGCCACGCTTCGCGATCTTCCTTCGCCAGGATCGCGGGCATGCGGTGCTGCGTATTGTGAATCTCGGCGAGCAGCCGGTTGGCCGGCAGCGTGATATGCGTGACCGATTCAATGCGATCGCCCGCATCGCTTTTGGAAACGTCCCACAGGCCGGCGAAGGCAAAGATGTCCTGGTCGTTGGCGTGAATGTAGTAGGGGACCTTGCTCTTGCCGTCGTCTTGCACCTGCCATTCGTAGAAGCCGCTCGCGACGACGAGACAGCGTTGACCCCGATTCCACGGTCCGCGGTAGCTGGCTGCGGTTTGCACCGTCTCGACGCGCGCATTGATGGTGCTGTACTTGGGCGGGACGCCGCGCGCAAAAAAGGGGATGAGCCCCCAACGCATCAGTGCGCCGCGGCGTGCGCCCGCAACCATCCGCACCACCGGAACCGACTGGGTCGGCGCGACGTTGAAGCTGGGCGGAAATTGCCATTCGGTGTGCACGAGATTGAACTCGCGTTCGATCGAAGCCTCATCGGGACTGACATAGCGGCCGCACATGGCTTCTAGTTTAGCGGTCGAACGCCGGCGGGGCGATGGCCGCCGGCGCGGGATGGCCGCCGGCGGGGGATGGCCGCCGGCGCAGCGATGACCGGTGTTATGATCGGCCGCGCGCTTTAGGGGAGACAAGAATGCTGCGGACTCTATTTTCAGCGACGATGTTGGCCGGCGCGCTCGCCGGGAGTGCAATGGCGCAAGCGCAGGCGTCGGATGTCGGCCGAATCGGCGTCTGCGCCGCTGCCCAAGGAATATCTGCCGTAGCCTTGGGTCTTGCCGGACGATAACGCGGAAGGTGCGGATGAAACACTTAAGCTCGGCTGCTGTCGCCTTGAGCTGGGCGCTAAGCGCATCGGCCGCGACCTCAACGGCGGTCCAGGTGCAGAATTGGAATGCCGCCGGCCTGAACGCCCCGGCCGACATCGTGATCGATCACTGGGGCATCGCGCACATATTCGCCGCAAACATTCACGATGCCTTTTTTCTGCAGGGCTATAACGCCGCGCGCGACCGCCTTTGGCAGATCGATTTATGGCGCAAGCGCGGCCTGGGCTTGCTGGCGAAGTCTTTGGGTCCGGCATACGTCGATCAGGACCGCGCCGCGCGCCTGTTCCTCTATCGCGGCGACATGCAGAAGGAGTGGGCGGCGTACGCGCCCGATTCGCGTCAGTGGGTCACGGCCTTCGTCGATGGTGTGAATGCCTATGTCGCTCAGGTGCGCAGCGGCGTTCGGCCGCTGCCGATCGAATTCAAACTCACCGACAGCCGGCCCGACACGTGGCAGCCCGAGGATGTGCTTCGCATTCGCAGCCATGCGCTGGTGTCCAACGTCGCATCGGAAGTCGCGCGCGCCCGCGTCGTATGCGCAGGCGGACTCAAGGCAGACGCGTTGCGCCGCAAAGTCGAACCGCTGGGCCACAAAGTCGCGGTGCCGGCGGGCCTCAATCCCTGCGATGTGCCCGCGGATGTGCTCAAGGATTATTTGTTGGGGACCAAGCAAGTGGATTTCAGCGCGCTGAGCAAATCGGCGCCGCACGCAGAGCTCTCTGCTCCGCGGCAGCTGGCCGCAGCGCTCGAGGCGCAATCGACCGAGGGTTCCAACAACTGGGTGATCGCGCCGTCGCGCACCGCAACCGGCCGGCCGATTCTCGCCAACGACCCGCACCGCCAGCTCGGCGTCCCGTCGCTGCGCTACATCGTGGCCTTGAATGCACCGGGTCTCAACATCATCGGCGCCGGCGAGCCCGCGTTGCCCGGAATTTCTCTCGGTCACAACGACAACATTGCGTTTGGCCTCACGATCTTTTCGGTCGATCAAGAAGACCTTTACGTCTATGAACTGAAGAAGAACGACCCCGACAGCTATCGCTACCGATCCGGCTGGGCGAAAATGCAAGTCGTGCGCGAGAGCATCGAGGTGAAAGGCGGCGCGGCACGCGAAGTGGAATTGCGCTACACACGGCATGGCCCCGTGCTTAAGCTGGACGCGGCGAATAATCGCGCCTTTGCCCTGCGCACGGTGTGGAACGAACTCGGCCTTGCGGGTTACTTCGGCTCCTCGCGCCTGCTCATGGCGAAGAATTGGGACGAATTCAAGGCTGCCGTCAACGCCTGGGGCGCGCCGCCGGAAAACCTCGTCTATGCAGACGTGCAGGGAAACATCGGCTGGGCCGCGGCCGGCCGCGCACCGAAGCGCAAAAACTGGGATGGCTTGATGCCGGTGCCGGGCGATGGCCGCTACGAGTGGGCCGGGTTTCAGGGCAAGGATGTCCTGCCCTCGAATTTCAACCCGCCGGCGGGCTTTTTCGCGACCGCCAACGAAATGAACCTCCCCGCGCAATATCCCAATGAGCAAAATAGGATCGCCTTCGAATGGGGCGACCGCTCGCGCATCGATCGACTCAATGAGTTGCTGGGCGCGAAGACAAAAGAGACGCTCGCCGATTCGATGGCGATTCAGACCGACGTGCTGAGTACGCAGTCGCGGCGCGCAGTGGCGCTGCTCGCCGCTGTGTCCTCACAGAATGCAGCGTTGGCACAGGCCTTGAGTGTGCTCAAGGCGTGGAATCACGAGGAGAGCACCGACAGCGTCGCGGCCGCAATCTACGAGGTGTGGGCGACGAAGTATCTTGGCAAAACGACGGTTGCGAAGGCGGCGCCGCAGGCGGCGCGCAAACTGATCGGCAGTGGGCAGCTGCAGGCGGTGATCGAATATCTCGAACATCCCGACGGCGCGCTCGGCGCCGATCCTAAGGCGGCGCGCGACACCATTCTATTGGAGAGCTTGCAGGGCGCGGTGGACGAACTCACTCAGCGGCTGGGAGCCGACATGACGACGTGGGCCTGGGGACGGCTGCATCGCGCGAGCTTCGAGCCGGCGGTCGCCGTTTTGGCCGACCCTGAGTGGCGCGCGCAAATGTCGGTCGGCCCGCTGCAGGCGCCGGGTTCGGGTTCGACGCCGCGCGCGCAGGCTTACAGGACCAGCGATTTCTCGGTGGTCGGCGGCGCTTCGGTGCGCTTGGTGATGGATGTGGGTGCGTGGGACAATTCGGTTGCCATGAACACGCCGGGCCAGTCGGATGATCCGATGAGCGCGCACTATCGAGATCTGTTTCCCCTATGGGCGCAGGGATCGTATGTCCCCTTGAGGTTCAGCCGCGCGGCGGTCGATGCCGACGCCGAGGAGCTGATTCACCTCTCGCCCGGCCGCTGAGGATTTTCGCCTAGCGCGCGCCGGGGGAACCGATCGCGCTTCGGTCATGTCGACACTCCTTGGCAGGGCATGAATTACTGAATATGAAAAAGCTCAAGCACGAATCGGAATTGTTCAAGGCCGCGTTGCTGGCCGGCGTTCAATATGCCGAGGGCCGCAAGGCGGTCGAATTCGAGGCAACCGACTCGGCGAGCCTCAAGGCTCTGTACGTGTATCGCTTACTGGTGCACGACAAGGTGATAGCGCCGATGCCGGAGGAGCAGGTCAGCGAGAAAACCATCCGCCACCGGCTCGCAACCTGGTATGCGCATCAGCTGCCCAAGGGACATCCGCTGACTGAGTGACGACTCGGCCTGCGCGTTGTCACGCTGCCGAGGAAGAACGCAGCTTCAAATTTTTTGCCGGGTGTTGCTCCAGATCACTTGCGCGACGCCAACCAATGCGAGGATCGCGCCGTAGATGGTCCAATGGTAATTGCCCACCATGAAGCCGACGCGAAATGCCAGGTTTAGGCCCTGCAGCATCCAGACCGTCCCCATCAAGATCATGGCCACGCCGATCAGGCTGCTGACGATCCGCATAATGAGGTTGAATATCGGCGCCATGGCTACTCCCTGTAAGTCTCGCTAGGTCAAGAGTGTATGCCACTGCGGCCCGAGCGTCCCAATCGGCCAATTTCTGCGACATTACGACATCATGATGTCATAATGTCATCGTGGATATTGACCCAGCATCGCGCCTCCCCCTGCACGCGCAAGTGGAGGAGGCTCTTCTCAGGAGCATTGCAGAGGGCAGCCTCTCGCCGGGATCGCGGCTGCCCGCCGAAGAGCATCTGGTCGAGCGCTTCGCGGTCAGCCGCACCACCATTCGCACGGCTATACAGAGTTTGGTTGCAGGCGGTCGGGTCGAGATCCGACGTGGCAAGGGCACCTTCGTCACGCAGCCGGCCATCACTCAGGAACTCACCGAGCTCACGGGCTTCGTCGAGGATATGCAGGCCCTCGGTCGTGAAGCATCTGCGTGCGTGTTGGATCGACGCCTCGTGGCCGCGAGTGAAACCGTGGCGCGTGAGCTCTCGCTGCAACGCGGCGCCGCGGTGGCACGAATTCAGCGTATTCGCTTAGGCGATGGGATCCCGCTGTCATTCGATGAGACCTACCTGCCGCAGGAGCTCGGGGAGAAGATCATGGCGGATGATCTCGAGCATCAACCCATCTTTTCGTTGCTGGAACAGAAATACGCCACGCCGTTAATCGAGGCCGAGTACCGGCTCGCGGCCGTCGCGTCGCATGGCACGGTGGCGCGCGCACTCGGAATGGAGGCGGGCAGCCCGATTTTCTTGATCGAGCGCACCACCTTTTCGACGAATCATCGCCCCGTGGATTACGAACGGCTGTATTACCGCGGCGATCACATCCGCTTCGTCACCCGCTTGGCGCGCCGCGCGCCCAGCGGCGCGCGAGCTTAAGGTGCCAACCCTGCGGCAGCGGCCATGCGGGATACTCAGGCAGGCCGCTAGTGCAAATCGGCCTTGAATTGTGGCTGTTTGCGGTGGCGCTCGGCACCAGCATGCTCGGCGGCGTGCTGGGGATGGCCAGCGGGATTTTTATCGTGCCCATCTTAACCATGTTCGGCCGCATCGATATTCACATGGCGATCGGCGCAAGCCTCGTCTCGGTGATCGCCTGTTCGTGCGCAAGCGCCGCGCCATTTTTGAAGGAGCGGCTGACCAACATTCGGCTGGCCATCTTGCTGGAGACCGCCACCACCTCCGGCGCGCTGTGCGGCGTTTTTCTGGCCGGGTTGATCCCCGCCCATTATTTGTACCTGCTCTTCGCCTTGATCCTGTTGCTCTCCGCACAGCAAATGCTGGCGCGGCGCAAGTCTCGGGATGAGTCCTCATCCGTGCAGCGCTTGCCGTTGGGGATGACGCTGATGTATGTCGCCGGACTCATTTCGGCGCTGCTCGGCATCGGCAGCGGCGTGCTGAAAATTCCCGCCATGGACACCGCGCTGCGGCTGCCCATCAAAATCTCTTCGGCAACCTCCAATTTCATGATCGGGGTGACCGCGGCTGCCAGTGCCGCCGCGTATTTCGCGCGCGGCGAAATCGTCACGCCGGTGGCGGCGCCGATTGCCTTGGGGTCCGTCGTCGGGGCGGTGCTCGGCGCGCGAATACTCATGAACGTGCCCAACGCGAAGCTGCGCCTGATGTTCATCGCGATTCTCCTCATCCTCGCGCTGCAAATGCTGTTGGCCGCCTTTGGCATCAATCTCATTGGGCCAAAGTCTTGAAAACCGAGGCCGCGTTATCCGGCCCATTGGAGAACCTGCTGGGGAGGCTGCTGCACTATGGAACGCTGGCCGCCTCAGGCTTGATCGCTTTGGGGTTGTCGCTCGGCATTGCGTGGGGAGCAGCGGGAACGGGCATCGCCACCGCCGGCATTGCGCTCTTTATACTGCTCCCGGCGCTGCGCGTCGCAGCCATGCTGATTTTCTTTTTTAAGGCTGGCGATTTCCGCTACGGCGCCATCGCTGCATTGGTGCTGCTCATCATTGCAATCAGCTTTTTCGTCGGTACGCGCTAACCGGTTTGTACGGTGTATCAAGCGCCTCGGCCGTGTCGGGGCAGCCGCTTGCTGCCGCCAGCACCCCTGGTCGATAGGGCAATTTCCAAGACGGTTTCCGGACGCATCACGCGCGCGGTAGATTATCGTAGAAATGCCGTGCCGCGCCTGAGCAGCATTTTTAGGCGTAAAGATAATTGACCGGCAATCCGAGACGCAGACAGGATTGCACGGCGGGGCTGGTGGGCAAAACGATCCGGTCCGCACAGGCGCCGGCCCAAGTTACCAGCCGACGCTCATGTGCGCGCAGTCCGTAGGATTCGCTCAGGCCTAAGGTGAGGCGCAGCCACTCGGGCACCAATTCGACCGCGGCGTGCAGCAGCATGGGCTGCAGCCAACGGAGCGGCCGGGGGAAAGCGGCGGTTTCGCGCATGATCCGCAGGAACTCGAAAATGATGGGCGACGGGGCGAGCCTGGAACGCATCGACTCAAACAACGCCTGCATTGCCGCACCGGAGCGCGGAGTATCGATGGCGCCATACAGGCGTGCGACGGGCGCTCCCTCGTGATAATAGTCATGCAAATTCTGCGTGCTCAGTGGCTGCACATATTGGCTGTAGGCTGCTGCGAACCCAAAAGCGGCCGTGGCATGAACCCAGGTGAGCAGGCGCGGGTCGTTGGCCGAATAAGCGATGCCCGCGGGTGTCGTTCCGTGAACCGACGCATGCATTCGCACGACGCGCGCGATCATCGGTTCGGCAACACTGCGCGCGCCATAGACGCTGATCATGGCTGCCAATCCCGTGTGCTTGAGACGGTTCAACGGGTCTTTACGAAAGGAAGAGTGTTCCCAGATGCCCGCGCGCACTGCAGGCTCCGCGAGCTCGAGAATGACTGCCGCTGTGCCGCCGACGAATAGCGCAATGGGATTCTTCAAGACGCGCCACGACAGGGAATCCGCAGGCACCAGCGCTTCTTCGTGCACCGGCCGTGCGAAATGGCTGTGTCCGGATTCTCCGCTGAGTAAGGCATCGACCGTGCCGTTTAGATAACGCTGCAACGCACCAGGCAGTCGGATAGCTGAAACCATGCTCCAAAGTATACGGCCGGGCGAGATTTTCAGGCGAGCGAGCGGCCGATGCTCCGCAAGATGTCGCTGTACCCGCCGCGCCGAACGTTTAGCGCCGCGAGCGTCTCGCGCACTCGAGGACTCTTGAGCGCTGCGAGTTCATCGGCATGCCGGTACGCGCGCATCGACGGCGCGACGGCAGCGCCCGAGGCGACCGCCGGATGCAAGTAAATCTCGGTTACGCCCGGCGGCAGGCGCGCCAATATCGCAAGCAGCTGTTCCTCATCCATGCAACCGCTCTTTGCGATTCCGAACACGCAGTCGTTGTGGAATATGCCCGCGGCGCGCAGTCGATGCCGCATGAGCATGAGCCAGGGCGTGAGCAGCGTGCCGGCGCCGGCGGCGTCCCAACGTCCGCTGCGGGCCGCAATCCAAAACGGCTCATCGGGCACCCGCATGGCACGCGCGCCGAATTCGCGCGCCATCCGGATCAAAATGCCGAGAATCGTCGGATGCAAATGAAAATGCTTGTGCGCGTTGACGTGATCGAGAAGCAATCCGGTGCGCGCAAATCCGAGGAACTGAGCACGGATCTCGGCTTCGAGCTGCTTGCGAACGGCCGCGCTCGCAAAATAGCGCACCCCGCGCCGAAACATATCCTCGCCCATGCGTCCGTCGGCGTCCGCGATGCCGGGGATTTGCTCAAACGGCAGCGACGCTAATCCATCCGCCAGGACGATGTGCAAGCCGACACGAAGATTCGGCAGGCGTCGAGCCCGCCGCACCGCATCGGCCGCTGCCGCTCCGCCGACCATCAAGCTGGCGGCGGTGAGGATGCCGCCGCGGCTTGCCTGCTCGACGGCCTCGTTGACCGTTTCGTGCAGACCGAAATCATCAGCGGTGACGATCAAATGCCGCCGCATCAACCCTCGATTGGCTGAGCGTCGCCGTCTCGGCTCACCTCATAATGATCGTCGCCCCATTGCACGCGCCGCGTGGCGAAACTCCAGATCCAAAGACCGAAGTGCAGCAGATCGCGAAATGGCACCAGCAGCAACACGGTCGTCGGCGCGCCGGGACGGCGTGCGTTGAAGTGAATCAGCGTGCTGGCCAGGGCGGTCGCGGAAAATATTGCCGCGGCCGGCGCGGCCCCCTGCGTGAGCAGCAGCTGCAGAGCTGTGACCGGCAGCCCAAGCGTGACGAAGGAAAAACCGTAGCCATAGGGACTCAAGTTGCGTATCGTGCGCCGCCACCGCAACTCGTGCGCGACCAGATCCGCCGCAGTGCAGTCCTCGACCAGCGTGTCGACCTCGACCTCGGACAGGACGGTTCGAAGACCCAGCTGGCGCGTCAGCTCTCCCAGGCGATAGTCGTCAGCCAACTGGTTTGAGACCGAGTTGAAACCGCCGATTCTGTCGAGCGTCTCGCGCCTGATTCCGATGGTGGCCCCGAAGGCGAACGATCGGTAGCCCATCAGGGCGGCGACGCGCACCGAGGGCATGAACCACTCATTAATATACATCGATCCCAGCAGCGACCAGATTCCCGGCCGGGGAACGCCGCGGTAGCCGCAGGTCACGATTCCAACAGCGGCGTCGAGCAGCGGTGGAACGAGCTTGGCCAGATAGTCGCGCTCAACCTTCACGTCGCTGTCCGAGATGATCAGGTAGTCATGACGCGCGAGGGCCATCATGTTGATGAGGTTGTTCACCTTGCGATTGCTGCCGTGCTCTTTGCGCTCCGTCGCCAACAGCAAATCGCGGCCCGGGAACTCTCTTTGCAGCCGGTGGACCACCGCGACGGCGGGGTCTTGCGGATCGCACACGCCAAAGATCACCTGATAATGGGGGTAGACCTGCTCGCAAAAGGAGCGCAGACACTCGTAGGTCTCGGGTTGCGCGCCGAACAAGGGCTTCAAGATCGTAACGGGCGGCAAGGCTGCGCGATTGCGGGGTGCGGCAGAGAAGGTTCTTCGCGTCGCGAACGCCGAAAGCAGGCTGTACGCCATCGCCGCCATCGCGAAGGCGTAGCCGCTCCACACCAATACCTGACGTGCATCGAGTGGCACTTAAATGATCATCCTTTGAGTTCAGTCACAACTATTATGATTCTACCGCTGCGCGTTATGCTTCAGGAGCTGCGCGCCGGTAGCGGATCCTTGGTGGCGGCTGCACCGTCGAGAATCACTTGCTCCAGTACCGCGAGGTACTCGAGGTAACGCCTGCGTCCCAGCGCGGTGATTCTATAGAAGGTCTGCGGCCGATCCCGGTCCGGACCCCTGGCAAGGGTCACCAAGCTGGCCTCCTGCAGAACCTGAAGATGACGGTTCAAATTGCCGTCCGTCAGCGCGCAGAGCTTTTTCATTTCCGGGAAAGGCAATCCGCCAGGGTGCGTGACCAGACAGGTCAAAACGCCCAAGCGCGCGCGCTCGTGGATGATGCGATTCAAGCCATCGTAGGCAAAAGGAGAGGCCTGTGCTCTTCGGTTAACGCTCTTCAATGGTGTCCTCGTATCCATAATATAAGACAACGGCGACGAGCAATTGCCCGATGCCGAACGATATTCCCATGGCCCACGGCAGCAACGCATGATGGCCGGCGGCAATCAACAGAGAAACGAGGCCGGCCGCCAGGTACCAGGCCCCAACAGCGAACATTTGCCGTGGTAGGAAACGGCACGATGCGAAAACACCCAGGCTGAAAATCACGGCCCACAGGCCCGGCAGCATCCAAGAGTCTTGCGGCGCAACGCGCATCAACACCACGGTCAGAACTAATCCTACGACAACGCAGGGCAGGAACTGTTCCACCGCCGCCTGAATCATCTCCAAAGCGAGTCCCGAATGAACTCGTCGCACCCGAAACACGGTTTCCAGCGCGGACAGAAATACGGCGATCGCCGCCGTCGATATCCACACCGCCAAAAACAGCCGCAGATCGTGCTCCGAACCCGGCGCCCAATGAGCCTGCGCGGCGGCTACGCCTAAGGCGAGGATCCCGCTCGAGGCGACGGATAGCGGACCATAGCCGCGAAACTGGGTCCCGCGTGCTACCTGGCTTCGAATGGCGTTGATGTCGTCCAACGCCTGTCGCAGTTCTGTCATACGACGAATTCCCAAAGCTCATGTGAAAAAATCGCTTGCCAAAGGATTGCAAAGCAAATGCGCCGCACTGTCAAGAAGTGCAAATAGTACTCGCGCGCTGCAACAATGGGTGTGAATCCGCACCGGTTGCCTGCGTTGCCAATCCGCTGCTACTTTGTGCTGCAAAGTTGATGGCTGCCTTGCGGGTCCGCCGCAGCGCGCCGCGGGCGGGACGGTTCCATGCCCGCAAACGCGGCCTCGCGCGCGGGCTCCGAGCCCCTCAGCGCCCGCCGACCACCAGCACCACGAATGAATCCGGAATCAGCGCGGGCCGCGGCCGCGGTTGCTCGGCAGTGGCCGGCGGCGCCGGTCCAAAATCCGCGGTCACCAGGTACACCTTGCCGCTCGCTTCGTCGAGCGCCATGGTGCGCGCGCCGCGCTGCGTGACGACCGTCTGAACCACCGAATAGCCATCGGGCGAGTCCTCATGAACGACCGATAAGGTCCCCTCGCCGTTGGAGCTGAAAACCAAGCCGCGTTTCTTGTCGTAGGCGGCGGCATCCGGATGTTCGCCGATGGGCACCAGCGCCGCCTGTTTGCCGCTGACCGCATCGGTGACCGCCATCACCTTGCCGTCGCAAACCGAGAACAAGCGACGATGCGCGCTGTCGATGGCGAGACCGGATGGGCTGTTGCACCCCGGCAGCGGCCAGGTGCTCTTGACGTTCAGCTTGCGAGTGTCAATGACCACCATTTGACCCGGGTCGCTTTCGATGTTGACGAAGATCTGACCGCGGCCATCCTGAGCGGCGAATTCAGGCTTATCCGGTACCGGGATGGTCGCGACCACCGCCAGGCTCGACGCATCGAGCACCGTCACGTCCTTGGACGCGCCGTTGAAGGTGAACACATGCTTGCCGGAGGGTTCATACAAGATCGCGTCCGGATTCCGACCCGAGACCTTGGCCTGCTGAATCACCTTCAGCGTATCGAGATCGAACGCGGTCACGGTGTTCGCGCGCCCGTTGCTGGTGAAGCCGCGATTCAACGCCGGAGCAAGCGCGATGCCGTGGACCCCTTCAGTATCGGGAATGGATCCGATCAGCTTGCCCGATTCCAGGCTGACGACATCGACGCGGGTCGCACGGCTGAGGAACAGCCGCTTCCTAGCGGAGTCCACCGTCATGTAATCCCAGCCGCCGGCGCCGCCCAGTTTCCAGTGCTGCAGTACCTGCATGTTGGGTGCTGCTGCGCCGCCGGCAATAACCGCAGTGCTTAGTCCCGCGCCCAGGCTCAATGCCAGCCAGAACCGCAACAGCGTTCGCGTCGATAACATGAGAAGCTCCTTGAATTGTTCGTGCGGCAAAGCATACATATGAGTATGCGGAAGCCGATGGTAAAGAATCTCGCCGGCTATTAAATCAGATTGCGCGCTACGAATTGCATTCGCCTAACGGCCACCGTGCGAAATCTAACCTAAACGTAATCGACGCCGCCGACGGTCTCGCCCATTGCAACGAGATTCGCCGCAGTTGCGACGCCGCAGCATGTGAGTGCATAGTCGCCGCATGAGCATCGATTGGCGATTTTTTGCGCTCGGCTCCGCGTTTTTTGCCGCATTGACGGCCATATTCGGCAAGGTCGGCGTGTCCGACATCAATTCGGACCTGGCCACTTTCTATAGAACCATCGTGATATTGGCGGTCAGCGCTTTGCTTGTGTCGGCACGCCATGAATGGCAGGCCCCGGCAGCTTTGTCCCACAAAGGGATGATCTTCTTGCTTCTGTCGGGTATCGCGACAGGCCTCTCTTGGATCTGCTATTTTCGCGCGCTGCAGCTGGCACCCGCCTCGCGGGTGGCTCCGATCGATAAATTCAGCGTGGTGCTCGTCGTTTTGTTCGCGGTCCTGTTGCTTGGGGAAAGACTCACTTGGAAAGTCGGCATCGGCTCTGTTTTGATTGCGAGCGGCGTCATTCTCACCGCCCTGTAATGCATCGAGTATGAGACAGTTCCGCTTTCACTTCGGGCTTTGCGCCGTGGGGCTGCCCGCTGTGGGTCTGCTCGTCGCGGGCTGCGCGCTGCGTGAGGTCGAGCAGGCGCCGCCTACGCTGCCCAGCGCCTTCGCGGCACCGCGCGCCGCTGCTCAAGCATCGCGGCCGGGCAAGAATTGGTACGCAGCGTTCGGCAGCGCTGAGCTAAGTGCCCTGATCGATCAGGCCTCGAGCGGCAATCTCGACTTGAGCGCGGCGCGGGCGCGCGTTGCACAGGCGGATGCGCGCGCCAGACAGGCGGGCGCCGCCATTCTTCCCAGCGTCGACGCCGGCGCCAACGGCAACTATTTGGCGGGTCATTCGGTCAACGGCAGCGCGCATGAAACCGATTGGGCAGCGCTGCTGTCGGCGAGCTATGAAGTCGATTTTTGGGGCAAGAACCGCGCGACCGCGCGCGCCGCGAGCCGTCTGGCGGATGCCTCGCGAGCCGATCGGGACACGGTCGCGCTCACGACGCAGGCCGGTGTCGCCGACGGCTACTTCCAAGTCTTGTCGTTGCGCGAACGTCTGGCGATCGCCACCTTGAATTTGCAGGCCGCGCAGAAATTGCTGGACATCATCCAGGCGCGGTTCGATGTCGGTCTGTCCAACCCGGTGGAACTGGCTGCTCAAAAAGCGGCGCTCGCAGCGGCGGGTCTGGTCATCCCGGAACTCGAGCGGCAGGAGGCGGCAGCGCTGGCCGCGTTGGCGCTGTTGTTGGGCCGCGCACCAGAGCAGTTTTCCGTGCAGAGCCGGACGCTGGATGCGCTGCTCGAGCCTGCGATCGGATCAGGGCTGCCCGCGGAGCTGCTGACGCGGCGCCCCGATATATTCATGGCCGAGGCCAATCTTAAGGCCGCGAATGCCGACCTGCTCGCAGCCCGCGCGGCCTTATTTCCCTCTTTGAGCCTCACCGCCAGCGGCGGGGTGCAGAATCCCGCCTTGAACGCCGCGGTCATCAGCTTGAGCGGCACGGGCCCAACGCTCAATCTCGGCGCCTCTCTGACGCAAACCATTTTCGATCACGGCCGTCTGCAAGCGGTGCGCGCCGAAGCGCAGGCCAAAGATGATGAACTGGTGGCGGCGTACAAAGCGGCGATCCTTTCCGCGTTGGGGGATGTGGAGAACGCCTTGTCGTCCGTCAGCCGTCTGCAAGATGTCCGGGCGCTGCAGGAGGAAAACGTATCGCAAAGCGAGCGCGCCTTCGATGGAGCGACCTTAAGATACAAGGCCGGCTCCGGTGACTTTCTCACCGTGCTCGAAGCGCAGCGCACCCTGTACGCTGCGCGCGATCAGTTTAGCCAGTATAGATTTGCGCGCTTTCAAGCTTTCGTCGCGCTCTACAAAGCTCTTGGCGGCGGCTGGCAAGCGCCCACGGCCAAGTCCAAGGATTCTCGATGAATATGAAAATGTTGCTGCTGTGTATGGCGCTCGCGGCCTTGAGCGCCTGCCATAAAAGCCCGCCTGAAGCTGGCGCACCTGCCGACGAAAAATCGGCCGGTGCGCCGCCCGCGGCGGACAGCAAGGACAAGGATGCCGGCGAGGGCGTGAGCTTGACGCCTGCGCAGATCGAGAAAATCGGGCTGCAGACCGCAGCGCTCAAGACGGTGGCCTACGCCGAGGAAACCGCGGGATATGGCAGCGTGATTCCGCACGAAGGAATCGCGCAAGCGGTCGCGGAACTGCGTACTGCGCAAGCGGCGGAAAAGCAGAGCCGCTCGGCGCTCTCTAGGGCGCAGCGCCTGGCCGGCACCCCCGGTGCGATGTCGGCCGATACAGAGGAGGCCAACGCACGCCAATTGGCCGTCGATACGGCGGCCCTGAATCTGGCGAAGCAGCGGCTCTCGGCATCCTTCGGACAGAAGCCGCCCTGGAACGATGGCGAGAATCCGTCCTTGCTGCAAGCGCTTGCCGACGGCAGCAAGCAATTGGTTCGAGTGACCTTTCCTTTGGGCGCCTTGCCGGGCGAAGCCCCCAAAACATTGAACGCCTCGCGGCTGGGCTCAGGCGACGGCGTCAAGCGCTGGAAATTGAACTCGGTCTGGCCCGCCCCCGCGGACGCAACCGTGCCCGGGCGCAGTTTCTTTTCGGTACTGCGTGCCGGCGAGCTGAGCGAGGGCGAAAGAGTCATTGCGTGGGCGCCGATCGGTACCCCGCATCCTGGCGTACTGGTTCCAGGCGAGGCGGCAGTCATCAGCGACGGCAAGTATTGGTGCTATATCGAGGCCAAGCCGGGCACGTTCGTCAGAACGGCAATCGATGCCGGGAAACCCTTTGAAAATGGCTATGTCGTGACCCAAGGGGTCAAGGCGGGCGACACCGTCGTCATTCGAGGCGCCTCACAGCTTCTCGCGCAGGAATCGGGTTCCGGCGCGGACGCCGATTAGGAGCCAGGGCCTAAATGCACGCCATCGTCAGCCTTTGCGTTCGCCACTTCGGCGCGGTGACGGCCTTGAGTCTTTTCGCACTCATCCTCGGTTGCTGGGGCGCGATGCATGCTCCCCTGGATGTGTTTCCAGAATTCGTTCCCTCGCAAGTCGATATTCAGACCGAGGCGCCGGGATTCGCCCCGCAACAAGTCGAAGAGCTGGTCACCAAACAGGTTGAAAATGCCGTCAATGGCGCACCCGGCCTCGCCACGCTGCGATCGGAGTCGATTCCGGGACTCTCGGTGGTGACCATCACTTTTACCGACGGCATCGACGTTCACATTGCCCGGCAGGGTATTTCCGAACGGCTTTCCGAACTCGGCAGCAGCCTGCCCGCCGGCGTCGGGACGCCCAAACTTTCGCCGCTGGTCTCCAGCACGATGGACCTGCTGAAAATCGGACTGCTGTCCGAGCAAGTCGATGCGTATGCACTGCGCGATACCGCGGATTGGATTATCAAGCCACGGCCTGCTGGCGGTGCCCGGCGTCGCGCACGTCATCGTTTTTGGCGGCGAGGTACGCCAAATTCAGATTCAGCCTGACATGGCGAAGCTGGCCAGTTTCGGCATCACCCTGACGGAGGTGGCCGATGCCGCGCACGCCGCGCTGCCGATACGCGGCGCGGGCTTCATCGACTCGCCCGGCCAGCGGGTGCTGATCCAAACGCCTACTCCGCAACCCGACATTGCCGCCCTGAGCCAGGCGGTCGTGACGCAGCGCGACGGCACGCCCATTCTGCTGCGCGAACGTCGCGCAGGTGAAAATCGCACCGGCGCTTGCGCTCTGGCGACGCACTGGTCATGGGCAAGCCTGGCGTGATGCATGTCGCTGGCCAGCCAGTACGGCGCCAACACGCTGAATACCACGTTGGCAGTCGAAAAGGCGCTGGCCGAGCTGGAGCCGGCACTGAAGTCGCAGGGAATCACCGTTTATCCCGCGCTGCACCGCCCAGCCAATTTCATCGAGCGGGCGCTCGGCAACCTCGAGCATTCGCTGCGTGATCGCGGCCATCCTGATTTTGGCCGTGCTGTATCTGTTTCTGCGCGATGTGCGCGCGGCGCTCATCGCCTTTACGGCCATCCCTTTGTCGCTGCTGGCCGCGATCGCGGTGCTCGATCGCATGGGCTTCACCTTGAACACCATGACGCTCGGCGGATTTGCGGTGGCGCTTGGGGGTGCTGGTCGACGATGCCATCATCGGCATCGAAAATATCCTGCGCCGTCTGCGCGAAAACAGATCGCCTCGCAGAGCCGAAGCCCGCGGTTGGACGTGCTGCGCGATGCGTCGCTCGAAGTGCGAGGTCCGGTCATTTATGCGACCGCCGTGGTCGTCGCGGTGTTCCTGCCGGTATTGTTCACCTCGAGCGTCCAGGGCCACTTCGTCGGACCCTTGGCATTGGCGTTCATTTTTGCCGTGCTGGCGTCGCTGCTGGTCGCGCTCACCTCCACCCCCGCGCTGTGCGCGCTGTTGCTGCGGCGGCATGATGCGCGCGCGGAAGCGGCATGGCTGGTGCGCCTCAAATCCTGGCAGACGCTCTGCGGTTCATCGGGTCGCCGATCACTTCGCCGCGGTGGCCGCGGTGCTGATCGGCCTGGTGATTGCGGCCATCGTCGCGCTGCCCTTTATGGGCGGCACGTTCATGCCCGATTTTCGCGAAGGTCACTTCGTCTTGCAGGTGTCGAGTTCCGCGACCGGCACCTCGTTGAAGACCATGCTCGAGATGGGCAAGCGAGTCAGCGCCGAAGTGCTGGCCCTGCCCTATGTGCAAAGCATCGAGCAGCAAGTGGGTCGAGCGGAGCTGGGCGAGGACACGTGGGGACCGCATCGAAGTGAATTCCATGTGGAGCTCAAGGCGGACGCAAAAGTCGATCAGCACGCTGCCGAAGAGCAGCTGCGCGAGATCCTCGCGGGCTATCCCGGGCTGCAGAGCGAGGTCGTCACTTTCCTGGGCGATCGCATCAGCGAGAGTTTGAGCGGCGAGACCGCGCAGGTGGCCGTCAAGGTTTTCGGCGACGATTTGGACGCGCTCGATTCGACCGGCAATCAGATTGTGGCAGTTCTCGGCAAGGTTCCCGGCATTGTCGATTTGCAATTCAAGCGCCAGAGCGGAACGCCGGCTATCGGCATCGAACTTCAGCCCCAAGCGATGGCGGCGGCCGGTCTTACGGCTCAAGGCGTGCTGGATACCATCAACACGGCCTACGCCGGCTCCCTGGTCGGTCAGACTTTCCAAGCCACGCGCACGGTCGATGTGGTGCTGCTATTGCCCGATGAGTTGCGGCACCAGCCGGCCCAATTGGCGCGCTTGATGATCGCAAGTCCCAGCGGTCCCGTGCCGCTTTCGCAGATCGCCCGGATCTCCCTCACCCAGGATCGATACAGCATCGAGCACGACGGCGGCCAAAGGCGTATCAGCGTGACCTTCAACGTTGGCGCCGGATCGCTGCAACAGGTCGTGCAGCAAGCGCAGCAGGACATTGCCCGCTCGGTCGTGTTGCCTCGAGGCGTATTCATCGCATTTACCGGCGCCGCCGAAGCCGAGGCGCAAACCCGGTTTGAGCTGATTCTGTACTCCGCGCTGGCGCTCGCCTTGATCGTGCTCATCTTGTTCGTGTCCTTTCACTGGCGCGCCAACAGCTGGTTGGTCTTGGCCAACTTGCCGTTTAGCCTGATCGGCAGCGTCATGGCGATCGCAGCAACAGGTATCGGCATTTCCTTGGGATCCGTGATGGGGTTGATCACCGTCTTCGGCATCAGCGCGCGAAACGCGATATTGCAGCTGGCTCACTATGAACATCTGGTCGAAGTCGAAGGCGCGGCGTGGAATGGAGAACTCGTGCAGCGTGGCGCGAACGAACGCTTCATACCCATCCTGATGACCGCGGTGGTCACCGCATTGGGATTGGCGCCCCTGGCCTTCGGCATCAACCAGCCGGGTCAGGAAATCGAAGGGCCCATGGCGATCGCCGTGCTCGGCGGCTTGTTCTCCTCGACGTTGCTGAATCTGTTTGTGCTGCCCGCCCTGGCCCAGCGCTTTGTTCGCGTGCGTGGCACTTGACTTCCGGCAACGCTGCCATTCAAAGTACAGCGCGCTGCGTGCCTGCAGACGGCGCAGCTATTTTCGATTAGAAACGCGAAGTTGCGGGTCGCATAGGCGCCGGGGGAGCTACAAGATGACTGGGAATGAAGCCGCGAAGTCACCGTTTGCGAATCCCTGGATACAACTTCTGGTCGGCGTCATCTGCATGGCCGCCGTGGCCAATCTGCAGTACGGCTGGAACTCATTCGTCAATCCGATTGATGCGAAGTATCACTGGGGGCGCGCTGCGATCCAGGTCGCATTCACCCTGTTCGTAACCCTCGAGACCTGGCTCATTCCGGTCGAGGGCTACATGGTGGATCAGTTTGGCCCGCGCTGGGTGGTCATGGTGGGCGGAATATTGGTCGCATGCGCTTGGGTCTTAAATTCCGTCGCCGGATCCTTGCCGCTGCTGTACTTCGCCGCTGCGCTCGGCGGCATCGGCACCGGCTGCGTCTACGGAACCTGCGTCGGCAACGCGCTCAAATGGTTCCCCGCCAGACGCGGACTCGCGGCCGGGATCACCGCTTCCGGATTTGGTGCGGGCGCGGCCCTCACCGTTGGACCGATCAAATCCATGATTGCAGCGTCCGGCTACGAGCACGCATTCTTGGTGTTCGGACTCATTCAAGGCGGCATCGTCATTGTGATGTCGTGGCTGCTGTTCGCGGCGCCGCCGCCGCCGATCGCGGCGGTGAAGCCCAATCAAACGGCGCACGGCTACACGCCGATGGATGTGCTGCAGAGCCCGGTGTTCTACGTGATGTACCTGATGATGGTGCTGGTCGCCTTCGGCGGGCTGACCACGCTCGCATCGATGGCGCCGATTGCCGAGCAATTCAAAGTTGGCAAGGTTCCCGTCGACCTGTTCGGCATGGTTCTGCCGGCGCTCGGCTTTGCGCTCTTTTTGAATCGGATTTTCGACGGCATCGGCCGGCCCTTGTGTGGCTGGCTGTCCGACCAAATCGGTCGTGAATACACCATGGCATTGGCCTTTCTGGTCGGTGCGGCGGCGCTCTTCACCTTGAGCCAATCGGGAAGCAACCCCGTACTCTATGTGCTCGTGACGCCGCTGTATATCAGCATGTACGGCACGATATACAGCCTGTTTCCGTCCACCCAGGGCGACACATTCGGATCGAAGTATGCGGCAGCCAACAATGGCATGCTGTACACGGCCAAGGGCGCCGGCACACTGTTGGTGCCGTTCGCGTCCATCCTCATGCGGTCGCGCGGCTGGGACGCCGTGTTCATGCTCGCAATGACATTCAACGTCCTGGCGGCCCTGCTCGCGCTTTTCGTGCTGAGGCCCATGCGTAAGCGGCACTTCGCCAAGAGCCGTGCCGCCTTCGAATCGTGACCCCTGCTGCTTCGCCGCATGGCTTTCGCTCGGGGTACCGGCTTCGGGGTTTTGCCCAGCTGTTGCAAAGAAAACACTTTGTTTCGCAAAGGCAATCATATATGGTATACCACGAAAACTAACTGAAGCGGTGTGTCACTCCGTCTGCTGTCAATGGGGGGTAATGAATGAATGTCGATCAAGGCGCAGCCGCGTTTTGCATTTTCAATCGCTCCATTCCCCGCGTGCCCACAGTGGGTTCCCAGATCATCGATTCGATAAAACGACCTTTATGAGGATCACAAGATGCTAAATCTAAGACTGGCAAGGCCTATGCTGATTGCGCTGGCAGCATGCGCCGCTAATTTCTTGGTCCAGGGCAGCGCCTTGGCCGCCGACGATGCGAAGGAAAATAAAGCGCTCAAAGAAGAGATGCGCCAGATGATGCAGCGCATGGATGCATTGCAGAAGCAAGTCGAAGCGCTGTCTCAAAAGCAAGCCGCGCCGCCGGCGTACGTGCCGCCGCCGCCGGTGTACGTGCCGCCGCCGCCGCCGGTCGCGAAGAAGGAAGCACCTTCTGAGCCGAAGTTCGATGCCTTTATTAAGGGCTTCTTCGGAACCTTGGACGCATCCTTCGATGGCAGCACCAAGGGCATGGATGGAATGACGGCGTACCACTATGCCGGAGCGCCGGTCAACGGCGTCTACCCCACCGCCGGCGTGAAGGGTACGCCCTACGGACCGGTAAGCTGGCAGCCCTCGATCGCCACCAACGCGGCCACACTGGGCTGGCGCGGCAGCCACGCCATCCCCGGTTGGGACGATACGAAGTTCGTCATTCAGATCGAAGCAAATGTCGGATTGACAGATTCGCCGGGCGTGTCGACGGGCTATACCGCGCAGACCAACGGCACGAGGGGCGGCATCGGTTCGGGAACGACCTATGTCGGATTCGCCAGCCCGAGCTGGGGCGCGCTGAAGATCGGTCATGGCTCGTCACCGTACGGCAATTCCTCCAGGCGACTCGACCCCTTCGCCGGCATGGTCGGCTCCATGAACAGCATCATGAGCAATACCGGCGGCGACAACCGGGTCGAATTCGTCACCGCGATGGATCACGCGATCTGGTACGAATCGCCGAAATACGGCCCGGCCAGCTTCGACTTGTTTTTCTCGCCCGGCCAGAACCGCACCGCTGACGCCAACTTGAACCTGGCGGGCGGATCCTCCAATTGCAGCGGCGGCAACGTACCCGGCAGCGGCAACCTGCTGCTCGCCTGCGACGACGGCGGCTTCGACAACGCCTACAGCGTGGACCTGAAATTTGAGTTTGAGCATCTATACCTGATGGCGGCCTACGAACTGCACAAGCATGTCAACCGCAACAGCGACGGCATTGGGTCGAACTCGCCCCAGTATGCCAACATGATGAATGAAGGTGATCCGGCCGCGGGCGGCGGCGGGCCCTTGACGCAGTATCTGAACTGGGGCCTGTACGATCAGGTCGCGACGGCTTATGGTGCAACCGGTTCTTGCACCACGGCGCCCAGTGCCTCGACGTATTACTGCGTCAATGCGACGCCCGAGTTCCAGGGCGACATCGGCGACGAGGCGGCATTCCATGTCGGCGGTCAGTACGTCTTCGATTTTGGCCTGACGGTGGATGCTATTTTCGAGCGCATGACGCGCAAGATTCCCGCCGCGCTGGAATTTCAGAACGAGCGGCAGCGCAATGGCACCTGGCTGGCATTTACCCAGGCTCTCACTGCCAGGGACAACTTGAACTTGGGTTGGGCGCATGCTGGAAGAACACCCGGCGACCCTGCCGGGCAGCATAACTACAATCCGAACAGCACCGACGACACGGCGGACATGATCTCGTTCGCGTACAAGCATCACTTCGATAAGAACTTGTACTGGTATGCCGATCTTGCCGAAACCATCAACAACGGCAATGCGCACTACGACCTGGGTGCCGGCGGCCACGGCATCAAGACGGATTGTCACGATGGCACGACCACGCCCATCATCGACTACACCAGTGCCGGCAATACGACCTGGGGCGGTTGCCGGCCGAAGGCAATCTCGGTCGGCGTGAATTACAAGTTCTGAGCCGGGACTTGGAGTTTACAAGGGCTTAAGGACCGGGGGTGGGTGCCACCCCCGGTCTTTGAATTTGGCCGCTCATTTTAGGCCAATCGAGGAATTATCCTGCGCCGCCGCGGTCATATGATCGGGTTGTCTCAATGACAGCGATTGCATCTATGGGGATGGACTTATGGCTCACGTGACACGAAGATTTTTCTTATTGTCATCCGCGGCATTGTCGGCTGGATGCGCTTTTGCTAAGCCGCGCGCCGATGCGACACCAACGGCCGCGCAGAATGTTCGCCAGCCTGTCGCGGGTCAATCGTGGCGCTATGCGAAGCATAACATTTACACACGTTCTCTCGTCGACGAACAAGTGGACCGGGTCGCCACGGTGAATAGTTCCGTCGAAATAGACTCGAGCTACAAGTCGGCAGCCAAGGAGCGCCCTGCTCCAACGGGATGGGGCGCCGACCTATTGCGCAAGTATATTGTGCAGCCAGAAACACCCAGCGGGGAGCTGCCGAGCGAAGTGCAGGATCCCTGGGGTATGGTGTTGGTGGACCCGCATTGGGGCCAAGTGCAGGTATACGAGATGCCGATCCCCCTGTGGCCGGCGCAATTGGAGCCGGGCTGGCAGACTCACTTCAATACCCGCTACAAGACGCCCGCCGATCAAGACTCGCTGCCCTGGGACCAGACGATGAGGGCGGAAGCCTGGGAAACGATTACGGTGCCTGCCGGCCGATTCAAGGCGCTGCGCTTTACCAACGAGATCAAGTTTACGCACCCCGATTTTTCACGCACGGAGTCCATGCGGCGAGAAACGCTTTGGTTCGCGCCCGAAGTGGGCCGCTGGGTCGCGCGCGAAAGCCGGGGGAGCTACTACCTCGTCGATTCGACCATCGTGCAGCCCTACAATGAAAACGGCTTCCGCTGGGAACTCCTGCAGTGGTCGTAACGGCGGGATCCGCGCAGGGCCTATGGCGCTGCGGCGGCCGCAGCCTCGTGAGCGTCAACTAGCGCTCGCCAAGAACGCCGGCTTGATCGGCACCTCGCACACCACGGAATTGCCGCCATCGGCGCCGCGCGTGATGATGAGTCTGCCGCCGATTGCATTGGCTCGAAAGCGCATGGTTCGCATCCCGAGCCCCGGACCCTTCTCGACGTCCCTGGCCAAACCCTGGCCGTCGTCGATCACGGAAAGTTTCAGATCGCCCGGGCGCGAGGCAAGCTCGATGTCGATGTTTTTCGCGCCGGAATGCTTTAGCGCATTCTGCACGGCTTCCTGCGCGATTCGATACAGATGATTGCGCATCTTCAGGTCGATGGCCGGCGGCGCCTCGTGCTGGCTGCGGAACTTCACTTTCGTGCCGCTCAGCGAACTGCGCTGCGCGAGCAGCTCGAGCGCGGCATCCAAATTGCCGTCCGCGTTGGTCAGCGGCGAAAGACCCTGCACGATGCGGTGCGCATCCTGTATGCAGCTGGTCGCCAGCAAGGCAAGCTGGTCCAGATCCACGGAAATCGCGTCGCGCTCCTTCTGCGCCCGGTTCGCCAGCGCGCGCACCGAAAGCGCCAATCCGGTCAGTTCCTGCCCCAGACCGTCGTGCATTTCCTGCGCGATGCGCCGCTGTTCACCGCCGATGGCCTCCATGAGCGCTTGCCCAAAGGCGCGCCGCTCCGTCACGTCGATCGCGAACACCAGCTCGCCGGCCTGGCCGCCGCAGTCGATCGACTGAGTCCACACTTCGACCTCGAGCACCCGACCGTCCTGGGTGCGATGCTGAGTTTCGAAGGGCTCCAGCGGCAAATCCGCGGTCACGATCGCATCGTGCACCGGGGGCAGCACCGGCTGGTTCGGACCGGCGGACAGGATCTCGACGCTGCGCGACAACAAGTCATCTCGGCTCCAGCCGTACTGACGCACGGCGGCGTCATTGACCAGCAGAAATCTTAGGGAGTCACGAGCGTGCACCCACAGCGGCTGCGGGCTGCCGTTGAAAATTTGCGCGTAGCGCTGCTCGGCGCGCAGCGCCTCGCTGCCCGCGGCGTCGCGCTCGCCGAGCAGCGCCGTGATGATGATGCTCAAACCCGACAAGGATGCGATGAACGACCAAATCGTCACGAGGCCCTGCAATAGGTTGTAATCGGCAAACGCGCCGATGCTGAATGCCGCGCTGATCGCGGTCATGGTCGAAATCACCAGGGAGGCCCCGGCGGCGAGCACGAGGCCGAAGCGCATCGCGCTGACAACCACCAGGATGAAGGCGAATACCACGATGATCGGCCGGCCGAGATCTCCCGGCGCCAGCATGATTGAGGCGCAGCACACCAGCAGCCCCAATGACCACAGACCGCCCTCGGGCCAGTGCGTGGTGAAGCGCTCGAAGCTCTTGCGGTTGCCGGCCATCAAGAGGGGACCTATGAGCAGCGCGCCCGCGACGGCGTTCCCCCACCAGCGAACCCAATGACTCGGGTCGGTGGCGAAATCCTTCATTCCCGACAGATAGTATGCCGAGAGGCTAAAGAGCGGTCCCAGTGCCATGCCCGCAGCGATGCACAGGATGAACAGCAGCACATCCATCGCGCGCGAAAAGTTCGGGTCAAAACCGCTGCGCTCCAGCAGCCACGCCGAAGCCCAAGCGCTGCTCGCAAGGCCGATTCCCACGCCGATGCACGCAGCCAGGGGCTGCTGAGTCCAGAGTACGATCGCGAGCCCTGCCAGGAAGACGGCCGGCCAGACACGTCGGCCGAATCGATAAGTGAGCGCAACGGCCATGCCGTTCGGCAGATAGGAAAGCGTCAAGCTTGCGCCGAACCGCTGCAGCGAGATCCCGATTGCGGCGACCGCAAATATCGATGCGAATACCAGTAGGAGGCGAAGAGCTGTAGTCGTGATGCGATTCGGAGTGAGCATCGTCGCCTCGAGCGGGTTGGCGCGACGCAATTGTAAGCTCATTGTTTACTTATTGCCCAACGCGCGCCGGCACGCAACTTATTCCCTTTCAAAAAGCTGATTCGCGCGGTGGCTTTGCGCGAGATTTGCTTATGTTGCCAGTGATCCTTGACATAAACCGCGCGCGTGTCGCCGCTGAGAGACGCCGATCACGCTTTCATTCCGCTCACTTCGTCAATATCTTGAGCACCCGTACCGTTCCTGGGAAAGGATTTATGGCAACGCCGATAAATGCCCCAATGGCAGGCGAGATCTGGCATCTCAGCATCGAGGACCTGTTTCAACCGGTGCAAGAGACAGCGCGTCTTGGCGGCGACGGACCCTTTGTCATCAATCTCAGTGTTTCGACCGCGCCGATCAGCGTGCCGACCAAGGCATTCACCAACAGCCCGCTCGCGGCGCATGTCTATCAAATCCAAGTGACCGAAGACGGGCGCACGCGCTTTCGCCTGCGCCTCGGGCCGTTTGCTTCCGAAGACCAAGCGGATGCCATTCTTGCGGAGGTTCGCGATACCTATCCCGGCGCACTGACCGCCACCGCCAGCGCCTCCGATTTGCGCGTCATCGCGACCATGCAGGCCAAGGCTGATCATCGGGCATCGGCCGGCAGATCGACCGATCTTGTCATCGAAAAATCCGTCTCACAGAAGATCGCCGCGGAAAAGCCCGCACCCGAAGCCGCGGCCGTCGCCGCCGAAAAAGCCGCGCCGCAGAGAGCAGTACCGCAAAGCGCCGCAAGCCTCAAAACGGACGCTCCGGAAATTTCCATCGACATCGCGTGGCCGACGCCCGAATTGGGCGTGCCGCCGAGTGCGCCAATGCGCGCGGCAACCCCGCCCGCGGCAACCCCGCCCGCCATCAAGAGAGATCCGCCTGCGGTGGCCGCACCCGCGGCGCCGAAGGCGCAATGGGCGTTGCCGGAGTTGGATGTTCCTTTGCCCACGCTTCCAAAGCAGCCGGCTGCGCCGCTTGCCCCGGTCGCGAAACAGGCCGCGGCGCCTACATCCGCACCGCAGCCCTTCGAGTTGCGGCTTGCGCCGCCGTTCTCCATCGCAAGCGTCGCGCCGCTCCTCACCGAGGTGGTGACCCCCAGAAAAGCTGCCGCGCCTAAGGCCGCGCCGCTGCCGCCGGCAGCACCGCCCGCCGCAGCCGCGCCCGTGGTCACGGCGCCCGCGCTGACTGCAACTGCCGCGGCTCCCGTCAAAGCGCCGCCGCAGCCAGAGACCGCGCCGCCGGCGAAGCAAGCGGTGGCGCCGGCGCCCAAGAAAACAATTGCACCGCCGCCGAAACAAAGCATGCCGCCGGCGCCGAAACCAGCGGCACCCAAAAGCGCCGCGCCGATCGAAGCCGCGAAGCCCGCGCCCGTGTTGACGCAGTCCGTCGCGCCCGCGCGCAAGCCTTGGCCGAAGTTTCGGGCAGCGCTCACCAAGCCGATGGGAAACAAGCTCACATCGCTGCAGCATGTCGTCGTCGCGACCGCGCCCGCGCCAGTCGCCCGCGAGGTAAAAAAACTCGACGAACCCCTGGAGAGTTTGGAGTGCACGCAAACGGTCCGCGCCTTGACGCCGATGGAACTCGAGGACAACGAAGCGTCGCGGTGGTTCGTCATTCAGCTCGCGCTTGCGGATCATGCCTTTGATCCCGACGCGGTGCCGAATCTCGACATCTTCAGCGAATACCGCCTCTACTCTGTGGCAGGCCTGGATCAGGGCCGCGTGGTGCACGCCTTGCGTCTGGGATTTTTCCGCGAGGAGATCGGCGCCGTCGCAGTTGCGAGTTACCTTGCCGCCTACTGGGACAAGCCGACCATCAAACGCGTGAGTCTTGCCGAACGCGAACGTTTTGCGGACCAGCGGGTGGAAGCGCGCAAGGACGTCGGTGCCACCGGCAAGCACGCGGTCATCGAGATCACCGATGAGTTGGTGGCACGCCGCCGGCGCTCGGGCAAGGTCTCGGCCGTCAAGACTTCAGACCGTCCAATCGAACACTAGGGACAGGCTCCTGCGCAGCGCTACGCCTCCGCCGACGGCGTGAACCGTCCGGTGGCGCTGTCCGTATTGTCCGCGGACACTGTCCGCGGCCATTGTTCTGTGCGCTCGCAAAAATAAATCCTTTAAAAATAGCGATTTAACGCACCCCTAAGCCTGGCACGGCTCTTGCTTCGCGTAAGCGGGGGGACAACAGCCCCGCAACGCTGGCAAATATTTTTAGGAGACGCTCATGAATACCCGCATTTCTGCAAAACTCGCCGCCCTTGCCGTTGCACTCATGATGAACGGTTTCATCATAGGCGGCGTTGCCTATCTCTTCGACGTGCAGACTCAGCAGCATTTGTCGCTGATTTCCTTTGCGAAGCAGCTTGTTGCGTTTCAATGGCTGATTTGATTCGCTGCATGGGTCGTGTCGCCGGCCGCCCTTGGCGTAGTATTCGCAGTCCAACCTAAGTCGCGGAAGGCAACGCTATGATCAAGTTTCGATTCTTCGCCGCCACACTGACGCTCATTGCATCCGCGCCGCTACCGGGACTCGCAAGCGCGGCGTCCGCTTTCTCGATGGCGCAAGTGCTGCACTATCCATACGCCCAGGAGCTCGCGGCGGCGGAACACGGCGATGCGATCGCGTGGGTGTGCAATCTTGACGGCGTGCGCAACGTTTGGCTGGCGCGCGGGCCGAGCTTCACGCCGAGCCTGGCGACGCAGTATCACGATGACGATGGGCAGGAAATCACGCAGCTGACTTTTTCGCCTGACGGCTCGCGCCTCGTGTTCGTGCTGGGCGGCGATCATGACGCTAACTGGCCCGCCGAAGGAAACCTGGCGCCCGATCCCAGCTCCTCGCCGGTGCAGCCGGTTACGGCCATATGGGCGGTGCCCGCCAACGGCGGTGCATCGGTAAAAATCGACGACGGCGATGCGCCGGCGATTTCGGCGCGCGGCCAGCTCGCCTACATCAAGGATGGTCATGTCTGGAGCTCTTCGCTCGATGGCGCCAAGCCCGAACGCCTGTTCTTCGATCGCGGCAAGGACAGCGACCTGACCTGGTCGCCGGATGGAAGCCGGTTGGCATTCGTCTCCGACCGCGGAGATCACTCCTTCATCGGGATCTACACATCCAAGACCACGCCGCTTTTGTATCTCACGCCATCAACCAACAAGGATGAGTCGCCCATTTGGTCGCCCGACGGCGCGCGAATCGCGTATACGCGACGCGCCGGCGATGGCGGCCCGCCGCGGCTGATTCTGACGCGGGAGCCGCGTCCCTGGTCGATCTGGGTTGCCGCGGCGAGCGACGGAACCGGGCACGCGCTGTGGAAAAGCCCGAACACGCTGGCCGGTTCCTTTCCCGATGTCGCGGGCGGGGCCAATCTGCATTGGGCGGCAGGCAATCGCTTGGTTTTCATGGCGTATTTGGATCAATGGCCGCATCTTTATTCGGTCAGTGCGGCGGGCGGCACGCCCGTGCTGCTCACGCCCGGCGCTTTTATGGTCGAGCATGTCGCCGAAAGCCGCGATCAGCGCTTCATGATTTACGATGCCAACACGGGAAAAACGCCGGGCGACGACGATCGCCGCCATCTTTTCCGCGTAGCGGTCGATCACCCTGGTTCTGTGCCGCTGACTTCCGGTGAATCGCTGGAGTGGACGCCGGTTGCCGCGGCGGCGGATCGAATCGCGTTTGTCGCCGCGACTGCGCAGCAACCGCCAACCGTGGCCATTTCAAGTCTCGATGGCTCGCATCGCGCATCGCTGCCCGCGGCGATGAACCCGGATTTCCCGGTCTCGCAGCTCATGGCGCCCAAGCAAGTCATGTTCAAAGCCGCCGACGGAACGCTGGTGCACGGTCAGCTGTTTGACAGAGGCGCCGCGAAATCCGGCGAGCGAAAGCCGGGCGTGATATTTCTGCATGGCGGGCCGCCGCGGCAAATGCTGCTCGGCTGGAGCTACATGGATTACTACAGCAACGCCTATGCCGTGAATCAGTACCTGGCGGCGCATGGGTTCGTCGTGCTGTCGGTCAATTACCGGCTCGGCATCGGCTATGGCCTGGCGTTTCATCATCCCGAGCACGCGGGTTTTGCGGGCGCCGCCGAATATCAGGATGTCGTGGCGGGAGCCCGCTACCTGCAATCGCTGGCAAGCGTCGATGGCAAGCGCATCGGCGCGTGGGGCGGCTCATACGGCGGCTATCTCACCGCGTTGGCGCTCGCGCGCAATTCCGACATCTTCAAGGCAGGCGTCGATTTGCATGGCGTGCACGACTGGTCGCGGCTCATGGATAGGTTCGGTGCTGCGGGGACTCGCTTCGAAAAGGGCGATCGCGACAAGGCCCTGGAGGTCGCCTGGAATTCATCGCCCGATGCTGCGGTCGATGGCTGGAAGTCGCCCGTGCTCTTGATACAAGGGGATGACGATCGCAATGTGCGCTTTCAACAGACCGTCGATCTTGCGCGGCGGCTCGAGCAGCGGGACGTCCCATTCGAAGAGCTGGTGCTGCCGAACGAGATCCACGGATTTCTGCGGCATGCATCCTGGATACGCGCGGACCAGGCAACCGCGGAATTCCTGGCTCGCAGCCTTCAGGTCAGCGGAGAATGACGGCGGCCACGCTGAATACTCAGACAGGCTCCTCTAATGAGTCACGCGCTGCCGCGCGCGCTTGCGCCGTTCCCCCAGCGGGAAGCCGCGAGGAAAATTCCTCGAGCCTGCGGCGCGGCGCGCGGCCCCAAGTTCAGCGGCGCTGTCCGGGTTCGCCGCTTCACTCTCGACGAATCCTTGAAGCTTCAGCACACTCGGAAGCAGTGCCTCTCGTTGTTCTATCAAGCTTGCGGCGTGCAGTTCCCGAAGCGCCGCCTCCCTGCGCCGCTGCGCGGCGCCGTGCTTGCGCCAACTGCGATATTCTGCTCCGACGTAGGCGCCTGACAGTGCAAGTCCGCCCACGATGAGCGCGATCAATACAACATCAAAACCCATTGCCCCTCACCCTTCAAATCTCACAGCAGCAAACTTTCAGTCTTGAGGGCCCTTTGATCGATTCCAAGGCTCTGATTTTCGTCAGGGGTATTTTACCGTTGATAAGCGAGTTAGTAAAATCATCGCCAAACGCCGACAATTTCTCAATGATTAGCAGCCGACACCCTATTCACCGTGCCGCAATGTTCGCGGCCGCGCTCGGCGTCGCCATCGCCGGTACTGCCATCGCCGCAACCGCCGGCGCCGCCGACTTGGCGTTGACGCATGCCCGCATCTATGCAGCCCCGGACGCGGCACCCATCGCGGACGGCACCATACTGATCCATGACGGCCGCATCGCCGCGGTCGCGCAGCAAGGCGCGGTGCGCATGCCCCGCGAAGCCGTGCGCATCGACTTGCATGGCGGCACTGTCACGGCCGGCTTCTGGAACAGCCACGTGCATTTGATCACGCCGCCGCTGCTCAACGCCGCGCAGCACTCTGACGCGGTTCTCACGCAAGCGCTCACGCAGATGCTGACTCGATGGGGATTCACGACGGTATTCGATATCGCATCGCTGCTCACCAACACCAACGAAATCCGTCGGCGCATCGCCGCCGGGCACGTCGTCGGGCCGATGATTCTGAGCGTTGGCGATCCCTTTTATCCGCAGGGCGGCACACCCATCTATATCAAGCAATTTATGCAGGACAACGGCTTTCCAAACGAGGAAATCGTCGATCTGCCCAAGGCCGTCGCACGCGCGCACCGGCAAATCCACGAGGGGGCGGATGGCGTGAAGCTGTTCGCGGGTGCGATCGTCGGCGGCAAGGTCGGCGTGCTGGCCATGCCGCTCGATCAGGCCCGAGCACTGGTCGAGGCCGCGCACGCGGAAGGCAAGCCCGTGTTCGCCCACCCCTCCAATCTTGCCGGGCTGACGGTATCGATGGACAGCGGCGTCGACGTCCTCGCGCACACGACGCCGATGACCGGCCCTTGGCCTGCGGAGCTGACCGCGCGGATTCTTGCTCACCACATGGCGTTGATCCCGACCTTGACGTTGTTCGAAGTGGAAGCGAAGAAAATCGGCGAGCCGGAGCAGGAACTTCACAAAGGCATGGACGCATCCGTGCAGCAAGTCAGCGTCTATGCCAAAGCCGGCGGCCAGATCCTGTTCGGCACCGATGTCGGCTACATCGACGTCTACGACACCACCGAGGAGTACCGGCAGCTGGCACGCGCACTCGATTGGCGCCAAATTTTACAGGCCCTCACTGCGGCGCCGGCGGAGCGGTTCGGCTATGCGGCGCACAAAGGCCGATTGGCGCCCGGCATGGATGCGGATCTCGTCGTGTTGGATGGCGATCCCTCGAAAGATGTCACGGCCTTTGCTCGAGTCCGCCTCACCATACGAGCGGGACGCACGCTTTACGATGCGAAGGCGCAGTAGCTCCCACGCTTTACGATGCCAAGGCGCAATAGCCCCCCAATCTTCGATCTAGAGGGGCTTGAAATTCACGGCGGCCGTGTTGCCGCCGCAAATCAGCACGCCGACGCGTTCCGCAAGCGCAGGAACATATTGGCGCGAGGTGAGTGCCGCGAGGGCGGCCGCGCCGCCGGGCTCTGCGACGATTCGCAGCGTGCTCCACAGACGCTGCTGCGCATCGAGAATGGCCTCGTCCGAAACCAATACGGTCTTGTCGATATGGCGCCGGATGATGGGGAACACCAGTTCCCCCACGCGGCGCGGCGCGAGCGACTCTGCGGCAACGCCCCCCGCCTCCGCGTCAACCGGACGGCCGGCTTCGAGTGCGCGGGTGAGCGTCGGGGCTTTTTCCGGCTCGACCGCGATGATTTTGATTCGGCCCGCATACCACGCCGCCAGACCGGCGATGAGGCCGCCGCCGCCCACCGCCACCAGCAGGGTCGTGATCGGGCTCTGAGCGTCAAATTCCAAACCGACGGTACCCTGGCCGAGCATCGTCTCGTGCTGATCGAAGGCATGGATGGGCATCGCTCCCGAGTCAGCGACCCAAGCTTCACTCGCGGCCAGCGCATCGGCGTAGCGCTCGCCGCCGATCACCAATTGCGCGCCGTAGTCGGTGATCTGCTGAATTTTTGCGGGCGAGGCGATACGCGGGACGAATATCTTCGCGGGCACCTTGAGCTTCATGGCCGCGAATGCCACCGCCGCTCCATGATTTCCACCCGAGGCGGCGACCACGCCGGCCGCGGGAATTTTTCGCGTCAGCAAGCTGGTAAAGGCGCCGCGCGCCTTGAACGACCCGGCATGCTGCAGCAACTCCAATTTCAGCACCAGCGGCGCAGCCGCCATCCCGAAATCCGCGCCGTCCACTTCGATGACCGGAGTGCGGCGAATGTGCGGGGCAATGAGGTTGTAGGCGGTCCGAATTTCAGCGGGAGAGATCATGGCTTGGTTCATAATACGCGAATGGCCGAAGCAGCCGCGGCGCAAACTGCCGCGCGCCGTGCAGCGATCAGCGCCGGCGAGAAGCGACCAGCACCGGCGACAATCGTCTCCGGCGAGAAGCGATCATCGCCGGTAGGAGAAGTTCGTTGAGCGATCCAGTAGCGGTGCGCGCCGTGCAGCGCGCTGATTTTGTCCAGTGGCAGCCGCTGTGGGACGGCTACAACGCGTTCTACGGCCGCGCGGGCGAGACTGCGCTGCCGCCGGACATCACCCTGATGACCTGGGCGCGCTTTTTTGATGCCTACGAGCCGATGCACGCGCTGGTGGCCGAGGTGTCCGGCCGGATCGTCGGTCTTGCGCATTTTCTTTACCATCGCAGCACGATTCAAATCCCACCGACCTGTTACCTTGCGGATCTTTTCACGGCCGATGCCGTACGCGGTCAAGGCGTCGGCCGGGCGCTGATCGGCGCGGTCTATGCGCACGCCAGGCTCGCCGGCTCGCCTCGCGTCTATTGGCAGACCCACGAGACCAATACGGTTGCCATGCGCCTGTACGATCAAGTGGCCGAGCGCTCAGGCTTTGTGGTGTATCGACGAGGCGTGTGAAGCCGCGAACCTTGCTCTAAGATGAAGCTCCAACAATCGGTTCGAGCGATCGCAGTGACGCCCTTGAGGCAAAGACTGGGTTCAGGCCAGCGCTTATCGCGCCATCGGCACCCGCATCCCTATGCAGCCGTGGTGCTGGCCGGCGCCTATCGCGAAGCCGGCAGCGGCGGGCGCTTTCGGGTGAGTTCGGGCGAGGTGATGTTTCATGCCGCGTTTGATGCCCACGTAAATTGGGTCGAACCCACGGGCGCCGTGGTCCTCAATATTCCGTTGCGCTCCTACGCCGCGGAGCGCGCGCATTTCGGCGTCGCGAATGTCGATGCAATCGCCGCAATGGCGGAGCGCGACCCCGCCGCCGCGGCACGAGAATTGCTCAAATCATTGATTGAATTGCCCGTCCCAGCGGGGGATTGGCCGGATCTGCTGGCAGCGGATTTGCGCGTCAACGCGGTCGCATCGCTGCAGCTCTGGTCAGCGCATCACGGGCTCACGCCGCACTCACTGTCGCGCGGTTTTCGCGACGCCTTCGGCGTAACGCCGAAGCGATTCGGGCTGGAGTCCAAGGCGCACGCGGCTTTAAGATGTATTCGCGCCGGTACCAGGCCGTTGTCCGCGATCGCCGCCGAAGCGGGATTTTCCGATCAGGCGCACATGACTCGAGCCATTGCCGATCTCACCGGCAACCCGCCTTCGCATTGGCGCGCCTGACCGACCCGCGTACCCTGGCCGCATGGATGGGCGCTGCCTGGCGTGCTCGTTTCAAAACACACCCAGCCACGCAAATAAGAGCAGATATTCGACGACGTCGCTGAAGTTGTGGCCGATGATCGGCGCGACGACGCTCTTGGATTTCTCCAGCCAATAAGCATAGAGAACGCCCAAGGCGAAGGCATAGAACTGCTGACCTAGAGCCTGCGGCCAGTGGCGCGAATCGAAATTGTTGGCATGCAAAAGCGCGAAGATCAGCGCGACGATGATGCCGGCCCAATTCATGTTGAAACGGCCGACATGCAGCTTACCCGGCATGGTCGCGGCCAGATAGGTGACCAACAGCGCGCGAAACGGGATCTCCTCGGTAGGTCCGACATAGACGCCCTCGAAGAAGATCCATCCCCAGATGTTCGCCGGCGTGAGCGCAAAGCCGGGGTCAGGTTTGGTATGCGCCAACAATTGCGGCGCGTAATCCACAATCGTCATCAACACGCCAAAAAACGTACCCCAAAGAATTGCCGGCCAGACATAGCTCTTGCCGCGCGGCCAGTGCAGGCCGTAGTCGGCCGGTACCAGCCGGAATTTGAGAACCGCGATGACGATCAGCGCGACCAGAAGTTGGAATCCGTGCTGCATGTACAGCCACGGCAACACCGGGCCTCGCGGCGACGGCGTCTGGAAGATCTTGCTGCAAAAAAACGCCCCGAAGCCGGCGATATAGGGCACGGCGTAGCCGAGTGCAGCCGTGACGAGGATCGGGACGAGCTTCAGGCGGAAGCGCGGCTCGACTGGGGTTTCAGTGACGCTCATGGCTGCAATTGGAGTGGCTTCGAGCGGGGAAGTCTTGAACGGACTTGCCTAGTCGAGCACGATGCGCGGAAAGTAGAACGACACGGTCCAATTCGGCACATCGACGATTTCGCTGATCCTGAGATCCCCGCAGACGCTGCACAGCAAATAAGCGTCGATCGCCGGCATGCCGCGCTCGCGCGCGAGCAGATCGACCATCGAGCGGACTGCCGCGCGCGCCGCCGCCATCAGATCGGGACCGATGCCGGTCGCGACCTCATAGCCTGATGCATCAAGGTGCCTCGTGACCGGCCCGGGGGTCTTTGAAGCGCGGGAAGCTCAACGGCGTCTGCTTGATCAGCTCGAACTGCAGCGCCACGCGCATGGGGCTTTCGATTGCGGTGCCGCACACTTCGCCATCGCCCTGCGCGGCATGCGTGTCCCCGACCGAGAACAGGGCCCCGGAAACCTCGACCGGCAGGAACAATTCGCTGCCCTGCGAGAGGTCGCGCACGATGGCGATGGCGATGGTGGATGGTATGTCGCTGTGCGGGTGGGGTCATCGGTCGGACCTTGTTTTTTCACATTGTACGGATTCTTTCCACCGTACGGAATTTCCCACGGTTGCGCGGCTCCAATCATGGGCCCGCGACCCGTCGGTTCTTGAGATAGACTGCGCTACAAAAGGAGCCCGCGCGCTTGTCGATTGAAGAATTCGGATACCAGGATCAACTGCACCGCGCGCTCACGACCAAGGATCTGGTCATCTACGGATTGATTTTCATGGTGCCGATCGCGCCGTACGCGGTTTACGGCTTCGTATACAACGACGCCAAGGGCATGGTGCCGCTGGCATACCTCGTCGGCCTCGTCGGCATGTTCTTCACCGCCTTGAGCTACGCCGCCATGTCGCGCGCCTTTCCGCTGGCCGGCTCGGTGTACACCTATGCGCAGCGCGGTCTGCATGAAATTGCCGGCTTCTTTTCCGGCTGGCTGATTCTGCTCGATTACATTTTGGTGCCATCGCTCCTGTATCTGTTCAGCGCCGTGGCACTGCGGCCGGTGTTTCCCGGTGTGCCCGCCTGGGTCTGGCTCGCGCTGTTCATCTCCTTCAACGCCGCGGTGAATTTCATCGGCATCGAGTTCACCGCGCGTGTCAACCGCTACATGCTGATCATGGAGCTCATCGTGCTGGCGCTGTTCGTGGTGGTCGGGCTGACCGCGCTGTACGGCGGCATGGGTGCCGGCAAGCTGACGCTCAAGCCCCTCTACGATGCGCATACCTTTTCCTTGAGTACGGTGGCGGGCGCGACCTCGATTGCGGTGCTGTCCTTTCTTGGGTTTGACGGCATCTCGACGCTCGCGGAAGAAAACCGCGCCGGCAAGAATGCGGTGGGGCGTGCCACGGTGCTCGCGCTCATGCTGGTCGGCGCACTGTTCATGCTGCAAACCTGGATCGCGACCGACTTGAGCGCCGGCATGCACTTCAGCTCGCCGGAGACGGCCTTCTATGAAATCACGCAACGTGCCGGCGGCACCTGGCTGCGCCTGATCACCATCATCGCCGTCGTCATTGCCTCGGCCATTGCCAATGCGATGGCCGCGCAGGCCGCGGTCTCGCGCATTCTCTTTGCCATGGCGCGGGACGGCAAATTGCCGGCGATCCTCGCCAAAGTTCATCCGCGCTACAAGACCCCCTATGTCAGCACCCTCGCGGTCGCCGTCATTTCACTGCTGGTGGGATTGCTGTTTGCCAGCCGGGTCGACGATCTGACCCTGATTGTCAATTTCGGTGCGCTCACGGGATTTGTATTGCTGCACCTGTCCGTCATCAATCACTACTTGATCCGCCAGCGCAGCGGCGATTGGCTCAGGCATCTGGTCTTTCCGCTGCTCGGCCTGTCGATCATCGTGTACGTGCTGTACGAAATGGATCGCGCGGCCAAAATTCTCGGGCTCGCCTGGATTGCGATCGGCGTCTTCTATTATCTTTTGCTGACGCTGTGGATCAGAAAGCCTGCCGTCCTGAAGGTCTGACCAACCACCGATGACAATAGCCGCTGAACCGGAGGCGCCGAAGCACACGCGCCCCACCATATGGCAGCTGGCCGGGCCTTCCATCGCATCAAACCTGATGTTTTCGATGGTTGCCATGGTGCAGACCAAATTCGTCGGCAGCATGGGTGCGCCGGCCGTCGCGGCGGTGGGAGCAGGGCAGCGTGTCTTCTTCGCGCTCCAGGCCTTGTTGATGGCCATCGGCGTGGGAACGACGGCGCTGGTCGCGCGCTCCTGGGGCGCAGGCCAGCGCGAGGAGGCCAGCCGCATCACCTCCGCATCCCTCATGTTCGGCGGCCTGGTCGGTCTCGTGCTCATGATCTTCGGCATGCTGTTCTCGCAGCAGATCGCCGAAGTATTTGGACTGGACCAGTACGCGGCGCAACTCGCCTCGCGCAACATATTTTGGCTCGCGACCTTCATCATCGGATTTGCCATCGACATCATTCTGTCGAGCGCCTTGCGCGCCGCCGGCAACGCCTGGACGCCGCTGCTGTTCGGTTTGTCGGTCAACATCATCAATCTACCGCTGCTGTACGCCTTTATCTTGGGAAATTGGGGCGCGCCGCGCATGGGCGCTGCCGGCGCGCCGTTCGCCTCCGGGCTGTCCTTCGTCCTCTGCGGTGCCGTCCTCGTGGCGCTGTGGATGCGCCAGAAACTGACCATCAAATTCTATCCCGGCGACATTTTCAAGAAGGCGCGCTACCAGCGCTTGCTGCACATCGGCTATCCGGTCGCCCTCGAGCAGCTGGTGCTGCAGTTCGGCTTCTTCTTGTTCATGTCCCTCATCGGCCATTACTACGGCACCGAGGCGTTCGCCGCGTACAACGTCGGCGTCAATATGCTGAACGCGGCCATGGTGGTGGGGAGCGGCTTCTCCATCGCGGGCGCGACCCTGGTGGGTCAGCATCTGGGCGCGGGCGATGTGGAAGGCGCGGCGCGCAGCGGTTGGCGGGCCTGCGGCATGGCCGTCGGCGCGATGTCGCTGATCGGCTTTCTCATCGTGATCAACGCCTCAGGCCTGGCGCGGTTCTTCCTGGGATCGGATGAAATCGCCGTGCTGCGCACGACGGAATTTACCTACATCATGGCCGCCATGCTGCCCCTGTTGGGGGTCGACATGGCGATCGGCGGCTCCTTGCGCGGCGCCGGCGACACGCGCTTCCCGCTCATCACTTCCTTTTTGGGCCTGATCGGGGTGCGCTGCGCCCTGGCAGCGACCTTCGCCGCGTTTCACCTGCCGGTGGTCTGGGTGTACAGCTCCATCATCGGCGACTACATGCTGAAAGGCTCCATGCTCATCTGGCGCTTCAAATCCGGCCACTGGAAACACGCGCTGGCGAAGCGGCTCGTCGCCGTCGGCTAAACCGTGGTTCAGCCGCTGCCGCCTCGTGTTAACGCCCCAGCGAAAGCGATATTGAAAGCCACGCCGCAACTCATATTTGCGATAGGCGCGCTGTTCACCTCGATCATGTTCGCAGCCACGGCCGAGACTGTCGCCGCGCCTGGTGCGCTCGATGAAATCCATGTCACCGCCGAACGCTTCGGCCTCATGGGCAGCGCAACCACAGCCAGCGAAGGCATCATTGTCAATGACGAATTGGCGTTGACGCCCGCTTTCCGCGTGGGGCAACTCTTGGAAACGGTTCCCGGGTTGCAAGTCACCAGCCACAGCGGCGAAGGTAAAGCCAATCAATACCTGCTGCGTGGCTACAACTTGGACCACGGCACCGACCTCGGCCGCCTTTGTCGACGGCATGCCGGTGAATGAACCGACGCACGCGCATGGACAAGGCTATACGGATCTGAACTTCTTGATCCCGGAGTTGGCCACCAATGTCACCTACACCAAGGGGCCCTACTACGCCGATGAAGGCGATTTCGCCTCGGTGGGATCCGTGCACGTCAACTATCTGGACATCCTCACGCCGCAGGTTTCCTATACAGAGGGGACGCTCGGGTATGATCGCTTTTTCGGTGGCGGGTCGCTGGGTCTTGGCGAGGGGAATCTCTTAGGAGCGCTCGAATGGCAGCACTACAACGGACCTTGGGTGAACCCTGACGAGCTGCACAAAATCAATGCGGTTCTGAGGTACAGCGTCGGCGATAACATCGATGGTTACAGCCTCTCGGCGATGTACTATCACGGCGGTGGAATGCAACCACCGATCAACCGCAGCGCGCCATCGACAAGGGTTGATCAGCCGCTATGGCTCCTTGAGATCCGAGCGATGGCGGCATGGCACAACGCAGCAGTCTTGACCGCGCAGCTCTTTAAGCCCGTTGCCGGCGGCGAACTGCACGCGAGCGCCTATCTGTTCGGCAATCATTGACGCTGTGGAACGATTTCACCCACTTTCTTGATCGATCCGCTGCATGGCGATCAAGAAGAGCAACATGAAGACCGCGCCGCTATCGGCGGCAACCTCGACTATAAACACGCCGCGCCGATCTTCGGACTGCAGAACGCGGTAACGGTCGGCCTTGCGACCCGCAGCGATTTCAACGATGTGTCGCGCTTTCCGACGCGAAGATCGCATCGTGATCCCGACGGCGGATGATCCTTTAAATTTAGCGAAGCCGATACCGTGCGCCTGAGCAGCTTTTCGATCGTATGTCCAGTCCGCGACGCATTGGATCGATTGGTTTCGCTCGGTTTCGGTTATCGATTTGACATGCAATACGGATCGGACGAGGGCACAAATGCGGGCACGGCGGGCGATCACTTGCTCGCGCCCAAGGGCAGCCTGATCTTCAGGCCCTTAGAGATGACCGAACTGTACCTAAGCGCAGGTCGCGGATTCCACAGCGACGACTTGCGCGGCGTGACCGCGGCGCAAAACGGGCATGAGGTTGGCGCGCCGCTGATTGCGCGACAAAGCGGCGAGGAAATCGGGATTAGGCAACAAATCACTCACGCCTTCACCATGACCTTGGCGTTCTACAAACTGAGCGCACAGTCGGAAACCATCTATGACCCCGACGCCGGCATCGACACGGCGGGCCCAGGCAGTCGGCGGCGCGGCTATGAAGTCAATCTCACCTACCAGGCGCGGCACTGGCTGGAGTTCTACGGCAGCTACTCCGGTAATCGAGCGCGCTACGTCACTCCCTATAACGATGGCACCGGCCGCATCGGCGAATACCTGCCCAATGCACCCTTCGCCACCGGATCCTTCAATGTTTATATGAAAAATTTAGGTCCCTGGAGCGGCGGTCTTGGTTATCGCTATTTGAGTTCCTATCCCCTGTCATCTGACGATTCTGTTCAGGGACATGGCTATGGCATTTGGAGCAGCGATGCGCACTATGCGATTGAGCCACGGTTGGAGCGTGGGCGCAGGGATTTACAACCTCCTCAATAAGGAGGCCGACGCGGCGGAGTTCTGGTATATCGACCGACTTCCCGGCGAAAGCGCCGCAGGAGTTGCCGACGTACACTCCCATCCCTTGGAGGGAACATCGGCACGAATCACGATAGCGAAAAGTTTCTAAAGGCGGTTGCGTTTCTGCGCACCCGCTTTTATTGAATAACCTGCGCGCATCGCCCCAGTCATTGGGCCGGCCAGCGATACGGTCGCTAGCGCGCTCCCGCCTTGTAGTTCACGAACACCGATTTCGGAATCATGCAGTGCACGCCTTTGCGGATATCGACGACCTGCGATACGCGGCAATCGCCCACGATTGAGGTTAGCGCATAGGCTTCTTCGCGGCTCATCGGCACGATGGTTTGTTTCGACAGCCAATTGACCGTCTGATCCACCGCGATTTTCATGGCTTGATTCAGGTCTTCATCGAAGCCCATGAAGATCCAATCGGTTTTCGTCTCCGCCCAAGGCCAGTCGGTCTTCATGTCCTTGCGCACGATGGGCTTGATTTCGATTTCCTTGTAAGAACATTCCAGCGCGGTCAGGTTGACCTCGCCGTTTCCCTGGCGGCAGTGCGAATCTCCGGTCCAGATCAGGCCCCCTTTTTGAAACACGGGGAAGTACATCGTTGCGCCCGCCTGCAGTTCGTTCACATCCATATTGGAACCGTTTTTCCATGGGCGCAGCGTGCTGGTGCGGCCTTTCGCATCGCGAATCGGCGGCCCGGCCTTGGCATCCGGCTCATTCGGGTCGACGCCGACGGCGAAGGTTCCCGGGAAGGGCTTCAAATCAATGACGATTCCCGGCTTGAATTGCGTCTGCATCTTTGCCAGGTCGAGTTTGTAGTAGCGCACGAAGCCTTCCGGGAATTCGGACGCCAATTGCCCCACGGTAGGAAAGGCCTTCCCCGGCAAGTTGAAATTGAAGCCGTACGCCTTGGGCACGATTTTCAAAATATGAATTTCCAGCGTGTCGCCGGGTTCCGCGCCTTCGACATAAATTGGCCCCGTGATCGAGTGCGGTCCGCCGCCCGGGTTGGCCTTGCGCAGCCGCACGATCTCATCCATCGGGACCCCGGGCTTGATCTGCCCCAGGGAATGCGACAGGGTCTCGATGGAGACGGTGTCGCCTGATTTCATGGTGAGCTTGGGTTTTTCCTTGATGTCGTACCAACCCCATTGCACGTTCTCAGTCGTTGCCGGAAGCACATAGTGCTTCGATGCGCGGCTGTCCTCGGCCGAGGCGGCCGAGACGCTCAAAATCACAGTCGCCGCTGCCGCTGCCGCCATGGTACGCCATGATTTGGCGCGCAATGACTTCGAGAAAAGCCCGTTATTGCGAGGATTAAGCATCGTCAGGTCCCCTCTCGTGTTCATGTTGGATTTCAGGAAGGACACTATAAACTAGAGACGCTCTAAAGAAACATCCGGAGTCATAGCGATTCAAAGGTCACATGGAGCGGGGCACGCAACCAAGCGGGGAAGGGCGATGATCAGTCGAAGACATCTCATCGGGGGCATGGCGGCAGCCGGCCTGGTCAATCGCTTGTCCGTCGCGGCCCCCGCGGCCCCCGCGGCAGGCGCGGCAGGTGCGGCGAGTACGGCACCCGCGGCGGGCGCGGCAGGCGCGGCAGGTGCGGCGAGTAGGGCACCCGCGGCGGGCGCGGCCTATCCGCGTTCTCGATACGATCGCGCCATCGTGATCGATGCGCTTGGCGGCCTCGGCGAATTCAACCCCGACGCGCCCGACGATGCGCCGCTGTCCGTGCGCGCGCTGGCGGATGCGCGCGACTCCGGGGTGACCGTGATCAATTTCACGATCAACGAGGTGGGCAACGGTCCCAACAAGTTCATGACCGCCGTCAAAAACATCGCGGGAGTGGAGCACGAATTGATGCTGCATCCGGCTGCGCTCATGAAAATCTTGAAAGGTCAGGACATCCAGACGGCAAAGGCGAGCAAACGCTTCGGCATCATCTATGGCTGTCAAGATACGACCATGCTCGAGGGGGACCTCAAGAATTTGTCGGTATTCAAGGATCTCGGCGTGCGCATCGTTCAGCCCACCTACAATATCCGCAACCTCATGGGCGACGGCTGCATCGAAAAGGCGGATGGCGGCTTGAGCAAACTGGGCTACGACTTCGTGGCCGAGATGAATCAGCTGAGATTGCTGCTCGATCTGAGCCATGCAGGGCCGCGCACCATCGCGGAGGGCATTGCCGCTTCGAAAGCCCCGATGGCGATCACGCACACCGGTTGCCGCGCGCTCGTCGATTTGCCGCGCAATACCCGCGATCCTGACTTGCGCGCCCTGGCGCAACGCGGCGGCGTCGTTGGAATCTATTTCATGCCCTTCCTACGAGAATCCGGTCAGCCGCACGCCGAAGACTTGATCCGCCACATCGAGCACGCCGTAAATATTTGCGGTGAGGATCATGTCGGCCTGGGCACCGACGGAACGATTTCCGGCGTTCCGCTGACCGATGCCTATCGAGCGTACTTTCGCAAGGAAGTGGAGTCGCGTAAGAAGGCCGGGTATGGCGCGCCGGGCGAAAGCGCCGACGTACTGACAATCGTGCCGGAATATAACGATCCCCTGCGCTTCGATCGGTTGGCGAACGATCTGGCGGGCCGCGGCTGGTCCAACACCCGTATCGACAAACTGTTGGGCGCGAACTTCGCGCGCCTGTTTGCCGAAGTTTGGGATGCGCCGTAGAATCGCGAACCCTTCTAATGCCCAGGATTCCAAGCGATGCGTAACGCCAAGTTTGTGTTTTTCGCGGCGGGTCTTGTGTTGGCGTCCGTGGGTTTGGCGGCCGTGGACCGCAAGCCGGCGCTAGCGCCGATTGTTCCCGTCGTTGAGACTCTCTTCGGCCGCAAGATCACCGACAATTATCGGTACATGGAAGCGCTCGATCCCGCCACCATTGAATGGATGAAATCGGAGGGCGCCTATACACGTTCGCTGCTCGACAGCATCAGGCCGCTCGCGCATCTGGAGACCGAGGTTGCGGAATTCACCGCGAGTTTCGGCTTGATACAAGGATATGTGCATTTCGGGTCGCGGGGATTCTACGAGGAGCGGGCGCCCGGCTCGGACAACTTCGATCTCATGGTGTCCGACCGCGCGGGCGTTCGAAAGCTGGTTGATATCGCCGCATTGCGCGCGGCGAACGGCGGCAAGCCCTTTGCGATCAATTATTTTCTCGCTTCACCCGATGGAAAAAAAGTCGCGGTCGGCATTTCCCAGGGTGGCTCGGAAGACGCTTCTATTACCGTATATGACGCAGCGCGCGGCGCGAAAATTGCCGGGCCCATCGACCGGGCGCAATTTGGTGCGACCTCGTGGAGCGATGATTCCAAGCTGCTGTACTTCATCCGCTTGCAAAAGGCGCCCGCGAATGCCGCCGCCACCGATAAATACCTGAATGCCACCGCGGACGCATGGGATCTGAAATCCGAACCGGTGGCGATTTTGGGAGCCTCATTGGGCCACGGTCCCGCGCTCACGCCCGTCGAGGCGCCGGCGATCGCCATCAGTGTCGGTTCTCCGGTGGCGGCAGCGCTGTCGATCAACGGCGTGCAAAATGAGCTCGCCATGTGGCTGGCGCCCGCCGCGCGCGTGAGCGACCCGAAGGTTACCTGGACCAGATTCCTCACGCGCGAAGATGCTGTCACCGGCGTCGATATGCGCGGCGCGGAAATCTTCCTGTTGTCGCACAAAGATGCGCCGACCTTCAAAGTTCTCACCGTCCATGCGGGCCAGCCTCTGCGCTCCGCGTCGACCCTGGTTCCGGCGCAAGCGGATCGCGTGATCGAAGGAATTCATGCCGCCGCGGACGCATTGTATGTGCTCGCACGCCATGGCGCCTACTCGCAGTTGCTGCGCATTCCTGCGGGATCGACCTCCATTGAGGAGGTGCAATTGCCTTTCCGCGGACACATCAGCGAAGCCTTTACCTATCCGCGCATCCCGGGTATCACGCTCGATCTCTCGAGCTTCATCATTCCCCCCGCTGAGTTCGTCTACCATCCCGCGAATAAGGCTTTCAGCGAGCTCCAGATCGGCGCACATGGCGATTTCGTCCCGGCGGACTATTCGCTGCAGGATTTGCAGGCCAAGACCGTCGACGGAACTCTGATCCCGCTGTCGCTGGTGCAGCCGAAAAGCGCTCAAGGGGCGCAAATCACCATCATCGAAGCGTACGGATCCTACGGTATCTCGGAACTCGCCGATTTCAGCGTGCGCCGTGCGGTCGCGATGCGCCAGGGCATCACTTACGGCGTGTGCCACGTGCGCGGCGGCGGCGAGCTGGGCGAGCAGTGGCGGCTCGGCGGCAAGGATGCGAACAAACACAATACATGGGGCGATCTCATTAGGTGCAGCGAATACTTGATTGCACGCGGCGTGACGACGCCGGCCAAACTGTTCATCCTGGGAGGATCCGCGGGCGGCATCACGATGGGGCGGGCATTGACGGAGCGCCCGGATCTGTTCGCGGGCGTGCTCGATCTGGTGCCCGCGGCGAACACGCTGCGTGCGGAATTTACGGCGGGCGGTCCTGCCAACATTCCGGAGTTCGGCTCGATCACCACCGCCGAGGGTCTTGCCAATCTGTACGACATGGACACGATCCAGCACATCAAGAAGGGGACGCAGTACCCGGCAGTGATGATAACCACGGGGCTTAACGATCCTCGCGTGGCGCCTTGGGAACCGGCCAAGTTGGCGGCTGCGCTGCAGGCCTCCGGCACGGCGAAACCCATTTTGCTGCGCATTGATGCGGAGGCGGGACACGGCATCGGTTCCACCAAGACGCAGACCGACGCTCTCGGAGCGGACGTCATCGCCTTCGTGTTCTGGCGCGCGGGACTGCCTGAGTGGCAACCGAATCAGTGATCGGCTGATCGCGCACCGCTGACGAGCTCGTGACCGCGGCAGCGGCCCAAGCTGCGCACCTGGCCCGCGCAATGCCGCCGGATATCTCCAAAGATTTCCGGCCAATCACGCGCGGCGTTGGTTTCTGAACGATCGCCGGAAAAATTGCGCGTGACCCGGCCGAACAGCCGCGTCGGTGCGTGCGCGCCGGCAGAATCTTTGCAAACTCGGCACTTAATTGAGTTCTAGTTTGCCGCCGCTCCTAAGAGACTATTGCCAACGCGACGAAAACTTCAGTCGGCGCGCAACACACTTAAGGAGTCACCATGAACAGCTTCACTCTTACTGCCGTAGGCAATCTGGCCAAGGACCCGGAATTCGCCGCCAAGGGCGATACCAGCTATGCACGGTTTTGCCTGGTAGGCAATGATTACGCGGGAAAGGACGGAGATGGCAACGCGCGCGAGGTCGTCACCAGCGTCTGGTTCACGGCATTCGAAGGTCTCGGGGAAGCGATTGCGAAGCACGCGCGCAAGGGCGATCAGCTCATCCTCCAAGCCCAGCTTCGTTCCAACAATTGGACCGACAAGGAGGGAGAAAAACAATACGACTACTCCTTCATCGTCCAGAATTTCCGCTTCGGCGCTCCCGGTCGGGCGAAGCGTGAAGAGTTGGCCGCGCGGCGCGGCGAGAGCGAGATCGGGGCCCTGGAGACGGAGATATAACATGCGGCAGCTTGCGAATATGCCGCAGCGCGCGACTCCCCGACTTGCGCAACTGGCGCTGACCGTCGCGCTGGCCGCCGCGGCGGCGGCGATGATCTGTGCGCCCGATCTGGCGTTGGCGCAAGCCTCGCCCTTCCTTACGGGCGCAAGTTCTCTGCAGGCGAACATCCTCGCGTGGCTGACGCCGGTCGCCATAATTCTGGTGATGGTGCTCGGCGGCATGGCGATGGCATCCCGACTTTCGTGGGGGTGGTGTATCGGGGCGATCCTGGGAATAGCCATCGGTTTTGGCGCGCCGCAGATCGTTACGTGGGTGCGCGGCATGTTCGGCGTTTAAGGCAAGAACATGAATGAACGCAACGCAGGCGTCACCGCCGATCCAGTTTTCGTTGGCGCGACCCGGCCGCCGATGCGCTGGGGCGTGACTTACTCGGCTCTGCTTTTCAACATGGTGTTCACGATGGAGGCGTTTCTTCTTTCGAAAAATTTGCTGACCCTGCTGCTGTGCGCGCCGATTCACGGGGTGTGCATGCTGCTGTGTGCCCGCGACCCGCGGTTCTTCGATCTTGTGCTGCTGTGGGGACGCACCCGATTGCCCGCGTTGTTCGCCAATCTGCGGGTCTGGAAGGCGAGCAGCTACAGTCCCTTGGTGATCGACCTTCCGGATCGCCGTGGACGGCGAAACCGGCAGAGCTAATCATGGTGTCGTCGCGCCGACCGTCCGTCCTGCATCGCGAAATCAGCGCCGCGGAACGCATTCCTTATGTTGCTCACGTGGCGCCCTCGACAGTCAGGACCGTGTTCGGCGATTACGTCCAGGCGTTTCGCCTCGGCGGCGCAAGCTTTGAAAGCAGCGATGACGATGAGCTCAACAATTGGCACGAACGTTTGAACGTGCTGTGGCGAAATATCGCCGGCCCGAACGTGGCGTTGTGGACTCACGTAATCCGCCATCGCGTCCGAATCGATGCGACCGTGGAGGCGCAGGGCCAGGGCGCTCGGGGCTTCGCCGATGGCCTGCACGGCAAGTATCATCATCGTCTCGCCAACGAGACGCTCATGCTCAACGAGGTCTACCTCGCGATCGTGCATCGACCTGCGGCCGGCTTGGCGACCAGTCTGGTATCGAGAGCCCTGGCGAAGGCGCAGCGCGCGGCCTCGACAATGGTGCTCAACGATGCACTCGATGCTTGCGAGAAATTGAGCCAGACACTACGTGCTTCCCTGGCCCGCTACGATCCTGAACCGCTCGGCGTCTATCGAGCCGGCGCTGTTCCGTGCTCCTCGCTGCTCGAGTACCTTGGATTGCTGGTCAACGGAGAGTGGCAGCGCATGCCGCTGCCCTTTGGCCCGGTCAATCGGGCGCTGGCGACCTCGCGCCTGCTCTTCGGCACCGAGGCAATCGAATACCGGCCGCCTTGCGGCACTCGGGTCGCAGGGATGCTCGGCATCAAAGAGTATCCGACGCCGAGCGCGGTCGGTATGTACAACCGGCTGCTATCGATGCCGTTTGCATTCGTCGCGACGCAATCCTTTTCGTTCTTGACTAAATCGTCCGGCCAGGCGTTGCTGCAGCGTCAATTCAATCGAATGCTCAACGCCGGCGATTTCGCAATCACGCAAGCAGCCGAGCTCAAAGACGCGCTCGATGCGCTCACGAGCAATGAATTTGTCATGGGCGATCATCATTTCTCATTGCAGGTAATCGCCGACGTCCCGGACGGCGGCGTGGATGGCGGCGGCGTGAGCGGCGGCGTCCGGCTCAAGGCGCTCAATGACGCCATCGCGCTGGCGCGCAGCTGTCTTGCCGATACCGGCATGCTGGTGGCGCGCGAGGACTTGGCCTTGGAGGCGGCTTTTTGGGCGCAGCTCCCGGGGAATTTTCCTTTCAGGCCGCGCAAGGCGCCCATTACATCTCGAAACTTCGCCGCGATGGCGCCTTTTCATAACTATCCCCTCGGGCGCGCGCACGGGAATCATTGGGGGGATGCGCTGAGCATGTTTGCCACCAGCGCCCGCTCGCCCTATTACTTCTCGCTGCACGCCAGCGACCCAGGCGACCCCGAGGGCGGTAGCCGCAAAGACACGGGCCACACGCTCATATGCGGACCCACAGGGTCCGGGAAAACCGTATTCATAGGCTTCCTCATCGCCATGCTCAGCCGGCAAGGAGTCACGCAGGTCGTTTTCGACAAAGATTGCGGGCTCGAGATTCTGGTGCGCGCACTGGCGGGAGATTATCTACCCCTGAAGAATGGAATTCCCACGGGCTTCAATCCGCTGCAGTTGCCGAGTACGCCGGCGAACATTGAATTCCTCAAGGTCTGGTTGCGTGAGCTGGCTAAAGGAGAATCGGGATCTGCGCCGGAGTCGCGCGCGGTGCGCCAAGCGGCCGATTTGGATCAAGCGCTGCGCGGCACGTTGTCGCTCGAACCTGCAGCGCGGCGCCTGTCGCGGCTGGTGGAATTCCTCGATCCGACCGATCCCGAAGGCCTGCATGCAAGGCTCGCGCGCTGGTGCGAATCGCACCGCGGCGACTACGCGTGGGTATTCGACAATGCGTGCGACAGCGTCGTCGCGCGGTTGTCGGCTGCGGCATTGATCGGCTTCGATGTGACGGAATTCCTCGATCACAGCCTGACTCGCTCGCCCATTACCCTGTACCTGTTCCACTTGGTGCGCCAGCTCCTTGATGGGCGAAGATTCGTCTGCTGGATGGACGAGTTTTGGCGCTTGCTCGCGGATCGGGCCTTCGAAAATTTTGCCAAAGACGGTCCCAAGACGTGGCGCAAACTCAATGCCGTGATGTGCCTCGCGACGCAAAGTCCGAGCGATGTGCTCGATAGCCCCATAAGCCGCACCTTGGTGGAGCAAACACCGACCAAAGTTTTCTTTCCGAACGCCGACGCCGATCTTCTCGAGTACACGAAGGGCTTCGGGCTCACGCAGCGGGAATTCAGGCTGATCAAGGAACAATTGGAACCCGGTTCGCGCATGTTCTTGATCAAACAAGCGCATCACAGCGTGGTGTGCCAGCTCGACTTAAAGGGTTTTGACGGCGAATTGGCCGTGATTTCCGGCCGCGCTCATCAAGTTCAGCGCATGCAACGCATCATCTCCGCGAGCGGAGCGGATCCTAAGGCATGGCTGCCGCAGTTTCTGGCCGAACACACTCAATGAAGGGAGAAGCTCATGCGAAGTCTTAAGATTCGAATGCTTGCCGCTTGCTGCATCGCTTCGCTCGCGGCCGCGTCCGCGGCCCGGGCACAATGGGCGGTGGTCGATGCGCCGGCCATCGTGCAGCTCATTCAAGAGGTACAAACGACGGCTCAACAGCTGCAGACGGCTAAAGCCCAGTTGCTGCAGGCGCAGCAGGCTCTGCAAACCATGACTGGCAATCGCGGCATGGAACAACTTCTCAGTGCCACGGTGCGCAATTACTTGCCCTCGGACTGGACGCAAATCACGGGCGCATTGCAGGGATTGGGAGGGTTCGGCGCTCTATCGGCCGATGTCCAGAGCATCGTCGCGGCGAATGCCGTCTTATCGCCGCAGCGTCTGGCGACATTGTCGCCAGGCGGGCAGCAACTCGTTCAAAACTCGCGCCAGTGGAGCGCCATGCAGCAGGCGCTGTCGCATCAAGCCTTGTCGAATGCCAGCAATCGTTTCGCCGCCATTCAAACCCTGATCGCGGCAATTCCCTCGGCCACGGATCAGAAGGGCATTTTGGATCTGCAAGCCAGGATCAGCGCCGAACTCGGCATGCTGCAGAATGAGCAAACCAAGCTCCAGATTCTCAATCAGGCGACTCAAGCGCAAGCGGCATCGCTGCGCGAGTCAGCCCGGGAGCAGGTCATCGATGGGCATGGTCCATTCGCTGCGCGCTTTCAGCCGGTTCCGTAAACGGCGATGGGATTCTTCGCAACATTCTGGTCGTGGCTGAATGGCCAGCTTGCCGCCTACATCGGCGACAACACCTCACGTCTCGCCGGTGCACTGGAACCGGCCGTGCTCACGCTCGCGACCATCTACGTGATGGCGTGGGGCTATTTGCATCTCATGGGAAAAATTACCGAGCCATTCGAAGCAGGCATCAAGCGAATCGCGATCATTGCACTGATCCTCGGCGTCGGTCTGCGCCTTTGGCTCTATAACACGGTGATTGTCGACACCTTCTACAACGCGCCGTCGCAGCTCGCTGCCGCGATCGTCGGTGCCAGCGACCCGGTCGGAACCATCGACGCCATTTGGAACAGCGGCGGGACAGTGGCGGGAAACCTATGGGATAAGGGCGGCGTGTTGTCGGGTGATTTCGGCTTCTATCTTGCCGGAGCCGTCGTTTGGTGTTTGATCGGCGTGCTGTGCGTCTATGCGATGTTCTTGATCGCGCTCTCGAGCATCGCACTCGCGGTACTGCTGGCGTTGGGGCCGCTTTTCATCGCATTGTTGTTTTTCGATGCGACCCGCCGCTTTTTTACGGCGTGGATTGCGCAGCTCGCTAACTATGGACTCATTACTGTGCTCACCGTGATGGTGGCTGCGTTGCTGTTGCGAATCGTTCAGTCCTATGCGGCACAGACCGCGGCCAGAGGCACCGCCATTTTGACGGTGGATGCGCTGAACATGATGTTGATCGCGCTCCTGGTATTTCTCGTCCTGCGCCAAGTGATGCCCATTGCCTCCGGGTTGTCCGGCGGTGCCTCGCTCAATTCTTTCGGCGTGGCGGGCCGCGGTTTTTCCTGGGTCGCCAGAACCAGAGCCGGCCGGGCGACGCCGGTCCTAGGCTTGGCTGCGGAGTATGCGGCGGTCGGCGTCGGCGCCGCCGCACACGGCACCGCGCAGGCGGCGCGCACTGTTGCCGGCCGAGCCGGCGCCGGCATCCAATCGCTCGCCCGCGGCTGGCGCGATTGGCATCGTTAGCAACCATACCGAGGAAAGCGATCATGCGTTCGATTCTCCTGTTGGCACTTGCGCTCGGCGCATGTTCCTCACCGCAGGTACGCTGCGACAAACACCTTCTGCCCATCAATGCGCCTGCGGCGCAACAGCCCGTGACCCCGGCCGGAAGCCCGCCGTGATGGCCGCCTCCGATGCGCAGGCCTATTTCGCGGCGGCGGACAGCTGGGATACGGATCGTGTCGCGCAGTTTCGACGCATTACACGGATTGCTTGGCGTGTCGCCGCGGCCGGTTGGCTGTGCGCCGTCGCCAGCGCTGTGGCGCTGCTGCTGCTTATGCCCTTGAAGGAGGTTGTGCCGTACCTGGTGCGAGTTGATGCCAGCACCGGCATTGTCGATGTAGTGCCGGTATTCGTCGGCCACGCGACACCCGAAGAAGCGGTCACCCGATATTTTTTGACGCACTACGTCAGTGTGTGCGAGCGCTTCAACTTCTCCACTGCCGAGAGCGATTATGAGGAGTGCGGCGCCTTTCATTCCGCACAGCGCAACCAGGCATGGTATGCCTTGTGGACCGCTACGAATCCCAATTCGCCCTTGAATCTGCACAAGGACGGCAGCAGCGTGCGTGTGCAGGTAACTTCGGTCAGCTTCTTCACGCGCGCGAGCGGACTGTCGGACCTGGCCCAGGTGCGCTACCTCAAGGCGGTTCGCCAAGGGTCAGGTGCCGAGGAAAGCTTTAGCCACTGGGTCGCAACCATTCAATACGCCTACGCCGAGGCCGCAAAGGATCCGAAGACACGCCGGTGGAATCCATTGGGATTCAAGATTCTCGATTTCCGCACGGAACCCGAAGTCATTGGCGAGGCCGCCCGATGAACATGCAAGCGTCTTCTGCGCTAAGCCCTCTCCTCATAACGGTGTTGCTGACGGCGCTTTTCCACAACGCTTTTGCCTGGGCCGAAACGACACCCGCCAAGGGCAGCGTCGATGCGCGGATTCGAGTCGCTGCTTATGACGGCGCCGAGGTCTACAAATTGCGTGGACTCGTCGGTTATCAAATCGATTTGGAGTTTGAGCCCGGCGAGACCTTCGTAGGCTTGGGCGCCGGGGATATGGAAGGCTTGTCGTTTGTCGGTCAGGAAAATCACCTGTTCCTCAAGCCGAAAGCATCAAGGGTTGCGACCAATCTTACCGTGCTCACGACCCGCCGCCACTATCACTTCGACTATACGGCCACGGCGCAGCGGCCGAACGAAGACGACATCATCTATTCGTTGCGATTCACCTACGCACAGACACCTGCCGCCCGCGCCGCTGAAGCCGCGGCCAAACGCGTTGACTCGCAGCTCGAGAATGCCTCGAGCCGTCGACCTCAAAATATCGACTACTGGTATTGCGGTGAGCCCGCGCTTCGGCCTATTGGTGCCTCGGACGATGGCGTGCACACGCGCCTGACTTTTGCGGCGAACGCCGATTTGCCCGCGATTTTTGTGCGCAATGCCGACGAATCTGAGTCGCTGCTGAATTTCAGCTTGGATGCGGGCGACGTCATTATTCATCGCGTAGCGCAGCGCTTCATCCTGCGCCGCGGCAATCTTACCGGCTGTGTCGTCAACCGCGGCTATGCCGGCGGCGGCAAACGCTTGGAATCCGGCACGGTGGCGCCCGATGTCGTGCGGCGCGTTCACGGAGGCAGCGTCCCATGAAGGATCAGGAATCCGAGGACACCGCCTCGGTGCGCGGCGAGCGCGGCAATGCGACGCTGGCTCACGCGCCCTCGGTGCAGTCGCGCATCAGCAATCTTCTCGCCATCGGCTTGATGAGCATTCTCGGATTGGGAATGCTCACCTGGTACTACGCCAATGCATTGACGCGTCAAAGTCATGCCCGAGAAAGCGCCAAGAATTCCGCGACGAAGCGCGCGCAGGGCGGAGACATGCCTCTGCCGAGCCTGGGCAGAATCGATCCGCCCGCTGCGCCGACGCCGCCGCAGGATCCGGCCCCCCAAGCAAGTGCCTTGCCCGCGACGCCGCTGCGCGAGATTCCTCTCGAGGCCGCGCCGGCCGCCGCTGCATACGGTGCGGCCCCGGCAAAAACTCCGGCGCAACTCACTCTGGAACGCCTGTTGTCGGGGTCCGTCTTCTCCCAGAGCTCAGTGCCGACCGTGCCGACGTGCCGACAGTGCGACTGTGCCGGCCGCCGGCACCATGCCGCCGGGGTCGCCGCAGGAGCCGGGAGAGCTGAGCGCGCTGCTGCGGCCCAGCGTCACGACCGCGGTTCGCGCCCAGGTATTGCCGACCCAGCGTTTGCTGCTGCCCAAGGGCGCGTTTCTCGACTGCACCTTGGAAACGGCGATCGATTCCACCTTGCCCGGCATGACCACCTGCGTTATGGCAACCGATACCTTCGGTGTTGACGGAGAGGTCGTGCTGTTGGAGCGCGGCACCAAGCTCGTCGGCGAGACTCGCGGCCAAGTACAACAAGGCGCGGCGCGCATCTTCGTGCTGTGGAACGAGGCACGCACGCCCACGGGCGTCATTGTGCCGCTGGCATCGCCGGGGGCCGATGAATTGGGCCGCGCGGGTCTTCCGGGGATCGTCGATCGGCATTTCTGGGAGCGCTTTGGCGCCGCCATGTTGGTTTCGGTGATCGACGGTGCAGTTCAAGCGGCCGTTCAGTCCAGCCGCGGTAACAGCGGCGCAGTCATCGTCGATCCTTCCGCGACGCAGGATGTCATGACCGAAGTATTGAAAGGCACGATCAACATCCCACCGACTGTCGTGAAGCATCAAGGCGATCGGATACAGGTGCTGGTCGCGCGCGATTTGGATTTCAGGTCAGTCTATGAACTCAAGTCCCTCGCCGCCGGCCGCTAGCGCAGGTGCCGACGCGTCGGCGCTTGCCCTGACCCTGCGCGCTTTGCGACCGTATCTGCGCGACGATGTGATGGAGCTGTGCATCAATCAGCCGCATGATGCGTTTCTGGAGACATCGGCCGGCTGGCGCCGCGAACGACTGGGATTCGCCGACTTTGACTGGTGCAGCCGGCTGGCAAAGTTGATTGCCAATTCCACTCAGCAGCGGATCGATTCGACCTCGCCGCTGCTGTCGGCGTCGCTGCCCACGGGAGAACGTGTGCAAATCGTCATGCCGCCGGCGACGACGGCGGGTTGCGTGGCCATTGCCATCCGCCGGCCGGCGGAAAAAGTCTGGAGCATCGCGGAGTTGGCGGCCGCGGGATTTTTCGGCGCGCCGCGCCCGCGGGAAAAATGCTCGACGCCGTCGAACGGGAACTCCTTACGCTGCTGCAAGGTGGCAATTTCGAAGCGTTTATGCGTCTTGCGGTGCGCAGCCGCAAGAACATCGTGGTCTCCGGGCCGACCGGCTCCGGCAAGACCACCTGGACCAAGGCATTGATTCGTGAGATCCCCAGCGACGAGAGACTGGTAACGATCGAGGATGCTAAAGAGCTGGTGCTCGATCGGCATCCCAATCATGTGCGTCTGTTCTATTCGAAAGACGATCAAGGCATGGCGCGCGTCAGCCCGAAGCAGCTGTTGGAATCCTGCCTGCGGATGAAGCCAGACCGAATTCTGTTGGCGGAATTACGCGCCGAAGAGGCGTTCGACTACCTACGCAATGTCAATTCCGGGCATCCCGGATCGATCACCAGCGTGCATGCCACCAGCGCTGAACTGGCGTTTGAGCAATTGATGCTGTTGGTCAAGCAGAATCCGGGCGGCCGCGAGCTGGCGCGCAGCGATATCAAGAGCCTGCTCTATTTGCTGGTCGATGTCGTCATTCAATTCGGCGTCGAGCGTCACGAGCGATTCATCAAGGAAATCTGGTTTCAGCCGGAGCGCAAACACGCATGACGGAGGATACATGACTGACCGCGCCGCCACGCTCGACGATGCGACGATGAAAGTGGGCCTGCTCATGGAGAGCGCGCAAGCCCACCAGAAATTGGCTGAAGGTCAGTTGCAAAGGTTGCGCACCCACACGCAGGATCTCGACAGCGTGGTTCGCGACGAGATCCGGCGCACGCTCGCGCAGGAATTGCGGGCACTAACCACGGAAGCGGCGCGCGCCACCCGCGCGCTGGAAAAGATCAGGGGCGCCGGGGCACTGCGCGGCTCCGCTTGGAGTCTCGCGGCCGCGCTTCTCTGCACGCTGTTGCCGCTCGGCGTCGCACGTTGGGCGCTGCCATCGGCCGCGGAAATCGCCGCTTTGCGCTCGCGACGCGACGAGCTTTCCGCAAATCTTGCAAAGCTCGAGCAGCAAGGGGGGCGTATCGATTGGCGCCGCTGCGGAGACGCCCGACGCCTTTGTGTCCGTGTGGACCGACAGGCGCCTACTTATGGCGACAAGGCCGACTACTTCGTCATCGAAGGGTATTAATTCCATGAATTCCGTGGTGCTGACGGCGGTGCTCACCTTGAGTGTGGCGTTGGGTGTGCGGCTATTTACGCGCCGCATTGAGCGCAGCGGCCGCGAGATTCACAGGCGCGGCGTGTTGATCGCCGATGGGGCGTCGATGCAACGCCGCAGCGCGCGCCGCAAGAAGTCGCGCGCGGAGTTGCTCATGCTGGCGGGCGTCGTAATTCCGCCGGGCGATGAATGTAAGCATTTTAAACTGATCGGCACGACTGGCACCGGCAAGACCACCGCGATCCGGGAATTGATGGGGTCCGCAATCGCGCGCGGCGACCGGGCGGTGTTTGCGGATCCTGACGCCGGATATCTCGAGCATTTCTACAATCGCTACCGGGGCGACATCGTTCTCAATCCGTTCGAATCGGGATCCGTGAAGTGGGACCTGTTCGCGGAAATTGAAAACAGTTTCGATGTCGATCAGTTGGCGAACGGGCTGATCCCCAATTGCGATGATGCTTCCGCGCGCGAGTGGCGCGGCTATGCGCGTACGTTCGTCGCGGCGATAATTCGCCGCTGCCGCTTTTCCGCCGGCGCCGACGCCGGCGATGTCTGGCATCTGCTCATGGTCGCCTCGGCGGACGAACTTCGCCCAATCGTGGCAGGCACACCCGCGCAGCCCTTTCTCGATCCCGACAATGCGAGGATGTTTGGTTCGATTCGCTCGGTAGCCGGTGCTGCGATGGCCGCATACGAGTACGTCAACAACCAACGCGCGACGCTTTTTTCTGTACGCGCATGGGTCAAGAATCGAACCCACCCGAGCATGTTGTTCATTCCGTATCGCGCCGGCCAGATCTCGGCATTGCGCTCGATGATCGCTACCTGGATGCATCTCGCCATATTCGAGGCTTTGAGCCAGCCGCAGGGCCGCGATCAGAGACTGTGGTTTGTCGTCGACGAACTCGACGCGTTGGGCGCGATTGACGGCTTGAAAGATGCACTGGCGCGGCTGCGAAAATTTGGCGGTCGCTGTGTCCTCGGATTTCAATCTTCTTCCCAAGTATCTAGTATCTATGGGGGAGAGGCCCACACTCTTGTAGAAAATTGCGGCAATTGCCTGATTTTGCGCTGTTCAGCCAGCGACAACGGCGGCACGTCGCAGTTTGCCTCGCGGCTGATCGGGGAGCGGGAGGTGCTCAGACGGCAGATTTCGCGCGGCAGGGATCGCGATTCCGCCTTCTTTGGCCGCGGCGCGCGCCGCTCGCGCAGCGTCACCTATCATAACGTCATCGAGCCTGCAGTCATGGCTTCCGAACTCGAGCAGCTGCCTGACTTACGCGGCTATCTCAAAACCGCATCTTCCTCAACCTGGTGGAAGGTCAACCTTACGAGGCATTAGTCATGCAGTCATCCGCTGCCAACGTCCGCTCATCCAGCTATTTCATAGCAGAAACACAGGTGCGATGCGCACAGTGCGGCCAGCCCTGCCGTGTTCTCGCATTGAGCCTGCCGCCCAAACATGAAACGTTGGTTGAAGACGAATGGCAGGCGGTCGACGCCGAAGCGTTCATTTTTCACATCGTCGGGCTATCTGATGCAGTAAGCCGGCATCTGCTCGAATGCTTTCCTGAATTCCGTCAAACCTTGGGCGATGACTCGTCCGAGTCCTGTTGGGCCAATCACTGCCCGCATTGCGCGGGGGTATTCAGCGAAGACGAGTTGCATTGCGAGCCGGGCGGCTTCATGCCGAGCGACGCCCTCGAGGCGCAGTCTATTTCCCTGAAGCACATTCAGCGGGAATTGATCGCCTGCGCGGCCGGCCATGCGCTCGATCCGGAATTCTTTGCCTCGATGCGCGTGCTTTAGCGGCAAGTGGCGATCTATTTTCTCAACCTGAAAACCTTTGGGCGCGCCGCGGGCAGCAGCTCCGTCAGCTTAGCCGCCTACCGAGCGGGTGAGCGCATCCACGACGAGCGGACCGGAAGGACGTACGATCATTCCGGCCGTCAAGGTGTCCTGCATAAAGAAATCATGCTGCCGCATCAATTCGCGGCCGAGCAGATGTCGTGGGCGAAGGACCGCAGCAGTTTGTGGAATGCCGCGGAGAATGCCGAGGTGCCAAGCAACGCCCGCGTGGCGCGCGAGTATCTGGTTGCCTTGCCGGCCGAACTGTCGCCGCAGGCACGAATCAACCTGGTTGCGGGATTTTCCAGGGAGTTGGTCGAGCGCTATCGATTCGCGCTCGACATCGCGATTCATGCGCCGCGGGATTATCCGGGCAGCGATCCCCGCAATTTCCACGCGCATCTGCTCGCAACCACGCGCGAGGTGACGCGCACCGGATTGGGCGCCAAGACCGCCATCGAGTGGAGCGATACACACCGGCGGCAGGCCGGCCTCGGAGCGGCCGTCGGCGAGTTGCTGTACGTACGCGAACATTGGGCGATCGCCGCCAATGCCGCGCTCGAACAAGAGCAAATCAGCGCGCGCATCGATCACCGCACGCTGAAAGCTCAGGGGATTGACCGCGAGCCCAAGCCGCACATTCCGCATGCCGCATTCGAAATGGAAAGGCACGGATATCGCAGCATGGTGGCAGAACGCATCCGTGCGCAGTACCAGGCACGGGTCGAGGCGCGCCTTCAGCGCGCGGTACAACGCGAGAAAAGCGTCGGCGCGCCAAAGAGCCTTGGGGACAGGGCAAGGGAGTTTGCGCAGAGGTGGCTTCGGTATGGACAACCGCAAAAGGAGGCGCAGAAGGAAGCGGAGCCAAAGAGCCGCGAGCGGCGTCCCGAGGAATCCATTCACAGGGGGCTAGGGGTTCGACCGGCGAGGAAGGCACAGCCAAAGAGGCGCGAAGCACTGGAAGTGAAGTCTGCGCAGAAGCAGGTCCGGCAGCCCCAGAGGGAGGCGCAGTCACGAAGGCCCCAAGAGGCAAGGGAGGCTGCGCTCAGGTGGAAGGCCAAGTATGGGCAGGCGGATCAAAAAAGCTCACAAGACGTGGCAAGGGAGGCTGCGCTGAAGTGGAAGGCCAAGTATGGGCAGGCGGATCAAAAAAGCTCACAAGAAGTGGCAAGGGAGGCTGCGCTCAGGTGGAAGGCCAAGTATGGGCAGGAGCAGGCGCCGGGGAAGGGGCACGCGATAGAGCGGACGCGCGAGCGGGAGCAAACCGCGCCGACTCCCACTTCCGCCTCCCGCGCGCGGGAGAGAGATTTCGATCTTTCGTTATGATCGAGCGCATCGCCTTCGCCTCTTGTTACGTCTATTCGCCTGCGGGCGAGGGCGCGATTTGCGCTCGATCTCGGCTGCTGCGCGCGTTGCTCAAGGAGGGCGATGCCCGCTTCATGATCAAGTATGCCGTGCGAGTACGCCAGCAGATGCAGCCGGCCTGCGTGCTCACCGGCTTTTTTCTCTCCGGTGACGTGCTCGTGCCGGTGCCCCGCAGTGCGCCCAAGGTGGGAGGCGCCTGGCCTGCGGCAGAGCTGGCGCGTGCGCTCGTTCAGGCAGGCGTGGGCAGCGCGACATGGCCCGGATTACAGAGAGTCTGCGCGGTGCGCAAGTCGGCAACGGCAGCGAAAGGACGGCGGCCGACGGTGGCGCGGCACTATGAATCGTTTCGACTGGAGCCGCCTGAATTTCGTCCGCAAAGCGTGGTGCTCATCGACGATGTCATCACCCGGGGGCGAACCTTGTTGGCCGCCGCGGCGCGGGTTCGCGAGGCACTCCCCGACGCGCAGATTCGCGCATTCGCGTTGCTGCGTACCCGGGGCTTGACTGCGGACGGCATAAAGAAGTTGCTCGAGCCCTGTAGAGGAGAGATCCGCTGGATGAACGGCGACGCGCAGCGCACTCCTTGAGGACTGAACAGCCGATACCTGCCCTATAATGCGCAAAGATTGCGCATCGACGCTAAAACTCCGCCAGCCAACCGCCCGCTTAAGGATCTGGCGCAGCCCGACATCTCCCTGAGGCTGAAACGCGCAATCGCCAGTGCCGACGGCTTGTGCGGCGCTCATTGTATTCATGAGCTATGGATGCGCGGAGCAGTGTCCAGTAACATTGAAGGCGCGCTCGATCAGCTGTGGGCAGGCGCGGCGGCCTCCATTCCGGAGTGGCTGCCCATGCGCTATATCGACTGGCTGCCCGCGGCCTACGAAACCTCGCTGAAGTTTCGATCCTCTGCCAAAGGGCGATCGAATATTTACTTGGTACTGTTGGATTTCAGCGATCGCGATGGGTCGTATGGCATTTACGTCGGCATGAGCAAGTACAGCCCCGCGCAGCGTTTCGATCAGCACAAGGCAGGTATTCGCGCGGCGCGGAGCGTATTGAAACGAGGTATCGAAGTGCTCACAGGACCGACAATGCATTTGCAATACATCAAGCGCAGCGAAGCTGCGCGCATCGAAGGCGAGCTGGCGCAGGCTCTTGCAGCGGCCGGTTTGCGGGTTAAGGGCGGTCACTGATGATTCTCATCGGCATGTTCGATTCGCCGTTCGTGCGCCGCGTCGCGGTCAGCATGAATTTGCTAAAGGTACCTTTTGAGCACCGCAACTGGTCGGTCGGCAAGGATTTCGAACTGATTCGACAATTCAATCCCCTGGGTCGAGTCCCCGCTTTGGTGCAGCCGGATGGCGATACACTGATCGAATCCGCTGCTATTTTGGACTTCCTCGATGAAGCCGCGGGCTCCGAACGTGCCTTGCTGCCGCGCTCGGGCGAGCTGCGGCGCGAGGCCCTGCGCATCATCGCGGTCGCCATCGGCGGAGCGGAGAAGGGCGTGCTGCAGGTGTACGAAACGGCATTTCGCCCACCCGAGAAACGCTATCGACCCTGGGTCGAGCGCTGCCATACCCAAACGCATGCGGCACTGGCGGAACTCGACCGCCTCTGCCAGGTGCGCGGCGATGAGTGGCTGATCGGCAATCGGATCACGCAGGCCGATATTACCGTCGCCTGCGTCTACACATTCTTGAGCGATGCGTTGCGGATCAATCGGGAAACCGTGGTGTATCCCGCCTTGGGATCTCTTGCGGCACGATGCGAAGCCATGCCCGAGTTTCTGTTGTCCAAAGCTGACTGGTTCGCACCCGGTCAGCCATAAGACAGCGCCACGCGGAATACGCCGACGGCTCCAAGGGTCTACAATCGCAGCATGCTCGTGGTCCACCATCTCAACAACTCCCGCTCGCAGCGGGTGTTGTGGTTGCTCGAGGAACTTGGGCTTCCCTATGAAGTGACCCGCTACGAGCGCGACGCAAAGAGCATGCTCGCTCCGCCGGAGTTGCTCGCGGTCCACCCGCTTGGGAAATCGCCGGTGATTGTCGATGGCGACGTCACGGTCGCCGAGTCCGGCGCGATCATCGAATACCTGCTGGGAAAATACGGCGATGGACGCTTGGTGCCTCCTGCCGGCACGGCGCAGCGTCTGCGCTATACCTACTGGCTGCACTATGCAGAAGGCTCTGCAATGACGCCGCTGCTGCTCAAATTGGTGTTCGATCGTGTTGCCGCGAATCCCGCGCCGTGGCCCGTCAGCGCGATTGCCCGGCGCATCGCCGCGACCGTGACCGGTGCCTTCATTGCGCCGAACTTGAAGCGCCATTTTGATTTCATCGAGGCCGAGCTGAACTCGCACGCCTGGTTTGCCGGGGAACAATTCACGGCCGCGGATGTGCAGATGAGTTTTCCGTTGGAAATCGCCGTGCAACGGGCAGGGCTTGACGCCAGCCGTCCGAAAACGAGTGCCTTTCTCGAGCGGATTCACGCACGCGACGCCTATAAGCGCGCGCTGGAACGAGGCGGAAAATACGACTACTAGGAGTCTCCTAGCCTGCCGAGCTGCCGACCTTGACGATCATTCCGGCGTCCGCCCAAGCGCCCAACAGGCTTGCGGCGGCGGCGGGAATTTCTTCCGAAGGCAGCAAGGCGCCCAATTCTTCGCAAAGTTGCGCGAAGTTGCGGCCGCGCAGCGCCGACTCCAACGCCGCCGACTCCATGGCATTCATCGAGCGAAAATAATTCTGCAGATTTTGCCGCCACAGCAGCCAGCGTACCGGAGCAGGCGCCATTTCCGGCGGCGGCGGCGGCTCCTCTTGACTCATCGCCTTCCAAACGGCGGCGGTGTTCCAGCTGAACGCGAGACGCCGCAGCGAGGGATGAAACTCGAGCGTCAGCGCGCCCCAAGCCGAAGGCTCGACTGCGGCGAGCGCGCTGCGCGGCAAGGATAGGGCATCGGTGGCATCGAACACCTCCGCCAGGGTCCATTCGAGCAGTGCGACCTCCGAGAGAATCGGCGCTTCGCTATAAGGCGCCGAGGCCGCGAGATATTGCGCCAATCTCGCGCTCCGTACCAGCGAATCGAGCGGAACACCGAGGGGTGCGCCGCGACGTAGGCGTAACCTAATTCAACCCAGGCCTCATCGCCCAGCAGTCCATGCAGAACAGGATAAGTTTCGTGCAAGGCATCGATCGAGGCGCACCTGGTAGGCATTGCGATAAATCGCCAATCGATCCGCCGCCGGCAGCGGCGGGGCGTCCACGATGGCCGCCGTCACGGCGCTTTCCTCGCCCAACAGATGCCGCTGCATGTCCACCTGCAGCTCGCGCAGCGGAATTTTCACGCTATTCACGCCGCTTGCCGCGAGTGCCTGGCCAGGTCGCGCGCCACGTCAAGCTCCGCAACCAGCTCTCCCAACTCTGGAATGTTGTCGTCGCGCTCGATCATGGTCGGTACCTCGCCGAAGATCGTGAGCGCTTGGCGGTATAAATCCCAGACGGGCGGGGCGATGGGATGGTCGTGCGTATCGATCAAATGGCCGCCCATATTGCTGTGCCCGGCCAGATGGAACTGCTGCACGCGCGATCTTTGCATGGCCTGCAAGTACTTCAGCGGATCGAAGCCGTGATTGACGCTGCTGACATAGATATTGTTGATGTCGAGCAAGATGTTGCAGTCGGCGCGCGCGGCAACCTCGCGCAAGAACTCCCACTCGCTCATCTCGTCGGCGTGAAAACTGAGATAGCTCGAGACATTCTCCAGCAGGATCTGCCTGCCCAAGGCATCCTGCACCTGAGCCACGCGTGCAACCACCGCGGCCAACGCCTCCTCGGTATAGGGCAGCGGCAGCAAATCGTGCAAATTGCGTCCTTCGACGCCGGTCCAGCACAGATGGTCGGAAATCCAATGCGGTTCAATGCGCGCAGCCAGGCCGCGCACCGCGCGTAAGTAGTCGAAATCGATGGGATCGGTGCTGCCGATCGAGAGCGAGACACCGTGCATCACCAGCGGAAACCGCTCGCGGATGCGTTCCAGGAAGTGGAGCGGCTTGCCGCCCGGGACCAGATAATTTTCGGTGATGACTTCGAGCCAATCGACCGCATGAGGCTCGTTTAGGATGGCCTCATAGTGGGGAGTTCGCAGGCCAAGGCCAAAGCCGCAGAGTTTCATAGATGGGGCCGGGCGGTGAAGCCCGGCCCCCACATGCTTAAGTTCTTAGCTCTTCGCCTTCGCCTTTGCCGCGGCGCAAGCTTCTTTCGTCATGGACAAAAAGCCCTTACCCTTGCAGCTGTTCATGCCTTTGCAGCTATTCTTCGCCGACTTGCACTCGGATTGCCCCTTGCAGGAGTTAACGCCGGTGCACTTCACGGTGGCCGCATCCGCTGCGAACGCGGTGGTGCTGATTGCGGAAGTGAACAGCATGGCGGCGGCAGCAGCCATGGCGGCGCTCGACAGTTTATTGATCTGCATTTTCTGTTTCCTCAATAGTTTTAGAACGCAGCGGAATTGCTGCTCATGTAAAAGACCCAGCCAACGGACTTATTATTACCCAACTATCTAAGCGGATGCCTGTTTCGATCCGGCTACAGCGCGCGCCGGCGGACGCCACCCTAGCGCCTAAGATGACGGCTTTTTAATGTAGGAAAGTCCATCCGCTCACCCAGGCGCTCCGAAATGCATGTCGTGAGGTCGGGACGGGCTGCCTTTGGGCGCCAGCGAGCCCGGCAGACTCCGTATGCCGGTCCAACCCCCATGGCTGCCCAAACCTCGCTACCTACCGGCGTTACAGGCCGCGCCGTTGCAACTGCCATTTTTCAGCATGTCTCTCTGAGCTTGAGCTTGCTCGAGTTGGACCAGAAGCTCGGTCTCATGAACACAGCGTCTGGTCGAAAAGCGCGATCCAATCTCCGGATCGTTACGGCAGTAAATCGTTTCGCCGTTGTGAGCCTCCGGGTGCCAACCCGCCTCCCTTGCCCTTTTAGACACGGAAGCATCGCCCGTGGCCTTGGTCGAGGCTGACGCTGCCGCTTTGGCTGCCGCGGCGTTGGCTTTCGCGATCAACGCGGCGGTCGCGGCCGCGTCGCCGGTATCCGCTGCAGCCGTGCTGGCGGGGGTCGTTGAATTCTGGGTCTGGTCTGCCGCCGGCGTTTTCGCAGCCTCCGGCGCTTGTTGGGCACAAACTGACCCGGCCGCAGCGGCGATAGCGCACCCGAGAACCATTGAAAAGAGTTTTGTTTTCACAGCCATCTCCCTAGGGGCCGGTTGCCCCATGCCCATCCGGATCGGTCAGCGGGCGTGATTATACTCGCAGGGCCGGGCGGCCACTATGCGGCAAACAGCATCGCCTCGCGCACCGCGGCGAATTGTGCCGCCGCGCGATCGAGCCACGCAAGACCGCGCCGGATCTCTTCTCCATGCGCAGCGCGCGCCTCGTTTAGCACGTCGCGGCGCAGCGCCGCATCGTAGGCATGTTCGGGTGCCTTGGAATAGCGCCGCAGATGAGGGCCGCGCAGTATGGCATGCACCTCGCTCAAGCCCGCGTCGATGCCGAAGTGCCGCAGGACCGCGCCCAGGAGCATAGGCTCGGCAAGAAATCGATCGAAATCAAGGCGCAGCACGCGTGCACCGCCGGCGTTTGCCGCTTGCGTCAGCGCCGTCATTTCGCACGCCCACGTCAGCGCCAGTACTTCTCCCTCGCCCAGGCGCTCGAGCTGCCAGGCCTCCCCGCCCAGGCGCCGATGCAGGCGCCGTAATCGGCTCGGTGCCAGCACCTTCGCTTCCTGCCGCGAATTGGGTCCGCCGAGGATGGTGGCGATGTAACTTTCAGGCGAGACGAACATCAGCAGCGCCCTGGGGTTGGATGGGCGCGACAAGAGCGTGGCCGCGATCTCGGACACGAAGCTGGTCGCCTTGATCACTGCAATTTGCTGGGCATCGAAGGTGCGGGACAGCAGCTTCAGACAACCGCTGAGCCGCTCTTCCCACTCTGCAGCGCTGAACGCGCGCGGCTGGGCCTCGGGCGCGTTGAGTTGGGCGAATGTCCGCAGAATGGCAGGTTCGCGCAGCGCGAATACGCCGCGGTGCGCGCCGGCGAGGCGCGACAACAGGGTCGAGCCTACGTGGCCGATATGGAGTATGTAGCCGCAGCCCTCAGCGAGCCGCAAGGCCCCGACGGCAGAGTCCACTTGCAGCCAGGGCACGGAATGGATCGGTCTGCCCGCGCTCAAAATGCGCGCATCGAGAAAGCTCGCCGTTTCGTAGTCCGCCCTGTCGAGGCGTACGAATGCGACGCTGTCATCGCGCACATTGAACCCATGCGGGAATTGTTGCGGGGAAGGCCCTAAATCTGCCTGTATTTCATCCATTCCCGCCAGTTTCGCACCGGCTCGTTCCTTTCGCGAGCCGGCGTTTATACTGGGTGTCCGTTTTGGATCGATAGGAAGAACGATGTTCCTGCAAATTGAAAACTATCTCACGCCGGCCGAAGTGCAGGAGATCGCCGAATTGGCGCGCCAAGCAAAATTCATCGAGGGCCGACGCTCCAACCCGCACAATCACACGAAGGACAACGTCATCGGCGATCCCAGCGATGCGACGGCGCAAAAAGCCTCGCAAATCGCGCTGACCGCGCTTCAGCGCAACGAACAGTCGCGAAATTTCGCCTTTCCGCAGCGCATGGCCGTGCCCTCGCTGGCCCGCTACGACGTCGGCATGAAATACGGAGCGCATATCGACGCCGCGTTCCTGCCGTTGGGTCCTCAGCCGCTGCGCTCGGATGTCTCCTGCACCATGTTCATTTCCAATCCCGCCGATTACGAGGGAGGCGAACTCGTCATTTATCTGGGCTCGGAAATCGTGCACATCAAAGGCAATGCCGGTTCGGCCGTTTTCTATCCTTCGACGCATGTGCATCAGGTGGAGCCGGTGAGGTCGGGCTCGCGCCTGGTCATGATCACCTTCATCGAGAGTCAGATCCCCGAGCCGCTGCAGCGGGACATGCTTTATTCGCTCAACGAGGTACGGGCCTACGAAGCGGCCAAGATGGATTGGCGCACCCGAACGCAGCTCGACTACGTGCTGGCAAATCTTTATCGCATGTGGTCGAGGTAACGATGATCGGCCGCGATGATGATCGGCGCATCCGGAATTTGATCGAATCGGCAAATCAAGCTGCCGCGAACGGCAGCGTGCAGGAAGCCGACCGGCTGGTGCGCCAAGCGCAGGCCGAAGCGCCGCGCCATCCCCTGGTGCTGAACGAAACTGCACGGCGTTTACTCATGGCCGGCGATGCTGCCGGCGCGCACCTGCTGCTCAAGCAGGCCGTGGCCGATGATCCCACGCATTCATCGATCTGGCTCAATCTCGCGGCCGCGCTACGCGGGCTCAAGAGACCCGAGGAGGAAATGGCGGCGATCGACAAAATGCTCAGCCTCGAGCCGGGCAATTACCGCGCGATGCTGCAAAAGGCCTCATTGCAGGAGATGCAGGGCAAGCCGCGCGCCGCGGCGATGACTTACCGGCAGGTCTTGCAGAGCATTCCGGCGGGATCCTTGCCGCCGCCCTCGATGCGTCCCGTGTTCCAGCACGCGCTGCAATTCGTCGCGGCGAACGACCGGGAACTCGAAGCCTTTCTGGAGCAGCGGCTGCAAAGCGTGCGGGCGCGTTTCGCGGCTGAACCGCTCGAGCGATTCGAGCGCTGTTTGCAGACGCTGCTGCGCAAGCAGCCCATCTATCGGCCGCAGCCGAGCTTCATGTACTTCCCGCGTCTGCCGGCCTTGGAATTCCATGAGCGCCGCGATTTCCCGTGGCTCGATTCGATCGAGGCTGCAAGCGATGTCATTCGGGCCGAGCTCCTGAATGTGCTGCAAGAGGGGGCCTCAGCGCTCATCCCTTACGTCGACATCCCGGCCGGTGTGCCGCTGGAACAATGGCGCGAGCTCAATCATTCGCGCCGCTGGGGTGTGTACTACCTGTGGCGCGAGGGAGTGGCGATCCCGGAACATATTGCGCGCTTTCCGCGCACCGTCGCCGCTCTCGAGGCGTGGCCGCGCTGCGAGGTGCCCGGATGCAGTCCGACGGCCGTGTTTTCCATTCTCGATGCCAAGACGCGCATCCCGCCGCACACCGGCGTCTCGAACACCCGGCTGATCGTGCATTTGCCGTTGATCATCCCACCGGACTGCTGGTTTCGCGTCGGCGCGGAGCGGCGCGAGTGGCAGCCGGGAAAAGCGTTCGTGTTCGACGACACCTTCGAGCATGAGGCCTGGAACGGCAGCGATGTGCCGCGCGCCGTGCTGATCCTGGATATCTGGAGTCCGTCCTTGAGCGCAGCGGAGCGCGAGCTGGTGCGCACGGCGACCGCCGAGGTGAATGAATTCTACGGCATCGCCGCCTATCACGAAGGCGCTTCTTGAGCCGCGCGATGGCACGCAACGCCGAGGCCGATCACGCGACATTGACCGCAGTCCATGCGGCCGCGACGCGCGGCGCGCATGCGGAAGCCGCGGCGCTGGCGGAACAGGCGCTGGCGGGCGGCCTCGAACATCCGCTGCTCCTGAATTTGGCTGCGCTCAATCGGGATATGCAGGGCCGCGTATCTGAAGCGGAGCGGCTTTTGCAGCGCGCGATCGTGATCGATCCCAACGACTTGAGTTCCCGCAACGCGCTGGGACTGTGCCTGCTGCGCCTCGATCGGCCGGCCGAAGCGCTGCGCCAGTTCGATGCGCTGCTGCGTCTCGATTCCTCGTTGCCCTTTGCTCATGCGAGCCGCGGCAATGCACTGTCCGCGCTCGGCGCCATCGATGCAGCTCAGGCAAGCTTTACGCGCGCCATCGAACTCGACGCCAATCAGGGAGTGGCGCTGGCGGGACTCGCGCGTATCGCCGTCAGCCGCGGCGCGCATGCGGACGCAAAGACGTGGGCGGAAAAATCCCTGGCCGTTCTGCCGGGATATCCTGATGCCGTGATGAGCCTGGCGGCGGCGGAATTGGGCGAACGCAACCCCGGGCGCGCCGAGGTGCGCCTGCGCGCGCTGCTGACGGATCCGCGGCTTGCGCCGCTGGAGCGGGCCTACGCAACCGGCCTGCTCGGCGATACGTTCGATGCCAAGAGTCTCCCCGCGGAGGCCTTTTCCGCCTATGCATCCTGCAATCTGCAGTTGCGCGAGGCTTATGCGGCCCGTTTTTCCGATGGACCTAGCGCGCTTGAATACGCACGCTCCTTGACGCGATTCTTCGAGGACCCAGCGCGAAATTGGCAAGCTGCCGATCCCGCCGCCGCGAAGCCCGATCCCGCCGCCGCGAAGCCCGAAGGCGCCGCCGCGAAGCCCGAAGGCGCCGCATATACCAAAGGCGCTGGCGCAAATCCCAATCGCGCCGCGGACCACGTATTTTTGCTGGGGTTCCCGCGTTCCGGGACGACCCTGCTCGAGGTTGTGCTCGAAGGCCACCCTGATGTGGTGAGCCTCGAAGAACATGAACTGCTGATCGATTCCGTGCGCGAATTCATGCGCCGTCCGTCGGACCTCGAGCGCCTCATGCGAGCGGATACCGCGGCGCTGGAGCCGCTGCGCGCGGCGTACTGGCGCTTGGCCGCCGGCGCCGGCATCGATGTGTCGGGCAAGATATTCGTGGACAAGCATCCGCTCAATACTCTGAAGCTGCCGCTGATCGCGCGCCTGTTTCCGCAGGCCAAGATCCTGTTCGCCTGCCGCGATCCGCGCGACGTCGTCTTGAGCTGCTTTCGTCACCGCTTTCAAATGAGCGCGCCGATCTACGAACTGCTGACGCTCGAAGGTGCCGCGCGCTACTACGATGCCGTCATGCGGCTCGCGGTTTGCCTCACCAGCGCGCTCAAGCTCGATATGTGCCTGGTGCGGCACGAGGATGTGGTGGCTGAGTTCATGCGCGAGATGCGCCGCATCTGCGCGTACTTGGGGTTGGAATGGGTGGAGGCGATGGGCGATTTCGCGAAGCGTACCAGCGCACGCGCGGTGCTGACGCCGAGCACCGCCCAGTTGGTGCGGGGCTTGAGTACCGAAGGCCTCGGCCATTGGCGCCGCTATCAGGCGGAGCTGGCAGCCGTGCTCCCGCAGCTCGATCCCTGGGTGAAGCGCTTCTACTACGACGCCTGACGAATCTTCATGCCAGATCCGGCAAGTTGAACCAACAATTGAAGGCGATGGTAATGCGTTCGCCCTCGCCCTCATAGGGCTTGACATCGTGCAGCACCCAGGACGGAAACAGGACCAGCTCGCCGGGCGCCATGCGCACGCTGGCAATCTGATTGCCGAACGGCGGCTGTATTTTGGCAACCCCCGCGTCGATGTGCATTGAGCTCATGAGCATCGGATTGACGAAGCTCAAGGCGCCGCTGCCGCTTTTGTCCGGGTCATGCCGTCCCGGATCGACGCAGTAAACCCCGCTCCACGAGGCATTCGGATGATTGTGCAGCCCGAAAAATCCGCCGCGCCGGGTGATGTGGAACCAGCAGTCGTTGTAGATTTCCAGCCGCTTGATGGTCGCAACGTCGTAGCCGTTCAGCTGGCCGACCAAGTTCAGCAATTGGTCCCAGCAGAACGCCTTCAATTCCTGAATTGCGGGGTCGCTCTCGCGAAACAGATTGAAGTGGCTTTCGAATACCGCTTGGTTGCGCTGGGTGAGGGGCCGCGGATTGGCGGCGGAGCCGCTTCTCTCCAGCGCGAACAGTACGCGCTTGAGAGCTTCGTTGAGCGGCAGGTGACCGGGGTACGCGCCGAACGCGAACGGCACGGCAAACATATTGACCAGTTTGGGCGCGGGCATGCCTGCAATTGTAGCGCTATACTTTCGCCATGATGCCAACTGAAGCGGCGCGCGGCGCAAACGAGCTGCATGAGCGGGCGCGCCGCCTGCTCGCCGGCGGCGAAGCCTCGGCGGCCAGTGCCCTGCTCGAGCAAGTTGTCGTCATGGCGCCGCGCAACCTTACCTTTTGGCTGAGTCTGGCAGCGGCGCGGCGCGCGCTCAAGCGCTACGAAGCAGAGCTCGATGCGCTGGAGCGCGCGTTGGCCCTTGATCCCACGCATCTGGTGGTATTGCTGCAGAAAGGCGCGTTGCTCGATCTCATGGGTAAGCCGCGCTCAGCCGCGGTGGTGTACGGGCACGCCTTGCGGACGCTGGCCCCCGGCACGGCCCTGCCGCCGCAGGTCCAGGCGCATGTCCAGCATGCCGAGCAACGCGTCCGGGAAAACGCCGCCGCGTTGAGTGCCGCGATCGATGCGCGACTCGCCTCGGTGGGACGAGCCGAGGCCGCCGCTGAGCATTTGCGCTTTGACCGCTGCCTCGATCGCCTCCTGGGCCGCCGGCGCATTTACACCTCTGACCCCACGTTCATGCTGTTTCCCTTTCTGAGGAATTACGAATTCTTCGCGCGCGAAGCGCTGCCCTGGCTGGAGGAGCTCGAATCGGCCACCGAATCGATCCGCGACGAATTGTTGGGCGTGCTCGCCGACGATAAGGAGGGCCTCGAGCCCTATATTGCCTTTGCCGATGGGTTGCCGCTGCGGCAGTGGAAGGACCTCAATCATTCGCGCCGCTGGAGCGCCTACTTCCTCTTCAATCAAGGGCGGCGCGAAGAGTCGCACCTGGCACGCTGCCCGCGTACTGCCTCAGCGCTGCAGAAAGTGCCGCAAGTGGACATCGCCGGGCGCGGGCCCACGGCTTTTTTCTCGATACTCGACGCGCGCACCAAGATTCCGCCGCACACCGGCACCACCAATACGCGGGTCACCGTGCACCTACCGCTGATTGTGCCCCCCGGGTGCCGCTTTCGGGTCGGCGGAGAGACCCGCGAATGGCAGGTCGGTACCGCCTGGGTCTTCGACGACACCATTGAGCACGAAGCCTGGAATGATTCAGATGGGCCGCGTGCGATTCTGATTTTTGACGTGTGGAATCCGGAACTCACGCAGTTGGAACGCGACTTGGTGCGCGAAACCACGATTGCCATGTCGAAATACGTCGAAGTGGAAGGTTCGGTCCCGGGGGTGGTGATTTGACGAGCAGTAGTGAATTGAAAGCCTTGATGCTGCTGTGCCTCGTGAGCGCGGCGCCGTGCCGGGCGGCCGATCCGCTGGCGGGCCTGCTCGCCTGCCGCGGGCTGACCGACGCCGCAGCAAGGCTCGCCTGTTTCGATCGCGAGACGGCGGCACTGGCGCGTGCGCCCGCGGCGCCGGTTGCCGCATCGAACGCCGCCGCGGCGCCCCTCCCCGCGGCGCCTCTCAGTGCAACGCCTACCGCGACCGCAGCGACTCCAATCCCGGCGACGCCGGCCGCCCCGCCGCTGACGCCTGAGCAAAAATTTGGTCTTTCTCCGGGTTCCATCGCGGCCAAGGAGGAGGCGGCGGGAACGCGCGCGCCCAAGGAAACCAAGCTGCAGGCCCGCATCACGGCCTTGGCGCTCGCCGCCGATGGCCGCGCGCTCTTTACATTGGACAATTCCCAAGTCTGGCGGCAGCTGGAAGCGGATGGCACCGACGTGATGGCGAGGCTCGGCGATACCGTGACGATATCGCGCGGTCTGCTCGGTTCTTACTGGCTGCAGGTGAAGACGGGGCGCGGCTGCAAGGTGACGCGGCTGCGCTGATCGTGCACTCGCCGCGACCTTAGGCTCTAAGCGATTGGAATGCCCGCGCTCTCGAGACGGTGGCGTAGGGGCGCCAGTTCCGCAGCGTAGTTCTGCCACTGCTGCAGCGAGGAATCGTACAGTGGTTGACGAACTTGAACCGAGCTCGCCGTCATCGTTGCGGCGGGGTTGCGGTGAAACTCCAGGCAGGCGTCTTCGAAGGGCACACCCACGAAAGCCAGCAGCCGCCGCGTCGAGGGCTCGATCGCATTGACGACATCCTCATAGGCCACATCCAGAATTCGGCCGGGGAGGACCTTGTGCCAATGCTCCATCAGCCGCCGATAGCCGATGTAAAAATCGCCGAGATCATCCAAGTCGTTGCCGAACGGGAAGGTGCCCCAGAAGCGGGTCTTGTAGATCGCATAACAGGCGGCGAGCGGATGCCGCGTCAGATGCACGATGCGCGCCTCGGGGAAGGCGCGCAGTATCAGCGCGCAATAGAAGAAATTCGCAGTCTGCTTATCCGAAAAGCGCGGCCGATCGCCGCGCCGCGCGCGCGCGCGCAGCAGGTATTCGCGGGCGATCAACGCACCGTCGAGCTGCCCAAGCGTAGCGGCATAGTCCAACCAGGTCCCGGGCATGTCCGGCGCTTGGGTCTCGACCGCCACTCGAATGGCGTCGGACAGCGCCTGCAATTCGCCGGCAGAATGAATCTGCGAGTGACTGCCTAAGATGCGCTCCACCAGAGTCGTTCCGGTGCGCGGCAGCCCAACGATGAATATCGGCTGCTCGCCCGTGGTATCGGCGCTCAAGGGCTCAACGCTCGGAAAACCCGCGATGATCCTTTCCATGACCGCGCGCTCGTGGGTGGGATCGTACGGATAGCGGGCGCGTTGCAGGCGGTTGGCGGCGCTCAAATGCCGCCAGCTCGCCGCATACTCGCCCAGGTCCTCATACGACTTCGCCAAGCCGTAGTGCAGCACCGAGATATCCTCGGCGCCGGCCGGCGCCGCGGCGAGCGCCGCCTCCATCGCGGCAACCGAATTGCGATCCGCCGATTGATGGCGCAGTCCGGCCAAGCCTTTCAAGGCTTCCGCATCCCGCGGCGCGATCGCGAGCACCGCCTGATAATCGAGGGTGGAAAGCTCAAAGTTGCCGAGAAAGCGCTGCACCTCGGCGCGTTTGCCTAAAAGGGAGGCGCTTTTCGGCGCAATCGCCACGGCCTGATCATAGATCTTGAGTGCGCGCGCATGCTCCGCGGCATACACGAAGAAAGTGCCGAGAGCATCCAGCGCATCCGCATCATCGGCCGCGCTCGACACCGCGGAATCCGCGCTCTGCAACGCCTCGGCGCGGCGCCCCAGCGCCAGCAAGCATTCGGCCTTTTGCAGCGCGCATTGCACGTCCTTGGGATCGATTGCGAGACCGTCCTCCGCCAGCGCCAATGCGGTTTCTTTCTTGTCCGCGAACAGTGCCGCGATGCTGCCGAGCAGCCATCCGGCCGAATCGGCGGGCCAGGCCGCTCGGCACCCCGCTGCCGCCGCTTCGGCGGCGGCCCAGTCGCGGCGCGCCATGCGCGCGCCGATCTCATACTGGAAGTCGTTGACGGAGGGGGTGCTCATGGATCCTTGAGGGCGTGCATAACGAATGATGCAATCTTTGGATCGCTTCCGTCCAGCCGCGCCCATTCGTTGCTATTGTGCAACAGCTGGACGCGAAGCGAGTGTTGTGCTGCTCCGACACTGTGCTATATTTCGGCATCGGCGACAGATGCCTAGAGATCGTATAAGCAGGGGATTCAACGGTGAGAGCGAGTACCAACGCGGCCAACAGGCGCCGTTCGTCCTTGTATTTTTCTCGCCCAAGGTATTTTCCCGCGATTGTCTCAAGGTGTGCGCGCCAAATATCGATTTGAATTTCTTGGCCAAGATTCGAATAACCGGAGAGCCGCTCAATGCTAAATGAAAATCTCGGGAATCCTCGACTTCGGATGGCGGTGCGCCTGGCACTGACCGGCGGCTCACTCGCCGCGTCCTTCGGTGTTGCAAACGCGCAAACCGCGACGCCCCCTGCGGCCGCAGCCACCGACACCTCGTTGCAGGAAGTCGTGGTGACCGGTTCGCGCATCTCGGTACCGAATCAGGTCTCGATCAGTCCCGTGACTTTCGTCTCCGCGCTCGACATCCAGACCACCGGTGTCACGCGTGTTGAAGATCTGTTGAACGAGCTGCCGCAAGTTTTCGCATCGCAGGGCTCGAACCTTTCCAATGGCGCGGACGGCACCGCGAACGTCGACCTGCGCGGCTTGGGCGCCAAGCGCACCCTGGTGCTGGTGAACGGCAATCGCTTAGGACCCGGCGATCCTTTAAGCGGTGCGGCCGCCGACATCAACATGATTCCGGTGGAATTGATCGACAGCATCGAAGTGCTGACCGGCGGCGCCTCCTCGACCTACGGTGCGGACGCCGTCGGCGGCGTCGTGAACTTCAAGCTGAACGATCATTTCGAGGGCGTGAAGCTGGTCGTCGATGGCGGCGTTTACAATCACACCAACAAGGACACCGACGGCGTTGAGGATGCGATCGCGGCTCACAGTTTCCAAGAGGCCCCATCGAGCGTCAATCCCGGCGCGCAGAAGTCCATCGCCTTCATTGCGGGTATTAATTCCGAAGACGGCAAGGGCAATGCCACGGTTTACGCCACGTACCGCAATGTGAACGCGGTGCTGCAGGCGAAGTATTCCTACAGCGCCTGTACCCTGGCTTCGGGCTATGTCACATCGAATTCCGGCAAGTTCTCCTGCGGCGGATCCTCAACCGGTTTCCCCGGCCGCTTCGCCACGATCGGATCCGGCCTCGTGGGCCCGAGCAACAACACCATCGGCCCCAATGGTTCATTGATTCCCTACACGGCCGCGGATGCCTATAACTACGGCGCGCTCAATTTCTACCAGCGTCCCGACGAGCGCTACACGGCCGGCGCGTTCCTGCATTACGATTTCAATGAGCACGCGACGGTTTACATGAACACCATGTTCATGCAGGACACCTCGCTCGCGCAGATTGCGGCATCCGGCGCGTTCTTCTCGAAGTTCAACATCAATTGCGCCAATCCCTTCCTCTCGACGCAAGAAGTCACGACGTGGTGCGGCGCAGGCAACACGACGGGCGAGACCAACAATCTGTACATCGGCCGGCGCAACGTCGAGGGCGGCGGGCGCGTGCAGGACATCCAGCACACCGATTGGCACGTGGTGCTCGGCACCAAGGGCAAAATTGACGATGCCTGGGATTATGATGTCAGCTGGCAAAATAGCATCGTCAATCTCATCTCGCAGGCGCAAAATTATTTCTCGACCGCGAAAATCGACAATGCGCTGAATGTCACCGGCACTGCCGCGAATGTCCGCCCTGCGTCATCGGACCGCCCTGCGTGCCTTACAACATTTTCTCGCCCGGCCAAGTCACCCCGGCCGCCCTCGCCTACCTTGAGGTTCCCGGACAGTTGAACGGGCAAATCACCCAAATGACGGGGAACGCCAACGTCACCGGCGATCTGGGCAAGTACGGCGTGCAGCTGCCGACCGCGGCCTCGGGCCTGAAACTCAACCTGGGCCTGGAATGGCGCGATGTGCGCTCGCAGTCGAATCCCGACGAGGAGCTGCAGCTGGGCGATTTGGCCGGCTCAGGCGGCGTGACCACCCCGGTGTCCGGCGGCATCGTCTCTCGAGAGGCGTTCGCCGAAGGCCGTATGCCGTTGGTGGACGATAAGTTCCTGGCGCAATCGCTCGCGCTCGAAGGCGGCTATCGCTACTCCGATTACAACTTAGGGTTCAAGACCAACACCTATAAGTTAGGCCTCGAGTGGTCGCCCATATCGGAACTGCGTCTGCGCGGCAGCTTCCAGCGCGCGGTTCGCGCGCCCAACGTCATCGAGTTGTTCTCGCCCCAATCCGTGGCCCTGGACGGGAACATCGATCCCTGCGCCTCATCGGCGGGTAAACCTCCCACTGCCACAGCAGCGCAATGCGTTGCGGCAGGCGTTCCCAACGGATCCTACCCGGTGGTGGGAAACTCAGCCGCTCAATACAATGGCTTGATCGGCGGTAATCCGGCCTTGAAACCGGAGACGGCATTGACCGCCTCGTTCGGCGTCGGCTGGACGCCGGCGTACGTGCCCAATCTGCGGCTGCAGGTCGACTACTTCGACATCAAGATTGAAAACGTGATCTCGACCATCGGCGCCTCCGCGATTCTGGAGGAATGCGTCAACAGCGGTAATTTCTGCAACGACATTCATCGCGATCCCGCTTCCGGCTACTCGTTGTGGCTGTCGAATGCCGGCTACGTGGTCGACGCGCTCGCCAACGTCGGGCAACTGGAAACTCGGGGCGTCGACCTCGACGCCTCCTATGGGTTCGATGTCGGGCCCGCGGGAAAGATACGCATGAACTTGGTCGGTACGTATGTCGATGAGTACATCGTCACGCCGATCGCGAATACCCCGAGCACCTCCTACAACTGCGCCGGCTACTACGGTGATACCTGCAGCTCCGGCGGCGCCACCTCGGATCCGGTGTTCCGCTGGCGTCATACGTTGCGCACCACCTGGTCGACACCCTGGCAGGGGATTGACCTGACGCTGTCGTGGCGCTACTTCTCGGCGATGAAGCTCGATTCGCTCAGTCCGAATCCAAACTTGAATGCCTTCCCGGCTGACCATCGCGAACGGCGGCATTTCGAACACCGATGCGGCGATCAAGGCGTACAACTATTTGGACGTGACCGCCTCGATGAAGGTGGCGGACAAGGTCACCTTCCGTGTCGGCGTCAATAATATCTTCGACAAGGATCCGCCGGTTATCGGCACCACGCAACCTGCCGGGCACGGCCGGCAACGGCAACACCTTCCCGCAGGTGTACGATGCGCTGGGTCGATTCATCTTCGGTCAGATTATCGCGCAGTTCTAGCGCTGTAAGGGAGTTTGGTTGAGGAACGGCGGGCTTTCGAGCCCGCCGTTTTCTTTGTTGCTCAGTGTTTCTTGAAGTTTTTGTGCAAGACCTGATCGCCGAGCTTGATGCCGAAGCGTTCGCACGCGCCGCCCTTGAGTTCAAGCACGGCGAATTCCGGGGTGGGAGGCCCGATGATGGCTTCCGACCGCGGCGTGGCGCGCTCCGCGATGTAATCGATCTTGCCGTGCGCATCCAGGAATAGCAGGTCCAGGGAAATATAGGTGTTCTTCATCCACATGCTCACCCGGTGATTTTCCGGGAACATGAACAGCATGCCGGTGTGTTCATCCATTTCGCGGATGAACATCAGTCCCTGTTCCTCGCGCTTCGGCGTGTCGGCCTCCCAGATCTTGAAATCAACCACCTTGCCGGAAGCGGTGCGAATCGCGAGCAAGCTTTGCGGAAACGCCGACAGCGGTTCCGGCGCGGGGCTCTGCGCCGGCGCGGTGCTCGCGGCCATCAAGAGACCGGCCGCCAACAAGGCGCGCGCCAGGAGAAGCTTTCTCGCGAGAATTTTTCTTTTTCGAAGTGGCATCAGATCTTTTCCGTGGTGAAGTTGACCAGTCCCGCGAATTCGAAGGTGCTGACCAGCACGTCGCCCTTGCCGCGCACGGCATGCGCCGGCTGCGTGCAGAAGCCGCGCGCCTCGACGCGATACGCTCCCGACGAGTTCAGCGGGCGCTGGCTCAAGGAATCCACGGTACAGCGCGAGTCGCCGAGCGTGCCATAAATATGGCTGGTGCCTTGCACGATGACGGTCAAGTTCGCTTTGACCTCGCGCGCCGACTGGCCCCGGGTGACCCCGCTCAGGCCGAACACCAACAGCAGATTGGGCGTATTCCCGGGAGCGCGGTCGCTTCCGGCGGCGCGCTGAAAACTCAAGCGGACCCCCGGCGGTTTGTCGCGAGACTCTCCCTCGCAGCGCGTGCCGCTATTGGGCCAATCAAGATTCGCGTCAACCGCGCCGGCCAATTTCGCGCGCAGGAAACCATCGCCTGACGTGAGGCAGGCGACCGCCGATGCCTTGACCGGCGCGCCCGGCGTTGCGGCCGCGCCGCCCGGTGCCGCGCCCGCGCTCGGAGCTGCGTCCTCGCCCGGAGCCGCGCTCGCCCACGTCACGGCGAATGCCAAAGCTAAAGCGAGCGGCGCGAAAATCGGTATCATTTCCCGCATGTTGCCACGGCCGCTGCAAATTTTCGCCTTATGTCTCTGTTTGGGCGCTTGTTCGCTGTTGGCGCCTAAATTCAACCGCCCCAATGTCACGGTGACCAGCATTGAGTTGCGCGGCGGCAATCTCCTGCAGCAGAATTTCGCGGTCAAGCTCAACATTCAGAATCCGAACGCCCGCCCGCTGCCGGTTCGCGGGCTGCGCGCAGAATTGAATGTCGGCGGCGAGCCGATCGCGAGCGGCATAAGCGATCGCGCCGTCGAGATTCCCGCCTTCGGTGCAGCCGAATTCGACCTGACGATCACGGCCAATCTCGCCTTGGCCCTCCTCAAACTCGCCGACAGGGCCAATCAGCACGCCGACTCCATTGACTATGACCTGACCGGTGCCGCCAGTATCGACCTGCCATTTCTGCGCAATCTGCCGTTTCATCAGACGGGCAGCTTCAAACTCCCTCTCGGTCACTAACCCATTGAAGCAATTGAGTTTTTCACCTTAAGACCACGATCGTAGAGGCGGCGGGTCTGGTAAACTTAAAGATTAAACAACAGCGCGGCAAGTCAATTGCCGCGGCAAGGGTCTCATGGCCGCCTCGCCTTACGAACAACTGGAACAAGAGTTTCGCCGCCTGCACGCATTTCGCGGCGCGCTCTCGTTGCTGCGCTGGGACGCCGCCGTGATGATGCCGCGCGGCAGTGCGGATGTGCGCGGCGAACAATTGGCGGCGCTGGAAACCGAGCATCACGCCTTGCTGACGACGCCGAAAGTGGCACGGCTGCTCGAGCGCGCGGAGGCGGGCGCTTCGCAAATGGAGGATTGGCCGCTCGCCAACTTGCGCGAGATGCGCAGGCAGCGCGACCATGCCATTGCCACGCCGCCGTCGCTGATTTCGCGTCTCGCCAAGGCCACGGCGCGCGCCGAATTTTTTTGGGTTGAGGCCAAGAAAGCCAACGACTTCAAATTGCTTGCACCCCACCTGGAAGAGGTGGTCCATCTGGTGCGCGATAAGGCCGCTCTGCTCGGCCAGGCACGCGGCCTGGCGCCGTACGACGCCCTGGTCGATGGCTTCACCCCCGGCATTTCGGCGGCGGATATCGATACCATATTCAAGGCGCTGTCGCGCAAGCTGCCGGGTCTCATCAACCAGGCCATCGAAGTTCAAGCGGCGCATGCACCCACGCCGCTCACCGGAAAATTCAGCGCCTCGCGGCAACGATCGCTCGCCGTCGAGGTGCTCAAGGCATTGGGTTTCCCGTTCGATCGCGGCCGGCTCGATGAAAGCGAGCATCCCTTCACCGAAGGGGTTCCGGGCGACATCCGGGTTACCACGCGCTTCGATTCCATCGATCCTTTCTCGGGATTGCTGGGCGCCGTGCACGAGACCGGTCATGCGATGTATGACTTGGGCCTTCCGCTCAAGTGGCGCGATCAGCCGGTCGGCCGGGATCGCGGGCTGGCGCTCGAAGAGAGCCAGTCGCTGCTGTTCGAAATGAATTTGTGCCGCAGCCGCTCCTTCGTGAAGTACTTGCGGCCGCTGCTGGAAAAATATTTGCAGGTCAGCGGGCCGGAATGGCAGGAAGCCAACCTCTATCGTCTGTTGATCCGCGTGCGCCGCAGCTGCATCCGCATGGATGCCGATGAGCTGACCTATCCGGTGCACATCATGTTGCGCTATGACTTGGAAAAGAAAATGCTCGAGGGTTCATTGCCGGTGGCCGATCTGCCGGAAGCCTGGAATGCCAATCTCGAGCAACGCCTGAACATCCGTCCGCCCAATGACGGCGAAGGCTGCCTGCAAGACATTCACTGGGCCGTCGGCCACTTCGGCTACTTTCCCTCCTACGCCTTGGGAGCGGTCATTGCAGGCCAGCTCAACGAGGCGTTGCGCGCCGCGCGCCCATCGCTCGATGAGGAAATCGCCGCCGGCCAGTTCGGCGGCGTGATGGAATGGCTGCGCGACAATGTGCATGGCATTGGCGCGCGCTTGCCGGTGCAGGAACTCATCAAGCAAGCAACCGGTAAGCCGTTGACGGCAGCGGCTTACCTTCGATACCTGGAAGCCAAGTATTTGGAAGTTCCGTGAGCAATAGTGTGCCCGTCAGCAGTACCTTCAAAAAACTGCAGGCACAGCTGCGTGGCGCGGTGGGCAAAGCCATTGCTGATTACTCCATGATCGCGCATGGCGATCATGTGATGGTGTGTCTATCCGGCGGCAAGGATTCCTATACCTTGCTCGACATGCTCCTGAGCCTCAGGCGCAGCGCGCCCGTGAGCTTTGAGATCACCGCGGTGAATCTCGATCAGAAACAGCCGGGCTTCCCGGTCGATGTGCTGCCCAGGTATCTGGAAAGTCTCGGCGTGCGCTATCGCATCATCGAGCAGAACACCTATGCGGTCGTCAAGCGTGTCATTCCCGAAGGCAAGACCATGTGCGGCCTGTGCTCCCGGCTGCGGCGCGGCGCGCTGTATCGATATGCCGCGGAAAACGCCATCAGCAAGATCGCGCTCGGGCACCACCGCGAGGACATCGTCGAGACGCTGTTCCTGAACATGTTTTTCGGCGGCAAATTAAAGGCCATGCCGCCGAAATTGCTCAGCGAGGATCGGCGCCACATCGTCATCCGGCCGCTCGCCTACGTGCCGGAAAGACTGATCGCCCGTTACGCGGCGGCCTGCGCCTTTCCCATCATCCCCTGCACGCTGTGCGGCTCGCAGCCGAATATGCAGCGCATGACGATAAAGAACATGCTGCTCGACTGGGAGCGGCAATTTCCCGGCCGCATCGAGGCGATTTTCTCCAGCATCTGCAATGTGTCCGGTTCGCAGCTCGCCGATCCCAAGCTGTTCGACTTCGCCGGCCTCGAGGCAGGCCGGCGCATCGAGGCGATGAGCGATGCGGATGAGGAGCGGCTTGCCGAAGAACTCGAGATGGGTCTTCCCTAGCATGAATCTTAAGCGACGGTCTCGAACGCGGCCCGTTGCCTGGGAAAGGCTCTCGGACGATCAGCTGTTGAGTCTGCGATTCTGCGACCTGCAGCTGAGCATCGCGGGCACGGAGTTGCAGGATGCCATCGAGCGCCTTTATCGGGAATTGTCGATGCGCGGCATGCGCTTTCGGCCGCACTGCTGGTTGGCTCAGGAATGGTTCTCGCCCGACGGCATTCCCGGCATCGCCATTCCTTTCTATCTCGCCCACCGGCGGCTGATCAGCCTCGAGCGCCGATTCATGCGCGAGGTGGAGGGCGGCAATCGCAACTGGCTCATGCGTATCCTGCGCCACGAGGCCGGCCACGCCGTTGATTCTGCGTATCGGCTGCGCCGGCTCAAGTCCTGGCGCGAGGCGTTCGGTCCCGCCTCGCTTCCCTATCCTGACACCTACCGGCCGCGGCCCGGCAGCCGCCGTTTCGTGCAGCATCTGGGCGCCTGGTACGCCCAGGCGCATCCCACCGAGGATTTCGCCGAGACCTTTGCGGTCTGGCTCAAACCGCACTCACCGTGGCGGCGCGAATATGTGGGCTGGCCGGCCTACGCAAAGCTTCAGTACATCGATCGGCTCGCGCTGCAGATTGGCGAGCAGCCGCCGCTGATCAGCGATCGCAGCACCATCGAGGATGTGACGCACGAGACCGGCACGCTGCGCGAACACTACGAGCAGAAGCTCGCGCGCTATCGGCTGCCGCGGCGCTCGGGCGCCGACGAATTGCTGCTCAAGGTGTTCACGACGGCGCCGCGCACGAGGGGCTCGCCGAAGGCGGCCAGCGTATTGCGCGAAATGCGCGCGCCGCTGCGTCAGCAGATTCAGCGCTCCGGAGCGTTCAGCGAGTATCTGGTGCACCAGGTGTTGCGCCTGATGATCGCGCGCTGCGAGGCGTTGAACCTGTACGTCCGCGGTTCGCGGCGCGAGCTTAAAGGGCAGCTCTTGTGGGTCGTGGCGCGGTTGGCCGAGTCCTACGAGGAACGCAAGCTGCCGCGGGTGGCTTTGTGAGGGCAGGGCGGTGAAGAAGGTGCGCGCCTTGGTCCTGGTGCATTCCACGCTGGTGCCGCCGGATTCTCTGAAGGGCTCGACCGAGAAGGAAATCGAAGAGTGGCGCACCGAATACGATGTGATCTCGCATCTGAAGAAGGCCGGTCACGAGGTCATGCCTTTAGGACTGAGCGACAGCCTCTCGGAGCTGCGCCGCGCCATCACTGAGTGGCAGCCGAGCATCGTTTTCAACCTGCTGGAGGAGTTCGACGGCATCGTCACCTACGATCAGCACGTCGTGGCGTTTCTCGAACTCATGCACCAGCCTTACACCGGCTGCAATCCGCGCGGCATGCTGCTGTCGCGCGACAAAGTGCTCTCGAAGCAGTTGTTGTCCTATCACCGCGTGCCCACGCCGCAGTTCATGGTCTTCCCGCGCGGCAAGAAGGCGCGAATACCGAAGAACCTGCGCTTTCCGCTGTTCGTGAAGTCCTCCACCGAAGATGCGTCGTTAGGTATAGCGCAGGCCTCCGTCGTCGCCGATCCGAAGCAGCTCACGGAACGCATCGCCTTCATCCACGAACAGACGCATTCCGACGCGCTGGTTGAGGAATACATCGAGGGACGCGAGCTATACGTCGGAGTCATGGGCAACGATCGGCTCAAAGTGCTGCCGGTGTGGGAAATGACCTTCGGTTCCTTGCCGGAAAATCTGCCGGCCATCGCCACGCGCAAGGTGAAATGGGACCGCGGCTATCAACAGCGCTACGGCATCACCACGGCGGCCGCCGCAGAATTGCCCGAGGGCACCGTCGCGCGCTTGGAGCAATTGTCGAAGCGCATCTTTCGTGCGCTGCATTTGACCGGCTACGCGCGCATGGACTTTCGCTTGCGGGCGGACGGCGAACTGTTCGTGCTCGAGGCGAACGCCAATCCGAATATCTCAGCCGCCGAGGATTTCTCCGCCTCGGCACGCAAAGCCGGCATGGAGTACGACGACTTGCTGCACCGGATTATGCAGTTGGGCGAGAACTACCCTGCGGCCTGGCGCGTTGCCGAGCCTTGAGGCGCGGAACCTTGAGGCGCGGAGCTTTGAGGCGCGGAACCTTGAGGCGCGCGGTTTTTCAAGAACCCGTCCAGCGGTTGAGCCACGCCAGCACGGTGTCGTACCACTCGATGCTGTCGGCCGGCTTCAAGACCCAGTGGTTCTCGTTCGGAAAGTACAGCAGTTCGCTCGGGATGCCGCGGCGTTGGAGCGCGGTAAACACCGATAAGCCCTGCGAGAGCGGCACGCGGTAGTCCTGCTGACCGTGTACCACCAGCGTCGGCGTCTTCCATTTGGCGACCAGATCGATGGGATTGAACCGCGCGTACGCCGCCGGGTTCTGATACTCGGGACCGGAAAACTCATGTTCCGGAAACCAGAGTTCCTCGGTGGAGTAATACATGGTGCGATTGTCGAAGATGCCGTCGTGACTGACCAGGCACTTAAAGCCATCCGGCCACGAGCCCAGGATCCAGTTGATCATGAAGCCCCCATAGGAGCCCCCCAGCGCGCACATGCGGTCTGCATCGAGCCATGGGTTGGCCTTGAGCGCTTCGCTTAAGCCAAGCTTCAGATCCTCGAGCGGCTTGCCGCCCCAGTCGCCGCTGATGGAATCGGTGAACGCCTGACCGTATCCGGTGGAACCGTGAAAATCGACCATGACCACGGCGTAGCCGGCGCCGGCGAACGCCTGTGGATTCCAGCGCCAGCTCCAGACATTGCCGAAGCTGCCTTGCGGACCGCCGTGAATCAGAAACGCCACCGGATATTTGCGGTCCGGCTTGAAATCCACCGGTTTCACCACGTAGCCGAACACATTCTCATTGTTCCAGCCGGGAAAGCTGAATTGCTGGTATTCGCCGAACTTGCGCTGCTCCATCACTGCCTGATTCAAGCGGGTCCACTGCGTGGTTTTTCCGCCGCTGAAGCCGACCGAATACAAGTCGGCGGGGGCACCCAAGTTGCTGGCCGTATAAAACACCTTTGAGGTGCCGACGCTGAATCCTTCGACTTCACCCGCACCGGTGATGGCCGATGCCCGGCCGGTCGCGACATCGACCGCCCATAACGGCCGCTGGCCCAAATGATCAGCCGTCGCGAATAGCGTTTTCCCGTCTCGAGACCAGGCAAAGCTGCTGATCGATCGATCCCAATTCTGCGTGAGCGCGCGTTTCACGCCCGATTCCAGATTGAGCAGCACCAAATGAAATCGATCTGCCTCGAAACCGGGCCGATCCATCGCCAGGTACGCAAGCTGTGAGCCGTCGGGGGAGAACGCCGGTTGTCCATCCCACGCCTTGTTGTCGGCCGTGAGATTTTTCGGCAGGGAACCGCCGTCCGCGGCGACCGTATAGACGTCAAAGTTCGTCGACCAGGCTTCGCCCGCGCCGGCTTTGACCGAGAAGGCCACCGCGCTACCGTCCGGATTGAAAGCATAGTCTTCGCGGCCGCCGAACGGCTTGCCCGGCACATCGCCGATGCCGCCGGTCAGATTCACCGGCGTACCAAGCGCCACGCCGTTGTCGTTCAACGCCATCGCGAAAACCTGCGAGCGCCGCCCGTCGCTCCATGTATCCCAGTGTCTGACGAACAGCTGCGTATGCAGGACGCCGGTAGCGGCCGCGTGCGCGGCGCTATCCAGGCGTTTCTTGGTGCACGGCAGATCCGCGCAGTCCAAGAAAACTTCGACGCTCAGCAGAATTCGGTCGCCCTTGGGCGATACGCGAAAGCTGCCGACATCGAGCGGCAGATTGGTCACCTGCGTCGAGTCAGCCACCGGCGTATCGCCGCGCGGGCCTGTCCCGTTCGAGTTCACCCGCCAGACTTGATTGCTGCCGCTGCGATTGGACAGAAAGTAAATGAACTTGCCGTCCTTGCTCCACTCGGGGCTGTTGGAATTCGGGCCGCCGTCCGTCAGACGCAGCGGCGTGGCGCCGCGCTTGCCGGTGTCCAGCATCCAAACGCTGGTGCGGCCTTTGTTGGCCTCCATGTCGGTAGTGCGCTGGGTATAAACCACGTGTTTGCCATCGGGTGCGACGGCAACATCCGAGATTCGTTCCATGCGGACCATGTCTTGAATCGTGAAGGGCTGCGTCGCCTCAGGTACAGGTACCGGGGCGGCAGCCGCCGCGCATGCGCCGGCGAAGCATAGGCTCAAGGCTAGACTGAAGCGTTCGGCGGACATGGGCGGCTCTCTTAGTGGAGGTAGCGCCCGATTATACTCGCACGGACTGCTAGGCGCCGAGCCGGTCCACTTGCAGCAGTGGGTGGCCTTCCTGCGCCGCCGCGTCTTGCCAATCGCGCAGATCGCGATCTTGCAGCACGTGGTTCATATAGGTTTGCGAGGTCCGACTCAGGGAAGCGCCGTAGGTCTGAAAGCGGAAAACCACCGGCGCAAACATCGCATCGGCAATGCTGAAATCGCCGCACAGCCAATCGCCGCCGCGGCCATGCTCGTCGCGGGCGACCAGATCTCATCGATCCGCGCTATGTCCGCCTGCAACTCAGGCGTCAGCGGCACGCGCCGATTCCCGGCGCGCACGTTCATCGGGCACTCGTTGCGCAAAGCCTGAAAACCCGAGTGCATTTCCGCCGCGACGCAGCGCGCCCGCGCGCGCGCCAGGCGATCGCTTGGCAGACCACGGCCGGTCAGGTCCGCCGCATATTCGCAAATCGCAAGTGAATCCCAGATCTTGACGCCTGCATCGATGAGCAACGGAACCCGGCGCGACGGCGATAATGCCGCGATCTGCGCCTGATAGCCGCTTTCATCGAAATAAACGATTTGTTCCGTGAACTCGAAGGCCGCTTTGCGCAAGAATATCCAGGGCCGCAGCGACCAGCTGGAGTAGTTCTTGCTGCCGATCAGTAGGATGCTCATGGCGCGATTCTAATAGGGATTCTAATGGGGATTCTAATGGGGATTCCGACAGGGCTGGATTTTCCGCAAATGAGCGATCCGTTGGTTTTAAGTTTCGACTTGGACGACACCTTGTGGGCGGTGGAACCGGTCCTGCTCGGCGCGGAAGCCGCGTTGCTTGCGTGGCTCAAGCAGCATCATCCGCTGCTGATGCACGGGCAAGACCGTGAATCGCTGCGTGCGATGCGGGCGCGAATCGCGCGGCAATTCCCCGAGCGCAGCCACGACATGACATTTCTGCGCCATCGCGCCTTGGCGGAAATGTTCGCGGCAGCGGGACTCCCCGGCAGCCACGCCGATGAGGCATTCGAGGTGTTCTATGCGGCCCGTAACCGGGTGAAGCTCTACGACGAAGTCGCAGGCTCGCTTCAGCGCCTCAGCGGGCGCTACCGGTTGTTTGCGATCAGCAACGGCAACGCTGACCTGCAGCGCTGCGGAATCGCGCATTGGTTCGAAGGCCACATCACCGCGATTTCCGCGGGCGCCGCCAAGCCTGACATTCGCATTTTTACGCGCTTGCTCGCGCAGGCCCGCGTCGCGGCGGGGCAGGTGCTGCACATCGGCGATGACCCGCATCTCGATGTGATCGGCGCGATCGATGCGGGCATGCAAGCGGCGTGGCTCAATCGCGCCGCGAAATCCTGGCCGGCGCATCTGCCGCCGCCGCCGCGCACCATCTTGTCGCTGGAAGAAATTACCTAGCTCCAGATCGGTGCACATAAGCCGTTAGCAGCCTACGCATGCGACTGCTGATGGAGAAATGCCTATATTTATAGGCATTTTCTGACTGCAGTTCGCGCTTTTTACATTCACTTCAGCGTAGCGTAGTCGATAGGATGGTGTCAGTCCGAAAAAGGATGCCATATGCAAGCGATGACGGCAGGCAGTCTGGTTGCGGTAAGTTCGCTGCGCGAATTTTTTCGTGACGCGTTTCACAGCGCGAGCGAGCGCCGGCATCTGGACATCGATGAGCAGGCCGAACAATACGTCGTCAATCTTCTCACGATGTTTTCTCGGGCCGACGCGCTGTACGAGCGCACGCCGGATGGCCTGCGCATCAAACCCTTGGCCCACATGCTGGCGGATGCGCTTGACGCGCCGAGTGCGAGCGCCCGGCAACGCGGGCTGCAGCGACTCGGCGATGTCTCGCTCTTCATCGCGGGATTCTTCGCGCGCAGCTTCGCCCGCAAGCTGATCGATATCGACTATCACATCGCCATGGGCGGGAACGCCTACAGTTCGCTGGCCGATACCCTGCAGCGCACCCTGTCGGGGCGCTGCGTGGCTGCCGTTTACGCGCAGCTCGCGCAAAAATTTCAGGGCCTGGTCGATGCGCTGAATGAAGTGAGCGACATGTCCTACCGGTACACGGACGCGGACATCCTGCGCCTGTACGAAATGTGGATGAAAACCGGCAGTCCGCGCGCGCGCGGATTGCTGCGCCAGTTGGGCGTGCAGCCGGTAACGGCCGCGGGCGCGCGCCGCGAACACTAGGAGCCTGAGACGTGGTGCTGCGCGGCCTGCAGAAGCTGTTGGGACGCTTGTACGATGTCGATCTACCGTACGATGTCTACGATTTTCTCGTCACCGATCGGCGCACCATCGATGCCGCGGCGAATGAACAGCGAACGCTGGATGAAGAATTGCTGCTGGCGGAAACGACCGACGGCGCCGGCGTGGCGCTGTATCTTGACCCGGAGATCTTGAGCCGCTTGGAGGCCGCGGATCCGCATGACGCGTTGACCGAGGGCAATCTGGCGGACTATTGCACGGCGCTCGAGGGCGTGAGCCATTTCGTCTATACGACTTGGGGGCTCGAGCGCGATATGCCGGTGTCGCTGTTGGAGCTCGAGACGCAGGCCGAGGTGGACAAATACGCCGTAACGGTATTTCTCTTGGCCGGGCAACAGGCGGGGGAGTCCTACCCGGCGCATGTGCATGCGCGCCTGTTTGACCGGGTCAGCTTCGATGCGCGGCTGCAGCCCGACCAATATGAACGCTACCGTACTGCGCACACTCTCGCGGCGCGCTATTGCCGGCGCTTGGAGCGGCGCTTCGTGAACCGCGGAACGGCCAAGATCGAAGCGATGGTGCGCGAGCTGCGCAGTTTTTATCGCTTGAGGCACTCCGCGAAGCTGCGCCACGCCCTGGCGTGAGTCAGGCACGCACTAGAGCATAAACGCTGCACAACCGATCAAAATCACTGGGCCGACGTACTAGGGTCCCGCGGCACCACCTGGTAGCCGCTGACCACGCTGCCGGCGCCGGTGTCGGTCCAAATCCAAACGACCTCTTCGTTCTCGGCGCATTCCACGTCCAGCAGCAGGGGGCGTAAACTCGGGTGTGTGGGCGGCGGTGCGGCGACGATGCGCCGCGGCCGCGTCTCGACAGAACTCATCGATTCATTCCTGAGGCTCTTCATCCTTGTTGGATTCAGCCTGCTTTTTCAATTTCAACCATTCGCTCAATTTGCGCAGGTCCTTCTTCGCCGGCGGCGCTTTCTTGCCCAGCCTGCCGCTGTCGTAGGGATCGTAGCCTTTTTTCGTGCCCAGTGGGTTCGCACGCACGGTCTCGAACGGCGTCGGCGCGTCGTCGGCAATCGACAAGGCCGGATGCTCGAGCTTTTGCAGACGTTGGGTCGAGACCTCGGCCCCGAAGGCACCCGTGGTCACCTGCCACTCCCATACCGCATTGCCGCGCTCGTCGAATTTGACGCGCCCGGTGGATTTGTCGCCGGTCTCGTTCTTTGAGGACGGCACGCTAGGCTCGCCGGGGGCGGGCTGCGCGGCCGATCTTGACTTTTCGTTGCTCACGATACCCTTTTTAGGCGAAGCAACAGTTAAGTCAAGCCGGAGGCTTCTAAAAGCGGCGCAACGTCACATTTGCAGCTGGTTTTGCGCCCGCCACAGGCCCAAGGCCGTTTTACCGTCATTCCAGTCGCCCTTGAGAACATGCTTGATGGCTTGCTCCAGGGGCAGCCACTTCAGGTCCAATTCCTCGTCCGCATCCGGACTGGCCGCGCCAACTGCAATATCGCGCGCCAAATACAGGTGGATCACCTCGGTGAAGATGGCCGGCGCCGGAATGTAGAGTCCCAGCGAGGTCCAATGATTTGCCGTGACCCCTGTTTCCTCCTTGAGTTCGCGCACCGCGCAAACCTCCGGCCGCTCGCCGGCATCGAGTTTTCCGGCGGGAATTTCCCACAAAAAGTCTTGAACCCCATGACGGTATTGGCGCACCACGCAAACCCGATTCGCGCCGTCGATGGCAACCACTGCGGCGGCACCCGGATGGCGCACGAAATCGTTGTCGTACTCACGGCCGTTCGAGTAGCGCAGGCGTTCGGTAGATACCTGGATGATGCGGCCGGTGTGCGCCGGGATACTGGCGACAACCCGAGGTTTCTGCATGAAGCTTCCGAAAAGCCGAAGGATTGGAGGAATCATCGCCGAAACTCGCGCAACTGTGTGATCTGTCTCCTCGCATGCGTGCGGCCGAACGGCGATGCTCTGCAGCAGTTTACTTAAGTATTGCGTCTCAATCTGGATATACGTACAGTACCGCAACGCCCATGATGAAAGTGAAGGCAAACGCATTTGACGCGCTGAACCCCGCTCAGCGGCGCGCTGCGACTTTTGGCACGGTCGTTCCAGAGAAGGGCGTAAGCGCCGGTCCGTTGCTCATTTTGGCCGGTGCCGGAACCGGCAAAACCAACACCTTGGCGCATCGAACCGCTCACCTTGTGCTGAACGGCACTGATCCCTCGCGCATCATGATGCTGACGTTCACGCGCCGCGCGGCGCAGGAAATGATCAAGCGCACCCAGACCATCGTCACGGAAGTGCTGTCGGATCGCGGCAAGGGCGGCGATCGCAGCGTTGTGTCGCGTTTGACCTGGAGCGGCACCTTCCATTCCGTGGGCAGCCGCATTTTGCGGCTTTATGCCAAGCATCTTGGCCTCGATCCGAATTTCACCGTGCTGGACCGCTCGGATGCCGCGGATCTCATGGATGTCATTCGCAGCGAATTAGGCTATTCCGGCAGACCGAAGCGTTTTCCGCGCAAGGACACCTGTCTCGCGATTTATTCGTATCGGGTCAACACCCGGCTGTCGCTCAAGCAGACCCTCGAGGAGCAATTTCCATGGTGCCTCGAATGGGAGGCGGACCTGACCAAGCTGTATCGCGAATACGTCGGCCGCAAGCAAAAAAATCGCGGCTTGGATTTCGATGATTTGCTGCTGTACTGGCAGGTGATGATGCAAACGCCCGCCTTGGCGCAAAGCCTGTCCAAGAATTTCGACCATGTGCTGGTCGATGAATATCAGGACACCAGCAGCTTGCAGGGCGACATCATTCACGCCCTCAAGCCCGACGGCAAAGGCATCACGGTGGTCGGCGACGATGCCCAGGCCATTTATTCGTTTCGCGCGGCCGCCGTGGAGAACATTCTCGGCTTCGCGGATCGCTACAAGCCGAAGGCCGATGTCATCGTGCTGGCGCAAAACTATCGCTCGACGCAGCAGGTGCTGGACTCCGCCAACGCGCTGATGGCCGATGGCGCGCGCCAGCATCGCAAAACCTTGCTCGGCATGCGCCAAGCGCCGCAGAAGCCCTTCTACGTGGCATTGGACGATGCGCAGGCGCAGGCCGAATATATCTGCGGCAAGATTTTACACACGCGCGAGATCGGCGGGTCCTTGAAACGGCACGCGATATTGTTCCGCAGCTCCCACCACAGCGATGTGCTGGAGGTCGAGCTCGCCAAGAAGAACATTCCCTTCGTGAAATACGGCGGACTCAAATTCCTGGAAGCGGCGCATGTGAAGGACATGATGTCGGTGCTGCGTTGGGCCGATAATCCGCGCAACGCGGTGGCGGGATTTCGCGTGCTGAAGCTGCATCCCGGCTTCGGACCCGCGAGTGCCAAAGAAGCTCTGGAGCATTTCGAGGCGCGCGGATTCGAGGCCAAGAGCCCTCGCTGCCTACAACGCGCCCCAGGGGTGAAAATGGAATGGAAACGATTCTGCACCCTGTTCGAAAAGCTCGCCGATCCGGCGACGCCCTGGGCGGGTCAGGTCGGGTTGGTGAAGGACTGGTACAAGCCGCAGTTGGAACGGATCTACGATTCGGGCTGGACCCGCATGGGCGACCTGGAACAGCTGGAGACCCTGGCCGTGCAGCAGCCCAGCCGCGAGCGGTTTTTGACGGAACTGACCTTGGATCCGCCGGTGGCGTCGAGCGATCAGTCGCAGGGCGCCTCGAAGGACGAGGACTTACGTGATCCTATCGACGATTCACTCCGCGAAGGGCCAGGAGTGGGACATCGTGTACGTGCTCAATGTATCGGACGGGAACTTCCCGTCGGAATTTTCGACCGGCAAGGCGGAGATGATCGAGGAAGAGCGCCGCCTGCTCTATGTGGCCATGACCCGCGCGCGCAACGAATTGCATCTATGCGCACCGCTCAAATATGCCGTGACCCAGCAGGCGAAGAATGGCGACGCCCATGTGTACGGCGCCAAGAGCCGCTTCATGAGCGACAAGGTCTTGGACACCCTGGAGAAGATTTCAATCCGCACCAGCATCGGAGTGGAAAGCTTAAAAGCCGGCGATACGACGACAGTGGATGTCGTCGCGCAACTCAAAGAAATGTGGTAATCGCCCAGCAGCCTAGCAGGCTCCTCAAGTAGCAATATTGCTACCCGCCGGCGCTTTTACCAGCGGCGCGCTCCCCCGCCGCCACCACCACCGCCACCGCCACCGCCGCCGCCACCGCCACCGGGTTTTCGCGGCGCGCGTTCCTGAGCTTCATTCACGCGCAGCGGCCGGCCTCCCATCTGGAAGCCATTGGTCTGCTGGATGGCGTTTTGCGCTTCACCGGCCGCCATATCGACGAATGCGAACCCGCGCGGACGCCCGGTTTCCCGGTCGTTGATGAGTTTGACGGATTCGACTTTGCCGTGACGCTCGAAGACCGCACGCACTTCATCTTCGGTCGCCGTGAATGGCAGGTTGCCAACGTAGATCGTCGTCATTGAAACTAATCTCACTGACTGGTGCGTGTCTCGCGGACATCCCACTTGCACGCGGTTTCAACATGCAGACACTCGCGCGAGTCGCAGCATCGAGGTCTGTACCATCGGCCGTGCACTAATTTGAATTAGGGAATCGACCTAATGGCCGATGCTACGCTTTGAGATAATTGTTGGCAAACGCGGGATAAACCCGCGCGAAAGGCCGTTATTCGACCTCGAGATACGCATACCCGTTGAGTTCGTTTTCGTAAAAGCGCTTGACCGCTTGCGCCTCGCTCAACGACATGCGCCCTTCCTGCACGGCCCGCTCGCAGTCGCGGGCGATCCCGGGATACAGCTCATCGGTGTCGTATTCCATGTACTCGAGGACTTTATTGGCCGTATCGCCTTTGACGATTTCTTCGATCCACCAGCCGCCGTCATCCTGCAGTCGAATGTGCACCACGTGAGTGTCGCCGAACAAATTGTGCAAATCACCCAGCGTTTCCTGATAGGCCCCCACCAAGAACGCCGCCAGGTAGTAGGCTTCGCCGGGATTCAGTTCATGCACTTCCAAGGTGCGTTTGGTGATCCGCGGATGCACGAACTTATCGATTTTGCCGTCCGAATCGCAGGTGATGTCGGCCAGCACGGCGTTGCGCGTCGGCCGTTCGCCCAAGCGCTGGATGGGCATGATGGGAAAGACCTGGCCGATGGCCCAGCTGTCCGGCAGCGATTGGAATATGGAAAAATTGCAGAAATAGATGTCGCTGAGCATGTCCTCGATGTTGTCGAGTTCCTCGGGGACCCGGTCCAGCTTGCGGCAGTAATCGCGGATTTTGGCGCAGGTCGCCCAGTACAGCCTTTCCGCCAAACCCCGAAACTCGAGGCTCAGGTAGCCCAAGTTGAACATTTGCAGCGCCTGTTCGCGCGCCTGCAGTGCATCGTGATAGCACTCCACCAGCCGCCGCTCATTGACCGATCGATAGCTATCGAACAAATCGAGCACCGGCTGCGGCAGCTCTTCGGCTCCCAGATAGTCCTCATCGGGGCGGCCGGATACTTTGAATTGGTCCAGCTTGGAGGATCCCAAGGTATCGAACACCAACAAGCTGTGATGGGCGGCGATGGCGCGGCCCGATTCGCTCACGATCATGGGGTGCGGCACGTCGCGCGCGTCGCAGACGCTCTTGATGCGATACACCACATCGCCGGCGTATTCGTTGAGGGTGTAGTTCATCGAGGACTCGTAATTGGTCCCGCTGCCGTCGTAGTCCACCCCCAATCCGCCGCCGATATCGATGTATTGCAGCCCCGCGCCCATGATCTTGAGCTCGGCGTACACATGCGCCAGTTCGTTGATGGCATCCTTCACCCGCCGGATGTCCTGCAGTTGGCTGCCCGGATGGCAGTGCACGAGCTGCAGGCAATCGAGCATGTTGCGCTCCTTCAGCAGCGCGTATAGATCGAGAATTTCGCTGATAAACAGACCAAATTTGGATTTCTCGCCCGCGGACTCGCGCCATCGTCCGGCGCCTTCGCTCGCCAGCTTGACGCGCACGCCGATCTTGGGCCGCACGCCGTATTTTTCGGCGTGCTTCAGGATCAGGTGAATTTCCTCGTAGTTCTCCACCACGGGGATGATGGTGCGGCCCAGTTTGGTGGCGATCATGACCGCTTCGATATAACTGTCGTCCTTGAAGCCGTTGCACACCACCAGCCGGTCGGGTGCATTTTCGGTAATGGACATGACCGCGAGCAGTTCCGGTTTGGAACCGACCTCGAGGCCGAATCCGAATTCCTTGCCGTAGCGGTAGACCTCCTCCACCACGAGCCGTTGCTGGTTGACCTTGATGGGGAACACCGCGGCGTAGCGATTCTTGTAGTCGTTTTCCGAAATGGCGGTCGCGAAGGCATCGGCAAGATGACGCAGGCGGTGCGCCAGAATATCCGAGAACCGGATGACCACCGGCGTATGCAGGTCGCGCGCCTTGAGGCCTTGAACCACATCGTAGAGATCGATTTCGCGGCTCGCGTCGAGGTTGGGGCGGACGACCACATGGCCGTCCGCATTGATCGAAAAGTAGCCTTTGCCCCAAGCCTCAACCTGGTACAGATCGAGCGACTCGGCGATCTTCCAGGCATGGTTCGCGGCGCTCAGCGCTTTTGCGGGCGTGTTCATGAGGCGCGCACCATAGCAAATTGTGGCTGCAAGTAAATGACCCCCGCGCCTGTCCGAGCATTCCGCGCAACACCGCAGACGCCCCTTCCAGAGCCAACCCTTCGGAAGCGGAGGGATTTGGCTTCATTCGCCGCCGCCGCCGCGTTGGCTACGCACCGCGGGCAATGGGCCGATGCGGATCGCGAATCCATTCGCTCCAGGAGCCGGCATAGAGCCTCGCGCCGCGCAAGCCCGCAACTTCCAAGCTGAGCAAGTTATGGCAGGCAGTGACCCCTGAGCCGCACATGGCCGCCACCTGCGCCGGGCTTCGGCCCGCGAGCCGCGTTTCCCACACCTGGCGCAGCAGCGTCGGCGTCAGGAATCGCCCGTCCGCATCGAGATTGGTCGAGAAAGGATGATTCACCGCGCCCTCGACATGACCGGCGACTGCATCAATGGGCTCGACCGTCCCGGCGTAGCGCTCGGCGGCCCGGGCATCGATCAAGAGAAACGCAGGGTCTTTTAATCGTCGCTCGACCTCGGCCGTGTCGATCACCGCAGCCGGTTCGGCCAGCACGGATAAATGGCTGCCGGGCGCCGCCGCGGGCAATGGCTTTTCCTCCCCCGATTGCAACGCTCCACCCTCGCTTACCCAGGCCTTTATGCCGCCGTCCAACACGGCCGCCGCCTGATGGCCCAGCCATCGCAGCATCCACCAAGCCCGAGCCGCGAAAGCGCCGGCGCTATCGTCATAAGCAATCACCTGGGTGTCGCGGCCAACGCCTAGCCGCGCCAGCGTGAGCGCGAAATCGCTCGGGGCAGGCAGCGGATGGCGTCCCGACGTCGCAGAAATCGGAGCGGACAGGTCTTTATTGAGGTCGGCATACCGCGCGCCGGGAATGTGTCCCGCCAGATAGGCGCGCCGTCCGCCGTCCGGCTTCATCAGATCGAAACGGCAATCAATGACGGCGATGTCGGGCCTGCCCAGCAAGTCGCGAAGCGCCGCCGCGCCGATTAAGGTGGTAAATCTCACCGATCGAGCTTAGCGCGATGCATGGGGCCCGTCCGAGTATTCAGCGCGAGCCGCGTTCGCAGCGAGGACAGGCTCCTGGTGAAGTTCATCCGCTACAATCCACGGTTATGGCACTTACTCTTTATTGGGGCAGCGGCAGTCCCTTCTCGTGGCGGGTCCTGCTGGCGCTGGAGCACAAGGGGCTGCAATACGAGTCGCAGCTGCTGCATTTCGACAAGCAGGAGCATCAATCGCCGCAGATGCTGAAGATGAATCCGCGCGGCCGCGTGCCGGTCCTCAAGGACGGCGATTATGTGGTGTTCGAGTCCGTCGCCATCCTTTACTACCTGGACCTGAAGTATCCGCAGATACCCATTTTCGGCCTGACGCCGGAAGAAGCCGGCGTGATCATGCGGGTCATCTGCGAGTTTCAGTACTACGCGGAGCCTTCAGTGCAGAAGATCGTCAGCGCCATCTTCGCCGACCAAGTCGCCGCGGATATCGACGCTCTCACCGATGCCATGCACCTGGTTGGGCGCGAGGCGCGCACGATCGAAGGGCGCTTGAGCAAGGAGGAATGGATCGTCGGTGCGAATTATTCCGCCCTCGACATGGTGATTTTCCCCTGGATACAGTTGCTGCGGCGGGCGTTGAATCGCAGCGCCGCGGCGGAACTCGGCGCGCGATTCCTGCCCATGGAACGCAACTACCCCGCATTGGCGCGCTGGATTCACCGCATCGAGTCGCTTCCCGGGTACGATCGTACCTATCCGCCGCATTGGCGCGACGCTTAGTCAACCTTAGGAAAACAACATGGCAGAAACGTTATGAGCACACACGAAGTGCATGTGAAATTCGCGGGCAGGATCGTCATGGTCGGTTTCGGCAGCATCGGACAGGGTGTCTTGCCTTTGATCTTGCGTCACATCGGCACTTCGGCGGATCGCATCAGCATCGTCACGGCCGAAGACAAGGGCAACTCGGAAGCGCGGGAATTCGGCGTGAAATTCGTCAAGACCGCGCTGACGCCCGAGAACTACCGCCGGGTGTTGGAGCCGGCGTTGGGCGCGGGCGATTTCCTCTTGAATTTGTCGGTGGATGTGTCCAGCGCCGCGCTCCTGCAGTTGGCGCGTGAACGCGGCGCGCTGTATCTCGATACCTGCATCGAACCGTGGGCGGGCGGTTACACGGACCCCAACATGCCGGTCGAGGCGCGCAGCAACTACGCCATGCGCTTAGGAGCCTTGCGGCTGCGCAAGGGTCATGAGAAGGCGCCGACCGCGGTTCTCACCCATGGCGCCAATCCCGGCTTGGTGTCGCACCTGGTCAAACAGGCGCTTTTGAACATCGCCAAGGATACCGGCGTGAAGACCGGCACCCCGGAAAGCCGCGCCGGCTGGGCGGCCCTCGCGCAAACGCTGGGCATCAAGGTGATCCACGTGGCCGAACGCGACACGCAGGTCGCCAATGTGCCGAAGCAATCCAACGAATTTGTGAATACCTGGTCGGTCGATGGCTTCGTCAGCGAAGGCGCACAACCCGCGGAGCTCGGGTGGGGCACGCATGAGAAGCATTTTCCGGCCGACGGCGGGCGGCACAAAGCCGGCTCGCGCTGCGCCATCTATTTGAATCGGCCGGGGGCCAGTACCCGTGTACGCACGTGGACGCCCGCGGCAGGACACTTTCACGGATTTCTCATCACGCATTCGGAAGCCATCTCCCTGGCTGACTATTACACCGTGATGGACGGCGAGCGCGTGGCTTACCGGCCCACGAGTCACTATGCCTATCACCCGAGCGACAACGCCGTGTTGTCGGTGCACGAATTGGCCGGCCGCAACTGGCACCTGCAAGATCGCAAGCGAATCATGATGAATGAGATCACCGCGGGCATCGACGAACTGGGCGTGCTGCTCGCGGGACACGCGAAGAACGCCTACTGGTACGGCTCGCAATTGTCCATCGGCGAGGCGCGCGCCTTGGCCCCGTACAACAGCGCGACCAGTTTGCAGGTCACATCGGCGGCGCTCGCCGGCATGATCTGGGCGATGGAGAATCCGAACCGCGGCGTGGTGGAACCGGATGACATGGACTACCAGCGCCCGTTGCAGATTTGTCGGCCCTATCTAGGACCGGTCGTGGGCAAGTACACCGACTGGACGCCTTTGTACCAGCGCGGCGAGCTGTTTGCCGAAGATCTCGATCACTCGGATCCCTGGCAATTCAAGAACATTCGGGTGGTTTGAGCGCATAACTGACGGCGGCCACCGTGAAGGTGGCCGCGCCACCGGGCAACTCGACGCTGACTTCGTCGCCCTGCGCCTTACCCATGAGGCTGCGCCCCAACGGCGAGTCCATGCTGATGTAGTTGCCGTCCATATCGAATTCGTCAGGTCCGACGATCCGATGCCAGCGCGGGGCACCTTCGCTGCCTTCGATCTGCACCCAGGCCCCGAAATACACGCGTTTTGGATCGCGGCGCGCGAGGCCGGCTACGGGGTCGACGATCGCCATTCCCTCGAGCCGCTTGCGCAGGAAGCGCACGCGCCGGTCAATTTCGTGCAGGCGCTTTTTGCCGTAGGTGTACTCGGCATTCTCCGAGCGATCTCCCTGCGCGGCGGCCTCGGACACCGCCTGCGTCACGCGCGGTCGTTCCTCATGCCAGAGTCGATCAAGTTCCTCCTGCAGCCGCTTGGCGCCATCCGGGGTGATGTATTTGGAGCCGGGCGGGGTGGGCGGGCGGTATCTTGACACGGTGCAATAATTCTTCAGAGACGTTTCAAGGACGTGAATTGGTTCTTGAGGGACTACGGCCGACTGAGCAATTGCTCACAGATTGCGGCAGGCCCGAATCATAAGCTCTCGCCCATGAGCGCTAAATACTACACCCACTTTATCGCGCAGTCGGAAGACGCCATCGAGTACAACGAATATCGCGGCGTCGTCGAACTGCTCGGTCAAGCGGCAAGTGTGGAAGGCGACCGAGAAATCGCCCGCATGCTGGCGCGCAGCTTCGATCTCGAGGAGACCGACATCCAAGTCCTGCAGTGGCACCAATTGCACTAAAGGCAACCGATCCCCTAGCGGGCTTTACTTCCCTTCATTGAAGTCCGCCTCTCATGCCCCGAGCTAACACTCGGGGCTTTTTTTTGCCAAGTGGTAGACTTCGCCTCACGCCCAAGCAAAAGGGCAGGAGGGGACGATGGGTAAATTTGCGCTTGTTTTGCTTGCTGTCACCGGATTGTTTTTGTCGGGGTGCGGCTATAACACCATCCAGACGACCGATGAACAGACCAAAGCCGCCTGGTCCGAGGTGCTCAATCAGTACCAACGGCGCGCCGATCTCATCCCCAATTTGGTGAAAACCGTCCAGGGCTACGCGGCCCAGGAGCAAACCGTGCTGTTGGGCGTGACTGAGGCCCGCGCCAAGGTCGGCTCGATTCAGGCGACTCCCGAGTTGGTCAACGACGCGGCGGCGATGGCGAAGTTCCAAGCGGCCCAGTCGCAATTGACCAGCGCCCTGTCCAGGCTATTGGTGGTGACTGAAAATTATCCGCAATTGAAGTCCGATCAGAATTTCCGCGATCTGCAGGCGCAGCTGGAAGGCACGGAGAATCGCATTACCGTGGCTCGCAATCGCTACATCCAGTCCGTGCAGACCTACAATCTCGCGATCCGTTCCTTTCCGTCGAATCTGACGGCGATGATGTTCGGCTACAAGACCAAGGCCAATTTTTCCGTGGAGAACGAAGCCGCGATTTCCAAACCCCCTGCGGTGGACTTCGCGCCGCCGCCCCCCCCGCGCAAGCGCCGGCCGCTCAGCAGCCGGCTACGCCGCCGCCGGCGGCTGCGCCCGCACACTAGGAGCGCAAAATACTCCGACCGGCCGCTGTCACGCGCGTTGCCCGCCTCGGGATCGGGGTGGCGCTGCTGCTCGGGTTTACGCTCGCCCGCGCAGATGTTGCAGTTCCGCCGCTCAGCGCGCGCGTCATCGACTTGACCGGCACCCTGTCCGGCGGGGCGGTCGCGCGCATCGAGGCCAAGCTCGCCGACCTCGAAGCCAAGAAGGGCAGCCAGGTCGCCGTGCTCATCGTCCCGACCACGCAGCCCGAGGAAATCGAGCAGTACGGCATTCGCGTCGCGGAGGCGTGGAAGCTCGGCCGCAAGGGCGTTGACGACGGCGCGATTCTGCTCGTGGCGAAAGACGACCGCCGAGTGCGCATTGAGGTGGGACAGGGCCTGGAAGGCGCGCTGCCCGATGCGATTGCGAATCGAATCATCACCGAGACCATCACGCCGCACTTCAAACAGGCCGACTATGACGGCGGCGTCGAGGCAGGCGTCAACCAGATCATCTCGGTGATCAATGGCGAGCCCTTGCCCGCGCCGGATAGGAAATGGGAGCGGCGCGGCGGATTGGGAAACCTGATGCCGATACTGTTGATCGTGGTGTTCGTCGGCAGCGGGGTGCTGCGTGCCATGTTCGGCAGGCTGTTCGGATCCATCGCAACGGGTGGTTTGGCCGGCGGCATCGTCTGGCTCTTGAGCCACGTGATTCCCATCGGCCTCGGCGCAGGGTTGCTTGCATTCCTGTTCGCCCTGCTTACCGGGGGCTCGCGCTCGGGCTGGACAAGCGGCGGCGGCTTCGGCGGGGGACTCGGTGGATTTGGCGGGGGTTTTGGCGGCGGTCTTGGCGGCGGCAGTGGGCGCGGCGGCTTCGGCGGCGGCGGCTTCGGCGGCGGCTTCAGTGGTGGCGGCGGTGGATTCAGCGGCGGCGGCGCCTCGGGTAGCTGGTGATGCAGTTCGGCCGCCTCATCAGGCACGCAACGGCGACGCATTGGCGCACGCGCATGCTATTCCCTGAGGCAACGCTCGATGCCATCGAGCAGGCCATCAAGCGCGCGGAGCTGACGCACGCCGGCGAGATTCGCTTCGCGATCGAAACCGCATTGACGCCGCGACACATCTTGCACGACGTCACGCCGCGCGCCCATGCCTTGGAAGTGTTCTCGCATTTGCGCGTGTGGGACACCGAGGCCAACAACGGCGTCCTGATCTATGTTCAGCTCGCCGACCGCACGGTCGAGATCATCGCCGATCGCGGCTTTCAAGGACGCGTCAGCCCCGCGGAATGGCAGGCGGTATGCCGTCTCATGGAAGAGCACTTTCGGGCCGGCCGCTTTGAAGTTGGCGCCATTGCGGGCGTGGAGGCGATCGGCAACCTATTGGCGCGTCACTTCCCTCAGGCCTCCGCCAGGGCGATTCAATCTAATCAATTGCCTGACCGCCCGACTTTGTTGTAGATAGATTCCATGTCCGCTCTTTTCATCGCTGCTTTTCGCAGGACCCCCGGCTTGACCTTGTGCGCGGCCTTGAGCGCGCTCGGCATCGCCGGATGTTCGCTGTTTCACCCGGTTCCTAAGCAACCGCCGCCGGTCGCCAAGGCCTTGCCGCCGCCGAAGCCGGTGCTGCCCAAGCCCAAGGCTACGCATCTATTCGATGTGGACCCGGGCAGCGACATCGTCGGCTATGTGCAAAAGACCATCATCGGCAAGGACGACACGCTGCCGGACATTGCGCGCCGCTTCGATGTGGGCTACGAGGAGATCCTCACGGCAAATCCAGGCGTCGATCCCTGGCTGCCGGGCGTCGGGCGCGAGGTCGTTGTCCCCACGCAGTTCATCCTGCCCGCAGCTCCGCACGAGGGCGTCGTGATAAACGTCGCCGCGATGCGAATTTTTTATTATCCGCCTCACAAGAAGGGTCAGCCCGAGACGGTCTACACGCATCCCATCGGCATCGGCAAAGTGGGATGGAAGACCCCGGAGGGGACGACCAAGATCGTCAGCCGGCAAAAAGATCCGGTTTGGGTGGTGCCTAAGTCGGTGCGCGACGAACACCAGGAGAATGGCGAGCAGCTGCCTGCGAAGGTGCCCGCGGGACCCGACAATCCGCTGGGCGCGTATGAGTTCCGCCTGGGCTGGCCGAGCTACCTGATCCATGGAACCAACAAGCCTTACGGCGTGGGCATGCGTGTAAGTCACGGCTGCGTGCGCCTGTACCCCGAAGACATCGCGGTGTTTTTCGATCTCATTCCGATCGGCACCAAGGTAACCGTGGTCAACCAGCCCTATTTGTTCGGCTGGCGCGACGGCACCTTGTATCTGCAGGCGTATGCGGTCATGGAAGACGATTCGCGTAATTGGAGCAAGGACCGCAAGCGCCTGCTGGCAAAATTGCTGCACCCTCAGCAGCGCGGCAAGATCGCGCAGCACGACGACGAAATCGACTGGCAGCGTGTCGGCGATCTGGCCCACACGCCGCGCGCCTTGCCGGTGCCGGTGACTGGCGGTCACGATGGCGTCGATGGCGTCATCGCCCAGAGTGTATTGGTTGAAAACATCCTGCCGGAGGGTTCCAACTGGGATGGCCAATCCGGTCTCTTGGTCGATGAAAAGACCTTTAACGAATTGCTCAACGGACGTGACAAGGCGCCGGCAGGCATCCCGTGAGGCCTGCGAGCCTGTCTCCTAGGCTCCTGGCGGGCTCACTTGCCATTTGCGCAGCCTTCACTGGCGGCGCGTCACCCAACGATTCCGGGCCCATCGATCCCGCATTTGATTATCATTCCTACGCCAATGTGGATCAGTTTCGAACCACGCATTTGGACCTCGATCTGCGGGTCGATTTCGAATTCAAGAACATTGCCGGTTCTGTCACGCTGGAATTGAAGCGCTTGGATCCGCGTTCGACGCAATTGGTGCTCGACACCAAGGGCCTCATGATCCTCGATGTCACGCAAAAGGCCACCGATGTCTTGGGTGCCACGGCCAAGAATCAAACGATCTGGGTCAGCCGTCCGTTCCATTTGGAAAAACCGGATCCGATTCTCGGCAGCGCGCTGGTGATCGACTTGCCGCCGTCGAAGCGAGGCACGGAATCCGTCAAGATCGACTACGAAACCACGGAATCCTCATCCGCGCTGCAATGGCTGACCGAGAAGCAAACCTCCCGGCACAAGCCATTCATGTATACCGAATCGGAGCCCATCGGCGCACGTACCTGGATCCCTCTTCAGGATACCCCGCAGGTGCGTGCGACTTACAAAGCTAAAATTTATACAGGGGATCGGCTGCGCGCCGTGATGAGCGCGGAGGGCGATCCGAAGGCCAAGCCCGGCGTGGCCGGTGCATACGCTTTTGTCATGCCGCAAGCCGTGCCGTCGTATCTTATTGCGCTCGCCGTGGGCGATCTGGAGTTTCAGGAAACCGGACCGCGTACCGGCGTGTATGCCGAGAAGTCCATGATCAAGGCGGCGGCCAAGGAATTCGCGGATACCGAGTCCATGATTCAGGCCGGCGAAAAGATGTTCGGCGCCTATCGCTGGTCGCGCTACGACATCTTGGTGATGCCGCCGAGCTTTCCGGAAGGCGGTATGGAGAATCCACGGCTTTCTTTCATCACGCCCACCGTAATCGTCGGCGACAAGAGCTTGGTATCCGTGATCGCGCATGAACTGGCGCATTCCTGGGCGGGAAATCTGGTGGGCAATGCGACCTGGCGGGATTTCTGGCTCAACGAGGGCTTCAGCGACTATATGGAAGGCCGCATCATGGCCGCGGTATACGGCGAGCCGCGCGCCGCAATGGAGGCAGTGTTGGGGTTCAAATCCCTGCAGGCCGATCTTGTGAAACTCAAGGCCGCCGATCAGATCCTCGCCATCGACCTGCGCGACCGCGATCCCGGCGATGGATTCACGAACATTCCGTATGAGAAGGGCCGATTGTTCTTGAATTATCTGGACGCCAAATTCGGCCGCGAACGCTTCGATGCCTTCTTGCGCGGCTATTTCGAGCACTTCGCATTCAAGAGCCTCGACAGCGTACAGTTCAGCGCGTACCTGCAGGAAAACCTGCTCGATCGCTTCCCGGGCATTGTGACTCGTGCTCAAGTCAATACTTGGATTTTATCGCCAGGGTTGCCTGCCGACGCGCTGTTGCCCGTCACCAACCGGTTTCAATCGGTGGATGCGGCGCGCGATGCGTGGCTCGCCGGCAAACTTCCGGCGAAAAAAATCGGCGCGGACTGGGTGGCGCAGCAATGGCTGTATTTTCTCAACGGCATGCCGCCCACATTGGCGGCGGCGCAATTGGCCGATCTCGATAAGGCATTCGGTTTGAGCAAGAGCCCGAATGCGGAGATCGGACACAGTTGGCTGAAACTGGTCATCGTCAACGACTATCGGCCCGCCTTTCCGCGTCTCGAGGAATATTTGAAAACCATCGGGCGGCGCAAGCTGATCGAGCCGCTGTACGAATCTCTGATGAAAACGCCCGCGGGCAGTGAGGCGGCCAAACGCGTGTTTGCCAAGGCGCGGGCCGGATATCATCCGGAAGCCGTCAAGGCGATCGAAGCCATCGTCGCTCCCAAAGAGGATTCGAGCGAATGACCGTCGAGGGTGAAAGCGAGTGGCTCAAGATCATGCTCGAGGAAATCGCGCGCAAGAAGGCAGAAGAGGATCAAATGCTCGCCGAGGAGCAAAGGCGCCGCGATCGAGGGCCTCGAACGGCGCCGCGACCAGACCTCGAGCGCGCTTGAACTAGAACGGTTGTGTTACAGTTCGCGACAGTTCACTGACGACTAGAATTTGGTGACGCCCAGCAAACAAGCGCTACAGGTCGCCGAAGAACGCGGCCCCGATCAATCCATCTCGCGTCTGGCTACGGCGCGCACTGCCTTCGTCGGCCGCACCTTGCGCGGACCGGTCGATCGGCCGGTATTCATCAAAAGTTTCGCGGAGTTCCAGCATGTTTTCGGCGGTCTCTGGCAGCCAAGCCTCTTAGGCTATGCCATCGAGCAATACTTCGACAACGGCGGGCGCGAGGCGCTGATCGTGCGCGTGGTGAATGGTGCGCGTTCCGCGACGCTCACCTTGAAGGCCGGCGAGCAGGCGCTGCGGCTGCAAGCACTTCGGCCGGGTACCCGCGAATTTTTGCGGGCCAGCGTCGACTTCGACAATATCGGAGCAGACGAGCTCGAGGTTTTCAACCTGACCGTGCAGCGGGTGCGTGCCCAGGGCACCGGGCAAGTCGATGATCAGGAGATATTCCATCGCCTTTCGGTACTCGCCGGACCGACGTACGCTATTTTCCCAAGGCGATTGGGCAGTCCGCGCTGATTCGTCTGGCCGGCGAGATGCCGACGCAACGGCCCGATCGAACCTTGGATCCTGCCAGCGGATTGGCCACCGCCTATGTGAACTCGAATTCGGATGGCGATGACGGCGCGCCGCTCACCGACTACGATTTGATCGGTTCGAGTCTGGACCACACCGGGTATTCGCGCTGCATCAGGCCGACTACTTCAATTTTCTGTGCATACCGCCCTTGTCTCGGGATCGGGACGTGGGCCCGAGCGCTTTGTTGGTCGCGGCGCGCTATTGCAAGGAGCGCCGCGCGCTGCTGATCGTCGATCCGCCGTCGCGCTGGCAAACCGCGGATGATGCCTTGAGCGGCCTGCGCGATTGGAATTTTCCCAATGAAAACGCGCTGATGTACTTTCCGCGGGTGCTTGCGCACGACAAACTGCGGGGGCATTTCGAATCTTTCGCGCCGTGCGGCGCGGTCGCCGGCATGCTGGCGCGCTACGACGAGGGCGCCCCGGTTTGGCTTACCGCGGACCGTGAAGAACCCATTCTGCGGCCGGGGCTTAGGCCGGCCTGCTTGGTGGGCGAGGATCGGCGGATGCGGCTGGCGAGCTGGGGCGTCAATACCCTGCAGGCGGTCCGATCGGCGGCCCGCATCAACGTGCGTCTGCGGACATTGGCCGCCGGGAACACGGCCAATGCCGATTGGCGCTACCTGTCCGCGCGGCGGCTGGCGCTATTCATTTTGAACAGCATTGAACAGGGTACGCGCTGGGTCGTCGCGGCGGGCTCCAGCGCCGAGGTCTCGGAAACCCTGACGGCGCAAGTGCGCGCATTTTTCGAAGGATTGTACGCAGCGGGTGCTTTCGGGTCGCGGCGGATGGAAGAAGCGTTTTTCGTGATTTGCGACGAGCGCGTCAATAACTCATCGGCCTTGAGCTGCGGCGAGGTCCAATTCGTGATCGGCTTTGCGGCGAGCCGCGAGCATGAGTTTCACTGCTACCGCATTGCGCATTCGGCGGCGGGCAGCAAGGTCCAGCCCGTTAGTCTCAACCGGCTCAATTTTTCGCAGTACAGCCCGGCGGAGCTCGAATGGGTGGACAGTCTCGCGAGGAGCCTGTCCGGGCATTCCGTCTGAGCCGCGTCGGCTGCCGTCTGCACTCCTGCTGTAGGCCGGCTGCGACCCTACCGGCCGCCTGCAAGCGAGGCTGCAATGCGTCTTTCCAGTTCGACCATGGCGGAGTTGGCTTTGGCGCTGCCGGCGGCCGGAGAGAAGATGCGCGGTATGTTCGGCAGCTCCTCGAGTGCTGCACGCGCATAATCATAGCCGGCTTGGATCGCTCGATCGAATGCCTGCCAGTCCAGAAGATCAATATTGGTGAGCGGCGGTTTCATCAACACGTCCGCCAGTTCGCGTTGTGCACGTTCGCTTGCCGTGCTGTTGATCATGCCGGCGTGCATCAATACCTCAAAAATGTTGACGCGGCGTTCGCCGAAGTTGCGATCGGCGCCGACATCGCAGCCGATCACGAAGCCCGGCGCGTGGCCCTGCATGACATCGACCGGCAAGTTGTTGATGGCTGCACCGTCCACCAGCACGCCGTCGTCATGAAACACCGGCGGCATGACGCCGGGAATGGCCACGGATGCGCGCAAAGCCTGTGCTACCCGCCCCAATCGATGTTCGAATAACCGGCCCGTGGTGAGGTTCGCGCTCACGCAGAAATAGGGGCAGCGCAGGTCCTCGATGAGCGCACTGCCATACTCGCGGTCGAGCAGCCGCGAGACTTTCTTGCCGCGGGTCAGGGCAAGAAACGGAAAAGTGTAGTCGTTGACCGGGTTGGTATGGACGAAGCTTCGCCGGTAGCGCAGCTCCATCTCGTCATCGCTCCAACCCATTGCCACACCGGCGGCGATGATGGCGCCAATACTGGCGCCGCCCAGAAAATCGATCGGTACCTTGGCCTCACGCAGGGCGCGGATTATCCCCAAGTGCGCGAAGCCGCGCGCCCCGCCGCCGGACAAGCACCAATCCCACTCCGCGGCGCATCAGCAGCCGGGCGAGTCTGCCGAAGTCGGCGGGTTCCACGATGTGATGGTGCAGCGTGACGGGCAGCGTTTTTAGCCACGGGGCGCTGGAGCCGGGATCGATGCTGCCCCGATGTACCAATGCCAATTCAACCCGCGCACCGCGCGCCATGGCCGGCTCGATGATGCCGGCAGGCCAGGGCATGACACTGCCGCCGGCCGGCGCCGCCATAAGAATCACATCTGCTTGGCGGCAACATTGGCGGGTCCATCCTGAGGCGGCCCAATTGGCGACATACACGACGAAGTCGTTGAGCTCCTCGATGCGGTTGAACCAGGTCGCCGTGTGAGTGGTGGCACGCGCATCCCATACCAGTTCGGTGCGGCCCGTCTTACTCAGTTCATCGACCAAGCGCGTCGCCAAATCGGCCACATCGAGCTCGATGCTATTGGGAACGAGCGCAAAGATGTGCGCCCGCTTCGGACGATATTCCTGCCGATTGCTGTACCTGAATCGCCGCGCGCACAGACGCGCCAGTGCCAAGGAGAAGCGCGTCGATCGTGCAGCGATGCGGTCCAGTTCTGCATTCGGGATCATCAGCAGCTCGCTGTCGCGCAATGCAACAACTGTGGCGCTGCGCGCCGCTTCCAGCAGCCAGCCGGCCTCACCCACCAGTTCGCCGCGCTCTATCTCGGCGGTCAGGCCGGACTTGAGCGGCGTCTTGACGCCCAACCGGCCGCTGGCGAGCAGATATACTCCATCCGGGTCGGACCCGGCCTCGAACAGCAGATGGCCGGCAGGCAGCGAGAAGTGCACGGCACCGGCCGCCAAAGACTCGAGGCTTTGAGGGTCAACGCCGGCGAGATCGGCACAATCGCGCAGCCAGTCGATTGCGCGCGGCATTACGTGCGTCGCGCTCGACTGTTCTTCATCGAATGCCATGCGTCTGTAACGGCTGCAAGGGGGCGTTTCTTGAGTCGAACCGTCAATACTGTGGTGTTTTCGCATGGCAAGGAAAGCGGCCCCTGGGGCGCCAAAATCAGCGCGATGGCGGCGGTGGTCCGCGACCTCAATTGGGCGGTGGAATCGGTGGATTACCGCGGCATCGACGACCCCGTCCAGCGGGTCGAGAAACTCCTCAGCGTTGGCCGCGCACTCAAAGGACCGCTCGTCCTGGTGGGTTCCAGCATGGGCGGGCATGTCGCCGCCGCGGCCGCGAGCCGCCTCGAAACAACAGCCTTATTCTTGCTGGCACCGGCCTTCTACATGCCAGGCTTCGAAAACTACACGCCGCAAGACGTGGCCGTACCCACCGCCATCGTGCAGGGCTGGCACGATGCTGTCGTGCCGGTGGACAACGTCATTCGCTGGGCGAGAGAGCAGCGAGCGACGCTGCACATACTCGATTCCGATCATCGCTTGGAAGATCGGATCGGCATGATCTGCGTCCTGTTGCGCAATTTCTTGATCGCGCTTTAAGGCGCGCTTGTCGGGGATTTCGCAGCCGCGCGCGCTCTTTCAAAGACGGGGCTTGGCCGGTGCCGGTTGCGCTTGCTCGGCGCTTTCGGTGGCGAGCTGCGCCATCGCCAATTCGCGCAAGCTCTCGCCGAGCTGCTCGCCGCAGCGCCTGCCCATGGCGTAAAAACCGGCCCCCAACGAGGCCAGATACGCGGAAATATATTGCTTGCCCGCCGTCGATTGCAGGAACGACAACACGCGCTTCAAGTCAGCGTCGCTCAAGTCGCGATAGCCGTACGCCAGGTAGCGCCGCGACGGCTCGCGCATGTTTTCTTCCATGGTTTGACGGCTGGCTTCGCCGGATTTGCGCGCACGTTGTTCCACAGGTCCGGGATCCATCCCGGACCCGAGCGCGGTACCGGCCGCGACGGCCGTACCCATGGTGACAAGAATCTGCACCGTGGATTCGGCGGAGCGCTCGGCGCGCTCCAGCTTCTCGAACAAGGCATCGCGCTGCGGAGTGCTGGGAACGGAGAGGTCGCCGTTCATGACCTTGTCGCGCATCGGCATCGCTGAGCGATGCCAAAGCGACATCCGCGGCCACCATGCGTTTGCCGGCATCCGTGGCTAAAAAGGCTTCGGCTTTCTTCAACGTGTCGGCATCGAGGCTTGCCGCGAACGCGCTCAAGGCCGGCGCGTCGAAGACATCGATGCGAAAGGCACGGGTCGCGGCTTGATTCACCGCCTGCAGCTGCGAATCCGTCAGCGGCGTCGATGTGTTGCCTTGGAACAATTTCCGAATATGTCCCGGCATCGAACCCAATGAAGCGCGCACCTGCTCGCGAATCGCCGCCTGCTGATAGAGCTGCGCCGCGGTATCCATATCTACCGGCGGCACGCCGGCCTGAGCGACACTGGCGATACTCAGGAGGAGTGCATAGCGGAACATGTTGGTATTGTACACTCAAGCTCCCGAAGGACCGGCATACCTGGGTGCACCATGGGTTACGTTAAATCTTGGACAATGGCGCTGTCGGTTTGGTTCATGGCAGGCTGCACATCGGCCGAAGCGCCGCCGCCGCCGAAAACCGTGTTCGATCCGCTGACGCAGCAGATGGATAAGGCTCGTGAGGTTCAGAAGACGGTGGATGAGAACGCGGAAAAAACCCGTCAAGCGATCGATGCTCAAGAACGCGGCGCGCCCACTCCCTAAGCCATAAGCGACCATGAATCCTCTTGTCGGATTGGGCCAGCCGTGGCGCTGGAGCGCTCGTAAGATTTTAGGCCTGTGGGTGCGCGTCACCATCAAGCCGGAGGACGCGGTTGCAGCCATTGCGGCGCGGCCCCGTCCCGTGTGCTATGTGTTGGAACGCGAGAGTCACACTGATTTCGCCGTGCTCAACAGCGTCTGCGCAAAGCATAATCTGCCGCGGCCCGACGCGGCGCTTGATGATGGGCGGCAAGCGCGCGGATCGCGCCTACTTCGAATTGACGCGCCGTCCCAGCCTTTTCGGGAGACGCAATGCGGCGCGCGCGCCGCGCTACCTCGAGCAGCTCATCGGCGCGGCGGCGGCGCATCCTCAATTTGACGTCGATCTGGTGCCGGTGGCGATTTTCTGGGGCCGTGCGCCTCACAAGGAAATCAGTTGGTGGCGCCTGCCGTTTACCGAGGATTGGATTCTGGTTGGGCGCTTTCGAAAATTCTTGGGCGTGATATTCAACGGCCGCAATACCCTGGTGTATTTCGGCGAGCCGATACGGCTGCGCGAGGGATTGGACGAGGGTTTGAGCGAACCGCGCCGTGTGCGGCGTGTACTGCGTTCGCTGCGCACGATCCTGCGTGCGCAACGGGCATCGAGCATCGGCCCCGATCTATCGCATCGACGCACCATGGTGCTGCAGGTCTTGAAGACCCAAGCTGTGCGCCAGGCCGTGCGCAATGAAATGCAGTCCCGCCAAATCCAGCGGCGCCCGGCGTTGCTGCTGGCGCGCAAGTATGCGCTGGAAATCGCCGCGAATTACTCCCAGGCCTTTGTCACTTTCATGGCCATGGCGCTGGCGCGCGTGTGGAATTCGCTGTACGACGGCGTGGAACTCGAACACATCGAAAATTTGAGCGCCGTTGGCGACGGGGTTGAAATCATCTACGTTCCCTGCCACCGCAGCCACATGGATTACCTGCTGTTGTCGTACATCATTTATCGCAAGGGATTTGCCGTTCCGCACGTCGCCGCCGGCGCGAATCTCAACATGCCGCTGATCGGTCGCTTTCTGCGCAAGGGCGGCGCCTTCTTCCTGCGGCGCAGTTTCAAAGGCGACGCGCTGTACCCGATCGTCTTCGCCAAGTACCTCGGCTTCATGATGGCCCGCGGCCATCCGCTCGAGTACTTCATCGAGGGGGGCCGCAGCAGGACGGGACGGCTGCTCTCGCCGCGCACCGGGATGCTGTCGATGACGGTGCGCAGCTTACCTGCGCGATCCAAAACGGCCGGTGATATTCCTGCCGGTGTATTTCGGCTACGACCGCATCGTCGAGGGCAGGACCTACATCGGCGAGCTGTCGGGACAGCCCAAGCAAAAGGAAAGCGTTTTTGTTCTGCTCAAGTCGATTGTCTCGGTCCTGCGCAGCAAATTCGGCAAGGTCCATGTGAATTTGGGTCAGCCCATCGAGCTCGACGCCCTGCTGCAGCAAGCACAATCCGCACTGGCGATCGGCCCTCCGCGAGCGGCGATTCCCGCGCCGGCTGGATCGGGCGGGCGATCGACCGAGCTCGCCGTGCGCATCAACACGAAATCAACGCGGCGGCCGCGGTGACGCCGATCAATTTGGTGGCCATGGCGATTTTGGCGACCCCGCGTCAGGCACTGCCCGAAGTGGATCTGGTGCAGCCAGCTCGAACTGTATCAGCGGTTGCTGCGCGATGCGCCATATTCGCCGCTGGTCACGGTGACGCCCGACAGCGGCCAGCAAATCGTGGCGTACGCGGAAGCCTTGGGCCTGCTGGAGCGCCAAAAGCATCCGCTCGGCGACATCATGCGGATGAACGCGGAAAACGCGGTTCTCGCCACCTACTACCGCAACAACATCCTGCATTTGTTCGCGCATGCCCTCGCTGCTGGCTTGCGGCTTCGTGAGCAACGCGCGCATGCGCACGGTGGATATTCAACGGCTGGTGTGGCGCGTGTATCCGTATATTTCCGCCGAACTGTTCCTGCGCTGGGATGAAGCGCAAATCGCCGCGGTGGCGGACTCGTTGCTCGAGACCTTTGCGCAGCTCAATCTGCTGGAGGGCAACGCGGATCGCAGCGAGTGGCAGCGCCCGCCCCCCACCTCGCTCGAGGCAATCCGCCTGTCGCTGCTCGCGCAGGCGACCATACAAACCCTCGAGCGGTACTACCTGGCGATCGCGCTGCTGCTGCAGGCGGGGAGCGGGGCCATCCACCCTGCGGCACTGGAGGAGCGCTGCCACTTGATGGCGCAGCGAATGTCGGTTCTCTATGGGCTGAACTCGCCGGAATTCGTGGACAAGAGTCTGTTCCGCAATTTCATCGACCTGCTGATTCGGCGCAATGTGATCCAAATGTCCGAGGACCAGAAGCTGATGTTCGGCGGGCCGCTGCTCGGCGTTGCGGCGGATGCGCAGCTGGTGCTGTCGGAGCAAATTCGCCACAGCATCCTGCAGGTGACCTTGGGTCAGTGAGGCCCTGCCTGCTCGGCACTGTGAGTTTGAGCGGCTCGCGGATGCCTAGGGGGGTGGCGACGCTTCGAGGCCCATAAAGAACGCAGTGCCCCGACGCTTCCCACCGCCCGCAGGCCCTTCACGCATGGACGCTCAATCTCACAGTGCTTGGAGGACGAGTTGACAACCGTCGGTCGGTTGGCTTCGTGCGCACTCGTAGGCCGACACTGTCGCGTTCGTGCCTTGAATCTCTCAGCGCCGCCCTGGCTACTCCCCGCCCTGCCTGCCGCGCTGTGATTTTGTAGCGCCACGGCGCTTTTTCGACTCGATGCGCCGTTCCTGCGAGCCCTTTGGTCGGCCGCGTCTTCTTGCGGACCTTCGGTTCAACCATGGCTGCTGCGGATCAACGCCGCCAGACGCTCGGCCGCGGCGCGCCGATTCTGCTCCTGGCTGCGCTCGCTGCGCGCGGTGAACAGGATGCTGCCGTCGTCGACCATCTTCTGCCCCGCAATGGCGCGCAGCCGATTTCGGGCTGCCACCGGTACGCTGGTATTCAGCGGCAGAAGAAACCGCAGCTGCACCGCGCTCGAGACCTTATTGACGTTTTGACCGCCGGGGCCGGAGGCGCGGATGAATTTCCACTCCAGCTCCTCATCAGGGATGGCGATGTGCGGTGTGATCTGGATCGGCACGGCGTCATCAGTCGAGTTCCGCGGCGGCATTGCGCACGATGATTTCGCGTTGTGCCATCGGAATGGTGATTTGTGCTCCTTGAACAGCCGCCATATGGCGCGGTTCACTTCCGAGCGCACGTTATTGACACCCTCCTGCGGATCGGAAATCCAGAAGCGCAGTTCAAGCTCGATGCCGCTGTCGCTGAAGTGCATCAATCGCGACACCGGCGCGGGGTCGGCGAGCACCCGCGCCTGCCCCTCGCATGCTTCAAGCAATATTTTCAGCGCCAATTCCGGATCATCGCGATAACTGATGCGGATGGGCAGCTTCAGGCGGATGCGCGGATCGGTGTAGCTCCAATTGATCACGGCATTGGAAATGAGCTGTTGATTGGGCACCAGCATTTCCACGCCGTCGCGATCGCGCACGACCACATAGCGCCCGCGCAGTTCCTGCACCCAGCCGAAGTTCTCGGTGCTGGTGCCCGATTGTCCCGAGAGACTGATGACATCGCCCGGCTTGATGGAACGATCCATGAGCAGCACGAAGCCGCTGACGAAATTGGCCGCGATGGATTGCAAACCGAAGCCCAGCCCCAAGCCAACGGCGCCGGTGAGCACGGTGAGTGCGGTCAGATCGACGCCCGCGGCATTCAAGCCGATGAGAATGCTCAAGGCGATCAAAAACGCGTTGGCGAATTTCGAGATGCCGATGCGTGTCGACATCGCGACGCTGGTGAGCCGCTTGACCCGCCGTTCGACCCAGCGGCTGATCCAGGCGGCCACCAACATGAACAGCGTCAGCGTGAACAGCAGCTTCAGCACCGACCAGACCGTGATGCGGCTCTTGCCGGCGGCGACGCCGAGACTGTCCAGCGTGGCGATGATCGGATCGAGCCACCCCAGGTATTCGGCGGCGATCGCCAGCCAGATGAACAGCGCGACCCGCGTCTCCCAGTTTTGGATCCAGGATTTGTTGCCCAGGCTCGCGGCGAACACCAGCACGGCGCAGCGCACCACGATATACGCGAGAATCAGCCGCGCCGCGGCACCGAGCAATGTCACATCGAAATGCGCCGCCAGCAGCGTGCTGTTGGCGGTCAGAACCAGCACCAGCACCACGATGATGGGCGTGACTACCACGTAGCCCTGCGTGCCGAAATAGCGCCACGACAGCGCCATCGGCGGTTTGTTCGCCTGGCGCTGATGGCGCCGGCTCAACTCCAAGCCCACGATGCCGCCCAGCAGCAAACATACGACGAGCACCCCGACTTCGATCAGAACATTGCGGGTGGAGAGAATTTCGAAGAATGCTTCGATGTGCAGCCAGATCTCGTTCATGCGTTGAGATCCGGTATGAGCTGACTCTCGAGCCTGGCGATTTGATCCTTGAGCATCAGCTTGCGCCGCTTCAGTCGTTTCATTTGCAGCTCATCCACCTTGAAGTCCATGCTGAGTCGAGAAATGACGTCGTCGAGATCGCGATGCTCGATGCGCAGCTGGCGCAGGCGCTCGATGTTCTTGAACAAATCGGTATTGACGTTGTTCTTGTCGTCACTCACGTTTATAGACCGAAGCTGCGCCACACCGGGGTGACGCAATCCGGTAGCTTAAGGGAGCGGCCGAGGGGATTCCAGGCAGCTTGCGGGCCGTGAAAATCCGAACCCACCGATCCGAATAGACCGTGCTTCACGGCGAGGGCCGCGCAGCTGTCGACATGCTGACCGCCGTTGCCGCCCGTCACCACCTCGAGCGAGGTGCCGCCCGCGGCCGTGAAATCGGCGAGCAGTTGCCGGCGCGCGCCGGCTGACAGGGCATAGCGGGCGGGATGGGCGAGCGAGGCGACACCGCCGGCGGCGCGAATCCAGCCGACCACCGTCCCGAGCGCGGGCCATTCCGCGGCAATGTGCGCCGCCTTGCCCTTGCCCAGGTATTTTCGGAATGCAGCATCGTGGCTATCGACATGCCCGCCGGCCACCATTGCCGCCGCGAGGTGAGCACGCGTCGGCAAGCCGGGATTTCTCTCCACGGCGGCCAGTAATTCCCCGCCTGGAAGCTTCAATTTTTCGAGACGCGCGCAGATTTTGCGCATGCGCATCCGTCGCAGCTCCCCCTGCGCGTGCAGCACGCCGCAGAGTTCAGGTGAGGCGGGATCGATCCAAAGGCCCAACACATGAATCGCCTGCTCCGCCCAAGCCGCCGAGATCTCGACGCCCGGGACCAGTCTCAAGCCCTGCGCATCGGCCGCGCGCTGTGCCTCAGCGAGGCCCGCGACGGTGTCGTGGTCGGTGAGGGCCAGCACCTGAAACCGCCGGCCGCGGCAGCGCGCTCAATCAGCGCCGTGGGGCTCAAGGATCCATCTGAACGATTCGAATGGGTGTGAAGATCGATATTAAGGGCGCAACTCATGGGGTGCCCGCAAGTCCCACCGCCTCGAGCCGGTTTCCGGCGAGCACGATGAACCCCTGCGCGCGTTCGAAACCATCGTTCGTGTAATCAAAGGTGTAGGTGCGCAGCAGACGGCGTTTCCCGGGAGTCGCGGCTCAAGCGGAAGCCGGCGAAGGCGACGGTACCGTCCAAAAGCTGCACCACAGCGCGGGAGCATGTGTCCTTGGCGATGCGATTCGCAGCCTCGCGGGCATCCAGGGAAACCTCCCAGACCTTGTAGGCGCCCGCCAGGGCGCCCGCAATGGCCACGGGCATAATGAAGCTGTCATCCATGGCCCGAATCTTAACCCTTCGCGGTTCAGCCTGCCGCCCTTGGTTTTTGCGAACTTGATCCCAAACTCAAGCTACAAGGAGGCCTCACCAAATATGACCCAAGCTCATCAAGCGTCGCTGGCCGTGCGGGTCGATCCCAACGAGATGCTGCGTTATGTGCACGATTTGATGACGCGCGCACCATCCTCAACAGGTGATATGTCAATCGCGATCGCGCAGCGTCAATGGGGCGGTGATACACCTCAGGCACGCGCCGCTCACTTGCGGTGGAGCGCGCTGAACCGCGCCTTCGGCGACGCTCGGGTGAGTCCCTGGACCACACCAAAACGTCGCGATCAGATTCACGTGCCGGCTGCGCTCATCGCTGCCGCAGGCGTCGCCAAATTGACCATCGCAGAGGACGAAGTGGTATTCGATATCCCGACTTTGTTGGACGCCACGCTGCAACTGTGCGAACCCGTCGGACACGCCTAGGAGACGATGCGACACGCCAAGGACGGTAGTCCATGCCTAGGGCGGCAGTACACGCCAATAGGGCGCGCCTAGGACGGCAGTACCTGAGGGGTGCTGAAGGCGACGAAGTTGCCGTTGATCAGGCTTTCGCGGCAGTTGTAGCGCAACCGATGGCCGTCCATGCGGGTGACGTGGCCGCCGGCGGCCTCGAGCACCGCTTGTCCCGCTGCCGTATCCCACTCCGATGTTGCACCGAAGCGCACATACAGTTCCGCTTTGCCTTCCGCGATCAGACAGAATTTCAGTGAGCTGCCCATGCCGCTCACGACATGGGGACCCAGGCGCGCCAAGTATGCCGCTATCTCCGGACTGGCGTGCGAGCGGCTGCCGAGAACACGCACCGGCTGCTGCGGGGGGTCGGTATGAATGCGGTGAGTTTCGGCGTCGTGCGCGCGCCGGAATGCGCCGATCGCCGGCGATGCCCCAATAGGTGACCTTTTGAGCCGGCGCGCACACCACGCCGAGCACCGGTTCGTGTTGCACGACCAGCGCGATGTTGATCGTGAATTCCCCGTTGCGTTTGACGAATTCGCGCGTGCCGTCGAGCGGATCGACCACCCATAACTCGCGCCAGGATTGCCGTTCCGACCAGGGCGCCGCCGCCGTTTCTTCCGACAAAATCGGAATCTCCGGCGCGATGCGCTTGAGTCCCTCGATGATGACGCGTTGCGATTCCAAGTCCGCCAGGGTCAGCGGCGAGTTGTCGTCCTTGCGTTGCACCGCGAACGCACCATCGTAGATTTGCATGATGGCGCTGCTGGCGCGTTCGACAACGGGCATCAGGGCCTGGGCCAGGCCGGCTAGATCTCGCATCGAGGTATCATACTCACATGCATGCTTCCTCTGCAGTGGACTGGGAAAGTGTCGATACCGTATTGCTCGACATGGACGGCACGCTATTGGACTTGCGCTTCGACAATTGGTTTTGGGGCACGGTGGTCCCGAAACGATACGCCGCGGCCAACGGCATCAGCGAGGCACAGTCGCACGAGCGCTTGGCGCTCAAATTCAAGACCGTCGCGCACACCTTGCAGTGGTATTGCATCGACTATTGGACGCGCGAGCTCAAGCTGGATATCCCCGCGCTGAAGCGCGAGACACTCGCCGCAGGTGGGTTTCTTGCCGGGCGCGGAAGCGTTTCTGCGAAAATTGCGCACCAGCGGCAAACGCGTGGTGCTGATCACCAACTCGCATCCCACGACGCTCGCCATCAAGAACGAGCGCGTGGCGCTGACCCAGTATTTCGATGCTTGCTATTCCTCACAGCCCTTCGATGCGCCGAAGGAGCACGCAGCGTTTTGGCCGCGGCTGGCGGCGCGCGAGGAATTCTCGAGGCAGCGTACCTTGTTCATTGACGACAGCTTGAGGGTGCTCGAATGCGCTCGCGACTACGGCATCGCGCATTTGCGGGCGGTGCGCCGGCCGGATAGCGGCGCGCCGCCCCAAGCGACTGCGGACTTTGCCGCCATTGACGGCGTCGCCGAATTGCTTTAGGCACCCGCTGAGGCTTTAAGAGCCCGCCGCCCCAGGATTAGGCGCGCCGCCGGCGGGACCGCCGCCGCGTCCGCGGCGACGTCTGCGCCGGTTAGGATCCTTTGCCGGCGCCTCGCCGGTTCCTGCCGCGCCTGCGGAATTCGGGGCGGAGGCTTGGGCCCTGGGCGCGTTCGCATGCGAGGGGCGAGAGGGTGGACCGCGGCGCGGTGGAGCGCCGCTGGAGCGTCCGCCGCCGGATCGGTTCGGTCCGCCCGATCGGCCGCCGCCGGAACGGCCGCCGCCGCGGGACTGTCCCTGCCAGGGCGCACGCTCGCGCCACGCGGCTGGAGGCGGCGCGGTGACGGCCGCCAAATCCACCGATTCAATCGCAGCGCGCGGAATTTGATGGCCGATATAGCGTTCGATATCGGGCAGCGAAATGGCGTATTCCTCGCAACCGAAACTGATGGCATCGCCTTCCGCACCCGCGCGCGCGGTGCGTCCGATGCGGTGCACGTAGTCTTCCGCGTCGTTCGGCAGATCGAAGTTGAACACGTGGCTTACGTCCGGAATGTGCAAGCCGCGCGAAGCCACATCGGTGGCGATCAGCACCGCGATGTCCCCATTGTGAAAATCACGCATCATCTTCAATCGCTTGGTCTGCGGTACGTCCCCGGACAAAGCCTGGGCCACGAAGCCATTCGCCGTCAGCGTGCGTTCCAGCACCTCGGCCACGCGCTTCGTGTTCACGAAGACCATGGTGCGGCGCGCATCGATGCGGCGCAAAAGACCCATCAGCAGCGGGATCTTTTCCTCGGTCGAGGGGAAGTAGAGCACTTGCGTGACCCGGTCAACCGTCATTTTGTCCGGCTCGATGCGGATGAGCTCCGGGTTGTTCATGTGCTCATACGCGAGTTCCATCACCCGATGCGACAGCGTGGCCGAAAACATCATGGTGAGGCGCAGCGTCGGGTGCGGCATGCGGCGCAAGATGAAGCGGATGTCCTTGATAAAGCCCAGATCGAACATACGATCAGCTTCATCCAGGACCGCGACTTGAATGTGCCGCAAATCAAACACGTGTTGTTTGAAGTAGTCGATGATGCGCCCGGGCGTGCCAATCAGTACATCCACGCCCTCTTCGAGTATTCGCCGCTGCTTCTCGTAATCGACGCCGCCGAATACGATCGCGAGCTTCAAACCGGTGTACTTGCCGATGGCCAGCGCGTCGGAATGGATTTGCACAGCGAGTTCGCGCGTGGGCGCAATCACGATGGCGAGCGGCGCGTTGGCGGGGCGGTTGGGCGCTGCGGAGTTCGTCAACAACCGATTGAACAGCGCGACGAGAAATGCCGCGGTCTTGCCGGTCCCCGTCTGCGCCTGCCCCGCCACGTCGCGGCCCGCGAGGGCGATCGGCAGCGTTTGCGCTTGAATGGGCGTGGCACGGGTAAAGCCTTGTTCGGCGATACCGCGCTTCACGGATTCAGGGATGGTTAAGGAATCAAAAGTGAGCTGACTGAGATGGGCGTCTGACATTTTCGCTTTGTGAATTGCATAAACTTGCAAAATGATGTGGACCGGATAACAATATGGCCAACCAAGGAGCTGGTCTATCCGCTCCCCAACCGTATCATCGGTACCCTTTTAAGGTAATCAAGACCGCTAAACCCGCTGTATTGTGCCCGAACGGCCGCGCATCGTCACTTCGCGGTAATGCTTTGGGTTCTGGCTTCCCCAAAATAACCCGTTTTAACTTCATTTAAATCTCCAAAAGGAGCTGTATCCGCAGTGAGTAACCCAAGTATCGTTCACACCAGCGACGCAACGTTCGACAAGGACGTGTTGAAGTCTGACAAGCCCGTATTGTTGGATTTTTGGGCAGAGTGGTGCGGTCCCTGCAAAATGATCGCGCCGATCCTCGATGAGATTGCCGATACGTACAAAGACAAGATTCGCATCGCCAAGCTCAACATCGACGAAAACCCCCCATACCCCCCCCAAATTCAATATCCGCGGCATCCCCACCTTGATCTTGTTCAAGAACGGGACCGTCGAGGCGCAAAAAGTCGGCGCCGTGACCAAGTCACAGCTCGCCGCTTTTCTGGACAGCAACCTGTGAGAGGCTACTTAGGGAATCAATCGCGCGGCGGAGGTCAGGGAGGCGGTCAGCAGGGCGGCGGCCAGGGGGGCGGCGGCCGATCCAATCGTAACCGTGGACCACGCAACGACAATCGCAACGGCAACTCCAATGGGGGTCGGCCGATGCATGAGGACTACGGCGACTTGCCGGAGGGCGGCGATGACTTAGAGATCATTGCACCGACCGATCTTGCGCGCAGCCGCAGCTCGATGAATCTGACGGAGCTGAAAAAGCGTCCGATCAGCGATCTTGTCAAGCTGGCGGAGACCATGGGTCTCGAGAACATGGGCCGCTCGCGCAAGCAGGACATCATTTTCGGCGTGCTCAAGGCGCACGCCCGCAAGGGCGAGGATATTTACGGCGATGGCGTCCTGGAAATTCTGCAGGACGGATTTGGCTTCCTGCGCTCTTCGGACTCCAGTTACCTGGCCGGCCCGGATGACATTTACGTCTCCCCGAGCCAGATCCGCCGCTTCAATCTGCGCACCGGCGATTCCATTTCCGGGTTGATCCGGCCGCCGAAGGACGGCGAGCGCTATTTCGCGCTGCTCAAGGTGGGCGAGATCAACTACGATTCGCCCGAGAGTTCGCGCGGCAAGGTGCTGTTCGAGAACCTGACGCCGCTGCATCCGACCGAGCGGCTGAAGCTGGAACGCGGCAATGGCTCGACCGAAGACTTGACGGCGCGCGCCATTGATCTGGTCGCACCCATCGGCAAGGGCCAGCGCGGATTGATCGTCTCGCCGCCGAAGGCCGGCAAGACCATGCTGCTGCAAAACATCGCCACCGCCATCACGGCCAACCACCCTGAGGTGTACCTCATCGTGCTGCTCATCGACGAGCGGCCCGAAGAAGTGACGGAAATGGCGCGCACCGTGAAGGGCGAAGTGGTTTCCTCGACCTTCGATGAACCGGCAAGCCGGCACGTGCAAGTGGCCGAGATGGTGATCGAGAAAGCCAAGCGTCTGGTCGAACATAAAAAAGACGTGGTCATCCTGCTCGATTCCATCACGCGTCTCGCGCGCGCCTACAACACTGTGGTGCCGAGTTCCGGCAAAGTGCTGACGGGCGGCGTCGATGCGAATGCCCTGCAGCGGCCGAAGCGCTTCTTCGGCGCGGCGCGCAACATCGAAGAGGGCGGCAGCCTGACCATTCTCGCCACCGCATTGGTCGATACCGGTTCGAAGATGGACGACGTCATATTCGAAGAATTCAAAGGCACGGGTAATTCCGAAATCCATTTGGATCGCCGCATCTCTGAAAAGCGCGTGTTCCCTTCGATCAATATCAACCGTTCCGGGACGCGCAAGGAGGAACTCATCACCGAGCCTTCGGAGCTGTCCAAGATGTGGATTTTGCGCAAGCTCTTGCATCCGATGGACGAGCTGGCGGCAATCGAGTTCCTGCTCGACAAGATGAAAGACACCAAGACCAACACGGATTTCTTCGACGCGATGAAGCGTTAGAAAGGCGAGCCTTTAGGAGCGAGTCATGGAGTGGTGGGCGTGGATCGCGGTCGGCGCCGTGCTTTTGGGTTCTGAGCTGGGTTTCGTCGATGCTCAGTTCTATCTGGTATTCGTCGGCGCATCCGCGCTGCTGGTGGGTTTGTTGGATCTAGCGGGGTTGCTGCCCGACGTTTGGATGCAGTGGCTGCTGTTTGCCGTCCTGGCCGCATTCTCGATGGTTACTTTTCGGCGGCGGATCTACGCTCGCATGCGCCGCAAACTGCCCGACATGAAGCAGGGACCGGTCGGCGAAACAGTGGTGCTGCCTGCGGCACTGCCGCCGGGTGAAACCTGCCGGCTGGAGTACTGCGGCAGTTCCTGGAACGCGGTCAACGGCGGGAAATCTCCCATCGCGGCCGGTCAGCGCGCGCGTATCGACCGGGTCAATGGCTTGACCCTCGTTCTGCATGGAGAAAACCCGTGACTATGACCTTAGGCTACGGAGCCATCATCATCGCCATATTGATCGTGGTGGTGATTGCCAAGACCGCGACGGTGGTGCCGCAGCAGAGCGCCTTCGTGATCGAACATCTGGGCAAGTACAGCCGCACGCTGTCGGCCGGCTTTCATATTCTCGTGCCGTTCATGGAGCGGATTGCCTACAAGCACAGCCTCAAGGAAATCGCGATAGACATTGCCGAACAGATTTGCATCACCCGCGACAACGTTCAGGTGGGCGTCGATGCGGTGTTGTACATGCAGGTGATGGATCCGCACTTGGCGTCATACGGGATCACCAACTATGGCTTCGCGATCTCGCAGCTGGCGCAAACCACGCTGCGCAGCGAGATCGGCAAAATCGAGCTGGACCGTACCTTCGAGGCCCGCGGCCAGATCAACACCAACGTGGTCAGCGAACTGGACAAGGCCTCGTCTCCCTGGGGCGTCAAAGTGCTGCGCTACGAAATCAAGAACATCACGCCGCCGAAGGACGTGCTCTCGGCGATGGAAAAGCAAATGCGCGCCGAGCGCGAAAAGCGCGCCGTCATTTTGACCTCGGAGGGAGAACGGGACGCGAAGATCAACGCCGCAGAAGGCGACAAGCAGCGTGTTATCAAGCAGTCCGAGGCCAACAAGCAGCAGCAAATCAATGAGGCCGAGGGCCAAGCGCAGGCGATCCTCGCGGTCGCCACGGCGACCGCGGAAGGTCTGCGCCAGGTCGGCATCGCGTTGTCCGATCGCGGCGGCATCGAGGCCATGCAGCTGCGCATCGGCGAAGAGTATGTGAAGCAGTTCGGCAAGCTGGCGCAAGCGGGCACCACACTGGTGGTGCCGGCGAATCTAACGGATCTGGCCGCCATCGTCACCATGGCAACCAGCATCGCGCGCAAGCCTTCGGCCGGAACAGCGCCGCCCGGCGGCGCGCCCGTCATTTCAAAGAGTTAACGATACTCATGGTTGCGACGCGCGCGGCCCATTCGATTGGGTTTCTCGAGTTTGTGGTATTGGCGGCGGCGACCATGTCGACGCAGGCGATCGCCATCGACGCGATGCTGCCGGCTTTTCCGACGATCGTCGGTGCGCTGAACGTCGGCGACCCGAATCACGGTCAATGGATCGTCACCGCCTACATGACCGGGATGGGGCTAGGGCAATTGTTCTGGGGCATGTTGTCCGATCGATTCGGCCGCAAGCCGATCTTGCTCGGCGGCTTGATGCTCTACGTCATTGCCGCGCTACTGTGCAGTTTGAGCGGCAGCTTTCCGGCGCTGCTCGCATGGCGTTTCGTGCACGGCCTAGCCGCTGCCTGCGTCACCGTGACACGTTCGGTGGTGCGGGATCTGTATTCCGGACGGCAGATGGCGCGGGTGATGTCGCTGACTTTCGTGGTATTCCTGACGGTGCCGATTCTCGCGCCGAGCTTGGGGCAGCTGATCCTGATTGTTGCCCCGTGGCGCTATATTTTTGTGGTGTTCGCCGCTTTTGCCGCGATAGTGGCGGCCTGGGGATTCTTGCGCCTGCCGGAAACTTTGCATCCGGAATACCGCATGACGCTGACGCGCAGGCACGTGCTGAACGCCGCCAAACTCGTACTCGGTACCCGCGCCTCGATTTTCTACACGCTCGCCATGATGGTGATGTTCGGAACCATCATGGCTTACGTCGGCATGGTGGCCCAGATATTTTCCGAAGTATTTCACCGGCCGGCGTTGATGCCCAGCATGTTCGCACTGTGCGCCATTTTCATGGGCATGGCCGCGTATTTGAATTCGCGTATCGTAGAGCGCTTAGGCATGCGGCTGATTTCGCATACGGCGTTGCTCTTGTTCATCGCCGTCACAGGGTTGCATGTTCTCATCGCGGTACTGGGCCTTGAGCAAATCTGGACCTTCGTGGTGCTGCAATCGTTGACCATGGCGACCTTCAGCCTGTCGGTATCCAATTTCGGCGCCATGGCGATGGAGCCGATGGGCGCGATCGCGGGAAGCGCCGCATCCCTGCAGGGCTTCATCTCCACGTTTAGCGGCGCGTTGGTGGGAATTCTCATCGGCGAGCAATTCAACGGTACCACCGTGCCGCTGGCGGCGGGGGCCCTGTGCTGCGGGCTAGCCAGCCTCGGATTCGTGCTGTTGGCCGAGAAAGGCCGCCTGTTCCGGGCACATCATTCGAGCAGCGATCCTAAGATCACCCAGAGCGCACGCATCGAAGCGGCGAGTTCGCAGTGAGCGGGAGTTTGACGCCTTGGAGGGTCTATGGCATACAACGAGGCATCTATAGGGAGAGCATCACATGAAAATAGCGGGCTGTTTCTTGCTCATATCGGCCGGCGCCTGTTCTGCGGTCCTCGCGGACCAGCCGCCTTCATCCGCGCCGCAGCCTCCGGCGGCGCAAGCCGCCGCGCCGCAACCTGCCGCCGCACAAGCGCCTGCGCCAGGCGCAGCGTCCAGCGCCGGCGATGCGACACCGGCGCCGAGTTCAAGGTCCAGCGCCAGCAATGTGAGCTCTGCGCCTGGCACGCCCGCCGCCCCCGCCCCGAAGGTTGACAAGAGCGAGGCGGTCGATGTGGCCGTCACCGAGGCGCAGATCAAACAGATGCGCGGTCGCGGATTCAAACCGCTCAATCGCAACGGCACGCTGGTATTTTGCCGCGACGAAGCCGAGATCGGCACGCATCTCACGCGTAGCCGCTGCAGCACGCTCGACCAATTGAAGCAGGCCGAACTCTCCGGCAAGGAATACGTCAATTCCATCCAGCAACAGGGCTCGGCGGTCCCGTTCAAGGGCCCGTGACGGATCGACCGCCGAGCATAAGAACCGTCACCGCGAGCCGCTACGTCACGCCGTTGCGGGAGGGTGGTTCATTGCCGGCCATCATCGAAGCCGATGATGACGGCTTGTACGTGCTCAAGTTTCGAGGCGCCGGGCAGGGCCCCAAAGCATTGATTGCGGAACTGCTGGCCGGCGAGGTCGGGCGGCTCGCCGGCCTGCCCATCCCTGAGATCGTCTTCGTCATGCTGCCGCCGGATCTCGGGCGCACGGAGCCCGATGCGGAAATTCAAAGCCTCATCGAAGCAAGCGGCGGTTTAAATCTGGCCTTGGACTATCTGCCCGGGTCGGTCACCTTCGATCCGCTGGTGTATCAGCCCGACGCAGCGCTGGCTTCGGCGGTTGTGTGGTTCGATGCATTCGTTTGCAACGTCGATCGAACGGCGCGCAACGTCAATATGCTGATGTGGCATCGGCGGCTGTGGCTCATCGATCATGGCGCGGCGCTGTATTTTCATCATGCTTGGAATCAACGCGACCAACATGCGCTGACGCCGTTTCCGCGAATCAAGGATCATGTATTGTTGAAATTCGCGAGCGGGCTCGAGGAGGCCGATGCCGAGATGAGGGCGCGCATAGTGATCGACAAAATCGCGCCTATCGTCGAGCTGATCCCGGATGCGTGGCTCGCCGATGACCCAGGCTTCGAGAGCAAGGCGCAACAAAGAGATGCCTATCTGAATTACTTCACCGCGAGATTGGCCTTATCGGACATCTTCCTCAAGGAGGCCCTGCGTGCACGCGCTTCGCACGTATGACTATGCAGTCGTTCGTGTGGTGCCGCGGGTCGAGCGCGGCGAGTTCGTGAATGCCGGCATCATTCTGTCGTGCGACGTCGAGCGCATTTTATTGGCGAGTATCGAGCTGGACGAGAAAGCGCTGCTCGCCATCGACGCGCGGGTGGATCTGGAACTCGTTAGAAGCGTGCTGCAAAGCATTCCGGCGATTTGCGCCGGCGGTGCAGCGGCGGGCGGCATCGGCGAGTTGTCCGCGCGCGAACGCTTTCACTGGCTGGTCGCGCCGCGAAGCACGATCGTGCAAACCTCGCCCGTGCACACCGGCCAATGCGCGGAGCCGGCGTCGGCGCTGGATCATCTGATGCAGACGATGGTCAGGCGCTAGCCCAGCTTGCGGCGCAAGCTGGGCCAGACGGCTTCCCTCAAGGTCCCCCAGGCGGCCGCCCGCCTAAGGCTTAGCTGCCGCGAACACCGTGTTCAGGGCATTCCCGGATGCTGCATCGGCGAAGCCATCGAATCTGCCTTGCTCGATGATGAGTTTTGCGGCGCGCATGAATCCGCCCCAGGCCGCGCGCGCCAGTGCGCCGCCGACGCTCACGCGCCGTACACCCAATGCCGCGATTTCGGGCATGTTCAGGTCGGCGTTGAAGCCGACAAGCAAATTGACGGGTTTCGGGGCGATGGCCGCGACCACCGCAGAGATATGTTCCACCGTGCGGATTCCTGGCGCATACAAACAGTCGGCTCCCGCATTCGCGTAGCCCTTGAGTCTGGCGATGGTCTGATCGATGTCCGGCAGACCCACCAGAAAGCACTCGGCGCGTCCAATCAACATCGTGTCGGCGCCGGCTTTGTCGATGGCTTTGCGGGCCGCGCGCATGCGCTCGATTGCCGCGTCGAAATCGAACAGCGGTTTGGACGCATCTCCGGTTGAGTCCTCAATTGAAAGTCCCGCCACTCCCGTTTCCACCGCCAGGCGCACGCTGTCGGCGAGCCCCGCCGCATCGGGCGCGAATCCATGCTCGAAATCTGCGTTGATCGGCAAATCCGTGGCCTCGACCATCTCGGTTAGATGATCCAAGACTCGATCCCGGGACATTGCACCATCGCGATGACCGTGCGACCACGCGAATCCGGAGCTCGTGGTGGCCAAAGCCTTGAAACCCAAAGTTTGTAGATACCGCGCGCTGCCCACATCCCAGGGGTTGGGAATGACGAAGCAACCATGTTGATGCAGGCGATGAAATGTGCGCCGCTTATCGGCGATGCTCGGACGAATGTGTGGCATGCGAAACTCCTTAGGAACCCGTCTGAGGCTCGTGCTGGATGGCGCGATAGCCGATATCAAGCCGGTACTGCACCAAATTCCAGTGTATCGCGTGCACGAGATTGTATGCCTGAAGCTGCGCATCTCTCACGCCGGCACCTAAGCCGACGGCGCACAGTACGCGGCCGCCGGCCGTGACGATCTGCGCGCCTTCACGGCGGGTGCCGCCATGAAATACCTTCCCTGGAAGGGCCGCCGCCGCTTCGAGGCCGCTGATCGGATCGCCCTTGCGGAAAGCATCGGGGTAGCCGCCCGCGGCCATGACCACGCCGAGTGCCGCGCGCGCGTCCCACCGGATATCGTGCCCGAGCAGGTTGCCGGCAAGCGCTGCCTCGCACAGTTCGATCAGATCGCTTTGCAGGCGCAGCAAGATCGGCTGCGTTTCCGGATCGCCGAATCGGCAGTTGAATTCCAGGACATTAGGCGTGCCGTCCGCCGCTATCATCAGCCCTGCATAGAGAAAGCCCATGTAGGGACTGCCGTCGCTGCGCAGACCCCGCAGAGTGGGCTCGATCACCTCGCGCATGATGCGCTGGTGCAGTTGCGGCGTGACAATCGACGCCGGCGAATAAGCGCCCATGCCGCCGGTGTTCGGTCCCTTATCGCCATCATCGCGACGCTTGTGATCCTGGGATGTCGCCAGCGCAAGCACCTGCTGATCGCTCGCCGCTACGATGAAGCTCACTTCCTCGCCCTGCAAGAACTCCTCGATTACGATGGTGTTGCCGGCGGCGCCAAAACTGCCGCCGAGCATGGCGCGCGCGGTCGCAACGGCTGAATCGTGGCTGTCGCAGATGATGACGCCCTTTCCCGCGGCCAATCCGTCCGCCTTCACGACCAACGGCAGCCGCTGCGCGCGTACGTAATCCTCGTTGAAGTTTGCCGCCGTGAACGCGGCGAAACTTGCGGTTGGAATGCGATGACGGTTGAGAAAATCCTTGGCAAAGGCTTTGGAGCCTTCGAGCCGCGCGGCGTTGCGCGACGGACCAAAGCAGCGCCTGTTGGCCGCGACGAAGCGGTCGACGATGCCGGCGACCAGCGGACCTTCGGGCCCGACGATGGTCAGGTCGATATCCTCGGCGATGGCGAATTGAAGCAGGGCCCCAATATCATCCGCGGCGATCTCGATGTTGCTGACCTTGGGTTCGGCCGATGTGCCGGCGTTGCCGGGCGCAACGTAGACATGCTGAACGCGCGGCGATGCGGCGCTCTTCCACGCCAGCGCATGCTCGCGGCCGCCGCCGCCGACAATCAACACTTTCATACCGGTGTCTTTAGTGGCGGAAATGGCGCATCCCGGTGAATACCATGGCGATGCCGTGTTCGTCCGCGGCTGCGATCACCTCGGCGTCGCGCCGCGAGCCGCCCGGTTGAATAACGGCTTTGACGCCGAACTCGGCCAACGCGTCCAGGCCATCGCGAAACGGGAAGAACGCATCGGAGGCGACCGAGGCAGATTCCAGCGTCAAGCCGGCGTCCTGGGCCTTCATGGCGGCGATTCTACTGCTGATCACCCGACTCATCTGCCCGGCGCCGATCCCTAGGGTTGCCTTGTCCTTTGCCGCCACGATGGCATTCGATTTGACATATTTCGCCACGCGCCAGGCAAAAATCAGGTCATCGAGTTCCGCCAAGCTGGGAGGACGCCGCGTGACGGTGCGCAGTTCCTGAGCCCGAACGCCCGCGGTATCGCGCGTTTGCACCAGCAGGCCGCCCGCCACGCTCTTGTATTCCAGCAGCTGCGTCACGGGCAGCGACAAATCGCCGGTGATGAGTACACGCACGTTATCTCTCGCCGCCAGAGCCGCTTTGGCATCCTCCGAAATGCTTGGCGCCAGGATCACCTCGACGAATTGCTGCTCGATGATGGCGCGCGCGGTTGCTGCATCCAATTCTCGATTGAACGCGATGATGCCGCCGTACGCGGAGGTCGGGTCCGTGCGGTAGGCAAGCGCGTAGGCGTTCGCGACGCTGCCGCAGCGTGCGGCGCCGCAGGGATTGGCATGCTTGACGATGACGCAACCGGGATTATCGAATTGCCGCACGCATTCCAGCGCCGTGTCGGCATCGGCAATGTTATTGAACGACAATTCTCGCCCTTGAATCTGCTTCGCTTGCGTGACCGATGCGCCGATGGCGCGCGGGTCGCTGTAGAACGCGGCCTGCTGGTGCGGATTTTCGCCGTACCGCAGGTCAAGGTGCTTTCGAAAAGACAGATTTAAATCGTCGGGAAAGGTCGGGGCCGCGCCGCCGATGGCGCCGGTGAAATAGGCGGAAACCATGGCGTCGTACTGCGCGGTATGCGCAAAGGCCTTCGCGCTCAACCTGCGGCGCATGGTCAGATTGGTACCGCCCTGATTGGCCGCGAGTTCGTCCAGCAATTCCCGATAATCATTCGGGTCCACCACCACCGTAACGGAGTCATGATTTTTTGCCGCGGCGCGGACCATTGCGGGACCGCCGATATCGATGTTGTCGACCGCTTCCTCGTAGGTGCAATTCGGGCGGCTCACGGTTGCCGCGAACGGATAGAGATTGACCGCCAATAGATCGATGGGCTCGATACTGTGCTCGCGCATGACCGCTTCATCGAGTCCGCGCCGTCCCAGCAAGCCGCCGTGAATTTTGGGATGCAAGGTCTTGACGCGTCCGCCCATGATTTCCGGGAAGCCGGTATATTCCGCGACCTCCTTGACCGGGATGCCGTGGCTGGTCAACAGCCTGGCGGTGCCGCCGGTCGACAACAACTCGATGCCGCGTTCCCGCAACTCGCGCGCAAATTCGACGATGCCGGTCTTATCGGAAACACTGAGCAACGCGCGGCGTACGGGCGTGAGCACTAGGCGCCTGTTACTCGCTGATGCCCGAACTCTTTGAGTTTCTTGCGCAAGGTGCCGCGATTGATGCCCAGAATGGTCGCGGCTCGGCTTTGATTGCCATGCACATGGCCCATCACGACTTTGAACAAAGGCTCTTCCACTTCACGCATGACGAGGTCGTACAAATGCGCGGGCTTATGCCCGTTCAGCGTCTCAAAATAGCACTGTAAGGCCTCTTCGGCCTGCGAACGCAATGGCACACCCTTGCCATTGACCTTTAGATCGCGTCCGTTGAATGCAGCCGCGATTTCTCGACGTGACTTCGATTTCTTTTTAGCGACCATGGCCTTAAGTTTAAATCCCCGCTGATTTTTTCTTGTCCAAATGTACTCTTACGCAGCGCGCTCCACACCCGTATCGTAATGCTGCAGCAGCGTGGACAGTTGTTCCTCGAGGCGTCTCGATTTGAACGAGACGATTCCGCAAGTCCTCTTGTCCTGGATGCTGCCGGAAATACCAACTCAAGTGTTTACGTGCCACTCGAACACCGGTTTCATCGCCGTAGAAGGCGTACAGGTCTTCGAGGTGGGCGCGCATAATATCACGGACTTTTTCCAGCGCTAGCACCGCGCGAATTTCTCCCGTCGAGAGAAAAAAATTGACATCGTCGAAGATCCATGGCCGGCCTTGGGCCGCTCTGCCGATCATGATCCCGTCGCACCCGGTCTGTTCGAGAATCTGCCGAGCGCGCTGCGGAGAAGCAATATCGCCATTGGCGAATACGGGAATCTTTACTTGCGCTTTGATGGCGCGTACCGTCTCATGTTCAGCATTGCCCTGATACATGTCGGTGCGAGTTCGCCCATGGATGGCGAGCGCCGCTATGCCGCTGTCCTCTGCGATTTTTGCGATGCGCGCGCCATTCTTGTGATTCGGGTCCCAGCCTGTGCGCGTCTTCAAGGTCACCGGCGCAGCGACTGCTTGTACGACGCTTCGCAAAATTCGCGCGACCAGCTCCTCGTCCTGAAGCAGCGCGGAACCTGCCAATCGATTGCAAACTTTCTTTGCGGGACAACCCATATTGATGTCGATGATCTCGGCTCCCGCATCGACATTGCGCCGCGCAGCATCCGCCATCATCTTCGGGTCAAAGCCGGCAATCTGGACCACGCGCGGGCTGGGTTCGCCGGTATGATCCATGCGGCGGCGCGATTTGGGCGTGTCCCATAACCGCACGTCGGCGCTGAGCATTTCCGAGGCAGCGAGGCCGGCGCCGAAGCGGCGGCAAAGAATTCGAAATGGGCGGTCGGTCACGCCGGCCATGGGCGCGAGCAGGACGTTGGAGGGCAACGTATAGGGACCTATCTTGACGCTCATCGCGTGGCAGAGCGGGCGCTTTATCGTTGGCGCACGAAACTCTTCTGTCGGCGCCGCGCAGGCACACGTCGATTTCAAATCCTTCGGCGCTTTTCCCGGGTCCAGGATGTCCAAGGTCGCATCGGCGCGCTCGCCGGGCGCGAGCAGCTTGGCGGTCGGCTTGCCCAGATATTCTGAGGGTTCGAAATCGCGCGTGCCGATACTGCCGCCGAAGCGGTTGGCGAGCGTCACGCGCAGCAGCGGGTATGGCTCCAATTGCGCGGCGGTATTCAGGATGCTGGCGCGCACGCGCAATGTGCCAGTCGCCGGCCGGATCGCCGGTTACGCCCCATTGCCGGAGCTGATAGGCAGAAAGATTCGCGGCCGGCGTCACCGGGGTGCCCATTTTGGAGTACAACGCGCGCAGGGACCCGCCGAGCGGCGTGTGTGCCGCGAGCCACTCGCGATTTTGGTGAACGACCTGAGCGATGAGCAGCGCGCCGACGAGAATCGCGGCGGCGAGCCACGCGATGAACGATCGAGCCGATTTGTGCGGCCCAGCTTCGAACGGCGAGCTCCGGCGCCGGCTAGATCGCTTTGGCTGCGTAAGTGTAGCGATCGACTCGGCATCGGCCGAAGATTCCAGCCCCTCGAGCATTTCAAGACGAACCGCCTCGGATACTTCGAAGCCGCTCGGCGCAGGGTCGGCGGGGCCGTTGCCGGGGGCGGCTCCTCGCCGGTGCGGCGCTCGCTGCCGGGGTGGAGATCCTCGCCGCGGCGGGGGTCGGTGCCAGAGCGCGCGCGGGGGTCGGGTCGTCTCAACGGGAGCGGCAGCCTTGCGATCCGCGGCGTTGAATACCTCGATCTCTTCGGGTTCCGCGGGGACCTGCGGCGGTACCGCCGGCGGCATCCGCGCGCGAACGCCTCTCTTCGGTCTCGACGAATATTCGGTCCAATTCCCCGGGGGGCAGTGTGAATTCCATCGATGTTTCGCCCAGATTCCTCGGCTGCCGGATCCGCGGCTCCGCGGCGGGCAGCATCGGATAATTCGCTGCTCACTCCAATCGATAATTTGCAAGCCGCGCGATTTCGACTCCCGGGGGCGCCAGGTCCTCCGGTTCGGCGGCGCGCGCCGCGGAGCACTGTGGGGCGGGGACTGCAAAATGCTGTCGGCGCGGGTTTCCAAATCGAATGAGGTTTCACCGGCGCTGAAAGCGCTCGGGTCTTCCGCGAGACGCGCCAAGGCGTTGAATACTTCTCCGCACTTTGCCGCAGCGCACCTGGCCGCCGGCGGCGCGCAGCACCTCGGCGGATAATCTGAAAACAGTCTCGCATTTGGAACATTGCGTAAACACGCTATGCAGACTCTCCGCGCGTAGATGCAGCACCACTCATCCCGCTCTATGACCTGCACCATATCAAAACCGGATGCGTATGCGCCCTTTACGGCATAGGCCTGCGTTTTCAACAGGCCCGACAGGAGCAGATCGCCCTCCCGGCTCGCAGGCTACGGTCAGTTTCGGCGCCAACTCGATCAATGGCCCGGCAAGATATTGGCCAGCACGCAGAAGCGCTCGGCAGAACGGCGTCGATGCCCTGCACGCTGATGCTCGACGACAACGCCGTTACGGATCGCGTTATCGCGGGTTGCAATGCAGCGCCTGTGGGTCGAGATCCACGGCTACCACGTGCGCCGCACCCAGCTTCAAGGCCGCCAACGCCCAGGATGCCGGAGCCGCAGCCATAGTCGATCACGCGTGCGGCCCGAGATTGGCAATGAATCCAGTATCTGCAGACACAGCGCGGTGGTGGGATGCGTGCCCGTGCCGAACGCGAGTCCCGGGTCGAGCCGCACCACCATGGCTTGCGGATCCTCGGGCGCCTCCGCGGCACGTGGGCAAACCCACAGCCGGCGCCCGAAGCGCAAGGATTTCCAGTCCGCGAGCCAGGCGCGTTCCCAGACTTGGTCTTGCAACGGCGCGCACGCGGGCGGTTTGCGTGACATGCGGCCCCAAACCCGCTTCGCGAGTCGATCGAGATTCAACGCCGCGTCGCTGGATTCTTGGAACAAGGCGCGCACCAGCGTGTCGCTCCACAGCCGTACCTCGCCGGGCTTGGGTTCGAGCACGGGCTCGTCGCCGCGATCGACGAATGTAATGGAACTTGCGCCGATCTCGAGCAAGGCCGCCTCGACCGCGCTCGAAACCCAAAGCGCGCCAGCGGGAATTCGATTTCATAGAAGCGTCATCGATGCAACATCCTGCGAGTCATGTCACTTCAGCCCCAGTCGTCGCTCGAGGTAGTGAATGTCCGTTCCGCCCTGTTCGAAAGGCGGAATGATTGAATATCTCCTGATGCAGCGGAATATTGGTCTTGATGCCTTCGACCACCATCTCGGCCAGTGCATTGCGCATGCGCGCGATGGCGGTATCGCGCGTGTCGCCATAAGCAATGACCTTGCCGATCATGGAATCGTAAAAGGGCGGTACGTTGTAGCCGGTGTAGACGTGGCTGTCGACCCGGATTCCCGGACCGCCGGGAGAGTGCCATAGGCGGATCGGCCCCGGACGAGGGCGTGAAGTTCTTCGGGTCCTCGGCGTTGATGCGGCATTCCACGGCATGGCCGCGGATCTGAATGTCGTTCTGCCCGTACGGCAGCGGTTCACCCGCGGCGATCAGCAATTGCGCCTTGACGATGTCGATGCCCGTGACCAGCTCGGTTACGGGGTGCTCGACCTGCACGCGCGTGTTCATTTCGATGAAATAAAATTCGTTGTCCTGGTACAGGAATTCCAGCGTGCCGGCGTTGCGGTAGCCGACTTCGCGGCACGCCCTGGCGCAGCGCTCGCCCATGGTCTTGCGCTGCTTGGCGGTCAGCCCGGGCGCAGGCGCTTCTTCGATGACTTTCTGATGGCGGCGCTGCATCGAGCAATCGCGCTCGCCCAAGTGCACCACGTTGCCGTAATTGTCCGCCAGCACCTGAAATTCGATGTGCCGCGGCTTCTCGAGAAACTTCTCCATGTAGACCTGATCGTTACCGAACGCCGCCAGCGCTTCCGATTGCGTCACGCTAATGGCATTCAGCAACGAGGCGTCGGTGTGCACAACACGCATGCCGCGGCCGCCGCCGCCGCCCGAGGCCTTGATGATCACCGGGTAGCCGATGTCCTTGGCGATGCGGAAGTTCTCATCATTGTCCTTGCCCAACGGCCCGTCGGATCCCGGCACGCAAGGGACGCCGGCCGCCTTCATGACCTTGATGGCAGAGACCTTGTCGCCCATCAGTCGGATGGTTTCCGCCCGAGGTCCGACGAAGATGAAGCCGCTCTTCTCGACCCGCTCCGCGAAATCGGCGTTTTCCGACAGGAACCCGTAACCGGGATGGATCGCCACCGCGTCCGTGACTTCCGCGGCGCTGATGATGGCGGGCATGTTCAGATACGAGAGCGCGGATTGCGGCGGTCCGATGCAGACGGTCTCATCCGCCAGCAGGACGTGCTTGGTATTGAAATCGGCGGTGGAATGCACCGCCACGGTCTTGATGCCCAGCTCGCGGCACGCGCGCAGTATGCGAAGGGCGATCTCGCCGCGATTCGCGATGACGACTTTTTCGATCATCTCAACTATTCGATGATGAACAGCGGTTGGCCGAACTCGACCGGCTCACCGTTCTTCGCCAGCATGGCCGTGACCCGGCCCTCCTTGTCGGATTCTATTTGGTTCATCATCTTCATCGCCTCGATGATGCATAGAATCTGACCGACCTTGATCTCGCTGCCGATTTCGACGAAGGGCTTTGCACCGGGAGAGGCGGATGAGTAGTACGTGCCCACCATGGGCGAGGTGACTGTGTGCTCATCATTGCGAGGCGCCTGTTCGCCGGCCGAGGTCGCGGCCGTGGCCGGTGCCGCGGGCGCGGCTGGTGCGGCATAGACGATCGGCGCGGCCGGGGCCGCTGCTGCTTGCATCCCATCCGAGGGTGGCGGCTGATGCGTACCGATTCCTCGCCCTCCGAAATCTCAAGCTCCGAGATGCCTGACTCTTCGAGCAACTCGATCAATTTCTTAACCTTGCGAATATCCATCCGCGAACCCCTTCAAATTTTGTTTTAAGTTCGGCTCAGGCGTGCGACGCGGCTTGGAGCGCAAGCTCGTAGCCGATCGGGCCCAATCCATATATGCAGCCGACCGCGATGTCGGACAAATAAGAGTGATGTCGGAAAGCTTCGCGCGCGAACACATTGCTCAAGTGAACTCTCGATGAAGGGCACGCCCACGGACAGAAAGGCGTCGCGCAGCGCGATGCTCGTGTGCGTGAACGCGCCGGGATTGATGATCACGAATCCGATGCCATCGCGCTTGACGGCGTGAATCTTGGCGATCAATTCATGCTCGGCGTTGCTTTGGGCGGCGATGAGATCATGTCCCAAGGCGTGGCATTGCGTTTTGAGCTTGGTTTCGATGTCCTGCAGCGTGGCGCTGCCATAGATGTCCGGCTCGCGCGCGCCGAGAAGGTCTAAGTTCGGGCCATTTAACAGCAAAACTCGAGCCATCTTGAGGTCAATTCCGAGCGCGGTCGCGCTACAAAGGTCCGCGATAATAACCAGAAATTGAAGTGAAAAGGCAAGCTTCGGCGGCGAACGTCGCGCGAATGTCGATTATCCGGTCTTTTTGCCCGCCAGGGCCTCCAGACCATCGGCGATGGCGCGCCGCGCCTCGGGGAGGGCAATGCGCTCCTGATTGAGATTTTGGACCTCCGACAGGATGAAATCGGCCTGCGGCCGATGCAACTCGCCGACGAACAGGGCCACGACCTCGCCGCGCCGGTCGGTGAATACCGTGAAGGGCAACGCCGGCGAGTCCATGCCGAATTCGGCAGCCGCATCCAGGGCGTCCTGCTCGCCAATGAGCACCGGATAATCAATTTTGAACTGTCCCGCGAACTGGCGACACCTTGTCGGCGATAGTCCACGGCAATCCCGACGACCTCAACATCGCGGCCCGCCCAGTCGGCGGACAGGGTTTTAAGCAGGGGTATTTCCCGGCGGCAGGGGGCGCACCAGGTGGCCCAGAAGTTGATCACCAACGACTTACCGCTCCAGGCGCTGATCGAGGTGGACTTGCCGGCAAGTCGTCGAGTGAGAAGTCGGGCAGCCGCGCCGGAATCACGGGATGGGGTACCGCTTGCATCGCGGAAATCTCTCGCGGATCAGGGGCGCTCGCGACTCCCGCCGGTACCGGCAACCGCGGGCGCCTCGACCCTATGAGCCGAGTGAAACTGCAATCCTGCCCACATTCCGACCAGGACGACCAGCGCGGCACCGAGATAACGCAGTCGCAGGGGGTGTTCATGCCGGAATGTCGAGCTTGCGGCCCTTTCGCAGCACCAATCCTGCGAGCAGAAATGCCAGGCACCGGCAATGATTGCCGATGCCTTCAAAAGGGTGAGAGCGGCTCGCTGGCTGCGACGGCAGGTGATCCGACGATCGGGAAAAGTACCTTGGTGATCGGGGGATAGCACAGGCCCGCCTCCGCACAGCCCTGATAGGTCACCTTGATTTGCAAAGGGTGGGCGCCGGCATCGACGCGCTGAATAGGGCACCGCCGCTTCGACCTGCTGGGTATAGATCTCCTGCGTGCCCAGATAGGGATCGGTCTTGACCGTGCCCCGCGGCAGCTCAGGGGCACGAAACGACAAGATCCGGGCTTTCCGCCTCCACATCGATTTTAGGACGATAAAGATAGTAGCCGTCCGCGATGACCCAGCGGACCCTCACGACATTGCCGTCGACCCGGGCGCCGACCCGAAAGGCGACGTCCGGCGGGAGAAAATCCGTCTCGTTGGAATCAATGCCCCGCATCCACCAGGGTTTGGCCTGCGCCGTGCCGGCGAGCCCGCAGCATTGAGGACGCGAAGAAAATGGCGGCCACGGCAGCGCCTATTGATTGTTTCATGGCGGGCACTTTAGTGGCCGCAGCGTAGGTGCGCCAGTTCCTTGAACATTGCTGCGGCAGCAGTAAAAATTGCGCACTCTAGGCCTTGAATCCTAACAATTCGACGCTATGATTAGCAGCCACGAGCGGGAGAGTGCTAACAACACCGACCCTTGGCAACCCAAACTCAAGCATTAGGAGTCTTGTCTTATGAAGATTCGTCCCCTTCATGACCGCGTGATCGTGAAACGAGAGGAAGAAGAGCGTAAGTCCCCAGGCGGCATCGTGATCCCGGACACCGCGACCGAGAAGCCGATTTTCGGGAAAGTGATTGCCGTCGGCAAGGGCAAGATTTTGGAGAACGGCGAAATTCGCCCGCTCGACGTCAAAGTCGGCGACAAGATCCTGTTCGGCAAGTACAGCGGCACCGAAGTCAAGATGGACGGCGACGAACTGGTTGTGATGCGCGAAGAAGACATCATGGCCGTGGTCGAAGGCAAGTAAGCGCCTCGATCCGACCTTACTTCCCGCTAATCAAATTTAATTAGAGGTATCAGCAAATGGCAGCAAAAGACGTACGCTTCAGCGACGACGCCCGGGCAACGCATGTTCAAGGGTGTGAACATTCTGGCGAATGCCGTCAAGGTCACGCTGGGTCCCAAGGGCCGCAACGCCGTGCTCGACAAGAGCTTCGGCGCCCCGACCGTCACCAAGGACGGTGTCTCGGTCGCGAAGGAAATCGAACTCAAGGACAAGTTCGAGAACATGGGCGCGCAGATGGTGAAGGAAGTCGCTTCCAAGACCTCCGACGACGCCGGCGACGGCACCACCACCGCAACCGTGCTCGCGCAAGCCATCATCCGCGAAGGCATGAAGTATGTCGCCGCGGGCATGAACCCGATGGACCTGAAGCGCGGCATCGACAAGGCGGTCACCGCGGCCATCGAGGAACTGAAGAAGCTCTCCAAGCCCTGCAAGACCCGAAGGAAATCGCTCAGGTCGGCACGATCTCGGCGAACGCCGACGAGAGCATCGGCAAGACGATTGCCGAAGCGATGGACAAGGTCGGCAAGGAAGGCGTGATCACGGTCGAAGACGGCTCGGGCCTCGAGAACGAGCTCGAAGTGGTCGAAGGCATGCAGTTCGACCGCGGCTACCTGTCGCCGTACTTCATCAACAACCCGCAGAGCCAGAGCGCCGAGCTCGACAAGCCGCTGATCCTGCTGCACGACAAGAAGATCTCCAACATTCGTGACCTGCTGCCGCTGCTGGAAGCCATTGCCAAGGCCGGCCGTCCGCTGCTGATCGTCGCCGAAGACGTCGAAGGCGAAGCGCTGGCCACGCTGGTCGTCAACAACATCCGCGGCATCCTCAAGACCGCCGCCGTCAAGGCGCCGGGCTTCGGCGATCGCCGCAAGGCCATGCTGCAGGACATCGCGATCCTGACCGGCGGCACGGTGATCGCCGAAGAAGTCGGCCTGTCGCTCGAGAAGGCGACGCTGAACGACCTCGGCGAAGCGAAGAAGATTCTGGTGGAGAAAGAGAACACCACGATCATCGACGGCGCCGGCAAGGCCGCGGACATCAAGGGCCGCGTCGAGAGCATCCGCAAGCAGATCGAGGAAGCGACCTCCGACTACGACAAGGAAAAGCTGCAGGAGCGCGTGGCCAAGCTCGCCGGCGGTGTTGCCGTGATCAAAGTCGGCGCTGCGACCGAAATCGAAATGAAGGAAAAGAAGGCCCGCGTCGAAGACGCATTGCACGCGACCCGTGCGGCCGTCGAAGAAGGCATGGTGCCGGGCGGCGGTGTTGCGCTGGTGCGCGCGCTCAAGGCCATCGAGAAGCTGAACGGCGAAACGACGATCAGACCACGGGCATCAAGATCCTGGCCCGCGCGATCGAAGAGCCGCTGCGCCAGATCGTCACCAACGCCGGTGAAGATGCCGCGGTCGTGGTGAACCAGGTCCGCGAGGGCAAGGGCAACTTCGGCTACAACGCCGCGACCGGCGAGTACGGCGACCTGGTCGACATGGGCATCCTGGATCCGACCAAGGTGACGCGCCTGGCGCTGCAGAACGCGGCATCGGTGGCGGGTCTGCTGCTGACGACCGACGTCATGTTCGCCGAATCGCCGAAGGAAGAAGAGCATGCACATGGCGGCACGGGCGGCGGCATGGGCGGCATGGGCGGCATGGACATGTAACACCGGCCGCAAAGCCGGTGACAGTCGAAAAAGAGCGGACTTCGAAGCCCGCTCTTTTTTTTATGATCCGTTCGCGCGGCTCAAGGACCCGCTGACCACGCTGGTTTCATGCAATTCGAGCAGCGACTCACTCGGATCCTTGACGCCGTTCCACCAATAGGAGTACTGACGCATGTCCCGGCGGTACGCCACCAACGTAACCGGATCGAGGATCAGCCGCATGTCGGTGCGCGCGAGAAGCTCGGGGTGTTGCCGGCGCTGCAGCCCGGAGCGTGCCAGATTGCCGAGCATCTCCGCGAGAATTGCCGGATCCGGTGTTGCACGCAATACGATTTCGATGCAGGTGGTTTCCGCAGCATCGGCGCTGCAGGGAACCGGGTGAGTGTAGGCAAATTCGATCTCGTGCTTGACGAAGACCTGGGGTTCCAGGGCCAGGGAAAGCGCAGCGGTCATGTTGTACCAAACGCCCTGATCAAGCGTGGCGCCGATCCAGGTTCCCGTTTCAAAATTGTAACGCTCGGCCACCAGGCTTTCGATCACGTCGGGCGGTCGCCGCGCCTTCAAGGCTTCGGCGACGGCGAGCATGAGCTGCGCGTGGGGGATGCTCCGGGCGGCGAGTTCGCCTGTCAGCGTCTTCACATCCGCGCGCACCCGGGAATGAAACTTGGAGTCTGCGCTGACGCCGTCGAACTCGCCATTGCGCGCCACCTCGAAATCATGGAATTGACCCAGCATGCCGGCCAGTGAATTGGCGAGCCCGTCGAGCCCTGGATCTGAGAGCGGCGCGTCGACAAGCCCGAAATGGGCCTCCGCAGGCTGAAACGACACCTTCCAGCTCGCAAAGCCCTTGCGCACGCTGCGCAATGCCTTGCGGGTGCTGTGGAAACCCCATGCTACGCCGTCGGCAACCTGTGAGTAGGCGGAATCGATCAAGACCTGTGCATCGCTCGGGAACCAGCCGAACGCCAGCGTCGCCGAGCGCTCCGGAAAGTCTTGCATACGAGCGGCCACCTGCTCGGGACCGGCTTCCTGATTGCTCCACTGCAGCAGCAGCGAGTAGTTGTTTTCGGCATCGTCCTCATAGCCGTAGTCGCGATCCGTGGCGATTGCCGCCTGCAATGCTGAGATGGCGGCCGCCGTGTCGCCGAGTTTGTGATGCGCGACTGCGCAATTGAATTGCATGCTCGCCATGGAAATGGCATCGAAACCTTCGCGATAGAGCCCCACCGCGCGCTGCGCGGCATCGAGTGCGCTATGAAGCTCGGTATTGCGCAGTTTCGGATCATGGGATGGCGCGTCGGGCGGTTGCGAACCGACGCAAGCTGCCTTTGCCAAATGCACTTGATATTCGGCGTCGGCGGCGCGCGCCAGCCCGGCCGGGAGCGCGACGTCCAGTGCGGGGCTGGCATTGACCAGGTCCAATTGACTCTGGGCGCTCTGCAGACGGGTGCGACAGTCGCCGCCGTCCATATGCGCAAGAATAACCGCGTAGGCAAGCCGCGCGTTCAAGGTGTCGGGGGATTGCGGGTCGCGCGCATTGAAGCGCTCGATCGAGGCGGCGAGATCCTTGGCGCTGTTCTCAGCGTCCTTCCGCGGCGTTTCGCGGGAATCGGCCGCGTGCAGCGGCGCAGCTGCGGCGCTCAAGATCGCGGCAAGCAGAGTGGCGGCCGCCGCAATATTCATGAGGCAAGCTACGCGCCGTGACTTGCCCGAATGTCCCGGCCCCACTTGGAGGTGAAGCAAGGATTCCAGTCGAGGTAGGGGTTTGCGATGAACGTGCATTGACCATCCTCAACGAATCCGTTGTCGTTGGGCTCGCGCCGATCGAACGGATGATGATGATGATGATGGTGATCGTTACCGCCATGATGGTGATCCGTGCCGCCCATCCTGGCACCCGGACGCTGGAAAGCCACGTGCTGGCCCGCGGTGAGCTTGCCGGCGGCATGCATGGCGCTCCAATGCGAGTTTGCTTGCGCGCCTCCATGCCCACCGAAGCCGTGACCGGCGGACGCGCCGCCGAAAGAGGCACCGCGCGCGCTGGCGGCCGCGCCGCGGCCGCCCATTCCTCCGCCACCGAAATGGCCGCCGCCTCCGCCATGACCGCCGCCACCACCGCCTCCGCCATGACCGCCGCCGCCCCCGCCACCGGAGTGACCGCCGCCGCCGCTCGAAGCGGCGGCACCGGAACCTCCCGAGCCTCCGGAGCCAGAGGTGCTTGCTGCAAGAACCGGCCCCGCCGCGATCAGCGCGGCAGCGATGACGACAAGCTTGATTGACATGGCGGCCTATCAGAGCAGTGTGATACAACCATTTCTACTCGCGTTAGGATCGCGCGTCAAATGCCGCGGAGCCTGTTTTTGTAGGGGTTTGGCGCTTGTCGGGATTAATGATTCGACCACCTCCGATTAATGTTTGCCGGCGGCATCCGCGCATTGAACCGCGCGCCATTACCCACTAAAATTTCGGAATAGTGGGTAATTACGGCACGCTTTACCGTTTGCATGAGACTGCCATCCGGTCGCTATATGCAGAGGTCAAGGCACGCGCGAATTCCACCGCGGAATTGCTGCCAGGCACGCCGGGAACCCTGGTCAAGCGCGCCGGCACCGGGCATGAGTATTGGTACCGGTCCTATTATCCGGCACCCCGAAAGCGCTCGGAGCATTTCGTGGGCACCGTGAGCAACGCCGCCGCGTACGAGGCGATGCAAAACCGGATCGCCATGTCCGAATTGACCGCCCAGCAAGTGGCAGTGCTCGCGAAATTCGGCTATCAAGTCGCCGACAAAGTCATTGCGAGCGTTCTGGTGGAATTGCGCAACCGCAAGATGTTCGACGCCGGCTTGGTGGTGGTCGGCGTCTTGGCGTACATCAGCTGGCTCAACGAATACGGCGCGGTGAGCGCCGTCTCTGGGGAGGTGAGCCCGGTTGCGAAGCCGCAAAATCTCTTGGCTTTGGCGCGGCGGCAGCCCTTGAAGCTCGCGACGCCCGCCACGTTTCTTGCCACCCTGCAAGCCACACAGCTTCCGTTCGCCGGCCTACCCGGCAGCTCCTCGGGCAAAAAAAAGCCGACGTCGGTCAAGCTGCCGGGTGCGGGACTGCGCGTGGATCTGCTTGCTCCGGGGCCCATTGCCGGTGAAAGCGTTGCCGTGCCGGAACTGGGCTGGCATGCGCAAACGATGCCGTTCTACGGCTACCTGCTCGAGGGCAGCCGCGAGGCCGCGATCCTCGCCGGCGGGCACTGCATACCCGCGCACCTGCCGGAGGTCGCGCGCCTGGTCTGGTACCGCCTTTACACGAGCGCGCGCCGCGGCAATGATGCGGCACTCGCCGAGAGCGATCTGCTGCAGGCCGCAACGCTCGCCGCACTCATGGTAGAACGGGATGCCGCGCTGCTGCGCGAGTCCTTTCGGGCCGCACCGCGGGAGCTGCGTAATGCCGCACTTTCGCGGCTGCCGCGCCTGGATGGCCTGCTCGCCGAGCATACGGGCACGCGCGATGAATTTCGGAAGTTGCGTTAGCTGCCGAGCGGAGACCTCAGACAATGCGTGCGAAACACATCATTGCAAATCGATTCAGAAGCTTCCTCGCGCTCGCCGCACTTGCGCTCATCGCACTGTCTGCGCGCGCTGGGCCGAAGACTTACTCCGAGGTGATCCGCCGGCAGGACTTGATGCTGGCGGCGCGTGACGGGACATTGCTGGCCACGGATATCTACCGGCCAGGCAACGGCGGCACCGCGACCGCGGAGCGGCTGCCGGTGCTGCTGCATCGGACGCCGTATGACAAAACAGACCCGGCGGCCGTCTCCATCGCCGAGGCGCTGGCGAAGCATGGCTATGTGGTGCTCGTTCAGGACACCCGCGGGCGCCACCACTCGCAGGGCGTGTTCGAGAAATATTATTGTATGATGCCTACGATGGCTACGACAGCATCGAGTGGGCGGCCAAGCAGGCATTTTGCGACGGCAAGGTCGGCATGTATGGGACGTCGTATGCGGCGCACACGCAGGCGGACGCCTCGAAGCTCACGCCGCCGCATCTGCGCGCCTTGGTCCTCAATATGGGCGGCATGTCCAATGCGTGGGACCATTCCGTCAGCTACGACGGCGCGTTCGAAATGGGCCGCCAATTAACCTGGGCGTGGTCGCAGGCGCTGGACGATGCCAAGGACCCGGTGACGAAGGGCATGCTCTCCAAGGAGGATGTCAACGCCTGGTATTCGGCTCTGCCGATCCGAAAGGGATTGAGTCCCCTTGCGGCGGCGCCGAATTACGAACGCTACTATCTCGAGGAAGCCACCCACTCGGACTATGACGCGCACTGGGAGACGATCGGCATGCAATGGGAAAAATTTTACGCGCAGACAGCCGATGTACCGATGATGCACGTCGGCGGCTGGTACGACATTTATTTGCGGGGCACGATCGAGAATTCGCGCAGTTTCGGCGCCCTGAAGAAATCCCCGATGCGGCTGCTCATCGGCCCCTGGACGCATCACGGCAACACCGCCGACTTTCGCGGGCGACGTGGAATTCGGCCCTGCTGCGGCGATCAAGGATTTCGATGCGATTTTCATTTGGCGTGGTTTGACTATTATTTGAAAGGAATCCAGACCGGCATCCGCCGAGGCGCCGGTGCGATACTTCCTGATGGGCACCGGCAACGGCCGCCAGGATGCGCAGGGCCGTCTCTACCATGGCGGCGAACTGGCGGGACGCCGAGAGTGGCCGCCCGCCACCGCGCGCGCCGCGATTTCTACCTGGACGGCGACGGCTCACTGCACGCGCCGCGCGCGGCGGGCGGGCCGACGACCATGTTTCGCTTTGACCCCGCACATCCGGTGCCGACCATCGGCGGCGGCGTCTCCAGCGGCTGAAGGATGGCGCCTACGATCAGCGCGAGCGGCCAGACATGCCCGGGTCGCGCCGCCGTGTTAGCCGCTGCGAGGGCGCAAGGACGTGCTGGTGTTCGAGACCGAGATCCTCAAGCAGGATGCTGTTCTGGCGGGACCCGTGGAAGTTACGCTGTATGCGGCATCCACGGCGACGGATACCGATTTCACCGCCAAGCTCATCGACGTGTATCCGCCCAGCGCCGACTTTCCGGCCGGTTTCGACATGAATCTAACCGACGGCATCGTGCGCGCGAGCTATCGCGACCATTCGGAGACGCGCCAACTGCTCGTTCCGGGCAAAATCTACTGCATCGTCATCCGCCCCTTCGATACGGCCAATGTGTTCAAAAAGGGCCACCGCATTCGATTGGATATTTCGAGCAGCAATTTCCCGCGCTTCGACGTCAATCCCAATACCGGCGAGCCCTTAGGCTCGAGCCGCTCGCTGATGACGGCGGACAATACGGTGTATCACGATCCGGCACATGCCTCCGCCGTAAAATTGTTTAGCAATACGTAACTGAACGAAGTGCGGCAAAAACAT
>CAWALS010000012.1:0-18861 GCA_963782865.1 uncultured Gammaproteobacteria bacterium | reverse complement strand
AAACGATCAGCCCCGGGACGGTAACCTTGCCAGGCTGCGCCGGCACCGCCACCCACACCCCTTCTGCATTCGCTTCCAGCATCATCGTGTGCGGGCGATAACTGTGACGCACATGCCGGAACAGCGACAGCGCGATCGCCAGCAAAATTCCCTGCTCGACCCCGAGCGCAACCACGGCGGCCGCGGTCGCGACCGCCAGATAATACTCGCCGGGGCTTTCGCAGCGGATATTGCGCAGTCGCGCGAAGTCGATCATGCCGACAGCGATCGTGAAGACGATCGACGCCAGCACGCAGCGCGGCAAGTACTGCAGCGGTGCGGTGAGAAACAGCAGAACCAACAACACCACGCATGCCAAGACCAGATATGCGACTTGGCTGCGCGCGCCGACGTTATCCGCAATGGCCGTCTGCGTCGGACTGCCATTGACGACGAAGGTACCGCTCAACGCAGCGGACAAATTGGCGGCCGACAGCCCCAGCATGTCCGCATCGATGTCGACTCGCTCGGCGTAACGCAGCGCGAATGCCCTTGACGTCGCTGCGCTTTGCGCAATGACCATGACAAAACACGATCCGGCCACCGGCAGCAGCGAGAGAATTTCGCTCAAACTCAGCCGCGGCAGGCGAATCGAGGGCAATCCGCCGGTGATCGGACCGACAACCGCAACGCCCAGTTCGGCCAGGTGCAACGTCTTGCTCGCCGCGATTGTCAGCACTACCGCAAGCAACGACAGGGGCCAGCGCGGCGCGAAGCGATTGCCCAGCAAAATAGCGGCCGCCACCAAACCGGAGAGCCCGAGCGTCAGAAAATGCGGCTGCCCCAAGCTCGCGCAGATTTGCCAGAGCTGCACCAGCGAGTAACGGGAAGTGACCGCGCTGCCGAACATATCGCTGAGCATCGCTATACCGACCTGGAAACCGACGCCGGTCAAAAATCCGACCAGTACAGTGCGCGACAAAAAGTCCGCCAGGAACCCCAGCTTGAAAATCCGCGCCAGCAGCAGATACCCGCCGGTCAGCAGCGCCACCATGCTCGCCAGCGCCACATAGACCGCGCTGGCCGGCACAGCGCTGTGCGACAGCGAACCGGCCATGATCGCTGCCGTGGCCGAATCCGCGGCCACCACCAAATGGCGCGATGAGCCGAACACCGCGAACCCGACGAGCGGCAGCAGCAGCGTATAGAATCCTGTGACGACGGGCATGCCGGCAATGCGGGCATAGCCGAGAACCTGCGGCAGATTGATCGATGCAAGATTTATCCCTGCCAGGCAGTCGCGCAGCGCCTGGCGGCGATCGAACGGCCGCAGGCCGGAAAACAGAGTCAGCTGCATCGCGGCGGTTGCTTCATTTTTCTTCTCCCAAAAGGCTTGCGTCTAGATGTTATGCTTTTTGGCGACAGGCAATCGCGCTAAGCGCACGTTGCCAGAGGTAAACGATCGTGGCTGCCAGAAGCTTTAACACCATTCCACATTGCCGTTCAAGTGCGCGACATCGCCGAAGCGCGCCGGTTCTACCGGGAAGTTCTCGGTTGCAGCGAGGGCCGCAGCAGCGCGCAGTGGGTTGACTTCAATCTCTATGGCCATCAGTTCGTCTGCCATTTGAATCCGAATCTCGGTTCCAACGGCAAGCTGGCAAGCCATTTCAACCCCGTCGACGGACAGGGTGTTCCGGTGCCTCACTGCGGCGTGGTGCTAAGACCGCGGCAGTGGGCCGAGTTGGCCGATCGCGTGCGGCGCCACGGCGTGGAATTCGTCATCGAGCCGTACACGCGCTTCAGAGGGCAAACCGGCGAGCAGTCGACCATGTTCTTCCTCGATCCTACGGGCAATGCGCTCGAATTCAAGGCCTTTCAGGACATCGATTCGCAGCTGTTCGCCGTGGACACGCCCTCCGCCGGCGGCGCTTAGCGCCGCTTCCAGCCCGGTCATTCTGTCCGAATACCCGTCACGCCGATCATGGCGTCACGAGATATTTTCACCGACCGCTGAGAATTGCTCACCTGAGGCAAAAAGCGCGATTTTCCGCGCGAATAGCGCGATTCGGTCACATTCGGACACAGCGCCGGAGCTTGAACTGTAACGAACAGCATCCATATTAGCCGGGCGGAATCGCAACCGCTCCCAGGTCGCGGCGTTCCGTGGTTTTGTTACCGGGAGTCTTAACATGCTTGGATTGATTGCACGCTGGACCCACAACCTTTTGCTTACCACGATGGGTTTGTTGACGATCGCGATGGTGGTGTCTTTGATTCGATAGCCGGGCCCGAATGCCCATTGGCCGGCGCGCTGCACGAACGGCGCCGGCGTCCGGCAGAGTCAGGCCACAATCTGAGCGGCTTCACAGATCGCCATCACGCGCGCGCCTATAGTCATGCGCAGGTAACGATGGGAACTGAAAGCCTTGCTGTGGATTCTGGCCTCCCTATTTTTCGTCTGGTGCGCGTTTCGCGAGATTCGCGGCGGCATCGTCGCGCCCGCCGGCTTTGATTTCCCGCGGCCCATCGACAAACCTTACCTTGCATTGGTCTTAGGACTGGCCGCCGCGTTTGCCTGGCCGCCGGTCCATACCTGGTATTTTCAATGGTTCTTGTCCGTGAGGGCGACCGCACTGGCTGACGAGCACCGCGCCCGGGTTCATTGCAACACTTTGTTCGACACGATGATGGACCCGGAGATGCTCGCCTCCGGTCACGCCAATCCGAAAACCGGCATAATTGTCATTCAAAAGCCGTGGTGCGGTACGCTGATGGCTTACCTGCGCCATCCGGGCCGCGCATCCCACGAAGAGCTCGATAGCCTGGATTTGTTCACGCACGAAAGCATGCACGTACGCGGCGAACTGAACGAAGCACGCACCGAATGTCAGGCAGTGCAGCGGAATTACCGGGCCGCCAAGCTACTCGGGGTTTCCGACGCGACCGCCAAGCAAAATGCGCTGGAGATTTACAATATCAACTATCAGCAGCGCGGCGTCATCGGCGGCATACAAGCCGCCTATTATTCGGCTCAGTGCGCGCCAGGCAAGGCAATGGACGAGCATCTCATCGACTCCACTTGGGCCGCACCCTAGCGGGCAATTGCCGCGTCCGCCGCCGCCATGGCGTGCTATCGTATTTGGCATGCGCATGCGGCTGGCTATCTTGGGTTTTCTACTTTCATCCGCGGCGGTGCATGCGGCGGATGCGCCGCTCAACCTCAAACAGCAGGTACTGTGGGAGCACTTGCGGCTGGCGATTACCGGGGTGGAGCAGCAACTCGACGGCGTACTCGGCGTCGCGATCCTGGACTTGAACTCCGGAGAGCAACTCCTCGTCCGCCCGGATGAGATATTTCCGCAGGCGAGTTCCATCAAGATCGCCGTGCTTGCGGAGCTTTATCGTCAGGCGCAGCAGTCGGCACACGGCGCGAGCGGCAAGGCGACGCTGAAGGACCGCTATGTGGTGCGCGCCGCGGATATCGTTCCCGACAGCGCCATCCTCGGCGGGCTGACGCCCGGAGTTTCCTCTCTCACCAACCGCGATCTCGCGACGATCATGGTGGCGGTCAGCGATAACTCCGCTACGAACATTCTCATCGATCGGGTTGGCATGGACAATGTCCTGGACTTGACCAAATCGTTGGGTCTTGCACACACGCAACTGCGCCGCAAGATGATGGATCTTCAGGCGGCCGCTCAGGGCAGGGAGAATATTTCGACGCCGCGCGAGATGATGCAACTGCTGCAGCAGCTCTACCAGGGCAAGGTGATTGGAGCGCCGCTGCTCGATGATTTCTTCAACGTGCTGGCCACCAGCAAAGACAGCTGGATTCCGCGCGAGCTGCCCGCGGATCTCAAAATTGCGGACAAGCCGGGCGAACTCGAGGGGGTACGCAACGACTCGGGCATCGTGTTTCTCAAGAACCGGCCTTACGTGATTTGCGTCATGACCACCTATCTTGCAAATGAGCGTGCCGGCGAGGAGGCCATCACCCGGATTTCGCGATTGGCCTACGGCGTCTTCGACCGCCTGAGCCGCGCCTCCGACCTAGGCAGGGTGGTTTCGCCCGGCAACGGCGGCGCACGCTAGTCGAACACGCGGCTCTCTTTCGCCATTGCGCATCATCGAGCAACCGAGGATGAAGCTTGCCCCGCCCGGGCTTGAAGGATTTCCGCCATCTTCTGATGAATCAAGTTCACTGCCTTCAGGGGCCGCAGCATCACTTTGAATTCGGCGATCTTTCCGGCGTCGTTCCATTTGATCATGTCGACGCCATTGACCGTGATGCCATCCAGCTCAACCTCGAACTCGAGCACAGCATCTCGATCGCCTCGCAATTCACGCACGTAGCGAAATGACTCATTGAAAAAAACTTGCAAGGCGGCGGCGAGATACTTTTTGGTGATGCTCTTGCCCACTTGCGGCGTGTGCACTACCGGGGAATAGAACACGGCTTCGTCGGCAAGGAGCGCATCGAGTCCCTGAAGATCGCGTTTTGCGACGATGCGGTGCCAGGTTTTGATGGGGTCTGACTGCATCCCGGCATGCTAGCAGAGAAGACTCTCCTCAGCGGTCGCAGCCGGGTTGATCAACGATGCGCAATATCGGGATGGCCGCCTTCGCCTTGTCCATATCGCTTTGGGTTGCCGGGGCATTGCCTAAGTTGAGCGTCTTGGCCGATCCGTCGGCAAAGGAGATGCTCGCGAAGAGGTAGTGTCCGCATTTGGTCGTGACCACCAGATCGGTGGCATGGCTGGTCCGCGATCTGAGCGAGTCGCCAATCAGATCGCCCAATTTTCGCGCCGTTGCGGCGAGCTGTTCTTGATTGCGCTTCACCACATCGGGTGCGACCAGATTGGAGGGTCCGGGAGCCACATACAGGGGACCATTGTCCGCCGCGGCGGGAAGAGTGATGCCCGCGCCACTGAGCAGGGCAAAGGCGATGATCAGACTGCGCATGATTGATTCCCTACCGGTGTGCGTTCAATGGAGTCTTCAGCCACTCTAGAAGCTTGGAAAGGCGCCGCCCGTGACGGGCCGCTCATTACGGCAGAGTATTTCGGTATTCGGGCATCAACACCGCGTCCCCGTTCCGCACTATGACAAACGCCATGAGATTGCGTCTCGGCTGCAACCGGCAGTTCAGGATCTGGCAAAATCCTGCCACAAAGACCGCCCTGCCGGCCCGAGGTAACGCTTGAGTGCGCCCCTGATTGCATTGGCGATAGATATCGCGGCCATGACCTGCGCCGTGCTGCTGGGGGCGAGGCTGTTCGCGGGCTTCCCGCAGCGGCGAAGCGCGCAACTAGTGGAGCATGATTGGCGCGTTATGCGGTTACGCAAAAAAACACATTCAGCATGCCTCGGGCTGCCTAGCGCATCTGAACGAGGCGATCCTTCCGGTCTATGTGCTGCACCAGCCAATCCTTCTCATCAGCGCTTACTATATTTTCCCGTTGGAATTCCCACTGCCCGTGGAAGGCGCGTTGTTAGTGAGCATCACCGGCCTCGGCGCGCTCAGCGTTTATGAGGTGCTGATCCGGCCGTTCAACATCATGCGGTTTCTATTCGGGCTGAAACTCAAATCGCGGAATAAATCTGCGCTTGAAAAGCCGCGCGGTGCGCTCGATGCAGCACTATGATTTACAGTAGATATCTCCTGCAATTTATTGATTATATTAATCAATATATGCCGCTAAACCTGGCGCGGGGATTGCGAGGCGCGCCCCAGACGGGCGCGCCTCGGCTCAAGTTACACGCTCATACACACCGACTTGGTCTCTAGATAGTTCTTGAGAACTTCACCGCCCATCTCGCGCCCCCAGCCCGATTGTTTATAGCCGCCAAAGGGCATCGAGGCGTCGAAAATATTGTAGCAATTGACCCAGACCGTACCGGCCCGCAACTGATCCGCGATCCGATGCGCGCGCTTGATGTTGCTGGTCCACACGCCCGCGGCCAATCCATAGACCGTGTCATTGGCGCGGCGAATCAACTCATCATCGACTTCTTTGAAGGGCATCACCGTGACCACGGGTCCAAAGATTTCCTCCTGATACACCCGCATCTGATCGCTGGTGCCGTCGAGCACCGTGGGTTCGACGAAAAAGCCGGTCTCGCCGTGACGCTTGCCGCCGCACACCGTGCGCGCACCCTCCTCTGCGCCGGAACGCAGAAATCCCGTGACCCGATCGAACTGGGTTTTTGACACCAGCGGCCCCATCTCGCTCTGTGGGTTTAGGCCCGGACCCAGGCGGATCGAGCGCGCGGCTTTGCTGACCCCTTCCAATACGCGATCGTAGCTCTTCGCTTGCACGAACAGGCGCGAGCCCGCGCAGCAGCATTGCCCATGGTTGAAGAAAATCGCATTAGCCGCCCCCGGAATCGCGGCATCGAGATCCGCATCGTCGAGCACGATATTGGGGGATTTGCCGCCCAGTTCGAGCGTGACTTTTTTCAAATCATTTGCTGCCGCTTTGACGATCAGCTTGCCGACTTCAGTCGAACCGGTGAAGGCGACCTTGTCCACCTGGCTGTGCGCGGCCAGCGGCGCGCCGCAGGTCTCACCAAATCCGGTGAGCACGTTCAGCACGCCGGGCGGCAACCCCGCGTCCAGACACAGTTGCGCGAGCCGCAACGCCGACAGGGGTGTTTCCTCGGCGGGCTTCAATACGACGGTACAGCCCGCCGTCAGCACCGGACCCAGCTTCCAGGCCGCCATAAGCAACGGAAAATTCCACGGAATAATCTGCGCTACGACACCGATCGGCTCCTTGCGCGTATAGGCGTGGTATTGGGCGTCGGGTGTGTAGGGTACCGAGAGGGAAAGCGTGCTGCCCTCGATCTTGGTCGCCCAACCTGCCATGTAGTGAAACAGGTCCGCCGCCAGGGGCACATCGGCGCCGCGCGCCACGGCGATGGGCTTGCCGTTATTGAGCGACTCCAGCTGAGCCAGCTCCTCGAGATTTTCGAGGATTAAATCGCCGATTTTCCACAGGATCCTGCCCCGAGCGGAGGGCGACATGCGCGGCCAGGGCCCTTTATCGAAGGCCTTACGGGCAGCGGCCACCGCCAGATCGACATCGGCACGCTGGCAGTCGGCCACACGCGCGATCACGGATTCATTGGAAGGATTGAAGACCTCGAAGGTCTCCCCCGACTGGGCGTCCTGCCAGCGGCCGTCGATCAAGGCTTGACGAGCCTGACTCACGAAGCGTTTGACCGGTGCGGTCAGCGACACCATATCGACTGCAGTGTTCATAGAAATCTCCTGGGTTTGATTCGACCTGGCGGATGCGGCGAAACTTAGGGCCAATGGCTTGTCGGACTCCGGCCCTGAGCGCCGAGTTCCGCGAAAATTCCCGGTATTTCCACGCGCCTTTTGCCTGCCTCGCGCACGGCTGTCATCTGCCTCGGCATGGCTGGACAAGGTGAAAATGCCACGACTTGCAATCTTTTCGAGACATGGCGTACCTTATCTCATAGACGTAAGGAGATCCCTGCCATGAAGTCAAATCAAAGAATTACAAGATTTCTGACCTTGTGCTCTGTCGCGCTGTTCTTTGCGGCATGCGTGAACCAGATGGAGCCTGCCAAGAATGCGCTGGATAACATCAATAACACCTTGAGCGCCGTGTCGGCGGACGCCCAAAAATACATTCCGGACCAATACGCGCAAGCCCAGAGCAAGGTAGCCGCATTGAGCGCATCCTTCGAGAAAAAGGACTACACCGCGGTCATCGCCGGGGCGCCCGCCGTCTTGGCAGAGGTCAAGGGATTGGCTGGCGCCGCTGCGGAAAAGAAGGATGAGGCAGTGAAGGCTTTGGGCAACGAGTGGCGAAGTCTCGAGGCTTCCGTTCCCCAAGCGATTACCGCGGTACAAACACGTGTGGACGCCTTGGCGAAAACCAAGCATGCGCCCAAGGGCGTTGACCTCGGCGCGGCAAAGTCCGGACTGGCCGACGCCAGCGCGGCGTGGGGCAAGGCCCAGGATGCGTTCAAATCGGGTAATCCCGCGGATGCAGTGACCGCAGCCAAAGATGCTCAAAGCAAGATCACATCTGCGGCTGCCGCGCTGAAACTGAATTTGTCCTGAACCTGCTCGACCGCCCAGGCGCTGTTTGTCATCGCCCAAACTCCGCCTGGGCCGGCCCGTCGATCGGTCGATCGATCGAGCCGTCGTCGAGACCGTGCTTCTGGAGCTTAAGCGGCGCGGCTATCGTTCAATCACCATGGAGGGGATTGCACGCAAGATAGGGCGGGCGCGCGCCAGTCTCTATCGACGCTGGCCGAGCAAACGACATCTGGTCGCCTATGCCGTCGTGTCGGAATTAGGCGCGCACCCCTCGCCGGATACGGGATCACTTCGCCTCGATTTGATGCGAGCCGTTGAAACTCTCATTACCGGCTTCCAGGGTGCGCTGGGATCCGCGCTGGCAGGCCTCGTCGGCGAGATGGCGGATGACCCGGCACTGGCGCGCACCATTCGCAAGGAAGTGCTCGCCAAGCGGCGGCGCTCAATTCGCGCGGCATTTCGGCGCGGCATACAGCGAGGCGAGATTCGGCCGGACGTCAATATCGAGCTGCTCATGGACCTGCTCACGGCGCCCTTTTACTTTCGCGCCCTGTTCGGGCACCTCAAGCTCTCCGCCAAGATGATCGAGACGGTGGTCGGCACCGTGCTGCGCGGCGCAGCCGCCCGCTAGACTCCGGTTCGGGGCGCTATGGTTTGACTCCCGGACGGCGCGAGAGCGCAACGGCGGACTGCAGCGCATGTAAATCTGAAATGCCTGAGACGAGGCGCCGGCCCACCAAGATTCCGGGTGTTCCGCGCAATCCTAAGCCGCGGGCCTCCGCATCATTGCGCTTCAACAGCTCGTCGATCGACGCGCGATGCGCGATGAGGTCCTTTTTTAGTTGCGCCATATCAACACCGGCGCCGCGCAAGGCTGCGTCTACCTGGCTGTTTTCTGCGAGGCGCGGAGCGCTCATCAATGCATCGTGCGCCTGCAGGTATTTGTCCTGATATTTGGCGGCCAAAGCGGCTTGCGCCGCATATATTGAGACTCCGCCGAAGATGGGCCAATCCTTATAAAGAACTGCCGCCGCCCGATCCTGATCGATGAATGGGCGAAAAACCGGAGCCAACGCTCTGCAAAACGGACAGTTGTAGTCGAAGTACTCAACCACGGTGACATCGGCCTTGGCCGACCCGAGGATGGGTACGCCAGGATCGCTGAGTATGCGCTTCTCTGCCTGTGCTGCTATGAGGGACGCGGGCTGCGCACCGGCCACCCGACCCAGGGCAAGCGCTTGCACTGCGACCAGCAAGATCACGCCGCCATGTCTTAGAATCTTATGCTTCATGTGTTGGCTCCGCAGATTGTCTCGAACACTCGCTTTCAGGTAAATGATACATCCCTTGACCAACCGCGGCAGCGAAGGGGTTAAACTGCTCATTATTTTGCGGCAACGCGCTTCGAGTCGCGGTCGCCGCGGCAGTGTGGCGCCAATGAAGAGATCTGTAGGGGCGATGGGTCGGCTGCGGCGCGGATTCAGCGCGAGCATATTGGCGACTGTTGGAGTAATGGCCGTATTGGCGCTCTGGTTGAGTTGCGCACGGGCGGACACAATGCACGGATCGGATCGGATCTCTGAGTGGAATAGGGCCAAGATTCACGGCCACGCAATCTATTATGCGGTGCGCGGCAGCGGCCCGACGCTGGTTTTCTTGCACGGTGGAGGCGACTCGGGTGAACACTCCTTCGCGCGCCAATTAGACGTATTCTCGGAATACCATCATATCGTGGCACCCGATCAGGTGGGCCAGGGACGTACGCCCGACGTGCCCGGACCTTTGAGCTACACCGCCATGATGGAAGATACCGCTGCGCTGCTCAGGATGCTCAAACTCCGGCACGTTGATGTGGTGGGTTTCAGCGACGGCGGTATTTTGGCGCTGATGCTCGCCATCCGGCATCCTGAACTGGTGCGACGACTCGTCATCAGCGGCGTCAACATTGCTCCCGAGGGCTTAAGACCCGAGGACTTGGAAGAATTGCGCGCAAATCAGATCCCCAGACCGACGACGATCGACGAAAAGCTCTCGCAGCTGTGGCTTACGTCGCCCACGGAAGAGGAACTGAATCTCGGGCTGCTGGCAAAAATAGCAGCGCCGGTGCTGGTGATCTCAGGCGATCGCGACGCAATCACGCTCGAGCACACGCTCAAGATATTTCATGCGCTGCCCGATGCCGAACTGTGCGTGCTGCCCGGAACCGATCACGCGACGTTTTCGGGGCGCTCCGAGTGGCTGAATCCCATCATTAGCGCCTTCCTCGATCGGCCGCGAAGCACCGCCTCCAGCAATGAGGGCCATTAGTCAAATCTCACCAAGCACGCGTCTCAACATGCACGCGTCTCAACATGCACACGCCAGATCGAGCGCGCTATTCTCGCAATTCATTTTGATAGGCGACCGGGCGGATAAAGCGCGCGACTGCGTGCGTGCCGACGGACGTGAAGCGGCTGTCGGTGGTCGCTGGGAATGGGCCGCCATGTACCGTCGTCCTGCCCACTTCAACGCCGGTGGGAAAACCGTTGAACACCAGGCGCCCGGCGCGCTGTTGCAAGGCCCACAAGAATTCATCCTGGCCTTGCAACTCGCGGGGCTGCGCCCAAATTGTGGCCGTGAGCTGGCCCTCCAGCGCCTGCGCGCAACGCAGAAAATCCGCGGGGCTCGAACAGTGAACGATGAGACTGCTGGGGCCGAAGATCTCATCGTGCAGAGCGGGGGTGCGAAGAAAAGTGCCGGCATCCACGCCCATCAGCGCGGCTGCCACCTGGGTCGTCCCCGCGGCTGTCCCTGCTTGCGCGAGTAATCGAACGCCCTCGATGCCCGCGCGTTGCTCGATGAGGCGCTGACAGGCCGAATGGATGGCCGCGGTCAACATCGTACCCGGCGCACTCTGCGAGAACAGCGGAACGAGCGCATCGAGCCAGGCCTTGGTCGCCGCATCATCCACGACGAAGATCAGACCGGGTTTGGTACAGAGTTGGCCGACGCTGCCGGTGATCGACGCGTGCAGTCCAGCCGCAATCGCCGCGGCCTTGGCGGCGGCCGCGCCTGGGAAGACAAAGATCGGATTGACGCTCGACATTTCCGCAAAGAACGGAATCGGCTGAGCGCGCGCCTGTGCCGCCCGCCACAGCGCCACGCCGCCCGAACGCGATCCGGTGAATGCTCCCGCCATGATCCGCGGATGTTTCACCAGGTTCACGCCTACTTCGTAGCCGGCGTCGAACAATAATGAAAACACCCCGCTGGGCAAGGCGCACTCCGCAGCGGCGGTGTCGACCACCTTGCCGACCAGAGCCGACGTCCGCGGATGCGCCGGATGGGCCTTCACAATCACCGGACAGCCCACCGCCAGAGCAGATGCCGTGTCGCCCCCGGCGACGGAAAAGGCCAAAGGAAAATTGCTGGCGCCGAATACCGCGACCGGCCCTATGGGCACGTAGCGCGAGCGGATCAGCGGTTTCGGCTGAGGGCGGCGTGCCGGATCGGCGGCCTCAACGCATTCGTCGATCCACTGGTCGGCCTCGGCGATGTCGGCAAACATGCGCAGCTGTGCGCAGGTCCGAGCCCGTTCGCCCACGAGGCGCGCTTCAGCGAGTGCTGTCTCGTGCGCGGCGCATTCGATCAGCGTGCTGCCGAGAGCCTCGATGCCGTGCGCAATCGCGCGCAGCAACCGCGCGCGCAGGGCCGCAGGGCTGCGGCCGTAGCAATAAAAGGCCGCCGCGGCTGCGTCGGCGGCAGCATTTACGTCTTCAAACGATGCGGATTTGACATTCATGCGGATGATTCCACGGCGAAGCGCGGATCGGCTGTAAAACCCGTCGGCGCCTGCGGCAAGTACGTACGTTACAAAAGTTGCGCGAAATGTACCATGCATTCTGACGATTTTGAGCCCAAGGGATGCGTGCATTCATGATTTCGGTAAAGGCGGCGATGAGCGAAACCTACAACGACAAGGTCGTCCGGCAGTTCGCGATCATGACCGTGGTCTGGGGCATCGTCGGCATGCTGGTCGGCGTGATCATCGCCGCGCAGCTCTACTGGCCCGCACTCAATTTCGATATCCCCTGGCTGAGCTACGGCCGCCTGCGGCCGCTGCACACCAATGCGGTCATCTTCGCGTTCGGCGGCTGTGCGCTGTTCGGCACCTCCTTCTATGTCGTGCAGCGCACCTGCCAGGTGCGGCTGTTCGGCGACCGCTTGGCGGCTTCATCTTCTGGGGCTGGCAGGTCGTGATCCTCGGCGGCGGCGATCACGCTGCCCCTCGGGTATCACGCAGGGCAAGGAATACGCCGAGCTCGAATGGCCGATCGACATTCTGATCACGATCGTCTGGGTGCGTCTACGCGATCGTCTTTTTCGGCACCATCGCCAAGCGCCGCGTCAAGCACATCTACGTCGCCAACTGGTTTTACGGCGCCTTCATTCTCACCATCGCGGTGCTGCACGTCTTCAACAATCTCGCCGATCCCGGTGAGCGCTGACCAAGTCCTACGGCATCTACGCCGGCGTGCGTCGACGCGATGATGGAGTGGTGGTACGGCCACAACGCGGTCGGCTTTTTCCTGACCGCCGGCTTCCTCGGAATGATGTATTACTTCGTGCCCAAGCAGGCGCAGCGGCCGATCTATTCCTACCGCCTGTCGGTGGTGCATTTCTGGGCGCTGATTTCGGTCTACATGTGGGCCGGCCCGCACCACCTGCACTACACCGTCGCTGCCGGACTGGGTGCAGTCGATCGGCATGGTGTTTTCGCTCCTGCTGCTCGCGCCCTCCTGGGGCGGCATGATCAACGGCATCATGACCCTCTCCGGCGCCTGGCACAAACTGCGCACCGACCCGATTCTCGAAGTTCATGATCGTGTCGCTGTCGTTCTACGGCATGTCGACCTTCGAGGGCCCGATGATGTCGATCAAGACGGTCAACGCGCTCTCGCACTACACCGACTGGGCCATCGGCCACGTGCACTCCGGTGCGCTCGGCTGGGTCGCCATGATGACCATCGGCTCGATGTACTACCTGATTCCGCGCCTCTTCGTCGCAAGCGAGATGTACAGCATCGCGGCTGATCGACGTGCACTTCTGGACCTCGACCATCGGCGTCGTGCTGTATATCGCCGCGATGTGGATCGCCGGCGTGATGCAGGGGCTGATGTGGCGCGCATTCAACGCCGACGGCACGCTCACCTATAGCTTCGTCGAGAGCGTCAAGGCGACCTATCCCGTTCTACCTGGTGCGCCTGCTGCGGCGGCTTGCTGTTCTTCGCCGGCATGCTGATCATGGCCTACAACGTCTGGATGACGGTGCGCGGCGAGAAGACCCGTGCCCGTGCGCGGTGGCACCCGCGGCGGCGGCGACGTCGTCGAGCATGACGCCATGAGTCACGATTGATCGAAAGCAACGTCGGCCTGCTGACGGTGCTGATCATCCTGGTCATCAGCGTCGGCGGACTGGTCGAGATCGTGCCGCTGATGTTCAGCGCTCGCCAAGAGACAGGGAATCGGCACATCGTGCCGCGCACGGCCTTGAGCAAGCAGGGCTTCGACATCTACGTGCGCGAGGGCTGCTATCTGTGCCACTCGCAGCAGATCCGGCCGTTCCGCAGCGAGACCGAGCGCTATGGGCCCTACTCGGTCGCGGCCGAATCGCAGTACGATCATCCGTTCCAATTCGGCTCCAAGCGCACCGGCCCGGATCTGGCGCGTGTCGGCGGACGCTACAGCGACGACTGGCATCGCGTGCATCTGCACAATCCGCGCGACGTCGTGCCCGAATCGAACATGCCGGGCTATCCCGTGGCTTGCGACACGAACCTGATCGACGGCGCTGATGCGAGCGCAAGATGCGGGTGCTGCGCTTGCTCGGCACGCCCTATACCGATGACGACATCGCCGGCGCGGCAGCGGCGGTCGACGAGCAAGACCGAGCAGGACGCGCTCATCGCGTACCTGCAGATCCCTCGGCCTTGCACGTCCGCGCGGCATCCGGAAGGGATGCGACCATGAACGAATCAACTCTGAATCTGCGCGCGCGGTCACAGTGTCGCTGTTCGCGTTGTTCGTTGCTTTGTGCATCGCGTCTGGGCATGGAGCCGGCGCCGCACAGGAATTCGACGACGCGGCGCAATCTGCTGTTCGATGAGACGCCGAGCGTGACCAGGAAGCGCGGCTCGCCCGAAACAGGAGCGGCACTGATGTTGTCGCACGCGCTCGAGCATCGTGATCGCCGTCGTCGCGAGCCTGAACGTGCTCGGCTGCGGTTGGCTGATCTGGTGGACCGCGCGCAGCCGGCCGAACGAGGTCGCCAAGGGCGAAGTCACCGATCATGTCTGGGACGGCGACCTGCAGGAGCGCAACAATCCCATGCCGCGCTGGTGGCTGATCCTGTTTTTCTTGTCGATCGTGTTCTGCTTGCTCTACTTCCTGCTCTATCCCGGCGCTCGGCAGCTTCGGCGGTGTGCTGGGCTGGAGCAAGGCGTCGCAGTACGAGCAGGAAATGGCCGCGGCCAAGAAGCAGTACGCGCCATCTGTACGCGGCATTTCGCCGGCCGCGCCATCGAGGACCTCGCCAAGGATCCGAAGGCGCTGGCGCTTGGCCGCAGCCTGTTCGCGAATAACTGCACTGCCTGCCACGGGTCGGATGCGCGCGGCGCGCCGGGTTTCCCAATCTGCACCGACAACGACTGGCTGCACGGCGGCGAGCGCCGGAGCACATCGTCGAGACCATCACCCACGGCCGCGAAGGCATCATGCCGGCGCTCGGCGCCGGCTTGGGCGATCAGGGCGTCGATGAGGTGGCCGCCTATGTGCTCAGCTTGAGCGGCCGCAACGAGCCGGCCGACAAGTTGTTGCGGCCGGGCAAATCGCTTCGTGCTCTGCGCCGCCTGTCACGGCGCGGACGGCAAGGGCAATCAGGTCATTGGCGCGCCGAATCTGACGGACGAGATCTGGCTCTACGGCGGCTCCGACGCCGCGGTCCATAAGATCGATCAAGGACGGACGCCACGGCCAGATGCCCGCGCATGCAATGGCTGGGCGACGACAAGATCCGGCTGCTGGCGGCCTACGTCTACAGCCTATCGCACGCGCCGTGAGGACTGCATGGCGACCTCCGGCCTTAAGCGACACGGCGGCGATCGACAGTTCTTAGTGGACGTCGGGTTGGTGTCGTGGTGCTCGTTTCTAGCAGCCGGTGTGGCGAGCATGCTGTTCTTCGCAGCGGTGGACCCGCTATTGCTGCGCGACGCGGGTCCGCAAATTTTTGATAACCTGAGCCGCGAAGCGGGCTACGCCCTGGGATTTTTTTTCTTCTGGGCCCTCGCGGCGGGCGCCGCGGCGCTCAGCGTCTACATGGTCCGCAGCGCGGAACGGCGCGCAGGCCGTTCCGCCAGCCCGCGCGGGCGGCCCTGATGCACGCCAAGCTCCAGGCGGCGGCACCGCAGTCCACCGCGCCCAGCTTCTACGAGGCCGCGCAAAAGATCTATCCGCGCGAGGCGCGCGGGCGCTTTGCCAGCAAGCGCCGCTGGACGGTGATTGTGCTGTTGGGCCTGTTCTACAGCGTCGCCTGGATCAGCTGGAACGGCCAGCAAATGCTGCTATTCGATCTGCCGGCGCGCAAGTTTCATGTGTTCGGCTTGACGCTGTGGCCGCAGGATTTCGTGTATATGGCGCTGCTGCTGATCATTGCCGCGCTGTCGCTGTTTTTCTTCACCGCCCTGGCGGGGCGGGTATTTTGCGGCTATGCATGCCCGCAGACCGTTTGGACCGAAGTGTTCCTCTGGATCGAACAGTGGACCGAGGGCAACCGTTCGCAGCGCATGAAGCTCGATCAAAGTCCATGGAGCTTCAAGAAGCTGCTGCGCAAGAGCAGCAAGCAAGTCCTTTGGCTGTCGCTGGCTTCTTATACCGGCTTCACGTTCGTCGGCTACTTCATGCCGATTCGCTCGATCGGCGCGCGAGCTCGTCGATCTGTCGCTGGGTCCGTGGGCGGTATTCTGGATCCTGTTCTACTCGCTCGCGACTTACGGCAATGCCGGATACCTGCGCGAGCAAGTGTGCAAGTACATGTGTCCCTACGCGCGTTTCCAGAGCGCGATGTTCGACAAGGACACGCTGATCATTTCCTACGATGCGCAGCGCGGCGAGCCGCGCGGCGCGCATCGCCACGCAACGGCGCCGGCGCAGGCCCAGGGCGACTGCATCGACTGCACGCTCTGCGTGCAGGTCTGCCCAACCGGCATCGATATCCGCAACGGCTTGCAATACGAGTGCATCGCCTGCGCGGCATGCATCGATGCCTGCGATGAGGTCATGGACAAGGTCGGTTCCCCGCGCGGCCTGATCCGCTACACCACCGAGCATGCCCTGTCGGGCCAGCAGACGCGCTTGGCGCGGCCGCGGCTATTCGTGTACGGCGTGCTGCTGACGCTCGCCGCGGGCGCCATCGTCTACTCATTGTTGATCCGCACACCGCTGATTCTCGATGTCATCCGCGACCGCAACGCCTTGTACCGGGAGGTGCGCGGCGATTGGGTGGAGAACGCCTACAGCATCAAGGTGATCAATGAAGACGACAAAGCGCACCGCTACCGGCTGCAGGCGGACGGCATCGCTCGGTTGGAGTTGACGGCCCCGGCCGGTCTCATCGACGTGGCGCCCGGGAGCGTGGCGAATGTGCCGGTCCGGCTGCAAGCCCCCGCGGCAAACGCGCAGGGCGTGCATCCGATCACGCTGCGCATCACCGCGCAAGACGCCCCGACGATTGTCCGTACCGAGAAAACCCGTTTCATTGGACCTCAATCATGACAAGCAACGCCACCGCCTGGTATCGGCAAGTCTGGCCTTGGATCATCATCAGTCTGCTGTCGAGCGCCGTGATCGGCAGCTGCGTCAGCGCCTACCTCGCCGTGCACACCAACGATGTTGTGCTCGAGCACCGCGATTCATCCGAATAGAGAAACCGCCGACATGCCCGCGCTCGAATCCTGTTTCCATTGCGGCAGCAGCGCGCATTGCGAGCGTGCCCGCGGCGCTGACGGCATATCGCGCGCATTTTGCTGCGCCGGCTGCGCGGCAGCGACCGGTCTGATACTTGCGCAAGGGCTGGAACGCTATTACGCGTTTCGCACCGCATCCGAGCATGCGCCCCGCTATGAGCAACGCAACTGGTCGATCTACGATCGAGACCAGGCGTCGCGCAACTATACGCATCTGCGCGAGGACGGCGAACGCGATTTGAGCCTGCAGATCGACGGCATGCACTGCGCCGCCTGCGCATGGCTGCTCGACAACAGTCTGCGGCAGCTTGACGGCATTGGCGACATCCTCGTGAATGCCGCCAGCTGCCGCGCTGAGATTCGCTTCGATCCGAAGCGAGTGTCCTTGAGCCGGGTGCTCGAGCGAATTTATGCGCTGGGTTACGATCCGCGCCCCTTGAGTTTCACGCCCGGCGGCCCTCGATGGCTGGCCGAGCGGCGCAGCGCTCTGAAGCGTCTCGCTGTCGCGGGTTTCGGAATGATGCAAGTCATGACGTACGCCGTGTCCTTGTACGCCGGCGCACTCGACGGCATCGCCCCGGATCTGGAGCAGCTGCTGCGATTCGTCAGCCTGCTGGTGGCCACGCCGGTCGTGCTGTATGCCGCGCAACCGTTTTTCATCGCCGCCTGGCGCGGCCTGCGCATGCATACCCTGGTCATGGACCTGCCGGTGGCGCTGTCGATCGCGGCTGCCTATCTATGGAGTGTGTGGGCGACGCTGCACGGACGCGGCGCCGTGTACTTCGATTCGGCGGTCATGTTCACGTTTTTCCTGCTGCTCGGACGCTTCCTGGAAATGTCGCTGCGCAATGGTTTCGGCCTGCAGCAAGACGCGATCGCGCGCCTGCTGCCCGAGAGCGTTTTGCGCATCAGCGAGACGGGGGAAGAGCGCGTGGTTCCCGAGGAACTCCGCGCCGGCGATCGAGTGCGGATTCTGCCGGGCGAGCGGGTACCGGCAGACGGTGAAATTCTCTGCGGCCGCAGCGAAATCGATGAGTCCATGCTGACCGGTGAATCGCGGCCGCGCGTCCGGCAAACGGGCGAAAACCTCGTCGCCGGAACGCTCAACCTGTCGAACGCCGTCGACATGCGGATCACCCGAGTCGGTCAAGACTCGACCCTGGCAGCCGTGTCGCGTTTGCTCGAGCGGGCGCGCGCCAGTCGGCCGCACATTGCCGTGGTGGCGGACGCGGCGGCCGCCTGGTTCGTCGCGGGCGTGCTGGCGCTGGCGGCAGTGGCCGCGCTCTATTGGCTGCACGCGGATGCCGCGCGCGCCTTTCCCACCGTGCTCGCGGTGCTCGTGGTCACCTGCCCGTGCGCGTTGTCGCTGGCCACGCCGGCGGCGCTGGCCGCGGCCACGACTCAAATGGCAAGGACCGGACTCATCGTCACGCGCGGTCGGGCGCTCGAGACGCTCGCCCGCGCCGATCGGGTGGTCTTCGACAAAACCGGCACGCTGACCTTCGGGCAGCCCGTGCTGACCGAGCTGCATCTGCTGCGGTCCGGCGCCGATCGCGAGCGTTGCCTCGGCATCGCCGCCGCGCTCGAGCGGTACTCCGGGCACCCCATCGCTCGCGCGTTTGCCAAGGAATCCCCGGCACTCGGGGTCAGCGAGGTAAATTCTTGCGCTGGATCGGGCATCGAAGGCCGCATCGCCGATCAACAGTATCGAGTCGGGCGTGCCGACTTCGTCCTGGAGCTGTGCGCCGGACGGTGCGCTGCGGTGCCCACCGCGCCAGAATCGACCGAAAGCCGCAGCCGGGTCT
>CAWALS010000011.1:0-23135 GCA_963782865.1 uncultured Gammaproteobacteria bacterium | reverse complement strand
GATAAGTTAACAGTTGATGGTGGATTATCTAACACTGATTGTTAAGAAGTCATCGATCATCGCCGTGCCGTGGTGGCGGGTGATGTGAGAGCCCCGGTCCTCGTTCTACTGCCCGGCTTGGATGGCACCGGTAAGTTGTTTGCCGAGCTTTTGAAGGCCCTGGATCTTGGCGTGAGCGCCCAGGTGGTGCGCTATCCCCCCGACGTCCCCTTAAGCTATGACGAACTCGAGACCCTGGTGCGAGCGGCATTGCCCAGCCGCGGTGCCTTCGTGCTCCTGGGCGAATCCTTTTCAGGGCCCCTCGCCATTCGCATCGCGGCGCGTCCGCCGCCGGGGCTTGCGGGCCTCATTCTGTCCGTCACCTTCGCCAGCAATCCCTTCCCTCGCTTAGCCTGGGCACGGCGCCTCGCGGCCTTCCTGCCGTTGAAGTCCCTGCCGCGCTGGCTGCGAGCGCCGCTGATGTGGGGCTCGGCGTCGCCGTCCAGAGCACCGCGTCAATCCGAGCGCGCGATGGCGGGTGTCGCGGCCGGCGTCATTCGCGGCCGCATTGCCGCGCTGTTGGCGGTGGATGAAACGGCAAGACTGGCTGAGATCTCGGTACCGACGTTGGTGCTCTGCGCGACCCGCGACCGGGTGGTATCGAAGGCCGCCACCGAGAAGATCATGCGCGGCATCGCGCACGCGCGGCGGGTCGATGTCGATGGGCCGCATCTGCTGCTGCAGACTTGTCCTCAAGAATGTGCGGCGGCGGTGCTGGACTTCATCCGCGAGGTACAAGGAGCAGCCGGGCCGGCGGTTGCCGGCCCGGCCGCCCGGACATACTAGCTCTTGTGCTCCGACTTCCACTTCTCGACCGCGGCCATGGTGTTCTCGACATGCTTGTCGGGATTCAAGGCCGTGTACTCGTAAATGATCTTGCCGTTGGGCGCGATGACATAGGAGGTGCGATTGGCATACTCCGGCTTCTGCGCCAGGATCGCGTCGTATTCCTTGGTGATTTTCTGGTCCGCATCGGCGGCGACCGCAAATTTGTTGCGGCATTCGCTCACGGAAAATTTATTGAGCGTGTCGATGTTGTCGTGCGAGACCCCGATCACCGTCGCGCCCAGGGCTTTGAACTTATCGGTCGCCTCGGCGAAGTTATGCGCCTCGACGGTGCAACCCGGCGTGAACGCGGCGGGATAGAAGTACAGGACCACCGGTCCTTTCTTCAGCGCACTGGCCAAGGAAAACGTAAATGGCTTGCCGGCGAGGGTCGCTTCAGTGGTGAAGTCAGGAGCCTTGGCGCCCACCGGCAGGGCCGCGTACAGCGGCGCGGCGAGAACTGCACCGCCTAGCGCAAGAATCATTAAACGCTTCATGATGAGAATTCCTTTGGAGTGAAATTTAGCGAGGGGGCTGGCAGTCTGCGCCATCCCTAAATGCGCCGCAAGCGCACGAAGAATCCGCGCAAAAAGTGGACGCATTTGTCTGCAGCGTGGACGCGAAAGCCTGACTATTTCAGAACTATTGCAGCACGCTCTTGATCTCTCCGACCACGCGTGCCACATCCTCATCCGCCATGGCGGGAAACAAGCGGCAGCGTCACGGTCTCGCGCCCGACTCGCGCGGCGACCGGCGTATCTTCGTCGCGATAGCCCGCCTCGCGATAAAACTTCAAACTCGGGAATACTGGGATAGTGCACGCCGATGCCGATGCCGCGGTCCGCCATCGCTTTCTGAAATCCTGGCCGAGTCATGCCGCGCGCAGCGAAATCGATCAACACCTGAAACATGTGCCAGCTGTGTCCCGAGTCGCCGCGGGCCGGCAGGACCACTGCGCCGTAGCCTTGAAACTCATCGAAGTAGCGGCCGGCCAGCTCGAGGCGGCGCGCATTGAATCCGTTCAGACGCCGCAGCTGATCGATGCCGATTTGCGCGGCCACATCGGTGAGGTTGCTCTTCGCGCCGGGAAACATCACATCGACTTCGCCAGCGGCATTGCGCTTGATGCCGTGAAAGCGGTACTGCTCCAAGAGCTCCGCCGCCAGCGCATCGCCGGTGCTGATCGCGCCGCCCTCGATGGTGGTCATGTTCTTGTTGGGGTGGAAGCTGAATACCACCAGATCGCCGAAGCTGCCGATGGGCTTGTCCTTGTATTTCGAACCGATGGCATGGGCCGCGTCCTCGACCACGCGCAGTCCATGTTCCGCCGCCAGGCCGTAGAGGCCGTCCATGTCCACGGGCAGTCCGGCGAAATGCACCGGCATGATGGCGCGGGTCTTGGGCGTGATCGCCGCGGGAACCCGATCGAGATCGAGGTTGCGGGTATAAAGATCGATATCGACGAAGACCGGTTTTGCGCGCAGGCGCGCCACCACATTGGCGCTGGCTGCAAAGCTCATCGCGGGGACGATGACTTCATCGCCCGGCCCGATGCCGGCGACTTCGAGCGCCATTTCAAGTCCCGCGGTGGCGGAGGTCATCACCCGCACCTGACGGCCGCCGCCTAGGTAGGCGGCGAGATCCGCTTCGAACGCGGCGACTTTGGGGCCGCTGGCCAGTTGTCCGGAGCGAAACACCTCCGCCACCGCCGCGATGCTCTGCTCATCGATGGCCGGGCGCGTGAAGGGTAGGAAAGGTTTCATATCGAGCTCCGCGACACCAACACCACGCCGGTGCAAATGAGGGCAATACCCAGCATCTTGGCCGGCGTCAGCGCCTCGCCGAGCCACGTCACCGACACGGCGGCCACCACGACATAGCCCAAGGACAACATCGGATAGGCCGTGCTGACCGGCGCCTTGGAGAGCGCCGCGACCCACACGCAGACGCTCGCCGCGTAGCACAGCATGCCGCTCCAAAACGGCACGCTGCGCAACAGGATCGCGACGCTGCTGGTCAAGATATCGGCGTTGAACGCCGTAAAGTGCGCGAGCGGTTTGGTGGCGACTTTCAGCAGCAGCTGCGCCGCCGCGTTCAACCCCACGCCGGTCAAAATCAACACCCAGGTTATTAAAGTCATTGCCGTGCCACCATCACTTGACTCACCGTTGCACCGACCGTTCGCATGGGCACGCCGCGCTCCTTAAAGGTATTGAACGTGCCCTTGTCCATGACCGCGTAGGCTTTGGCTTGCGCATGCCACGCGGCCAGAAATTCATCGACGTCGATTTCTCGATCGGGGGCCCTGCGCAAGCCGTACTCCAGCTCGCCACGATACCCGACCAGCATGACGGTTCGCTGCAGATAAAAGGTCAGGGATTGATCGTAGGTGCGAACGCTGTAGAGCGGTGCGGACCGATCCGCCGCGGGCAACGCGGCGGCCAGGTCGATGCCCGAATAGATCGGCGCGAGCAGGGATACCGTTCTGACCAGCAGCAGCACCCCCAGGCACCAGCCGGCGCCGAGCACCGCCGCCGCGCGGGTCGCATCGCCGGCCTTCTGCACCCAGACATAGAGGCCCGACAGCAGCAGCAGCACCGCGACCTCGCGCACCGGCTTCGCCAGCAGCAAAAAGTAAGGCTGCTTGGGCGAGTCGGGAATCAGTCGCGGCAGCGCGAAGCTCGCCGCGCCCAGCAGCAGCGCCGCGCCGGTCGTCAAAATGCTCGTGATCAGCATATCCCGCTTCAGGGCGGGCAGCGGCTGGGCGCCGATCAGCAGCGCCAAGGCGGGCATCGCCGGCAGGATGTAGGGCATGAGTTTGGAGTCGGAGATCGAGAAGAACACGCAGATGAACACGACCCAGATCCAGAGGAATAAGGTCGGGCTGAAGGGACCGCGGGGCGTGCGCCAGCCGGTCGCGAGCACGCGCAATGCTGGCACGGTCCAGGGCACCGTCCCGGCCAAAAAGACCCAGCCGAAGAACCACCAGGACTCGTGCCGATCGGCGATCGGCGTCAAGTAGCGCGCGAAATGCTCATGCACGAAAAAAAACTGCAGAAAGTCGTCGAGCCTGTGCGCCGCGAGCCAGTGCCAGGGCACCGCTATACTCAAGAACAGCGGCAAACCCCACTTGAAGTGCAGCTTGCGCCAGGGCGAAAAATCGCGCATCCACAGGCTGTAGATGACGAGCACCGCAGCGGGGATGGCAGCGGCGACCAGACCCTTGGTCAAGACCCCGCAGGCCGCCGCCGCCCACGCCAACAGCATCCAGCCGCGCTGCCCCGCGCCGGCCTGCTGCGCCAACAAAAAACCCGCCAGGCTCGCCGTCATCCAAAATGTCAGGCTCATGTCCAAGGTCATGAGCTGACCCAGGATCACGAACATGAACATGCCCGACAGCACCGCCGCGGCGCGCCAGCCGGCCCCGCGCCCCACAGCCGCTTGCCTAAGAATCCGATCAGGGCCACGGTCGCGAGCGCCGTGAGTGCGGTGTACAGGCGCGCGGAGAACTCGTTCACTCCCAGCACGCGATAGGTCGCCGCCGTGGCCCAAAACTGCAGCGGCGGCTTTTCAATGTAGTCGAGGCCATTGAGGTGCGGAATGACCCAGTCGCCGCCGCTCAGCATCTCGCGCGGAATTTCCGCATAGCGGCCTTCGTCGGGGTTGAACAGCGGCCGGCCCGCCAAGGCCGCCAGCCATACCACGCTGAGGAGCCCTGCCAGCCCCCAATACAGCCACCGGGCGCGCGAGTTGGGCTCGGCGTTCAGACTCACGCCGGCTCCGCGATCGGAGGCTGAATCGCAAGCAACCCTGAGCGTCCCGGCACCTCGCCCATGATGACGGTCTGATCCGGCAGCGGCCGCTGGATGGCTTGTTTGTGAATTGCCGCCATGCGCGTGATCGTGGCGCCTGCGGCCTGCCACCGCGTGAGCAATGACTCGAAGGCGTTCAGCAACAGCATGCCCTCCAGTTCGGCGTGCAGCGTGAACACCTGCAACCGGTCCGCGCTGGTTGCGGCCTGCGCTTCCGAGAGGCGAAATACCGCGTCCGCGATCGTGGATTCGTCGATGCCGTCTCTGCCGAGCAATTCATCGAACGTCGGCAGGGTCGTCGGCAATTGCGGGCAGGCGCTGCGCCGGCCTTGAAGCATCGGCCAGAAGGGTGTTTGGCCGCGGGTGTCGCTGGCGTAGGCCAAGCCATATTCGCGCTCGAGTTCCAGCGCGTGGGCATTGATCTGCCAGCCGGCGGCGGCGTGCGATTTCGGATAGAAGCCGAACACGCCTTTGAAGGCATTCATGCCGCGCTCGAACTCGAGCCGCGTCCAGGCTTCCGAAGCGCCGGCCACGGTGTCCTGCCAACGCACATGATCATAGGTGTGCAGCCCCACCTCAAAGCCGTGGGCGTGCACGCCGCGCATGACTTCCCCGGCTTTGAGTCCGATCTCGGGGCCGGGCAGCAGCACGCCGTAGAGCAGCGTTTTCAAGCCATAGTGTTTGAGCACCGAGGTGCGGGCGACCTTTTGCGCAAAGCCCTTGCGAAACACCCGCCGCAGGGCGCGGCCGGTGTGATCCGGACCCACCGAAAAATAAAAGGTGGCATCCACGCCCAGCTTCTGAAACAGCGCCGTGAGCCGCGGCACGCCCTCGCGGGTGCCCCGCAAGGTGTCCACATCGACCTTGAGGCCGATGTGCGCGTCTTTAAGCATCGCGCGACAACAGTGCCGAGGCGGAGGGCAAGGCGTGCGCGTAGGAATCGAAGATGGCCTTGAGCGCCGTGCGCATATCGGTCTTCGGGGTCCAATGCAGTTCCGCCGTGGTGTTCTTGATCGAGGGCAGGCGCGCCGGGATGTCCGCGTAGCCCTTGCCGTAGTAGTCGAAGGCCGAGACGTCGATCAGCTGGGTGTTGCGCGCGGTCGGCGCGTACTCGGGACGCGAGCGGGCGATTTCCAGCATCATTTCCGCGAGCTTGCGAATGGAATACAGATTGTGCGGATTGCCGATGTTGTAGATCTTGCCGTCGGCGATGCCGTTGGGATTATCGATGATGGTGGTCAGGCACTCGACCGCATCGTCGATGAAGGTAAAGGCGCGAGTTTGCGTGCCGCCATCGACCAGCTTGATCGGCTCGCCGCGCACGATATGTCCTAGGAATTGCGTGAGCACCCGCGAGCTGCCCTCCTTCGGATCGTCCATGGAATCGAGGCCGGAGCCGATCCAATTGAAGGGGCGAAACAGCGTGAATTGCAGTCCCTGCTGCCCATATGCCCAGATGATCCGATCCAGGAGCTGTTTCACGCAGGAATAAATCCAGCGCTGCTTATGGATGGGACCCAACACCAGTTCTGAGGTTTCCGGATCGAACTCCTTGTCGCGGCTGGCGCCGTACACCTCGGAAGTCGAGGGGAACACCACGCGCTTTTTGTATTTGACGCAGTGGCGAATGATGGGCAGGTTGGCCTCGAAATCCAATTCGAACACCCGCAGCGGTTCGCGAACATAGGTCGCGGGAGTCGCGATGGCCACCAGCGGCAGGACCACATCGCACTTGCGCACGTGATACTCGACCCATTCCAAGTTGATGGTGATATCGCCTTCCACGAAATGAAAGCGCGGGTTGCCGAGCAGGGTGCCGACGCGCTCGGATTGCAGGTCCATGCCGTAAATATGCCAATCGGTATGCGCCAGGATGTACTTGCTCAAGTGATGGCCGATGAATCCATTGACGCCAAGAATCAGTACGTTTTTCAAATGAACCTCGATGTTTTCAGGCGAGTGCGATCGGTTGCGGCGACAGCGCGCGCGGCACGGTATTCTGCGGCAGCGTCTCGCCATTTACACTCAATTGCAAAATCTTAAGGCGTGCGCCGTCGACGCAGTCGGCATACCAGGTGCCGTCCGCGGTGTACATGCAGGGGCTTTGAGCCGGATATTTCACGGGATGCGTATCCAGGCGCGTCTCCAGCAGCGTGAGCCGACAGCCGTTCACTTCGGTAAAGGCGCCCGGAAAAGGCGGCGCGACGGCGCGGACCAGATCGTGGATGGCACGCGCGCCCCAGTGCCAATCAATGCGCCCATCCTCCGGGGTGCGGCGGCCAAAGTAGGATCCCTGCTTCAGGTCCAAGGGCCGGGATGCCGCAGTGCCCGCGATCAAACGCGGCAGGCTGCGGCGCAGCACGGTCTGGGCGGCGTCGGCCACCTTGAAAGAGACTGCAAGCGCCGTGTCGTTCTCCAGGATGGGCACCGCTTCCTGATCCACCAGCGCCCCGGCATCGGGCTTCTCCACCATGTAGTGCAGGCTGGCGCCGGTCGTGGTTTCACCGTGAATGATGGCCCAGTGCACCGGGGCCCTGCCCCGGTATTTCGGCAGCAGCGACCCATGCATGTTCAAGCGCGCCCAAGCGCGGCAGCGTAATCCACGCCTTATCGAGCATGTAGCGGTAGTAGAAGGAGAAAACAAAATCCGGCTCGAGGGCAGCGCCCTCTGCAAGCCACTGCGCCGTGTTGGGCGAGTCCGGCGTCACGACCTTCAGCCCGTGACCTTCGGCCAGTTGCTGCACGCTGCCGAACCACTGGGATTCCTTGGGATCATCGGCGTGACTGAAGAGCAGTGGAATCTTAACTCCTTGCGCCAACAGCTCGCGCACACAGCGCACGCCGACCTCGCTGTAGGCGAATACCACCGCACTGGTCACGGCAGGGCAGCCTGGCCGCGGTAGGCAAACACGCTGGCGGTCGACACCTTAAGAGACATCCCGCGAACTATGCAGCGCCACCCTCCGCTCCAGAATGGGCGCCTCGTCGCTCTCCTCGAGCACCGCTTCGACGATATAGCGCGGCCGCTCGCGCACCTGCGCGTAGATGCGTCCCACGTACTCGCCGAGCAGGCCGATGCCGAACAGCGCCAGCCCAATGAATAGAAACACCACGCTGAACAGGGTGAACAGGCCCTCCGCCTCGGAACCGATGAAGATGCGGCGCACGATGAGCACCACGAACAGCATGGCGGACATCAGCGCCACCAGCATGCCGATCATGGAAAAGAGCTGCAGCGGCACCACGGAAAATCCGGTGATCAAATCGAAATTCAGGCGGATCAAACTGTACAGCGAATATTTCGAGCGCCCGGCGAATCGCTCCTCATGGGCGATCGGCACCTCGATGGGCTTCATCGCGTACAGGGAGGCCAGCGCCGGAATGAAGGTGTTGACCTCGCGCGTCTGATTGAGCGCCGTCACCACCGAACGGGCGTAGCCGCGCATCATGCAGCCTTGGTCGGTGATGCGCACCGGGGTGATCCATTCGCGAATCTGGTTGATGGCCTTGGAGAGGGTGCGCCGCCAGAGCGAATCCTGCCGCTGTTGGCGGATGGTGCCCACATAGTCGAAGCCTTCATCCAGCTTGCCGACCAGCTTGCCGATCTCTTCCGGCGGATTCTGCAGATCCGCATCCAGCGTCACGACATATTCGCCGCGCGCATAGGCGAGGCCCGCCATGACCGCCGAGTGCTGGCCGAAGTTGGCATGAAACAGCACCACGCGGGTTTCCTGCGGGCGCGCTTGGAATTGCTGGCGCAGCAGCGCGACCGATTTGTCCTTGCTGCCATCGTTGACGAACACGATCTCATAGGGGATCTGCAACGCATCGAGCGCCGGATAGAGGCGCGCGAACAAGGTCGGCAGCACCGCCTCTTCGTTGTAGACCGGAATCACGACGCTGAGTTTGGGCGTAGGCATATCAGTGATCGGCGGCAACCGCTCCCTGCGATTTGAGCAGACCCAGCAATTCGGCGGTTTTCGCCTGCATGAGCGGCACCGAGCCGCGCGCCTCGACATTCAAGCGTATCAAGGGCTCGGTATTCGAGGTGCGCAGATTGAAGCGCCACTCCGGGAATTCAAAAGACACGCCGTCGGTGCGATCCAACTTCAAGGCCTCCCGTGCATAGCGCTGCTCGAATTCAAGCAATCGCCGCCTTGGCATCGGGAATACGATAGTTGAGTTCACCGCTCACCGGAAATCGGCCGATGCGCTCGCCCACCAAGCTGGACAGGCTGCGGCCGCTCTCGGACAGGATCTGCGCGATCACCAGCCACGGAATCATGCCGCTGTCGCAATAGGCGAAGCGGCGAAAATAATGATGCGCGCTCATCTCCCCGCCGTACACGCCGTCGACCTCGCGCATGCGTTGCTTGATGAAGGCATGGCCGGATTTTGACAGCACCGCGGCGCCGCCGCTCGACTCGACGATTTCGATGGTGTTCCAGGTCAGGCGCGGGTCGTGCACCACCTTGCCGCCGGGTTGGCCGCGCAGCAGTATCGAGGCCAGCAGTCCGACAATGTAGTAGCCCTCGATGAAACCGCCCTGCTCATCGAACAAAAAACAGCGGTCGAAGTCCCCGTCCCAGGCGATGCCGAAATCCGCGCCGTGCTCAAGGATAGCCGCCACCGTCGGTCGGCGATTCTCCTCGAGCATGGGATTGGGGATCCCATTCGGAAAGTGACCGTCAGGTTGATGGTGAATCTTGACGAAACTGGAACGGCAGATGCGGCTCGAGCTGATCGATGATCAGCCCCGCCCCGCCATTGCCGGCGTTCACGACAATCTTCAAAGGTTTCAGCTTCGCGACATCCACGTAGGACAGCAGATGCCGGATATAGGCGTCCATGATATCGATGCGATGGCGCACGCCGAGGCCCTGCGGTTTTTCAAACTCGCCGCGCTCGGCCAAGGCGCGAATCTCTGCCAAACCATTGTCGGCGCTGATCGGCTTGGACTGCTCGCGCACGAACTTCATGCCGTTGTAGTCGGGCGGATTGTGGCTGGCGGTGATCATGATGCCGCCATCGTAGCCGCCGTCGAAGGTGGCAAAGTACACCCCTTCCGTGCCGCAGACGCCGATGTCATACACATCGACGCCGCTGTCGGTCAAACCGCGGCACACCGCATCGGCGAGACCTGCGCTGCTCAAGCGGATGTCGCGGCCGACCACGATGCGTTTCGGCCGAAGAAACTGCGCGTAGCCGCGCGCCACCTGATAGGCCACCTCGTCATTGAGTTCCTGGGGGATGCGGCCGCGTAAATCGTAAGCCTTGAAGCACGTGATCGAACTCACGTGTTGGTCCCTTTACGGCCGTAATTATCCTCGAAGCGCACGATGTCGTCTTCGCCCAGGTAGGAGCCGGACTGCACCTCGATGATGTGCAGCGGAACCTTGCCCGGATTCTCGATGCGATGCGTGGCGCCCACCGGGATGTAGGTCGATTCATTTTCCGCGAGCAAGAACGTCTCGTCATTGCGCGTGATGCGCGCGGTGCCCTGCACGACGATCCAATGTTCCGCGCGATGGTGGTGCATTTGCAGCGACAGCACGCCGCCGGGCTTGACCGAGAGCCGCTTCACCTGGAAGCGATCGCCGCTGTCGATGCTGTCGTAGCTGCCCCAGGGCCGAAACACCTCGCGGTGCAGCGCCGACTCGGAGCGGCCGGATTTTTTGATCTTGGCCACCAGATCCTTCACGTCCTGCACCCGGTCCTTGGGCGCCACCAAGATCGCATCCTTGGTCTCGACGATGATGTGATCTTCCATGCCGACCGCGGCGACCAAGCGGCTGGTCGAGTGCACGTAGCAATCGTGCGTGTCGTGCATCAGCACATCGCCCTGCAGGACATTGCCCTCCTCATCCGCCGGCAGCGCATCGAACAGCGAGGACCACGATCCGACATCGCTCCAACCGACATCGAGCGGCAACACCAGGGCATCTTTAGTCTTCTCCATGACGGCGTAGTCGATCGACTCGCCGCGGCACTTGATGAATTCGGCCTTGTCGATGCGCACGAAATCCAAGTCCGCCTGGGCGGCCTGGTAGGCGGCCGTGCAGGCCTCGAGGATATCGGGCGCAAAATTGCGCAACTCCGACAGATAGCGGCTGGCCTTGAACACGAACATGCCGCTGTTCCAGTAGTAATCGCCGGTGGCGACGAATTGCACCGCCAGATCGAGCGGCGGCTTCTCGATGAATTGCGCCACAGGATATGCAGGTCCGACTCCGTCGCCGCGCCGAATGTAGCCGTAGCCGGTCTCGGGCGCATGCGCCACGATGCCGAAGGTGATCAGCTTGTCCTGTTGGGCCAGGGAAACGGCCACATCGGCGGCTTGCGAGAACTGGCGCACATCGCGGATGACATGATCCGCCGGCGCGACGACCAGCGTCGCCTCGGCATCGATATCGAGCGCCTTCAAGGCCGCGAGCGCCACGGCGGGCGCGGTGTTGCGCCCCGCGGGCTCGAGCAGGATGGCCGAAGCGGGCACACCTGCGGCGCGCAGCTGTTCGGCCACGGTGAAGCGATGGGCTTCGTTGCAGACGACGATCGGCGGCATGGCATCGGCAATCGTCGCCAGGCGCGCCGCGGTATCTTGCAGCATGGTCTGCTTGCTGGTGAGGGCCAGCAGTTGTTTGGGATACATCTCGCGGGATAACGGCCAGAGCCGCGTGCCGGCGCCGCCCGAGAGAATCACCGGGATTACGGCGCTCACGATTTACTCACGGTGAGAGCTTCCCGCGACCGATCGCATAATAGTCAAAGCCCGCCTTCTGCATCTGTTCGGGATCGTAGAGATTGCGCCCGTCGAAGATCGCCGGGGAACGCAGCGTCGCCTTGATGTGCTCGAAATCCGGACTTCGAAACTCGCGCCATTCCGTGACGATGGCCAAGGCATCGGCCCCCAGCAGCGCTTCGGGCCCGGTTTTGCAGAGCGTCAGATCGGCGCGCTCGCCGTAGATCCTTTTGCACTCCGGCATGGCGATCGGATCGTAGGCGCGCACCGTGGCGCCGGCCGACCACAGCGATTCCATCAGGACCCGGCTGGCGGCCTCGCGCATGTCGTCCGTATTGGGCTTGAACGCCAGCCCCCAGAGCGCCACGGTCTTGCCGCGCAGATCGCCAAAATGCGCCTTGATCTTACGAAACAGCACCTGCTTCTGGCGGTTGTTGACGCTTTCGACCGCGGCGAGAATGCCGGCGTCATAGCCCACGTCTTGAGCGGAGCGCTGCAGCGCCTGAACGTCCTTGGGGAAGCAGGACCCGCCGTACCCCACCCCGGGGTAAATGAAGGCATAGCCGATGCGCGGATCGGAACCCAAGCCGATGCGCACCGATTCAATGTCGGCGCCGAAGCGTTCGGCGAGATTGGCCAGCTCGTTCATGAAGCTGATTTTGGTGGCCAGCATGGCATTGGCCGCGTACTTGGTGAGCTCCGCCGATTTGCACGTCCATGACGATCATGCGCTCGCGGTTGCGGGTGAAGGGCTCGTAGAGCGCGCGCAGCAGCTCGGCGGCGCGGTCGCTGTCGGTGCCCACCACCACTCGATCCGGCTTCATGAAGTCGGCGATGGCGGCGCCCTCCTTCAAGAATTCAGGATTCGAAGCCAGATCGAACTCCAAGTTGGACCCGCGCTTGACGAGGGAGTCCCGCACCGCCGCGCGCACCTTGTCCGCGGTACCCACCGGAACGGTCGACTTGGTCACCACCACCTTGTAGTTGCTCATGAGCTCGCCGATGGTGCGGGCCACCGCGAGCACGTAGCGCAGGTCCGCCGAGCCGTCCTCGTCGGGCGGCGTGCCCACGGCGATGAGCTGGAACAAGCCGTGGTCGACGCCTTCCTTGGCATTGCTCGTAAAGTGCAGGCGCCCCGCGTCGGCACCGCGCTTGATGAGCGACTCCAAGCCCGGCTCGTGGATCGGCACCTCGCCGCGCTGAAGCATCGCGGTCTTGCGCTCATCCACATCGACACAGAGCACGTCATTGCCGGCATCGGCCAAGCAAGCACCCGTGACAAGGCCCACGTAACCTGAGCCGAAGATCGTGATTCTCATGCGTAATATTCTGATTTGACTGGGAAAAGAGCCGGAAAGCCTAGCGGTTTTGCGGGATCAAGTAAAGGCTCGGCGCCCCTTGGTGCCTGCCAGAGTATTCCGCGCGAGCCGGGCTCAGCGGAATTGAAGTCAGTTCTTCCAGGGGTCTTGGAGCAACTTACGCTCCCACGCCAGCGAACTCGACACAATGGCGGAAAGATCGTCATAGCGCGGCCGCCAGCCGAGCTCGCTGCGCACGCGTTCGGCGCGGGCCACCAGGTACGCCGGATCCCCTAAACGGCGCGGTTCCTCGCGAATGTTCAGGGGTTTTCCAGCCACTTTTTCCACCATGCGCAACACTTCGCGCACCGAGTAGCCGCGGCCATAGCCCACGTTGAGGATGGTCGACTTGCCGCCGCGGCGCAGATAATCCAGCGCGTTCAAATGCGCGGCCGCCAAATCCTCGACATGCAGATAGTCGCGCACCCCCGTGCCGTCGGGTGTGGGGTAGTCGCTGCCGAACACCGATACGTGCGGACGCTTGCCCACCATGGCCTCGCAGGCGGCCTTGGTGAGCAGGGTCGCGCCCGGCGTCGACTGGCCAATCAATCCTCCAGGGTGCGAGCCGCCCACGTTGAAGTAGCGCAACGCCACATAGCGCAGCGGATTGACCGCCGCGACATCCCGCAGCATCCATTCGCTCATGAGTTTGGAGGTGCCGTAGGCGTTGATCGGAGCGGTCGGGGACTCCTCGCTGGCATAGCCATCGGATGGGCAGCCCGTAGACGGCGGCGGTCGATGAGAACACGAAGTTCTGAACCTGGTTGTCAATGCAGGCCTGCAGCAGGCTGCGGGTGCAGCAGGTATTGTTGCCGTAGTACTTGAGCGGCAGCGCCACCGACTCCGGCACCACGGTGTGCGCCGCGAAGTGCATCACGGTGTCGACCTGATGCTCCGACATCAGCCGCGCCACCAACGGGTAGTCGCCGGCATCACCGACGATCAACTCCCCCGCGGTGACCGCTTGCCGAAAACCCTTGCTCAGATTGTCGAGCACGACGACGCGCTCGCCGGCCTCGCCGAGCTGCCGCACGACATGACTGCCGATGTATCCGGCGCCGCCGGTGACCAGGATGGAGCCGTTTGCCAAAATCTCTCCCGACGCTAAAGCTAGTTGGGTCTTGCGGTATCCGAAGGACCGGTAATTCTAGCAACTCGTCGGGGTTTGAGGCTGGTTACCTTGCGATCGTCGGCGGGCATGGTGCTCTGGCGAGCCCAGACCAGATCGTGGGGTTGAGGTGCGGGGGTGTATTCCGCCACGACATCGCTCAGCAGCTGCAGCGAGCGCTGGCAGTCGAATCGGCTCATCGCGGCCATGATCTCATTCAAGAATTCCTGGACGCGCTCCCACGGCAGCGAGTGTTCAATGGCGCGCAGAATCATGGGATGTTCCGTGCCGGTGACGTTATTGCCGATGAGCAGCTCTTCGTAGAGCTTCTCCGCCGGCCGCAGACCCGTATACGAGATCTCGATGTCGCCCTCAGGATTCTTCTCGTCGCGCACGGTCAGACCGGCGAGGTGAATCATGCGCCGGGCCAGATCGCCGATTCTCACCGGCTTGCCCATATCGAGCACGAAGACATCGCCGCCCTCCGCCATGGAACCGGCTTGAATCACCAGCTGGGCTGCCTCAGGAATGGTCATGAAGTAGCGGATCACTTCCGGGTGCGTCACGGTCACCGGGCCGCCGGCATTGATCTGTTCGTTAAATAAAGGCACCACCGAACCGGACGAGGCCAGCACGTTGCCGAAGCGCACCATGCAGAACCGCGTCTTGCTGCCGCGCCGCTGCAGGCCCTGCAGCACAATTTCGGCGAAGCGCTTGGTCGCGCCCATCACATTGGTGGGGTTGACCGCCTTGTCGGTGGAGACCAGGACGAAGGTTTCGACCTCAGCCTCGTGCGCCGCCTCGGCCGCATACCACGTGGCGATGACATTGTTGTTAATGCCGGCGACGACGTTCTGTTCGACGATGGGCACGTGTTTGTAGGCGGCCGCGTGATACACGGTCTGCACCCGATAGGCGGAAAAAATGTCGCGCAGCCGGAAGCGGTCGTGCGCATTGCCAATCAGGCCAACCAGATCGAGCTGCAGCGCGTTCTTTTCGGCCAGCGCGCGCAGCTCTCTTTGGATGTTGTAGAGCGCGAGCTCGGACATTTCGAACAGAACCAAGCGACGCGGGTGTAGCCCGATGATCTGCCGGCACAGCTCGGATCCGATAGAGCCGCCGGCGCCGGTGACCATGACCACCCGGTCGCGGATGCAGGCATCGAATAATCCGTCTTTCGGCGGGACAGCGTCTCTGCCCAGCAAATCCGCCACGTCGACTTCGCGCAAATCCGCCAGATTCGCCTTGCCGGTCACGAGCTGCTCGATGTCAGGCACGGTTTGAACATGCACGCCCAACGGCTCGAGCTGAGTCAAGATCTCATGCCGACGGCGACGGGTCAGCGAGGGCACCGCAAGCAAAATCCGGTCGATGCCGTGCGTCTTGACCAGGGACGGCAAGTTGTCTGGCACGTGGACTTTTAATCCATTCACAAAGCGGCCGCGCAGGCCTTTGTTGTCGTCGATGAAAATGACGGGATCAAAGGCACGCGTGGTCAGCAAAAGATTCGACAAGTGGGCGCCCGCCTCGCCTGCACCGTAGATCGCTACACGCGCGACCGTCGGCATGAGGTAGCGCCGCAGCAGGTAATAGCGGACTACAAAGCGCGATCCGGCGACATAGAGCAGCGCGACAATGGCATAGATCGCCACCAGGCTCCAGGTCAGCACGGGAATCTGAAACAGCACCCCCACGATCCCTACGATCACGGCGCTGATGGCCACGGAAAGGGCTACGGCAAAAATCGCCTTGTGGCCTAAGAATCGGATAACCGCCCGGTAAAGACCGGCGCGAATGAAAATCGGAATGCTGACGGCAATCACCGCCAGGAAGGCGGGCCAGTCGGAGATATTGGCTTCGGGGCGGCCATTTTTTAGACTAATTGCAGTCCAAAGGGCCAAGGGGATCATGACGCAGTCGGTGCAAACCGAGATCAGTCGCTTCAGGCGGCGCGGCAATTCCACGGTCTTGCGCGCAAAATCTCCGCCTTTCCGCATCAACTTGGGATCCAAACAAACCTCCCTGAATCAGTCCCAGCAGCCGTTTGATCGTCGAGGTCCATTTTTGGTACTAACCCCTAACGACAACAAATCCCTCAGCACGCGTAGTGTACCGAAATCGCGAGGGAATAGAACAATGTCGTCGCGCATTACGAATACTTTAGCGGAGAACGCGGAACTCGAATTGCGGTTGACGCGCGATGCGCTCTTACAGTCGCGCGTCTGAGGCGTGCTCTTTGAACCAAGCGTAGGTACTTTCGATGCCAGCTGCGAAGGGATATGCGCGGACGCCAGCCAAGACGTATGCAGCCGAGAAACATCGAGCAGCTTTCGAGGGGTACCATCGGGCTTGGAATGATCAAAGGTTAATGCGCCACTGTAGCCAATCGCCGACATGATGACCTCCGCCAACTCGCGAATGGTCAGATCCTCACCCCAACCGATGTTAACGATCGGCTCCGCGTCGTATTTCTGCAAGAGATACACTACCGCGTCGGCCAGGTCGTCGACGTGAAGGAATTCACGGCGTGGGGTGCCCGTGCCCCAAATTTCGACGTTTTTGTCATTCCGGCGCTTGGCTTCGTGAAATTTGCGAATTAGAGCCGGAAGTACGTGCGAGCTTTGCAAGTCAAAGTTGTCGCCGGGACCGTACAGGTTGGTTGGCATCAAGGATATGGCATTGAAGCCATACTCGCGGCGATAGGCCTGGCACATCTTGATGCCGGCAATCTTGGCGATCGCGTACCACTCGTTGGTGGGCTCCAGGGACCCGGTGAGGAGGTAGTCCTCTTTGATGGGTTGCGGAGCCAATTTTGGGTAGATGCAGCTGGATCCCAGAAAAACGAATTTTTCTACGCCGGATCGATATGCAGCGTCGATCACGTTGTCTTGGATTAGCAGGTTGTCGCGCAAGAATCCCGCCGGATGAGAATTGTTCGCATGTATTCCCCCAACGCGCGCGGCCGCCATGATGACCGCCTGCGGACGAGTTTCGTCGAAGAACTTGCGAACTGCGCTCTGCTCGGTCAAATCGAGTTCTCGTGCGAGCGGACTATGAGGTTTTCAAAGCCGTGGCTCTCTGAGTACCCAACCACCGCCGAACCTACCAAACCGCGGTGCCCTGCAACGTAAATCCGAGAATCGTGGAGTCAGTTTCACGCGACCCTACTCGTGGTGGCTGTAAACCTTGAAACCCTCTTTGGCCACGAGAGCGTCACGCTTGGCCTCCTCGAGATCGGAGGCCACCATTTCCGCGACCAGTTCGTCTGAAGGCTACCTCCGCAGACCAGCCGAGTTTTTGTCGCGCCTTGGAGGGATCACCCAACAGCGTTTCCACCTCGGTTGGGCGAAAGTATCGGGGGTCCACGTGGACAATCGTACGTCCCGTATTTGCGTCTATGCCCACCTCATCGACGCCCTTGCCCCGCCATTCGATTCGCATATTGAGCAAAGAACCCGCTGCAATCACGAAATCGCGCACGGAATACTGCTTCCCGGTCGCAATCACGAAATCCTCCGCCACTTTCTGTTGGAGCATAAGCCACTGCGCCTTCACGTAGTCGCGGGCGTGGCCCCAATCCCGTCGTGAATCAAGATTCCCGAGATGCAGGGTCTCCTGCAATCCGACATGCACTCGCGTCAACGCGCGAGTGATCTTGCGCGACACGAAAGTTTCGCCGCGCATCGGCGATTCGTGGTTGAACAAGATGCCATTGCAAGCATATATCCCGTAGGCCTCACGATAGTTGACGGTGATCCAATAGGCGTAGACTTTGCGGCACCGTAGGGCGACCGCGGATAAAACGGCGTGGTCTCCGCTTGCGGAATCTCCTGTACTTTGCCGAACATCTCTGAGGTAGATGCCTGATAAAAGCGCGTCTTTTTCTCAAGCGCCAAGAATGCGGATTGCCTCCAATACGCGCAGCGTTCCAACGGCGTCAGAATTCGCCGTGTACTCGGGGGTTTCGAAAGATACCGCCACGTGACTTTGCGCGGCGAGATTGTAAATCTCATCCGGCTGAACTTCTTGAATGATTCGAATCAGGTTTGTCGAATCGGTCAGATCACCATAATGGAGCTTTAGCCGTACATTTGTTTCGTGCGGATCTTGATACAGATGATCAATTCGATCGGTATTGAACGAGGAAGCGCGACGCTTCACACCATGAACGATGTACCCTTTCTTGAGCAATAACTCAGCTAGGTAGGCCCCGTCCTGTCCTGTGATGCCTGTTATTAAGGCTTTCTTTGACAAATCGCCTCCAGAATAAAGCAGTCGAGCTACATGAATACCCAGCAGGCAGCACCCGGCCAATTCTGCCCTAAACGGCGCACAAATGAGTGCGCGCATTCAAAAAAACGCGTAACGTTGAAGGCCTTATTTTGAAAATTGTGCATAGGTGGATACCCCTTTGTAGCGCTGGCTGACCCACGCGCTCTTTGCCATGATGCCGCATAATCGCGACTGTCAGTGGATCAATATTGACTACCGGAGGCAATACGACGACCTATCAATACGTTGGTCTGCGCGTTTTTCGGTATTGCTTTCTCAACTGGCTGCTTGGCAACACCCGTCATCGAAGCAGCTTCCCCTCACATTGAGACCCCGATCCAGCGCAGCGATATGTGTTCCGGCAGCTTCAGAGATAACCGAGTATTCGCAGGCCGCGAAGCGGCAACTTCCGGATACACAAGCGACAGCGCAAGCGCCTATCGTGTGGAACCGATTCCGTGGCGAACGCGAGCTTTTTGGCTACATGCCCGCATTCACACCAAACCGCGTTTCCTTCGCGACCAACCACAAATTGACCATTGATCCTTGGGACCACTGTCATCGACTACAGCTACTATCCGGACAACCTGTTTGCGGACGAAGCGGCAGTGTTGGCCAAACGAACCGGATTTGATTTGCGGATTGCGCCTTCAACTCGCGTCTGCGTGCCGACAAAATTGACGGGACGCGAAACCCAATGTCACTTTTCAGGGTATGAAGATATTGGCGGAGCGATTTTGATGCGGCGAACGAGTAGCAGCGTCTTTCAGGCGCGACCACAGCGAATTTTCTGGAGTTCTAGCGACTCCAAGGCGCGCTGTGCTCGCGTTTTTCAGCTTAGCGCTGCCTTCGGTACAGCGCCACGGCAATAAGTGTTCGACCCTTGCGAATTCGCGAGTCACCCAAAAAGGTGTTCTGGCGTACGTAGCTGGCATAAAGCTCGAGCTTTCGGGGCAGAATCCGTTGGATATATCTCGTTTCAGCGTCTGCGGAATCGCCCAACATCTGTTCCTCGTTGCGGAACTCGATGGAGGCTTCATCTGTCTATGCCTGGCCGTACCGACAGAATGATCTTTCGACGCATCCGGCTGGATACATCTCTACAAAGCGAGGAACTTCCGGCCGCGGCCCAACTAACTCATTTCACCTTTGAGCACGTTGATTAGCTGCGGCAGCTCATCAAGTTTGGTGCGCCGCCAGAAAGGATCCAATTGCAGTAATCCGCCTATCATTGGACGCTGTCAACTGCGCCCCGCGACTCTGGTTTTGGCGAAAAATACATGCTTCGAAACTTGAGAATTTTAAATATTTTTCCGCCTCGTCCTACCCGCTCTTGGCGAAACAATGCGGACCGCTCGACTTCAGAACCGCACCGCAGACGCAACCGACAGCAATCGAGGGGCTGGCCAGGACCAGACCGCAAGCGGAACTGACGAGTCGAACAGCCGTTTTACCATCAACGCGTAATACCGTCTAAGCTACTGCTGTACAGCGCCGATGACGCGCTCGACTTCTCGTTCGACATCCGCGGGTAAATGGGAAGGCTTACCGCGCGACAATACACATCGGTTGCGACAGGAAAGCTATCGGGGCTCAGACTGGTCCCCAGTCCGCCAGTCATGGTTGCATATGCAGCGGAATGAAATGTACGCTGCATCCAGCCCCTTCTGCGCCATCAGTTCGATAAATTTCGCCCGATCAATTGTCAGTGATTCCAGTTCGAGCTGGATTACATACAGGTGCCAGGAGTGGACATCGTCGGGGCGCAGAACCTTTGGATTCTTAAGTGGCAACCCAAGCAATGCCCGACTATAAAGTCCTGCGATCTCTCTGCGGCGGTCGAGAAATCTGTGGCTTTGCGTAGCTGATGTATGCCCATGGCCGCCGCGATATCCGACATATTGTACTTGAATCCCGGGCGCAACCACCTCGTAAAACCACCTGGGAGTATTTGAAGTGTACCGGTCAAATACGTCCCGATTTATGCCATGCAGCCGCATTGTACGTGCGCGCCGTAACAGCTCGAGCGTCGTCGCGAAACGACATTCCATCCTTCCCCGGTTGTAATGGTCTTGGTTGCGTAGAACTGAATACGGTGGCTTTGGATATAGTTCCGACCATTCGACCCTTGAAGGTTGCAGGCAAAGAATGCGCCGCATCCTCCACCATCGGAATTTCATAATTCCAGCAGAGCCGAGCCCAACGAATCCATATCACATGACTGTCCCGCGAAATGAACCGGAATCACAGCCTTGAGGGCTTGTGCATTGCGTCGCGACCTCCCAGCCATGCGGGTCCAAATTAAAGCTCTCTCGGTCTATATCCGCAAACACCGGTTCGAGCGCCCAGGTATCGTACAACTTCCGCAGTCGCAGTGAACGTATACGGCGTTGTGAGAACTTGGTGCCGCGGCCCGACTCCTACCGCTTCTAAAGCAAGGTGAAGGCCGGAAGTTGCCGAATTGCAGCTCACGGCTTTACCCCGCCGCCAATAAATGCAGCCAAATCCACTTCGAAACGCTTAGTTTTGGGCCGCTAGTAATCCAGCCCGAGCGAAGATGAATAAGATTACCTCGGCGATCTCCTCGTCGCCGATCTCAGGGAGGGCGAAAGGAATAGAATCCTGCAGGCAATACCAGCTGTCACTGCCAGAACTTTCGCACCGTGAGTACTGGTCTCCATGCGCTCGCGCCGGCTTTTCACTGCGCGTGCTTCAAATTTGTGATTTGCGTAGAACTTCAGCACCAGGTCATTATTTTGTTGATCGGTCAAAAGATACACGCCTTGGGCGCCGCTCGTTGGGAATTTCGAGGAAATGATGCCATCAGCTTACTGGCGACGCCTTTGCGCCCCTGATCCGCCGCGACACCGAGGCTGCTTAGCAGCCAGTATCCCCGCAATTCCCCGGCTGATCGCCGCGATAAAACAGGGCGGACAGCAAACGCTCGCCATTACGGAGCGGATGTCTTAGCAGGCCCGGAACGGCGCAAATAGCCATGGAGAATCCCTGGCGCCGGCGCATGGCGCGGAAAAAATCAGAGGGTACGCGTACGTCGCTGCTAGGAGGCCGACGATTTTCCCATCAGCGCTTTGCGCGATCAGCAGATGTTCCGCCCGGAATAGTGATAAAGCCCTCGTATAGGTGGATAGAAAGGCTGGTCCTAGGTCGGTCAGCAAGAACCGCGAAAAGCTTGCTGATGCACGCGCACTATCGCCGGCACATTTGCAAGTACTGCATTTTTCACCGGATATGCTCACGTTGTGGCGCAAATGTCGCGGAACATCGAGTCATACCGTTGCACCGCTGCTTGCACCGAAAGATTTTGGACGGCGAAGTCGCGCGCCGATTCACCCATCTGCCGCATAGACGCTTGTTGCGGCTCGCCTCCTCGACGGCCGAGCTGCGAGCGCCTGGCCATCGTCCGGCGGCACAATTATCCCGGCCGTGGCGCGACGAATTATGCGAGCCGTCTCGCTTGCTCCGGCACGGATGCGACTACTGCTCGCCCGGCGGCAAAATAGGCTAGCACTTTGCTCGGCACCGAGACTTCCGTGAAGTTTCGCATCGATGTAACCAGCGACACGTCCGCGCTACTCTGCATTGCAGCCGATCTGTTCTCGGGTTGAAATTGCATAAAAGTGACATTGGTAAGTTTAAATCCCTGGCTTGCCTAGTCAGAGAGTTCTCTGAAGGGCCCTCCCCAGACGATCAGGAACGGACCGTCGGATGCTGACGCAACACTTCTGCCGCCTGAATTACGGCGGCGGCACCCGATACGTGGCCGAGTGTTCCAGCCCATAGGGCGACGAAGTCCGAATGTTGTGAATCCGTTGTCGCGCCGGAACTCCGCTCCGGCCTGTTCCTTGGGTGGATCCTTTCCGTATCGACCCAATTTTCGAGCAGAAAGACCCGCTCAGGCGGAGCTCCTCGCGATATCACGTGTTCTCGGAAACGATCGCAGATTACTGCCAGCGCGGCGCAATGGGCATATGCATACGCCTCTATGGCGCGCAACATTTTGATCAATCCAGGCATTTCGAATTATTCCTAACTGGATCTGGACGTCCGGATGCAAATCCTGCACGTTCAATACAAGACGCGCACCTTTTATGCGCGCAAGGACCGGCCAGGTCGAACCCGATACTGACGGCTGCAGCACCGCGAATATAGCATCGGGTCGAGAGGTGACCAATAACCGCCACGATGCAGTAAGCGTGAAACTGGCAAACGTCGCGAGTCGCGCGAGCAAACTGCGGTTGGAGAAGGTTTGCCAACCATACACGCAAGACGCGAACCGGCCCGATGTATTCTTGCGTCAACCAACGTTTTCTGTAGCCGCTAAATACTGATCCTTGCGGATGGTTGGGAAATCCCGTCACAATGGTAACGTCCCAGCCGCACGCCGCCAGACCTCTGCTCGACTCCGACATCATTTGTCCGAAGGGCGACTGTTCAGGCGGAAACCACTGTGTAACGATCGTCAGCCGCCGCTGCATCTTGTTCTCGCACGGGCAGCTTTCTGCCTCGGTAACGTGCCCCATATACCCCGCCAGATGGGTTGTTGCCTCTTGGCAGTATAATAATTATAGCGTAACAATTTCGTGAGACAGGGTGACTATGAGCGACGTAGGCATACTAGCAGTATGCGAACCACAATTCGGCGGACCTTCAATATACGTTGTCGATGATTGAAGCCCTGCGACTGCTTCCCGAGCATCGCTTTACCCTCTACACTACCAACTCCAATCATTGGTATGACAATCTTGGGTTGCCCATCACGCGCCTTCCTGGTCCCGCGAGCGTTCTAAGGAGCATGGTTGCGAGGATATTGAACTCCAGAGAACTTCCTTTCGGATTATTCTCCGAGGTCGATAAGGTCATTGCGCCGATATTATTCGACCTGCCTTATGGCGTCTTCCGAGCGTTTGCGTTCACGCTGCATGATCTGCAGGAAGAATACTATCCGCAGTACTTAAGCCATA